>DASREM010000049.1:0-118415 GCA_035652095.1 Terriglobales bacterium | reverse complement strand
AGTTCGGCTTGCTTTAACACTCCTACGATCTGCTCCACAGAAAAGCGCTTCCTCTTCACGGCAAATCCCCCTTCCTTCGTTGGTTGATTTTGCCGGAAACTAACCTTCAATGTGTCTCAGAAAATGGGGAGCCGATCAGCCCAACGTGGTCCGGAGAATCGTTCGCGAGCACCGGGATGGAACGCGGGACTGGTCCATGCAGATTTGGCAACTCCTGACGCTCGAATTGTGGATGCAGGTCTTCATGGATAAACAGCCTTCGGCGCACAGTCGGGATTCCAGTTTTCTTGTGGCGACAGCATGAAACAAGTTCTGCAACGCGCAAATGGTGGCGACATCGAAATTGCCGACGTGCCTTCGCCCAAGCTCCTGCCCGGATGCGTACTGGTCCGCATTGCGGCGTCCCTGGTCTCAGCCGGGACCGAGCGTGCTTCCGCCGAATTTGCCAGAAAGAATCTGATCCAGAAAGCGAAAGCCCGGCCGGACCTGGTGCGCGAGGTCATTGCGAAGTTCCGACGCGATGGACTTTTTTCCACCATTAACGCGGTACGTGGCCGTCTTGATCAGCCCACGGCATTGGGTTACAGCAGCGCTGGGACCGTCATCGCCATCGCCGACGACGTCCACGATATACAAGTTGGAGATCGCGTGGCTTGCGCCGGGGCAGGGTACGCCGTTCACGCTGAATTTGCCTGCGTACCCCGGCTCCTTGTCGCGACCCTGCCATCCGAGGCCGTGACCTTCGACGAGGCGGCATTTGCGACCGTCGGTGCAGTAGCCCTGCACGGCATTCGCACGGCAGAGGTGAAGCTCGGCGACGTGGTGGCAGTGATAGGTCTCGGTCTGCTGGGGCAGTTGACCGTGCAACTCCTACGGGCCGCGGGATGCCACGTACTCGGCCTTGATCTGCGGCAGGAGCGTGCTGCTCTTGCCGTGCAGGGGGGAGCGGTGGACGCGTCGCACGTGGCGGAGCATTTCAGCGCACTGTGCTCATTGCATTCTTCAGGTCGTGGCGTAGACGCCGTGCTTATCACCGCGGAGACTTCCAGCAGCGACCCTGTGAACCTCGCGGCCCGAGTCGCTCGGGATCGCGGCGTCATAGTGGCCGTGGGGACTGTTGGCATGGATCTGCAGCGCAAGCTGTATTACGAAAAAGAGCTGGATTTTCGAATCTCCAGATCCTACGGCCCGGGACGGTACGATGCGTGCTATGAACAGAAGGGTCGCGATTACCCCATCGGCTATGTACGCTGGACCGAGACTCGGAACATGGAAGCGTTCCTTCGTCTCGTTGCAGATCACAAAATTGCCGTGCGTTCCCTCGTCACGCACCGCTATGGTATCGAGGACGCTCAGCACGCCTATTCGCTGATCGCCTCATCCACATCAAACGCGCTCGGTGTGCTCATCACCTATTCGAGTGAAGCTCGACCCACTCAGCGTCTTACGCTTGTCCCATCGAGCAGAAAGGCTGAATCAAGCGATGTCCGGGTTGGCGTCCTGGGAGCGGGAAACTTCGCATCGAGCATCCTGATCCCTGCCATCAAGCGTGAGCGTGCGAGCGGATTGATTGGCGTTTGTGCGGCTACCGGTGCGCATTCCCGGGCCGCTGCAAGGAAGTTCGGTTTCCGATATTGCACTGCAAATGAGGACGAGATTTTCAGCGATCCAGCGATAACCGCGGTTGTGATTGCCACAAGACACCATCTGCACGCAGGGCAGGTAGCGTCCGCCCTGAAAGCGGGCAAGCACGTTTTCTGCGAGAAGCCACTGTGCTTGACCGAATCGGAACTGATGGATCTGATTTCCTTGTATCGCGACCTCCACTCCGCCCCTTTGCTGATGGTGGGCTTCAACCGCCGCTTTGCTCCCATGACGCGTCAAATCCACCAATTCCTCTCCACCATACGCGAGCCTTTGACACTGCATTATCGGGTGAACGCAGGACCGCTTGCCGCTGATCACTGGATCAATGATTCAGAGCAAGGTGGGGGACGTATCATTGGCGAAGTCTGCCACTTTATTGATCTCCTCTCATTCCTGACTAATTCAGAGCCGCGAGAGGTGGAGACTCGAACGGTGGGGAAAAGCGATCAGGATTTCATAGTTTCCCTGAGGTTCGCCAACGGCAGCCATGGAACCATCACGTATGTCACCAGCGGCGATCGTTCTTTTTCGAAGGAACGCCTTGAAGTCTTCGGCGGCGGGTGCGCGGCAGTGCTTGAGGATTTTCGTCACCTGGAGATGATTGGTTATGGCCGCCGGTCAGCCCAGCGCTCACGCCTTCGTCAAGACAAGGGTCACGAGGCCGAATGGCAGGCCTTCACTCGGGCAATTCAGCAGGGCGGACCTTCGCCGATTCCATTCGAACAGATCGTAGCCTCGACGTTAGCGGCGTTGCGAGCGGTGGATTCTCGTTCACTAGGAAAATCGCTCGTCGTCGAAAGGCAGACCCTCTGCCCAGCAACCCCGGATTTGTGCGATTCCTCACGAGGAGCCTTGAAGGTTGAATCATGCTGATTCTCGGGCTAAATATGTTCCATGCGGACGCTTCGGCTGCCATGGTCGAAGACGGGAGGATCGTATTTGCGGTCGCGGAGGAGCGACTGAATCGCATCAAGCACTACGCGGGATTCCCGGCGCTTGCGGTGAAGGCTTGTTTAAACGAAGTCGGCGCAAAAATAACCGACGTGGATCATGTCGCTGTCGGCCAGGATAGTGACGCGAACCTCACCCGAAAGGTTCAATACGCCCTGGCAAATCCCGCGAAGATTCTGAATTTCATCAAGCTGCGCCAGAGAAAGCAGCAAATGCAAGACCTGCGAGCGCTGCTCGCCAGCTCTCTGGAAGTGGACGCCGACTCACTAAGCTTCCAGGAACACCGTCTGGAGCACCACATCGCGCACATCGCGAGTGCTTACTATTGCTCTCCCTGGGACCGGGCTGCAGGGTTCAGCTATGACGGATCCGGCGATTTCGTTTCTACGATGATGGCGCACTGCGAAGGAAATGAGATCGAAGTGCTAGACCGCGTCTACCTTCCTCATTCACTCGGAAGCTTCTACACCATGATTTGCGAGTTCATCGGTTACAAGAAGTATGGAGACGAAGGCAAAGTCATGGGGTTGGCGCCTTACGGAAAGGACACCTTCTGCCGCGAAGTGGCTGATATCGTCGGCCTCCGGAACGGCAACTTCCATCTCAACCTGGAGTATTTCAAACCGTTGGGCAGCACCCAGGGAATGCAGGTCCTTTCCGATGGAACCGTAAAGCTCGCTCCACATTTTTCCCGGCAAATGGAGAAGTTGTTTGGACCACCGCGCGAGCCCCACGCGAAGATTACGCAGCGCGATATGGACCTTGCCTATGCGATGCAGCATGCGTTTGAGGAGGTCTTCTTCCACCTTCTGAACGAGCTCCATAAGCGGGTGCCCTATGAAAATCTCGCCATGGCCGGCGGTTGTGCTCTGAACAGCGTTGCCAACGGAAAGCTGTTCAGCCGAACGCCATTCCGCCGCACCTACATCCAGCCCGCCGCCGGAGACGAAGGTCTGGCCATTGGCGCAGCTCTTCACACCTACCATTCAGTTCTGAAGCAACCTCGGCGCCAGGAGTTGAAGAACTCTTATCTCGGAGCGGAATTCCCGGAGGCCCGCATTGAGCACGACTTGAAGACTGCGGGCCTTCGTTATCGCAAGCTTGATCGGGAGCCGCTGCTGGATTCGGTCGCAGGACAGGTCGCGGATGGCAATGTGGTGGGATGGTTTCAAGGCCGGATGGAATGGGGGCCTCGAGCCCTCGGAAACCGTTCCATCGTCGCCCATCCAGGACGCCGCGATATGAAAGACATTCTGAACGCTCGCATCAAGCGTCGTGAATGGTTCCGGCCCTTTGCTCCCTCGATCCTTGCCGAGCGGCAAAGCGACTACTTCGAACACGATCACCCTTCGCCATTCATGCTGCATGTCTATAAAATCCGGCCCGAAAAGCGAGCTGAACTCTGCGCCGTGAACCATGTTGATGACACTGGACGCTTGCAGAGTGTGAGTCGCGACGAAAACCCGCTGTACTACGATCTCATTCGCGCTTTTGAGAGAAAGACCGGCATTCCTGTGATTCTCAACACCAGCTTCAACGAGAATGAACCCATCGTCTGTGCTCCCGGAGAGGCCATCGATTGCTTCAAGCGCACCCGCATGGACGCATTGGCCATCGGACCTTTTCTTGCTCTGAAGTCGGAGAACTGACGATATGGCGGTCGCCAGAGCGCTTTCCGTTCCTTCTCCAACATTGAGCCTGTCGCTCCAGTCCACAATTCCGCGGACGCGAGTGCTCGCCTGGCATAACAAGGCGCTCTACGCGGCGAGTGGGTATGACTTGAGACGTGCTGATGTAGACTCGGGCTGGGCGTGGTCGAACGTGGCGCACTACCGGCCCGGTTGCTTACGGGCGATGAGTTCAAAATCGCCACTGCTGCATCGGTTTTTTCGGGATGGCTTCCACGCGTTAACGGTACTGTCTTCCGGACACATAGTGGCTGCCGTGCCGAACGCGATTGTACGGCTTCAGCCCGGAGAACCTGAGTTCCAGATCTCATTTCGGATTCGACGAGGAACTCGCCCCTTGCACATCGCCTTAACCCCGGCCGACAAACTTTATTGGGGAGAGTACTTCGATAATCCTGCACGAGACGAAGTTCACATCTACGCCTCATCGGACCGTGGCGGTCACTGGGATGTCGCTTACACGTTTCCCAAGGGCGCCATCCGGCATGTTCACAATATCGTCTACGACCGCTGGGAAGATTGCCTTTGGATTCTCACTGGAGATGAGCAGCACGAGTGCCGCATCCTGCGTGCTTCACCCGACCTGGGCAGCGTCGAAATTGTCCTTTCCGGAAACCAGCAGGCTCGTGCTGTGGCGTTTGTCCCCAGGGCCGACGCGCTGTACTTCGCCTCGGATACTCCGTTCGAACAGAATCATATTTATCGCCTGGAGAGGGCGGGACAGCTTTCGCGAGTGGCTGACCTCAGCAGTTCCTCTATCTACGGCTGTGCGGTGGGGCAGGCCGTCTTCTTTACAACCATGGTCGAGCCCAGCGCGATGAACCTCGATCGTCACTCCCGTGTTTTTGCCTCCGCGGATACTAATCATTGGGAGAACATTCTGTCCTGGAAGAAGGACAAATTTTCGCTTCGCTTCTTTCAATACGGCAACATCATTCTTCCTGACGGCGAGAACGACAGTGAGTTCCTGGCTTTGAGCGCGGTAGCAGTTGAGGATCATGATCTTCAGACAACCGTGTGGCGTATCGAAGGCAATTCTGCCTAGCCCCTGGTGGCGGGCGTGAGCCGGTTTCAATACTACCGGCGAATTCTGGCCGCTTATGCGCTTCCCCGCCAGAGCCAACTCACTTTCTGGCATGATCACCCCACGGTCAATGACAACTGTTCTTTCACCGAAGTCGGTGAATACTACATGCCGTTCCGCGAGAAAGCCGAGTATCGCGGGATCCACGATGAACGCGGAATTCCCATGCTCGATTATCACGGAATGATTGGACGTCAATACAATCCGATCGCGATCGCACAATGGGGATTGGGCAATTACAACCTGCTGCAACATACTGGGCAGCAATCCTGTAAGCAAAAGATGCTGGCGGCGGCCGATTGGCTGTGCTCAAAATTGGAGCCCAATCGGTTTGGGGTGCCGGTATGGAATCACCACTTCGATTGGGAGTATCGCAATCCTCTGATCGCGCCTTGGTATTCCGGCCTGGCGCAAGGACAGGGAATCTCGCTCCTGGTGAGAGCACACAGAGAGACACAGGACGGCAAGTACTTGGAAGCAGCTGCGAAGGCGTTCGAAAGCTTTCACAAGCAAATCCATGAAGGTGGGGTCTGCTTCACCGATGCACACGGCGACCTGTGGTTCGAGGAGTACATCGTCTCCCCGCCGACTCATATCCTGAACGGATTCATCTGGGCGGTATGGGGCGTTTACGACTTTTTCCTTGCCACCCGTCAGCGCCAAGCTGAGACAGTGTTCGCAAAGGCAGTTCAGACTCTGCGCAGAAACCTTGACCAGTACGATCTCGGGTTCTGGTCCCTTTACGAACAGTCCGGAACCCGTTTGCCCATGATCGCCAGCCCGTTCTATCACCGGTTACACATCGTTCAACTACGGATGATGGCTTCGATGACTGGTGAGCGTATTTTCCTCAGCTATGCCGAAAAGTGGGAAGCCGACGCCCGCAGTCGATCGAAACGGACCCGGGCTCTTTGTTACAAAGGCGCGTTCAAGCTCTGTTACTACTGACGTCTTGTGAAAATTCTCTATTTATCGCAGTACTTTCCACCGGAGATGGGCGCGCCCGCTGCGCGGGCTTCGGAATTGTCCCGGCATTGGGTGCGCGCAGGTCACGAGGTCACGGTTCTGACCGGATTCCCGAATCATCCGACTGGAGTCGTTCCAAGTGAGTACCGGGGGAAACTTCGCAGGCTCGTCCTGAAAGAGAATTTCGATGGAACAAACGTCGTTCGGACCTGGCTCCTGCCATTTCCCAATCGCAAGTCGTACGAACGCATGCTGAATTACAGCTCGTTTTTTCTTTCAGCGGCGACCACCGGGATGTTTCTGGAAAAGCCGGACGTGCTGATCGCCAGTTCACCCCAGTTGCTCGTTGCGCTTGCAGGCTGGTGGCTAGCCCGATGGAAAAAGACTGGTTTCGTGTTCGAAGTCCGCGATTTGTGGCCGGAATCGCTTAGCGCCGTCGGAATGGGAGATTCGAACTCCAGCCTGCATCGTGCTCTCGCGCGCATCGCCGGGTTCCTTTATCGAAACGCTGACCGTATCGTCGTCGTCAGCCCAGCATTTGAAGAGCGCCTTGTAGATCATTGGAAGGTTCCACGAGAGAAAATCTCGGTAGTTGAGAATGGCGTAGAAACAGACTTGTTTTCACCGCAGGACAGTGCCTCACTACGAGCCCTTATGGCCGCGCAGGATCGCTTCGTAGTCAGTTATATCGGCACCGTGGGCATTGCGCACGGCCTCGATACCTTGTTAGAAGCGGCGGCGCGTCTGCAGAGCATTGCTCCCGAGATTTTGTTCTGGGTGATTGGGGAGGGCGCCGACAAAGGACGGTTGAAGAACATCGCCAGCTCTCGCGGCTTACAGAACGTCCGTTTCATCGACCAACAGCCTCGCAGCCAGATTCCGGCTTACATTACCGCTTCCGACGCCAGCCTGGTGCTGCTCCGGAAAACCGATCTCTTCAAGACCGTCATTCCCACGAAGATGCTAGAGTTCATGTCCTGTGCGCGGCCGCTGATCTTGGGCGTGGACGGTCAGGCAAGAGCAATTATGGAGCGAGCGCAAGCGGGAATCTTCGTCGAACCTGAGAGCCCGGAGCAGTTGGTCAGCGCAGTACTCCGGCTCGCCCGGAATTCTGCACTTCGGGAAGAGTTTGGAAACAATGGCCGGCGCCATATCCTGCAGAATTTCTCACGCCAAGAAACAGCTGCAGCTTATATAGAAATTCTTCAAGCGATGATCCGGGGAGAGAAGTTCCGCTGCGCTGCAGCCGCCTAGCTATGGGCGTACGGCTACGATGCTGACCGCAGATGCCGCTTGCAACGCCGCTTCCAGCGTGCGTCCAGCAATGATCTTCCCTGAACTGGTGGGTACGAACAGAATGTCATCCGCCTGCATTGGAATGTCGGGCGCCTTGGCTTCCAGGATCTGTTTCAGGTGAACGGCATTTTCCGAGCCTTTGCGGATGATCTTGGCTCCGCTGAGTTTCGCGGTGCGGTTGGTGCCCCCGGCCAGTGCAATTGCCTGCAGGACGGTGACGCTCCCGCCATCCATTAGGAATCCACTGGGTCTTCCAACATCTCCGACTACGTACACCACATCGGACCGCCGCACAATGACCGTGTCTCCAGGATGCACCGGTACGTTGCTCTCTGGATGGTCGGACATGTTTCTGCTGAGCGCCACCGTGACCGGCTTATCCGGTTGGTTGCGATGCATCACTGTTATGCTCTTGCCCGCTTTCTCACTCAGCCCGCCAGCTGATGAGATCAAGTCGAATAGTCTCTGCTCTCCCAGCACCGGATAAACTCCCGGCTTCGCTACTTCGCCCAGTACACTCGCGCCCTGCGACGCGTACTCATCAACGAACAAAGTGATGTGAGGGTCTTTTAGGAAGCCTCCGTCGGTGTACCGCTTTTCCAGCAACGCCTGTGCCTCTTCCAGTGTAAGACCGGCCAAGTGAACGTAATCGATTAAGGGAAGGTAAACATCGCCATTGCTGCTCACTCGCGCCTTACTTGCCAATTCCGGGACGTTGTAGACGCTGAATTCCACCAAATCCCCCGGACCCAGCCGCAAGGATGTGTCCAGAGCGGCCTCCGACGAGTTCGCTTGAGTCCCAAGCTTCGTGGCGCTTGAAGCGAGTCCTTCCGAAACTGCCGGGGACTGGCCCCCCGCGAAGGCAAGCGTCGTACAGGTAAGCGTCACCAGGCAACAGCACCGCAGCACGCCACGCGCGTTTCTGGTCGGCAAGGGCATTTTCGAAACCTCAAATGATTGGAAAAACAAAGTCTAGCACGCCGATTTCAAACTCTTTCGCCGCAACTTCGCGTCCAGAGGTTACTGAATAGACTCATCCCTGCGACGACAGGGTAATCAAATCAGGGAATAGGCGTTCCCCTTGGCCATTGCTATAGTTCGCTACGCATTCCGAGATTTGGACAAAGCTCTCCCCTTGGAACGCTTGGGAAGAAGTCTGGGTAGGCAGTGAAGATGACACATTTCACAATATCTCTTACTTCTGGCCAAGGGAGTTCTTGGTGACCATTTTCTACCTGGGTGCCTTTGCAGCCGCATTGCTGCTGTCGTTTGTCGGCACTTGGTTCGTGCGAGAGTTCGCCAAGGGACATGGCTGGGTTTGCGGGCCTGCCCACGACCGCCACCTTCATAGCGCGCCTCTCCCTCGTTTGGGTGGAGTCGCAATCTTCCTTGCGTTCCTGCTCAGTTTCGGAACTGAACTGCTGCTTGCGCTTCGCACCCCAGGCATAGATTTTGGCGCCGGTCCCCGCTCGCTTGCAACCATTCTAGTCCCCGGCTTCGTAGTGTTTTTGCTAGGGGTTTATGACGATATCTACACGGTCGGGCCGTACACCAAGTTTTTCGTACAGGCGATTGCCGCTGCAATGCTGTTTGCCGGAGGTCTTCGGATCTTCGACCTGCCGGTACTTTTTCCATCGCACCAGTTCTCCGGGTTCGTAAGCCTGGCCCTCACAATTTTGTGGGTCCTGGCTATTACCAACGCCTTCAACCTGATTGATGGGTTGGATGGGCTTGCCGCGGGCTCGGCGTTGTTTTCGACTATGGTGGTATTCGTGGTCGCCTTGCTGAGCGGCGCTTCGTTGGTAGCCCTGATGACACTCGCCCTGGCCGGGGCCATTCTTGGTTTCCTACGCTACAACTTCAATCCCGCCACCATCTTCCTGGGCGACTGCGGAAGTCTGTTCATCGGTTTCATGCTCAGCGCGCTCGCTCTTCAGGGAGCCCAGAAGGCGCCCACCATTATCGCGGTAGCGATTCCCGTAGTTTCCTTCGGATTGCCGATTCTGGAGACTGCTCTCTCGATTCTGCGTCGCTTCATCAGCGGACGCCCAGTGTTTACTGCCGATCGCGAACATATTCATCACAAACTCCTGCAACTCGGGCTGTCACATCGCCAGGTCGTCATCACGTTGTACGCGGTTTCGGCATTCTTTGCCCTGATCAGCCTGTTCTTGCTGTGGCCCACCGGTAGCTCGCTCGGGCTGGTGCTGGCGGTTCTTGGAACCGGCATCTGGCTGGGGGTTCAGCATCTGGGCTACCTGGAGTTTGGGGAACTGCGACGCGTGGCCCAACGCACCATTGAGCAGCGACAAATTGTCATCAACAACCTCGCGATCCGGCGCGCGACCGAGGAGTTGAAGGTCACCACGAGTTACTCGCAGGTCTTGCGCATCCTGAAGGCGGCTTTCGGCACCAACGATTTCGACGCATTCGACCTCAGTATCGATTTCCTTCCCACCGACATTACCGCGTGCGAGGACTTGCTATGCATCGACGATCCGGAATGCGGCGGGTTCTACCGTTGGAAGAAAACCGGCAGTCATTTCGCTCGAGAGATGGTGAGCGCGTGGAGCATCAAACTGGATTTGTTTACCGCACAAAACCGGCGCTCGGGCTCTTTGACCATCTATCGCCTGTACACCACGCGCGAGTTGCAATTGGATGTGAACCTTCTGACCTCGGTGTTCCCGGTTGCGCTGGCCGACGCGCTTGATCGCTGCCGTGTCCCTTCTCTGGAACTGCTCTCGCCACCTGTAGAAGCTGCTCTTGCTGCTCGCGCCGGATAATTGCGTCCACCCAGCGAGCCCTGCATGAGGCTTTCGCGAATAGAGTCTTTTGGCAGAGGGAAGAAACTCTGCTGCTTTCCACAGCCCGAACCAGTGCTGTCACTTACTGCTGTAGAGCACGGCATTTATGTTCTTACCTTCGCTTCACAATTGGAGGGACTCATCAGCAATGGCCGGCTGGCTCAGTGCGTCCGAAGTGAACTTCGTTCGTCTGCAAACCGCGACCTTCTGCGTGGAATGCGAGCTCATCAGCGAAAACAATACCCCATATTGCAGGGCCTGCGGCAGCAAGGCAGTTCTGAGCTTGTCGCGGGTGCTGGGCGGTTCGCTTAAACACCAGCAGACCGCTCACGTCATCGCGGACGCTGAATTGGACCGCCTGGTGCGCGAGCTCCTGAGTACAGTTCCTCATTCGCAGGCGGCAAGTCGCGTGCCGCCTTCGTTTGCATCCCTGGCCCCCAGCCGACATCACGCGCGCTCGACTGGCGGACCGAACACGATTTCACTGGCTCCCGCTTACCAGGAATTTCATCACTCGGACGTGAACTTGGAGCCTGCGATTCATGTCATTGCTGAGCGGGCGCAAGCTCTGACCGGAGCCACGGGTTCGGCTCTTGCTCTGCGCAGCGGCAACGAGATCGTATGCCGTGCCCGCACTGGGCGTACGGCCCCGGATCTCGGCGTTCGTCTGCAGACCGACTCCGGCATCTCGGCGGAATGCGTTCGCACAGGGGAGATCGTCATGTGTAACGATGCGGAACGAAATTCGAGTGTGGACGTCGCTAGTTGCCGCCATCTCGGCGTGCGCTCGATCCTCGCGGCCCCGCTTCGCCATTTCCGCCGGACCTTGGGTGTCTTCGAAGTGCTTTCCGCCGCTCCTTATGCCTTCGACAGCCGTGACGTGGCTACCATGCAATTGCTTTCCAGCGTCATGGTGGCTGCCATTTCGCGGATTTCCAGCCATCGCTCTGTGTCGCAGGCATACCCGGCCTAACTCTCGCGAAGCAAGCCAAGCCCTCAGGGCAGGGTTGGGTTAAGATGTAGCATCGTTGTTATGGATTCCCTTGGGTCCAACTCCTCCCGGTCTGGCGTGCGGACCGATCCCGTCCTCCACGAGCGCCGCCGCTTGCCGCGGCAACCTGCGCACACTCCGGCCTACGCGTTGCTCAGCCTGGCTTCCGATGGCGGAGGAGTCGAATTCAGCGAGATATTGGATGCAACCGAAGACGGCATTTGCATCGCGTCCCCGGATTCCATGGCACAGGAGAAGAACCTGGACCTTTGCCTGGACCTTCCAGAGATTCAGTCGCGAGTGCAAACCCCTGCTCACGTGGTGTGGTCGGAAAATGGACGCACTGGCCTCCGCTTTGCAGACATTCCAGCGCCCTCGTTACATGAGTTGCGCGAATGGCTTCATCTGAACGGGATCGTAGCCGCGGCCAACGAAAAAGTCGCGGTTTCTCCAGACGGCGCTGCTCGCCGGGAGCCTGCCTGGGACCACACAATAACGTTCGCGGATGATCTCGACTTCCCTGAAGTTCCGGACTTCAGTTCCTTGCTGATTGCGCTGGAGGCGGTTCGCCGCGAAGCTTTGGCCTTGCGGCCCCATGTTGACGCGGGGCTCCAACTGATCGCGGAGCGCGCCAGGAATTTCACTAGGGCCTCAGGAGCGGCTATTGCGTTGTTCGAAGGAAGCGCCGATCACATGATCTGCCGCGCGTCGGCAGGCGAGGCTCCCGGAATCGGTTCGGCCCTGCACGTCGGTTCAGGTTTTTCGGGCCAGTGCGTGCGAACTGGCAAACTCCTCCGCTGCGATGATTCGGAGTTGAACCTGTTCGTCGACCGGGACACTTGCCGCGCCTTGGGAATCCGGTCCATGATCGCTGTTCCATTCGGTGCGGGGAACTCGGTGCATGGTTTGCTGGAGGTCTTTTCTCCGAAACCCGGGTCCTTCAGCAATTGCGACGACGCGGTATTGTCCCGTCTGGCCAGCGTTGCCCTGGCCGTCGTTCAGGGCGGAAGCAAGCTCGCCACGAACATGCCAGCCGAGGCGGATCAGGAAACTGTAACTGAAGAGAAGCTCCTGTCCGTCATGTCAGAACTGTCTTCCTCCCACTCGCGACGGCTTGCGTACATCGTTGTCGCGTCGATTTTGGCAATTGTCGGGGTGTTGCTGCTGGTCCCGCGATTTTGGCCCAGGAATTCATCGCTAGCGGCAGTCCCGGCGCCTTCATCCACGACGGAGACCCTTACCTCGTCTAGCCGAATCCAGGGCAACGATTTTGAATCTCTCCAGGGACTTGCTGAGAAGGGAGATCCCGCTGCCCAATTTGCCGTGGGCGCCCACTATGCGACCGGAGACGGTGTGATCCAGGATTATTCCGAAGCTGTGCGTTGGTTCACCCGCGCCGCCGAACAGGGCCACGTGGTTGCCCAAGGCACACTGGGCGCCTATTACTGGAATGCCCTGGGAGTGCACCAGGACTTGAATCAGGCCTATTTCTGGTCCATTCTCGCCCAAGCCGGAGGTGATCAAGCCAGTAAATATCGCGCTTCCATCCTGGCTTCTCGTCTCACCCGCGCCGAAGTTGTTGCCGCACAGCAGAAGGCAAATGAATGGCTGAATCAGCATCAGAAACCTTCTGCTCGACACTGACGCCAAGCCTCCATAAAGATTAAAATTACAGAGGATCCGGAGTCGTTGTGACCACCCTGCGCGAAATCATCAACCGAAACGTTAAAGAAGGCGATCTCTATGAAAAGCTGGATCGCAATCGGGTGCGCTGCTATGCCTGTGGCCACTGTTGCCCAATCCCAGAAGGACAGGCCGGCGTCTGCAAAGTGCGTTTCAACGAGGGTGGAACGCTGTATGTTCCGTGGGGATATGTAGGTGGCGTGCAGTGTGATCCCATTGAAAAGAAGCCCTTCTTCCATGCATATCCCGGAGCGCTGGCGTATAGCTTTGGGATGCTGGGGTGCGACCTGCACTGTGGTTACTGTCAGAACTGGGTGACATCGCAAGCATTGCGTGACCCGGGCGCGGTTTCTCCTCCGCTGAAGGCGGACCCCGACGAACTGGTGCAGGACGCGTTGCGACAAGGGGCCAAGGTGCTGGTTAGTACCTACAACGAGCCGCTCATCACCAGTGAATGGGCGGTTGCGGTCTTCAAAGCCGCCAAGAATGCCGGCCTGCTGACCGCTTTTGTTTCCAACGGAAACGGGACGCCTCAGATACTGGAGTACCTGCGCCCCTGGATTGATCTCTACAAGGTGGACTTGAAGAGTTTCAGTGATCGGCATTATCACCAACTGGGCGGCCGGATCGGTCCGATCCTCGATACCATCCGCCGCTTGCATGCCATGGGCATCTGGATGGAACTGGTCACCCTGCTCATCCCAGGTTTCAACGATTCGGCCGACGAGCTTAAGCAGTTGACCGAATTCATTGCCGACGTTTCACCTGAAATCCCCTGGCATGTAACTGCCTTTCACAAAGACTACAAAATGTCCGACCCGGATGACACTCGACCGGAAGACTTGCTACGTGCGGTTGAAGTTGCTAAACAGTCTGGACTGCGCTACGTCTATGCCGGAAATCTCCCCGGGATGGTGGATGAGCACGAGAACACGTATTGTCATCACTGTCATGCGTTGCTCATCCGGCGCTACAGTTACTTGATTCAGGAATACCGCATTACGTCAGATGGTCGCTGTCCGAGCTGCAAGCAATCAATTCCGGGCAGATGGCCGGCACAGTTTGGTGGTCAGATTACCGATCGTCCTTTCTTGCCGCGCCGAGCCGCACATTTCGTTACAATCTCATAACAGCAACTCCCACTCATGCCGAAACTGCGGATCTGTCTCATCCTGATCTGTGCCTGTTTCATCGTCGGCTGTTCGCCGCGCGATTTTCTCACCCGGCGACTGGCTGCGGCCCTAATCGCCGGTTCGGAGACGTTTAGGGCCCCGCAGCAATTCTGGTTGCGAACGGGAGTGGTGACTGCGAAAGAGTATTCGTCCCCGGAATATCTGGTGCTGCAGCGCCATGGGTGGATCACGGGCGTAAACGTTCCCTGTACGCCCGCGCCCGGAACTCGAGCGAGCGGTGCTCCCGCATGTTGGGATGTAGCGCTTACCCCTCTGGGTGTGGATACGTTTCGTGATTTGCTGCCCAACAATGCGCCTCCCTCACAATATTTCGGAGTGCCCGTGGCACGCAGGGAACTGCTCGGGATCAATGGAATCGTGAAAGACGGCAATGCCGCGGAAGTGGATTTCAGCTGGAAGTGGACGCCCATGAATGAAGTTGGAGCGTCTCTGTATCCCGCGGGTGTGACGTACAACTCGTCGGTGGAATTCCGGCATTACGACGATGGTTGGCGCGTGGCGGAATCTCATCTTCCACCGCGTGGCCCAACCCTGGAAGACGCGCTCAAAGACCCACAACCCGCTCAGTGAAAAGAGGAACATGAAACGTCGATCTCTGTTGGAGTTCGTGGTCATTTTCGCGCTTGCCGTTCCGTTGCTTCGCGCGGACACCTTGGACGATTTAGCAGCCGATTTCTGGGCTTGGCGGGCCAATGAGCAACCCATCTCCACCGACGACATTCCTCGCCTGGAACGGCCGAAAGACTGGCTGCCCGAATGGTCCCCCGCAGCGGTCAGCAAGTACCAGGCGCAACTCAAGGTTTTCGAGGCGCGCTGGAAGGCCATTGATTCTTCGACCTGGCCGGTCTCGCGACAGGTGGATTATCGCCTCATCGGTTCGGCCTTGGCGCGGACACACTGGGAGCTAAATGTGCTCCGAAACTGGCAACGGAACCCGAATTTTTATGTTGACCAAACGGCAGGCGCATTTCTCAACGAACTGTTGCCGCCTCCTCCCTTTGACGCGGCACGCAGCCGTCACCTGATCGCAATTTTAGCTTCGATTCCGGCAACCTTGGAGAATGCCAAGGTCAACTTAACCGAACCGGCCGCGCCTTTTGCTCAATTGGCTATGTCGCAACTCGACGAGATTCGACCTCGCATGAAAAAGTCGTTCGATGCATTGAAACCGCATCTTGAGCGCTCGGCTTCAGGAGATCTCGACTCCATCGGGGAGAAAGCAATTGTCGCGCTCGACTCTTATCGGGACTGGCTTAAGCAGCGATTGCCGTCTATGGCTTCCGGAACCGCTGTGGGACGGGAGGCTTACATCTTCTTTTTGAAGAACGTCGCGCTTGAGCCCTTTACGCCCGAACAGTTGCTCGCCGCTGGGCACCAGGAGTGGGCGCGCAGCGTCGCCTCGCAAACTTACGAGGAGCATCGCAATCTAGGCAAGCCGCCGCTCAGTATGTTCATGGACCAGGCGGAAGCGATCAGCCACGAAGAACAGGATGAACGTGCCGTCCGGGCCTATCTAGAAGAGCACGATCTGTTGACCATTCCAGCATGGATGCAACATTACCGATTTGCGCCCATGCCTGATTACGTGAGCCCGCTCGATGGACTCGGGGAACTCGACGACTTCACCAGTCCGAGCCGGTTGAAAGAAAACGGCACTCGCTACATCGGTCCGCCTAGTCCCGACCTCGGTTATTTTGGCGCAACCATGGTCCGGGATCCGCGTGGCGAAATTGTTCACGAGGGCGTCCCTGGGCATTACTTTCAACTCGCGCTTTCGTGGGCCCATCCGGATCCCATTCGTCGCCACTACTACGACTCCGGCGCCAACGAAGGCATCGGATTCTACGCGGAAGAGATGATGCTGCACGCAGGCCTGTTCGATGACAGCCCTCGTTCCCGTGAATTCATCTGGAATTTCATGCGCCTTCGCGCCCTTCGAGTCGAAGTTGACGTGAAACTCGCGCTTGGCCAATTTACGATTTCGCAAGCGGCTGACTACCTGCAAAAGACGGTCCCAATGGATTCCCGCACAGCGCATGCCGAGGCGGCATTCTTCGCATCCGGTCCGGGGCAGGCGATTTCCTACCAGATTGGAAAGTTGCAGATTTACGATTTCCTGGCGGAAGCGCGTCGGCAAACGGGCGATGCATTCAGCCTGCGCCGGTTTCACGATTTCCTGTGGCTCAATGGAAACGTTCCGATCGCCCTTCTTCGTTGGGAATTCCTGGGACTGCATGACGATCTGGATAAGCTCGAAACGCTACGCTGATATGACCGGCGGTCGCCCGCCGGTCACATTCAGTTGCATCCGGGGCAGCACTCATATATTTTTCGCTATTCACCTATCATGAAATCGCGAACCCTGGTTTCTCTCCTCCTGCTTTCTACACTCTCGTTTGCACAAAAACCCAAGCTCACGCTCGACGACCTCTTCAATTCCGTGTCGTTCAATAGCGTCGACCTTTCACCGGACGGCCACTCGATCGTGATTGGAACCGAACGCGCCGACTGGGACCAGGAGATCTTTCGCAAGCAGTTATGGATTTACCGGGATTCGAGCGGAACTCTAGCTCCCCTTACCCAATCCGGGCATGACAGCAGCCCGCAGTGGTCTCCCGATGGCCGCTGGATCGCGTTTCTCTCCGATCGTAAAGTTGACGCGAGTGCCTCTGATGACAAGGAGAAGGACGAGCAGCCCGAGCAACTCTATTTGATTGCGCCCGATGGCGGCGAGCCATTCGCGATTACCGAGGGCAGTGAAGGCGTGCATGCGTTTGCCTGGGCGTCGGACTCACGAACCCTGTTTTTCGCCACCCGAACTCCATGGACGAAGGCACAGAAGGACGACTACAAAAATGAATGGAAAGACGTTAGCCAGTATCGCGCCGCAGAACGCGGTGACATGATCTTCATCCTGGACCTGGCCGCCGCCATTGCACGACACGCCCAGAGCGGAACCCAGGCCACGAAGAAGGAGGACAAAGACTCGGGTTCCACTCCCGGCTCAAAATCTGTCGCATCAAGCCCATGGCGGATCCAACAAATGGTGGTTTCTCCCGACGGCCGCAAACTCGCGTTCGTGACCGAATCCATTTCCGAGCGACAGGAAAAGATCAACGAATTCGAGATCTACACGATCGAAACCTCAGGTTCCAGTCAAAGTCCACGCCAGCTTACCCGGAACGAAGCTGTCGAGCATAGCGCCTACTGGTCGAAAGACAGTAAACGCATCTTTTTCCTGACGGAACTCGGCTCGGTCGAAGGGAAGTACAAAGACACGCAGCCACATCTTTACTGGGTGGATGCTTCCAGCGGTGAGGTTCAGCGCTGGGCCGCTGATTTCGAAGGCTCCGCAAACCACTATGCGGTCGATCCCGCTGGGATCGTTCTGGTGAATGGCAGGGTTGGTACCGAGGTGCAAAACTACTCGCAACAATCACCGGGTGCGAGATTCATACGGCAGTCGGGATGGCCCGGAACTTACGAATCGATTGCAACCGCGCTGCACTCACCTCGCATTGCATTCGTGTACTCCAGCACAGAGAATCCGACTGAGGTTTACTTTGCCGACAGCTTCGACAGGTTGCAACAGGCGCGGCCGATCACATCCTTCAATAGGTGGTTCACCGACCGCGATCTGCCCAAAGCCAAGCCTTATCGCTGGACCGCGGATGACGGCACCGTGGTCGAAGGTATGCTCATGTATCCGCCGGGTAAGTTCGAAGCCAGGAACTTGCCCATGTTCGTCTTCATTCACGGCGGACCCGCCGACGCGGATGGCAATCACTTCGAAGGCGACTGGTATCAGTGGGACCGTCTGGCCGCCACCCAGGGCTGGCTTGTTTTCGAACCCAATTACCGGGGGTCCAGCGGTTATGGAGACAAGTTCCTCGCGGGCATCGTGCCCGAAATTGTTTCCCGGCCTGGCAAGGACATTCTCGAGGGCGTGGAGGCGCTGGTGAAGGACGGCATGGCCGATCCCAATCGCCTCGCCGTTGGCGGATACAGCTACGGCGGATACATGACGAACTGGCTGATCACGCAAACTACCCGGTTCAAGGCGGCGGTGACCGGCGCTGGCGCGGTTGAGCACGTTTCCAACTGGGGTAATGACGACACTACTTTCGATGATGCATATTTCCTGGGCGGCCTGCCCTGGGAAGCGCAACAGCGATATCACGATGAAGCCGCCATCTTCCAGATTGAAAAGGTCAGGACTCCCACTCATATTGCGGCGGGTTCCGACGACATTCGTGTCGCTGTGGGCGAAAACTACCTGCTTGATCATGCGCTCCATGCCTTGGGAGTTCCAAGCACACTGCTGATTTTTCCAGGAGAAGGCCACTCCCTGAGCAAGAATCCATGGCACGGAAAGATCAAAGTTCGCGAGGAGCTGAAATGGTTGCAGAAGTACGGAGGAGTTGGGAACTAGTGTCCCACTGATTTTGCCGAGGCACTCGCGAGTGTGGTCTTGCTGAGCGTAGCCGCGAAGCGCGCGATCCCCTGGTACAGAGCCTCGGCAATTCGTTCCCGGTATTCCGAGCTTTGCAGGTTGTTCTCGTCGGTTGGACTGCTTACAAACGAAACCTCCGCCAATATTGCCGGCATAGCCGTTCCCGTCAGAACCACGTAGGACGCGCTCTTCACCCCGCGATTCGGTAAGCCAGGATTCGTAGCCGCGAGAGTTTTGTAAAGCGACTGCTGGATACTGGATGCGAAGCGATGCGATTGCTGCACCTTGGCCTTAATGTCGAGGGAGGCAAAGCGCAGGCCTGCAGATTCGGTTGCGTTCTTGTCGTGACCGTTCACCGATGAAAAAGTATTGGTGTAGTACGTCTCCACCCCCCGGGCGGAGGGAAAGTCGCTGTAGTTCGCATGGATGGAAACAAAGAGATCGGCCTGAGCCTGGTTTGCCACCTCGGCGCGCTTCTCCAGGGGAATATAAGTATCATCCTGCCGCGTGTACACTACCTCCGCACCAAGCCGGCTCTCCACCAACTTGCCTGCACGGCTAACGATATCCAGCACCAGATCTTTCTCGAGCAAACCCTTTCGACCTACAGTGCCCAGATCCCACCCTCCGTGGCCAGGGTCGAGCACCAGTCTGAAGCGTGGAGTCGCCGGATGTGTGGCAGCATTGGCGACCATGGTTTGCGCGCTTTCAGGCATAGGCTTTGACGGGGCGAATAAATCTACGTCGGTCGCTTTATGGGCCTTTGTGCCCATCCTCCGCACCTCCAGCACCAGGCGATACGGATTTGGCTCCAGGCTGACGGAAAAGTTCGAACCACCATTTGTCTCCAGCACCACTCGAGTCACTCCGACAATGGGCTGTGCTACGCGAACCCGCGTCAGCAATCCATCCGCAATCTCGATGTTCTTTGGCGAGAGCCCCGGGGCAAGCGCGGTGTCGTGAAGATCGAAGTAGATCCTGTCAGGATTGGTCAGGCGGTGGGCCTCGTACTGTACTTGGTCCTGTAAGTCTATGACCACGGTGCTCGCTTCGGCCGCTGACCAGTGCCGGATTCCTGTCACTTGCGGCAGCACCGAAAGCTTTTCGTGGGTCATCTGCTCGGGGTCGTTTTCGAAATCGGGGGCTGGGAGATCAGTCAAATCTCGCGAGACTTTGAGAGCTGCTTTCGATTCGGCAGGGGCGCTTCGCGGGGAAACTACTGCGGCCGCTACTTTTGTATGAGGAATTTTCCACCACAGCACAGCTCCCAGTCCGATAGCCACTAATACCACCGCAGCCACGACCGTGATGCCCGGTCGTCCACTCTCGATGTTTATTGGCGCCGTCCCTGGCGCAGATGGCTCCGCTTCAGCCTGAGACGCTTGCCTTGGCTCACTCGCCGCCTCTGCCACCCGCTGTGAGATTTCTACGAGCCGATCTTCTTCTCCCGGTTTCAGAGCTGCCAGGATCAACTCCGCCAGAAGGTTCAGGCTGCGAACGTCACTATCGTTGAACGCGTGGGCATCATAGGAGAACGCTTCCAGTAGTCCAATCACATGCCGCTGCCCCTTCAAGGGAACAGCTACCATGGATCGTGCTTTCAATCGCCGTGCGGCTTCCACGTTTACCCGCGGATCATTTTCCGTGTCGTCGCAGCGAATGACTTCTCCATGCCGAAAACAAGCCCCCGAGAAACCTGAATGAGGATTCAACCGAGCGCCCGGGTCGGGCACCATCTCCCCTGCAGAGCCACGGCATACAATCTGGTCGCCTTCTGCTAACGCGACCGCCACGCCGTCTGCGCCGGTGATTCTCATACCCCGCTCTGCCACCAATTGCAGGACGTCATCTAGCACAAATTCGATCGATTTTGCGCCCGTTTGGTTTTTCCGCTCCTGCAATTGCGCCTGCAGCGCGGAGAACCCAAGCAGGGCCTGGAACGCCTCGCGTCCATCTCCGAGAATGGGGGGGCCAGAGGGCGACGGCAACTCCGCCCATTCCTCAGGATCCATCCATGCCGTTTTGGTCGGACTGGTGCTCATGTGTGTGCAAAGCCACCGGCACGAAACCGGCTATTTTGGGGTAATACCATGTAAGTTACATAGGTTTGTTGCCGGCTGCAATATTCTCCCAGGCACGAAGGTAGCCGCCTTATCGTGTCTTTGGTAAGAGTTGGCTTTACCCGGAAGTCTCTGGCAACTTTGTGCCATTGCGTCTGAGGTCGGCAGGGAATATGCTGAATCGTGGAGTTTTGCTTTACGGGTTCCCAGGTGGGCGAAAAGAAGAAAAAGAAGCGTTGGCTATGGCCTTTGGGAGTCATGGCCACCGGTATTACGGGCGCCGCTGTCGTGGTTCTACGTGGATGCTGGCACAGCAAAATGAGCTGGCCGGTGAGTTCCCAGAACCATTCCTACCAGGTTTGCCTAGGATGTGGAATTAAGCGCCTTTTCGACGAGCACAAATTCCGCGCCTACGGTCCATATAGCTACGATTTGAACCGCTTGATCGCATGGCAGGCGGCGCAGGAGAGCACGACCCCTCCAGCCGTGACTGCCAGCGAGCATCGCTCAGCCTCCTGATACTCGGAACCATTGCGGTTAACGGCGCAACCTTCATCAAGGGCTAAGATTTTCCCATGGAGTTCACGCCCGACCTGGCCACGGCCCGGGCCCCCACTGCCGAACACCTGAGGCAGCGCCGGTTTTTGCGTCAGAAAGTCCAAAATCTGGCCTACGTGAATCTGGACCGCGAGAACGGCGGCATTATCCGCGATGTCAGCGAACGTGGTATTGCCGTTCAAACTGTTTCTGCTCTCAAAGTGGACGATCAACTGCCGGTGCGCTTCGAACTGCTCGGCCCGCGCGCCCGTGTTGAGACGACAGGCAGAGTTGCGTGGACCGACCCTTTGGGCCAGGCGGGAATGGAGTTTTGCGAAATTCCGCCTCGAGCTCGCCAACAGATCAAAGACTGGATCTTCACTCAGTTGCTGGCATCTGCTTCTCGTGCATCCGGCCTGGAGTCCGTGTTTGTTCATCACCGCGGCGGGCAGGATGCGGCCGAATTGCTGATATCAGGAGAACCGCGCGCTTCTATCGCCGTTGTGCAGGACCCAGCTGCATCGGACGAGGAACTGCAATATGCCCGCGTAACCCTGTTTGGCTCCTCGTTCTCCATTTCCGCGCTCCTGCTTTCGCGCGCTGTGGACAGCCTGATCCTGCTCTGCGCCGTGCTACTGTTTGTCCTGATCTCTTCTGTGATCAGCGACACCTTTCCATCCTGGCCAGTGGCATTGGCCCTGGTGCTCTGCGTTACTACAATTTTTGCTGGAGTCTACTGGGCGATGTTCACCGCCTGTGTCGGCGGAACGGTGGGCGACGATATCGCCCGCTTGGCATCGGGATCACCCTGCTCGCAAGAAGAAGATCAGCCGCGCTTCCGCTAGCTTCATCGTTTCGCGAAATATTGCTGCTCCAGCCACAGCTGCAGATCACGCTTCACCCGGCGGGTGATTTGTACGAACCGGATGCCGGCATTCCCTTCAGGATCTGTCCATGCCACTTTGCCCAGGGACTTAACATGGAGCTTGGATTGAGGAAGGTCGAAGCTGATCCTCAGAGGGCCAGTCATCGGGATGGGAGCATCTACTTTTACGCCGATGCCGCCTTGGCTCAGGTTGGTCAGCCTTGCTTGTAACTGAATCTTGGCGCCGCAACTGAGCGAAACCGGGATCTCCAGATTCTGCCGGTGATACCGGAGACGTCCGTCCATGATCATGTTGCGCGCCGCCGAAAGCGTGTGAACCGCTTGCTCGACCGAAATCGGCTTCTCGAAAACGAAATTCGCCCCCATTGCGTCCAACTGCGCCCTTCCCGGCGATCCGCTCACAATCACCAGAGGAACACAGGTGGGATGTGACACTTCGCGTACGCCGCTTAAAATCTTGGCCGTCCCATTCAGATCGCAATCCAGGATCAGCGCATCGAACTTCGATTTTGCCAGCTTCTTGCTGGCTTTTTCTGGTTCAGACTCGACATCAACGTCGATATGAAGGCCGCCCAGAATGCACTCGAGCACGCCAACCTCTTGCCAATCCCGCGAGACCACCATGGATGAAAGTGTCATGCCTTCAATCTATTCCTGTGGGTAACTACCCCCTAGATCACGAAGGTAATGACGGAGAAATGTTCGGCGGGAGTGCCCACATCTTGCGCTTCCGACATGTGGGGCGAAGGGGATGCTTATGCGCGCGAACTCGAAGCGTGAAGCTTGCCGGAGGAAAATTCTGTTTTGTACCACGCGATGGTCCGCCGCAATCCTTCTTCGAAATCAACCTGCGGCTTGTATCCCAGGTGTTTTTCAGCACGGGTCATGTCGGCCAGCGAGTGCTTCACGTCCCCGGCGCGTTCCGGGCCATACTTCACCTGACCGGGGAAGTCCATGATCTTTTTCAGGATGCGGAAAGTTTCGTTCAGGTCGAATCGCTTTCCCGTCGCCACATTAAACACGCGCCCCGCGACCTCCGAAGCCGGAGCCTTGGCAGCAAGCAGGTTGGCATGTACCGCGTTATCAATATAGGTGAAGTCTCGGCTTTGCTCGCCGTCCCCCAGAATTGTCGGTTCTTCCCCGTTCAACATTTGAGTGATGAACTTCGCCAAGACCCCCGAGTAAGGGGACGTAGGATCCTGGCGCGGACCAAAAATATTGAAGTACCGCAAACAGACGGTTTCCAGCCCGTAGCAGCGATAAAAAGAAGTCATGTAGTATTCGCTTGCCAGTTTTGCAACCGCATACGGAGAGATGGGATTGGGAGACATGTCTTCGCGCTTGGGAAGTGTCGGCGTGTCTCCATAGGCCGACGACGATGCCGCATAAATTACCCGCTTGACCTTCGCATCGCGCGCTGCAATCAGCACGTGCACGCTGCCGTCAACGTTGGCCTGGTTGCTGCCCAACGGATCAATCACGGATTTTGGCACCGACGGAATGGCAGCTTCATGGTACACATAGTCGACCCCGCGACAGGCATCCTGCACAGCTTTCATATCGAGCAGGTCCGCCTCACGAAAGTCGATTTGATTCGATATCTCTGCGATGTTCTCGCGCTTGCCGGTCGCCAGATTGTCAATGCCACGAACTTCGTCGCCCCGGGCCAGCAATGCTCTCGCAATCGACGAGCCAATAAAGCCTGCGATTCCTGTAATCAGGTACTTAGCCATAGGGTTTTCATGATAACGGAAGGTCGGCTTTCCGGCGATACCCGGTGGGACACAAAAGTAATCAGTCACTCAGCGGACGGATTCAAGCGCAGTTGCTCCGTTGCACTCCGAATCCTCTTCCACAATTCGTCTCGGCCGTAGCCGCTGCGAGCGGAGAATGGCAGGATAGTCCCGGCAGAAAACTCTTCTTCCAGCATGCGAAGGGAATTGCGCAATTGATTGCCCGAGAGCCGGTCGCTCTTGGTACCCACGATCAGAAATGGGCGCTCGCTTCGCATCAGAAAGGCGACCAGTTGCTTATCGCTCGCCTGCACCGGAACGCTCACGTCAATGAGCGCAAGGCAGAGCGCCAGGGTTTGGCGCTCTTTCAAGTAGGGCTCAATGAACTCCGGCCAGCGCTGTGAAACCTCGCGCGAAATCTTGGCATATCCGTAACCAGGCAAGTCGGTGAAAACCAGCTCCGGGCTGGGTTTTCCCGCCCAGCGGACCTCAAAGAAATTGATGGCCCGGGTTCGTCCCGGGGTGGAACTGGTTTTTGCCACCTTTGATCCCAGCAGAGAATTGATCACGCTGGACTTTCCCACGTTCGAGCGGCCCAGGAAAGCGACTTCCGGCAGCACCGGAGCGGGGAAGTGGCGCACATCGCTGGCCGAGGTTACGAACTGGGCGAGAACTCTCATAATCGATCAGTCCAGCCCTAAGGGCCGTTTGGTGTTATGGATGTCTTCTTCACGGATTGGGCGATACATGCGCCACAGGTAGAGGATTCCTGCGACTACGATGCCGATTCCCAGGCTAACAAGAAAGAAAATGCGATATGCAGGTAGAAGCACGAACGGAACCATGATCACGGCGATGGCGACGATCAGGGCCGCCGTCCCGCGGACCGGGAAACGTCTTTGAAGAGGCTCTTCCACCGTTCAATCCTCAGTCCCGCTTCTTCAACTGCCATTCTAAGACCGTTGAGGAGCGGTGTCACCCCGAACGGAGTGAACTCTCCTGCGTTGGTGTTGCTTCCTTTGCCGATCCGATAAACCACGAACAACACAATGAAACTACTGGGGAAAAGAAAAGACCCGCGCACCAGCGGGTCTTCATCATGTCAACGGACAAAGGCTGTGCTTACTGATGCGCCGTTGATCCCTCAGGAGGGGGCGCAAGCGGAGCAATGGTCTGGGCTGCCTCCCCTACCGCAGGCTGGTCCGGGAGTGGTTGTTCCAGGGCGATGCTCAGCACCTGGTCCATCGTATCCACAAAGTGCATCTTCATCGCGCTGCGCAGGTTCTCGGGAACTTCCGCCAGGTCTTTCTGGTTGTCCTGCGGCAGAATCACCTCAAACAGGCCAGCGCGATGGGCGGCCAGCAGCTTCTCTTTCAAGCCGCCGATAGGAAGAACTTTGCCACGAAGTGTGATCTCACCGGTCATCGCCACATCGCGCCGGACCGGAATCTTGCTCAACGCGCTGGAAATGGCCGTCGCTATCGTGATTCCGGCAGAAGGTCCGTCCTTCGGAATTGCGCCTTCGGGCACATGGACGTGGATGTCCATATTGCGATAGAACTCACGCTGCAGTCCGAGGCGCTGTGCCCGCGAGCGAACGTAAGACATTGCGGCCTGCGCCGACTCCTGCATGACGTCGCCCAACTTGCCGGTGAGCGTCAGCTTGCCCTTGCCGTCGACCACGGTAGCTTCGGTGCTGAGAATAGAGCCGCCTACTTCGGTCCATGCCAAACCGGTCACCAGACCGACTTCGCTCTTCTCATGCGCCAGGGTGTCGCGGAACTTTGTGACCCCCAGGAAGTCGTTGAGGTTTTCGGCGTTTACCGTGACGCTATAGCTCTCGCCTTCCTTCACGACCTTACGCGCCACTTTACGGCAAACGTTGCCAATTTCGCGTTCCAGGTTGCGCACTCCGGCTTCCCGGGTGTAGCTGCGGATCAAGCCAGTGATGGCATCGTCGCTAAACTTGACGTTCTTGTCGGTCAGGCCCGCCTGCACCATCTGCTTCTTGACCAGGAACTGCTTCGCAATCTCGACCTTTTCCTGCTCCGTGTAACCGTGTAAACGCAACACCTCCATGCGGTCCTGCAGGGCAGGGGGGATGGTGTGCATCACGTTCGCGGTGGCAATGAAGAAGATTTGCGACAGGTCATATTCGACGTCGAGATAATGATCCACAAACATGAAATTCTGCTCGGGATCGAGTACTTCCAGCAGCGCTGCCGACGGGTCGCCGCGGAAGTCCATTGACATCTTGTCCACTTCGTCCAGCATGAACACCGGGTTCTTGGTGCCGGCCTTCTTCATCATCTGGATGATCTGGCCGGGCAGGGCCCCGATGTACGTCCGGCGGTGACCGCGGATCTCAGCCTCGTCGCGCACTCCGCCCAGCGACATGCGGACGAACTTGCGGCCGGTTGCCTTCGCGATCGACATGCCCAGAGAAGTCTTGCCTACGCCTGGCGGTCCAACGAAACAAAGAATCGAACCTTTGGGGTTCTTTACCAACTGGCGCACGGCCAGGAATTCAAGGATGCGCTCCTTGATTTTCTCCAGCCCGTAATGATCTTCGTTTAGTACCTTTTCCGCGCGGCTGATGTTGCGGATTTCCTTCGAGCGCTTCTTCCACGGCACTGCGAGCAGCCAGTCCAGGTAGTTGCGCGAAACCGTGGATTCGGCCGACATCGGCGGCATGGCTTCGAGCTTTTTCAGTTCCTGCATGGCCTTGTCGCGCACTTCCTTGCTCATGCCGGCGGACTCGATCTTTTTCTTCAATTCATCGAATTCGCTCTTCTCGCCCCGGCCAAGTTCTTTCTGGATCGCCTTGATCTTCTCGTTAAGGTAATACTCTTTCTGTGCCCGCTCCATCTGCCGCTTTACCCGCGACTGGATGGTGCGATCCATGTTCAACTTCTCGATCTCAATATCAAGAACGTCGCCAATGCGGCTCAGGCGTTCCGCGGGATCGAAGATTTCCAGCAACTCCTGCTTCTCTTCGATGGAAAGCTGGAGGTTGGCGGAAATGGTGTCCGTCAGCTTAGCCGGATCTTCCATCCGTACTGCCGCGATCATGGTCTCGTAGTTAAGCGACTGGCACAGCTTCACGTACTGCTCAAACAGTGACGTGACCCGCTGCATGCCGCTCTCGACCTGCGGAGTGGTTTCGGTCGTGTATCGCGCCACCCGAACCGACACCTGCATGAAACCTTCGCTCTCGCTGATCTGCAGAACTTTGCCGCGCTCGATTCCTTCCACCAGGACCTTGATGTTTCCGTCCGGGAGCTTCAGGCTCTGCACGATATTTACGACAGTGCCGACCTGATAGATCTCGTTGGGCTTGGGCTCGTCCACACTTGCATCATGCTGGGTCGCCAGGAAGATTTTCTTGTCCGCGGCCAGCGCCTCTTCCAGGGCCCGGACGCTGGACTCCCGTCCCACCACGAACGGCGTCATCATGTACGGAAAGATGACCACGTCCCGGATAGGCATCATGGGCAGTTTCTTGGTCTCGAATTTTTCTTTGGGTGTGGTCACACTCTGCTCCTCGGACCGCGTCGTTGGCGCTCCGTTAACCGGCTTTCTCCATCATTGCCAACGAGACGTCTCGCTTCTCTACCATCTCGCGAGTTACTTCGAACTCCTTCACCTTCTTCTGGCTCGGAAGATGATACATGAGGTCGAGCATCAGTTCTTCCAGGATCATGCGCAAGCCCCGAGCCCCGACCTTCCGTGCCATGGCCTGCCGCGAGATCGCCCGCAGGGCTTCCTCGCTGAACTTTAGGCGCACGTTCTCGAACTCGAACAAGCGCTGGTATTGCTTGATGATAGCGTTCTTGGGACGGGTCAGGATCTCAATCAGCGCCTGCTCGTCCAAATCCTCCAGCACCCCTACCACCGGCAGGCGGCCGACGAATTCGGGAATAAGCCCGAATTTGATGAGATCTTCCGGTTGCGCGTCGCTCAGCAGTTCGAAATTCCGCTTACGCTCCGGCTGTGGCTCTTGGGGTTCCCCATCATCCGCTTTGAACCCGAGTGACTTTTTACCCACACGGCGGCCAATGATCTTTTCCAGTCCCACGAAAGCCCCGCCGCATATGAAAAGAATGTTGGTCGTGTCGACCGGGGTGAACTCCTGATGCGGATGCTTACGGCCACCCTGCGGGGGAACATTGGCAATGGTTCCTTCCAGGATCTTGAGCAGCGCCTGCTGGACGCCTTCTCCGGAAACATCGCGTGTAATCGAGGGATTCTCGTCCTTCCTCCCGATCTTGTCGACTTCGTCAATGTAGATGATCCCAGTCTGCGCCCGGCCGACATCTCCGTCTGCCGCTTGCAACAGCTTGAGAATAATGTTCTCGACGTCTTCCCCGACATAGCCCGCTTCCGTCAGGGTCGTCGCGTCTACGATCGCGAAAGGCACATCCAGCATTCGGGCCAGGGTCTGCGCCAGCAACGTCTTGCCTGTCCCGGTCGGCCCGATGAGCATGATGTTGGACTTGGTCAGTTCAATGCCGTCCCCGGTCCGTTGCCGGTTCATGTAGATGCGTTTGTAATGGTTGTATACCGCAACTGCCAGCTTCTTCTTCGTCTGCTCCTGTCCAATCACGTATTCGTCGAGGAACGTTTTTACCTCTTGTGGCTTGGGCAGTTGGTTTGGGGTTTGCGCTGGCGGGGTGGCGGTGCGGTCGTCTTCCAGGATCGAATTGCAGACCGCTACGCACTCATCACAGATATAGGCTCTTGGATAATCGCTTGGAGAGGAAATCAACTTGGCGACTGCGTCCTGCGATTTGTGGCAGAACGAACAGCGCAGAATCTCTTCACTCCCGGACCTGTTTTTCACTCGGCTACTCCTTTGTTGCTTGCCTCTCTTCCTGAACGCTGGACGGGGAAGAGATCCTCTCACGCCGAGATTTCACAGGCATACGATCGGCGGAATTCCGATCATACCCTTATCTCGTCTTGTAAATGATATCGTCAATGATTCCGTATTCCTTCGCTTGCTGCGCGTTCATAATGAAGTCGCGTTCTACGTCTTTTTCCACTTTGTCTAGTTTTTGGCCGCTGTGTTTTGCCAATAACTGGTTGGTAATCTCTCGCATACGAAGGATTTCGCGAGCATGGATATCAATGTCGGTGGCCTGACCCGAAAGACCGCCCATCGAGGGCTGATGGATCAGAATGCGCGAATTGGGCAGGGCCAAACGTTTCTTGTTTTCCCCTGCCGAAAGTAACAGGGCCGCCATGCTCGCCGCCTGTCCGATACAGATCGTGGTGACATCGTTCTTCACGTACTGCATGGTGTCGTAGATCGCCATGCCCGCCGTGATCGATCCTCCCGGAGAGTTGATGTAGAGCTGGATGTCTTTCTCCGGATCTTCTTGCGCCAGAAACAACATCTGGGCAATCACCAGGTTGGCAATGTTGTCGTCAATCGGCGTGCCGATGAAAATAATGTTGTCTCGCAGCAGCCGGGAGTAGATGTCGTAAGCCCGTTCTCCCCGGCCCGTTTGCTCGATTACCATCGGTACCAACATCATTTGTGGGTCTTTCACGTTTACCTTCCACACTCCTGCCCAGAAACGCGTCCTTACTGTCCGGGGAGGATCGAAGTGGCCCGCCTAAGCGGACTGGTGATAAAGAAAATCGAGGGTCTTTTCGCTGCGGATTCTAACCCGGATTCTATCCAGCGCCCCATCCCGTGTCAAACGAGCTCGGATCGCTTCCGGCGCTTGTTTTGACTGAGTTGCGAGCGCCTGTACCTCCCGGTCAATCTCCTCGTCGTTGACCTCGATATGTTCCTCGTCGGCGATCTTCTCCAACAACAACGAAGCCTTTACTTCCTGCGTTGCCTGTTCCTTTTGGCCCGCTCGCAAGCGGTTCAAATCCATCTTCTTTAGGTCTTCCGCCCTCATTCCCTGCGCCGCAAGCGCCCGCAAGCCCCGTTCCAGGCGTAGATCAATCTGGCGCTCCACCAGCGCTTCCGGAACTTCGAAGTCATTGCGCTTCACCAATTCGGCGACCAATTTGTCTTTGGCTTCGCGTTCGGCGTTGTGTAGCCGCTCCTGCTCCATGCCTTCACGGATTCGGGTTCGAACTTCATCCAGGTTGGCAAATTCCCCGAGTTCCTTGGCGAAGTCGTCGTTCAGCTCCGGAAGGTTCTTTTGTTTCAGCGCTAGCACCCTGACCGTGTAGGTGAAAGTTTTTCCCGCGAGTCGCTGGTCATTGGTGTCGGCAGGATAAGTCACCTCGAAAGTCCGTTCGTCTCCGGCAGCAGCGCCGTGTAAGTTCTGGGTGAACTCGGGCATCGTGTTCTTGCCGTTGATTTCCACCAGCACATCATCCATGTGAACAGGCTTGCCTTCGGCTTCTTTGGGCTGGCCATCGAGCGAAACCTGCGCGAAATCGCCGTCCGCCAGCGTACGTCCTTCGATCGAGGTGTACGTCGCGCGCTCTTCGCGGATGTGGTTTAACGAGTCTGCTACCTCTTCATCGGTCACTGTAATAGCGGGCTTGTCGGCCCTCAGTTCCTTGTAGCCCTCCACCTTGATCTCGGGCATGACCTCAAAGGTAGCCTTAAAGCGAAGTGGTTCCCCTTCATGCAGGTGCAAGTCGGTAACTTGGGGTTGCGAGACTGGAATCAGGCCCAGCTTCTCGGTTTCCTTACGGAAATAACGCGGCACCAGCGAGTCCAGCACGTCAGTTTTGATCTCTTCGGTGAAACGTTGGCGGATGATTGATGCCGGAACATGCCCGCGCCGGAAACCCGGAAGACGTGCAAGCTTCTGATATTTCTGGATGAGAGTTTCCGTTTCCCGGTTTACTTCATTCGCGGGAATCTCGACTGCGATCTCCCGCTTCGTACTACTATTAGTTTCGGTGGGGCTCACGTTTAGCCTTTCGCGCTGCGCCGGGAATGTAGACAGGGACTCCCAAACCCGGCGTCCATTTGAGTGTAAAGAGAGAGGGAGAGCATCGTCAAACGCAGGACGAGAACTTTAGTTACACGAGGAGGCGGATGCGAGCCCCCCAACTTTCAGTACCGGATGAGATGAAGACTCTACCGCTCTGGCTCCAACAACTCAACGCCGAGGTCGTCGCCTGCCGGCGCTGCCCCCGCCTGGTTGAATACCGCCAGCAGATCGCTTGCGAAAAGCGTCGCGCCTACCGCGACTGGGAATACTGGGGACGGCCCGTGCCGGGCTTCGGCGACCCCGACGCCCGAGTCGTTGTACTCGGCCTCGCTCCCGGCGCGCACGGCTCCAACCGCACCGGGCGCCCGTTCACAGGGGATGCCTCGGGAAATTTCATGTACCCGGTACTGCATGAAACTGGTTTTGCCAACCAGCCTCGCGCAACCGATCGCAATGACGGCTTGATCCTGACCGATCTCTACATCACCGCCGCTGCCCGCTGCGCTCCCCCCGATAACAAACCGCTGCCCCAGGAACTGGCCAATTGCGCGACTTACTTCGAGCGAGAACTTGAAGGTCTGAAGCGTGCCCGGGTCATCGTCGCGCTAGGAAGGATTGCCTTCGACGCATACTTGAATTACCTCAAGCGCCGCGGCCAACTAGCCGCACGAAAGCAGTATGTCTTCTCGCACGGCGCCTGGTACGCCATGGCGGATGAACGCTTCCTGCTCGCCTCGTATCATCCCTCAAATCAGAACACCCAGACCGGGAAACTTACCCGGCCCATGTTCGTACGCATTTTTAAAGAAGCCGCCCAGCTTGCCGATAAAGCAGAGAGGGCGGCGCTGTCTGAGTCGGACCGCAAGCGATGAATCGGGTTCAGCCTTGAGACCCTCCGGTCCGGGGCATCGCCGCTCCACCACCCTTCACTGCCCGCTTATCACCAGATTCAACCCGGCGGGCGGTCGTCTGGAGTACCTGGAACCAGAAGTGCCGGTAGCCTAAAGGCTGCACCTTGGCGCGGCTTGTTCCTTTCCGATATGTTGAGGGCATGTCCGAGGGCTTTGACGAAATTTCTTTACAGATCCACCCATCCCTTAAGCAAACCTGTCGATCCCTTTCTGTTGGCTGCGTGCAGGGCTCTGTTACAGTCCGACCGTCGGATCCAATGCTGCTGGAAAAGTTGAAGCAGAGGGCTCAGCGAATTCCCATGGAGCTGCCAGCCGACAAGATTGGGTCGCAACTCTCCGTCGCGGCTACGCGAGGCGCATATCGTGCTCTTGGCAAGGATCCTTCCCGGTATCGGGGATCCTCTGAAGCCTTGCTACGTCGCATCGTATCCGGCAAGGGCCTCTATTTCATCAACAATGTTGTGGATGTCAACAACCTGGTCTCGCTCGAATCTTTCTTGCCCATTGGCTCCTACGATAGTTCGAAGATCGCAAATACCGTGGCTTTCCGCGCAGGCGCGCGCGGAGAAGCCTACAAAGGTATTGGGAAGGACTCTCTCAATCTCGAGAGCCTTCCTGTTTTCTCGGACGAGGCTGGGCCATTCGGCAGTCCGACCAGCGACTCGGAGCGTGCGATGATTGTTGCATCCACCAGTCGCATCGTGATGATGATCATTGATTTCTCAGGGGCCGCTGACCTCGACCACTGGTGCCGGCGGGGGATAGACCTGCTCCGCGAGCATGCTTCGGGTAACAGCCTGTCGTACCGGATCGTCAGGTAAACGGCTACTTGGGCTCGCTCCACGGACGACCGGTTCACCGATACTTTGGTTCGCGCCTATTTCGCTCCGGCGGTTAGAGCCTTTGTTCTCCGTCATTCGTCCCACATAACACGCGATTCGTCATTTCCTTCGGTTGACTGCCCCGAGTCCGTAGCAGGCGTCTGTTTGGTTCGTCTATCTAATGAACAATATGTGGGGGAGGGTTACTCAATATGGCAACTCAGCAACTTGTGACCGATCTACCGACGGTGAACCCGAATCTGGCCACCTCTTCACGTCATGCGGAAGAAGTCATCCGCCTGGCGCGGGAGGAGTTGCGCGTACTCCGCGCTCAACGCGCTGAAATCATGAAGCGTATTGGCACCGTCAAGCAAACCATCCTGGGCCTGGCAGTGATCTTCGATGGTATCGTCAGCGAAGACGAATTGCTCGACCTGAATGGGAAGAAGTCGCGCGGCCATCAGACCGGCCTTACAAAAGCTTGCCGGCTCACCCTGATGCAGGCTGCAGGCCCGTTGCGCGCCCGCGAAGTCCGCGACCGGCTTCGCCAACAGGGCCTCTCGCTTGAGACCCACAAGGATCCACTGGCCAGCGTTACCACGGTTCTGAACCGGCTGGTGCACTACGGAGAAGCGCGCCTGGTCGAGCGTTCCGACGGTAAGCGGGCCTTTGCCTGGGTGAACCAGCCCTCATAACATGGTCAATTTCATAGGCCGTTTTCATCCCATGGAAAGGGCCTATGAAATTCCGGACACATTCTCCCGCCGCGAGAAGACGACTGACACCTATGTTCCTCGGGCAGGGAATCACTTCGAGTTTTTGGCAAATCGTCCCTTCCTGCCTGCATTCCGTCCCAGTTCCAGCCCGTCACACAAAACTCACCTATTTGGCAGGAAGCCTGCTGGATACTCGAATATGAAACTTGCTTGTGAGAAAAACGGCTCTCAAAATCGTCTTACAGTAACGGAGGGGTGCCAGCCTGCCGGTGAGGTGTCCGAAATTCGCTTTGGAATTCAGACAAAGCACCCTGACACACGTCTAAATCACGTCTCAGGCGGGGATGTGCCGAACGAGCAACTCAAGATTCAGGCCCTGATCATCGACGACGAGCCACTGGCCCGTAAGCGAATTCGGGACTTGTTGAAAGACGATGAAGAAGTGGAGCTCGCGGGCGAATGCTCCAGTGGGGCGGAGGCGCTCGCCTTGCTAGAGCAAGCAAAGCCATCGCTGGTTTTCCTCGATATTCAAATGCCCGAGACGGATGGTTTCGAGTTGATGGAGTTGATGAGCGCAAGCGGTCTGCGGCCCGCGGTCATCTTCGTCACCGCGTACGATAAATACGCCCTTCGCGCCTTTGATGCGCAGGCAGTGGACTACTTATTGAAGCCCTTTAGTGAGTCACGCTTCCGCCGCGCGGTGCAGCGCGCCAAGGATCAGATTCACCACGGGAATGGCGGCCTGTTGAGCACGCAACTGTTGGCTCTGTTACGGGAGGCTCGCCCGGGAAAGAAATATTCGGACAGGCTGGTGATCCGTTCCGGCGGTCGCGCCCTGTTCCTGCGCGCCGACGAGATCGACTACATCGAGGCGGCAGGAAACTACCTGACGCTCCACGTGGGAAAAGAAAACCACCTGATCCGGGAAACCATGCAGAATTTTGAGGCGCGCCTCGACCCCGAACGGTTCCTGCGGATCCATCGTTCCACCATCGTAAACATTGAGCGCATCAAGGAATTTCAACCCTGGTTTGCCGGGGAATACGTGGTTGTTCTTCGTGATGGGCGAAAACTCACCCTGAGCCGCACTTACCGCGCGCGCGTACAGGAATTTTTGGGCAAGTAGGGCCGGGCCGCTCAGTGCACGGTTTCCGAGGGCATTGCGAACCAGTGATCGTCGGCCACAACAGCGTCGTGCTCTGCCGGATGGAAGGGAATCTGCACGGTTGCTATGGTGCCCCCCTCGCCCGAACTCTCTAGCGTGAAGCGCTGCGTATCGCCGTAGAGTTGACGCAAGCGTGACCGGGTATTGGCCAGCCCGATTCGCTCCGGCAGAGTTCCCTCCGGAATTCCCGGCCCGTTGTCATGCACGGCAACCATCAGCCATTCCTGTTCCCGCCAGGCCCGGATTTGGAGTTTCCCAGCTTGAGCGCGCTTCGCAATTCCGTGACGCAGCGCATTCTCCACTAGCGGCTGCAAAAGCATGTTAGGAACTTTCCCGTCCAGCGCCGAGGGCTCGATATCGAAAGAGACGTGAAGGCGATCCTCAAAGCGGATTTGCTCGATTTCCAAATAGCGCTGGATGAAATCAAGTTCTACCTTGAGCGAGATTTCCTGCTCGGGTTCATTGTCCAGCGTTAGCCGCAGCAACTCGCTCAACCGGGCCAGCGTTTCTTCGGCGGCGTGGGGATTGTCCCGGATCAGGGCCGACACGGCATTGAGGGTGTTGAAGAGGAAGTGTGGCTGTAGCTGCATCTTCAGCATCGCCAGCTGTGCCTGGGCGAGTTTGGCTTGCAATTGCGACGAACGTACCTCGCGGTCGCGCAGCCTGCGCTGGTAAAGCAAGAAATGGCCCAGCAGTGCGATCGGCATGTACGTGTTTACCATATTGTCGAACGCGAGATAGATGAAAAGATTGCGGTACAGTCGCCAGGTGATGGTACGAGGTTTACCGTCGGGACCTCTCATCTGGTAAACCATGGGCCTTACCGCCACATGCACCGCGGTGAACATCACGGCGAACACCAGGTGCAACAAGATGCGGCGAATCCAATTTTTTCGCTCGACCGGGAACTTCATCGCCAGCCAAACGACAATCGGAGCCAGCAGCCCGTAAATAAGGAAGCTGATCAATGTACTTATCGCGATGTAGGTCAGGTCCGGCGTCCACTCGGTCACGGCCCGGAACAGATAGGTTCCCAGGAACGAAGCGGCGCCTGCCAGTGCCGCAATTCCTAGGCTGAGGGCGTAACTGCGCAGAATTCGCGCCGGACTCGGTAAGTGCTGGGGATACTCCGCCATTAACTGCAACTCGACAGTGTAGTGTCAGGCTTTCGCCTGCGAAATGTGATTGATCCCAATCTGCAGACGCTTCGTCCCAAACAAGCTGCTCAGGGTAGGACGAAGTTGCACGAAATTGGTTAACCAGGAGTGTAGTGCGGGCTCGGGCCGGTTACCAGAGCGAAATGAGGATAACATCCAGACACACGGTCCACACCGTGTTAGATTCTCGCCAGTGCACAAGACTCATTCTGCCATCGTGGAACCCGCAGCGGCTGGAAGCACCCTGGTGCGCCAGGTCGGATTGTTCGACGCCACCATGGTGGTCATGGGAGGAATTGTCGGTTCCGGTATTTTCGTTAACGCCTACGTGGTCGCCAGGCAGGTACACACGCCGATTCTGATTTTGGGCGCATGGGTCGTGGGCGGAATCATGGCTATGCTCGGAGCATTTATCTACGCCGAACTTGCCGGTCGCATGCCCGACGTTGGGGGCCAGTATGCTTACCTGCGCGAAGCCTATCATCCCGCGCTCGGATTCCTCTACGGCTGGGTTCTGTTGTTAGTCATTCAAACCGGCGGCATGGCGGCCGTGACAGTCACGTTCGCCCGATATTTCCTGGAACTTACGGGATGGAGAGCATCCGAGAGACTTACGGCGGTGGTGGCGCTCGCCGTCCTCACCGTGATCAATTGCTTCGGAGTCAAGCTGGGCAGTCGCGTGCAGAGTGCTCTGATGGTGCTGAAGATTGCCGCCATTGCTGGACTGGTGATCACGGGCCTGTTACTGATCAAGAATCCATTTTCCCTTTCCCACCCTGTGTTCGACCAACCGCCATCCTTTCAATTGTTGGCTTCATTTGGATCGGCCATGATTCCGGTGCTCTTTGCTTACGGGGGCTGGCAAACCGCGAATTTTATTGCGGCAGAAATCAAGGACCCTCAACGCAACCTCGCTCGCGCTCTCGTAGTTGGTGTCGCTGGAGTGATCACGCTTTACGTGACGGTCAACCTGGTTTATGTGCGCGCGCTTGGCCCGCTTGAGCTTGCCAATACCACCGTGCCCGCTTCCGCATCCATGCGCTTGGCTCTGGGCGAACATGGCGCCACACTGATCGCCTTCGGAATTGCTATCTCGACCCTGGGGTTTCTCAGTCAATCGGTCCTCACCGCGCCGAGAGTGTACTTCGCAATGGCCCAGGACGGACTTTTTTTTCAGAGCGTCGCCTCAGTCAACGCGCGGACCCGCGTACCAGTGGTTGCCATTGTGCTTCAGAGCATCTGGACCATTGTGGTCGCCCTTTCGGGCCGCTATGAACAGATTCTTAATTACGTTGTGTCCATGGACTTTCTGTTCTTCGGTCTTACGGCTACCTGCATTTTCCCGCTTCGCAGACGGAGCATTGGAGAAAACGGAGGCCCCTATCGCGTGCCCGGTCACCCGTTTACCACCATTGCCTTTATCCTGATCTCGTGGCTCGTCGTAGCCAACACCATCTACCGCTATCCGGCGAATAGCCTCTTGGGCATGGCGATTCTGCTGCTCGGAATTCCTGTGTATGCTCTTTGGCATCGCCGCAAACATCTCGGAAATCACCACCCATGACCTGGTCGCGCACTACTTCTCACTCTCCTTACATGGAATTTGCCAAGCTGCACTCGGATGCGAAATACAACCTCGCGACCAGCGGAGTAAAGTCCTATCCCCTTGCGGAATTGCCAGTTCGTTTGGAGGACCTCGAAATCAACGGGCCGACAATCTATGGATATGCGCCATTGCAGGAGCGCTTGGCTAAGAAAAACGGAGTCAACCCCGACTGCGTAGTCGCCGCCACCGGTACCTCGATGGCGAACCACCTCGCGATGGCGGCTACGATTGAACCGGGTGACGAAGTCTTAGTTGAGCAACCGACATACGAGTTGTTGCTCAGCACACTGCACTATCTAGGCGCCCAGGTCCGCCGCTTCCCCCGAAATTTTGAGAATAATTTCGAGATCGAGCCCGAACAGGTGGCAAAGCAGATCACATCACGCACCCGCCTGATTGTGATCACCAACTTTCACAATCCATCGAGCGCGATGACCAGTCCCTCCACTCTGGCTGACATAGGAGACCTCACGCGCTCCGTGGGCGCCCGCGTGCTGGTGGACGAAGTCTACCTGGAAGCCCTATTCGATCAGCCCTTTACGCCCGCGTTTCACCTGGGAAAGCATTTCCTCGTGACCAGTAGCCTGACGAAAGCGTATGGATTGAGTGGCGTTCGCTGCGGATGGGTCTTGGCCGAGCCTAGCCTGGCCACCCGCATGTGGAGAATTAATGATCTCTACGGGGCCACTCCTGCCCATCCCGCCGAATTAATCAGCGTCATTGCCCTGGACAACCTCGATAAGATTGCTGCTCGCGCCGAAGAGATCGTCGAATCGAATCGGCGTGCCTTGAACTCCTTCCTTGATTCCCGTGCTGATCTCGAATGTGTCCGGCCAGCGCACGGAACCTCCGTCTTTCCCAGGTTGCTTCGGGGGAGTGCCGATGACTTCTGCGATTTTCTACGCCGGAATTACGAAACCAGCGTGGTGCCGGGCCGATTTTTCGAGATGCCGCAGCATTTCCGCATTGGGATCGGCGGCGATCCCGAAATGACGATAACGGCTCTGGAGAGACTCAGCCAGGCGCTGGACGATTACTCCGGACGCTGACACTCGTGTGATGTACCTCCAACAAAAACAGGACACGAACGTTCTCGTTTTGTCGTACACTCTTCCCAACTTCAAGCTCGGGACCTGAGTTCATTGCGCTTAACAGATATCACTTCCAGTGCAGCGGAAGGTCGGCTTAAGACTTCCTCATTCTCGCGCTTGCGGACTGTGCTGCTGGTTGCGGTTTGGTTCGGGATCGTAGGCGGTGCCTTCGAAGGTGTGGGCCTGCTGATGTTTCAACGTCTCAATTGGGCGAGTTGGGGTCCGATGCTCCACGTCTCAGCCCCGATCGTTTGGATCTCTCCGTTTGTTGATGTCACGCTTTTTTCCGCTCTGGCAGTTCTGATCCTCGCCGTTGAGCGACTCATCCCGAAATTCGATCCCGTGAAAGTCACGGTGTTCGTTCTGACCTTCGCCACTCTCTACGACTGGCTGGATCTTACGTCTCGTCTTTACCGAACGAGCAGCCTGCTTCTTTCGTTAGGGGTTGCGGTCGGCCTGAGCCGCTGGCTGGATCACCGCCATGTTGTTGCATTCTGCAGGAAATCCCTGCCCGTGGTTGTGGTTGCGCTTTCTGCGCTCGCGGCGGGCATCGAAGGTGTGCATCGCTGGCGCGAGCAGCGGGAAATGGCTAGCCTGTCGGTTGCCGATCCCGCGTTGCCAAACATACTAGTTATAGTTATTGACACTCTTCGCGCCGACCATCTTTCCTCGTATGGCTATGCGCGTTCCACGAGTCCAGTAATTGATCATCTCGCGAGAGAGGGCGTTCTGTTTGAGAACGCGATTTCGACCTCTTCCTGGAGCCTGCCCTCGCATGCATCCCTGGTAACCGGGCAGCCGGTGCACGAGCATGGAGCCGACAATGTCAAGCCAATGTCATTGTTCGGGCCCAATGCAAACAACTTCAGAAATTTCCCGACTATTGGCGAGAAGCTGAAGCAACTCGGATATCGCACTGCAGCCTTCTCGGCCAACCGAACGTGGTTTTCGCATGATCTCGGCTTCGACCGGAGCTTTGCGCATTTCGAAGATTACTTTCACTCCCTGCCCGATGCCTGCATACGGACCCTGTTTGGACGAGAGTTTTCGCGCATCTATCTGTCGAGGTCCGAGCACAGCAAGCCCAAGCGAATTCTTCGCTGGCTGGGATTCGATGCCGTTACCGATAGCGACGATGAGGGAGTTGGTTATGCAGGCGGCTCTCCTGGCGTGCGAAAACGCGCTCCCGTCGTTGGCCGCGAGTTACTCGATTGGATCGAGCCTGGTCCCCACCCGTTCTTTGCTTTTCTGAACTACTTCGATGTCCATCAACCCTATGCTGGGCCAGGATCGTTCGCCAGGCCTTGGCCCCAAGGTGGGCCTGTCGATGACTACGACAATGGCATCAGCTATGTTGACTCGTCCCTCGGCGCGCTGCTTTCCGAATTGGAGACACGCGGAGTCCTTCGTAACACTTTGGTCGTCATAACCTCGGATCACGGTGAGTCGCTGGGGCAGCATGGCCTCGCAACCCATGGCGCAGCCCTTTACTGGGAATCGATTCACGTTCCTTTGATCGTCTGGTGGCCGGGGCATGTCCCGGCGAATACGAGGCTGGCACATCCCGTGAGTAATGCAGCAATCCCCGCGACGCTGATGCAGTTGGTCGGAGTGCAAGAAAGGGATGTTTTTCCCGGGCCCAGCCTCAGTTTCTTGTGGACCCATCCTGCGGCAAAAGCCCCGCCCGTGCTTTCGGAACTTTCCGTCAGGCATTTCAATCATCATGGGGCAGTTGTCGACCCGACTGTTCTCACAGCTGATACAGGAGCGATTCAGTCGTTGATTTCGGGACCTTGGCAGCTCATCAAGCATGAGAAATATGGGAACCAGTTGTACAACTGGGCAGATGACCCTGAAGAAATCCGCGACCTTTATGACCCGAAGGCGCCGTCGCCAACTCAATAGCGTGTCTCAATCCCGCCCCACTGTGGCGTAAACTAGCAGCAGCGAACGCAGGATCAAACACTCATTGTCTCCACTTGAGCCAACTCTGAAATCTTTAGAAGAACGCGCTTCCATCACGGCAAGTGTTGGCACAACGGCGCTGATCGCGATTTGGTTCGGGATCTTCGCGGGGATCATCGAAGGGGTAGGGTTGTTGATCTTCCAGCGTCTTAACTGGGCCAGCTGGGGCCCCATGCTTCACGTTTCCTTGCCTATCCTCTGGATCTCGCCGCTGGTGAACGTTTCGTTCTTCCTGGTCTTGGCGTTCGTGAGTCTTGCGATCGCGAAGGCTGCGGGACTTTGCACCTCCGCTATCCAACCCGTCGTCGCAGTTCCGGCGGTGTTGGCGTTCGCTACGGTCTACGATTGGCTTACCCTGACAGGACGGCTTTATCACAAAAGCAGTCTTCTGCTCGCGCTTGGTGTTGCTGTGGGCTTCAGTCGCTGGATTACAAAACGGCAGCAATGGGTGTTCACTTTCTGGCAGAAAACCTTGCCCGCGCTGGTCGGCGTCTTTTTGTTCGCGCTGTTGAGCGTAGAGGGCGGGCAACGTTGGCGCGAGCATCATGCCATCGAAACGCTCCCGGCCGCCAATCCTGCGCTCCCCAACCTCATCGTCATCGTCGTGGACACGCTTCGTGCCGATCATCTTTCGGCTTATGGTTATCAGCGGCCCACCAGCCCGAACCTGGATCGGTTGGCTCGAGAAGGTGTTTTGTTCCAGAACGCGATCTCGACTTCATCCTGGAGTTTGCCCTCGCACGTCTCCCTCGTGACCGGACGCTACGTCTACGAGCATGGAGCCGACAACGTAAAGCCGATGCCATTGTTCGGAGCGAACGGGAACAACCTCGGCAACCTCCCCACTATCGGCCAGCAACTGCAGGCCCTCGGTTACCGCACAGGAGCCTTCTCGGCGAATCGAACGTGGTTCTCGCACGATCTTGGCTTTGAACGCGGATTCATTCATTTCGACGACTATTTCAACTCTCCGGCCGACATATTGGTTCGCACCCTGTATGGCCGCGAGTTTGCCCGCATCTACCTCTCTCGCACCGATCACAGCAAACCAAAGCGATTCCTGCGCTGGGTAGGATGGGATTCTCTGCTCGATCCCGATGAAGAAGGTTCGGGCAGTCGTGGCGGTGCACTCGGGGTGAGAAAGCGCGCTTCGGCAGTGAATGCCGAATTTGAAGAATGGATGGGCCGGGATGCCGGGCAACACCCCTTTTTCGCGTTCCTTAACTACTTCGACGTTCATCGCCACTATGGCGGACCACGCGGCTACCCCAAGCCCGACTGGCCTCATAACGTTCCGGCTGACGAATACGACGACAGCATTCGATACGTGGATGACTGTCTCGGCCAACTATTGTCTAAATTGCATGCTCGCGGCCTGGATAAGAACACGCTCCTGGTCATTACCTCCGACCACGGCGAATCTCTGGGGGAGCACGGGCTGGAGGACCATGGCAATTCCTTGTACTGGAACTTGATTCACGTGCCGCTCATCCTTTGGTGGCCGGATCACGTTCCAGCCTCAGTTCGCGTGATCTCACCTGTCACCAACGCCGTGATCCCGGCGACCTTGATGCAAATGGTTGGGACAACTCCGCCACCAAGCTTTCGTCGCCCGACGCTCGATTCATTGTGGAAAGCACCTGCTTCATCCGAGCAGCCTGTGCTCTCGGAGCTCTCGGTAAGCCCGTATGCCTCGAAGAAGGATCGCCCTCCCGACCCGGTTCCAACCGCTGTTTCCGGTCCGATGAGTTCCATCGTCTCCGGCAACTGGCAGCTCATTATTCACGCAAAATACGGCAAGCAGCTCTATGATTGGGCTAGGGACCCTGCGGAAACCAACGATCTAGCCAGCACTTCGGCAGGCCGGCGGGAGGCCTCAGCGCTTATATCGCAACTACAGGGCCTGATGAGCAACTCGGGTACTTCACCAAAGTCTCCATCCGGCTTCTAATTCGCCGACGAACGTTCACTTCCATTTTGACCTAACAATGCTAGAATCTTGGCTAATGTAAGTTTCTTGCTCTGCCATTTGCTCAATGGCATTGGGGTTCAAGGAGATTGCAATGCGGGTAGATCTTTTTGCGTTGTACGCGGGGCCAGACCAGATTATGACCGTGACGTCGGGCCTTGCCAGCATCCTGGGGATCGTGCTGATCTTCTGGAACAAGGTCGTGGGCCTCTTTTTCAAGGTTGTGCGCGTGTTTCGCCGCTCTCCTGAGCCGGCGGCCATTGAAGCGTCGGAAACCGCTTCATCCGAGACTCACTAGTCACAGGTTTCTCTTTGCCCAAAAAAGTCATTGTGATTGGCTTGGATGGTCTGGAGCCTGGCATCGTAGATGCCATGCTCTCGCGCGCCGAACTGCCAAACCTGGCAAAGATTCAGCGGAGCGGCAGCTATAGCCGGCTGAAGACGACCTATCCCGCGCAGACGCCAGTGGCCTGGTCTTCGTTCGCCACTGGCACCAATCCCGGTGGCCACGGAATTTTCGATTTCATTTCGCGCGACCCGCAAAATCGTCTGCCGGATGCGGCGCTGAGTCGGTTCGAGCGCCCCAGGAACATGTTTGCGCCTCCCCGCGTAGTGAACCAGCGGCAGGGCGTTCCCTTCTGGATCACCCTTACTCAGGCCGGTATTCCCAGTACCGTCCTGCGATGCCCCTGCACCTTCCCGCCTGATCCTCTGAAAGGGAACATGCTTGCCGGCGTTGGTGTGCCGGATCTCCGCGGCAGCCAGAGCAAGGGAACGTTCTATACCCAGGATCATGGCGTTCAGGCGGAGGAGAGCGAACAGGTGGTGCATCTTGATTCAGGATCTGATTTCTCCACCCGGGTCATCGGTCCGCGCAACACCGCAAAGGCTCCTGCAGCGGATGCGATTTGCGATATCCGGGTTCGGGTGGATAAATCGGCTCGCAGGCTCGCCATTGAAACCGGCGGATCCCCGGCGAAGATCGAAGTTTCCGAGCGGCAATGGAGCGACTGGGTTCGCTTCAAGTTCAAACTTTCGATGTTGCAGTCCGTGACCGGGATCGCCCGCTTCTATGTTCGCAGGCTTGATCCACACGTCGAGTTTTATGTTTCCGCGATCAATTTCGATCCGGCCGCGCCGCTGTTTCCGGTATCAGCCCCTCCAGACTACGCAAAAACTATCTCGGAAAAGTTGGGACTTTTTTCCACCCTTGGTATGGCGGAAGATCATAATGGCCTGAACAATGGGCGCTTCGACGAAGAAGCCTATCTTCAGCATTGTGACCTTGTCCTGGGCGAGCGCGAGCAACTCATGCGTTACGAGTTGGACCGCTTCAGAGAAGGCTTCTTCTTCATTCTCTTCGATACCCCGGACCGCCTGCAGCACATGATGTGGCGCTTTCGGGATGCAGGCCATCCCCTGCACAACCGCGATGCCGACCGTGATTTCAGCACCCGGGTCGAGCAACACTACCAGCGCTGCGATGCACTTCTCGCGCCTGTGCTCAATCACGTGGACGAGGACACTCTGCTAATCGTGCTCTCCGACCACGGGTTTAATACTTTTCGCCGCGCGTTCGACACCAACACCTGGCTCTTTCAGAATGGCCTGCTGGCGCTTAAGGATGGAAGGAAACCGGGTGAAGATCGGGGCGAAGCGTTCGCCGAGGTGGATTGGTCCCGGACTTCTGCCTATGCGCTCGGCCTCGGCGGTATATATCTGAACCTGGAGGGCAGGGAGCAAGGTGGCATCGTGGGTGAAAACGGGGAAGCCGAGCGGGTTCGCAATGCGATCCAATCGGGACTCACCGGACACCCCGATCCGACCACCGGTAGGCCCGCAATTCGCAGCGTCTCACGTCGCGAAGAACTGTACAGCGGGCCCTACGCCGATCGCGCGCCCGATCTACTGGTCAACTTCCATCCCGGGTTTCGCGTGGCATGGAAGACCGCTGTGGGCGGATTTGCCAACCACCTGATCGAAGACAACACGCGCAAATGGAGCGGCGATCATATCGTTGATCCCGAAGCGGTGCCCGGAATGCTTTTCGTCAATCGTGCGCTGCCGGCCAAAGGCCCGCACATTATTGATCTTGCTCCCACGATTCTTGAATATTTGGGCGTTGCCATACCCGGAGCAATGGAAGGGAAGTCATTGCTGTCAACGGATTAAAGCATTTTGCCTATGAAAATTTGCGTGCTCGGACTCGACGGCGCTACCCCTGACATCGTTTTTCACGACGAACGCCTGGTCAATATTCGCCGATTAATGGATGTCGGCGTCTATGGAATAGTGCAGGCGGGAGGTGAAAGCGCTACCCTGCGAGTCTGGATGTCGATGGGGACGAGTCAAGCTCCCGAGGCCCTCGATCCAAAGGCTCCCGCAATCTGGAACCTGCTTGCCGATCATCAGAACCGGTCAGCGCTGCTCGGGCTTACCTCCGACATTCCGCCTTACGAAATCGATGGCGTGAGCTTTGCTTCTTTTCCCGCGACTGCAAGCCCGTCTGACCTCACTGCTTGCGACTCGGAAAGCGTTGTCCCAACCGCTGCGCATACGCTGTCAGAGCAGGTGCTGTCAGCTAGTCGAACGCGCTGGCAGACTGCACGAACGCTCTTTCCGCAGCAGCGTTGGGCATATTTTCAAATCGTGGATGTGGGAATGGAGACTCTCGGGGTTGATCTCCCGTCTCCCGAGGCGATTTCCGACTACTATCTTTGGCTCGATGAACAAGTGGGCAGTATTCTCGAACTGCTAGACGACGACACCCTGCTCCTCATCGTGTCACCGCGCGCGATCAAAGGCTCTTCTTCTAACCCGCAGGCCTCCCAGCCTGGCGATGGATTCTTTGTTCTCGTTGCCCCGAATTGTCCCCTGACCGGCGAATACCATGGCGCCAGCCTTCTTGACCTGGCGCCTACCATGCTCGATCTGGTGGGACGTGAGATTCCGCCCACCATGCAGGGAAAATCCCTTGTCGCCGAGGTGCAGAAGAAGAACCCGGACGAAACCACAGCGGTAGACGAAGAGAGTCTCATCCGCGACCGACTTGCGGGCTTGGGCTACATCTGATTGCCGTTCACGCCGCGGTTACAATGATTGCCGACGTCGAACCCTTGCCTACTTTGCAGTAGCTGTGCAGAACGGCCGAATCGAAATAAATGGAATCGCCTTCCTGCAACTGATACTCAGTGCTTCCAATGGTCAAAATCAACTCACCCTTGAACAGATATAGCAACTCGTGGCCCGGATGCATGTGTGGCTTGACCTTATCGTCATGAACCGCCTGGAAATCGGCGAGGAATGTGCTGATTTTTCGCTGGGTGGCAGGATAATCGAGGGACTCGAAGAAATACGCGACGTTTTCTTGTCCGGGGCGCTCCGGAAAACGCATTCGGTCGGACTTCCGCGCCAATGCTACCACCCGTCGCTTCCGCTCATCTGTGAAGAAATAGTCGAGTCCGACGCTGAACACCAATGCGATCCGCAGCAAAGTAGGCAAGGTCGGGAACAGCTTGCCCCGTTCTAACTTCGACAACATGGCTGCCGACAACCCTGTATGCTTCCCCAATTCCACCAGGCCCATGCTCTTTCGCAACCGCAGACTGCGGATCTTGTCGCCAATCAGGTATGGCTTCAGCCCATTCACAATGGTTTCGTTCATCATGACTCATCTTCTCGTATGGATCAAAGTCGTGTAATTGATGGTAAAACGCCCGAATGCGGCTGATCAACAGCCAGCCTTTGCCCGACAGCTGAGGAGTTAAGGCTTTTTCTTTTTCTTGCCGAACAGACCGCCGAGCGACCCCAGGGGAGAGTTGCCCCCGACCGCACCCACACCCGGCAATCCACCCTTTAGCCGTCCCGCAACCATGCCTTGCACGTCCGGAACGAATTGGGGGCTGCTCGTGGTTCCGCGAATGAAGAAGGGAACGGCCCCGCCGCCGCCAAGGCCAGCTACCTGGGTGAGCCCGGCAGCCGCGCCAGAAAGTCTGGCCTGCATCCGATAATCGAGCGCGCCCGCTGGACTGATGGTGCCCGCTCCGGTAAGGGTGCCCAGCGAAGGGATCATGAGATTGACGTCGTCAGTCTTGATTCCTTCGGGCGCGACACGGGCATTGGTACTCAGGTTCTGAATGACCGTATCCGATCCTGTTTTCGCGCCGCCCAGCGCGGAGATCGCGGAGAGCTTTGAGCCGAGGTCAAATCCCGCCAGCTTGGAATCCGCGAGCCTGACTGGTCCTACGATCACCAGTTTGTCGGTTGGGCCGCTGATCCCCAAGGTCGTGGATAGTGTTCCGCCCTTCAAAGAAGACCCGGAAGGCAGAATCACTCCCACCGCAGGCAACATGGCTTCCAGTTCGTCTACGGGCATTCCCTGGCCGATCAATTTCATATTTACCAGAGTGCTATTCCCTTGCATCTGGTAATTCCCGTTAAGTTGGGCGAGCGCCTTGCCCATGCTGATCTCAGCCTGCGAAATCGCTCCCGCCTGCTTTTGTAAATCGTGCACAAGCGAATATTTGACGTCCACTTCGCGGCCGGCGGGAGATCCCTTGGGCGAAAGCTTCAGTTTGTTCGCGACTATGTTGCCGTTGGAATTCAGGTTTTTTCCGTCCGACTTCAAGGTTCCGTCGAAGTCCATCACCCCTGCAATTCCTGATGCAGGTTCGACAAAACCGGACGCTGGCAGATCCAGTTTCTTGACCCCAATCTTGGCCTCAAGCGGTGTCAGGGACGCATCCTCTGCCGCGATTGGTCCCGCACGCCCGTCAAGTTTCAGATTTCCGCCCGCAGGCAAATTGGCGGTCATGGTGAAAGGGAACTGGCTCGCGAAAGAAAAATTTCGCACCACGATTCCCACCTTGTCGTAAACCTTGGGCTTCGTTGCTGAGCCTGCTTCGCCCACAGTGACGCGCCCGTTCTTGACCTCCAATTTGCCAACCGACAGGTTGGGATTGGAACTGCCTTGGCTTGAAGACGGTTTCTCCTTCGCCGGTGAGTTTCCCCCAAGACTGGAGAAGTTCCATTTCCCAGCACTGGTGCGCAGTAGAACGATCTCGGGTTCAGTCAAAGTCAAGTCATTTACATGAAGCGCCTTCGAGAAGATCAGCGGCATCAGGTCAACACCCACATCCAGGGACTTTGCACGAATGAACGGGCCCTTGCTGAACGACGCGTCATCAGCGACGGAGAGATCTTCAGCTGCGACGCTGCCTGAGAGTATGGACAACTTCAGATTGCCCACCTTGACTTGCCGGCCCAGCGCGGTGGAAAGCTCCGATTCCAGTCGCGGACGAAAGCTGTTCACGTCGATCAGAAACGGCAGCGCGATCGCGGCGATCAGCAACAATCCGAGAATGATTCCGATGATCTGAATGGCGCGTTTCATATCGAGATTGCTCCTTGCCTGGAACGGAAGTTACCGGTGCAGATGAGGAATTCGTGAGGACAAGAGTTTACACCCAAAGCTCAGCTGTCACGATTCGACTTATTGCGGTTCCTGCTTCAATTCCGGATTTGGCAAACTTCCGCCATATAACTCCTGCTGCCGCTTGCTCCTCTGGTCATTCGAGAGCCTGGTCGCCTCCGCCATCTCAAGTTTTGCTTCCTCGGTCTTGCCTGATTTTTGCAGGATCTGTCCGCGCACGAAATGCACCGAACTGTTGTTTGGGTCCAGCTTCTGCGTGGCATCAATCTCCGCGAGAGCCTGTTTGTACCTTTTTCCCCGCAAGTAAATCCGGGCCAATTCGAAATGCGAACTCCCCAGCTGCGGATCAATCCGCAACGCATGACGCAGATACTTCTCAGCCACTGCATCCTGCTGTTGCTGGGAATAGATGAATCCTAGTTGGTCGTAGTTATAGGCCACGTCCGGCTCGATCGCGATATCTTTGAGGAATTCCTGCTTGGCTTGCTCGAGGTCCTGCTTCTTCAGATAGGCTTCGCCCAGGTAGAAATGCACAAATGCCAGCGCGGGTTGCTGCTTCGCGGCCGCCTGCAACTCGCGAATCGCGTCATCATACTCTTCGCGATTGATGTGGGCTTTCCCCATTAGCAGGTGAAATTCCGGGGAATCCTGCCCAATCTCTACCATGCGGGAAAGCGCTCGCTGCTCGAGTTCAGGCCGCTTGGCGTGATTCGCCGAAATGCCAAGCACATAAAGGTAATTCAGCTGGTTCGACTCTTGGGGCCATAGCGGCTCGAGCGCGATCGCAGCTTGCTCGTAGTTTTCGGTGAAGAAGTAACACAACCCGAGCAGGTAGCGCGCCTGGAGGGAATCGGGCGAATCTTTCAGCACGCTCTCGAACGGCGCAATCGCTTTTCCGTACTCTCCCTTGCGGTAATATGCCAGGCCGATGTTCAGCCGGATCCCCGCTACTTGCGGTGCCAGACTCTCGGCCTTATGCAGCATGGTCAAGGCCTTCCGCCACTCTTTTTGCCGCATGTAGACCACGCCCAGGTTTGCGTATGCGCCTACCTGCTGCGGATCGATCGCAAGAACCCCCTGAAAGGCCCCCTCGGCGCGTGCTAAGTCGCCGGCTTTAAGAGCGCTTTCTCCTTCCAGGAACAATTGCTGCGGCGTAGAGCTTGGCTTGGAGGGTTTGGCTGTGGGTTGAGCCCAGGCGTAGAAGCATAAAAACAGGATTGCCGCCGCCACCCCGGATCGGCCGATGCTTGACACTGGTTTCACTGTGCTGTAGTGTCCGCCACTGGAAGCTTGATTTCAAGCGCTCGCACCCTGCTCCCCTACTCACAAGATGTCAGATGACGGACAACTGGGCTCCCGTTCTCGCGATTCAGTGCAAGATGGCAAGGTGAAATCCGCAATGGTCACCATCCGCGATGTGGCCAAGGAGAGTGGTTTCTCTTCGACCACCGTCTCCATCGTTCTGAACAACGCGCCCTTGGCCCGTTACATACCCTCTGCCACGAAGAAGCGTATTGAGCGTGCCGCCAAGCGCCTGGGTTACCGCCCCAACTTGTTTGCCCGGTCGCTGCGCAGCAAGCGCAGTCACACCGTGGGAGTGATGATTTTCGACATGACCGATCCCTTTTGCACCCTTGTCTTGCGCGGGATCGAGAACACTCTCTATCAATCTTCGTACCTTCCCATTCTCACCGACGTCCACAACGAACGCGCCCGCTTCGAACGCTACCTGGAAATGCTGCTCGACCGCCGCGTCGAAGCGCTGATCGTGCTGGCGAATTGGCTGTTCGTCGACATTGACGTTCTGGCCGATCTCGAAAAGAGCAGCATCCCCACCGTGATGATCGGCCGCGAACTTCAGACCGACTCCGTCAGCTCCGTAATCGTGGACAACGAGTTGGGCGCCTACGCCGCCGTCGAGCATCTACATTCCCTCGGGCATCGCAGGATTGCGTTCATCCGCGGGCCCAAGACTTTGGCGGACAGCGCACCGCGCTGGAAGGGGATCCGGAACTTTGCTCGCGCCACGGACCTCGACCTCGATCCCAAGTTGATCCTCGATCTTCCAGAATCTCGCGACCCGATTTCGAGCTTTGAAGCCGGATACAAATTGACGGAAGAATTGATCAGGCGCCGGCGCCCCTTCACCGGACTGGTCGCCTTCGATGACATGACAGCGTTTGGCGCGATACGTGCCTTGGCCAAAGCAGGGATGAAGGTTCCCGAGCAATGTTCTGTGATCGGGTTTGATGATGTTGCCGCTTCCAGTCTCTACACCCCTCCTTTGACTACCATCCGCCAACCCATGGAAGGAATGGGAAACATGGCGGTCAGCATCGTGGTCGAAGGGATCAACGCGGTTCTCGATAAGCGCGAAGTTTCCGCCGTACACCGCAAGATGGCGCCGGAACTCGCAGTGAGGGAGTCCACCCGCAGCTTAACCTGAATGCCGACCAGGACCTTTTCCACTTGACAGCAAAGTGGAACTATTCCACTATTCATACGTTTTAATAAACGCATTCATTGCGTGGGGTAGTGGGGATTAGTTTCTTGGCACCCTGTGATTTAGATCACTAGCACTTGTTCACGGCTGCGTTATAGTCGTGCAACCCGTTTACGCGACAACTCAGCTCAAGGGAGTCGAAGGAGTCAACCATGAAATACCGTCCCATTCACTCGATCGCCCTCCTCGCAAGTCTCTGTCTTTCAACCCTCCTCTTCGCTCAGGACACTGCTCAGGTTACAGGCACGGTAACTGACTCCAGCGGTGCCGCGGTTGCGGGCGCGAAAGTCAATGTCAGCATCCCCGAGAAAGGCATCAACCGCGAAACCACTACCAACGATTCCGGAGACTATCTGGCCGCAGGTTTGCCTCCTGGCCCTGTGAACATTTCCGTGGTCGCCAAGGGCTTCAACCGGTACGAGGCGAAAGGGGTCATCCTGCGAGTCGGCCAGAAGGCCCGCAATGATGTGCAACTGAAAGTCGGATCCACCAATACCGAAGTTACGGTGGAGGGCGCGAGCGTCGCACAGGTTGAAACTCAGTCTTCCGATCTTTCCGGCACCGTCACCGGCAAACAGATCACTCAGCTCGAGCTGAATGGCCGCAACTTCACGCAGCTTGTAACCCTGGTTCCTGGTGTCAGCAACCAGACCGGGCAAGACGAAGGCGCGGTCGGCATCGCCGGTAACGTCGGATACAGCATCAACGGCGGCCGCATCGAGTACAACAACTGGGAACTCGATGGCGGCGACAACATGGACAATGGCAGCAACACCACGCTGAACGTTTATCCCAGCCTCGAGTCCATCGGCGAGTTCAAGGTCCTGACCTCGAACTACGGTGCGCAATACGGCCGCAATGGCTCCGGCACCGTCGAAGTTGAAACCAAGTCAGGCACCAACGCTTTTCACGGCAACGTCTACGAGTTCGTACGCAACGATGCCTTCAACGCTCGCAACTTCTTCAACCGCCCGCCTGACCCGATCGCGTCTTACAAGAAAAACGATTTCGGCTACACCATCGGCGGGCCAATCTGGAAAGATCACACGTTCTTCTTCTGGTCGCAGGAGTGGCGTCGCGATCGCGTTCCCGGACAGACGTTCAACGTTGCAGTGCCCTCGGCCGCAGAACGTCTCGGTGATTTCAGCGATCTGTGTCCGAATCCGACGAACGGTGACATCAGCGATTGTCCAGTGGTGAATGGAGTTCAGACTCCCAATTTGAACACCGTACCGGGTTTCAACATCAATGATCCAAACGTTCAGGCGCTGCTCGCGGAGATTCCTGCCCCCAACGCCGGCGTGCCCGGGGCTGCGTCCTTCATTTCATCTCCCAGCCAGCCCACCAACTGGCGCGAAGAGTTGATTCGCGTGGACCACAACATCAACGCAGCGAATCGCGTCACTTTCCGTTACATTCACGATTCCTGGGACACGGTGAATCCCGTTCCGCTCTGGACCAATGCCGGCAGTTTCCCGACGATCCAGACGAACTTCAAAGGCCCCGGCGTCAGCCTGGTAACCCGTCTCACTTCGACATTTTCTCCGACCTTGTTGAACGAGTTCGTGTTCAGCTATACCACCGATCACATCATTCTCAATAACGTCGGCGCCTGGCAGCGTCCGAGCGGGGCTACTTTCGGCACGCTGTTTCCCGGAGTGAATAACACCAATGTCGTGCCCGGCATCAACCTGGTGGGCGGCAACGCTTACAATCAGGGATTCGGCCAAGATGCCGGCTACATTCCCAACGGTCCCTACAACTCCAATCCCACTTATACCTACCGCGATAACCTCAGCAAGATTGTCGGCAAGCACAATCTTCAGTTTGGGGCCTACTTCGTTGCCGCACAAAAGAACGAGTTTGGAGGCGAACTCGCGGCGGGATCGGTGCCGGGATACCTGACCTTCGATACCAGCAACGCCGCCACTACTACCGGAAATCCATTTGCTGACCTGCTTCTGGGCAGGATTGCCAGCTTCGGACAGCAAGACCAGTTCGTGAAGTATTACAACCGCTACAAGATTTTAGAACCTTACTTCCAGGATGACTGGCACATCACGCCCCGACTTACCCTGAATCTCGGACTGCGTCTGAGCCTCTTTGGGACCTATAGGGAAAAACAACATCAAGCCTTCAATTTCGATCCCGCCAGGTATGATTTCGCGCGCGGTACCAGCGTTGACCCGGTTACCGGGACGGTCGTCAACCTGACCGCGGATGGTCTTCCGCCTTCGGTTTCAAACTTGCCCAACGGCATTGTGCAATGCGGTGTCACGGCTGGAGTTCCTGTCGGATGCATGAAAGGGCATCTGTTCAACCCTGCTCCGCGTGTGGGCTTCGCTTACGATCCTCGTGGCGATGGCAAATGGGCGATTCGCGGCGGCTATGGCGTCTTCTTTGAACATACGAATGGGAATGAGGCGAACTCCGAGTCCTTGGAGAATTCGCCGCCATTGGCTACTGCCGCCGTTCAAAACAACATTTTCGGGTACAGCAACATCGGAGCGGGCTTCAGTCCGGGGTCCCAACCTGTGTTTCCGCTCAGCGTGACTTCGATTCCTACCAAGGCGATGTGGCCCTACATGCAGCAGTGGCATATAGATGTAGAGCATGAAGTCGCTCACAATACCGTGGCTGTTCTGTCCTACGTAGGCAGCAAGGGCACGCACCTGACCCGCACCAGTGACCTGAACCAACTTCGTCCCTTGCCTGCTTCCCAGAACCCTTATCTTCCAGGGGAGACATTTGGGGCCAATGATTGTACAGCCCAGGATATTTTCTTGGTGCCGACTGCCGGCACAACTCCGAGCGGCGCTCCGATCGCCTACGGCGGTCCAGGCGTCATCAGTCCGGCTACCTACGTTGGGATCGCCAACTGCGGAGCCAGTCCCGACTTCTTCCGTCCGTTCCCGGGTTATTCTTCGATCAACCACTTGGAGAATCGGGCAGCTTCGACCTATAACGCCCTTCAACTGGGCGTACGCCGGAACGTCGGCGGGTTGCAACTCAACTTCGCTTACACCTACAGCCACTCCATTGACGACTCGTCAAGTCGTCAGGACGGTGTTCTAGTCAACACCTACGATCCTTCTGCGAATCGCGCCAGCTCGAACTTCGATCAGCGCCACAGCGTGAATTTCGGCTACGTCTGGGATCTTCCATTTTTCAAAACGCCGGGACTCACCCAGAAAATCCTCGGGGGATGGGAGTACTCCGGAATCTTCAGCTTCTCCACGGGCAGCCCGTTCACCGTTGCATATTTCTCCGACAATGCAGGAACCGGCAATGGCATCACCAGCGTGGCTGCCTACGCGGATCAGATCGCGGACCCCAACCAGAACGTGCCCAGCGTTCCAGGCGTGAAGCAACTTTATAATCCCAATGCATTCACGGCGCCGACCGCTCTGACCTATGGGAACGCCGGTCGCAACTCGCTGCGTAACCCGAGCCGTACGAACTTCGATATGGCCCTGTTCAAGCATTTCACGATCAAAGAACAGATCGCCCTCGAATTCCGTGCGGAAGCGTTCAACATCTTCAACACCACGCAGTTCGGATACATCAATGGAGACGGCGGGTCGGCGGCAGCGAACAGCGCCAATCTGAACTCCGGCACCTCAACTTGCGGCGCGGCGCCTTGCGGCAGCGCTGGAGATCAGTTCTTGCAGATCCTTACCGCCCACAACCCACGCATTCTGCAACTCGGTCTGAAGTTCATCTTCTGAGCCGATCACCGGTCACAAGAAAAAGGGGAGCTCTAAAAAGAGCCCCCCTTTTTGATTGGAGGCAAGGGCTAAGGTGCCAACGACCTAATCGCCCACTTCCACCTGCTGTCGATCTCCGCTCACTACTTTGAAGGCCTGCTCCAGGTCTGCAATCAGATCATCAGCGTTTTCGATTCCCACCGATAAACGAATGAGTTGCTCGGTCACGCCCATCTTTGCCCGCTGCTCCGGCGCAATCATCGCATGCGAGGTCAATACCGGGATCGTCACCAGCGAATCCACCCCGCCCAGGCTCGGCGCAAGCGTGAACAGGTTGAGAGCTTCCGCCAGTTTCTTCGCATCTTCGCCCGAGCCTTCGACCTCAAAGCTCAACACCCCTCCTCCACCACGCATCTGCTCCACCGCCAGCGCTCTCTGCGGATGGCTCTCCTCGAACGGATAATTCACTGTGCGCACCTTGGGATGCTTCGCCAGGAATCTCGCGATCTTGAGTGCGTTGTCGTTCTGCCGCTCCACGCGTACGGCCAGGGTCTTGATCCCGCGTAACAATAGCCACGCCGCGTGTGGATCCATGTTCCCGCCCAGCGTGGTGCGTGTCTGGTGAATCTGGTCAACCAGGTCCTGCCGCCCTGCCACGATTCCGGCAATCAAGTCCGAGTGTCCATTGAAATACTTCGTGCCCGAATGCATGACCAGGTCAATGCCGAAATCTGCGGGACGCTGGTTCATCGGCGTCGCAAACGTGCTGTCGATCAGCGTGATGACTTTGCGCTCCCGTGCAATCGCGGCCACTTTGTGCAGGTCAACCACGCGCAGCGTTGGATTCGTCGGCGACTCCAGGTGCAGCAGTTTCGTGTTTGGGCGCATGGCCCGTGCGTGCTGGTCATAATCGGTCGTATCCACAAACGTGGTTTCGACCCCGAACTTCGACAGCCATGTGCTTAGAAACTTAGTCACGCCGCCATAGATATCGCGCTGCGCAACGATGTGATCTCCGCTTTTGACCAGCGCCAGCATGGTTGTCGTTATCGCAGTCATGCCGGATGCAAATAGCAAAGCCGCATCTGTGCCCTCCAGGTCCGCGATTGCGTTTTCGACCACCGTATGGGTCGGATTGCCATAGCGGGTGTAGAACATGTCGGTATGCGTCGCCCTTATTTGCTGCTCGCTGTCAGTGACCTCAAACGTGGAGGTCTGATAAATCGGGGTCGCCAGCGGCCCGTTTTTCTTGCTCAGATCGGCGCCCCCACGAACAGCTTCTGTTTCCCGGCGGTGCTGGTGTTTTTTCATAATCCCTTCCTTACGCTTTTGCGGCGACCGGCGCGAATGCAGGCACATACGATAACCACTGCTCCGATCGCCCATGCTTCCCGCTTGTCACCAGGTCTAATGAGTCCTGCAACGCGCGTGTAACTGGACCCGTCTTGCCATCGCCAATAACGCGGAAGTCGATCTCTCGCAACCCGATTACCTCGGCCGCCGTTCCCGTCACGAATACTTCATCTGCCATGTATAGTTGGTCGCGTGAAATTTGTTCTTCCACCACTTCATACCCAAGATCTCGTGCCAGGATCATGATGCTGTCCCGCGTGATCCCCTCCAGAATCGATCCCCTTGGCACCGTGTAGATGACCTTGTCTCTGACCACAAAGATGTTCTCCCCGGTGCATTCGGCCACATAGCCCTGGGGATCGAGCATGATCGCTTCATCAAAACCCAGCCTTTGCGACTCTGTCTTAGCCAGGACGGACCCCACATAGTTCCCCGACACCTTGGCCTTGGTCATCAGGATGTTCGGATGGAGGCGCGTGATGGAAGAAATGTTGGCCCGTATTCCCCGTTCCCGGGCCTCGGCTCCCATGAACGCTCCCCATTCCCATACCGCGATCATGAACCGCGGTTTGCCGGCATCGGCCACCATGTTGAGAGCGCCTTCCAGAAAAATCATTGGCCGGATGTAGCAGGCGGAGAACTCGTTGGCTGCGACCGTCTTCTGAATCGCGGTCACAATCTGCTCCCGGGAAAAAGGGAGCGTGCGCAAGCCAATAATGTGGGCGGAATTCAGTAATCGCGCTGCATGTTCCTGGAGCCGGAATATCGCCGGTCCGTTTGCGCTTCCGTAACAACGTATTCCTTCGAATACGCTGAAGCCGTACTGCAGACCGGCACTCAGAAAGGAAACCTGTCCCTCCGAAGCATTTTTCAGTTCATGATCGATCCACACGAAACGCGCTGCGTTCGCCATAGGCCCTCGCGTCGAAGTGAAACAATTGTTTTAAGGGTAAATTCTGGCACACGGCTGGGCAAGAGCTGTTTCGCCCTCAGTTGGCGATATAATTCGGGCCCTATGGATTCCGGTCTACAGAACCGTGTTGCTATTGTCGCGGCCTCGAGCCAAGGTATCGGAAGGGCCACCGCCGAAGCTTTCGCCGCCGAAGGTTGTCATATTGCCATGTGCGCCCGCAACCCGGCCGCGCTCCAGGCTGCCGCAGACAATATCCGACGACTGCACCGAGTGGAAGTGTTCACCCGGGCCTTCGACGTGACCGACCCTTCAGAGGTAAAGCACTTCGTCTCAGCCGTTGTAGAGAAGTTCGGCTCGGCCGATATCTGTGTGACCAACGCCGGGGGGCCCCCGGCCAAGGGCTTTCTGGCCGCGAGCACCGAGGAATGGAAAAGGGCGCTGGATGCCAACTTTCTCAGCACCGTCTATTTTGCCCGGGAAGTGATCCCCTTTATGCAGAAACGGAAGTGGGGCCGGATCGTCACCATTACGTCTATCACCACGAAGCAGCCTGTTCCCGATTTGGTTCTTTCCAACGCAGTTCGGGCCGCTGTTGTAGGTTTGGTTAAGAGCCTGGCCAACGAATTCGGCAAGGACGGTATCCTGGTGAACAATGTTGGCCCAGGTTTTACCGCCACGGATCGCTTAAAGGAACTTGCGAAGGGCCGCTCCGCCTCGGAAGGGAAGACACAGCAGCAGATTTTTGAGGGCTGGGCTGCCGACGCTCCGGTGAAACGCTTAGGCGAACCCCGGGAGGTTGCCGATGCCATCGTCTGGCTTGCCTCCGAACGCGCCTCCTACATCACAGGGCAGACACTCCTGGTAGACGGAGGCCTGTACAAGGGCCTGTAACAAACGTTTCATTGCGGTTATCCACTACGTTATTGCCAACTTCGTTCATTTCTTGTAATCTGTCGCGCATCTCCCCGTTGCTCGTACTGCTTTCATTGCCGGGGAGATGTGTATCACAACATATATATGGCTCCCAGCGTCCCGGGCTTGAGTCAGTCTTTATTCACTCCGGCGGTGACGTCTGCTGATTCCCATTCGTTAACCGATACTTACTGCACTTTCAGAACAGCTTTGAGATCGGGAGGGTACACATGCCCAGATTGCTATTGCGGTTAGGTTTTCTCAGTCTACTGACGGTCGCGCTGCTCACCCAGAGTTTTGCCCAGGGCGGCGCCACCGGGGCCATCAGCGGTACGGTTCAGGATCCGACCGGCGCCTTCGTTGCCGATGCCGAGGTCCACATCACAAACCAGGATACCGGCACTCTCGCCCGCACCGTTAAGACAGACTCCACGGGTTCGTTCACCGCCCCGCTGCTGCCCGTCGGCACCTACTCGCTCACGGTGACCAGCGCCGGTTTTCAGGAAGGTCAGATTAGGGACATCGTCGTTCGCGTGACCGAGACCACACGCCTGACCGCCAAGTTGCGTACCCAGGCAGTCCAGCAGAACATCGAGGTGCAGGCGGAAGTCCAGACGGTCGAAACAACCACCGCAGCTACCGGGGAGGCGATCGAGGCGCACACCGTTCGTACGCTGCCGCTGGCCACGCAGAATTTCCAGCAATTGCTGACGCTATCGAGCGGCGCTCAGAGCGAGCTGAATGCCTCCGCACAACTCGGCCGCGGCGACGTGCGCATCATCGTGAACGGCCAGCGCGAAGACAACAATAACTATCTCATCGAGGGTATCTCGGCCACCGATTACAATGTTGCCGAATTGACCAACACGCCTCTGCCGAATCCTGACGTGATCCAGGAATTCAAAGTCCAAACGTCCCTTTACGACGCGAGCCAGGGGCGCAATGGCGGCGGAAACATCAATGCCATCCTCAAGAGCGGCACCAAGCAGTTTCACGGTGATCTCTACGAGTTCTTCCGCAATGACGTCCTGAACGCCAACGAATTCTTTCTCAAGCAGGCCGGACAGCCCAGGCCCGTTGTCAAGCAGAACATCTTCGGCGGCAGTCTCGGTGGTCCCCTTGCCAAGGACGGCAAACTTGGCTTCTTCTTCGTGAACTACCAAGGGACCCGCCAGCGCAGTGGACTTTCGGGCGGGACCTTTATCAGCACCACGATCCCTGTGCTTCCCTCGGCCGCGCGCGATGAAGCGTCGCTAATCTCCACCTTTTTCCCCGGCGGTTTGCCGGCCGGAGTTACGCAACTGGACCCGGTTGCTGTGTCGCTTTTGAATTTCAAGAGCAGCCAATTTGGCAATACGCCTGGCGGCTTCCTGTTTCCGACGGCCTCCGGGCCCCTGGGCGGCTCCGGCGCGTTTGCATTCAGCAAGCCCGGGAAATTTACCGATGACCAATTCACGGCGAATTGGGATCGCGAGTTTCGCAATTCGAATGACAAGGTTTCTGTGCGCTTTTTCTTTTCCAACTCCGAACAGAACATTCCGTTTGGCGCCGGCGGTCTGCAAGCTTCTCTGGGCGGCAGCATCAGCGGTACAGACCTGAACTTCCCCTACAAATTGCCGGTGGATGACCGGTTCCTGAGCGTCTCAGAAACTCATCTGTTCTCGCCAACCCTGGTGAACGATTTCCGTTTTGGCTACGTGCGTATCAACAACAGCTCTATGAACGAGCCGCCCGTGACGGTCTCCGACGTCGGAATCAACCGGCCTACCAATAATCTGACCGACAACATTTACAAGTTCACCTTTGCGAGCTCCGGCTTCCAGTTCGGTCCGACACCCGCCGCCGACCAATCCCAGATCCAGAACAACTACAACTTTGTCGAGACGCTAAGCTGGGTCCACGGATCACACACCTGGCGCTTCGGCGGGGAATTCACCCCAGTAAACCTGGACAAGAAATTCCCTCAAGTCTTCAACGGACAGTTGTTCTTTACCAATACCCCGGACGGTAACACCGACTTCCAGAATTTCCTGCTCGGCGCGCCGGAGTTTAGCTTCGGCGGCGGCGGCCTCTACACCCACGAATATCGCCAGAAAAACTATGCCTTCTTCGTACAGGACGATTGGAAAGTGCGTCCCGATCTGACTCTGAACTTTGGATTGCGCACCGAATTTCTGGGAGCATGGAAGGACAACGCTTGCCATATCGGCAACTTGGAGTCGGACCTGACTCAGAGCGGCACCTACCCCTTCGTTTACCCGTCCTGCGTGAGCAAGCTTGGCGCAAGCGGTTTCACAGGCACCGCGGATGACACCACCTTTCGCAACGGCGTTTCTACCGGCATCGGGCCGCGCGTCGGCTTTGCCTGGGATGTCGCTGGCCACCATGACACCACTCTCCGCGGCGGTTATGGTATTTACTACGTTCGCGAGGACGTTGGTGCGATCGACCAGCTGAGTTTCCAGGCGCCGCTTTTGCCCATTGCCTTCGGACCGGGCGCCCCTGGCAGTCTCGCCAACTTCTTCTCCGGCACGCTCGCAACGAATATCAACGCCCTGCCTCCGGCAGGCGTGCTGGACCTGACCTACCTTCCGTGTCTCTCGGTGCTGCAGGCGAATCCATTTCCGATTGTTGCGGGCGTGCCCGACACCACTCAGTTTGGCGGATACGTGAACACTACCGGGTGCTCCGGAGTCGGTTCAGTCGGAATCTTCGGTCTGGAAGTTCCACGTAATTTCAAAGTACCCAACACACAGCAGTGGAACCTCACCCTGCAGCGCGAACTCGGAAAGCGCTGGGTGCTCGAGCTCGGCTACGTCGGCACCAAGGGCACTCACCTGCGCGAGACTCGCGACGGCATCCAGGCTCTGAATGCAACGCCAGCCAATCCTGTCGTGGTTCACGACGTAAACGGGACCGCTTATTCGATTACCGCCAACACCTTCGGGAACGCAATTAATCGCACTCCGACTCCTGGCTTGAACGGCTACAGCGGCTATCAGTTATTCGCCAACGACGCCTCTTCTCATTACAACGCGTTCCAGGCCACGGTTTCGCGGCGCTGGGGGCGCGGATACTTCCAGGGCGCCTACACCTTCTCCAAGTCCATTGACACTACATCGTCCGGCAACACCGCGTTCAACACCGCGTACAACGATCAGAGCAACATCAACGCTTCACGCGGACTCTCGGACTTTGATCGTACGCACCGCCTCACCATCAGCTACGTCTACGATCTTCCGTTCTTCGCCCACGCGACTGGCGCAAAAGCCATAGCTCTGGGTGGATGGGGCGTAAGCGGTGTAACGATCTTCCAGTCCGGCACTCCGTTCTCCATCATCGATTCCGGCGCTGGCACCGCATTTCTCGGCGCCGGCAGTACGCCGCTCGTAGGGGCCAGTCTTGCTCCAGGAGCCACCGTGGGCGCCGGCTACACCCATGGCAGCGTGGAGAGCCGCCTGAATGGCTACGTTGATGTCAATAACTTTTCGACTGCCCCGCTACTCTATCCGACGCAGTGTGATCCCAATCAAACCGATCCCACTGTCTTTCCCAATTCCAATTTCTGCACTACGGGTTTTGGGAACCTGGGTCGCAACGCTTACCGCGGGCCGGGCCAGCAGAATTGGGATTTCTCTTTGATCAAGCACTTCCGCATAACCGAGCGGCAGGATCTCCGTTTCACGGCGGACTTTTTCAACCTGTGGAACCACACCAACTTTTCCAGCCCAGCGTTCACCGACGTGGAGAGCCCCGGCAATTTCGGGCACATCACCAACACCAAGGGCACTCCACGCCTGATCCAACTGTCTCTACGCTGGGCCTTCTAGTGAGCGGCGCCGGGCCAGGTCAGACCAGAATTCCGATGCTCGAGCGGGACCAGGTCCCGCCCGAGCTCGGCCCGCTCTATGACGCCCTGCTGGCACAGCGTGGGGTCGTCCCCAATATGTTCAAGACCCTGGCCAACACCCCCGCTTTGGCTGCGGCCTTCGCCGGATTTTTGAAGCCCCTGCTGGGTGACTCTGCCCTGAAGGGCTGGTATAAAGAACTGATTGCGACGCGGCTGTCGGTGCTGCTCGAGTCTCCTTACGCGATCAAGGCCCACGCACTTTCCGCTAAACAGAAGGGCGCGAGTGAGGCGCAGATCCAGGCGGTGCAGGGACGTTTCGAAGATGGTCCGTTCAACGCAGCCGAAAAGTTAGGCTTGCGCTGTGCCGACCGCCTTCACCGCTCCGCGCGCGAGATTGACGACGATTTTTTCGTGGAGCTGAAATCTGTGTTTACCGACCAGCAAATTATCGAGTTGATGGCGACCGCGGCCGCGTTCGAGATGTTTCCCCGGTTCGTGGACGCGCTGCGTATCCCCATCACCCCCACTCCGGAACCCAGGTAAATCATGCGACCCCTTGCATCGCGTATGTCAGTCATGAGTGGGGAAGGCGCTCTCTCCGTCTTCGCCCGCGCCAAGGAACTTGAGCGCGAAGGCCGCTCGATCATCCATCTCGAACTCGGCGAACCCGACTTTCATCCTGCCCCTCCAGTCCGCGACGCGCTTGAACGCGCGCTCGATGAAGGGAAAGATCGCTATTGCTCGGTGCCGGGAGTTCTGGCGCTGCGGGAAGAAATTGCAGCCTATCTGAAACGCACGCGCAATCTCAACATTTCACCCGGCAGCGTCGTCATTGCGCCCGGCTGCAAAATCGGATTGTTCATGGCACTGATGGCCCTGGTCGAACCCGGCGACGAGGTTCTCTACCCCGAACCGGGTTTTCCGGGATATCCATCCATCACCTTGGGTTTGGGGGGCGTGCCGGTAGGATTCTCTCTGCGCGAGCGTAACCATTTTCAGCCCGATCCGGACGAAATTGCTTCCAAGATCAGCTCGCGCACCAAAGCCATTTTGACGAACTCTCCAAACAATCCGACCGGTACTGTCTACACCGATGGAGTGCAACGTCGCATCTCAGAGCTTGCGATCAAGCATGATCTCTACGTGCTCTCGGACGAGATCTACGCCCGCATCATCTACCGCGATCCCTACGTCTCCATGATGAGTTATCCCGGCATGAAGGAGCGCACTCTTATCATTGACGGCTTCTCGAAAAGCTTCGCTATGACCGGATGGCGTCTCGGCTACAACGTGGCCCCTCCGCATATCGTCCCGGCGCTCGAGATGCTGGCCGTCAATAGCTATACGTGCGTTGCAGAGTTTACCCAGTATGCGGCAATCGAAGCTCTTCGTGATCCCGACGGCGCAACTCCGCGTATGGTCGGCGAATTCGCCGCACGGCGTGAGCAGTTTGTCCGTGATCTCAACCGCGTGCCGGGATTCCGCTGTGCTGCTCCGAAAGGGGCCTTCTACGCCTGGGTGAATATCGGTGATACCGGGCTGAGTGCCGAGGAAGTGTGTCGCCTGATGCTGGAGGAAGTCGGTGTCGCCGCTATCCCGGGCGCCGCATTCGGTCCCAGCGGGTTCGATTTTGTCCGGTTCTCATTCGCTTCCTCGAGCGCGACGCTGAAAGAAGCTGTGGACCGCATCATGCAAGTCTCTGCCTCTTGGCAGAGCGCGCCTGTACGCAAGTAGAGACAAGTCGCAGGATACTACATGAAAAGCACAGTCTTGTCGTTTGGTCTAGCGTTGCTTCTTTGCGGGAGCATGTTTGCTCAAGCTCGTCCGTTTCCCGGGCCGGATGTGCAACAGATCTACAATCGCCTGCTGCCCGAGATCAACAAGATTTCCGCCTTCGATCACCACGCCCACCCCGGCTACGCCGATGATCCCGATGTAGACGCCATGGCTGCGCCTCCGGGCAGTTCTCCTCTTCGCGAGCGTGACAGCAATCCCGAACTCATCGCCGCCGCCAAAGATCTGTTCGGGTATCCCTATGATGATCTGAGTCCAGAACACTCCAGGTGGCTGGTCGAGAAAAAAGCGGCATTGCGCAAGCAATATCAAGGGACAGCGTACTTTGACATGATTCTTGACAAGCTCAACATTAGAGCTTCGGTCGCCAATCGCGCCATGATGCCCGCTTACCTCGAGCCCAACCGCTTCCCGTGGGTGTTCTTTGCGGATTCGTTCTTCTACCCTTTCGACAACAGCGCGCTCCGCCATCGCAATCCCGACCAGGAAGTCTACGTTCCGCTGCAGGAGAAGATGCTTCACCGCTGGATGCAGCAAGAAGGCGTCACTCAGCTTCCGGCTGACCTCTCCGGATATCTGCAGTTTATTTCCAGGACCCTCGAAGACAACCAGAAGAAGGGTGGGATCGCGATGAAATTCGAAGTCGCCTACTTCCGTCCCACTCACTTCGACGATCCGCCCCGCGAGCAGGTGGAATCGATCTACAACAAGTACCGCGCCGGCGGAGTGCCGACCTGGCAGGAATGGATCGCCTTCTCCGACTTTATCTTCCGCCATCTCGTGACCGAGGGCGGACGTCTTCACCTTCCGGTGCATATTCACACCGCGGTCGGCATCGGCGACTATTTCAACATCTCGCAAGGCAACATCATGAATCTGGAGAACGTACTCCGCGACCCCCGCTATTCCAGCACGACTTTTGTCATGATTCACGGGGGATTCCCGCTCGAGCGCGAAGCGATCTGGCTCGCCTCCATGAAGAACGTCTACATGGACTCCTCGTACATGGAGATCGCCCAGTATCCTTCGGAGTTCAAGCACTCGCTGAAGATCTGGCTGGAGACCTTTCCCGACAAGATCACCTTCGGTACAGACTCCTTTCCCTACAACGAGGTGCTGGGCGCGGAAGAAAGCTACTGGCTGGGCGTGAAGTCCACTCGCCAGGGTCTGGCCGCAGCTTTGGCCGAAATGGTCTCCATGGGAGAAATCACCGAACCCGGCGCGCTGAAACTCGCGCGCGCCTATCTGCACGACACCGCGGCAGGTATTTACGCGGGAAAAGTGCAATGAGCGTGGTAAGTAAAGCGGATGACCGAGGCGACCCCGCAGTGACGACACGGCGAAATCATGAAATCAAAATCGAAGCCCAAGCAATCGACCAAAAGATCCGCAGCCAAAAAGGTACGCAAAGTTCCTCTGCAATACATCCCCTGGGAAACCGTACCTCTGGAGGACCTCAACCCGCTTCTTCAACGCCATTTTGTGGTCGGCGAAGATATGATGCTGGCCCGCGTTTTGCTCAAAAAAGGCTGTATCGTACCCGAGCACAGCCACCAGAACGAGCAGATCACCTACATCCTGGAAGGCGCACTGAAATTCTGGATCGACGGGAAGGTCATTGTGGTCAAGGCCGGCGAAGTCCTGCTGATTCCGCGCCACATGCCGCATAAGGCCGAAGCTTTAGAGGACACCGTGGATCTCGATGTTTTCAATCCTCCGCGTAAAGACTGGATCGAAAAAACCGACAAGTATTTGCGCGGGAGTAAATGAACCGGAACTCCTGATACACTTTCCCCACTGATGCCCGGCTCCGTCGCCTCCAACACCGGCCCGCAGTTGCGCTGCATCGGCTGCGGCAAAGCTCACGAGTCGATTGCACAGAATTTTCGCTGCCCCGATTGCGGCGACCTGCTCGAAATTCACTTCCCCGACCTCGCCTCCTTTGAACCGTCGGTCTTGAAAACACTCTGGCTGGAGCGCAAGACATCGCTGAAACCTCCCGACCAGAGCGGGGTCTGGCGCTTTCGTGAACTGCTGCCGCCTCTGCAGATCGAACCCGTCAGCATCCGCGAGGGCAACACGCCTCTTTACGAACTTCATTCCTGTGCCCGCGCCGCCGGCGTGACTCGGCTTTACGCGAAGCACCAGGGTATGAACCCCACCGGTTCATTCAAAGACACCGGCATGACCGTCGCGTCATCGTTCGCGAAGCAGGCTGGATTTCGATGGGTGGCCTGCGCTTCCACCGGGAACACCTCTGCGTCTATGGCGGCCTATGCGGCCCGCGCCAATATGCGCAGCCTGGTGCTGATTCCCGAAGGCAAGATTTCCTGGGGCAAACTCTCGCAAGCTCTCGACTACGGCGCTATCACCTGCCAGCTCCGGACCGATTTTGACGGATGCATGCGCGTCCTGAACGAAGTCGTACAGCGAGCGCCGGTCTATCTTCTGAATTCGATCAACCCGTATCGGCTCGAGGGCCAGAAAACGACAGCGATGGAATTGCTCGAGCAGTTCGAGTGGCAGGTTCCCGACCACATCATCGTCCCCGGAGGCAACCTGGGTAATTCATCCGCAATCGGCAAGGCGCTGATGGAGCTGAAAGAACTCGGGTTGATCTCTACGCTTCCGAAGCTTTCAATCATCCAGGCTGAAGGAGCGAATCCATTGTTCCGTGCTTGGCGCGACAATCAAGGCGAATCCATTGAACCCATGCAAGCCGATACGCTCGCCACCGCCATTCGCATCGGCAATCCGGCTTCGTGGAAAAAGGCGGTACGCGCCCTGCGTGCAACCCGGGGCACCGTTGAGCAGGTGAACGAGGTGGAACTGGCTCTTGCAAAAGCCGAAATCGGCGCCGACGGCATCGGCTGCGAGCCGGCCTCCGCCGTTACGCTTGCGGGTCTGAAGAAATTGGTGAAGCAAGGTTTCGTGCAGAAGGAAGAATCCGTCGTCCTGATCCTGACGGGCCACGTATTGAAAGACCCCGAATTCACGCTCAAATTTCATCGTGGAGATCTTTTCACCGGCACCGAACACGAGAAAGAAGCAGCGATCCTCAAACCTCAAGAACGCGCTCCGATCGTGCTGGACGCAACCGCGGACGCCGTCTGGAAAACTATTGACAACGCGGAACGCTCACCCTAGTCGCCTGGTGGCGGCATTCATTACTCCAGGCATAATCGCTGCGTACATCATGACCAGCCCGGGTCACTTAAAGGCGGCACCATGAAAATCTACAGGCTCACGCTTCCCGCCACCTCCGCGAACCTCGGCCCTGCCTTTGATGCCGCTGCCCTGGCCTTCAATCTCACCCTCAAACTCTCAGCCCGGCCCGCCGAGCAATTTCAAATCACTGCCAATGGGCGCGACCACGAAATCTGTGGCCAGCTGGAAAACCACCTCATACTCACCACCTACAAAGAAGTTCTCGAATCGGAGCGCAAAAACCTAATCCCGCTTGCGCTCACCATCAAAAACGAGATGCCCATTGGCAAAGGCTGCGGCTCTTCCGCCGCGGCCCGTCTCGCCGGCATCGCGCTTGCCAATCATTTCGGCAACCTGCACTGGAGCGATTCTCGTATCGTGGGCGAAGCCTCTCGTCGCGAGCACCATCCCGACAACGCCTCCGCCTGCTGGCATGGCGGCATCACCATTGCCCGCATGTCCTCCGAAGCCGAAGCCCAGGTGCTGAAGGTCAAACCGAAAGGGAAGTGGCCCTTGTTGTTCGCAATTCCAGAGACGTCGCTCTCCACCGAGGCCGCCCGCCGCGTTCTGCCGGCGCAGTACTCCCGCGCAGATGCCGTCACCAACATCCAGAACTCGATGCTCCTGCTGGGCGCCTTCACCCAAGGCCGTCCCGACCTGCTCGCGGCATCGCTGGACGATCGCATCCACCAGCCTTACCGCGCGCCGCTCTGCCCGCTGCTACCGGCGGCTCAGCAACTCGGCCGCGAGAAAGGAATCCTTGGTGTCGCGCTCAGTGGCGCAGGCCCTGCTGTCCTGATTTTTTTGGATCCCAGGAAGGATGTGAGCAAGTCAAAACAGGTGGTCTCAGAACATTTCCGCGAACTCAAACTTGAGGCGGAGTTGATCTCCACCGAGATCCGCGACCGTGGCGCCGTTCTGCAGCGCTAGTTGCCGCTGCGCTCTCCAGCAATTTGCTCTGAGATTGCGATCCGGAACATGTGCTCATGAAAACTCAGGTGGGGTTCTCGCTGCACGCGATCGGGATACGAATTCAGCGCTTGCAGGAATTGCTCAATTTCTTGCCGCACCTCAAGGTCACGATTGTGGCTGGGAAAATCCATAACAACCTTCTTCCTTCTGCTCATCCCTGGGTCCCTGGAACTTCCATCCTCGGTAATCGCAGAACACGCTCAAGTTGCATTGACGGCCTGTGGAAAGCATCGTTTTCTTGTCCGGATGCTTCTCTGAGGTGGTGGGGGTTTGGATAAAGCTACGTATGCCGGTTGGGGGTGTAAATGGCACTTTGGTGCTATGACTCAAAAGGCAACAGCTGACGATCCAAAGACGGGGCTTGACAGGAAAAAAGCCGGCCCGCGGGCCGGCCCTCCCCACCTCCGAACACCCTATTTTCGGCTTGCCGGGGGCACAATGCCATTCATCCGCAGGTACACCACCATCTGGCCGTAGTGATCCATCGCGTGCCAGGCAAAAATCTCGGCCATCGCCAGCCGTGTCATCTTGCCGTCGCCGAAAGGACTCTTGGTCTCTTCGACCAGGTTCTTGTCGTTCACAGCCGCCACCGCCTTGTGTGCATAGGCAAACGAATCCTTCACAAATTTCACCACGTCAGCCTTGCTTTTGATCGAATCCGGGCCATTCTCTCCGCCGACGTCGACCGGGGACTTCTCGCCGAGCATGGTGGACCCGATCAGATAGTTCACCGCCGCCACGTGTTTCGCCTGCATTGCGAAGGTGCGCACGCCCTTGAACTCGCCACTGCTGGGTGCAAAATCGAATTTGTCCTCCGGCATTGCTTCCACCGCAGGTACGAATTCGCTCTCGACATTTTTCACACTCGCGTCCAGGACCTCAGTCGCGGTCTTGCTTTGCGCAAACGCTCCAACACAGCACCCTACTGCCAGCACACACAGCCATACCCACTTCATCTTGTTCATGAGTAGCTCCTGGTAAGATTTTGATTTGAAAGCTAATCCCGAACTACCGCTGGAGCCAGCTGCAGTTCCTCTGCGGTCAGCCGATATCGCCGTACCGCCACCAGTCCTGCCACTAACGCCAACGCCGAACACAACAAAGTTGATGGAACCCCAATGCGCAAGGCCAGGGCCCCCCAGGCCGCGCTGCCCAGGGCCATGCCGCCCTGCAGAACCAGCAAATACATCGAGAGCGCCCGCGCCCGTAGCCACGGTGGAGACATGGTTTGTGCGGCCACATTCAGGCAAGCCAGTATCCCGATCCATGCCATCCCGCTTGCAAACAATACCAGACTTAACCAGCCAAAGCCCGCCACCCGTCCCGCAGCGAAAGTCATCGCCCCGAAGACCACGATGGCTCCCGCCACTAACCCATCCACCGACAAGCGGTTTCGCAGGCGCGGCAGCAGTGCCGCCCCCAGCAGTGCGCCCAGCCCAAACGATCCTAGCAGCAGCCCATAGCCTGTCGCTCCGTGGGGACGCGCCAGCAATGGCAGCAATGCCAGCAGGCAACTCGCCCCAATGCTGAATGCCCCAGTGCGGATCAGCACGCATTGTACGACCGGGGCGCTCTGCATATAGCGGAAACCCGCAACCAGCGCCTCCGTCACCTTACCCTTTTCCACGTGTTCGACGTGCGGACGCTTCCACCGGTATAAAAACGTGATCACTCCGAAGAACGAAACGGCATTCAGCAAGAATGCCGTTCCCGACCCCGCCACTGCGATCACGGCTCCGCCCAGGGCCGGACCAACCGCACGCGCTACGTTGAATCCCACCGAGTTCAGCGCCACGGCCGGAGCGTGTTGCCCGGGAGAAACAATCTCGGGCGTGATCGCCTGCCACGCCGGGTCGTTCATCACCGCGCCCAGCCCGAGCAGAAAGGTGAAGATCAGCAGCACCCAGGGAGAAACACAACTGGTCAGGGTCAGAATGCCCAGCGCTGCCGAAGCGATCACCATCCAGCCCTGCGTGATTAGCAAAAACCGGCGCCGGTCCACCAGGTCCGCGAGCGCGCCCGCAGGAAGGATCACCAGGAAGACGGGCAAAGTTGTCGCCGCGGTCACCAGGCTCACCATCAAGGGCGAGGTGGTCAACTGGGTCATCAGCCAACCCGCGCCCACATTCTGCATCCAGGTTCCGATATACGAAATCACGGCTGCGCCCCAGAGCGACCGGAACAGGGGCTCTTTCAGCGGCGCCCAGGCTGAGGCGGTGCGCCGCACGTGCAGGTTCCCCGGGATGTTCACCGATTCCGCCATCTCAGTGTTCCGGAACGCTCTCTATCGCTGCCGCAGTCGTCTGACCAAATGGCCACTCGCCGTTCTTCCACGAACGGATCATGTAAATCAAAATTCCGCTCAGCAGGATCACCACCCCATACCGAATCTGCTGCAGCGAATTGGTTCGTGCAAAAAGCACATAGATGAATCCCAGACAAGCTGCTAACGCCGGTACAGGATACAGCCACATGCGAAACGGTCTTGGCAGATCTGGTCTGCGCACCCGCAAAACAATCAGTCCGATTGCCTGTACCAGGAATTGCAAAAGAATGCGCACTACAACCAGCGCCGCAATTACATCCGCCAGCGAGAAGCAGCAGAACAGCAGCGCGACTCCGCCCAGGGCTAAAAGGGAAACATAGGGGAAGCGGTGTTCGGGATGCACCTTCGCAAACGCACGAAAATAGTTGCCGTCCAATGCTGCCGCGTAGGGCACGCGCGAATAACCCAGCATCAGCGAGAACACCGAGGCAAACGCCGTCCACACCACCAGCGCCGTGACCAGGTTCGCTGCCCAGGTTCCATAAATCCGCTCCATGAAGATTGAAACCACGTACAGCCCGCGATTTCCCTGTCCCGCGCTCATCAGCTCTTGCCAAGGCACGACGCCGAGAATGCTGATGTTCATCACCACATATAGACATGCCACCAACAAAATGGATAGCAGTAGCGCCCGCGGGATCGTTTTGTGCGGTTCTCTTACCTCGTCGCCAAGGAAACTGACGTTGTAGTAGCCCCAATAATCGTAGGTGGCAATCAACATCGCTGAACCGAGCCCCAGAAAAAAATTATGCGACCAGGTAAACGTCCCGGCAGGAAACGTGAATGCACGTGCGGCATCGAAGTGGCTCAGCCCCGAAAAGATGATCCACAGCATGGTCCCGATCACGCCGCCGAGCAGCAGCTTCGACATGAAGCCGATGCTCGTGATCTTGCGGTAAAGCAGGAACACCGCCACCGCCACCATAAACATCGCCAGGAAACTTGCGCCCGAGATCAACCAGTTTACCTGCAGCGCACCCAGCCACGGCACCTGCAGACTCCATTTGTGGGCCACAAATTGATGTTCGAGACCTGGCCAGAAAAACGACGCGTAGCCCGCCAATCCAATCGCGCCGGTTGCAACCGACATGGGAGCGCTGAATGACAATTGCCAGATGAAAAGAAAGGAAATCATCCGGCCCAGGCTCTGCGGCCCGTATATCTCGCGCAGGTAGCGGTACGATCCTCCGGAACCCGGCATGGCTGCGCCCAATTCTGCCCACACCATGCCATCACAGATTGCAAACACCGCACCCAGCATCCATCCCAGCATCGCTTGCGGCCCGCCCATCGCGCTTACCATCAGCGGTATCGTGATAAACGGTCCCACGCCGATCATGTCAATCATGTTCAGCGCAGTAGCACTCCCCACCCCGATCCCGCGGATCAGGTGAGGGTTACTGACGGGCTCATCAGGCATGTCCATTAAGTAGACCGTAGTGAGGAATGTTTCTCTGCGTTCGTGCTAAACGCTCTCTGTGTTTTCAAGGTTTCAACGTGGTCAAACACTGACAACCAACGCTACGGCCAATGTCAATTTCCATGTCCAGCACTCAAAAGATTCACATACAGTCGTATCGCCCCGGGAACGCCCGCCGGAAGCTGGCGGAAGAATGCATATCCGGTGTAGATGTAAATTCCCTTTCCGTACTTCGCCTCGAGTAGCCCACCTTTCTGCTCATTCTCCCCGGGGTCGTGAGATTCCAGCAGAGCCGTGTACTGGTTGTCCCACGAGTCCATAAAATACAAGCCACGTTCCTGGATCCAGCCCTCGAAATCCTTCTGTGTAATTTGGTTTGGATATCGAAACACCGGATTGGCAGGCTCGAGAATCTGTACCGGCGCATCTTCCACCGATACCCGATCCCGGCTCAGCAGCGTGCGATAGGGGGTGTAGTGCCCGCTATTGAAGTCGGAAGCGCTGGCGTTGTACTGCACTAACAGCGTGCCGCCGTTGGAGACGAAATCCAGTAACTTCTTGTTATTCGCAATCACTTCCTTCTGTGTGTCGTAGGCTCGAATGCCCACCACGATGGTTCCGAACCGGCTCAAGTCCTCGCTCGCCAGCTTCGCCGGTTCGATCATGATTACATCCATTCCGACCTGCGACAGCACTGTCGGAATTTCATCCCCCGCCCCCATGATGTAGCCGACCTTGAGACCTTCCGGGAGTTTTACATTGACGATGCTTACGCGCTGCAGTGCGGGCTGGTAGTAATAGGCGCTGCCCAGGTCCTCACGAGTCACCAGGCTGTACCCTTCGTTGAATTTCGACTTGCCTTGCGTCAACACCGCCCGAATCTGCCGCCGTTCTTCCATCAGGGTCGAAGGGAAAACTTTGAACTCGAAATCCTGCTTGGCTCCCCGATGTTCGAGTTTCACCGGAACCGTCTCCGGTTCTACACGCCAACCGGAGGGCGACTCCAGCCGCAACGTGCCGGCCGATGCTCCTGAGACATTTGTCTGGACGCTTACTTTCACCGTCCGCGCCGCACCCCCATCCACCGGAATCACCTGCTCACCCGGGTCAAGCATGACGGAGAATGCAGGCGCCGTCGCGAGCCGCCGCTTTTCCTCGATGCCTCTCTCATTCAGGAATGGAACTTCCACCGGTGCGGAAATATTCCCGGCCAGGCTCGTACTCGATTTCGCTACGGAACCCTTGCCCTCCATCGCCTGCGCTATCGTTTTCTTGCCCGCCAACGCGTACTCCACACGCGCGTGAAACGGGTCCGGCGGGAAGGGAAGCGTCAGATATCGGGGATTGTCAATGGTGTTGAGAGTGTCAGTTTCGGGATCATCCCTGTGCCAATACGGCCGCGTGTACGAAATCCCTTCCGGTACCTTCATTGCGAAGGTGGTCGTGTAGTCCGCTCCGGGAGCAACGGTTTTTACCAATCTGGCCTTCTCCTGGGTCCACTCCCACATACCTTCCAGTGCAACCTTGTCCAGAGTCAATGGATACTTCGATCCATTGTGAAACTTCACCGCCAGGCTGAACTCCTGCCCCGGTGAAACTGCCGTCAGCGCCTCTTTTTCCGGCGGCAATTTTGCGTCGGAATTCTCCGCTCGGACCTCTGCCGAAAGAGTCACTCCTAACGACAATGCCAGCGCCCTCTCTGCCTGTTCTTGCTTTTCTCGCAGTGCCGTAAGCAAATCTAGTTTGGCTGGAGCGCTCAAATCCCCGTTCTCCACCCGGTTCAGCAGTACCCGAAGCTGGGCGACTGCCGGAAAGAGACTCCCTGCCGCGCCTTGGGGATCCTGCTTGCTGGCAGCGTCGGCCCTCTGGATCTCCATAGCGATTTCAGACAGGGCTGGCCGCAACCAGTCCGCCTTCTTCTCTTCCTCTCCCAGTTGGCCGGCCAGACCCGGCAGGCTCGTATCGATTCCGTCAAAGAAATTCTGCTCGTGTCCGTCTTTGTCCTTGGGCGAAGTGACTACCGAATCCACCAGCTTGTAAAACACAAAGCGGTCTCCCGCTTCCACGGTCCAGTTTCCCGCCCCTTGCGAAAGCTGGTGCTTCAATCCTTGCATCGCGAACTGCACATACGAGGCATTCAAGTCGGGGCTCCAGACCCCGGTATTCAACTTCACCGTATAGTTCTCGGCCGGGCAAGTGGTCGCGCCAAAGCCGCAGACCAGTCCGATGTACAGCTTCTTCACCTGCCAGGGCAGCAGCCCCTCTTTGATTTGTTCTGGAAACCGGTTCGGATCCGCCGCCGCGCGAAACGCTTCTCGCGTCAGCAATGATGACGCCTGGTGGTGTCCATGACCGTCACGTTCGGTGCCGCTAAACCGCGCAATCAGCACATCCGGACGAAACGTCCGAATCACTCGCACCATGTCCCCTAATGCGATTTCGTGCCCATGCCACTTCTGGAAAGTCTCCTCCGCTTTCTTCGAATAACCGAAATCTGCAACTCGGGAAAACCGCTGCGCCACCCCGTAGTACCGGTCCGATGCTGTCAATTCCAGCGCGCGCAACACTCCCAGGACGTCGAACAGGTTGCTCCCCAGCTTATTTTGTCCACCTTCTCCGCGGGTGAGCGTCATCAGCAACGCGCTAACACCTTTGCCTCGGGATTCCAGCGTCAACAAACCTCCGTCTTCATCATCCGGATGCGCCGTGGTATGCATCAACCGCGCCGTGGTCTGAAGCCGCAACAATTCTTCCCGCAATCCGGCCGCGCCCATTTCTTGCGGCAATGGTTCAACCACGTTCAGTGGCTGCGATTGGCCGTGTGCCGAAGCCACAACCCCTGCCAACACCAGCACCACCAGAAAAAACAAGCCGCCAGGCAGGCGCCGGCGGCCAATTCGCTGGAAACTGTTCATGTGAATGGGATGGAGTCTCTGGAGGATGGGAAGCAAATTTTTTCCTGGTTCACCCTGTACTGGATACTCGTACTAATTACTCGCCAGCGCTTGCTGACATTCACTCGCCGCTGTTAACACCTTATCAAATTCCTTCTCAGACTTGAGCTTTGTCACCAGCGGGTCCGACAATAAATTCGAGTGTCCACAGTAATTCTGCCCAATTGCAAGCCGGAACATGTGTAGCGCCGCATCTTTCTTTCCGCAGAATGCGAACAGGGCCCCCTGGTAATACCATATCTCAGGGTCAGGCTCGGCCGGCTGCGTGGTCAACGCCTGCTGCGCCAGTCTATCCGCTTCCGCGGAAGGGCGCATTCCCGTGCACGCCTCCAGCAACTCGCGGTGATAGCGTGGAGCGGTTGGCATCTTCTTGATTGCTTCCCGCGCCTCCTGCAACCGGCCTTCACGCAGCAGCACCGATGGCAATACATAGGCCGCCCATTCCGAGCCCAGATCCAGGTTCACATAATCTAACGCCCGCGTTGTGTTGCCCAGCTCCATGAACGCCCATGCGCAAGATCGGAACTGGTAATTGCCAGGATCCAGCGCCAATGCCGCGTCACATTCTTTAGTCGCCTTCTCCAGCATCCCGGCATAACGATAGACATAGCTCAGCGCGAAATGTGCCTCCCCGCTTTCCGGCCGCCGCGATACCAGCGCCGTCGCTTGCTGGTACGCTGTGGACAATTCTCCTCGTTCCACGTGGTTGGTAATAAGTTGTCCCGAGGCCAAGAGCCGATTCGCGTCCAAGCTCAGTGCCCGCTCGTACGCGGAGTTCGACTTGGCAAACATTTGCTCGCCACCCGTTCCATAAGTCGCGTCGTAGTAGTAGCGCAGTCCAAGTTGCTCCCATGACGGAGCGTAGCTGGGATCCATTCCGACCGCCCGCTCCAGCATTCCGATCGCTTCCTTGTTTGGCCCCGCATCGTGTGGCACCGCTGTGCTGCGGAGATAAAGATCGTAGGCCTGCTGGTTCTTTGGACGCGTGCTGGTCTCCAGGAAACCGCTGGCCGCATCCAGTTGCGGCAGCAGGCCGCGGCGAAGTTCGTTTGCCAGTTGCGCCTGCATGGCAATCATATCGTCGGCCTTGGCGGTCAGATTGGTCTGCCAAATCAGCTTGTCGGTGCTGATCTGAACTGCCTCCAGCGTGATCAGTAACTGGTCGCCTTGCTTGAGGAAGTGCCCGGTCAGAACCGTTCCCACATGCAGTTCCTGCCCTGCTTTTTCCGGATCTACGTCTGGCTTGTTGTACTTCCGGGTGGTAGCCGAAGGTCGCACATCGAGCGAACGGGTGTAGGTCAAAACGTTCGCGATCTCATCGGCAAGCGCTACTCGCAGATAGTCCAGGCTGGGATCATTCTTCAGATTCTGCAATGGCAGCACGGCCACGGCATTCTTATTGCCCGCTCCGGCCAGCAAGGCGCGGTGTTTGAAATACCAGATGCCGAACGTCACCAGCAACATGGTAAGCACCGCGGCCAGGCCGAAGATCAGGTACCGCTGCATGGTCGAGGAGGTCTGGAAGGTCCGTGTCACCATGCGCAGCGGGATCTGCCGCGCCGCGCTCTTCAACATCGCCGACTCACTTTCCTTCTTCAAACGCTGCAAGTCAGCTTTGATGTCAGACGCGTTGCGGTACCGCTTCTCGCGGTCCTTCTCCATTGCCCGGCCGATGATCCCTTCCAGTTGCACCGGCACCGCCGGATTCAGCTTGCTCGGCGGCACTGGCTTGTGATGCAGAACCGAATCGAGCGTGGTCACCACATTTGTGCCGGAAAACGGTTTTTTGCCCGCCGCCATCTCGTACAGCACCACGCCAAATGAGAACAGATCGCTTCTGGCATCCAGCTCTTCGCTGCGCGCCTGTTCCGGCGACATGTACACCGCGGTTCCCGGAACCACTCCGACGGCAGTCAGCGAATCTTCATACGGCTTGTCGCTCGAAGAGCGGTCGCGCAACAACTTGGCCAGCCCGAAATCCAGGATCTTTACCTGTCCACCCTTGGTCAGGAAGATGTTTGCGGGCTTGATGTCCCGATGCACAATCCCCTTTTCATGCGAAGCCGCCAGTGCATCCGCAACCTGAACACCAATTTCCAACACCTCGTCCAGGTCCATGGGCTTGCCCCGGAGCCGCTGCTTCAGGGTCTCTCCCTCCAGCTTCTCCATCACAATGAAGGGATGCCCATTGTTTTCCTCGATGTCATGAATCGTGCAGATGCTGGGATGGTTCAACTGCGATGCCGCTCGCGCTTCCCGCACGAAGCGGTCCATCGACTTCTTGTCCCCAACCATGCTTTCAGGAATGAACTTCAGCGCGACGTGGCGCCCCAGGCGGGTATCTTCCGCTTCATACACTACTCCCATACCACCACCACCAAGCTTGTCAACAATCTGATAGTGGGAGATCTTCTGCCCGATCATTGGGAGCCTTTCCCGGCGCTAATGTTAGGCTCCACCGCAACTAAGGTCAACCCAGCAAATGTGGAAGATACAAGTGAGGGACTCTGTTCACACGATTGAAAGCCAAGGAAGGTGGGAACCATGCTCCCTATGGCCAAGCCCTGAATGCTGAGTGTTGAATGCTGAGTGCTAAATCCACAGTCCTGCGGACGACCCCACCCACTCCATGTTCTTGTTATGGTCTACGCCCATCATGGCGCCCCGCCCCATGCGGATGATTGTCATCACCGGCCTCAGTTCGTCCACCCAGAGATACATCACCCGCACTTCCGCCTTGGTCCCTCCAAACGGTGTTTCAATGACGGGCGCGAATTCCATGCGCTCCTGGAGAATGTACTGCGAGTACTTCTCCCTGGCGATCTGCGCCAGGTCCTCTTTCGTCGGATTGATGATCACTCCCAGCCCTGCGAATGAGAACAGAGGCTTGATCACATACTTCTGTAAGTCGCTCGGGACTTTCTCCACCCGGTCCAGGAACCATGTCTTCGGCACGCACTCGTGCTTCAGGAAAGGCAGAGAGAACTTGCTCATGCGGAAATACCAGTTCGGATGCCCAGCCCATTCCACCTCGAGATCATCCGTGAACTTGAACGCCAGTTTCAGATTTTTTCTGACCAATTCGTCCACGATCGCGCGATTGTAGATCCGATGGATCGGGATCCGCTTGCCGTCGCTTTCGTATAGCAGGTAGCTGCCCACTTTCTTGATTTCGGTGATGCCGACGGTCTTGATTCCGAGCAACTTCTCAGTCAGCAGAAAGTCCGGCCGCGTCTTCTGGTGTACAGGATCGATCTCCATCAGGATGACGTTTTCCGGATCATGATCGCCCACCACCGCGCGCTTTAGCAGCGCCTTGTAACTCTCCCAATCCAGTCCGTCGAGCAGATAACGAAGGTTCGACGGCAGCCCAAACACCTCCATATAGGTCTGCGAGAGCATTGCCTGGTACGCGTAAAGGGAAGGGAAGCCCTGCAGCTCCACCAGTTTCGGTTGAACATTTCCCGCCGAGTCCTTCACCAGCCCAAAGTCCACCTGGATAAACAGGGGATGCGGTGTCTCGCGCGGAACGTTGAACTCTTCGGGAATCGCCTTGAACGACTCTTTTCGATACTCCAGCCCGCCCAATTGCCGCACCAAGTCTTTGCCATACTCCGACATTTGATCCAGTAGATTTTTGGGGAAGAAACAAGGGGTCTCCGCCAGCCGGAACGGCACCTCCATCCCGCACTGCTCCGTCATACGCTTCTGAAAAGCCTTATATTTTTCAGGAGTGTAGTTCGAATTGAACTGCTGCCGCAGAGGAGGAATCATCGGAAAAAGAAACAATCCAGAATCAGTAGGGTGCCCTTCGTCTCGCGTTTTCGAGACGCGGGAACTGGTGCCCTATCTTCACGCTTCGATCAGAAACTTGCCGTTCCGCATAATCTGCTCGTCATCCACCCAGATATCAAAGTTCCGGCCCACCACATCAATGTGAGTCGACGAATACCACTGCGCGCCGGTGTGTGCTCCATAAGGATTGCCAAACGCAATGTGAATCCCGGGATATTTTTCGTCCTGCAAAATCTCCCCAATCACATCTTTCAATTCAATATTGGTCCCGATGGCAAACTCGCCGACCACATCAGAATTCTCATCCGTGTGCGTGTACCTCCAGAAGTCCGCCTCAAGTTCCCGATTCTCGGAATGCGCTTCGGTCAGTCGGTTCCCCTTCACCTGGATGATCAGCGGGTTCTTCTTCAAGTCTCCGAACTTCGCACACAACCAGTCGCCCACCACGCCATCAATGACGAAGGTCCCGTTCACCTCCCCTGGAGTGGTAAAGACCTCTCCCCCGGGCAGGTTCCCCCATTTGTCCGGACTGATGATTCCGCTCGTCTTCAGCCACTTGTAATTCGGATTCAAGGTAGCGGTCAGGTCGGTTCCCGCCGCAGTCTTCGCCCGAATTCTCGATGCCTTCCGAACTTTCTCCACCACCTTGGTGCTGATGCGATCCACCTTCTGGAAATCCGCTCGCATGCCCTCCAGCATGATCCGGCGGTTGATATTCACCATGTGCGCATGCCGCATGCGCCGCCGATTCACGACGTCCGTCATCTGCATGCGTGATTTAAGCTCGTTCGCCTGCGCTTGCACCGCAAAGATGCTGACCTCGCTCGATTCCATGTCATCGAGAATTTCCGCCGGCAAATCAGTCAATGGCCGCGGCGCTAGCTCTTCCAGCACCCACGCCTTATAAGGAGAACCCAACTGCTCCAGTTCGTGCACCAGGCTGGCCGCGATCTCCTTGGTTGTCTCGTCGGTGATGACCGTCACCTTTTCCGAAGGCTGGATGCGCAGGCAGACATTTACCGCGTTGCGCGCGCCAATGGTGAATTCAGGATCGAAAGGAAGATGGGTCAGATCAGCCGGCGTGCCCCACCCCGCTCGCGACGTTTCCGGCAGGATGGAAGATTGGGTTTCATCCACAGAATGGGCCATTACCCTACTTTTCTAGCGGAAGCGGCCGTCTCGCTCAAGCCCACTTCCGTCTCCTCAATAATGTAATCCACTACCGCCTGCATGCTGCCGGTTTCCTGGAACACCCTCAGTTGCCGGTCCGCGCCGTTCCCCAGCTTCATGATCTCGTGAATGTATTCGATCTCTTCCCGGGAACCAAGCTCGTCCACTACATCATCCACGAATTCCAGGTACTCGTTGATGAGGTCGCGCACCGGCACCTCTTTCTGCTTTCCGAAGTCGATCAGCTTGCCGTCGAGTCCGTAGCGTGCCGCCCGCCACTTGTTCTCCATGATCAGCGCTCGCCGGTACAGCCGGAAACCCTGGTTCGCCGCGTACAGCTTGTACAGCTTTGCAACCGTCGCTTGGATGAGAGCAGCCAGCGCAATGGTTTCATCCACCCGCATGGGAATGTCACAAACCCGGAATTCCAGCGTGTTGAAGAATGGGTGCGGCCGGATGTCCCACCAGATTTTCTTGGCGTTATCAATGCAGTTGGTCTTGATCAGCAGCTTGATGAAATTCTCGTATTCGCCCCAGCTGGGAAAATAATCCGGAATATTGGTCCGCGGAAACTTGTCGAATACCTTGCAGCGATACGACTTCAGCCCGGTATTCATACCCAGCCAGAACGGAGAGTTTGTAGAAAGCGCGAGAATATGCGGAACGAAGTACCGGGCGTGATTCATCAGGTGAATCGCGGTCTCGCGATCTTCCAGCCCGACGTGAACGTGCAGTCCGAAAATCAGGTTCGCACGCGCCACCAGCTGCATGTCTTCCACGATATTCTTGTAACGCTCGTCGGGATAAATCTCCTGCGCCCGCCAGTCCGCAAAGGGATGCGTCGCCGCCGACGCCAGTCGCAGCCCGCTTTCCTTCGCGAGCTTCACCATGTCGCGCCGCAGCTTCTTGACCTCGTCTTTGGCCTCTTTGATGCTGGCGCAAACTGAAGTCCCCACCTCGACCACAGACTGGTGCATCTCCGCTTTTACGCGCTCCTGTAAAAGCAGCTTGCCTTTTTCGATGATTTCCGCGTGGATATGCGACCGCAGATCGCGACTGTTCGGATCGACGGTCTGGTACTCCTCTTCGATCCCGATCGTGAAGGCAGGTGCTGTCATAAATGACGGCATCCGAGCACCAAACAGCCCGAAATGCTGCAACAGTATAGCAGTTACACCCGGACAGAACGTCGCCCCCGGCGGTTAGTTGCGAAGGGACGAAGCTCCTACTTTGTAGCTGTCTTGCTCTTTCTTGTTGCCGCCTTGCTCGGTCCTACTCCAGACAAAAATGCCGACCACCGCAACTCTTTCGCCGGATCCTCCTCGCTCAACGCCTTCTTCACCGCCAGTTCCGCCACCGCATTCACCACCCATTCGAAATTCTCCCGGCCGACTGAATTCACGTCCGCATCCGGCGCCGGATTCATGAAGTCGATCGCATACGGCACGCCACCTTCCACTGCGAACTCCACCGTGTTCAGGTCATATCCCAAAGCGCGGCAGATGGTAAGGCAATCTTTCTCTATGCGCTCCTTCATCTTCGGCGACGGCGGAGGGTTCCCCTTCACATAGCGCTCATGAAACGGGAGCTTCGGGTCGTAGCGCATGATGTGTACCTTCTCCTGCCCGATCACGTAACAGCGGAAGTATTCCTCGAACTCCACGCCCCGTTGCAGAGTCATGCAGAGCTGCCCGCTCTCGTTGTAGGCCTTGAAGAACTCCTCTGGCGAATGCAGTTTATAAACGTTCTTCCACCCGCCCCCGTCGTAGGGCTTCAGAAAGGCGGGCCATCCCACATAAGAAAAGATTTCCTCCCAGTTCAGCGGGAATATCAGGTTCCGCATCGACTGGTCCGTCGTTCCCGTGGGATGCTGGTTATGCGGCAGCAGCACGGTGGGCGGAATCGCCACTCCCATCTTGCTCGCCAGCGCATAGTTGAAAAATTTGTCGTCCGCTGTCCACCAGAAGGGATTGTTAATCACAATCGTTCCATTCAGCGCGGCGTTCTTCAGATAGGACCGGTAAAAATCAATATCCTGCGAGATGCGGTCAATGATCACGCGATAGCCGCTGGGTGCAGCCATATTCACTCCGCCCAGCTTCACGAATTCGGCCGTGACTCCTTCAACCTTCATCGAGTTGATCTTTTCAACCACTGCCCCCGGAAACGTATTCTCCATCCCAAAGAGGATTCCAATTTTCTTGTTCATAACCGACCTCGTGTTATTACGACGTTCTCTTCGCTCTTGCGCTCTCTGCGACCAGTTCTCTGCGTTCCAGGTTTTGCTTCCTTCGTGATACTTGGCGTCCTTGGTGGTTAAGACCTTAGTTCCTCAACGAACCACCGGATTTGACTTTGTTTCCTCAGTGATCCTCAGTGTCCTCTGTGGTTAGAAGTATTTCCCAGCCATCCGCAACCACAAAGGCCAGTCATGCTTCGAGTTGTCATTCCAGACATCCAGCCAATTGGGGACCGACTTCGCGTTCAGCATCGCGGACAGCTTCACGTTCTGGTCCAGGCACATGTCCCAATCGGCCGATCCCAGAACGATCTTCATCTGCCGATACCAGCTCAGGAACCAGTCATCGTTCATGTTCGGCACGTAATCCACCGGGCAGTTGAAGTAGCAATCGTCGTCGTAATACCCGTCCAGAAATTGGTGGATGTCATAAGCCCCGCTCATCGGCACGCAATGCGATACCAGGTCCGGATGCTTCAGGGCGAAATTCACCGCGTGATATCCGCCAAAACTGCACCCCGTCACGCCGATCTGCGGAGAAGGGTTCTTCCACCGCACAAACGGCATCATCTCGTGCAGCAGGTACCGTTCATACTGCAAGTGCCGCAGAACGCGCACTCGCGGATGCACGTTCTTGTTGTACCAGCTCTCGGTATCCACCGCGTCGGGACAGAACACCTGCAACTGTCCACTCTCGATCTTGCCGGCCAGCACCCCGATCATTCCCCGGTCTTCATATTCAAAAAAACGGCCCATCGAGGTGGGAAACACCACCATGGGCAAGCCCTCGTGTCCAAATACCAGCATCTCCATGTCGCGATGCAGTTCGTGGCTGTAGGCTTTCAGATATTCACGGTTCATGCGGCGCGAAGTATCTTACCTGATGTCCGAGGATTTGTGCCGGAGTGCGCTCGCTGCAAAACCTGTGGCGAGAGTGAGACTATTCTCCCTCTCCCTGCGGCTTCGTCTCCGGACGGAGCAGGGGGAACAGAATCACGTCGCGAATCGTGGGAGATTCCGTGAGCAGCATGGCCAGCCGATCCACCCCAACGCCGACTCCTCCCGTCGGCGGCATGCCATACGACAGGGCGCGGATATAGTCTTCGTCCATCTCGTGCGCTTCCTCGTCGCCACGCTCGCGCTCGCCCAGTTGCTGTTCGAATCTGCGCCGCTGGTCTTCCGGATCGTTGAGTTCGCTGAACCCATTCGAGATTTCCATTTGGCCAATGTAGATTTCGAAACGCTCGGTCCAGTCCGGCTCGTCAGGCTTCTGCTTCGAGAGTGGCGAAACAACCGTGGGAAACTCATAAATAATGGTCGGCTGCACCAGGTGTTCCTCGGCCGCCGCTTCGAACAAATTTGCAATCGTCTTCCCCGCCGGCTCGTTCGGATCATACGCAATATGTGCATGACTCCGGTTGAACCTCGTCACGAGCTCTTTCACCGATTCTTTGCTCGCGAAATCCGCCATCGCGGGCTTCGCTCCGGCCGCTTCCGGCCAGTATTGAATAATGGCCTCGCGCATTGTCAAGACCCGCCAGTTTTCCCATTCAATTTCCTGACCCTGCCAATTGGTCTTGGTTCCACCGGTGACGTCTCTGGCGATCTGGATAATCAGCGCCTTGGTGAACTCCATCACGTCCCGGTAGTTGGCGTACGCCTGGTAGAACTCGAGCATGGTGAATTCCGGATTGTGGCGGGTCGAGATGCCCTCATTGCGAAAGTTCCGGTTAATTTCGTATACGCGGTCCAGTCCCGCCACCGTCAGCCGTTTCAAGTACAGCTCGGGAGCGATCCGTAAGTACAAATCCATGTCCAGCGTGTTGTGGTGCGTGACAAACGGCCGTGCCACCGCGCCCCCGGCAATCGGCTGCATCATGGGCGTCTCGACTTCCACAAAACCGTGCGACTCCAGAAAGCGCCGCATGGACTGCACCAGCTTGCTCCGCTTCAGGAAAACTTCCCGGACTTCCGGGTTCATTACCATGTCCACATAACGCTGCCGGTACCTGAGCTCAACATCGGTTAAGCCGTGCCATTTTTCCGGAAGCGGTAAAAGGTCTTTCGACAGGAAAGTCAGCTCCTCCACATGAACCGACAACTCGCCCGTCCGGGTACGAAACAGGTATCCGCTCGCGCCAATGTGGTCGCCGAGGTCCAGCAGCTTGTAAAGCTCGAATCCTTTTTCACCTACCGCATCTTTTTTCACGTAAATCTGCAACCGCTGACCGCCCTGCTGCAGGTGGGCAAATCCGGCCTTCCCCATCAGTCGGATCGCCATGATCCGCCCCGCGACTCGGGCGCTCACCCGGTTGGCCTCGAGCTCCTCGCCGGTTCTGGTTCCGTATTCCGCGAGAATCTCAGGAATGTTGTGGGTGAACTCGTAGCGGCGAGGGTATGCTTCCTGCCCCAGCGCTTCGATCTGCTTCAGTTTCTTCCGCCGTAAATCGTAGATTTCTTCGTTGAACGCCAAGTTCTTCCCTTGCTGGTGTCTTGAATGTGGAAACCAGCGATTATAAACAACCGCCTCGCGCGATTCCTTCGCCGGCTGGCCGATGTCAAATGTGTCATATCTCCTTGAAGCCTGGAGCACTCGGCGGTACTATAAGCGGCTCCACGTTTTTGGAACGTAGCCGACACTAGTCCTGAGGAGGCAAATGCCGCAGAACTACATTCCTATCTTCATCTTTATTGGTGTCGTAGGAATTCTCATTCCTCTGACGCTGGTGCTGGCCAAGCTGGTCCGTCCGGACAATCCTCACCGCGCCAAGTTGATGCCGTATGAGTGCGGCGTCGATCCCGTGGACGACGCTCGCGGCCGCTACACCGTTCGCTATTACATCGTGGCCATCCTATTCGTGGTCTTCGACGTGGAAACTATCTTCCTCTTCCCCTGGGCGGTGAAGTTCAAGGCAATGGGCCTTTTCGGCCTCATCGAGATGCTGGTGTTTCTCCTGATCCTCATTGTGGGATACATCTGGATCTGGAAAAAAGGCGCCCTGGAGTGGGTTTAGTCCCGGACCGGAATGCAAGTCAGCGCGAACCAGACCGAGACCTTTGTGGCGAGCCGCTGGACCCGGGGCAACCTGCTCTTTCCCACTCGCATTGTGGTGACTCCCCAGCACGTTTTGCGGGTCAAGCCGCGCATGTTCGGAAGCACCCAGGAAAGCATTGCGATTCCGGCTGTTGCCTCGGTACAGATTTCGACCGGGATTTTCTGGTCCGATATTCGAATCGACTCTGCCGGCGGGACCAATCCGGTTCTCAGTCATGGCCACCGCAAGCGGGATGCGGAGCGGATTCGCGACTTGATTGAACAGCTGCAGTCGGCGCGCAAGTGAGTGAGCAAGGTCACAGGTTTTGGTGACTCGTTATCGTTGACAGAGTAGTAACAAGCTGCTAGAAGTTAACGTTCTCCAGAGACTACTTCGGCGTCATTACCGTAACCTTCGCACCTATGGCTGAGGAAACGAAACCGCCCACTACACCGCCCGACCCCGCGGCGGGCAAGCCTTCGGGTTCGGTGGAACCAACTCCGCCCGCCAATCAGTCTTCGCCTTCGGCAACCCCCAGGCCAGCATCCCCACCGCCCGCGGTGGCGAAGCCGGAGCCTCCTGCAGCTCCTGCGAAACCCGCCGGGCCGGTCCCTGTAGCATGGGACTCTCCCTTGGTCTCCAGCTTAAAACGGACCTACGGCTCCGGGATTCGCGAGGCTAGTACCTACCTGGGCCAGAATTATCTGGTAGTCGACTCCGCTGCCGTCATGGATGTCCTGAATATCCTGCGCCAGGAACAGGAATTCGACTATTGCGTGGACATTACCGCCGCCCATTACCCTCAGCGCGAGAAACAATTCGACCTCATCTGGATTCTTTATTCCTTTTCGAAAAACGAGCGCGTACGGGTCAAGACCCAGCTTGGCGACGGCGAATCTCTGCCCACTTCCACCTCGATCTGGCCTACTGCAAACTGGCTGGAGAGGGAAGTCTTCGATATGTTCGGCATCACCTTCGAGGGGCACCCCGACCTCAAGCGCATTCTGCTTCCCGATGGCTGGAAGGGCCATCCGCTGCGAAAAGATTACGGAATTATCCAGCAGGACAAAGAGTGGGTCCAAATTAACCTCGGAATCGAGAGCGGCCAATAATCCATGACCGACCCCACCACTTACCTCTCGCATCTCGAGCTCGGACAGCCTGACAAGACCTTCCTTGATTCCAACGAGCTCATCATCAACATGGGGCCGCAGCATCCCGCGACCCATGGGGTCTTGCGCGTCATTCTCAAGCTCGATGGCGAAAAAGTCCTGGGAACCGAGTGCGTGATCGGCTATCTGCACCGCGGAGTGGAAAAGATCGCAGAACATCGTACTTATACGATGTTCAATCCGTACGTGGACCGCATGGACTATGTCGCGGCCGTCTCCAATGGCCTGGGTTACTGCGAGGCCGTAGAGAAGATCCTCAATGTGCAAGCCCCGCCCCGTGCCAATTACATTCGCGTGATCCTCGCGGAACTGAATCGTCTCGCCAGTCACATGCTTTGGCTGGGGACGCACGCCCTCGATATCGGGGCCATGACTCCACTTTTCTATACCTTCCGCGACCGGGAGGAGATCCTCAAGATCTTCGAAAAGTATTGTGGCGCCCGGCTGACCACGCACGCCTTCCGCATCGGCGGCTGCCAGTACGAAACCTACGAAGGATTCGAGGACGATGTGAAGAAGTTCCTCGACTTCGTTCCTCCAAAGATCGATGAATACGAAGAACTTCTCACTACCAACCGCATCTGGGTGGAGCGAACCAAGGGCGTCGGTTACATCTCCGGAGACGACTGCATCGCGCTCGGCGTGACTGGCCCCGTGCTACGCGCCAGCGGAGTGAAATGGGACATCCGCAAGGCGCAGCCATACGCCGCGTACTCCGACTTCGATTTCGAAATACCCATCGGCCAGAACGGGGATACCTACGACCGGTACATCGTGCGCATGGAGGAGATGCGTCAGTCGCTGCGCATCATCCGCCAGGCGATCGAACGCATTCCCGAAGGCCCGATCATGGCCAAGATTCCCAAGGTCATTAAGCCTCCGGTCGGCGAGATCTATCACTCGATCGAGGCCCCCAAGGGTGAGCTCGGATATTTCATCGTCAGCGATGGGTCCACGCAACCCTACCGCGTGCGTGTCCGCCCGCCGTCGTTTGTCAATCTGCAAGCTCTCGATCTCATGGTGCGCGGACAGCTTGTCGCCGACGTCATTGCCGTCATCGGCACACTCGACATCGTTCTCGGTGAGGTGGATCGCTGATGCTGGACTACATCAAGTCCTACCTCGACATGAACGCCACCCCGGGCCAGGCCGGGAACTTTTTCTGGGCCACCGTCTATATCTTCGTCGTGTTCGGCGGCGTGTCGGTAGCGGTGATGGCGATGAACTGGCTCGAGCGCAAGGCGCTTGCGCACTTTCAGATTCGCCTCGGCCCCATGCGCGTAGGCCCTCACGGGCTGCTGCAACCCATTGCCGATGCGCTCAAGCTTCTCACCAAGGAAGACATCATTCCCGCGCAAGCCGACAAGTTCGTCTTCTGGATCGCTCCGCTGATCATTCTCTGCGCATCGTTCACCGTTTACATCGTCATTCCCTTTGGCCCCACGCATGCGATTACGGACCTGAACATCGGCATTCTGTTCATGCTCGGAGTTTCGTCCCTCAGCGTTCTGGGCGTTGTGATGGCAGGCTGGGCCTCAAATTCCCACTATCCTCTCATCGGCGCCCTGCGCTCCAGCGCGCAGATGGTCTCCTACGAAGTCGCGATGGGGCTTGCGGTGGTCTCGGCGGTCCTGATGACCAGTTTGAACAAGACTGGCACCGGCACCCTGAGCATGATTGGTATCGTGCAGGCGCAACAGGCGCAGCAAACCTGGTTCCTGTTCAAGTTTTTCCCGCTCGGTTTCATCGCGTTTGTCGTCTTCGCGATCGCCATGGTCGCGGAAACGAACCGCGCCCCCTTCGATCTGCCCGAAGCCGAGTCCGAATTGACCGCCGGCTTCCATACCGAGTACAGCGGGCTGCGCTGGTCTTTGTTCATGCTGGGTGAATACGCAGCGATGATCGCGGTCTCTTCTATCGCCGTGACACTCTGGCTGGGGGGATGGATGCGGCCCTTCCCGCATTTGCTGGCCGGAGAGACCTGGGACCTGGTGTTTTCCTTGTTCCCGGGCTTCACATTCCTTGCCCTGGCGGTATTCTGCTTCATCGGCGTCGCACGAATGCCGAAGCACCCGTACTTCCGGGTTCAAACTATCGGGCTCGCAGGGTTTGGCATCGTCCTCGGCCTGATAGGATTGACCCTCTTCGCGCCCCCAGTTCGCGATCGCGTCTTCGATATCTACTGGTTCTGCATCAAGGTCGCCGGGTTCATGTATCTCTACATCTGGTATCGCGCGACGTTCCCGCGATATCGCTTCGATCAGCTCATGAAGGTGGGATGGAAAGTCCTGCTCCCGATCGCCGTCGGTGTCCTTATCCTCACCGCCATCATGGGGGTGATCTGGTAATGACCCCGGTGGCCACAACTTTCTTTTTCTACTTTCTTTCCGGGCTTGCTGTCCTGGGCGGAATCCTGGTCATCACGCGCCGGAATCCCGTCCACTCCGCTCTTGCGTTGATCCTGACCCTGCTTGCCGTCGCCGGTCTTTACCTGATGCTTTACGCGCCCTTTGTCGCTGGCGTGCAGATCATCCTCTACGTCGGCGGCATCATGGTGCTGTTCCTGTTTGTGATCATGCTGGTGAACCTCGATCGCGCCGCCAAGGAAGATCAATTTAACAAGCAATGGCTGGTCGGCATGATCGCGGCCGCCGCGCTGCTCGGCCTGTTCATGGCGGTCTACCTGAAAGGGAAGTACATGTTCCCCATCCAGGAGGCACAGCTTCCCGAGCAGTCAAATGTCCAGGAAGTCGCGTTGTCGCTGTACGGAAATTATCTGTTCGCCTTCGAAATCGCGTCGTTGTTGCTGCTGGTCGCGATCATCGGAGCGGTAGTAATGGCAAAGAAAAGAATTTAGCCGTCGGCAGTGTTGGGAAGGAAACGTGACGGCCAAATGCTAACTGCTAAAGGCTAAGTGCTGGTTTTTATGGCTCCAATCACCACGGTTCACTATCTCGTTGTTGCCGCCGCCCTGTTCATCCTGGGCGTGATCGGAGTATTGACGCGTCGCAATGTGGTGATCGTGCTGATGTCGATCGAGTTGATCCTGAATGCCGTCAATTTGAACCTTGTAGCGTTTTCCCGGCTCTACGGCATCCACGGCCAGGTATTTTCAATTTTTGTCATCACCGACGCTGCCGCAGAAGCCGCCGTCGGATTGGGAATTCTGATCGCTTTCTTCCGCAACAAAGAAACCGTCAACGTGGACGAAGTCGATCTGATGAAGTGGTGAGTTCTTAGTGAGTCGGTAACAAGAGTTTGATGGCCAAGTGCCAATTGCTAAGTGCTAACGACTGACTTTTAAAATGTTCTTCCTCGACCACATTTACCTCATACCGTTGCTGCCCGCGCTCGGCGCGGCAACCATGTTTTTCTTTGGACCTAAGTTGCAGAAGTCGGCAGTGAATGCAGTTTGCGTCGGCGTGGTCGTCCTGGCATTTCTCGTAGCAGTCGGCGCCGTATTGCAATACACGACCTACGCCGCCGCGAGTCCCGGCAAGCCGTTCGAAAAAATTCTGTACACCTGGTTGGGTACCGATACCGGACATCTGACTTACCCCACGCACGACGGCACTCCAGCCGCCTTCCACGCCGATGCCGGCTTCCTGCTCGACCCCCTCTCCGCGATTTGGCTGCTGTTCGTAACCGGCGTGGGAATGTTGATCCACATTTATTCCACCGGATACATGGCGCATGAAGGCGGGTACTACCGGTTTTTCGGATACCTGAATCTGTTCATGTTCTCCATGCTCACGCTGATTCTGGGGAACAATTACGTTCTCATGTTCGTCGGCTGGGAAGGCGTGGGCCTCTGTTCATACCTGCTGATCGGCTTCTATTTCCATCGCCACTCTGCCAGTACCGCCGCCAACAAGGCGTTCATCGTCAACCGAATCGGCGACGCGGGCTTCCTCCTGGGCATGTTCACCATCGCCTGGTACTTCGGCACGCTGCGCTATATCGACGTCAACCACATCGCCCGCAGCGGACACTTTGCCATTGGCGACCCCGTCCTGACCGCCGCCACGCTGCTCCTGTTCGTCGGAGCCTGCGGCAAATCGGCCCAACTTCCTCTTTATGTCTGGCTGCCCGACGCTATGGAAGGTCCCACGCCAGTCTCCGCGCTCATCCATGCCGCGACCATGGTCACCGCGGGCGTGTACATGGTGGCCCGTTCGAATGCTCTATTCGTACTCGCTCCGACCTCAATGAAGACTGTGGCCATCGTCGGTGCCCTCACCGCCATCTTTGCCGCCTCGATCGGGCTGGTCCAGAACGACATCAAGCGCGTCCTCGCCTACTCCACGGTCTCGCAACTCGGCTACATGTTCCTGGCGCTTGGTGTCGGAGCTTTTGCCGCCGGTGTGTTCCACGTGTTCACTCATGCTTTCTTCAAGGCGCTGCTGTTCCTTGGCTCCGGCTCAGTGATTCACGCCATGAGCGGCGAACAGGACATGCGCAACATGGGCAACCTGGAAAAGCGCATCCCCACCACGCACTGGACCATGTTCATCGCTACGCTGGCGATCGCCGGAATTCCTCCCTTTGCCGGATTCTTCTCCAAAGACGAAATCCTGTGGCAGACCTGGAGTTCCGAGCATGGTGCCTACATCTGGCTCTGGGTGATCGGCTACGGCACGGCGCTGATGACGGCGTTCTACATGTTCCGGCTGATGTATCTGACCTTCCACGGTCAGCCCCGCATGAGCCATGAAGTGGAGCACCACATCCATGAGTCGCCGAAGTCCATGACCGTGCCGCTCATGATCCTGGCGTTCTGCGCGATCTTCGCCGGGTTCCTGGGATGGCCTCATAGCCTCGGCGGTTCGAATCGCTTCGGCGCTTTTCTTGAACCGGTCTTCGCGCGCGAAGAAACCGTCCTGCAAGAAGGAGGTAAGGCCGGACAATTAGCCGCCGGAGAAAAAGAAGCCGAGCACACTTCCGGCACTGAGTACCTGCTGATGTTCTTATCTGTGGGCGCCGCTGCCGCGGGTTGGGGCATGGCATGGAAAGCCTATCGCCACGCCGGCAAGGATTACCCCGAGCCTATCGCCGTCGCTGCTCCTCCCGTCTACGCAACTTTGCTCAACAAGTATTACGTCGACGAGGGCTACGACTATCTCTTCACCGGGCGGAAGAAGATCGGCAACACGCGTCTGGGTGCGATGGGCCTCGGAGAAGCGTCGTGGTGGTTCGATTCTCATGTAATTGACGGCACCGTGAATGGCGCCGGGTGGACCACGCGTCTCGCCGGCACGCTCTCCAGCTGGTGGGACAAGTGGATCATTGACGGACTATTCGTGAACGGCCCCGCGATCCTCGCGCGCATGCTGTCGTATCCCGCGCGCTTAGTCCAATGGGGACTCGTTCAGTGGTATGCGCTGGTCATGGTTGCCGGCTTGGCGGGATTTATAGCGTATTACGCATGGCGGTAATTTCAGGTTGCCGGATATCGGCTGAGAACTGAGAACTGCTTTTATGCAAAGTCACATTCTTTCCATCATCTTGTTCACGCCGCTCCTGGGCGCGTTCCTTCTCATGTTTGTGCCGAAGGAGAACAAGGACGCCATCCGCTGGATCGCCAACATTTTCGGCGTAGCCGGATTCCTCATCTCGCTGCCGCTGGTGCCGATGTTCTGGGCGCAGCGCGCTATGCCCGGCTTCAAGTTCATCGAGGGCGTCCCCAACCAGTGGATCCCTACGATTGGCGCCGGCTACTACATGGGCATTGATGGCATTTCTTTCCTGCTCATCATGCTCACCACGTTGCTCGGCTTCATTTCGATTCTGTCGTCGTGGACCGCGATCGAAGTTCGCGTCAAGGAATACTACATCTGGTTTCTGGTCTTACAGACCGGCATGTTGGGCGTCTTCATGTCGCTCGACTTCTTCCTGTTCTTCGTCTTCTGGGAAGCCATGCTGGTGCCGATGTATCTGCTCATCGGCATCTGGGGCGGCCCCAGAAAGCTTTACGCAGCCATCAAGTTCTTCCTGTACACCTTGTTCGGCTCGGTGCTGATGCTGCTGAGCATCCTGTTCCTGTATTTCAATCACCACAACGCGACCGGTGTGTACACCTTCTCGATTCCTGAGCTTTACAAAACCGCGCCGCTGATTCCGCTGCACTATGCGGGCTGGCTGTTCATGGGATTCTTCCTCGGCTTTGCCATCAAGGTTCCCATGTTCCCGTTCCACACGTGGTTGCCTGACGCCCACGTGGAAGCCCCGACGGCGGGCTCAGTCATCCTGGCCGGCGTTCTGCTGAAGATGGGGACCTACGGCTTCATCCGATTCTCGCTGCCGTTCTTCCCGCAGGTTCTGATGAGTTCCAGTACGTTCCTGGGTATGACGGCACGCGGCTGGATGATCTTCCTCTCCATCATCGGAATCATCTATGGCGCGCTCGTCTCCCTCATGCAGAAGGACATGAAGAAGCTCGTGGCATACTCCTCAGTCAGCCACCTGGGCTTCTGCACCTTGGGCATCTTCGCCCTGAGCCCGGCCGGAATCAGCGGCTCGGTGCTCCAGCAGATTAATCACGGCATCTCCACGGGCGCACTGTTCTTGATCGTCGGTATTCTCTATGAGCGGCGGCACACACGCGAAATCGCTGAGTACGGTGGGATAGCCAACGTCATGCCCGTTTACGCCACCATCACCATGATCATGTTCCTGTCCTCGATGGGACTGCCGCTGCTGAACGGTTTCGTCGGCGAGTTCACCATCCTCCAGGGCGCCTTCATGGAGAACTGGAGATGGGCTGCCTGGGCCGTTCCCGGCGTCGTTCTTGCCGCCGCATACCTGCTCTGGCTTTACCAGCGGGTGTTCTTCGGCACGGTGACTAATCCAAAGAATGAAAAGCTGCACGACCTGACCGCGCGCGAAGTTTTCACTTTCGTGCCGCTGATCATCATGGCCCTGTGGATCGGCCTTTATCCCAAGCCTTTCTTTGAAATTCTTGAGCAGCCGGTAAATCAGATTGTGCAGACGGTTCGGCCCGGATATCCGACATCGGCCGTTCCCACGAATGCGTCAAGAAAGTCTGACCAGACCACGATGGCCAAGGAGACGCGCTAGTGCCGGCCAGCATGACTCTATTTTTCAGCCGCACCGATTATCTGCTGACGCTGCCGATGATTTTGCTGACCTTGTTTGCTCTCGCCATTCTCCTGATGGACTGTTTTCTTTTGGAGGAGCCTCAGTCGAAGTGGCTGAACGCGGTCATTGGGTTCGCCGGGATCCTATTTGCGGGCGGCGGCGTTTACAAAATCCAACATGAACTAGCCGTTGCCAATCTGCCCAGCCAGGCCGGATTGTCCGGTTCCATGCTGGTGGACCATTTCTCGCTCTATTTCTGGTATCTATTCCTTGCCGGCGCGGCCATTTCCATCCTGGTCTCGGTCCGCTACTTGGAGATCGAGCATGAGCATCACGGCGAGTTCTATTCCCTGATGTTGTTCTCCGTAGTTGGCATGATGTGCATGGCCGCAGCCATGGACATCGTGCTCTTGTTCATCGGCCTGGAGTTGATGGCGATCTCCACGTACGTCCTGGTCGGCTTCCTGCGTAGCGATCGCCGCTCCAACGAAGCGGCCTTGAAGTACATGCTGCTGGGTGCCTTCTCCTCCGGTATCTTCGCCTATGGCCTGTCGCTGCTGTATGGACTGAGCGGCAGTACCAATCTCGGCTTCATCGCGCAGATGCTCTCGCGCCGCATCCTGATGAACCAGGGCCAGGTTGAGCCCGTAGCCATTCTCGCCATGCTGGCCACTATGACCGGGCTTCTGTTCAAGGTTGCGGCCATTCCGTTTCACCAGTGGGCGCCTGACGCCTACGAAGGCGCGCCTACCAGCGTCACGGGCTTCATGTCTGTCGCCGTAAAAGCGGCCGCATGGGCGATGATGCTGCGCGTCCTGCTCTGGGGATTGCCCCCTCTCCGCTCCGTTTGGGTCCCTTTTCTGGTCTTCGTGTCCATCGCTACCATGACCGGGGCGAATCTGGCCGCGCTGACCCAGGACAACCTCAAGCGTTTGCTCGCCTACTCCTCCATCGCGCATGTGGGCTATATGTTGTTGGGCTTGGTCGCTCTCGGCTCGGTAAATTTCGGCTCGCCGGGCTTTTTCGATGGATTCAAAGGCATTCTGCTCTATCTGCTCGTTTACACATTCATGAACCTGGGCGCATTCGCCGTAATCACCTCGCTGCGCCAACGCGAAGTAATCGGCGACACCATCGACGATATCGCCGGGCTGTATTTCCGTTCTCCGGTCGAAGCCGTCCTGATGCTCGTTTTCTTGCTCTCTCTTGCAGGCATTCCGCCACTGGCCGGCTTTTACGGAAAGTACTTTATCTTTCTCAGCCTGATCGAAAGCGGCCACTATGTTCTCGCCTCTCTGGCCGTTCTCTACGCTTTGTTTGGCCTCTATTACTACATGCGCATCGCCAACGCGATGTTCATGCGGGAATCCACTGAACCCGGCAAACTGCCGCTCAGCTTCGGCGTTCGAGCCGCGCTCGCCGTCACTGCTTTGGGTACGGTCCTGATTGGAATCTTTCCGGATCCCTTCATCCAGATCGTGAATCACGCAACCTATTGGTCTTTGGGCTTCTTCCAAAATCCAAACACCGCGTCCTTGATACGCTAGCTCTGCCGTGAGCTCCGATCCCGCTTCCAATGACGATTCCGGCAAGAAAAATGTTTGGGTGCAGCTCGCCAGCTATAGCCAGCTCGCGGTCATCTTCCCCGCCGCCACCTTTATCGGTTGGCTGATCGGTACTGCGCTCGACCACTGGCTGGGCACTCACTGGATCTACATTCCGGGCTTGATTCTCGGCAGCATGGCCGGCTTTGTGGAACTGATTCGGCTTGTCAGTTCCTCTGGTTCGAAGTAGCCTTCGTATAGCATTCGCCCCACCCCAATATGTCTGAACAGGCCTATTTCGGATCGCTCTCTTCCGCTCTCAACCTGCGCCGGGAACTCAGCCATCGCAATCAGTTGTTCGCGCGCAAACGAAACCTGGCGCACCGCAACAGCTATGGGGAACTCCCGATTCCGTGCTACGTGCCCTCGGAAGATGACTCCGAGCACGGCAACTTTCTTCCTGAGACCTACCGCGCCATTCTTCAGAACCCCGATTGGCGCCGTCGCCTGAACAAAGTCCATGCCCAGGCAAGAACGGCTCTGCCACGCGAAGACCGCCGCTGGCGCGAACTGGATTCCTGTACCAGTTCTGACGCGCTGCTCATGAACGTTTTTTGTTTTCCGGGATCGCTGGCCGAAGCTGGTTTACTGAATCTGCTCGGTGTCGAAGGGGATCCGCCGTTGCAGTTCGGCTTCAAAGCCCGTGTACCGTTGGCAAACGGCAAGTTCGATCGTACTGAAGTCGATCTTCGCATTGGCGACTTACTGATCGAGGCCAAGCTGACCGAAACCGATTTTCAGAGCCGACAAAAAGCGATTCTCGATTCCTATCGGCATTTCGCTGAAGTCTTCGATCGTCGAAGCTTGCCTGTTCGCGGCGACCGATATCTCGGCTATCAACTCATTCGCAACGTGCTCGGAGCCTACGCGAATCAGTGCTCGTTCTGCGTCATGGCGGATGCGCGCCGCCCTGACCTGCGCGAAGGCTGGTACGCCGTGATGCGTTGCGTCAAATCTGCCGGTCTAAGGGTACGCTGCAAGATGATCACATGGCAGGAACTGTCTGAAGCTCTCCCGCCCCGCTTGCAGGAGTTCCTGAGAGAGAAGTATGGAATTGGAGATGATTCCCTGCTCGGGGCGCCAAACTTTGACTGACCCTGCCGAGCCCGATCTCCCTCTCGCCGAACAGACCGAGTCGTTCTACTCCGGCGCGTTGCGCCGCATCTCGCGTTTCATGCTGGCGGTCGCGATTCTGGCAATTGTCCCGCTCTGGATTCGCTACGGCCCTGCGGTGTGCCTGGGTTTTGCCTGCGGTTGTGGTGTTGCGTATTTGAACTTCGTGTGGCTGAAGCGCGTGATTTCCGGTTTGGCGGACCGTATCACCCGCACCGGCGACAGCCGTTCAGGGAAGGGAATCGTTCTCCGTTTCCTGCTCCGCTACGCTTTGATGGGGATTGCCGCTTATGTTATCTTTACTGTTTCCCCCGCGAGTCTCTACGGGCTCTTTGCGGGCCTGTTCCTGCCCGTAGCTGCCATCGCGTGCGAAGCCGCATACGAGGTTTACGTTGCGTTAGTTCGCGGCCTGTAGAAAGATCCCAAGCGGAAAAGTAAAGCTCTAGTCAGACAACTGTATGCCTGAACAACTCTGGTTCACTGCGATCCTGAACCACGCCCTCGCCGGGCCGGTCACCGCGATGCTGCGCGCTTTGCACGTCGAGCCTGCCTATCCTCAGGCGCCGATCTCGAACTCGGTCGCGATGGAAGTCTTGGTCTTCCTCGGCCTGATCGTCTTTTTCGCAGCCGTCCGCGCCAGTCTCTCGGTCGACAAGCCGGGCGCGCTCCAGCATATCGTCGAAGGCGCTCATGGCTTCATCGAAGGCCAAAGCCACGAGATCATTGGTCATCACAGCGAGCAGTACACGCCCTTTCTGATGGCTTTGGGCTTTTTCATTCTTCTCTCCAATCTGATCGGAGTAATTCCTGGATTCGAATCACCCACGGCTGTGAAGTACGTGCCGTTGGGATGCGCGATCTGCGCTTTCTTCTACTATCACGCCCAGGGATTCAAGCATGCCGGCATCGCTTACCTGAAGCATTTTGCCGGTCCCATGCCGGTCCTGGCGCCGCTCATGGTGCCCATCGAGATCATCAGCCATCTCGCCCGCGTGCTCTCGCTCACCATCCGTCTCTACGCGAACATGTTCGCAGGCGACATGGTCACCCTGGTCTTCATTTCGCTGGTTCCGATCGGCGTTCCGATCGTTTTTCTGGGACTGCACATAGGCGTTTCATTTTTGCAGACTTACATTTTCATTCTTCTGACCACGGTGTATCTGTCCGGAGCAGTGGCGGAAGAACACTAGGTATCAGTGTTGCAACGTTTCAAGGAAGTACTGTGAAACCTTGAAACATTGAAACCAGCCGTTTCAGCGTGAGGGCGTCTGTACGAGGATGACGTCAACCACCCACTGGCGGCAATTCATAGCGACAAGGAGAAACACCCATGCGTAAACTCAGCTACTTGTTCATGACCCTCTCGGCGATGTGCTTCGCCATGCCGGCTTTCGCGCAAGGCGGCGCGGCCGGAGGCACCAACTGGGTCGCCATCACCGCCGGGTTCTCGATGGCTATCGCTTCTGCGGTTTGCGGATTAGCCCAGGCAAAAGCGACCGCCGCTGCGGCCGAAGGCTTGGCCCGCAATCCCGCGGCTCGTCCCGGAATTCAGCTAGCCCTGATTCTCGGCCTGGCTCTGATCGAGTCTCTCGCCCTCTACACCCTGGTGATCATTTTCGTAAAAGTCGTGTAGTCGCTTCCGAACCAAAAAAAAGAGCCTCTGCCGATGTTGGCAGAGGCTTTTAGTCTAGGAGGCAATCAATACTTCTACGCTTTTCGAGATCCGTCCCATTCTCCGCCCTTGCTTTCCGGTTGCGAATCGACAGACTCCATCAGCACCTTGCGAAGACGGTACCGGCTTTCCAAATCCGTGTTGACGATTTCGAATCCCACCTCATTGACCCGCGCGCGTCGCAAGAGCACTTGAGCTCGAATATGCCGCACCCCGGACGAAATATCCAGGTTGGCTTCTGAACCGACTCTCAGGTTGTCCTCTTTGGTCCCCATCCCGCCGCCCAGGCTCAGTTCGCGGATCAGTAAGCCCGACTTCCCCCATGAACTGCTGATGGTGGCCGATAATGTCTTGCGCAGCACGATGCGCTCGTAGCGCCGCTGCCGTACCCACGGACATGCCGGGGCTGCGTCCAGCGGGGCCACTGCCAGTTCTGCCGGCTCCAGTCCGCTATCAGCGAGCACCTGGCTTCCATACCGCGGATCGATCTTCGCCAGGGCTTGCGCGGCCGCGATCCGCAATTCGCGATGATTGGCCCACTTCCACATTTTCTTGGATTCCAGCAGGTTTCGCAGTACCGGAACCGCATCCGCCTCGCGAAGCCGGCCCAGAGACTCCACCGCCTTCACCTGCAACAGCGGAGACCGTCCGTGGGTCTCTCCTGCCTCGGCAATGACAAGCAATGGTGGCACCGCGGTCCGGTCTCCACTCATGCCGATTTCATCGATGGCCTGAGGCAATACCAGGGGGTCGAGAATTTCCAGAAGCTCCAGCAGAGACCGGCCGCGATCGTGCGCCGCTCCATATGCGACTTGGCGCACCACCACGTCATGGTAGAAACGGTTCCATTCTGGAAGGCGTACCGGCAAAAGTTCAAGCATGGTCGGAACGTCCAGCCGGCTCAGCAACCCAACCGCCGAAGCCGCTTGGCGTGGCTGCCCCGTGCGCAGCATCTCCCGCAACTGCGCGGTTGCATCCGAACCCAGTTCTCTTACCACCTCTACCATGCGGTCGCATTCTTCACGCCGCATGCAGCGAAAGAATCGTTCCGCAAGATGGTCCACTGCGGCCTGCGATGTGCGGCTCAGGACTTGAAGCAGATCTGGCGGCGTCTGCGGCATGCGCAACGCCTCTTCGATGAATTCCGGAAGCCGGTTTTCGATCCCGATCCTGGGACGCAGTTCCTGCGCCAGCACCGGACGCTGTTTCGCAACCACCTCCATCGCGTTGCAAACGTCGCCGATGGCCTTGTACTGTTTGGCATTGCTGGCTTCGGCCGCGAGCCGGACAAATGCCGCGCTCAGCAGGCTCTGCAACTCCGGATCCGACTCTTTCGATAGAGCTTCCCCGACCTTGCTGATCGCTGGCCCCAAAGTTCCGGTTCCGGTGGCCGTGAACAGGTCCGCCAATTGGCTGATGCCGATCGCAGTCTTTCGCCGCGGCTCCGCATCCTTGGCGTCGAGACACTCGTAATAATTCTTCAGGATCGCCGCGGAAGTCTCCTTGTCCCCGCGTTCCAGCAGGACCTCCAGGAACTGGCGGACGTTTCGCGCGGGCACGCAGGGGGCTTCGTTCGAAAGCAGTACGCTCTTCTTCCCGGCTTCCGGAACTTCCGCCCAGAACATCCGATCCAGGATGTCGGCATGAGATTCCACCAGAATCCCTGCCTTGTTCATCTTCTCTTCCTGGATTCTCAGGATCTGCCGCAGCGTATCCATCTGCCGGCTCATGTGCTCCATCATCTGGTGCACGGCGTTGACCTTCACTTCGCCCTTCTGGAATTTCTCCATGGCAAAGCGAATGGCCATGTGCTCAGCCGCTTTCATCAGCAGCGGCGTATCGGTCGTCTCTGAGCTTGCCTTTGTGGCCAGGGTTTCCAGCAGTTGCTGCAAATTGATCTTGGTGTTGGCGTCTACGCTGCCCAGTTCGGCCTGCAGTGCTTCGGGCTTGACGTTGGGATCTGAACTGGCTTCCCCAAACCGGGTCAACAAGCGGATCGCTTGTATGACTTCTTCTTCCTGCAGCGGAACCACTCCGCCTGTCCAGTTTCCGCCTCCGCCCGGGCTCCCGCCTGGTCCATTTCCAGGGCCTCCCGGTCCCGTACCCTTCACGCTGGGAACACTGCCCATCGGAGCCCCGCCGCCCCCAGCGGTTTGTGCCCCTTCGGCTGCAGCAATCAGCTGCAGCAATTTTTGCGGATCGTTCAGCCACTGCTTGAATTCCGGCCCCAGGCTCTGCGCCGCAATCTGCGCCGCAAATGTCACTTCCCCAGTCGCCGGATCGGCCGCAACAAACCTCACTTCGTTGATTCGGATACTCGCGCTCTTGCTGTCGCCAAAGGTTTCCTTGATTTGCTTGACGACGTCCTGGGCGCGCGAACCCCCCACCGCAAATGCCCGCACCAGGCGCGCGAAATCGTCGATCGTGACTCGATTGGAGAAATGAATACTCGCCAGCCCCGCGGTGGTCAGAAGCTGCGCGAAGCTACGTTCCGCCTGCCCCGTTTCCAGGGGCATCCCATCCAGCAGAAGCTTGTTGCCCGAGACTCCTAGCAGGAAGCTGCCTTCCTCTCCTTTCGGTAACCCATTTTGCAATTCTGCCCAGGTGGTTTCGAATTGGCCTTCGGTCCGCTTGTGCTCAAACCCATACAGGCGAACGTACTTCACCAGGATGTTCAGGCTGTGCACAAAAGCGCGCGCCGAGGCGTTGCGGATTTCCTTGGTTGTGTCTACGGTGGAGATACCCGGCTCCTGTGCTGGTGCTCAGGGCTAAGCGTAATGCGAGGAAGGTGCTACTTGCACGTTACGGAGGTAATAGAAGCCTGCCCGGTTGCGCATGTCCTATGGGGTTGCCCAATCCTCCAACTCGCTGAATTCCCTCACAACTGGACGATCAGCTCCCTAACGGCGAAAATGGTCTGACAACCGGGATCGGAGTGTGAGCGCCTCGTGGCCACTACCGCTGTTTTGATGCAACCCCCGCAACGTGAATCTGGTCTCGCCTTCTGGATGCATCGTGTGCTTCAGGAATGCGACAACGTCTCCGCCAATTTTGCTCCTGACCCGGTTCATGATTTACGCGTTGCCTTGCGCCGCTGCCGTTCCATGGCGGATGGCATCATGGCACTCGATCCCGACAAGCGTTGGAAGCAGATGAAAAAGGCTGGCCGCCGACTGTTCCGCAGCCTCGGTGAACTCCGGGATGTACACGTCATGATGGAGTGGGTTGCCAAGCTCGGTGATTCCGCCGATCCCGTATCGCACGCCTTCCAGCACTACCTGCTGCAGCGGGAGGCTCAACTCAAGACTCAGGCCTCGGCCTCCCTCGAGAGTTTCGATCGCAAGCAATGGGCGAAGTGGGCCAGGATTCTCCCCGCGCGCGCCCGCCGCTTTCGAGAGGGAAGCGCCCTGTTCCAGCATCTCGCGCTCGAACGTTGGACCGCCGCGCATGACCTTCATCGTCGCGCCATGCGCGCCCGCTCCCAAGTGGCTCTCCACAATCTGCGTATCGGGATCAAGCGCTTCCGTTACATCGTTGAAAATTTCCTGCCTCAGCATCACTCCGAGTGGAAGTCGGATTTGAAGGATATGCAGGACTTGCTCGGAGAAGTCCATGACCTGGATGTCTTGTGGATCACCGGAACCCGGATCAAGGCTTTTCCGGATACCAAGTCCCGGTCCGACTGGCACGCGAAACTGGCGGAAGAGCGCACGCGCCGCATCGAAAAATACCAACAGACCATGACCGGCAAAGACTCTCGCTGGCAGACTTGGCGCAACGCCCTCCCCAAAGGTCAGGAGATTAGAAAGATTGCATCGCAAAGGCTTCGCCTCTGGGCCTCTGCTCTCGACCCTGATTTCCAGCACGCGACCCATGTCGCCTTCCTCTCGAACCTGTTGCTCCAGGGCCTCACTCTCATTGACAGCAACTGGGCGAGGCACAAGGATGAGTGCTCCCGCTCGCTGCTGGAGACCGCAGCCCTGTTGCACGACGTCGGACGGTCCGTGCGAGAGAAGAACCATCACAAGGCCAGCTATCGCCTCATCGCGGACCTGGCTGCTCCCCTCGGGTGGAAGACCGAAGAGTTGCGCCAGGTTGCCGCTGTTGCCCGCTATCATCGCGGCATCCTGCCTCGTACTGGACAGAAGGCTCTTTCTCGAATCACCCCGCTCGAGCGGCAGAGCGTCCTCCGCCTCGCTGCTGTGCTGCGCCTGGCCGATGCGCTGGATTGTGAGCACGACTCCCGCGTGACCCGTCTGCGTGTCCGCAAAAAGGACGGCTCCCTGATCGTGGACGCGGCCGGTTATTCCTCGCGCTCTGCCATGGCGGAACGAATTGCCGCTGCCCGGCATCTCCTCGAACTGACCTGCCGCTGTCCTGTCGTGGTAAAAAGGGCACCTGCACGGGCTTTCAGAGTTTCTCTCGTGAGATCGCCTGCCAAGCCAAGACTGAGTGCCCCTCCGGCGTGAACCGTCAACCTCTCTTCTCTCCAGAAACTCATCCGCTACTTTGCTGGGCTGCGAGGTGTCGTATAGCTTTGTTGCTATGACCCACGCCCAACTCGTCCTGCAGGCGGTACAGTGGCTCAAAAGCTACGGATGTGGCGTCATTCTCTCGGAGCAGGCCTGCGTGAGCGGGGAGATGCCCGACGCCATTGGCTGGAAGCGCGCCTGCCACTCCGTAGTCGTCGAATGCAAGGTCTCGCGCAACGATTTTCTGGCCGATCGCGCCAAGCCCTTCCGGCAGAAGCCATCCATCGCAGTCGGGTGCGAACGCTTCTATCTCGCGCCCCGGGGACTGCTCGCCCTTTCCGAACTTCCGCCGCAATGGGGATTGCTGGAGTTCTTTAACCGAAAGGTTGTTCTGGTTCGCCCTTCCGCCACCAATCAGCGCTCGGCCACCGGATTCCGTTACGAGATGAATCTCCTCCTCGCCAGCTTGCGGCGGGTGGAGATCCGCATCGAGCCCCAGACCATCACAGATTTTCTTAAATGGAAGAATCGCATGGCCACCTACAATCGTGGCTCCATGCCCGAGGGCATCCTGCCGGTAGATGAGGAACCCAACCTGTTTCTTGATCCCGAAGCTCTTCAGTAAAAGAAAACCGGGCTGGTTCGCCCGGTTTCTTATGGCGTCGGGTTGAGATGCGGTTACATCGCAGCTCGGCGCAGCTGGCGCGCAGGTGCTGACTGGTCGCAGTTTGTGGCCAATCGGTTGCCCGTTCGGCACGTCCTCGCGCCATCAAAGCAGGAGAGCGAGGGTACTCACCTCAGGACAGGATGCAACCGGTATACCACTGGGCGGTTAAACTAGCGATGGATGGGTTGCTTGTAACCGATTGATAAGACGACAGGATTGCCTTTGATCGGAATGCACCCGGCGTTCCTGTGGGCAAACCCTTGCACATCTTGGCAACCGCCATGCCTTCGGACTTACAGCTCCCGGCGCCCTTCCATGGCCTTCAGCATGGTGATTTCGTCGGTGTACTCAATGTCGCTTCCCACGGGAATCCCCATGGCAATGCGCGTGACTTTCACCCCGGGACGACGCAGTTTTTGCGAAAGATAGACCGCCGTCGCTTCTCCTTCCACCGTGGGATTGGTCGCGATAATGACTTCATCCACCGCTCCCTCCTCTACCCGGCGCAGAAGATTGTTGATTCGCAACTGTTCCGGACCTACCCCATGCAACGGCGAAATGGAGCCATGCAGAACATGGTATGCACCGTTAAAGTGCTTTGTCTTCTCAATGGAAGCGATGTTGGTGGGCTCCTCCACCACGCAGACCACTCGCTGGTTGCGCGTCGGACTGGCGCAATAAACACAGGGGTCCACATCCGTGATGTTGTTGCAGGTTGAGCAAAGCCGCAAGTTTGCTTTCACGTCGTGAATGGCGGATGCCAACCCGTGCGCGTCCTCCTCGCTCGCTCGCAGGATGTGAAACGCGAGCCGCTGCGCGCTTTTGCTGCCCACACCCGGCAGCTTCTTTAGTTCGTCAATCAGCCGTGTCATCGGCTCCGCAAATTTCGCCATAGAGAATTCCGAACGGTGGGCAGGGAAGTACTTTCAACGACGCGAACTCACAACCCAGGAATGCCCATCCCGCCCAGCATTCCGCCCATGGTTGACTGCATGGCCTCGTCCACCTTCTTTCCTGCTCCGTTGACGGCGGCGGTCACCAGGTCCTGCAGCATTTCCAGATCGCTATCTTTCACGATTTCCGGATCGATCTTGATCCCCAGCACCTGCTTGCGCCCATCCATCTTTACCGTGACGCTGCCCCCGCCCGAAGTCGCCTCCACCACCGTCTCTTCCATCTTCTTCTGCAGGGTCTCGTATTGCTTCTTTGCCTGCGACATCAATTCTTGAATATTGAACCCGCCCATAACTTCCTCTTAACTCCCATCTATCGCTTTTGACGATAGTCAATGACCGTTCTGATCTCGGCTCCGAACTTCTCTTTCATGCGGCGAACCACCGGATCCTGCTCGGCCCGTCCGCGGCTTCCTCCATTTGCGATGCTCTTTTGGTTCGTCGAAACCGGTTGCGACGCTCCACCGGAAACCACCTTCAGCTTCAGCGGCCTTCCCAAGGCGCCGCTGGCGGCCGCCCCTGTCAGCCTCTTCGCGTCGGCGCCTACCGTCATCTCGATGATCGTGTTCGACGCCGCTACCTTGATGACCACTTCATTGCCTGCAATGCTCCACTCGCCGCCTTCCAGCATCGCTGCGCACATCTGGTGTCCGCCTAACGCGCCCAGTACTGCAGCGCGCAACGCATCCAGACCCGCGCCAGGTTCTTCAACCATCGCGGCCGTCGCGGTTGCCGGTTCCGGAGCCTGCGCCGGTGCCGCCGCTCCCATAACCACGCCCGGGCCAGCCGTGCTGCTCGGCACTGCCCGCGGTCCCATGAACGGCCCATGTTCAGCGGCAGACATTTCCGGCTTCGATCCCGTCTTGCGTGCCGAGTCTGCTGCAAACGGAGACACCACGCTCGATCGCGCAGCCGAACTCTCGCCCCGCCTGGCCTCCTGCACCACAACCGGCTTCGGTCCCGAACCAGCACTGGACACCGCGGCATCGCTCAGAATCTGCTCGATCGGGAGCAGGCGCTGCGCATGTGTCATCTTCAGCAGCCCTAGTTCCAGGTGGAACCGCTGCTCCTGCCGGTACCCCAATTCCCCATGCGTGCGCAACATGATCTGCAAATGCCGCGCCAGGTCTTCCTCGCTGAATTGCGCCGCCACCCGGCCCACCCGCTTCTTCTCGTCGCTGGAAATCTGCAGCAGCGCAGACTCCTCACCCGCCACCTTGGCCACGATCGTATTTCTCAGGAACCGCACCAGTTGTCGCGCAAAATGCGTCGGACTGTGTCCCTCGCTGATCAGCCGGTCGATAAGGCGCAATACTTCTTCGCTCGAACCTTGGGCTACGGCTCCCATCACTTCTTCCATCACTCCCGCCGGAGCTGCGCCTACCAGTTGCCGGATCGACTCAGCCGTCAACCGCCCGTCGCTGGAAGCGATCGCTTGGTCGAGAATCGACAATGCGTCGCGCATCGAACCATCCCCCGCTTCGGCCAGCAGAGCCAGCGCATCTTCATCTGCTTCGACCTGTTCGCGATTCGAGAGTTCCCGCAGTTGCCCTAGGATCTCTTCGAAGCGCACCGCACGAAAGCTGAAGTGCTGGCAACGGGAGCGGATCGTCTGCGGAATGTCCTCCGGTTGCGTCGTTGCCATCATGAAAACGACGTGCCCCGGAGGCTCTTCCAGCGTCTTCAGAAGGGCGTTAAACGCTGCGTCCGTAATCTGGTGGGCTTCGTCGAGGATGTAAATCTTGAACCGGTCCCGCGCCGGGCGGTATCTCGCAGCTTCCCGCAGTTCCCGGATTTCGTCAATGCCGCGGTTCGTCGCGGCGTCAATCTCAATTACATCCACCGCATTCCCCGCCCGTATTTCCGTGCAGGACTCGCAGGTTCCACATGGCTCGAGGGCCGGTTTGTCTGAGGCCCGGCAGTTCAACGCCATGGCCAGGATGCGGGCAATCGTGGTTTTTCCGATTCCCCGATGTCCACTGAAGATATATCCATGGGCGGTGCGCCCCTGTTCCAGGGCGTTCTTCAGGGTGCGGGTGACATGGTCCTGCCCGATGACTTCAGAGAACTTCTGCGGGCGGTATTTGCGCGCCAGAACCTGGTAGCTCATGATCCGGAAACACGATTATACGTGATGCCGCTCGCCCCCTCCGGGCTTCCGGGCTACTCACAATCCATGCACGAAATCCTTGCGCTATGCGGGTTCCCGCGTTACTCTTGGGCCGCAAGGCTGCCGTTGCTCGGCAGTGCCTAGGGAGGCTTCCTGTGCAACTCAGAATCAGTACTCGGACCGTGGACGGCGTTTTGATCGTCGACTGTCATGGACGCGTGGTGTTCGGGGAAGAGTCGGCCGTGCTTCGCGACACGGTGAGGAAACTGATCACCGAAAACAACCGTATCGTCCTCAATCTCGGCGGCGTCAACTACATCGATTCCGGCGGGCTGGGAACCTTGGTTTCGCTCTTCACCACCGCGCATACTGCCGGAGGCTCGATCAAACTGGCCAATCTCACGCAGCGGGTTGGCGATCTTCTCCAGGTCACCAAGTTGGTCACTGTCTTCGAGGTTTACGACAACGAAGCAGAGGCCGTTGAATCGTTCCCTAAGGGAGCGGCCGCCTAGCTAAACGGGCGCCGCTCTCCAGACTTTTTCGCTGCTCGTTGCCTCCAAGTTGCCCTGTGGTGACAAGAAACACTCCAGCTGGAACGCCACTCAGTGCGCATCAGAAGATCGCTGCTGCCATTCGGATGGTGCCCCGCGGCAAGGTCTCCACCTACGGCGCGGTCGCTCGCGGCGCCGGTTGTCCCGGTGCGGCTCGCCTGGTCGCGCAAGTCCTGCGTCGCTCCTTCGGCCTGCCCTGGCAGCGCATTCTCGGTTCCGGAGGCGAAATCAAACTGCGCGGCGATTCCGCTATTGAGCAGCGGCTGCGCCTCGAAGCCGAAGGCGTAACCTTCCGCGGCCGCAAAGTCAATCTCCGCCTGCACGAGTTCCGTTTTCCGTCCCTCAACAAAGCGAGTCACAAGAAGCAGACCAGCTCCAAGAAGCAACGGAAAAGAGCTGGGCCGGCGACGAAGCCTAAAATCCACCCTTGAACTGTTCATCAGTCTCCACCTGGTATCCCGCCACCAGGCGATTCGTCTCATTCGCCATGCCGACCACTGCCATCAACTCCTTGAACATCTCCTGGGTCATACCCTTATTCTTCGCCGATGTCGTGTGCGAGGCGATGCAATAATCGCACTGGTTGCTCACGCTGATCGCCACATAAATCAGTTCCTTGGTCAACGGGTCCAGCGCCCCGGGTGCCATGATCTGCTTGATGTCTTCCCACGTGCGCTTTAGCGTCGCTGGATCGTGTGCAATGGCCTTCCAGAAATTGTTGATCCAGTCTGTCTTCCGCGTCTGCATGATGTCGTCATAGACCGCGCGCACCTCTGCGCTCGCGTCCTGGTATTCGATCAACCCGAAAATTGCCATGTTTCCTCCCTGGAATTGTCCCGTTCAACGGCAGCAGAAAACCATACCAGCAAAGGAAGTACAGGCCAATCTGCTGGTGCCTGAACTTTAGTGCAATCGAGTCCGCCGCCAATCCTCCTATAATTTCTCCAGACTATGGACAGCGCCTCGCAATGGTTCGTCCTGCTCCTGCCATTCCTGATCTTCATCGCAGGATTCGCTGTCCTCTTTTTCGGAATTCACCGCTTCATCGGCAGGTTGCAAAAAAATCTCGTGAACGGCATCTCTTCAAAAGAGATCCATCTTCGCAGCCCGTGGGGCACTCTCGATGTCCATCGCGATACCGCTCTGGATCCGCGCCTCGCCAGGATTCTGATGTATCCCGGCGCCGCCCCCTTGGAGTCCGGTGTCGCTCAGTATGACGCCGAGCTTCACCTGCTCAATCGTGAGTTCAAAGGCGCCACCGCCCAGTACTGGACGTCCACCCCCGAGCAGATTGTCTGCGAGTTTTACCAGCGTGAACTGCCCGATTGGCAGCGCAAGTCGGAAAGAGAATTCGTCAAACAGTCTGACGGATACCTGCAAGGCGTCAAGGTGCAAACCAGTGGCGACCGCACCATCATCGAAATCGGCATTCGCACCTGCAGTCTTGCCGAGGCGCCGTCAAACTCTTAGCCTTTGGGTAGTTCTCCATTCAGCAGCGCAGCCAGATTGGCCGCAGGACATCGCACCCCAACATAGAAGTGCCCAAACAGTGCATACTCCGCACTCACCTGGTCGAAGCGCATTTCGTAGATCAGTTTCTTGAAAACCAGGGGATCGTCCGCGAACAGGTCCACGCCCCATTCCCAATCGTCAAACCCAATCGATCCCGTGATGATCTGCTTGACCTCGCCCGCGTAACGCCGGCCCACCAGTCCATGCTCATTCATCTGCCGCGCGCGTTCTTCGATCGGCAACGTATACCAGTTCTTGTCCTCGCCCCGACGCCGGTCCATCGGGTAGAAACACAAGTAGCGGCTCTTCGGCATCTCCGGATAAAGCCGCGGATGCATCGCTTCCTTTTGCCGTGCCAGCGTATCTGCGATGCCCCGCTTCCATTCTTCCGAGTGTGGCTCGATACCCTGGTCCATCAGCGTCCGGTACGTCTTCATGCTGGACTCGTACAGTCCCAGCTCAATGATGGATAAATACGACGTCGTGGGCTCGAGGAATTCCCCCAGGCTCGTTCTCGCCAGACTCAATTCTGCCTGGTTCAGTTCGTCAAACGACTGCCGGAAGTGCACCAGCATGAGATCGCCCTTGTGCCCGATCAGTGAGTACAGACCGGAAGGTCCGCCGGCGTTGCGCTCCATCTTGGAAAGAATCCCGGTGGCCTCGTGCGTGACCTCGGCCTTTTGCGCCCGCCGCAGCTTTCGCCATTCCGGCCAGCGCACGCGCATCATCTGATGCAGCACACTGTAGCCCTCGATGGTAAGTGGCACTGCCGGGATTTCTGTGGGCATGGTTTCAGGACGTGCGGTACGGGTAGATGACATGAACGAGCCTCTTCGGGAACTATTGTATCCGCATCGCACTTCAGTGCCGAATTTGGCGGCTCCCAGGGTTGCCAATGAAGCAGGTCCAGGCGCGGCCGCCGCCCTTGCGCCTCGCATTCTCTGCCGTCTCCTTTTTGGCCATTAAGTTCATCCCGGGCTCCCGTTTCGGGAACCTCCTCCCACCTGCCCCGAGAATTCCCGCCGCCCCGTGAACTGGCAGCGGATAATTATTCTGTCCGGCCAACAAAAATCGGACCCGCCTATCTTCGCTCGACGAGGTGCAGCTTGACCGACCTCATGGGGCTAACTCCGGCTGCGCATAACCCTGCCGCTCTTTCCGGTAGCGATCTGGTCGGACGGTTCCGCTTGGAAGAGTGCCTCGGCAACGGGGGCATGGGCGAAGTTTTTCGCGCCTACGACACGCGCCTCAAGCGTCAGGTTGCCATCAAGCGGCTCACCGCCCGTCTCCACGGGGATCCTGCCGCTCGTCATCGTTTCCTCAGAGAAGCCGAGCGCGCCTCCCAGCTGAACCACCCCAGCATCGCCTCCATCCACGAGTTGCTGGAACAGGATGACCAGATCTATCTCGTGATGGAGTATGTCGAGGGACAGAATCTCCGCCAGCATTTCAGGACCTCCTGTTCCCAAGCCGAATTTCTCTCCCTCGCCATCCAATGCCTGGAAGCTCTTGCCGCAGCCCACAAAAGCGGAATCCTCCACTGCGATCTGAAGCCGGAGAACATCATGCTCAACTCGACTGGGCATGTGAAGGTTCTCGATTTCGGTCTCGCTCACCATTTGCCCCGCTCCAGTCAGAGCACAACTTTGGAGGATACCGAGGCGCTCGCCGGGACCCCGGGCTACATGGCCCCGGAACTGCTCTTGCAGAATATCTATGACCAGCGCACCGATATCTTCTCCCTGGGAGTCGTCTTCTACGAGATCCTGACCGGGTTCAATCCCTTCCTCGCCAGCACTCTGGCCGGCACTCTGGATCGAATTCTCCATCAGCGCCCGGCAAGAATTTCGGTTTTCAATTCTTCCGTTCCAGCCTCCATCGAAGCCCTCGTCATGCGCATGATGGCAAAAGCTCCGGAGCAGCGGTACCAGAATGTGGAACAGGTGCTCCTCGACGTTCAGCAGCTTCGGCCTGCGAGCGACCACCGCATCTCCAACCACTTCCCGCAGATTCGGACACAATTCTCCGCCACGCGCGCGGTCCGCTGGTTCTTGACGCTCTTGCTCTCCGTACTCGCCGGACTATCCACCCGGGAAATTCAGCCCTCCGCGCCGACACCTGCCGTGCGCTCTGTCCTGATCGCTGATTTCGATGTCTATGGAGATGGCCCCAGCTTCGATGGCGCCGTACGTGAAGCGCTGAGTGCAGCCTTGCAGCAGTCACCTCAATTCAATGTCATCTCCCGCCCTCGCATCTACGAGGCCCTGGCCAGAATGAAAAAAGCCGATGTGGCTCACATCGGCGAAGACCTGGCTCGCGAGCTCTGCCGCCGGGAGAACCTGAATCTCCTGCTCGGCGGCAGCATCGCTCAGGCAGGCCAGACTTTTCAGATAACCGTTCGTGCCAGCGATCCCGATCGTGGCCTGCTGCTCTTTTCCGACCGCGTCCAAATACAAAAGCGAGACGAATTTTTTTCCCAGATCGATTCACTGTTTGCCAGGGTTCGCGCCAACCTCGGCGAAGTCAATTCGCCTTCCGGCCGGCCTACTTTGACCATGGCCAAAGTCACTACCGGCTCTCTGGAAGCCCTTCAGCTTTATTCTCAGGCCATTGACCAGATGTCGCGCGGGAAGCTCGACGACGCCGTCGCCATCCTCAAGCGCTCGGTCGCTCTCGATCCCAACTTTGCCATGGCCCACCTGCGATTGGGACAATGCTATTCCTGGGGCGTCGGCAAGAATGCACTCGCCGTCAACGAATTTCTCTCAGCCTATCAACTTCGCTCCACAGTGACCGATCGCGAGAAACTCTGGATTGAATCCCAATACTTCAACGTTGAGGAACGTTATGAAGAAGCAGCCCAGGCGCTTGGAATCCTTCTTCAACAGTATCCTGACGATCCAGAAGCCCGCCGCGACCTGGCAATGGCGGACTTCAGCCTCGGCCAGGTGGATAACGCAATCCGTGAAAGTCGCCAGGCTTTGCAACTGGACCCCAACTCCTCTTCCGCATTCGCCGGCCTGTTCTTCTTCCTCGTGCGTGCCAACCGCTACGCCGAGGCCATCGCTCTCTACCAGCAGGCAACGGCTCGTGGACTCGAAAATGCCGAGATGAATTGGGGACTCGGACTCGCCCACCTGGGCATCGGCGACCCGGACGCGGCTCGCCAGGCCTTCATCAGGTTTCGCCAGGGGTCGGCCGACGATCGCAACCTCGCCGACCTTTACCTGTCGGTGGTGGACTTGTACGAAGGCAAGCTCAGCTCAGCGGTCCAGGCACTTGAGAAGGCCAACCATTCCAGACTGGCAGGCGACAACAAGCTACTCACCGTTCGCCAGTATCTCCTCGGCCGGATTCGCCTCCTGCAAGGCGACAAGCGGCGGGCGCAACGGGCCGCAAACATTATCTTGAGCACCCCTCCCGCGGACCTGCAAACCGTGGATCTGGTATCGGCGGGCACTCTATTCGCACATGCCGGAAATCTACCCCGCGCCAGAAGTGTCCTCAAGCAAATCAAGGCCAGGTGCGACACCGTACCCAGCGGCTGGAACAAAAGCAGCTTCTACAACCTGCTGGGAGAAATTTCCCTCGCGGAAGCCCATCCCGATGCCGCGCTGGCCGCATTTCATTCGGCCCTCGAGTTCTACCCCGATCCCTTTATTCATGCCGGCCTCGCCAGTGCTTACAAGCAGGCCGGCGATCTCCAACACGCATCCCAGGAATGGAAGCTGTCTCTCGAGGCTCGAGGAGCGCTCCTGCAAAACGGATTTCCCCCCGACCTGCCTCTGATTTACCTCGAACTGGGGCGCGTCAGTCGGCAACTGAACGATCTTCACAGCGCGCGGTCGTATTACAACCAGGCCCTTGGGTTCTGGCGCAATGGCGATGACCTCAAGGCATTCCGTGACGCTGCTTCAGAACTCAAGAATCTCGAAACACAATCGAACTGATATCAGGAGGAATATATGAATCTCGCACGCATCATTGGCGCCGCTTGCACGGATGATCTCTTCTGTGAGCAACTCATGAGTGCTCCCGTACCCACCACTCAGAACTTCGGCTTCGCCTTCGCCTCCGCCGATGCCGCGGAGTTACTCAGAATATTTCCCGTCTCCGATCCGCAAGGCTCCTCGGCGGTCGCCGACCTGTGCCGGCAAATCGCGGACTATATTTGCCCCAAGCGCATTTGTCCCGGCCTGGCGGGTTCCGGAGCCCAGTCGGCGATCGGAACTGCCGTGCTCGATGACGCTTTTCGCGAGGCGTTTCTTACCGACCCGATCAATGCCGCTGCGCATCGCGGAATCGACCTGACCTCGGCGGAAAGATTCGCGCTTGCAAGACTTGTATTTGCCAAGCATCCCGACGGAATTCCGCCTTCTCTCAAACGCGACCGGCTTAGGGTTTTATTCAAGGCGCTAGGCCAGGCCATTACCCGGCCCCTCGCCGCCACCGCTTGATTCCAATCCTCACGCCTCAGGGGAGAGCATTCTGCGCTACTCCCCTCGCGGGCTTGCTCCTGGAGAGTATGCGACCCTTTCGCCCTTCGAAAAAAACGTCTGTGGTCTAATACCTTGCGATGCCCGCAAGTTCGGCGCACATCCAGACTCGTTGCTGCATCGTTGGCGGAGGCCCTGCCGGCATGATGCTGGGGTTTCTGTTGGCCCGCAAAGGGGTGGATGTGTGTGTGCTCGAAAAACATTCCGACTTCTTGCGCGATTTTCGCGGCGACACCATTCATCCCTCCACTCTCGAACTGCTCTATGAACTGAACTTGCTCGACGAGTTTCTTCAACGTCCTCACCAGGAACTTGCCCAGTTGACCGGGCAAATCGGCAGCGAATCGGTCACCCTCGCCGACTTCCGTCACCTGCCCACGCATTGCCGCTTCATCGCGTTCATGCCTCAGTGGGACTTCCTTGATTTCATCGCAGAACACGCAAAGCGATATCCATCGTTCAAGTTGTGTATGCAAAGCGAGGTCACCGGCATCATCCAGGAAAACGGCGTAACCGTTGGCGTTCGAGCGGCTACTGCCGCAGGCGCACTGGAAATTCGGGCCGATTTGACCGTGGCCGCGGATGGCAGGCATTCCACCGTCCGAGCCCGCGCCCAGCTTCCTGTCACCGTGCTCGGGGCTCCCATGGATGTCCTGTGGATGCGCATTCCCCGCAGTCCCGATGACGTCAATCAGGCCCTGGGACGCATCATGCCCGGCCAGATTTTCGTCACCATCAATCGCGACGAGTACTGGCAGTGCGCCCTCGTTATCCCCAAGGGCACCGCCCAGGAGATTCGGAATCAGGGCCTGCCGGCCTTTCGCGAGCGAATCGTACGTGCCGCCCCTGCCTTTCACGATCGCGTTCAGCAACTGCAGGACTGGAATCAGATCAGCTTGCTCACCGTCGCCGTTGATCGCCTCGTGCGCTGGTATCGTCCCGGACTACTCTGCATCGGAGACGCCGCCCATGCCATGTCTCCCATCGGCGGAGTTGGAATCAACCTCGCCGTCCAGGACGCGGTCGCCGCCGCCAACCTGCTCGCATCCAAGCTTGCTCAACGGGCGCTCACCGAAGCCGACCTCAATTTGGTACAACGCCGGCGCGAGTTTCCCACTCGCGCCACTCAGGCCATGCAGGTCTTCTTGCAAAACAATGTCATCCGCCCCGTTCTCGGAACTGCCCGTCCCCTCAGCCTTCCTCTTCCGGTTCGGCTCATCCGCCGCTTTCCCGTACTGCGTCGCATTCCCGCCCGCGTGATCGGAATGGGTTTTCTTCCTGAGCACATTCAGTGCTGAGCCGAAATCTTCGCTCCCGGGCTGCTGCCTTCTCTAGCCCTGTTGCATCCAAGAACAACCTGCAATGCTTTGTACACCTGGGCGCGCTCCCAGGGGTGATTCGGTTACTTCCAGAGGTGAAGGTGCGGAAAGCAACGTCGGCCGTAGTCGTATTCATCGCTGCAATTCTCTCGATCGCAATCCTGCGGGCTCAGAACCGGAATTTTCATAACGCTCCCGCTTCCGCCAGAGCTCTCAAAGATCCCTTTGCCGGCCGTAAAGACGCTATCCTGCAAGGCCGCAGCTTGTATCTTCAGCACTGCGCCTCCTGTCACGGCAAGAACGCCGAAGGCTCCGCCAATATTCCCGCGCTGGTGGACGGCAACATCGAATCCGTCACTCCAGGAGAGATCTTCTGGTTCATTACCCAGGGCGCTCCCGAGAATGGCATGCCTTCCTGGTCACAATTGCCCGAGAGTCAACGCTGGAAAATTGTTACTTACCTGAAATCTCTCGGGCTTTCGCAAGCCGAGTCTCCTGCCTCCAGGCCTGCTCCGTCCGCGGACAATTCCACTCCTATCAAGGCTCCCCCGCCACCTGCGCCCTTCACCGACTTCCGTTTCGAGCAACCGGGAAAAATTCACAAGATCACCCCTCACGACCTGCCTCCTCCAATGGCAACAAAATCCTCCGATAATGGTCCCGATTTGGTTGCGCGACCCTCGAACGTCTGGCCCCAGGCGCCGGCAGGATTCAAAGTCGAACTCTATACCACCGGCCTCGACGAGCCTCGCCTGATTCGCACAGCGCCCAATGGAGATATCTTCCTCGCCGAGAGCCGTGCCGGCCGCATTCGCGTTTTTCGCGGCATGACCGCCGACGGCAAGCCGGAGCAGATGCAAGTCTTCGCGACCGGACTCAAGCACCCCTACGGCATCGCCTTCTATCCTCCCGGGCCCAACCCGCAATACGTGTACGTCGCTCAACCCGATGTCGTGGTTCGTTTTCCTTATCGTGCAGCCGATGCCAAAGCCACCGGCGCGCCAGAGCATATCGCCAACCTCCCCGACGGAAGCGGCCACTGGACCCGCGACATCCAATTCTCGCTCGACGGCAAGAAGATGTTCGTAAGCGTCGGTTCCCGCTCCAATGTGGATGATGATTCCGGTGAGAAAAATCGTGCCGACATCCTGGAATTCAATCCCGACGGCTCCGGCATGCGGGTTTACGCCTCTGGAATTCGTAACCCCGGCGGTGGTCTCGCCGTCCATCCCAGGACCGGCCAGCTCTGGTGTTCAGTGAATGAACGCGATGCGCTTGGCGACAACCTCGTCCCCGACTACATCACCCACGTTCAGGACGGCGGCTTCTACGGCTGGCCCTGGTGGTACATCGGAGGCAATCAGGATCCCCGTCACCGAGGCGCGCGCCAGGAGTTGAAGGACAAAGTGATCGTGCCCGACGTCCTGCTGCCCGCGCACAACGCATCCATGCAGATGACCTTCTATGAAGGCAAGCAGTTCCCCGCCGAATATCGGGACGACATCTTCTCTGCGCAGCACGGCTCTTGGAATCGTAGCGTTCGCGCCGGATACGAAGTGATTCGCGTACCGTTGCACCAGACCGGAAAAGCTTCGGGCGAGTATCAGGATTTCCTGACCGGGTTTGTGCTCAACAGCGGCCAGGTCTGGGGCAGGCCAGTCGGCGTCACCGTCGCCCCTGACGGTTCTCTCCTGGTAACCGACGACGGCTCCAATTCAATTTGGCGCGTCAGCTACGTTGGCAAGTGATCGGCTTTGGAATTCTGCTGCAAAAGCATCACCTTGGAGCGTCGACGTTACCGCATCTTGAAGCTCGGGTCCGGCGGCAGGATCTCCGGCTCATTCGACTGCACTCGCTCATGCGTGACATAGAACAGCGCCGCCGTCCAGGTAGGGAAGAGGTCGAACCCCGGCACCAGCTCCGCCAGCAGCGACGGCAGAAAGGCCCAGTGCCAGCCCAGCAACCGAATCAAAATTACCGCAACGATCAGATCCAGCCCCACCTCGGCCGGAGAGATCCCTCCCGCCACAAACAGAGGCATCGCCGCAAGCTGAAGCGTATCGGCAGCGATCGCCACCACCCACGCAGTCCTCAACTCCGGCGACTTCAGCGTTCGGAAGTAGTCGAGAAATTTCATCTCGGATAGTTGGATGCAACCGCAGCAGCCGCTGACGCCCAAACTAGTACACGCTCCGTGTGAACGGTCAAGCCACAAAAACGGCTGTGCACGCCAGCGCCCTCAGGATGCCATCATAATCGTTCCACGAACCAAGAAATGGACTCGAATCCAAGTCCAGATATAATGTCCGCCCAGATGCCCCTGACTCCCGGCACCCGACTTGGTCCCTACGAAATCCAGTCACCGCTCGGCGCGGGCGGCATGGGAGAGGTTTACCGCGCGCGCGACACCCGTCTCGGACGCGATGTCGCCCTGAAGATTCTGCCCGAATCCTTCGCGCGCGAAAGCGATCGCTTGCGCCGCTTCGAGCAGGAGGCGCGCGCTGTAGCGGCCCTCAACCATCCCAACATTCTCGCCATTCACGATATCGGCGAGCAGAATGGGTCCCCCTATCTCGTCTCCGAACTCCTGGATGGCGATAGCCTGCGCGCTGCCGCGGACGGGGCGGCCCTGCCACAGCGCAAAACCATCGAGTATGGAGTGCAGATCGCCCACGGGCTGGCCGCTGCGCACGAAAAGGGAATCGTTCACCGCGACCTGAAGCCTGAAAACATTTTCGTCACTCGCGACGGGCGTATCAAGATTCTCGATTTTGGTCTCGCCAAGCTTATCCAGAAGTCGGCGAAGGATTCCAACGACGTCACCCTCACCAGCGAGCATACCGCCGCCGGTGTGGTCATGGGCACGGCCAGTTATATGGCACCTGAGCAGGTTCGTGGCGAAGCATCCGACGCCCGCACCGACATCTTCGCTCTTGGCGCTGTTCTCTACGAAATGCTCACCGGGGTGCGCGCCTTTCGCCGCGATACTGCCGCCGAAACCATGACCGCCGTCTTGAAAGAGGATCCCCCGGAACTGTCGAACCGCGCCCAGTTTATTTCTCCCGCTCTCGAGCGCATCGTGCGGCGCTGCCTGGAGAAGAACCCGGAACAACGCTTTCAGTCCGCCCGAGATCTCTCCTTCGCCCTGAGCGCGCTCTCGGGCAGCGAAACAAGCGCCGCCACTCGCGTCGCCGCGTCCGCCCCTCGCAGATCGTCTCTCCTATGGCTTTCCGCAGTGCTCGCTCTGGCGCTGGTCGCCGCAGGAACATGGTGGGCGGCAAGACACACCAGTACGCCGGCTACTCGCATGCAGTTTGCCCTCGCTATTCCCGACGAGATGAGTATCAGCCACATGGCCCTCTCGCGCGATGGCTCCATGCTGGCCTTCATATCGCCGGACGAGGCATCGGCCATGCCCACCATCTATGTGCAGCGGATCGGTTCATCGGTCGTCACGCCCCTGGCGGGCACCCAGGGGGCAAGCTATCCCTTCTGGTCCCCGGATGGCGCGTACATCGGCTTCTTCGCCAATGGCAAGCTTCAGAAGATTGCCGCCAGCGGCGGCACCCCGCAAGTTCTCGCCATCGCCCTCGCCGCGCGCGGCGGAAGCTGGGGCGCCAACGACGTCATTGTCTTTTCGCCAGACTCGCAAACTCCGCTCTGGCGCGTCAATGCCGACGCATCCGGCTTGGCTTCGGTGACCCAGGCCATCCGCAAGGACGACGAACAGTCCCACCGCTGGCCGCTCTTTCTTCCAGACGGCAAACATATCCTGTACTGGGGTGGAAATTTCGCCAACCTGCGCGACGACCGTTCCAGCGGAATCTATGTCACTACTCTCGAAGGCAAAGAGCGCAAACTGCTCGCGCTCTGCCACTCCAGTTTCGGCTATGACGCCCACAATCTCTATTACGCAGATGAACAAAAACAGCTGGTCAGCGTTCCCTTCGATCCGTCGTCGGGCACCCTTTCAGGGACTCCGACTGTCATCGCCAATGCCGTCGGGTTCCAGCCCTCGACCTACTGGGCATCCATTGCAGTGGGACAGAATGGAACGCTAATCTACAACACCGAGGAGGGCGCTGCGCAATCGGCTCTTACCTGGATCGATCGGACCGGAAAAGAACTGGGTCGGCTCGGCGATCCAGCCATCATGGCGAACCCCACGCTCTCGCCCGATGGCAGCCGGGTTGCCCTCGACATCAGCGACCCAAAGGCCAACAACGTTGACATCTGGCTCGAGAGGACGCAGGGATCCGACAACTCGCGCTTCACCTTCGATCCCGGCGAAGAGGTCTTGGGCGTGTGGTCGCACGATGGAAGCATGTTGGCCTATCGTGCCGCCGCCCATGAAGGTGCAAGCATCTTTCTGAAAAGTTCGAGCGGCCTGGCGCGCGAGCACAGGAGATATCTCATACCGCCCGCCTCGATGGACGATGTCATTCCCAACTCCTGGTCGTTGGACGATCAATTCCTCATCTTCACGCGTCAGACCCCGAGCGGCAGCCATCTGGAACTTCTGCCGGTCGCCGGTGGAGAGCCCACTCGCATCCTCAACAGTAGTCGCAGCGAGACCAACGGGCAGGTATCTCCGGATGGGAAGTGGCTCGCCTATGCCTCGGACGAATCCGGCAACTGGGAGGTCTATGTCACAACCTTCCCGGGTGGGGCGGGGAAGTGGCAAGTCTCGCGCGGCGGCGGCACCGAACCGCGGTGGCGCGGAGACGGCAAAGAAATCTTCTACATAAATCCCGGCGGCATGTTGATGGCGGTTCCGGTCAACGCCACCGGCACGTTCGCCACCGGCACGCCGGTGTCTCTGTTCCAGGTTCGCGGACGCGCCCCGATCTCGAGCACCGATGTCTTCACTTACGACGTAAGCAAAGATGGCAAGCGCTTCCTGGTCAACCGTTACGTCAAGCCGGAACACGTTCCCCCGCTCAGCATCCTCCTTAACATGCCACGTACAAATTAAGAGATCGCCCGAGTGTTCCGCGTGGAACATATCGTCATGACGAAGAGCGTGTCATGACAGGCAAGCCAAGAAGACAAAAGGAAAAACCGGGGACAGACGGAACGTTTCCCGAATTATCTGCGGATGGAAATTGCCGAACGTCCCGTCTGTCCTGGGTTTTCACCCAAATAGCCAATGGAATCGCTACCGGACGGTTCACGCCACAGTAAGTTGAGGAAGAATATGGAGCTCGGTTCGAATGTTCACATGCAGCGGTACTCTCGCGAGGCGAAAGAGTTTTTTGAAAAGGTTCTCTACGACGAGCAACCTGTTTTTGTCAGCGATGAAGCGACCATCCTAGATGTCTCGACTTCGTCCATTGAAGAGCTCTGTGAGAGATGCGCCACCCAGTATGGGAAAACCGTATTACCAGAGGATCTAAAGCAGCCCTTGTGGAAGTTGCTATGCCAGCTGAATCAGGGCAGAACTGATCGAGGGTAAGGGGAACTGCGTTACTCAGGCGGGTGTGGCCCATTCATTCCCGCAGTCTGCGAATGAGTGGGGCTCGATACTGTCTCAGAGTTGATGACGTGGCGCAAACATTCCCATACCCCACACCTCGCACACAACGCGATGTGTGGGCCACCCTCTATAACCGTGTCGGCGTTGTCAAGAGACACGTGTTCTGTCGAAGGGTTTTCAGGGTTTGCTTTTCCCTTCGTGGGAGTTTTGGATTTTGGTGTTGCTCTTGAGTTTTGCTCATTGGACCAAGGCTCGCTTTGAGAATCCTGCAGTGGAACTTGGTTCCACTAACCATCTATCCGGTCTCCCAACTTCCGATCATGATTCGT
>DASREM010000048.1:0-9877 GCA_035652095.1 Terriglobales bacterium | reverse complement strand
ATAACCTGTTGCGTACTCGTACTCGAGTCCGAGAAGGTCAGCCTCCCGCTCCGCATCGCGGCTGAATTTCAGGAAAGACATGGGCACACCGACTGCAACGACCTGACGGATCGCGTACCCGGCCCCTCCGCCTACAAAAATGAGCGGAAGGGAGACCGTGTTCCAGATCTGCCCCTTCGTCATATTCCTGGTCGCATGGCGAGCGGCCACGTGTGCGATCTCATGTGCCATCACGCCCGCCAGTTCCGCCTCGTTGTCGGCCGCCAGAATCAGCCCAGAGTTCACGTAGAAGTACCCGCCTGGCAGAGCAAGAGCGTTGATTTCGTCGTCGTCGATGACTTTGATCGTGAACGGTACCTTCGCATCCGAGTTGCGGACAAGTTTTTGACCGATGCGAGTCACGTATTCGGTGACCACGGAGTCATCCAGCACGCGGACTTGCTGTTCTAATTCCGAGGCCAGTTCGCGACCCAATCGCTGTTCCCTTTCCAGGGAATAGAAGTTCACGCCCTTGCCTACGGCCCGGCTGCCGATCTGGTCAACGTCGTACTTTGTGGTCGCTTTCCTGGGTGTCGCTTTGGTCTTCTCTTCACCGTTGCTACGACCTGCCGCTGGTCCCGGTTCTGCGAACGGCGGTGAAGCCTCAGAAGGGATAGGATCTACGGACGCTTGCGTGTTCCCCGAGTTTTGCGAACTGCTTGCCGGGCCCGGTGCTTGCGCGTCTTGGGGGAGAGCTGCCGCCGCCGGGCCTGCAATAGCAGGCGTCCAGGCCGGTTGCGGAGTTTGCGCAAACACCGGAGCCACGGCAAGGGTCGCGACAACAACCCAAAGCCATCGAATTAGAGCGTTGCAGTTCACCAAGCTCTCCCGGATTGCTCCCTGTTAGAAGTGGTCTAAAACGTCACCTGCCGACCCAGTGTTTTCTCAGAACACGTGCGTTGAGTTTGTTCTTGACGGCCAACGCCTCCGCCACCTGGGCCATTTGCTGGTGCTGCTCGGCCAAAGCTTATGCCTGTTTGGTTCCTCTGCGTTGCTAAGCAAAAGGGCCGAAACCTTGCCAGCCAAGCCCTACTGTCGCGGCCGATCCCTGTGGCGCTATCCGTCACGAGGCCTACCAAAATTGTGAGCATCACCACGATGGCACCAGCCATCAACACCGCAAACAGCGTTGTCCAAAGTGTCGAGTTCATCGGGCTTCCTTCGTCGAGCGTTTCGCCGTACCATTCCCCGGTATGACCTCGTGATTCGCGAGCTCAAGGAAGACTTGCCGCATCTTGCGGTTGAGTTCGCGTACCAACACCTGGATACCGATCGGTCCCTCACTGAACCCAGCCAACGCATGGTTCGTGACGGCGATTGAGGTGTAGCCGGTGTCTTCGGCAATCACCACGTTGAAGGGCATAAACAGGCCGCCATCGCGGTCGCTGAGTAAAGCTTGGTATGCGTGGAAAGGGTTCCAGATCACCAAGACGGTGTACTTCTGCCAGTGAAGTCCGACAGTCTTCTCGAACTCACGATGAAATTGCACCTCCGAAACGACGCGAAAGTCTTCACGCTGCAGTTTCTGCCGCAGCAAATCCAGGCATTCCTGGAAGCCCAGCGTCGTCCGTAGGGAAAAGGAAAAATCTCGCGTCATCGTTGTCATTTGGTTTCCCTAGATGCCCTGACTCATTACAGGGCTGGTAACGGCAAGCGCTCTGCCAGAGTCGGAATCCCTCTCCAAGTCTTGCTGATTCACTAACCAGCAAGCACTTAGGTCCACCACCACAAGGCCGCGGAACGCTCAGCGGTGCAGAAGGTGTGTCCCATTTGCGGCATAGCCCGCACCATATGCGCCACCCGAGACCACTTCGCGGGTGACAGATTTCTCTTTCTGCTGATGGCGAACTCGGTCGGAGCGTGGACGAAATGGAGGTGGCGTTGGCAGCCCTTTCACCCGAGCGGTGCTAGAATCGCGCTCAAATGAACCAGCGGGTTGGTAAACGACGGCTGCGAGTCGTGGCTCTGGTGGCGGCGATTGCTGTCGTGTCACTCCTTCACTACCAGACTGCTACCGGTCACGTTTGGCTCCACCAGTTCTTTCAGCGCGCTTATTACGTCCCTGTAATACTGAGTGCGCTCTGGTTCGGCTGGCGAGGAGGGGTTTCGGCTGCTACTTTGTCTGGCATTTTCTACATTCCGCACATTTTGATGTCCTGGCAATCCCATCCCGAGTACAGCGCCGCTCAATATGTCGAGATCGGGATGTTTTTCGTGATCGGCGTCCTGACGGGCATCCTTGCTGACGATGAAAGGCTGCAACGCAAGAGGGTGGAAGAAACTGCCCGGAAGCTTAGCGAGGTCAATGCTCAACTGCAGGCTTCATTCGAGCAACTGCGCCGCGCCGACCGCCTGTCCGCGCTTGGCGAGCTCTCGGCAGGGTTGGCCCACGAGATTCGCAATCCTTTGGGTTCTGTCGAAGGTGCAGTACAGATTTTGTGCAGACAGGAGTTGCCGACAGAAACCAGGCAGGAGTTTGGAGACCTCGCTCAAAAAGAGGTCAACCGGTTAAAGGGATTGCTTACAAATTTCCTAGACTTTGCCCGACCCCAGACTCCCAAGCGGGTACCCACCGAGCCATCGCAACTCTTGGAATCTGTAAGTAAGCTGGCGGCGGAAACCGCAAAGATGTCAGGAACCAAGGTGCGCATCGAGTCGACCGGGGGGTTGTCAACTGTGTCAATCGACCCCGAACAAATGAAGCAAGTGCTCTTAAACTTGGTAATCAATGCTATCCAAGCGATGCCCGCCGGAGGCGAGGTGGTCATAAGGGCAGCCAGAGAATCAGACTTCGTAGTCCTCGAAGTACAGGACGCAGGGGTAGGCATTCCAGCCGAAGACCTGGAACGGGTTTTTAACCCGTTTGTCACGACCCGTGCCGATGGAACCGGTTTGGGTCTATCGATTGCCTACCAGATCGTCAGCCAACATGGAGGACATATCACAGCGCACAGAAACCCCGAAAGAGGTATGACCTTCAGGGTCACGCTCCCCTTGGGGTCCGAGGCGAATCTTCCTGAAAGACTCTTGCAGGAGGAGAATCATGCCTAGCGCACCCATATTGATAGTAGATGATGATGCCAGCCAGCGGCGCTTGATCGAGTTCTGGCTACAAGAGGAAGGTTACCCGACTCTTGTTGCCGAAGATGGCAAAGCGGGCCTGCACGCCTTCGAGCAGAAGTCCCCCTGCCTCGTGATCGCCGACATACGCATGCCTGGAATGGACGGTCTCGACCTGCTGGGTCGCATCAAGGGTATCAACCAGGACACTCCAGTCATTCTCATAACCGCTTTTGGAACCGTCAACAATGCAGTGGACGCAATGAAATTGGGCGCCGCCGATTACATTCTCAAGCCGCTGAATGCGGATGAGCTCAAGCTGTGCGTCCATCGTGCTCTCGAGCGCAAGGAACTGGTGGATGAAAACCGTTATCTGCGCGATTTTGCCGACACCGCTTTTCGCTTCGAGAACCTAATCGGTCAGTCGCGCAAGATGCGCGACGTTTTTGATGTGGCCACACAGGTGGCCCGCCGTGATTCCACATTGCTACTAACAGGGGAAACGGGGACTGGCAAAGAGCTCCTTGCCAAGGCCATCCATCAGAACAGCCTGCGGGCCAAAAAGCCGTTCATCACCATCAACTGCGGAGCCATACCCGAAAACTTGATCGAATCCGAGCTATTCGGGCATCGGAAGGGTTCCTTTACAGGAGCCTTGGCCGACCGCGTGGGCAAGTTTGAGGCCGCCAACGAAGGGACCGTGTTTCTAGACGAAATTGGCGACCTGACGCCGAATCTCCAGATCAGGTTGCTCCGTGTCATTCAGGAGCGGGAGATCGACAAGATCGGGTCCCCACATCCCATCAAGGTCAACGTGCGTATTCTCGCTGCCACCCACCGTAACCTCAAAGCCTTGGTAGAAGACGGCCAATTCCGAGAGGACTTGTTCTATCGCCTGAGCGTGGTGACCGTGCATCTGCCGCCTCTTCGTGAACGAAAGGAAGACATTCCACTGCTGGCGGAGCATTTTCTGAAGAAGCAATGCGCAAAGTACCAGATGCCCCTGGTTTCGATCTCCGAAGAGGCGCTTGAAGTATTGGCGCAACACAACTGGCCCGGGAATGTGCGCGAACTGGAGAACGTAGTGGAGCACCTAGTCGTGCTGGGCAAGGGAGATCTCGTCAGAGTCGAGGATTTGCCGGCGGACATCCGGCAGCACAGGTCTCGAATTGCAAATATCAGCCTCAAACTGCCCGAGGAGGGCATCAGTCTGGAGGACGTCGAAAAGGAAATTCTGGTCCAGGCACTGGAAAAACATGACTGGCACCAGACGAAAGCGGCCCGATATCTGAGCATCAGTCGGAAGACGCTAATTTATCGTATGGAAAAGTATGGGCTTACTCCCCCCGATGAAAAGGGGGAAAGGCAAGTTGTTTCTGACGAATCTGGATAAACAGACTTAACAATTCGACGCCTGTGGGCGAATCTGCGTAGCCAGTATGGACGATGCCATGCAACATGAGCCGTTCTTGACCGGCCTCCAAAGAATGCGGGTGCCGCGGATACATGGCGCACATGCGATTTGTGACGAGGATCACATTATTGCGTGTCCTTCGTCATGGCCAGTTGTGGCAAATCGCCACTAGTCTCTGGCTACCGAACCTTGGGAGGGGAGAGACTGCGACGCGCATCCCAATTCGTTCTTGTAGTGCTGCTGATCACATCGCTGGGCGCACCTGCGGCAATTTGTTGCCAGCATTGCGTCAAGGAAACTGCGAATCAGAAGACTGCGCCTTCTCCCTCTGACCATTGCTCCCACCACATGTCTCATGTGGCACTCGGTCGCACCTTGGAAGCGGTAACCCATCGCGTCGCGTGCCACGCTTGCTCCCGAGGCAGCCGACCGTCCAGCGCCACTCTCGTTCCGCCTGATCGTACGCCAGGTCTTTCACTGACTGACGGCGAGCGGAACGTTGGAGATGCAGTGCTGGTTGCAGCCCTACCGCGCTTGCCCGAAAGCCCTCCCCCATTGGGGTCGAATTCCAAGCAGGCCGTCATTTGTACCTTCCTGATCTAGTAGTGTCTCCACTCTGACTCGTCGCCGGTGTTGGCGTCAGCCGCAACGCTGTAAGTGATCGTTGCCCGCTCACCGCCAACGTCGGTCTCAATCTCAAATAACAAGCCGGAAACCAAGACAAGGAGCACAACATGAAGTTTGTCTCACATGCTTTGCGGCTGTCCGTTGTTATCCTCCTCCTCTTTCTCGCGGCAACAATTACGCCGAGCTTGGCCCAGGGGCAGAATGCTCCAACTGACGGGGCTGGACTTTTCAAAGCAAAATGCGCCATGTGCCATGGTCCCGACGGTGCCGGCAAAACTCCCATGGGACAGAAACTCGATGTCCGTGATCTGCACTCCGCCGACGTGCAGAAACAAGCAGATGCTGCGCTGTCCCAGATGATTGCCCAAGGGAAAGGTAAGATGCCGGCTTTCAGCCAGAAGCTGAGTGACGACCAAATCAAGCTGTTGGTGGCCCACGTCCGCAACCTGGGCAAGAAGTGAATCGATCAGAGAGGCGGCTATGGCAACGAGTGACCAGGGAATGATGAACCCCAGCGACCGGCTATCGGCGCCGGTACCACGTCGGAGATTCGTCGAAGTGCTGCTGGGTGGCGGGTTTCTGGCAACGGCTGCTGCATTCGTCTACCCCGTCTTGCGCTACCTAGTCCCGCCGAAAGCTTCCGACCTCGGAAGCGATTCCGTCGTAGCAGGGCGTGTCGGAGAGCTGAAGCCGAACAGTGGAAAGATTTTCCGGTTTGGCAATCACCCTGGTCTGCTGATCCGCACTTCCAGCGGAGAGTACCGCGCCATGTCAGCGACATGCACGCATTTGTCCTGCACAGTCCAGTACCGCGATGATTTGCGCCAGGTCTGGTGCGCTTGCCACAACGGTAAGTACGACCTCAACGGCCGAAATATTTCGGGTCCTCCGCCGCGCCCACTAGAAGGCTTTGAGGTGCAGGTGCGAGGGGACGAGATATTCGTGCGGCGTCGGCGGGAGGCTTGAGATGAGTCCCTTACGCAACGTGCGCAACTGGCTGGACGAACGGTTCGGCTGGGATGACCTGATCGCCCCGTTGCGGAAGAAAACTGTTCCTCTCCACCGGCTCTCCTATTGGTATTTCCTCGGGGGTATCACTCTCTTCTTGTTCGTCATCCAGGTGCTGACCGGGATCCTACTGCTTCTGTATTACCGGCCCGGAGCGAACGAAGCCTTCGAGAGCGTGCAGTACATCATGACCCAGGTGCAGTTTGGCTGGCTGATTCGGTCGATCCACTCATGGTCAGCCAATCTCATGATTTTCACTGCCTTTGCGCACATGTTCAGTGTGCTGTTCCTTAAGGCGTACCGCAAACCGCGTGAGCTCACGTGGGTCAGCGGAGTGATCCTCCTATTTCTCGTCATGGGCTTCGGCTTCAGCGGCTACTTGCTGCCGTGGAACACCTTGGCTTTCTTTGCCACCAAGGTCGGTACTGAGATTACCGGGCAAGTCCCCGTCATCGGGAAGCCTCTGGTGATCTTTCTCCGCGGTGGCGAGGAAGTCACCGGCGCGACGCTCACCCGCTTCTTCGGATTTCACGTTGCGGTCCTGCCTGGGTTGGCAACGTTGCTGATTACGCTGCACCTCCTTCTGGTTCAGCGCCTGGGCATCAGCGTGCCTCCCAAGCTTGAGGTGGAGTGGTCTGCGAATCCATCCGCGAAACGCGAAATGAAGTTCTTCCCCAATTTCCTATTGCGGGAACTCATGGCTTGGTATATCGCACTCGGAGTGCTTGGGGCGCTCGCAGCCATTTTCCCGTGGAATCTGGGTGTCAAAGCCGACCCCTTCACCTCCGCGCCAGCCGGGATCAAGCCCGAGTGGTATTTCCTCTTCATGTTCCAGACGCTCAAGCTCATCCCACCCAAAGTGTGGCTCATCGACGGGGAGGTTCTGGGTGTACTTGCTTTCGGCTTGGTCGGTCTGTTGTGGCTCCTGCTGCCTTTCTTTGAGAGTGATCACCCCTCGCGCACCAAGCGGTGGATCACTGGGCTTGCAGTATTTGCTCTTGCCTACGTGGCAGGTATGAGTCTTTATGGTCATCTTGCGAAATAAGCTCCGACCGTTCAGCGCAGCCCGCTATATCGGGCTGGCCGGCTTCGTCGTGCTCGCAACCTGCCTATGTTATGGGCAAACTCCGAACTCCTGCCTCGATTGTCACTCCGCCTTGCCTGATCCTCTGGGGGTCAGCCAGGATAAATTCAGCCAAGACATTCACTCCCAGAAGGGTCTGTCTTGCGCCAGCTGCCACGGAGGCGACCCAGCCAGCGACGATCCAGATAAAGCCATGAGCCGGAAAGCCGGTTGGAAAGGCAAGATCGATCGCAAGCAGATCCCGCAATTGTGTGGTTCTTGCCATTCGGATCCAACGTACATTCGGCAGTTCAACCCCAGCTTGCGCACCGATCAGTTGGACCAGTACCACACCAGTGTGCACGGCAAGCGATTTGCGGCAGGAGATACGAAGGTCGCAGTCTGCACGGATTGTCACAGTGTCCACGATCTAAGGGCACCCAGTGATCCCCGTTCGACGGTAAACCCGGTCAACGTGGCGAATACGTGCTCGCGCTGCCATTCTGACGCCGCCTACATGAAGGGATACTCCGTTCCCACGGATCAGTTCGCAAAGTACAGCACGAGCGTGCACCACGACGCGCTCGCGGTGCGAGGCGATCTGAGTGCGCCAACCTGTTCTACGTGTCACGGAAACCATGGCGCGGCGCCGCCAGGACTAGACAAGGTTCAGAATGTGTGCTCGAACTGTCACGCGTTCCAAGCCCAAATGTATGAAAAGAGCTCGCACAAAAAGGCCTTTGAAGCGGCTTCTCTTCCTGGATGCGTTGTGTGTCATAGCAATCATGGCATCAGCCATCCAACGGACGCGAAGCTGGGCACTGGTCCCGACGCCGTCTGTATGCAGTGTCATAACCCAGGTGACGCCTGTGATCAAGCAAGGGCAGGACTACGGAGTAGCTTGAGTCGATTGGACGAGGCCGTCAAAAGGGCAGACCAAGTTCTCCGTGTCGCCGAGTCTTCTGGCATGGAGGTGAGCGAGGCTAGGCTGGGACAGGATCAGGCGCGGGATTCGCTGACCAAGGCTCGAGTCACGATTCATAGCTTCCGGACGGACTTGGTGGATCAGGATATTCAAGCCGGCCTGAAAGTCGCCGAAAGGAACCTGCAAGCTGGGAAGAAAGCCATGGTTGAGCGCAACTATAGGCGGGTTGGGTTGGGAATGTCCCTCATCGCGATCGGGATAGTTTTGGCTGGGCTTCGGCTGTACATCAAGAAGATAGAAAGTTAGGCCCAAGAAAATGACATCACGCAATGCCTTTCTCAGGAGCACGATATGCAATTGTTAAACAGCTTAAAGCGGATTTCGTTCGGGATTGCAATCGCAGCGTTGTTCGTTGCGAGCTCCAGGGCCGGAGCCAATGGTCAGGCGGCCAAACCCGCTCCCGATAAGGAACCGGCTTCCTCTCAATACGTGGGAGCCGATACCTGCAAAACCTGCCACGAAGATCTCTCTAATGGCCTTCAGAAGACTCGGCACTGGAACAGCCTTTTGAAAACCAAGGAGGGGACCGAAGCTCACAGCTGTGAAACGTGCCACGGCCCAGGGGCCGAGCACGTCAACAGCGGAGGCGACAAAACCAAGATTTTCGTATTTAAAGATCAGGCGCCCGAGGTCATCAGCAAGCGCTGCCTCTCCTGCCACGCCCTAAAAGCGGAGCACGCCAATTTCGAGCGTTCCGCGCACGCGACAAACGGCGTGAGCTGCATCTCGTGCCACTCTCCCCACTTTGCGAAAGAACAACGGCGCCTTCTGGTCGAGAAGCAACCACAGCTCTGCTACACCTGCCACACAGAGCAGAAGGCTGACTTCAGCAAACCATTCCGTCACCGGGTCAACGAGGGCCTGCTCAAGTGCACCGATTGCCACAACGTGCACGGCAGTCCGATGCCGCGCTCCGTGCGCGCTGCGGAGGAACAGGACACCGTTTGCTACAAATGCCATAGAAATCTTCAGGGGCCGTGGGTATTCGAACATGCGCCCATGAAAACTCAGGGTTGCAGTTCCTGTCACCAGCCGCATGGCTCGGTCAATCCACGTCTGTTGATGGTCAACCAGGTCAATCTTCTCTGTCTCCAGTGCCACACGCCCACCGCCACACCAAATACGCGCGCACGAGACTCGATTGCACCGGGAACGCCGGCTGGCCCCGTGCACGACCAAAGCGCGAAATTTCAAGCATGCACGATTTGCCACGTCTTCATCCATGGTTCGAATGCTGATGAGACTTTCATGAAGTGAAACCGGGGGGTTCAAAGGTCAGAAATCGAAGTTGCGAGGAGTGCGATATGAAATTCTACCGATGGTTCATAGTGGTGTTTTTCGTGGCGCAGGCGATCCCGGTGATCACGTTCGCCCAGACCACAGGTCAAGCTGGCCCAGGGAACCCGAGTTCTCCGCCGCCCGAGGAGAAGAAACTCGGGGATTACGTCGTGCAGCAGAGCTTCGAGTTTGGCTATCGGGCGGTGGATGTCAGCAGCCAGAAGTTGAACGCCTCCGACCCGACCAGCTTCGCTATGTACGACACCTTTGTGAACCAGCACACGGGACCGCGCCTGCTTGAGCAGACCCTCTCCCTCCAGTCGCCCGATCACAGCGGGTTGCTTTTCGACGATCTATTCGTGAGCAGCTTCGGCTTTGGCGGCGATCCCAACAACGTCGCCCG
>DASREM010000047.1:0-103971 GCA_035652095.1 Terriglobales bacterium | reverse complement strand
TCTGCCGGCGCCGGAGTATCGCCGGCCGGAACTGGAAGGCGAGTACCAGCAGGCGCGCACCCCGGCCGAAGAAGTGATGGCGGGCATCTGGGCGGAGGTGCTGAAGCTGCAGCAGGTCGGGGTGCACGACGACTTCTTTGCTCTGGGCGGACACTCGCTGCTGGCCACGCAAGTGATCTCGCGGGTGCGACAGGCGTTCCAGGTGGAGTTGCCGCTGCGCGCCCTGTTCGAAGCCTCCACCGTCGCCGGCCTGACCGAGCGCGTGGAAGCGGTCAAACCTCCGCAGCAGAATTCGGCAGAGGTTTACGTTTTCCCGATGTCGTTCGCGCAACGGCGCCTGTGGTTTCTGGACCAGCTGGAACCGGGCAGTTCGGTTTTCAACACGCCGTTCGCTCTGCGCCTGAAGGGATATCTGAAGCCGGACGCCTTACAGAACAGTCTGACCGAGATTGTGCGGCGTCATGAAGTGTTGCGGGCAAACTTCCGCGAGGTAAACGGAAATCCGTCGCAGGTAGTCAATCCGCCATGCCTGGTAAACATCCCGTTAACGGACCTGTCCCACCTGCCCGACGAGCAGCGCGATGCGCGAGTGCGGGAGTTGGCGAACAGCGAGGCCCAGCGTCCTTTCAATCTGGCCAACGATCGGATGGTGCGCGCCTCCCTGCTGCGACTGCGCGACGACGAACATGTCCTGCTTCTGACGCTGCACCATATCGTGTTTGACGGCTGGTCGCGCGCCATCCTGGTCCGCGAACTCGCGGCCCTGTACGATGCGTTCTCCCAGGGAAAGCCGTCCCCACTTGCGGAGATGCCGCTCCAGTACACCGACTTTGCGGTCTGGCAAAACGAACAACTGCAAGGGAAGAGGGTGGAGAAGCAGCTCTCTTATTGGAGAGAGCAACTGCAAGGCGCGCCGCAGAGCCTGGACCTTCCGACCGACCGCCCACGGCCGGCGGTCAGCACGTTCGACGGGGCATCGCATCTGGCCCCGCTCCCGAAGGCGCTGACGGACGCTCTCACCAGCCTCGGCCGAACTCAAGGATCAACGCTGTTCATGATGTTGCTGGCCGGCTTCCAGGTGCTGCTTGCCCGCTACAGCGGCCAGGAAGACATGGTGGTCGGATCACCGATTGCGAACCGCAATCGGGCCGAGATCGAGAACCTGATCGGGTTCTTCGTCAATACCCTGCTGATTCGCACCGACCTGTCGGGCGATCCCAGTTTTCGCGAGCTTCTAAAGAGAGTCCGAGAGGTGTCGCTAGGGGCGTATGCGCACCAGGATCTTCCCTTCGAAAAGCTGGTGGAAGAACTGCAACCCGAGCGCAGCCTGAGTCACAATCCGCTGTTCCAGGTGATGTTTTCGTTGCGCAACGTGCCCACGCAGATGTTCGAGCTGTCGGGACTGAAGATTGAATTTCTGCAAACCGAGAACACGTCGGCAAAAATCGACCTTGCGTTGTGGATGAGCGAGAGCAGGGACGGACTGGTCGGAAGGTGGGAATACAACACTGACCTGTTCGATCGCGCCACGGTTGAACGCATGGCCGCGCACTTTGAAACCTTGCTGCGGGCAGTGGTCGAGAACCTCGATCTCAGAATGTCGGAGATTCCGCTGCTTCCGGACAGCGAGAAGCGGAAGGTTGTATTCGAATGGAATCAGACTGCACGCGCTCGCGACTGGGAAGCCTGCAATCTCATGGACCGCTTCGAAGAGCAGGTCCGGTTGAGGCCTGACCAACCCGCATTTCTATGCGGCCAGGAGACGCTCACTTATCAGGAACTCAATCTTCGCGCCAATCGTATCGCCCACTACTTGACCGCGATTCCGTGCGAAGGACAGAAGACGGTTGCGGTATGCATGGAGCGTTCGCTGGAAGCCGTGGCAGCGCTGCTGGGCGTGTTCAAGGCCGGTTGTACGTACCTGCCACTTGATCCGAGCTATCCCCAGGAACGGCTTGCCTACATGCTGCAGGATTCGCGGGCCCAGATCGTGCTGACCAGCGACGGCCAGCAGGCCCTCTTTGCAAACTGCGCCGCCAAGGTCATCAACCTGGATGCATGCAGCGGAGAGATCGAGCGGCAGGGCGCTGAAAATCCCGGTTTGCGGGCCAAGGCTTCCGACCTGGCCTATGTGATCTTTACCTCGGGGTCCACCGGCCTGCCCAAGGGAGTGGCCGCGTCGCACAGGCAGATTATCAACCGTTGCGAATGGATGTGGGAGAAATATCCGTTCCAACCCGGCGAAGTTTGCTGCCAGAAAACCGCGCTCAGTTTTGTGGACTCGATCTGGGAGTTACTGGGACCGCTGCTCAAGGGATGTCCCACGGCGATCATCCCCGACCGGGTTCTGAAGGACCCGAACCTGTTTGTTCGCGAGCTTGCCGAAAAGCAGGTGACACGAATCTGGGTCGTTCCTGCACTGCTGGCGTCGTTGTTGGACAGCTTCCCTGCCGGACTCGAGAAACAACTTCCGCGGCTCACCTTCTGGGTAGCCAGCGGAGAGCCGCTGCCAGCGCTCTTGCTGAACCGCTTCCGCAAGGCAATGCCGCAGGCGACCCTGTTCAACCTTTACGGGACATCAGAGGTGTGGGACGCAACCTGGTATGACCCGAGGGGGCAGAGGGGGGAGTTGTACCGCGTGCCCATCGGCAAGCCCATCGATAACGTCAGGTGCTACGTGCTGGACCGGCATTGCCAGCCGGTACCCATCGGAATTCCCGGAGAGCTTTACGTGGCCGGCGACGGGCTCTCGGAAGGCTATCTGCATCACCCGGAACTCACGCAGCAGAAATGGATCAAACTGCCATTCCTGAACGATGGAACGGTAGCGCAGCGTACCGGCGACTGCGTGCGGTATCTCGCCGACGGGAACCTGGAATACCTGGGGCGCTTCGACGACCAGGTAAAGCTGCACGGCTTCCGTATCGAGTTGGAGGAGGTCGAGTCGGTACTGGCGACAGCTCCCGGAGTGCGCAAGTGCGTGGTGATGTGCCGCGAGGACGAGCGCGGGACCAAACAATTGGTGGGATATGTAGTGCCGGCGGAAGGTCCCGCTCCGAACTCCCGCCAACTGCGCGAAAGGTTGCGGGAGAAGCTGCCGGAATACATGGTGCCCTCGGTTTTCGTGGTCATGGAGGCATTCCCTCTCACGCCGAGCGGCAAGATCAAACGCCGCGATTTGCCGGCGCCCAAGGGACAGCGCGAGGAGGTTGGCAGCCTGGTCGCGCCGCGCACGGCGACCGAAGAATTGCTGGTTGAGATCTGGGAAGAGACGCTCAACGTCCGTCCCATCGGCGTCTACGATGACTTTTTCGAACTGGGCGGCCACTCCATTATGGCCACGCAGGTCGTATCCCGTATCCGGCAGCGCTTCGATGTGGAAATGCCGTTGCGAAGCCTGTTTGCAGCGCCGACAGTCGCGGGAGTCGCAGAACGAGTGGAAGCGCTGGTACGCGAGAAGCGAGGGCTGGAGAGTCCTCCGATTACCACGGTAGAGCGCGGCGACAAGTTACCTTTGTCCTTTGCGCAGCAACGCTTGTGGTTCCTCGATCAACTGGAGCCCAACAACCCGCTCTACAATGTGCCCCAGATCGTCCGCTTGCGCGGAGAATTGAACGTTGGCGTCCTAGAAAAGGCGCTCCAGGAGATTGTTCGCCGTCACGAAACTCTGCGGACGGCCTTTCAGACGGTCAATGACGAAGCGGTGCAGGTGATTCTGCCGGATGTGAAGTTGCCCTTCACCGTGTCTGATTTGACGTCGCTTGCCGAATCGCAATGTGAAGACGAGGCGCGGCGAATTGCTCTTGAAGAAGTCAGGCGACCGTTCGATCTGAGCGTCGGGCCCATGTTCCGCGCGAGAGTCATCAAGCTCCGGGAAGACGATCACGTCCTCATCCTGAACACGCACCACATCATCAGCGATCGCTGGTCGCTGGGCGTGTTGTCACAGGAAGTGACCGCGTTGTACGAGGCTTTCCTCGAAGACAAGCCCTCGCCGCTGAAGGAACTGCCCGTCCAGTACGCGGACTTCGCGGTGTGGCAGCGAAAATTTCTTTCCGGCGCGACGCTGGAAAAGCAGATCGCGTACTGGAAGAAACATCTGGATGGCGCACCGGCGAGTATCGATCTGCCGACCGACCGGGCCCGTCCTCCGGTGCAAACCTTCAATGGCGCGCTGAAAGCCGTGGTCCTGCCGAAGGAACTGACGGACTCATTGAAGCAACTCAGCCGGAAGGAGGGCGCCACCTTCTTCATGACGCTGCTGGCGAGTTTCAACGTTCTGCTGGCGCGCTACTCGGGGCAGGAAGATCTGGTCGTGGGGTCTCCCATTGCGGGACGCAATCGCGGCGAGGTCGAAAAGCTGATCGGCTTCTTCGTCAATACCCTGCTGATGCGCACCGACGTGTCGGGAAATCCGACATTCCTGGAATTGCTCGGCCGCGTCCGCGAACGCGCGATGGATGCCTATGCTCACCAGGACCTTCCTTTTGAAAAGTTAGTTGAGGAACTGAAGCCGGAACGCGACCTGAGCCGCAACCCGCTGTTCCAGGTGATGATCATTCTGCAGAACGTTCCCGCGGGCGGTCAGAAGATGGCCGGAATTGAACTGGGCCCGTTCGCCGTGGCCGGGCAGAGTGCAAAGTTCGATTTGACCCTGATCCTCACGGAACGGCCGGATGGCTTGCGCGCCGCCTTTGAATACAACACCGATCTGTTCGATGAGGCAACTGTCGAACGCATGCTGGCACAGTTCCAGACATTGTTGGGATCGGTGGTCCGGGAACCCGCGCAGCGGGTCATGAACCTGGAGTTGCTGAGCGCACAGGAACGGCAGCAGGTACTGGTGGAGTGGAACGCCAGCGACTCCGACTACCCGCGTGACCTTTGCCTGCCCGATCTGCTGGTGCAGCAGGCCAAGCGGACTCCCAATCACGTCGCTGCCGTGTTCGGCGAAAGCAAAATTACTTACCGGGAACTGGACGCACGCTCGAACCAACTTGCGCGTTACTTACAGAAACAAGGCGTCGGACCGGATGTGCTGGTGGGAATGTTCGTGGAGCGCTCGCTGGACATGCTGGTCGGGCTGCTCGGCATTCTAAAGGCGGGGGGCGCTTACGTTCCGCTCGATCCGGCGTATCCCACCGATCGTATTGCGTTCATCCTGGAAGATTGCAGGGCCTCGGTCCTGCTGACCCAGGAATCGCTGCTGAGCGGGGCCCCAAGTGGCGCAAAGCAGGTTCTGTGCCTGGACCGCGATTGGCATTCGATTTCGCGGGAAAGTTCCGATGAGGTCGCCCAAGGACCGGCTCCAGAGAACCTGGCTTACGTACTCTACACTTCAGGCTCGACGGGCAAACCCAAAGGCGTGCAGATCGAGCATCACAGCCTTATGAACTTGCTTTGCAGCGTGCGCAAGCAACCCGGCTTTACAGCTGAGGACACGCTGCTCGCCATCACTACCTTGTCGTTCGACATCGCCGGACTGGAAGTCTACCTGCCGTTGATCACGGGAGGAAAAATCGTTCTGGCTTCGCGGGAGCAGGCATCAGACGGACACCAGTTGCTCGAATTATTGAAGTCCTGCGGGGCCACGGTCATGCAAGCCACCCCAGCAACGTGGCGCATGCTGGTGGAGGCTGGTTGGGAAGGCACGCCAGGATTAAGAATCATTTCCGGCGGCGAGGCGCTGGCAGCTGATCTCGCCAGGCAGCTGCTGTCGCGCTGTGCCGAAGTCTGGAACATGTACGGCCCGACCGAGACCACGATCTATTCCACGCTCTACCAATTGGACGCGGCGCATGTGCATGCCTCCACTCCGATTGGACGGCCGATCGCAAACACATCGCTGTATATCCTCGACGCACAGCGGCAACCAGTTCCGATCGGAGCGATCGGCGAACTGTATATCGGTGGCGAGGGCGTGGCGCGCGGTTACATGAACCGTCCGGACTTGAGCGCGGAAAAATTCTCCGCCGACCCATTTGCAAGAAGAACTGGCGCGCGCGTGTATCGCACGGGCGACTTGGCGCGCTATTTACCGGATGGAAATGTGCAATTCCTGGGACGCGCCGATTTTCAGGTCAAAATACGGGGCTTCCGAATTGAACTCGAGGAAATCGAGAGCGCGCTCGCACAACATCCTTCGGTTCAGCGATCTGTGGTGATGGTGCGCGAGGATCAACCCGGAAACCGCCAGCTGGTGGCCTACGTCGTCCTAAATTCACAGAAAATTGCCAGCCACTCTGAGCTGCGCGAGCATCTAAAACAGAGCTTGCCCGAGTACATGATTCCGGGCCGATTTGTGACGATGTCAAGCCTCCCCCTCACCCCCAATGGCAAGGTAAACCGTCGCGCTTTGCCGGTCCCCGACTTGCAGGAACTGCAAGCGGAGTACGTTGCGCCAAGGAACGAAGGGGAGAGGATTCTGGCGGGAATCTGGGAAGACGTGCTGCACCTCTCGCCCATCAGTGTAGAATCCAATTTCTTCGAACTCGGCGGACACTCCTTGCTCGCCACCCAGGTGGTGTCCAGAATTCAAAAAACCGTGGGGTTTGCTCTGCCGCTGCGCACCTTGTTCGAGCACCCCACGATCTCCCAATTGGCCAAGGAACTCAGCATGAAACAAGTCGACACTCTGGCTCGCCGTGCTCCCCTCACGGCGAGTTTGAGAGCAGTCGAAGGGGCAGCGCAATTCCCGTTATCCTTCGCGCAACAACGGCTCTGGGTCCTTGACCGCCTGGAACCGCACAGCGCAGCGTACAACGTGCCGGTGAGCGTTCGCTTTCATGGTGAATTGAACGTGAAAGCCATCGAGAATGCTTTAAACAGAGTCGTCGAACGGCACGCGGTCCTGAGAACCGAGTTTCATGCCATCGATGGAGAACCGGCACAGAAGATCCTGGAAAGAGTTCACATCCTGCTGCGGATCGTGGATCTAACAAACCTTGCGCAGTCGGAACGGGAGAAGCAAGCTCTCGAGGTTGCCCGGGAAGAGGCAGCAACGCCGTTCAGGCTAAATGCTGGCTCACTGCTGCGAGCGGTGCTGATCCGCCTCGACAAAACGGACCACGTCTTCCTGATAAACGTACATCACATCGTCTTCGATGGATGGTCGATCGGCATTTTCTTAAACGAACTTGGCGCGTGCTACACCGCGGAAGTGGAGCATCGGCCTGCCAAGCTTCCGGAGATCCCGCTTCAGTACGGAGATTTTGCAGCGTGGCAGCGTGAAGCTTTGCTCGGCGGTGAGTTGCAGCGCCAGCTTTCCTACTGGAGCAAGACCCTGGCCGGCGCTTCGAACAGCATCGACTTGCCAACCGACCGTCCCCGGCCACCGGTTCAGAGTTTCCGCGGCGACACTCGAGTGGCAATGATTCCGCAGGCATTGCTGGAACGCCTGCTGGCCATCAGCAAACGTGAAAACGTAACACTTTTCATGACCCTGCTGGCAGCCTTTGACATCTTGCTGCAACGCTACAGCGGCCAGGAAGACCTGGTGGTGGGGAGCCCGATTGCAGGCCGGAACCATCCCGAGATCGAGCACCTCATCGGCTTGTTCGTAAATACGTTGGTATTGCGAACGGACGTCTCGGGTGATCCCACGTTCGTGGAATTGCTCAAGAGAGTGCAGAGAACCGCCCTCGATGCATACGCAAACCAGGACGTACCATTCGAAAAGCTGGTCGAGGAAGTCAAACCTGAGCGCGATCTCAGTCGCAATCCGCTGTTCCAGGTCATGTTCAACCTGCAGAACGTGCCCCGCGACGAATGGAAAATGGCAGGACTGACGTTGGTTCCGTTCCAGGTGAGCAGCGGAACCGAAAAATTCGACATCTCGGTCAGCCTGATCCAGAAACCGAATGGTCTAAAGATGACGTTCGGTTACAACACCGACTTGTACGAGGGCGCGACCATTGAGCGCATGATGCGTCATTTCGAGCACCTGCTGGAAGTAGTTGCCGAGACGCCGTCGGCCAGGATCTCGGAAATGGCGTTGCTCGAGGAATCGGAAAAACAGCAGATCCTGCTCCAGTTCAACGCGACAAAAACCGAGTACCCGCGATCGGCCTCATTGCCAAGCCTGTTCTTGCAGCAGGTGGAGCGCACTCCGCGGGCAACCGCTGTTGTGTTCGAAGACCAGCAGCTCAGCTACGCCGAACTCAATGCACGCGTGAACCGGCTCGCGCATTATCTAATCAAGCAAGGTGTCGGTCCGGAAGTCCTGGTGGGCGTTTGCGTGGAGCGATCGCTCGAGATGCTGGTGAGCACGTTGGCCGTTTCCAAAGCCGGCGGTGCGTACGTTCCCCTGGATCCTGCCTATCCCAAGGACCGCATCGGCTTCATTCTGGAAAACGCGCAGGCTCCAGTCCTCATCTCTCAACAATCCCTGCTTGAAAATCTGCCCGAGCATGGAGCGAAAGTTGTCCTGGTAGACCGCGACGCAGACGCGATCGCGGCCGAGAGCGCGGCTGAGCCCAGGGTTCAGATTAAACCTGAGAACCTGGTGTACGTGCTCTATACCTCCGGATCCACGGGGAAACCCAAAGGGGTTCAGATCGAGCACCGTAACCTGGTCAACTTCCTGGTTGGAATGCAAAAGGAGCCGGGCTTCACGGCGCACGACACATTGGTCGCGGTGACCACATTGTCCTTCGACATCGCCGGGTTGGAGCTGTACTTGCCATTAGTGACCGGAGGCAAGTTGGTAATTGCCTCGCGCGAGCAGGCGGCCGATGGCCCGCAACTGTTGGCCTTACTGGAACATTCTGGCGCCGCGGTCATGCAAGCTACCCCTGCCACCTGGCGCATGTTGCTGGAAGCGGGATGGAAGGGCAATGCGAAGCTGAAGATCCTTTGCGGCGGCGAGGCCATGCCCCCAGACCTCGCGGACCAACTGCTTCCGCGCTGTGCGGAGCTTTGGAACATGTACGGGCCGACCGAGACCACCATCTGGTCCTCGGTGTACCGGGTAAAGCAAAAGCTCACGAGCACTGCTCCGATTGGCCGCCCCATCGCAAATACCACGATGTACGTTCTGGATGCGCAAAAGCGTCCCACGCCGCTGGGAGTTGCCGGTGAACTCTATATCGGAGGGGACGGCGTCGCGCGCGGGTACTTCAATCGTCCGGATCTGACAGCCGAAAAATTCATGGCCGATCCGTTCCGCCCGGGCGAAAGGATCTATCGCACCGGCGACCTGGCGAAATTCCTGCCTGACGGCAACATCCAGTTCCTCGGACGCGCCGACTTCCAGGTGAAAGTACGCGGTTTCCGAATTGAATTGGAAGAGATTGAAGCGGTGCTGGCACAGCATCCGGCTATTCAACAATGCGTGGTCAGCGTCCGTGAAGATCGCCCCGGAGACAAACGCCTGGTCGGATATGCGGTCACGAAAAACGGAGAAATTCCAAGCACGTCCGACTTGCGCGCGCATTTGAAGCAAAGCTTGCCGGAATACATGGTGCCAAGCATCTTCGTGCAACTGGAGAGCCTGCCGTTGACGCCAAACGGGAAGATCAACCGCAAAGCTTTGCCCGCACCCGACTGGTCGCAGCGTGACTCCGGCGAGGTCGTCGGAGCCCGTGATCAGCTCGAACTCATGCTGCTGAACATCTGGCAGAAGGTGTTGGGTATTCCCGAGATCGGGATCACGGACAACTTCTTCGATCTCGGCGGTCATTCCCTGCTGGCGGCACGCCTGCTCGCGGAAGTGGAAAAAGTCGTTGGGCGGCAGATTCCTTTGGCGGCGCTGTTCCGCGGCGCGACCGTCGAGTCACTGGCCCAATTGATTCGCGATGATGCGGCCGCCAATCCCGACCCCGTGGTCATGTCCATTCAAACCGGGTCCGACAAGTTGCCCTTCTTCGGGGTCGCCTCGCCGGGAGTAGAAACTCTGGGCTACGCACTCCTGGCAAGAAACATGGGCAAGGACCAGCCCTTCTACAAGCTGCAGGGGCATGCTCCGGTGGTCGAAGGACGTCCTTTTACGGAAGAAGAGCTGAAGGCGCTGTCCAAGGAATACATCGCCGCAATGCGGGCCGTGCAACCCGAAGGCCCCTACTGCATTGGCGGCATGTGCGAAGGCGTACAAATTGCCGAGCGCATGGTGATTGATCTGGAAGCGGCGGGTCACGAGGTCGGCTTCCTGGCAATTTTCGACACCTGGGTGCTGCAGAATACTCAGATCCGATGGTTGTGGCGCATATCGTACTACCGGCAACGCATGCGCAATTTACGGCGCATGAGTCTGGCGGACCGTTTGAAGAGCTACCGCAAAGCGTTACGGAATAACCTGCTGCGCGCCGTGAAGTCTGACAAAGTTCAAGTAAGAACAGATTGGGCCCAGACTTACTGGCCGGAAAATCATAAGCCGGCATGCTTCCGCGCTCCGATCATCTTGTTCAAACGGCCGAAGCAACCGTTCTATTACATCAATGATCCCGAACTCGGATGGGGTGCGCGCACCAAGGGTGGAGTTGAAATTCATGAGGTAGATTTCCACCATCTTCAAATGCTGCGCGAGCCCTGGGTGCAGGTCCTGGGAGAGAAACTCGCCGCAGGCATGGTCCGGGTAGCCAATCAGAATGGAAACGGCAGTGCCCACGCCGCCTCTGCCGAGGAAATCGAAGTAAGGACCAGGTAAATGGCCTCCGCTACCACAATCGTGCCTGGACCGCTTCACGTCCGCGAGTATGTTCCGGGATGCAAGCTCGACCCCCTGAGCGTGAACCAGGTGCAAGTCTGGACCGTGAATCTGACCTCCCATGTCGGCTCAGTTTCAGCATTGCGAGAGCTGTTATCGGAAGATGAGATTGCGCGGGCTGACAAGTTCCGCTTTGAGCAGGGCCGCAACGAGTTCACGATCACACGGGGACTGCTGCGCACTTTGCTTGGTCATTACCTCGACGTTGCTCCGCAGCAGCTGCGTTTCTCCTACACTGCGCACGGAAAGCCGCAACTCGAAGGGGCTTCGAAGCCCCGCGCCGAATTCAACGTCTCGCACAGCGACGGGATAGCGGTGATCGCCTTTGCCGACAGGCGCCGCCTGGGCGTTGATGTCGAGAAAGTGCGCCTGGATTTCGAGCACCAGCACATTGCAGAGCGGTTCTTTTCCGAAAACGAACGCGAGCAATTGCAGAAGATCCCGCGCCAGGATATTCCCTTCGCGTTCTTTCGCTGCTGGACCCGCAAAGAGGCTTTTATAAAGGCTCTTGGGGAGGGTCTTTCGCATCCGCTTCATCAGTTTGATGTGGAGTTGCGCGCGGATGAACCCGCCCGCCTGCTGAGCACGCGGCCTGATCCAGCAGAAGCGGCGCGCTGGACGCTATTCGACATTCCAGTCCCGGCAGGGTACACGGCGGCATTGGCCACGGAGGACAGTCCGCGCCTCGCGTAACGAGGCCGCTCCACGGGCTCCGCACATGAAGAAATTCAACAAAAAGGAGATCTTCCGGAACGTTGGCTCGAGCTGGTTCGCGCTTGGGGTCAACGTGCTGGTCGGCCTTTTTCTTTCTCCTTTCATCCTTCACCGCCTGGGGGACGAAGCGTTCGGATTGTGGGTCCTGATTTTCTCGGTCACCGGATATTACGGGCTGTTCGATCTCGGGATCCGTTCCTCCATCATCCGCTACGTCTCAAAATACACTGCCGTGGACGACCACCAGCAGTTGAACGGGTTGGTGAACACTGCCCTGTTCAGCTACAGCGCGGTGGGACTCGTCTGCCTTGCCATTACCGCGGTAGGTGCGTTCTACGTCGATTCCATCTTCAAGGTCCCCGCAACTTTTCTGGGAACCGCCAGATTGCTGTTCCTGATGGTCGGCACGTCAGTTTCACTTGGTTTCCCGCTGGGAGTCTTTGGCGGAATTCTGGAAGGGCTGCAGCGGTTTTATCTGTTGAACACCACCAGCCTGGCCTCGACACTTTGCCGGGCGGCACTCATCGTGGTTGCGCTGCGGAACGGGTCAGGCTTGCTGATGGTGGCATTCATCACGGTCGCCCTGCCGCTGCTGACCGGGATCATCAACGGCGCCATCGTGCTTCACCTGTTGCCGCTCAAGTTTGGAAGCAGTTACGTAGACCGCTCCAGCCTGCGCAAGATCGCGAATTACAGCGGCGCGACTTTCATGATCATCGTGGCCGGACGCCTGCGGTTCAAGACCGACGCCATGGTGATCGGCACTTTCCTGTCATCGGCGGCAATCACCTACTTTGCGATTGGCTCGCGGCTGGTGGACTACGCCACAGAAGTGGTCAGCAGCCTGGCACAGATTTTTGTGCCGATGTCGAGTCAGCTCGAAGCCACCGGAGACATGTCGCAGTTGCGCAAGCTGTTCATCGCGGGAAATCGCGCCTGCGCTTTGATCATCTTTCCGATGGCCGCGGTGCTGGTGGTGCTCGGCAAGTCTGTGATCGAGGCCTGGGTCGGTCTGAAGTATGTTGAGACCAGTTATCCGGTTCTCATCATCTTGCTGGTGCCCTCGACTCTGATGCTGGCGCAGGCCGCGTCCGGAAGGATTCTCTTCGGCATTTCCCGACATAAAGTCTGGGCCTGGGTTGTGCTGGCCGAAGGAATTGCAAACCTGGTGTTGAGCATCACGCTGGTCCGGCGCTTTGGCATCATCGGTGACGCGTTGGGTACGGCGATCCCGCTGGCGTGCAGCATGCTCTTTTTCCTGCCGCACTATCTTTGCCGGCTGCTCGGAATCAAGCTCTGGGTTTACTTGAAAGAGGCATTTGTCCTACCGATTGCCCTGTGTATTCCGCTAATTGGTATTCTGGTCGGTATGCAGCGGTGGTCGTACGCGCACAATTATCTTCATCTCGCGATCAACATGGCAGCGGGCCTCGGCATTTATGGATTAGGCCTGCTGTGGGCAATTCGCACTCGCCGCATCTGGAATGTGGGAGAGATCGCCGCGAAAGCGGAGCCGGAAGAAGTAGCATTGAGCCTGATCGAGACCTACCAGCACGAGGAGGCTTAAACGCGGGTGACGGAGGCCAACACCAAGAGCGCGCCCAAGCCGCTCCTCAAGCGCGTGCTGCGTCCATTGCTGCCGCAGAGCATCTTGAGAGACCGCGACACTTATCTTCGGCTCGGTCCGAAGACCGGGAGGACTTACTTACGGCTGCGAGTGCTCGACAGGCTTGGACTTCGCGGATCGAATAAACGCAAAGCCCCCTCCAAGGCCCGCTCTTTCGTATTTGTCTGCTTCGGAAACATCATGCGCAGCCCTATGGCCGAACTCATGTTCCGGCGAACGCTGGCAGAGCACGGCGAGTACGACATGGAAATCTGCTCCGCCGGGATTCACGCGATTCCAGGATCGGAAGCGCATCCCAGGTCGCAAGTTGCCGCACGCGAGCTGGGATTGCCGCTCGACTATCACCGTTCCAAGCTGCTCACGCCCGAAATGGTCGCCAAAGCGGACGCCATTTTCGCCATGGATTTTCAGAACAAGGCGGAACTGCTGAACCTCTATCCCGAGTCTAGAAACAAGATATTCATGCTGAGTGCCTATGCCGAGGGCAAGTACCGTTACCGCGAGATTCCAGATCCTTTTTTTGGAGATCAGGATGAGGCTCGCCGTTGTTATGCTCTACTGCAGACCTGCGTTCACAACCTGGTAAAGAGCTTACGCCCGACCTCGAAGGGCGCGGCCGTCGGTGTGCGTTGAGCGAGTTGCGCGCCGGCCGGGGTGTCGGGATCGTGAGAGACGGTGATGAGTACTGCTGATCGTCTGAAAAATTACGTGAAAGCAGTAAGCGCGGTCGCGCTCGGCAAAGCGCCTGCCGGGCGGAACCTCACGGTTTTCCCAGGAGACGTTTTCCTCGTCTCCTATCTCCGCTCGGGCAGCACCTGGACGCGGTTTCTGTTCGGCAATCTCGTTCACTCGAATGAAGCAGTGACTTTCGCGAACGTCGACCGCCTGGTGCCCAGCATCTATGCCCTCCCGGATCGCACGCTACGATCGTTGCCGCGGGTGATGAAGAGCCACGAGTGTTTCGATCCCCGCTATCGCCGAGTGATTCACCTGGTACGCGACCCACGGGACGTGGCGGTCTCTTTTTATCACTACAACCTGAAGACGCGTGTGCTGCCGGACGGCTATCCTATGGAAGACTTTGTGGTTAAGTGGATGAACGCGGACATCGTGCCCTATGCCGACCGTCTGGGCACGTGGGAGGAACACACGCTGAGTTGGCTGCGCCTGCGCAGTAACGATCCGAATTATTGCCTGATTCGTTATGAGGATTTGCTTGCGAATCCCACAGGCGAACTGAACAAAGTGGTACCCCTGCTGGGCGTTGAAGCCGCAGAGCAACGAATTCTCCGCGCCATTGAATTGAGTTCCGCCACGCAGATGCGCTCGATGGAAGCAACACAATCCGAGCAGTGGGTCACAACCAAAGACAGCCGCAAAGATATTCCGTTCGTCCGCGAAGCCAAGGCAGGCGGATGGCGCAAGCAGTTGCCTGAGGAGTCCGTCCGGAAAATTGAAACGGCATGGGGCGGATTGATGCGGGAACTCGGTTACGCTTTGTCCGCTTCGGAACAGAGGCCGGCCGCTCAGGTTGAAAAGCCTTATGCCACTCGGTAATAGCAAATCGGAGCGGACCGTGCGGGCGCTGAGAGCGGCGTGGAGCACGTTGCGCGGACGGCAACTTGCCGGGCGCAACGCAACCATCTATCCCGACGACGTTGTGATCACGTCCTACCCTCGCTCCGGCAACACCTGGACGCGCTTTCTGATCGGCAACCTCATCTACCAGGACGAGCCGACAACCTTCGCCAACATCGAAGCGCGGGTTCCGGAGATCTACTTCAATCCCGACCACGTCATGAGGCGACTTCCCCGCCCTCGCATTCTGAAAAGCCATGAGGTCTTTCAGCCCCACTATAAGCGGGTGATTTATATCGTGCGCGATCCGCGCGACGTGGCCGTCTCGTTCTACCATCACAATTTGAAAGCCGGAAATATCGCCGACGGCTACCCGATGGAGGACTTCATTCCTCGCTTCATCGCCGCCGAATTCGACTATCGCTGGGGAAACTGGGCGGAACACGTGACCAGTTGGATCGCGCTGCGCGAAAATCATCCCGGATTCCTGCTGCTGCGCTATGAAGACATGAAGAAAGATCCAGAGGGCGAATTAGCGCGAGTGGCGGCGTTTCTCGAGCAGTGCTCGTTCCGCAAGATCGACAGCAGCCCGCAGATGCTGAAACGCGCAGTGGAACTGAGTTCTCCGGAGAGAATGCGCGAACTGGAAAAAGCGCAAGCCAAAGACTGGGTACTCACCAAGAAAACCCGCCAGGACAAACCGTTCGTCCGCAGCGCCAAGGCTGGAGGATGGAAGTCGACGCTGTCGCCTCAATCCGTCGCTTTGCTCGAGTCGGCGTGGGGCGACCTGATGAAGCGCATGGGATACGAGTTGGCCGGAGTGCACGCGACCGCCGCATCGGAGTGAAACCAGACTCCGGTGATTTTGGTCACTGCGAAACTAGGCCTTGTCTTCTCTAATCGCCTTAGTCTTGTCATTCCGACCGAAGGGAGGAATCCGCTCTCCTTGCCACGCGAAAAGAGGTATTACGTCTACATCATGGCCAGCGAGGGCCGCGTCCTCTACATCGGCGTGACCGGCGCGCTCACGTCCCGAGTCTTGCAGCACAAGAGCTTGGAGCAAGACGGCTTTACGAAGCGGTATCACGTCACTCGACTTGTCTATTACGAATCGTTCCAATACGTCAATAACGCGCTTGCGCGCGAAACTCAGTTGAAGAAGTGGAGGCGGGAAAAGAAAGTTGCTCTCATCGAGCGGTCGAATCCTGCGTGGGGAGACCTTGCCGAGGATTGGGGCACCGCATTACCCGGTTTACGAGCAGATTCCTCCCTTCGGTCGGAATGACAAATTCATTCTGATCTCTTCGCCGCTCCCGCAAGCAGATTCCCCCTTCACTCGGAATGACAATGGTTGAACGTCACTTCTTCAGCCGCACCCGAAACCAGTTCGCAATACCCGCCAACCCCGGACGTGGATCGGACAACGAAACATCGTCATAACGCACGCCGGGATACCATGGAATCGATATCGCTGCCGCGGTGCTCCAGAAGTTGGGATAAGGAACCGGCCATCCTGCCGGCCTCCCACGACGTACGTTTTCGAGATGAGTCAGTTCTCCCACGATTCTTCGGCAATTGATGCCTTCGCGGTATTTGATTCGGCTTGGCGGTTCAGCCTTGTTCATCCACCAATCCACCACATATCGCGGATAATCGATGCCGCTGGCGATAGGAAGCTGGATCGATCCCCAGGGACGTCCGTTGATCTCCATCAGCACGAGCCTGCCCTGTGCATCTTTCTTATACTCGACCATGGCGATGCCCTGGAAGCCGGACTGCTTTACCAGTTTTGAGCTGATGTCGAGGAGTTCAGGGTCGAGCGGGATCGACTTGCGCGCGCTGCTGCCCGATCCGCGGGGATCGGTCTCGCGAATGCGCTGCCACGCGAATGGCAGCCGGATGTCGCCATTCAAAGCGAAGCAGGAAAAACCGGTTCCGGTGCCGGCAACAAAATTCTGTAACAACACATCTCCTGCATCGCGCAGCCGGGCTTTCACTTTGCTTCTCAGTTCCTCGGGGGTGTAGGCATACGACACTGAGCCGAACACGCAGCGGTTCTCCACCCAGCGAACCGAGAAACGGTCTTTGACCACCACCGGAAACTGCATCGCCTCGTTGAGTTCAAGGTCCTGCATCGAGTGCACCAGGCGAGTTTCGGGAACTGCAATCCCGAGCGACTGTGCCAACTCGACGGTCTGGTACTTATCCGAAGCCAGTCGCAGGGCAGCGTCGTCCGGCAACACCACGGGGCAGACTCCCTGAAATTGCAACCGTTGCTGCGACAAGGGGAGCGTGGTCCAATCGGTGATCGGGACGATCAACTCCACGCCGCTCGACCGAGCAAACTCCGCAACCGAAGAGGCAAAGGCACTGCTGTCGTCGGTTGAAACTGGATGCTCCAACCTGGCCCGGCAGTAGCGAGAGAGAAAAGCGGGCGCGAAGATGCCGCGATTGGCTCCGACCGCCACCCAGTGTCCGGCGCGACCCAGGGAACGAGTGAAGGCCAGTGCCGCAGCGCTGTGACCATCGAGCACCAGGACCTTAGCCAAGGCGGTCCCTCCCGATCACAAGCGCCGTCACATGGACCTTCCAAGAAAGGTGCAGTCCAGGTTCCAAAGCAGATCGTTCACATTCTTGGATGGACGCATGCGATGCAGGCACAGCGGATCATCTTGCCGGCGCACCATACCACCTTCGGTAGTCACGGCGGTCTCGTACCCAACTTCTTTCGAAAGGGCGAGGGTCTGGGAATTCCAATGCGGCCAGAGCGCAGGACATGGGTAAGAAAAGTGCACCACCGGATTCCCTAATTCGGCATCGAGTTTCTGCTTCGACTGCGCCAATTCATTGCGCGCATCGTCCAAAGAAACATACGCCATATTGGGATGGGTCATAGTATGCGAACCCACGATATGTCCCTTGTGGCGCAAAGCGCGCACCTGGTCCCAAGTCATCATCCTGGTTTCGATCGAGTTGGGAACGGCGGCGTTCAATTCGCGCTCAATACGGTCCACAAACTTGCGCTGCGCCTCGCCGGCCTGCTTCGCGCAATCGTCACAGGCGTGCAGGTAGGCCTGGTTGCGAGATTCTTTGTCGTGGAGCCGCCACAACTTTCCTCCTTCCTGCTGCCAGAAACTTTCGCTGGTTACAAAAAAAGAAAATCGCAGGCGGCTGGGCCATGGCACCCGGGAGGACTCGATGCAGTCCACCGTAATATAAAAGGTGGCTGGAACTCCCAACTCATTCAGGATCGGCACTGCGACTTCCAGGTTGTCGGCGTAACCGTCGTCGAATGTGACCACGACGGCCCGTGGCGGGAGTTCTTTGGCACCTCGCAAGTATGAAAGAAGATCGTCCAGGCTGATGCAGTGATAGCGTCCGGCTACCGCCTCCATCTGCTGGCGAAAGACGCGAGTCGAATGTCCGATGCCGCCCAACACCAGCCATTGCTGGTCAGGATCGTCGAGTACCGAGTGATACATAAGAACCGCAGCCCCCTGCGGTCGGAGGCGAGCCGCCAGTTTCAGCGCCCCGCTATTGACCAGGGATTGCTTGATCCAGCTTTTGGCTGACATAGTTAAGGAGGCGAATGCAACTCCAGCCGGAGTTCCGGCCTCTGAGAGGCCAAAAGCACAGGATGGATGTTCCATTTTATCAACCCTTTAGAATGGGCCTAGTGATGACCCGGAAACGCCGGCAAAGGTCGGGTGGAAGGGCCTTCAGGCCGTGACAACCGCTTGCATTTAAAGGAGCAGTTTTGTCGCAAAGATTTGCACTTTCTGGCCGGAATCAACAGCTCTGGATTGGGCATGAACCTAAGCTGATTGTTTGCAACACAATAAAGTCTACAAAGATACTTGGCAAAGGTATGCCAATTGCAAACCTGATCAGGTGACACGCCTCATCCCGCTGCATTTTGAACAACATTCAAGGAAGTAGTAGTCTGGCAGGGAAAATCTGTTCTGTATTCAACATCTTTCCCTTCTGTTTCCGCCAGTCTGTGAACCGGCGCTGTCACAAGTCTGGAAGATCCAGGCAAAAGATACTCGAAACGAACGAGGGAACCTGGGAGGTTCAAGGATTTGACCGCTTCAAGCCATCTTATTTCGCCGCACGGCGGAGAACTTGTAAATCTGGTTGCTCAACCTGAACGAATCAACGAACTCAAAGCCCATTCCAAGGAATGGCCATCGTGGGACCTGACCCAGCGCCAGGTATGCGACCTAGAACTGCTGATGAGCGGCGGCTTTTCTCCGCTGCAAGGTTTCATGACCCGCGCGGATTATGAAGGCGTTTGCCACAACATGCGCCTGGCGAGCGGCGTTCTGTGGCCGATGCCGATCACGCTCGACGTCACGGAAGAATTCGCGAAAAAGCTTACACCCGGATCCAGCAAGGTCGCGTTGCGCGATGCCGAGGGCGTGATGCTCGGCGTTCTGCACGTGGAAGAAGTCTGGCAGGCCGATCGTAAGGCCGAAGCCAAATCCGTGTTCAACACCACCAGCACCGCTCACCCGGGCGTGGATTATCTTCTGAACCGCGCAAACCCATGGTACGTCGGCGGCAAGATTGAAGGCGTGCAGATGCCTTCGCACTATGATTTCCGTTCTCTGCGCCTGACTCCTGCTGAACTGCGCGCTGAGTTCGCCCGTCTCGGTTGGCGCCGGGTGGTTGCGTTCCAGACCCGTAACCCTATGCACCGGGCCCACCAGGAATTGACTCTCCGCGCCGCCAAGCAAGTGGAAGCCAACCTCCTGCTTCATCCCTCGGTCGGTATGACCAAGCCTGGGGATGTGGACTATTTCACTCGTGTGCGCTGCTACCAGTTGCTGATTGCGAAATATCCCCAAGGCACTGCGAAGCTGTCCATGCTGCCGCTGGCCATGCGCATGGGCGGCCCGCGCGAGGCAATCTGGCACGCGCTGATCCGCAAGAATCACGGCTGCACCCACTTCATCGTGGGACGCGACCACGCCGGCCCGGGCAACGATACCGACGGAAAGCCGTTCTACGGACCGTACGAAGCGCAGGAATTGTTCAAAAAGAACGAAGCCGATATCGGCGTGACCATGGTGCCCTTCAACATGATGGTGTACCTGGAAGACGAAGATCGCTACGTTCCCGACAACGAGGTGAAGAACGGATCTCGCGTGCTCAACATCTCGGGCACCGAGCTTCGCCGCCGCCTCAACGAGGGCGGCGAAATCCCGGGATGGTTCACCTATCCGGAGGTTGTCCACGAGTTGCGCCGCAGCTATCCGCCCCGGCATTTGCAGGGGCTCACGGTCTTCTTTACTGGACTCTCTGGATCGGGCAAGTCCACCATCGCGAACGTGCTGTTGAACAAGTTTCTCGAGATGGGCGGACGCCCGGTGACTTTGCTGGACGGGGACCTGGTGCGCAAACACCTGTCGTCGGAGCTGGGCTTCTCCAAAGAGCACCGCGACATCAACATCAAGCGCATCGGCTACGTAGCTTCGGAAATCACGAAGAACGGCGGGATCGCAATCTGCGCGCCCATCGCTCCCTACGATTCCGTGCGGCGCCAGGTGCGGCAGATGATTGAACCGAACGGTGGATTCATCCTGGTTCACGTTGCCACGCCGATCGAAACCTGCGAACAGCGCGATCGCAAGGGACTCTACGCCAAGGCCCGGGCCGGAATTCTCAAAGAATTCACCGGCATCTCGGACCCTTACGAAGAACCCAAGGACGCGGAAGTCGTCATCAACACAGCCGAACTGAGTCCCGAAGAGGCGGCGCAGGAGATTATTCTGCACCTCGAGCGGGAAGGCTTTATTGGAGTCAGCGGCGCCGCAGCGTAAGCGGCGCCTGACACGCAAACAACTGGAACCGGCTCAGCCATGGCTCTTGCTATTGCGGCGAAAATCGCGATCGGCTTTGTGGTAGGAACCCTGATCGGCATGACGGGTCTGGGGGGCGGCGTGCTTCTGCTGCCCCTCCTCATCTTTGTCCTCAAGGTTCCACCGATCATGGCAGTCGGCTCCGATGCCCTGTTCAACTTCGTCACCAAGATCGGATCGAGTTGGGTCCACCTGAGCAAAGGCACGGTGCGGCGCAAGGTGGTATTGGCGATGGCGGTCGGCAGCATACCCGGCTCCATCCTAGGCGTCAGTTTTCTGCAGCACCTGCGTGTCGTTTACGGCAATGGGGTGAACACGTTCATCACCTCCGCCGTGGGTCTGCTCCTGGTTTGCATCCCCACGTTGTTACTCTTCCAGTCTCGAATTGAAGACCACGTGGCCAATCGCCCGCCCACGATGAAATCGTTTGTGGGCATGGCCGCGATTGGGCTGTTGGCTGGTTTTCTGGTGGGCATGACCTCGGTCGGCTCCGGAAGCATCATTATGATGCTCCTGCTGCTGTTCTACAGTTTCCCGCCCAAGGTAATGGTCGGCACCGACATCGTTCATGCCGTAATCCTGACCGGGGTAACCAGTGTTCTGCACTTTAGGCTCGGAAATATCGATCCGACTTTGGTAGCCTCGCTTCTGATCGGGTCCATCCCAGGCGGGCTTCTGGGTTCGCAACTCAGCACTCGCGTTCCGGTCCCCTGGCTGCGCCGTATTCTCTGCACCGTGCTTCTCGCAACCGGCGCCAGGATGCTTTGGGCCTGATTGCCTTCTTGAGACAACTCTATGACTCAAAATTCCTACGCTGACATTCTGAAACGTATCCAGTCTGCCCTCGAATCCGCGCGTGAGGTTCTGAGCCGCTTCACCGCAGGTGAAATTGCGGCCGAATACAAGATCGGACATGATCCGGTTACCGAAGCGGACCGGGCGGTTGACGTGGTGCTTCGCCGCGAATTGCTGCGCGAGGGTGAAGGCTGGTTGTCGGAGGAAACCCTCGACGACCATGCCCGCCTGGACAAGAAAAACGTGTGGGTCGTAGATCCGCTGGATGGCACCCGTGAATTCGTGGCGGGAATTCCGGAGTTCTGCGTGTCCGTCGGCTATGTCGAGGACGGGCGGCCGGTCGCGGGCGGGATCTGCAATCCCGCCACCAACGAAACTTTCATCGGTTCCATCGAGTCTGGCGTGCTCTACAACGGCAAACCCGCCAAGCCGAGCGAGCGCACGACTTTGAATGGCGCGCTGGTATTGGCCAGCCGCAGCGAAGTCAAACGGGGCGAGTGGAAAGAGTTCGAGAAGTCCGGTTTCACGGTGCGTCCCATGGGCTCGGTGGCCTATAAGCTGGCCCTGGTTTCGGCAGGCCTCGCCGACATCACCTTCACACTCGTCCCCAAAAATGAGTGGGACGTAGCTGCTGGCATTGCGCTGGTGCAGAGTGCCGGAGGGTTCGCGGTCACGCTGGAGAACCAGGCTCTGAAATGCAATGGGAAGTCCACGTTGCTCTCGGGTTTGCTGGCTGGAGGGCCGGGAATGAAGGATGAGTTGCTGGCCCTGGTCGCCGATCACCTTCCGGCCGAGGCCAAGCGCCACTAGTCGCGGTCAGGAATGTATTGCTGGGTGGCGGCACGGCGGAACGCGAGTAGATCGCCCACCCCAGTAACCCAACTCTCAAATTCAACATCCGTGCGTTTTGCGGTATCGATGAATCGCGGCAGTAACCAGGGATTGCTTTTTCTGGTGGCGAGCGCCACATCGCAAGTCGTAGCCGAGAGGACATTTTCCGCCTGCAGCCAGGGAATGAATTGCTCGCGATACACTCCCGAGGGGTAGCAAAAGTGCTGCGCCAATTTCCCGCCGTCAGGCAGGCTCTTGCGATTGTCTTCGATTTCTCTGCGAAATAGTCTCTCGTTTTCCGGAGTGCGATGGCGATGGGTATGCAACTGCACATCCACACCCTCGGCGATAATCTGAGTCACTTCCTGCGGCGACATGATGTGGAGAAGCCGCCTGGCACAGATCGCGTCGTAGTCCACATCCAGCAGCTTCGCCAACTGTTTTGCAATTTCATTTTTCTGCCTGCCGGTAAGATTCTCGGCTTCCGCGCGCTCCACAAACACCCGAACAATGCGATGACGGCTTAACTCGGTGCGAAGGTCCATTGGCTGCGCCAGCCCCATCTCGCGTCCTTTATCGAGTAAACTGCCCCGGCGCTGCCATAGTATGTAGGAACAGACAAGGTTGAAGATGGGCGCCTGGTAATCGCTGTAGTAAGTCGTCTGATACACGGTGGCGGGGAATCCGTATTTTTTCAACAGAGGATGGGCCAGCTTGTAGAAGTCGTAGCCGCCATCATCGAAGGTAAGCACCACGCTGCGGGGTGGAAGTTTTCCGGCTGGCAGTTTCTGCAGCGCTTCCCCGAGCCCCAGAACCGAATAGCCACCGCGCTTCAGGATTTCAAATCGCTGTTCCAGCAGGTGCGGGGGGACATAGAGACGAGGCCGCCACAAGTGCTCATCATCCAGGGCCACGCCGTGATAGCAGAGGATCAGCAGGCGATTGCGGCGCCAGCGGCTGTCGCGCACGGCGCGAAACGCGCCACTCGTGCGCAAGGCGCCGAGCGTGGCCAATTTCAGTTGTCTCAGCATGTCCCGAAGTGGATAGCGGTGGTGATCTGGATCATTTTGCTGGCGACACTCCCGCAAAAGCCCGTTGTGTGACTTGAGCGGGCACCTCGCCATCAATGCAGACGCGCTGCCAGGTCTCAAGGTTCAGCAATCGCCAGATACGGTTGCCGTGGTCACGTTTCTGCGCGCGATGCTCTGCGAACAGGTTGCGGATGGCTTGTACTCGAAACAGGCCGCGTTCCAGCGTCCGCTGTTCCAGCAGCATCTTCTCCAGATCGTCCAATTGCGGCCCCGCCAGCCAATATGCCCACGGAGTCGGAAACCCCATCTTCTGCCGGTAAACGATGTCATGGGGAAGCAGATCTTCCACCCCTTCTTTCAGGATGAATTTGCCCGCCAGTCCACGGACTGAATGCTTCGCGGGAATGCCGGCGGTAAACTCCACCAGCTTATGATCAAGAAAAGGCACGCGGCTTTCGATTGACGCTGCCATGCTCATCTGGTCCTGCTTCATCAGCAGTTCAACGAGGTAAGTTTTGATGTCGGTGTAAAGCAGCCGGTGCAGCAAATCACCCGAGGATTGCTCCCAGTACTTCATCGAGCCCGCGTAAGAATCGGCGGCCTGGGCGCGAGCCGACTCGGTCAGGAGCTGGGATTCCTCGTCGTCTGAAAACGCGGAGTAGAAATTGTCGAAGTAAAACGAAGGCCAGGAACCGCCGTCGCGCACCAGGAACGTGTGTTCAAGCTTGCGGTGCAGCGTGGCTCCGAGTGGCCCAGCCTGAATCGCACGGCGCACGATGTTTCTCAGGAAGGCAGGAGAAACCGAGCGGTAGACGTTGTCCATGCGCGAGTTCATCAGCGTCCAGGCGTAGCGCGTATAGCCAGCGAGGGTTTCGTCGCTGCCCTCTCCTGTCAGCACCACGGTCACACGTTCCCGGGCGAGCCGCGCGACCAGATACAGCGCCACGCTCGACGGCCATACGATAGGCTCATCTTCGTGCCAGATCAGGTGAGGAAGCTCCTGGAAGAACTCTTCCCTGCTCAGGCGTACTTCGTGATGGCTGGATCCAATGTGCCGGGCGACCTGGCGTGCAAAAGGCAATTCGCTGAACGCCTCCTCGCCATAACCCACCGCAAAAGTTTCAATCGGCGCGCGCCGGATCCTGGTTGTCAAGGCTGCCACTGCGCTCGAATCCAGGCCGCCACTCAGAAATACTCCAAGCGGCACATCGCTCATCAAGTGCGATGAAACGCAGCTCTCCAGCAGCTCGCGATAACTCTTTACATAATGACTGCGCGGTTTGTCATCTTGCTCGCCAGGGACATGAAGGTCCCAGTAGGGACGAATCTCGAGTTTGCCGCGCTCATCCAGTTCCAGCGTGTGTCCGGGCAGCAGCTTACGGATACCCGCGTACATGGTGTCTTCGCCCGAGACATACCCGAAGGCAAGATACTCGCCCAGCGTCGCGCGATTGAAGACGGCGCGCACTTCTGGATACGCAAGGATGGTCTTGATCTCCGACCCGAAGAGAAACGACTTGCCATCGAAGCGGTAGTAGAACGGCTTGATCCCCAGGCGATCGCGCGCGGCAAATAGCCTGCGGTTGCGGCGGTCCCAGATCGCGAAGGCAAACATCCCGCGCAAATAGTGGACACAATCGCGCCCGTACTGCTCATACAGATGAAGAATAGTCTCAGTGTCGCTCTTACTGCGGTAGCGATGGCCTTGCGCTTCGAGCGGACCTCGCAATTCCTGGTGATTGTAGGTCTCGCCGTTGTACACGATCCAGATGCTATCGTCTTCGTTCGCGATCGGCTGGTGCCCGGTACGAAGGTCCACAATGGCCAGACGACGCATGGCCAGCCCGACGTTGCCTTCGACGAAGTAGCCTTCATCGTCGGGGCCGCGGTGCGCAATCTGACGATTCATTGCCGCTAACACGTCAGAGCTGACGTTTTGCCGGCGATCGGGATAGTAAATTCCACAGATTCCACACATAACTACTCGCGTGTCCGTTTCGGATCAGATCCCGCCAGCGCCGGTTCCGACTCTGTCCAGAAACTACGAAGCAAATGTTCGTCCATGACGATGTTTTCGTCCGAAGAAAACGTCTGCACCTGGGTGCCAGAGATCATTATCTCGTATCGCAGAAAGCTGCGCGACGCGGAAATCGCTCTCTTTCCCCCGATCTCAAGGTAAGTGCCTCTGCACAAAATGAGCAGTTTGACATCCCTGCTGGCATCGAAGCCGCAATAGAGAAATTCCGCGTCGGTTTTCCATTGATCACAGCCCCATGTCTTATCGCAGCTAAAATAGACCCTGTGGTCCGACTTGTACGCCTGGTAGCGATACCCTGAAAACTCGCTGGCCTTCGAAGCCATCCTGGTAAGCTCGCCGGCCTGCTGGGTTTCGGCGGCAAGCGGAATGAACAAGGTTACAAATTCAGTGGGTAAAGCCGCTACGGTACCGAAGTGTAGGACCGGAAACGATTCTTTGCGGCCGTATGCAGGCGACCACCAGCCACGTCGCACGTCGCGCGTCCACCCGCTGTTTTCCGGGGTCAGAATTCTCAGACCCGCGTGGCCGGTGCGGTCGAAAAACATGCTGTCCTTATTTGTGCGCTGCCACAGCGCGGGGTGCAGGTGCCAGTTAAGGTCCAGTGTGTGCTCGCCGGAGCCTTGCGCAACATCACGCACCAGATAGAACTGTCCTTTCAGCGAGAACACCCAGCGCTGATGAGTCACAGGGCTGGGCAGCCTTCGGTAGCCGTCGTGACTGCCCACGAAAAGATCGAAGTTCTCGCCTGTGGTCCAGACTTGCGGATGCACCTTGGGCAGGCTCTCCCAGGTGAATGGCCCCTTGGGTTGGGACTGGCTCTCGCCGTCCACGACCAGCGTGTTGTGGAAACTGGTGCCTCGAAACATGTTGCGTTCCGGCCCGGCCCCGACGTACTCACAAGTTCCAGGATCGATCAGCAGCGGATGCACGGCGCTGTTCATGCAGATGCTGAGAGCGTCGGCGTGCCCGTGCCCAGCCGTCATCGCGCCTTGGTGTCCACAATCAATGACCATCTGCTGCCCTGGCGCACCGGCAAGCACGTAGATGCCAGCGGCCTGCATTGCCACGGAACCTGGTTGCGGCGCTTTCAGCGGGAGGCGATCGTATTCTGCAAGGCCGGCTTCGCCGACCAGCCATAGGGTCTCCTCCCGAATCTCTCCGGCAACCTGCTTGTAGTCGCCACGTCCAAACAGCACCGCGCCCGTCGCCAGCGGATCGAGCAAGTGCTCGGCGCGATTCCGGCTGGGGTCGAACAGCCGGCCGCCGTCGTCATCCCCGAAAGTTGGCGGAGTTCCGGCCCGCCCGTACACGCAGAGCACATCCAGCATTTTTTGCAATGCGATATCGAAGCTTGCCGGAACCACCATGCCATTCATGGAGGCCAGCAGTCCCGCGTGCAGGAAGAAATCCAGGGCATACACGTGGTAATACGTGGACTGCTCAAAGTGCAGGCCGTCACCCTGAACCTGGCGCTCCGCCTGCTTCAGCGCGACCTCCCATCCCAGCTGCTTCCATCGTTGTGCCTGCGGCAATTCCGGACACAGCACGCCGATGAAAAACAGCGCCACGGCTTCCCCGAGTAAATGCGTGTTGGGCGAAAAGTAAGTGGATAAGTAAGTTTCCAGGTGCCGCCCGTTCACCGCTTGCGAGCGCAGCCACTGCTCACGGAAATTGGCCGGCAGCGCGGAAGATCCCTGCAGCAAGTGATACGTCCATATCCACGACAGGCTGCGGAATGCGACTTCCAGGCTGCTCGCCCAGTTGATGCCGACAGGGTAGGGATTCGCCAAATGCCAGTCCTGCCACTGGTGAAAGATTTCCGCGGCAAACCTTTCGTTACCCGAGAGCCGGTATGCCTTGGCCAGCGTCACGAAGTGCTGATGCCGGTTCAACTCCCAGGTGACTTTCGAATCTCCGACTTCGTTGAAATCCAGATACGCGATTTTGTGCCAGGCTTTCCGCGGCGCGCGTTTGCCATGAACCCGGTCGAGATGCCAATCGATCTCTGGCCCGTAGTCCAATCCTTCGTACCCCAGCAGGTCGAAGCGGTGCTCGCAAATTTTCTGTGCCCGAAGCTCGAGGCTCATGGCAACCTGAGGCAGCCGTTGCCTGAGCAGAGCGCATAGACCCGGAATCGATTCCGGTGAAAAGAAGAACTGCGGCTGGAGTCCCGTCGCCAGCAGAGTCGGAGCGCTCACAACAGGCTGCCCGGCACGGTATCTAAGCGCATCGACCCGGGCGGTCAGTTGCTGACGTAGACGATCCGCCAGCTCATCCCGCCCCATGGAACGCAACCGCATCCAACGCCGCTGCAGTGATTCAGGAAGCCCCATAAAGGGTAGTGAGAAATCTCCTAGCTCAAATTTACGTGAAATGAAATCTTTTGCACTCAGGCGGGGAGGGGCGGCGCTCTCCGCCTTTCACACCTTGGTAACCGGACTGAATCCCTTAGAATCAGCCACTTACGGTCACATCACTCAGGAAAGGTGCCGCTTTCGGCACGCCACTTGCCCCGCTGTTCAGCACATCCACTAAGATTCAATTATCTTAATCGGCAACGCACTCCTTCAAAGGATAGAAGATTTCGAATGAGTCGGTCTATTAGCGTTTTTGGTCTGGGATACGTTGGTACCGTGACCGCCGCGTGCCTGGCGCACAAGGGACATAGTGTCATCGGGGTGGATTTGAGCCCCGGCAAGGTCGAAGCGATGGAGGCCGGTCGCAGCCCCATCGTGGAGCCGCGCGTCAGCGATATGGTTGCCGAGGCCCGAAAAGCCTGCCACCTGCACGCCACCTCGAATTCTGCCGACGCGGTCATGAAATCGGACATTTCCTTTCTATGCGTTGGTACTCCCAGCTTGCGCAATGGCAAGCTCGACCTGGGCCATATCGAACCGGTCTGCCGGGAGATCGGCGAAGCGTTGCGCAAGAAAAGCTCGTTTCATCTGGTCGTACTCCGGAGCACCGTGCTGCCGGGAACTGCCGAGACCATCGTGATCCCCACGCTGGAAAAAGCCAGCGGCAAGAAATTCGGGCCGGACTTCGGTGTGTGCGCCAATCCCGAATTCATGCGCGAAGGAACCGCGGTGGTGGATTTTCTTGAGCCTTCGATCACGATCATCGGCGCGGCCGATCCTGCCCACAGCGCGGTTTTGCGACAACTTTACGCGTGGACCCCAGGCAAGATTTTCGAGACCACCTTCCGCTCGGCAGAGATGGTCAAGTATGTCTGCAACGCGTGGCACGCCGCCAAAGTCGCCTTCGCCAACGAAGTTGGAACCCTGGCCAAGCATCTCGGCGTAGATGCCGAAGCCATGGTCGAGATGTTCGTCGCCGATACCAAGCTGAACATCTCCCCTAGCTATCTGAAGCCGGGATTTGCATTCGGCGGATCCTGTCTGCCGAAAGATGTTCGTGCGCTCAATTATCGCGCCAAAGAACTCGATCTCAAGCTGCCCCTGTTCGAGTCGCTTCTGCCCAGCAACGACGAGCATCTCGATCGCGCGGTAGAGATGGTCCTTGAAAGCGGCAAGAAGAAGATTGCCCTGCTCGGTTTGAGTTTCAAAGCTGCGACCGACGATTTGCGCGAGAGCCCTCAAGTTCAACTGGCCAAGCGGCTGCTCGGCGAGGGTCGCGAACTTCGCATCTGGGACGACAATGTCTCCCTGGGACGCCTGATCGGATCAAACCGTCAGTACATCGAAGAGGTGATTCCACATATCGGGTCGCTGCTCTCTTCGGACTTGCCCAAAACCGTGGAGCACGCCGACGTTGTGATCATCGGCACTCGTGGGATCGATAAAGAGACTTTGCGCCAGGCGCTGCGCCCGGAACAGATTGTCATTGACCTTGTGAACCTGGAAAAAGCCCGCCGCGTCGGCGCCGGCCAATACACGGGAATTTGCTGGTAAGCTCGAGTCGTGAAGATTCTCTGGGTCAAAGCCGGCAAACTGCTCCCGCTCGATACGGGCGGAAAGCTGCGCACCTACAACATCCTGCGCCACCTTGCCGCGACCCACGAACTCACCTATCTGTCCTACTACGGGGGCGATCACGATCCGGCCTTTGAGAAAGAGATCGCACAGGAACTCCCGGGCGCGGTCACCGTTCATACCGGACTGCGTGAAGACACGCCCTGGCAACGCTACATGGATTACGCAAAACGCCTGCTTTGGAGCGCTCCGTATGCGGTGAGCAAGTTCACCGATCCACGAGTTCAGCATCTGCTCTCCCGGTGGCTGCCGGAGCGCCGCTTCGAGGTCGCGGTTTGTGACTTTCTCTCCGCCAGTTTGAATTTTCCTCGCGTGCTCTCTACTCCATCGGTTCTTTTTCAACACAACGTGGAGAGTATTCTCTGGCAGCGCAAAGCGCAGTTCGAGCCCAACTTCGTAGAGCGAACGATCTCTAAATTCGAATACGGCAAGATGTCCCGCTACGAACCGGTTCAGGTGCGGCGATTTCATCATGTGATCGCAGTCTCCGAGGCAGATCGCGAGGGCATGAGCGGCATGGTCGATTCCTCCCGGATCAGCGTGGTGCCGACCGGCGTAGACCTCAGCAAGTTCCGTTACGACCCGGGCGCCCGTCCAGCGGGCCCCATTGTTGTCTTCACCGGTTCAATGGATTGGGAACCGAATATCGATGGCGTGGAGTATTTCTGCAAAGAGATATGGCCGCAGGTCCTGGCCCGCGTGCCCGGCGCTCGCTTCCAGATTGTCGGCCGCAATCCCCACCCTCGTGTGCAGAAGCTTGCGTCGGCTTCAGTGGAAGTGACCGGCACTGTTGCCTCCGTCGTGGACTACCTGCGCAACGCCGCGGTGTTCGTCATTCCATTGCGGATCGGCGGAGGCACCCGCATCAAGATTTACGAAGGCATGGCCATGGGCAAGGCTACCGTTTCGACCACCATCGGCGCAGAAGGACTGGGTGTGCAGCATGAGCGAGATATCCTGTTGGCGGACGACGCTCACCATTTCGCCGCCGCAGTGGTGAATCTGCTGACCAACGAGGAAATGCGCCAGCGATACGAAGCCGGGGCCGCCGCCACGGCCCAGAAGTATGACTGGTCGGTCATCACCAGGGAATTTGTGCAGGTGCTGGAGCGCGCCATTCGCGCCGCATCGCCTGCCTATGAAGCGAGGACACCCGCAGCGGCGCGGGCCTGATATCGTGAACCTATCCGAGATCAAATCAGAAATCGACCGCCTGATCGCCTCGGGTGAAGCTTCCGCCGCCATCTCGCTCCTGGCCGAACTGTGGTCGCAGGACAAAAGCGCTTCCGCGGCATCGTTCCTGGTCTCGCACTACGAACAGCAGCGGCCGCATTTGAGCGTTGCTCCGCACAAGCTTGCCATCCTGCGTTCGTTCACCGTGGAACCCATGGTGCCGCTGCTGAGAGCTGCGGCCTTCGTGGCAGGCATTGACCTCAGCGTGCACCTGTCGGAATTTAACGCCTACGTGCAGGAGATCGTTGATCCTCAAAGCGCGCTGTATCGTTTCGCACCCGACAGCGTGGTGCTCGCCGTCCAGACACGGGACATCGCGCCTGAATTGTTCCGTGATTTCTCGGGACTTTCTTCCGAGCAGGTTTCGGTCGCAGTCGAGCGCGTCATTTCTGACTATCGGGCTTGGATTTCCAATTTCCGCAGGCACAGCCGCGCCAACCTCGTGGTTCACAACCTCGAGCAGCCAACTCATCCGGCCCGCGGCCTGTTCGAAGCGCAATCGCCAGGAAACCAAACCTTCGCAATCCAGCAAATCAACCGCGGGTTGCGCGACATCGCAGCCGAGCAGTCCGGAGTTTATGTCCTCGATTATGACGCCTTGGTGGCTCGTTACGGACGCTTGCAGTGGCATGACGAACGCAAGTGGCTCACGGTCCGGCTTCCCATCTCGGCGCCGAACCTGAATCACCTGGTTGAGGAGTGGATGCGCTTCCTGCATCCGCTCACCGGAAGGGTGGCCAAGGCGCTGGTCGTGGATCTCGACAACACGATTTGGGGCGGTGTGATCGGCGAAGACGGCATGTCCGGTATTCGTCTCGGCTCCGAATATCCCGGCGCGGCATTTCAAGAAGTGCAGCGAGCCTTGCTTGACCTGCATCGTCGCGGAATTCTGCTTGCCATCGCCAGCAAGAACAATGCCGACGACGCTATGGAAGCGCTCACGAAACATCCCGGCATGCTGCTCAAGCCCCAACACTTTGCGTGCATGCGCATCAATTGGGGAGACAAGGCCCAGAGTCTCCGCGAGATTGCCCGGGAACTGAACATCGGCATTGATTCGCTGGCATTCCTGGACGACAACCCGATCGAGCGCCGGGCAGTTCGCACTCAGGCTCGCGAAGTAATGGTCCTCGATCTTCCTCACGAGCCTGGCGAGTTCGCCCGCATCATCCGCGAATTCCCTGCTTTCGAGCGCCTGAGCTTGTCTGCGGAGGACTTGCAGCGCGGCTCCTATTACCAGGCGCAACGCGAGCGCGAGCAGTTGGAGCAGTCCATTACCTCGCGCGAAGATTTCTATCGCTCGCTGAATCAGGAAGTCGAGATCGCCGGGCTCACGAAGGCCACTCTCCCGAGAATTGCGCAGCTCACCAACAAAACCAACCAGTTCAACCTGACCACCCGCCGTTATACCGAGCAACAGATTTCAGAACTCGTGAAATTGCCCGGTTGGCACTGCTTCTCGATCCAGGTAAAAGATCGGTTTGGAGACAACGGCCTGGTCGGGGTCGCGCTCACCCATCACCACGAAGGCATCTACGAGATTGATACTCTGCTGATGAGCTGCCGCGTAATTGGCCGCACCGTGGAGACTGCCTTTCTCAGCTTCCTTGCAGATCATGCGCGCAAATTGAAGGCCCGCAAAATCCAGGGATGGTTCCTGCCAACCAGGAAGAATGCCCCCGCTCGGAACTTCTATTCCGAACATGGGTTCCAGGCGTTGCAGGAAAACGGAGAAGGGACACTCTGGGAACTGGATCTCGCGCAATCCTCCCTGGCCTGCCCGGAGTGGGTTCGCCTGCACGTGGTCAATGGTGACAGAGCATGAATGCACAACTATACGAACGCGTTCGCAGCATCGCGGCGGACGTTCTCCAGGTCTCGGCAACCAGCATCACCCAGCAGTCTTCTACGGAAAATGTGGAATCCTGGGACTCGGTCCACCATCTCAATCTCGTTCTCGCGCTCGAACAGGAATTCGATCTGCAATTCGATCCGGAGGAGATGGACCACATGCATAGTATCTCTCACATTCTCCAGGTGCTCGACAATAAGCTGAATCACCGCTCCTCCTGATCCATGGCCATCGCCATCCAGCCATACACGCCAGACCTGGTTCCCGCGGTAAAGGCCCTGAATTCTCGCCTGGCGGCGGGAGGCGTAGTTCGCGAATTTCACTTTCCCGAAAGCTCCGTGCCCGAATGGCTGCCAAAGCTTCCCGGCCGGCGCCTCTACCAGGAATACTTCCTGGCGGTGGAAGGCGAAGCGGTTCGCGGCGGCTACATCGTCAAATACCAGGACTTCTGGATTAACGGCGAGAATCGCCCGCTTGCCTTTTACCGGTTGCCGCTTTCGGAAGGTATCGTCAATCGCGCGTACACCAGCGTCGGTGTGGTGATGTTGCGTAGCGCCCTGGCGCGCCAGCCGGTCATGTTCGCGCTTGGTATGGGAGGCATGCACAATCCGCTGCCCCAGATGCTGACCGCTCTGCGATGGGCCCTGCGCGAGGTCCCATTCTATTTTCGAGTCCATCATCCAGGGAGGTTCCTGCGCAACATCGCGCCTCTGCGACGGGACGCGGCGCGCCGTCTTCTGGCCTCGCTGGCGGCTCTGTCAGGAACAGGTTGGCTCGGCATCAAGGCGGCGCAACGTCTTCGGACCCGCGCCATCTCAGGGTTGCAGGTGGAGAGAATCGAAAGCTTCGGCAGCTGGGCAGATGAACTCTGGCAGCGCTGCGCGCGCAATTACTTTGCCTCTGCCGTTCGCGATTCCGCGACGCTGAACCTGCTCTACGGCGAAGAAAAGTACTTATGCGTCAGAGTATCTCGGGCGTCGCAACTGCTTGGGTGGGCCGTCGTGCTCGACACCCAGATGCGCCAAAACAAGTATTTCGGAGACCTGAGGCTCGGCAGCATAGCGGATTGTCTGGCTGCGCCCGCCGATGCTCTTGCCGTCATCCAGGGAGCTACGGAGTTCCTGGACCAACGGGGGGTGGACCTGATCATCTCCAATCAAGCGCACCATGCCTGGAGCAGCGCCCTGCGGTCCTCCGGATATTTCACCGGGCCTTCCAACTTCATCTTTGCCGCCTCTCAAGGCCTGGCCAAGGTTCTTTCTCCGCTGGAGCAGAACTTCTCACAGCTTCATCTCAATCGCGGCGATGGAGACGGCCCGATTAACTTATGAGTGCAGAGTCCAACCCGACGCCTGTCGTTTACCTGATGTATCACGAGCTTGAACGGCCGGAACGTGCCCTGTGCGACGCAGATCCGGGCTATGTGCGCTACATCGTTCATGAAACCCAGTTCCGGGAGCAGATGAACTGGTTGAAGAGTCAGGGATGGAAGGGACAGTCCGTCGAGCAAGCCTTGTCCGGTGCTGCTCCCCGAGGCGTAGTCATCACATTTGATGACGGAGCGGAAACCGATCTCATCGCTGCCGCGCCCATCCTGAAAGACCTAGATTTCGGAGCGACTTTTTACATCACGACCGGATTCCTCGGCAAGCGAGGGTACCTCTCCCGCACACAAGTTCGCGAACTTTCGGAGCTCGGCTTCAATATCGGATGTCACTCCCGGACCCATCCCTACCTCTCAGATCTCGCCGAGGAGCAGCTGCAATCCGAAATACTGGAGCCAAAAATCCAAATTGAACAAATGATCGGACGGGCAGTGAATCACTTTTCCTGCCCCGGAGGGCGCTGGGACGCGCGTGTTGTGCAAGCCACAAAGCAGGCCGCCTATCGCTCCATGGCGACCAGCGAGGCCAGGGCGAACTGCGCATCCAGCGACCCTTTCTGCCTGGGACGCGTCGCCATCATGCGCGATACGCCGCTGCCTCTGTTTCAAACTTGGTGCGCCGGACACGGCTTGTGGAAGCTGCAAATGGCAGAACAGGCGCGGTCTGGAGCGAAGCGAATCTTGGGGAACCGCGGCTACGATCGCTTGCGGGCGATGCTTCTGGGCCGAAAGGAATCCAAAGAGTAACCAGCGGCGGCGGCGGCGAACTCCCCGACCATGTACTTCCGTGTCCCGCAGGGTCACGACCTACAGTTATCTATGTATCTCCAGTAACTCTCTTTAGATTGCACGCAGGGCTCGAACGAATCAGTTCCCCCAATTTCGCGTCGAGGGCGTGCAATGTCCCCCATTTTCGCATGCAAGACCCAGAACTCCACTTTTTTTAATCCCACACACAAAGAAGAAAGGCTTCGCGCTGTCGCAGTGGCGCTTTATCTTTTCCTGTTTGCACTTTTGATTACCTCTTGCGGCTTACCTGCCCAGAGCGCCACGGCCCCCGCTGCCGGAAGTGGAAAGTCTTCCCAATCGCCCACCATCAGCAACAAAGCCGGCCATCTTACAGTTTCGGGAAACATGCCCAATGCGACCGCTCAGACTGCCTACAACACAGTGGTCTCAGTCAGCGGTGGCTCAGCCCCCTACCAATTCTCGACGATTTGGGGAACGTTGCCCCCGGGGCTGACTCTGAATGCCACGACCGGCACCATCTCCGGCACCCCTGTCATGCCCGGAACATATGATTTTTCCGTGAAGGCAACGGATGTCCCGAAGAATGATTCTGGCGACCATCGCTTCACCATCGTCGTGGCGCAGAGCAATCAGAACAACAACATCTCAGTCGCCATCTCTCCTACCAGCGCAACCGTAAACGCGGGCTCAACCCAGCAGTTTAGCGCCACCGTCACCGGCACCAGCAACGTGGCCGTTCACTGGAAGACCACCGCGGGCTCGATCACCACCAATGGGTTGGTCAGCGTCCCGGCTAGCGGCGTCAGCAGTCTGACTGTCACGGCGATGAGCATCGCCGACCCGACCAAAACCGCCTCGGCCGTGGTAACCGTCACTTCGGGTGGCGGCAATGGCAACCCGAGCATCACGACCACCTCCGTTCCTGATGCCACCAGTGGTTCTGCCTACAGCAGCACGCTTGCGGCAACCGGCGGCACAACCCCTTTTACCTGGAGCATTTCCTCGGGCAGTTTGCCTTCCGGACTCACGCTCTCGAGCAGTACCGGCACGATCAGCGGAACTACCAGCAAGACTGGCGCTTTCAGTTTTACCGCGAAGGTCACCGACGCCGCTTCCAAGTCCGACACTCAGGCTTTAACCCTGAACGTCTCCACTCAGAACACCAGCGGTTTTGATGGCCCTGCGGAACTACCCCGCATCTACCTTCAGACCGCGATGGCCAATACTCCGGCGCCCGGAAAAACCATTCCCGTGGCCTCGGGCGGAGACTTCCAGGGCGCGCTGAACAGCGCAAGCTGCGGCGACACCATTACGCTGCAGGCCGGCTCCACCTATACCGGCGCATTCACTTTGCCGGCCAAGGGCTGCGACGACAATCACTGGATCATCATTCGCACCAGCGCTGCCGATTCCAGCCTGCCTCCCGAAGGAACTCGTATCACACCGTGCTACGCGGGAGTCTCTTCTCTGCCCGGCCGGCCAGCCTTCAACTGCAAGTCCACAGCGAACGTGATGGCGAAGCTGAACTACAACATCTCCGGCGAAGGCCCCATCCTTTTTGCCAACGGGGCGACCCATTACCGGTTTATCGGTCTTGAGATGACTCGTTCGACCGGCTCCGGGGTGGTTTACAGCCTGGCTTCCAATGTGTCGAGCGGCACCGCCGATCACATTTACTACGACCGTGTCTGGATGCATGGAACGGCACTGGACGAGACCAACCGCGCGATTCTTCTCGGCGGTAGCACCTATGTCGCCGTAGTGGATTCGTTCTTCACTGACTTCCACTGCCTATCCATGAAGGGCGCATGTACCGACGCGCAGGCGATTGCCGGCGGCATCGGCGATCTCCCGCAGGGGCCGTACAAGTTCGATCACAATTTCTTCGAGGCGGCAGCGGAAGGATTCATTCTGGGCGGCAGCGAGGCCACCGTAACCCCGGCTGACATCCAGGTCACCCGCAACCACTTCTTCAAGCCACTCACCTGGTTGCAGGGTCAGAACGGTTTCATTGGCGTAGTCTTCATCGTGAAGAACCACTTCGAACTGAAGAATGCGCAACGCGTCCTTCTGGAAGGCAACATTATGGAGAACACCTGGGGCGGATTCTCGCAGACCGGATTCTCTATCGTTATCACTCCCAAGAACCAGACCAGCAACGGGCAAAATATCTGTCCCCTGTGCCAGGTCACAGACGTCACGGTTCGGTACAACAGCGTGAGTCATGCCGGCTCCGGAATGCAGATCGCGAATGGGCTCTCGGACACCGGTGGGGTGCCGCTTGACGGACAGCGCTACAGCATTCACGACAACATTCTCGACGACATCGATCCGGTGAAATACACGGGCGGCAATGGGGTGATGGCCCAGGTTTCCATGGGAGACGGAACCCCGGTGCTGCAGAATGTTTCCATCGTTCACAACACGGCATTCGCTCCTTCCCAGATGTTAAATATCGGGGACAACACGAACGTCAATCCGAAGATGGCCAACTTCACGTTCAACAACAACATGATGAATGCGGCCCAGTACCCCGTGTGGTCGACTGGGGGAACCACGAATTGCGCCTTCTATGACAAGCCGCTCACCACGGTCACTGCGTGCTTCAATGGATGGTCTTTTACCAACAATGCCTTCATTGCGATCCCAGCCAACTCGCCGCAATCGAGCTGGCCGGCTGGCAATTTCTTTCCCACGAATGCCGCAGCCGTTCAGTTTGTGAACTACAACAATGGCGTTGGCGGAGACTATCACCTGCTTTCGAGCAGCCCCTATAAGAACGCGGGAACCGATGGCAAGGACCTCGGCGCCGATGTGGATGCGGTTCTCGCCGCTACCTCCGGGGTCTACTAGAGGCCTGGATAGCAAACAAACTTTAACGGCGCGATCCCTGGATCGCGCCGCTTTTTTTATTGTTTAGTCTTTTTAGCTTGCCTCTTTGAGGCACTCCTCTTCTGAGATTCGTCTTGGTGAAACCAATTTCTTGATCTCCTCCGCCGTGGTCCAGGCCAGCGAGGTTCCCGGCACACGATACATTTCGATCGGCAATGATTCCAGGTACTCCGACAATGGACGGAATTCCCCGCGCCCTCCGTAGTCATGCCAGAACACCAGCCCCCTTTGCGCCATCATGATGGCCATCTTCTCAGTATCGTTCCTCACGAACTCAAGCGTGTGCGCTCCATCAATGAAACCCAGTTCGATCGAGTCGCGAAAGATCTCCGCATCAAGGTCCATTGAATTGCAATAGATTTGCCGGTAGCGGCGGCCCAGTCTGGCGCGCTGCAGAAAGGTTTCAGTGCTGCGCGTCTCAACCAATTCGGCATCGCTGGCGAGGTAGTCGCTGGAGGCATTCGACTGCGGCGGCAAGTCGAGCGTGTACACCTGGCAGTTCGAGGGCGCATTCATAATGAACACGGCCGTGGTGCGCCCGTTGTACGTACCGATCTCGAAGATGCGTCGCGGACGGACCAGCTTGGTCGCCGCCGCCAGCACCAGGATTTCGCGCGCGTCCGTTCCGCCTCCGCTCTGAAAACGCGCGGGGACGGTCAGAGTTTCGCGAGGGTCCATGTCCTTGACCGGACTCTTGAGTGGAAGCCCATTCCCCACCAACTCGTCATACTTGCGCAGCGTGAACGACACGTAAGGTCGGACCAGTTCGGGCTTGAAAAAGGCTAGCTTCAGAGCAGACACGTTCATGCCACTGGCTGCAGATAGGGACCGGCGAAATGTTTGAAAGAGATCCATGGGAAAGACTTTGAGGACAAAAGTGACTTCCTGAAGTAGGCAGATCCTCATATTCGACGGCGTTGACACTTTTTGTCAACGCTCGGAAGTGCATGAAATTCACAGCTCTCAAGGAGCGGGAACCGCAGTGAAATCAAGGCTTTCGACACCCTCAGCGTGATATCATCGATGCATCCGGGGATCCTTGATGACTCTTGCTCGTTCCTCATTGGCGATGCTCGCTGTGTGCCTGCTGTCTTTTTCCACTGTTTTGTTACGAGCAACCGAAGCCCCTCGCCCCGGGAACTTTGATGGTCCGGCAGAGTTGCCCCGCGTTTACATGAACACCGATTTGAGTGCGACGCCAAGTCCCGGCCGCCACATTCAACTGAAGGACCCTGACAATCTGCAAGAGGCTTTGGAGAGCGCCTCCTGCGGCGATACCCTCGAATTGCACCAGGGCGCCACGTATCGCGGCTTATTTAAATTGCCGGCCAAGCGCTGCGACGACGCTCACTGGATCACCATCCGCACCAGCGCCGCTGACTCCGAATTGCCCCACGAAGGAACTCGACTCACCCCCTGTTACGCCGGAGTCGCTTCGCTTCCGGGCAGGCCCGACTTTCATTGCCCCGCTCCGAAGAATGTCATGGCGCGGATCGTTTTTCCGGCCAGGAATGGCAGCGGACCCCTGCTGCTGGAGAATGGAGCAAACCACTACCGCTTCATTGGTCTGGAGATCACGCGCGACCCCGACGCCTCCGTCTACAACCTTCTCTCCGGCGCCAAGGGCGGCACCGCGGACCACCTGGTATTCGATCGCGTGTGGATGCACGGCACCGCGCAAGATGAAACCAACCGCGGCCTGCTGCTCTCGGGCATGATGTACGTTGGCGTGGTGGATTCTTACTTCTCCGATTTTCACTGCACCGCACGGAGCGGGGCTTGCGTGGATGCCCAGGCGATTGCCGGCGGGCTTGGCAGCAACCCCATGGGGATTTACAAAATCTCCAACAACTTTCTCGAAGGTGCGGCGGAGACCATCATTTTCGGCGGCGGCCCCGCCACTGAGGTGCCCGCAGACATCGAGATCCGCCGCAATTACATGTTCAAGCCTTGGACCTGGATGCCGGGCCATCCGCAGTTTGTAGGCGCCGCGAACGGAAATCCGTTTATCGTAAAAAACCTGTTCGAACTGAAGAACGCGCAACGAGTCCTGCTCGAAGGCAACATCATGGAGAACACCTGGGGAGGGTTTTCCCAGGCTGGTTACGGGGTCGTTCTCACTCCGAAAAATCAGGTTCCGAATGTCTGCCCGCTGTGCCAAGTGACCGATATTACGATCCGCTACTGCCGGATCAGCCACGTGGGGAGCGGTTTTCAGATCGGCAACGGTCTGTCCGATACCGGCGGCGCTGCCAAGGCCGGCGAGCGTTACAGCATTCATGACGTTGTCGTCGACGACATCCAAGGCAAGCCCCTGAAAGGCTTTGGAGTGCTCGCCCAGGTTTCCATGGCGGCACCCACTCTGCATGATGTCTTCATGGATCACATCACTGCGTTCCCTCCCGACTCGGTTCTGTTGATCGGAGGCCCGCGAGGCGAGAACCGCATGTTCAACTTCACGCTGACCAACAGCATTGTGTATTCCGGCGATCGCCAGGTGACAACCACCGGCGGCGGTCCCAAGAACTGCTCCGCTGGCGCGGATAAGCGGGGCCCCGCCGAGGTTCTCGATCAGTGCTTCGGTTCTTACGCCGTTCATCACAACGCGATTATCGGCGGCGGTTCCTGGCCAAAGGGCAACATGTTTCCCAGGAAGCCGGGGGATGTTCAGTTCGTGAATTTCGCCAATGGCAAGGACGGCGACTACTCATTGTCAGGAAGGAGCAAGTTCAAGCGCGCAGGCAGCGATGGCAAAGACCTGGGCGCCGATATAGACGCGATTCGCCAGGCTACTGCTGGTGTCCAATGACCGATTCGAAATCCCATAACTCATGAAACAAGTCGTCCGCAAAGGTCTGAAACACATCATTGTCGACGAAGTCCCCGATCCCGTGGTGGTCCCGCACCACGTGCTGGTGCGCCCCATCTATTCGCTGATCAGCAGCGGCACTGAAACCGCCAGCATTCACCAGGAAGGCGTGGTGCGTGCCGTCGCCGAAAATCCTTCGCAACTCAGCAAGATCTGGAATGTTGCGAAAGTGCAGGGCCCCTTCCGCACCTTTGCCGAAGTCAAAGCCAAGTTCAGCGAGTACGCGGTCCTGGGCTATTCCGGCGCGGGCGTAGTCGTGGACAAGCATCGCACGGTCACCGATCTCGAAATTGGCGAGCGCGTCGCTTACGGTGGAGAGGGCACCGGTCATGGCGAAACTATTCTCGTCGGCCGCAAGCTTGCCGTGAAGCTTCCCGACGCTCTGCCGTTCGAATATGGCTGCTTCGCGACTCTGGGCAGCATCGCGCTGAACGGTGTTCGCATCGCGAATATTTCCTTGGGCGAGAAAGTCGCCGTCATCGGGTTAGGTCTGGTTGGGCAATTGGCCGCGCAACTGGCCCGATTGCAAGGCGGATTCGTAATCGCCACCGATCTCAAATCCGATCGCGTCGAACTTGCACGTAAGATGGGCGCGGATGCCGCGCTTCCCGGTGGCGGCCAGTTTCGCGAGCAGGTACTGGCCCTCACCAACGGCGTGGGCGTGGACTGCGTAATGATTGCAGCCGCTGCCAAATCGTCCGCTCCCTGCCAACTGGCGGTGGATCTCTGTCGTGATCGCGGCCGCATCGTCGATGTCGGGGCCGTGGAACTGAACTTTCCCTGGTACGAGATGTATCTCAAAGAGATCCAGTTGCTGATGTCCCGCGCCTACGGTCCCGGCAGCTACGATCCAATCTACGAACGTCAGGGCCAGGATTACCCCCTGCCTTATGTGCGCTGGACCGAAAATCGCAACATGGATGAGTTCCTGCGCCTCGCTTCCATTGGCAGAGTACAGCTGCAGCCACTGGTGACGCACGAGTTCCCGCTCGACGACGCCTCCAAGGCTTACTCCACCATCATGGATCCGGCCAGTAACAGCCTGGCCGTGCTGCTGCGCTACCCTGCCGCAGATTCCTCGCAACCGGCCGCGGAATTTCAACCCACGCGGAAAGTCGAAGTCAACCCGGTATCGGGTTCGGCCATGGGCGTGGCTTTGGTGGGGGCTGGAAACCTTGCCAAGTGGGAACACCTTCCGAACCTGAAGAAGACCCCCGGCATCCGCCTGCTCGCTGTGCATTCCTCGAGTGGGCCCCGAGGCAAGAGCTACGCGCAACGTTTTGGCGCGCAGTACTGCGCCTCCGACTACCAGGAGATACTCAAAGATCCAAATCTCCAGGCTGTCGTGATTGTCAGCCGCAATCCGCAGCACGCCTCCCAATCTCTGGTGGCGTTGCGAGCCGGCAAGCATGTGTTTGTGGAAAAGCCGATGGCGCTTACCGAAGACGAATGCCGCGAGATTGATCGCGCAGTCCGCGAGACCGGCAAGCAGATCAGTATCGGCTTCAATCGCCGCTACGCTCCGTCTTACGTGGCCATGAAAAGGCAGCTTGCCAAACGTACCGGGCCTGCGGTGCTGAGTTGCCGCATTAATTCTCCCGGGATCTCCGGCTCGTACTGGATGGCGGATCCTGAAAGTGGGGGCGCGATTCTCGGCGAAGCTTGCCACTTCGTGGACTTGATGTACTGGCTGCTCGAATCCGAGCCCATCGAAGTATCGGCCTTCACCCTGCCTACCGGGAAGAAAGATCCCATCGGAGAGAACAACATGGTCGCCAGCTTTCGCTTCGCCGATGGATCGATCGGAAATCTTACCTACTGCACCGTTGGAAGCCGCACCTCGGCAGGAGAGCGGGTCGAGGCCTTCGCGCCCGGCCTGGGCGCTTTCGCGGAAGACTTCAAACGAAGCGAAATTCGAACCGGCGGCGTAAGCAAAAGCTCTACATGGTTCGCTGAAAAAGGGTACGCCGATCAGTTGCAGGCGTTCTTCCGCGCGCTCTCGCAAGGAAAACCGGTGGAAGTGAACGTCCGTGACGGGGCCCGCGCTACGATTGGCTGCCTGCGCATGATCGAGTCGGCGAGCACGCTTTCACCATGCACAATCGATATTGACGGCGCGCTCAGCCAACACTCCGTCGCCACGCAGAACCGCTAGAGCCAGGAAAGGTCTTTCGTCACCAAAAGCTTGCCCAGCGGCGTCTTGGCTTTCAAATACAGCTTGGAATCGAAGTACTTTTTGTACGCCGTCCGCATTCGCTTCAGTTCAGGACGATTCAGCTTTTTGGCGTCCGTCGTTGCCAGCGGATATCCCAAATCTTTCAGAGTGCCGCCCACCAGCGCTTCGAACATCTCCAGGTTCTCAGGCGAGAATGATTTTCTCCAGCGCCCGACCGGGCTGAAGCTCTTCGGATCGCCATTTCCCTTGAACGAAGTGTTCGGATCGCTTACCGAGCCGATCCCGACCTTCTTGATGCGTTCGTAATCCAGATCGTGCTCAATGAACTTGCCCAGCTTTCCGAGCGTCGCTGGAGGGTCCGAAATCAAGTCCTCGAAATGGACCTCGATGTAGTCCTTGCCTAAAGTTGCGCCGTCGCTGCGGCCCTTGTTGACCATCCACTCCCAGTACAGGCCCGCGACCATGACTGGTGGCTTCTTGTCCCAGGGCGCGCGTTTTATGTATCCCTGCTTCTCGGTGGAAAGCGCGACGTCGCGGCCGTCGCGAATGATGTGAATAATCAGCGCGTCGGGAATCGTCTCCTTGATCCGGTGCAGGTGCAGCAGATGCTCGGGAGTGCAATCGGCCCAGCGTTGCACTCCTTGTTTGCTGGCGATTTCTTCCATCACTGTGCGCAGAAAGTTGCCGCCGTTGGTGACCTCATCCATCACCTTTTTGCGGATTGCGTCCGCATCCAGGCCTGAAACCTGGAAAAGCTTGCTGTCGAGCCAGGCATCCATCAATTTCTCTTTGTTCTTGCGCAAGCTCAGATCGCCGAAGCGCGGCTCCAGCAAATTAATGGCATTGGACTCGGTGCGGTACACGGCAAAATTTCCCGCAGATAGAACCATGTGGTACAGCAACGTGGTGCCCGAGCGTCCACACCCAATCACGAATACGGGAGCCTCGTTCCGCGGACGAGTTTTCACCTTCGACGCTTTCATAGCGGCAGCCTGTCCTGGCATCTTTGAAAAGCCCTTCCCTTCCATTACGTGTTCGAGCCTACCGACAGAGCTCCGATTTGCCTGTCTGCAGATTGCAGGCAAACTTCCTCAATGCTGTTTGCGAGTTTCTTTGCGTTGTCTTCAATCTCAAGCTCAGGAATGCGGTCCACCATGGCGCGATGATCGCGCACCGCTTCTTCCATCAGTTTCAACAGGCTGCCCACATCGCCCGCTTTCCACAGTTCCGTGCCCTTGGGGCGCGCGTCGTTGTCTGCGCCCAAGACCGGCACCTTAAGTTTCAACGATTCCAGGACCGACGAGCAAATTCCGTCGGTAATCGGGGTGCGGATGTAGGCCAGGGAGCGGCTGAGCAGGGTCAGAAATAACGCGTGCGGTACCGATCCCAGAACGCATACCGCGTCCTGCAAACCCTCGCGCGCCAGAAACTCATGCATGCGATCCATCTCGCGGTCCCATGGGCCGACCATCATGAATCCAATGTTGGGGTGCGCCGCCCGAAACTGGCGGATCGCTTCGGCCAGGAACTCCAGCGCAAACTCCGGGCGGAAACATACGTAACTGAAGAACACACCGTCATGGCACTGGTAAAAGGCTTCAACCTCTGCGGGCAAAGGCTGCGGCTCAAACTGCACGTAATGAGTCGAGAAGTGCGGAATCGGTATTACTTTCTCGGACGGGATGCCCGTTGTCAGCAAAACCTTCTTCACTTTCTCGCTGTTGCAGTAAATCCGGTGCGGAAAACGAAACAGAAATGCGAACAGCTGGTGCCGGATCCAACTGTCGGGAGCAGGGAAAAATTTCTGATGATGCCCGCCACCATACGTCAACAGTGCAGGTCGGCCAAACAAACGCGCCAGCGCCAGCGAGGCCAGCGCCAGCAAATATCCTTTCTTCGTCTCCCCGTTCACCCGCACGTGGACCGCGTAACCGTTCGCAACTTTGCTCAGCACCTTCCTGAAATAATCCCAGCCGCTCTGCACATCAATGTATTCTGGGCTCTTCACCCGGCGGTTTTCATTCAGGTTCATCACCTGGCAATCCCAACCGCGCGCTTCCAGTTCCTTGCGCAGCCCGACGAGGCTCATGGTCCAACTGCACACTGGGGGCGGCCAGTTGCCAATCTGCAGGATCTTTTTCGCCGAATTGTTCATTTCTTTCATGCCAGGTTTGCCAGCTTCCGCGCTTCCTGGGCCCCTGCTTTGGACGGAAGCAAAGATTGGTAAAGGTCCTCGTACTGTTGTCGCACACTACTGACGCGATACTTGCGCTGCGCTTCCGCCCTTGCGGAGCTTCCGATTCGTTTCCGTAGTTCCGGACTACGCAACAATTCACTGACCGCGCTCGCCAGTTCTTCCTCCGCAAGGCCGGTCAGCATTCCCGTTTCACGGTCCTTGATTAGCTCTGGGTTGCCGCCAACCCGGGCAGCCACGACCGGAAGTCCCGCCGCCATGCCTTCCAGGATGACGTTGGACAGACTCTCCGACAGCGACGGCTGTACCAGGACGTCAACCGACGCCAATACTGCTGGAACATCGCGGCAATCGCCCAGAAACTTTGTGCGGCTGGTCAACTCCAGTTGCGCGGCAAGGCCTTCAATCTCTGGCCGCAAGGGACCGTCTCCCGCCACCACAAACTCGGCGTTCGGAAGATTTCGAACAACGCGCGCGGCCATCTGCAGAAATCCTCGATGGTTTTTGACGGGATCATTCATCCGCGCGACCATGCCGACTCGAAGCTTGCCCGGCTCACGAGGCAGCGACGGAGCAGCGTCGTCAAAAGCTGCATCCGGCAGGGCATTGGGGATAACGGTCAATTTTCGCTGTGCCAGGCCCAAGCGGTCTGCCGCGGCCTGCGAGTTGCACACGACGCGGTCGCAGAGGCGGAACATTTGTTTTTGCAGAGAGAATTTGGCGGAAGTCATCAGGTCGCCCAATTGGCGATGGCTTCCAATCACGACCGGAACTCGCGCCATTCGCGCGGCCGGAATCAACATGAGGTTGGCATAGAAGTCGAACGCATGCGCCACCGCTACCCCGAGCTGACGCATTCTTCGCGCCAGCGCAAACCGCGTACGCTGTGACTGCAGCCCGAACAGGTTGTTGCCAGGAGAAAACTCCTCAATCCCGGGAAGTTGGTCGAGAAAAGCGCCGGCCCGGGACAGGCAGGCCGTGTGCACCTGGAATATTCCGCCCGCGAGGGCGTGGGCCATGGTAACGAACTGCCGCTCCGTCCCGCCGGTATGCAGCGAGTCGGCCATCATGAACAGGCCCAAGCGGCCTTCGATGGGGGAACCGGCGCTCACAGCGCGCTCTCGGCTGAAGCGGTTGCGGTCGCAACCTCCGGAACCCGGGCATCGTACTCGATGCCGCGCGCTTCCAGGAAATTGCGATGCCACAACTCGAAAACCAGCAGCAGCCAGATCGCTCCCGCCCGGTCGCGGTAGCCGCGATAGTGCTCATCCAGCAAGGCGCGAACCGCGTTGGGCTTGAAATACCCTCGCTGCAATGTGCGCGGCTCGGTCAGGATGCTTAGCAGCCCATCTTTCAACTGGTCTCGCATCCAGTGTACGAGCGGCAAGGAAAAGCCCTGTTTGCGCCGGTGCAGAAGTTCCGAGGGAACCCCGATCCGCTCTGCTAATTTCTTGAGAATGTATTTCCTGGTTCCGTTGCGGTACTTCCATTCCATCGGAAGCGACGCGCTCCACTCGACGAACTCGTGATCCAGGATCGGCGCGCGCATTTCCAGCGAAGTCGCCATGCTCATGCGGTCGACTTTTGCCATGATGTCCGCGGTCAAGTACGTCTTGGTATCAAGATAAAGCAGGCGGCTCAACTGGTCCTTTGCGGGCGCGCTCTCGAAGTACTGCTCAAACCGGCAAAACGGGTTTGCAAACTGGCGCGCCTGCTCGAGCAGATCGTCAGAAAACAGGCTGCGCTCGCGATGCAATGCAGGAAGAAACGAAACCCCATCCAGGTAGCGGTCCCGAGGCGGCAGCGAGATGTTCCAGGCGAATTTCCGGCCACGCACGGTTTGCGGCAGCATGGGATACACGTGGTTGCGGTAAACCTGCCCCATCCACGACGGCACCCGGTACCGGTTGCGATTGAGATTCACAACATACCGGTCGTATCCGGCATACAATTCGTCGCCGCCATCTCCCGACAGCGCCACGGTTACGTGTTGCCGGGCCAGTTTCGAGACATAGTACGTCGGGATCATGGAAGAATCGCCGAATGGCTCTTCCATCATGTGCGACAGCATCTCCAAAGTCTCGCCGATGTTCGGATCCACGATCATTTCGTGATGATCGGTTCCGAATTTTTGCGCTACCAGCCGCGCATAATCTGCTTCGTTGAAATCCGCATTGCGGAAACCGATGGAGAATGTCTTGACCGGCCCTGCACTGACCTTCGACATCAGCCCGACGACGATGGACGAATCGACACCGCCGCTGAGCAAGGCTCCGAGCGGCACATCGCTGATCAGACGGATGCGCACCGCTTCGGTCAAGCGCGTTTCCAGTTCTTCCAGGCACTCTTCTTCTGATCTGGGCGCCGCCGTGCTGTAGGCTGGCACGTCCCAATACTGGCGCACGTTCAGTTGTCCCTTGCTGTACTCCAGCAAATGCCCGGGCGGCAGTTTATGAATCTGCTGGAACGCCGTCAGTGGGTCGGGGATATACCCGAAGTAAAAATATTGCAGCAGGCCTTCGAGGCTGATCTCAGCCAACTCCGGTGCAACAGCCAAAATGGTTTTGATTTCCGAGCCGAAGTAGAGCCGGCCTCCGGAGAGCGCGTAATGCAGCGGCTTCTTGCCGATCCGATCGCGCGCCAGCAGTAACGACTGCTTGCGCTCATCATAGAGCGCAATTCCAAACATGCCCCGCAGCTTGCGAACGCAATCCGCACCCATCTCTTCGTAAAGGTGAACGATGATTTCCGTGTCGCTGTGGGTGTAGAACTGATGCCCGCGGGCTTCCAGTTCCTTGCGCAGTTCCGGAAAGTTGTAGATCTCGCCGTTGTAGACGATCCAGATGCTCTTGTCTTCGTTGTGAATCGGCTGGTGGCCGCCGGACAGGTCAATAATACTCAGCCGGCGCATCCCCAGTCCGACAGGCCCGCGAACGTAGATGCCTTCATCGTCAGGACCGCGGTGCACGATGGTCTGGCACATGCGGTGCACTTCTGACGCATCCACCTGCTCGCCCGTCCTGCCGATCACTCCCGCTATTCCGCACACTGCGTGGCCTCCCGACTCTGCCCAAGACTACGATTCATTTCACCAGTTCCAGCACGCGGACGCTTGCGTAATACTTCATCCTGGGAAATCTCCGCAGGAAGGTCGCGTCCTTCGCGTACAGAGCACGCAGCTGTGCCCGTTTGATTGGTAATTTCTGCGCAATCCTCACGTGAGGAAGCAGAAACGACCGGGTGCTTCCCTTTTGAAAGATCGTTCCAAACGAATCCAGCTCCGGGTCGGTCAGCGGCCGCTCGAAAGGAGAAACGTCGGGCGACCGGTACGGCACCAGCTTGCGCAGGAACCTCACGGTCGGCGAGTTTCGGATCGGCTCCTGGAAAATTGCCCGCCCGCCTTTCCGTAACACCCGGTGAACTTCTTTCGCCGCCAGCGCCAGGTCGAGATGATGCAAAATCGCAATCCCGAACACGACATCCACGCTCTCATCCTCCAACGGGATGTTGTGCGCGGACCCGGCTACGAACGCCACTTCCCCGTCCACTTCGTTGATCGCAAGCCGTTTTTTGGCCAACTCGATCAGCGAACTGGACAAGTCCATGGAGACCACCTGCGCTCCGCGGAGCATCAGCATCATGGTGTTCTCGCCATTCCCGCATCCCAAATCCAGCACCTTTCGTCCCCGCACATCGCCTAGCAAGTGATAGGCATACTCCAGCGGAAAACAGGTATCTGCCGGAGGATCCATGTAACGCGCAACTTCCTTCGGCTCAATTCGCAGTTGTCGAAGCCCGGTTGCTGAGGCTTCATGCGCACTTCGGCTGACCTCCGCCTTTTCCCAATCGACTAAATGCGGCATCTCGTCGCGTCTCCCCTACGCGATAAGCTCCTCCCTGACTCACCCCCACACGCCTGGAATCGCTGCCTGCCCCTTAGTGTCGGCTCAAAACAAGCTCGCGCTTCTTGCTCGGACTTTGTCTCAATTCCATCGGCTTAGCCGTACCGTCGCCTCCCAACACTGGCGCCGGCGCCGGCAAAGGTTGGCTTGCGATCCGGTCCAAAGCGCAAACGTATCCCACCATGAAATAAGGAAACAGGTTGTACTCGGTCGAAGCGAACATGGACCCCACCATGTACGCCGCGAGACTCGCCCACAAGGCGCTGGTCCACAACTGAATGTCGGGATCAGCGTTGTAGCCCGGCATTTTCCGTATCTTGCCCAGCTTGTTAAAGCTCTTGAAGAACAGCAGCAGGAAGAGGAACAGCGCAGGAAATCCCGCTTCCGCCGCCAACTCGGTATAGCTGTTATGCGCGACTCGCCATTCGTTAGTGACCACCGGGAAGTTCCCCGGCCCTACCCCGAACAGCGGATTGTGTACGGCGATCGAGATGCTTTGCCGCAGCAAGGTCTCCCGCGCTTCCAGCGAACCGTGATCGCCCGAACCCTTGATGTTGCCTTGCCACAAACTGGAAATTCGCTCAATAAAATGGGGCGTGGCCAGGCAGATGCCCAACGCCACTACTCCAAATACGCCTGCCCCCATCAGCAGAATCACCCGTTTCTGCTTCACCCCGTATTCCCAGAGGCAAACCAGCATGGTAATGATCAGGGCAATCAGTCCGCTGCGGGAGTACGTTACCAGCACGCAATACATCATGAATACCAGCGCGATCGCCCACAGGGCCTTGCGGAATCCATTCCTCGCGGCAAACAGGAAAGCCATGCACAAAGGGAAATTGATCGCGATATTAATGGCGAGGTCGTTGGGATTTTCAAGGATCCCCTTCTGGATCCCGTACAGACGCCCTGCAATCGTGTTATGTGCGGCGACCGACAGCACGGCCACCAGCGCCACCGAACCAGCCTGGATGAACAACAGGCGCCGCATCTCGAACACCTTCGACACGATCAGGCCGATCAGCAGCGCCACAATCACGCCCTTCGAGAATTTCGTAAACACCGCGTCGAATGCTCCGCCCCGCCAGTAGGCGAACGGAATGGTCAGGATCATGTGCGCCAGCAGCAGCAGCAGGATCTTCAGTTCGCTGGGAATCCTGCCGCGATCTTTCGGCAGCACTCCGAAAATGAGGGCCAGCAGCGCAACTCCGCCTCCGATTTTTTCCAGGGGCAGCATCCCTATGCCCGGAATCACGTCCTGCGGGCGCATGTAATACAGGAACGCGAACACCATCAGCGACACATAGGCGATGCTCTTGCGTTCTTTGAGCTTCGCCTTGGTCTTGCCCCACGTCGTTATTGCCGGTGTTGTCGCCAAAGACTGTTCCTTCCAGAGCTAACGGTTCCAGGCTGCCTTACGTCCGGTCACGAAATTTGCGAACGCCACCGCCGCAGCGGTATTCAGCACGACAAAGGTCAGCGCCGCATCCGCGATTCGCGCCAACGGACCGCTGAGCCAACGTGCCATCGCCAGTAATCCCAATGCGTAAAACGCGATCTGGGCCACCAGCGCCAGGCGGTAAATCGGCTGGGCCAGGGCCAACGACGAGAGCAAGGCCGCCGCCAAGGCAAACGGCACCAAAAGCCGCAGCAGCTTGTGGCTCACAAACTCGAACCGCAGCGGGTTCGAACTGCCCAAAAGCCATGGCGCCAATTGCAGCAATTGATAATTCCCGCTCAACGTGCGGACCTTTCTCGCGAACTCCCGCTCTGCTCCCAGGTCCGCAATATCCCAGGCTCGCGCGCGCGGCTCAAACACGACTCGCGCCCCGCTCTTTACCACGTGCATCGGGATGTACACGTCGTCCAGAATCGTGTCAGAGGGCACGGAAACAAGCAAGTTACGACGGACCGCGTACAGCGCTCCGGTCGCACCCACGACCGACCCCGATCTGGATTCCAGCTCCCGCACGTTCTTCTCGATTCGCCAGTACAATCCCATGCCCTTGATCGCTTCGCCCTGCCGAGGATCACCCAGCATGAGCTCCCCGCTCGCGCACCCCACTTCCGGGTCGGCAAAATTCTCGAGCAACAGGCGAACCGCATCCGGTTCGATGTACTGCCGCGCATCGTTGAAAACCACGATTTCTCCGCTCGCGCTTGCCATGGCGTCGTTCAAGCCTGCCGCCTTGCCTCGAGATACTTCTTTCTCCACCACTCGAACGCGGCCGCTGCCGGTAAATTCTTTCACCACTTCGACGGTGCGGTCCGTAGAGCCGTCGGAAACCACGACCACGTCATAGGACTCTGGCGGATAATTCAACTCCAGCAGGTTCCGCAACTTCTCTGCGATGACTCCTTCTTCGTTTCGCGCCACCAGCACGATCGAAACCCGCGGTAGATAGCTGCCCCGCCTCACCGAGTGTGGACGCACATGACTGCGGATCCACAGCCAGCAGGGATACCCGGCATACACATAGATGATGAATGCCGTCGCTCCCCAGAACACCCATGTCATTGCGCGCCCCGGCCCAGCAGGACGATCTTTACCGTCTGGAACATGATCATCAGATCGAGTCCGATAGAAGCGTTCTTGATGTAATACAAGTCGTATTGCAGCTTCTCGCGCGCGTCTTCGATCGTGTTCCCGTATTTGTATTTCACCTGCGCCCAGCCGGTGATGCCCGGTCGAACCACGTGGCGAACAGGGTAATAGGGGATCTCCTCGGTCAACCACTCCACAAATTCCGGCCGCTCCGGCCGCGGTCCCGCAAATGCCATATCGCCTCGGACCACGTTCCACAGCTGAGGGATTTCGTCGAGCCTCGAACTGCGCAGGAACTTGCCCACCCGGGTGATCCGTGGGTCGTCATCTCCCGCCCAGGTCGGTCCGGTGTCCGCCTCCGCGTCCTGGCGCATGGTGCGGAATTTGTAACAGTAGAAAGTAACCCCGCCGCGTCCCACCCGTTTTTGCCGGTACAATATGGGCCCTTTCGAATCCAACTTGATGGCGAGAATGACGAACGGAATTACCGGTAGCACGACCAGCAGCAGCACCAGCGACGCCAGGAAGGAAACCACGCGCCGCAACATTAGAAAAAATGGGGTCGTCCGAAATCCTTCGGCGAAGATCAACCAGCTCGGATAGAGATTTTCGACCTCGATCCGGCCCGTCATCTTCTCCAGCCAGGAGGTGGCTTCTTCGATCTTGGCGCCTCCCAGCCGAAGTTGAAGGAGTTCGTGGACCGGCAAGGTCCCACGCCGGTCGGGCATGGCCACGATGACGCGGTGAATGTCCTGCTCGCGCACCAGTTCCATCAGGTGCGTGGCCACGGCGTCGCGGGTCAGGGCGCCTTCAACGTTTCCCGTCCAGCCCACAACATCAATGGCAAGATCTTCCCTGCTGCGAAGGCCCTGCACCAGGCGCAAGGCGCGCTCTCCCGTTCCAAGCACGTAAACCCGCTCGCGCAGGTACGGTTGTTGCGATAGCCAGACGTAGGCCGTCCGCCACCCGAACAGCGCAACCGTGAGAATCACCAGGCCTACCAGGGCGGAATTGTTGCCCGGCAGGAACCGCGGGAATAAGTAACCTACGGCCGCCAGCGCCAGCGCTACCAGTCCCAGCACGAACAGCAAGCGGAATATATGGTCCCAGCGCGCGCCGAAATTGGTGGTGTCGTATAGGTCGAACCAATGCGAAAACACCAGCACCACAATAGTGACCACCAGGATCTTGTAATACCCGTACTCGTAATTCAGCACCAGGTAGCTGTCTTGCCCGAACTGCAAGACCGTACCCAGCAGGAACGAGGTCCAGATGATGAAGGCCTCGCCCACCAGCAGGATCAAGGTGCGAATCGGGTAATAAACATTGAAGAGCCGGATCACGCTCTACCTCTGGGCTTCTTCCCGAATGTTTCCGTTTCCGTAAGAGCTGCCGTAGTAGTACCGGGTGTAGCTGTTGGCATCAATTTCAATCCCGTTCAGCACCACACCCACCAGGTGAGATTCTTTAAACTCCTCACGCGCTTTGCGGGCGGCATCGTGCGGCGTTGCATTCGAGCGCACCACCAGCAGAACTCCATCGCAATAATTTGCCAGCAAGCCCGCGTCTGAGACCGGTACCGACGGCGAAGAGTCCAGGATGATCCAATCAAACAGAGGTTCCACCCGGCTCAAGAGCAGCTTCAGCCGCCCATTGGCCAGCAATTCCGCGGGACTGGAGACCACACGTCCTGAAGGAATGAAAAACAGGTTTTCCATCGGGCCCCGCTGCATGATCGAGAATTCGTCGGTTTGTCCCAGCAAGTACTCCGAGAGTCCCGGCACGGCAGCCGTGCCCAGCGCGGAGTGCAGTCGCGCGCCGCGCAGGTCGCCATCGATCAGCAAGGCCCGCCGTCCGTGCTGACGCACCATGACCTGCGCCAGGTTGGCAGCTACAAACGATTTCCCTTCTTTGGGCAAGGCGCTGCTGACGAGCACTTTTTTCAGCGGCTGCTTCTCGCGCAGCTGATAAAGCCGCGAGCGCAGGGTACGAAATTCCTCCGTCCCATAGGCCTGCTCTTCCGTGCCGAAGAACAACATCGTCTTCAGGTCCGGGTTCCAGTTGGTTTGCGGGCAGCGCGCCAGCATCGTGTCCGGCGTGAACTGCGAGCCCATGGCCGACAACGCCGGCGAAACCGGCATTACATCGGTTTCCAGCGCCGCCGCCGGAGCGGCCCCCGCCATATCGAGGGCAGGCGTGCTTTCTCCTGGACCTCCCGTCACTCCCGAAGCCCGTTCCTGCTCGGCTCTCTTCAACGCTTCATGGATTCGGCTCATATTTTCCTTTCCTTGGGGAGGTCTTGCTCTGACTGGCGCAGCCGGTCAGCAAGGGTAGCTAAGGTTCGTAATGCTTCCACCACATCGAACTTCTCGGCCGCCGGCGCCGGGGGCGCAACCGTCATAGCTGCGGACGCCGTGCTGTCGCTTAGATCGAAATCCCGGGCCACGGTGTCAACCACATTGGCGGAGATCGTTTTCTGCTGGTCTACAAACGCGCTCACCAGGCAGTGCTCGCACACCAGATTGACCACGCGGGGAATTCCATTCGAGTAACGGTGCACTGCCAGCAGCGCCTCGGGATCGAAGATCTGCTGGCCATTCGATCCCGCGATCCGCAACCTTTGCAGGATGTAGGCCTTGGTCTCTTCCAGCGACAGGGGGTGTGTCTTCGCCCGCAACGTCAGCCGTTGCCGCAACTGGCGCAACTGCGGTTGTTTCAACTTTTGTTCGAGTTCCGGCTGCCCCACCAGCACGATTTGCAGCAGCTTTTCGGTGAAGGTCTCGAGGTTGGTCAGCATGCGGATCTCTTCGAGCACTTCGTCCGACAGGTTCTGGGCTTCGTCCACGATCAGAACCGCGGTTTCGCCCGCTCGATATCGATCCAGAAGCCAGTTGTACAGCCGAAGCAGGATCTGGCTCTTCGATCGCGAGTCGCAGGGGATACCGAAATCGGTCATCATGTAGTCGAGAAATTGCGGAACATTCATGCGCGAGTTGAACACGAATGCCGTCGCCACCTGCTGCAGGCGCAACCATTCCAGCAATTTGTTGATCAGCGTGGTTTTGCCCGTCCCGACTTCCCCGGTCAGCAGTACGAAGCCCTTGCGGCTCTGGATGCCGTAGGTAAGACAAGCCAGCGCCTCTTCCGTGTGCCGCGTCAGAAACAGGTAACGCGGGTCCGGATTGACATTAAACGGGTTCGCTCGTAGTCCGAAAAATTCCTTGTACATGAAGCTCTAGACCTCGACCGTTTCTTTCTTTGGCTCGTCCGTAGATGACCTCGATCCATAACGATCTGCCTTGCCCACAAACTCCGGCCCCAGCCACGGCACCGAGACCAGCGTGGGAAGCTCCATGACCGCCTCAACATCTTTCTCCGTGCGGATCGCCTTGTCGCGCAATTCGATCCACAGCGCCAATCCCATGCCCAGCGCCAGTCCGCCGCCTAAGCCGCCTGCGGCAAACAACCATCGCACCGGAAAACTCGGCGTGTCGGGCAGGTTCGCCGGGTTCAGCAAACGCATCTGCTCGCCCTGCTGCCGGCGTTCCATGTCGGTCTGCATTTCAGACTCGCTGCGCTTGGCCAGCAAGTCGTTGTAGAACTTGAGAGCCGTGTCGTAATCGCGGGTCAGGCCCTTGTACTGTTCTTCAATGGCCGGGCTCAGCGCCACGCGGCCCTGATAAATGGCGATCTGGTCCTTGATTCGTTTCTGCTCGCGGCTGGCCTCGGCGATGGTCTGATCGTACTGGTGGATCTGCAGCCGCAACTGCCGGATCTCCGCAGGCTCGGCCACTCCCGCCTTTTCTGTATTCTCGGAATTCGCCGCTGCCGCTTTGTTCATTTCGTCAATCTTGCGCTTGATCTCGGCGATATCGGCCTTGGTCTTGATCACGTCCGGATGGTCTTCGGTGTAGCGCGCAGTAAGCGAGATCAACTGGCTCTGCAAGGCGGTCAATTGCTGTTCGAGACTGGTGGGATTGGTTTCGTTCTGGCTCGACTTCCACGCCGCTACCTGCTGCGAGAGCAACGACTGCGTGTAAGTCCGGTCCTGCTGCGCGCGGTTCAGGGCTTGGGTGCTGGCGTCGAGCTGCGAATTTAATCCCATCAACAGCTTCAGGTTCTGGTCTTCGTCTCCCGGCAATTGCCCCATGTACTGGCGTTTGAAAACAGCCAGCTTGCTATCGAGTTCGTCAAGGTTGTGCTTGGCCTCATCCACCTGGCGCGAAAGGAACTCCGTCGTACCCTGCGCCACCTGCTCCCGGGCCTTCAGATTTTCTTCCAGCATCATGGAGGTCAGCTCGCTGCAGACCTGCTGCGCCTCGCGTGGATTGTCGGCCGTAAAGTTCACATAAAAGCCGGGCACTTCCGACTGTCCGCGCCTGCGCTGTGCGCTAGTAATGTCCGGCTGGACCGGCGTGACCGTCACGTTCTGGCGAATCTCGTCCACCATGTCGTCCAGAGACTTCCCCTTGAGCTGCAGTTTCTCGATCATGGGCTGCAACCGGTTCCGGCTGAGCACTTGCTGCTGCATGGTCGCAATGCGCTGCGTGATGTCCTCAGTGACGACCGGCTTCACGTACCCCTCAGGCACCTTTTGCTCTTCGACCAGCACCAGCGATTGCGAGGTGTACTTGGGTGTGAATGCATAGGAAATAAGGAATCCTGCCACCGGGGCGATCAGCGCCGGAATCAGAATCACCTTCATGCGACGCCGCAGCATCGCTAGATAGTCGTCCATCGTGAGTTCGCGATTTTCAATCATGCCAATATCCCGTTCTGGCCAGTACTTCCACTAGCCTTGAGTTCAGTCGAGCCGGATCGGTCGGGGATGCCAATCAAAACCAATGAGCAACACATGTCTTTGCGAATTGCTGCTGCAATTCGTAATGCCTACGGTGCAGACCGTCTGATCAAATCCCAGCCGGTTGAATTGATAGCTGACGTAGCCATCGAAGTCCCGCCCGAACTGGCGGTGCAGCGACCCGCCCGCATACCAGTAGCTGTATGTAGACCCGGGAACGTTGACTACGGTCGGCAGAATTCGCTCGCTATGGCTATAGCCCACGTCGGTGGACAGGTCCCAGAGACGCCCAATCGAGCGGCTCGCCGTCACCCGGACCAGATCGCTGGTGGCGCCGGCAAACAGTCCCGAACCGCTCGAGTTATAGCGGCTATAAGTAAGAGAGGTACTCCACACCTTGAAGCGGTAGCGTAGAGAAGCCCGCCCGCTGCCCGAGATGCGATTGTTGTTTCCCGTCACCGGGCTATGGATCTCGGTCACCTGGGGACCGCCTCCAAAAACCAGGTCCATGCGTCCGCTGATCCGGTGCCCAAACAGCACGTTCACCAGGTGGGTCTGAAAGTTTCCAGCCAGAACGTTGGGGTAGCGGAAGTTCTGGTAGCCGTATACCAGGGCGACCTGGTTCGAGCGATTGAACTGGTAGTTGTAGCCTGCCTGGGCAGCAACCTGGCGGCTATTGATCAGCCCGGTGTTATTGCTGTTGAAGTGCACCAATCCATACGAGCCTGCCAGCGTAACTGAGGTTCTCGGAGACAGCGACTCTGTAATATCCGCGAGTGCCGTATTCGTGATTCGCGGTTCCTGCCCCAAGGACGCGAATTGACCGGGTCCAAAAAAGTTGGACCCACCGATCGAGCCAATGCCGAGTCCGCCGACTCCGGTTCCGCCCAATCCATTGATGCCGCCGATACCGCCGAGCGCGCCGGCGCCTCCATACGATCCAAAACCGAACGAGCCCTCCGGCAGGTATGAGAAAGAATCGCGAAGCGACAGCTGCCCTGTCCTCCAGAGCAGGCGCTCGTCGGCGTCAAGGGTATGCACTTGAGTCGCCCCCACGCTTTGATTGCTGTAGAACGACCCGCCGCCAACGTAATCGAGAGAGGAGTCGAAATGGCTCCACAGCTTCTGCAAGGCAAGGCTTCCCAGCACGCGAGTGACGCCGTTGATGGCGGTATTCCCGGTTGAGCCGGACACGTTGGTGTCGATGGCCTGGCTGATATGCGCTCCCGGGATCAGAAAGCTTCGGTTCAGAACGCTCGGTTCAAATGAGGGCTGATCCAGTCCGGAGATCGGCGGATTATCCACATTCGCCGGGGGGGTGGTGTCCTGGCCATAAGCAGGCGCCGGGGCAGTGGTCGGCTGCTGGCCGCTGGCATTCGCATCCTGCGTACTATCGATTTGTGCCGCGCAGGCCGCCATTGCCACCATCGCGAACATGATCACGCGCATGATCTGTTTGATCTTCATCGAATCGTCCTTACGGGACAACAATGGTGTCGCCCGGCTTCAAGATGATGTTCTGATCCATGGACTCACCCTTGACCAATTGCTTGTAATTGATGTTGTACTTCTGTTGCTTCCCGTTTTCGTTCCGCAGTACGTAGATCCCTTTCGTATTCGCGAATTGCGAAAAGCCCGCGCTCGACAGCGCTTGCAGTACCGTCATGTTCGGCAGCAGGGTCATGGCTCCGGTGTGCAACACTTCCCCGGTCACAAAGATGCGCTGACTGTTCATCTGCGTTACGACCACGGTCACGTGCGGGTCGGCAATGTATTTCTTCAACTTGTCGGTGATGGAAGCCGCAAGTTGCATGGGCGTGAGACCAGACGCCTGCACATCGTTGAGCAGGGGAAGCGAAATCATTCCGTCGGGCCGCACCGGCAGCGTCGCCGTCAGATCCGGCTCCTTCCAAACCGACACGTGCAGCGTGTCATCGGCGCCGATCACGTAGCTCGGTCCCGCCACCGACATCGGTTCCTTGGAATCCATGGCGTTTGCCGCGCCCTGGTCTTTCTTGGGACCATCTTCCGCCCATCCGGTTGCCATCGCCACTCCGAGCAACAGCACTCCCATCAGTGCAACAATGCGCTTCATACCCTCTCCCCTTGGAGCTAGGACGCTCCGTACTCCCCATAACCAATTTGTTTCAGCTTGTACAACAGGGCCTTGTAACTGATCTGCAACTCCTGGGCAGCACGCCTCCGGTTCCACCGAGTTCGCGTCAGTACTTTTAAGATCAATTCCTTTTCGGCTTCGCGCGAAGCCGCCCGTGCAGCCTGCTTCAACGACACCCGCTCTCCGTTACTGACGGAGCGATCCGATTTCGTAAACATGGCGCGCAACCCGCCCATGGCAAGCGCCTCATCTCCCAGTGCCACAATGGCCCGGGCCATGTCTTCGAGTTCCCGGATGTTGCCCGGCCAGGCGTAATCCTGGAAGAGCTGCTTTGTCTGCGGACTTAATACTGGCATGGTTCGCCGGAAATCCTGCGAAAACTTCGCCAGGTAGAAACTCATCAAGTACGGGATATCGTCCCGCCGCTGCCGAAGAGGAGGCAAGCGCAGGCAAACGCCACTGATCCGGTAGTAAAGGTCTTCGCGGAAACGTCCCGATCGGACCTCCGCTTCAAGATCGCGCGAACTGCCGCAGATCAATCGCGTCGGCCGATGTCCATTCCCGTTTCCTTCCACCTTTGGCAACGCCTCCAGCAGTCGTACTTGGGAGGCTGAATTCAGGTCCGCGACTTCTTCCAGGAAAAGAGTGCCTTCAGTGAAAAGGGTTCCCGGGCCGGCGACGTCAAACGCTTCCGGCGTCAGGGTCGCGCAGGCAACGATCCGGAAGGGCTGTTCGGCTCGGCTGGAGGTCTGGTGAATTCTCTGGGCAGCGGTTCGCTTTCCCGTGCCCGCCTCGGCCAGCAGCAACACGGGCACGTCATTCTGCGCGAGTTCTCCGATGAGAACTTCCACCGGTCTCATGCTCGGACTTACGCCTTCGAGGTATTCCATATCGGGTTCAGAATGCCGAGGCGCTCCCACGGCTACCGTTCCAATGCTTAGGTCCGGTTCCATGACGACCTCTTTCGAGCGTGGGGGAGAAAAACAGATCCTGGGTAGCTGATCACGATCTCTCAACAGCACGGCTGCTGCCAAGATCGCGCAAGACCACCCCACTCATCTGCTACTACATTGGTTTCAGCAATTTAGAATCCTACGGGAGCCGGGGGGATGTCTCAGGCTTGGCATTACGCTACCATCTTTCCGGGAGAAAAGGGAAAAGTTTTGCCCTTTCTGTGGTAACCATTGAGTTGGTTACTCGCCATTTTCTGGGGAAATTCCTGCTAACTTGTTGCTAACATTGAGAGTAGCAGGTCAAATCTGTCCTTTCGCGGACAGAGACGTCTGCGAACCGGGTATCCCGTGCCGCAAAGTGCCGGGGCACAATTTGATAATAAATTACACAGAGTTCCCCAGGGGCCACGTTCGTGGCATTGCAGCGGGGTTCGAGTTCGCATATCCTCGACTTCTCCCAGCGAATCGATTGAGCCATTTTGCACAAGCCGCCACGCTCCCCGAGCGAACATCTGAACCTGCGGTCCATCGTAGTCCGTGGTGGCAGGCCGCGGTACTCCTGGCCTTGGTGGTATGGCTCTACTCATCCATCCTGGGGCGCCTGGCTCTGCAATGGTGGACGGACCCCAATTTTTCACACGGATTCTTTGTACCTGCCTTCTCCATATTTGTTCTGTGGCAAAACCGGGCCCGCTTGCAGGCTATGCCACGCTCACCATCCCTGTGGGGATTGCCGATCATTGTGCTCGGCCTGATCACCCTCGTGGTTGGAGTTCTTGGCGCCGAACTTTTTCTCTCGCGCACTTCTCTCCTCCTGTTGACTGCCGGCCTTGTCATCTACTTTCTGGGCTGGAACCTCTTCCGCGCAGTGCTTTTTCCCTGGGCGTTTCTGGTTCTGATGATCCCCATCCCTGCCATCGTCTTCAATCAGATCACGTTCCCGCTGCAGTTGCTCGCATCCAGGGTCGCGGCCGCAGTCTTGCCGCTGTTGGGAGTTCCGGTATTGCGCGAAGGCAACGTGATCAACCTGCCCGAGATGGCCTTGGAGGTCGCCGAAGCCTGTAGCGGCATTCGCTCGCTTATGTCGCTGACCACGCTTGCCATCATCTATGGATACTTGATGGAGACCCGAACTTCGGTTCGAGTCCTGCTCGCCGTAGCATCCATCCCGATCGCAGTCGCCGCGAATAGCCTGCGCATTATTGGCACTGGACTGCTGGTGCAGTATTGGGACCCGGAAAAGGCCGAGGGCTTCTTTCATGCCTTCTCCGGATGGCTGATCTTCGTCGTTTCACTGGGTATGCTCTTCTTCGTTCACAAGCTGGCACGATACCGCCGCGAATCCAGGGGGACGTCGTGAAGTCGCTCTTGCGTTTTTTCATTGCCGTGGTCCTGCTGGCGGCTACGGCTGTGTTTCTCCAGGCTCGCGGACGTAGCGAACTCTTCGCTCCGCGTCAGCCGCTCGCGTCTTTCCCAATGCAGTTGGCGAATTGGTCCGGTACCGAGATCCCGATCCCGCAGGATGTGCGCGACGTCTTAGGCTCAGGCGACTTCCTGCTACGCGTGTATCGCAACCAGGCAGTGAGCGATCCTTATGTAGATCTATTCATTGCTTATTTCCCGAGTCAGCGCGCGGGAGACACCATTCACTCCCCGAAAAACTGCCTTCCGGGAGCAGGGTGGTCGCCGATTGATTCCAGGCGAATCTCAGTCGCCCTGCCGGGGCGCAAGCCCTTTGAAGCGAATCGCTATGTCATCGCCAAGGGCAGCGAGCGCCAACTCGTGTTGTACTGGTACTGGGCCCACGACCGCGCCGTGGCCAGTGAATATTGGGCAAAGTTTTACCTGGTAGCCGATTCCATGCGCCTGAACCGTAGCGACGGCTCGCTGATCCGGGTGACAACGCCTTTGCGGGTCGGGGAAACGGTGGATGCGGCGCAGGATCGGCTTCTCTCGTTTGCCGGCCAGGTGGTTCCGATCGTCAACCATTATGTCCCGCGTTAATTCCGCACGCCGAGGTTCCCGGATCACTGACTCATCCGGAATGACGAGAGTAACTTTTAGTGGTTATTTCAGTGCAGTACTCTAATCTTTCATCCTTCGGTAACCTGCAAAGGGCGCCTGCGGGCGCCTGGGGAGATGTGTAAATGAGGCGTTCTTCTGCAATTGGCTGGATCCTGGCCTTGACCGTGGTCATGTCTTTCTTCGTAGGCTGCTCGCGGGACCCCAATGTCCGTAAGCAGAAATACCTGGAAAGCGGCCAGCGCTATTTCGAAAAGGGCAAATACCGCGAAGCCGCCATTCAGTTCAGCAATGCCATCCAGGTGGATTCCCGGTACGGCGATGCGCACTACAAGCTGGCGCAGACCTTCCTGAAAATGCAGGAGTGGACGCGCGCTTACCAGGAACTGGGTCGCACACTGGAATTGCAGCCCGAGAATTACCCCGCGCACATTGATATGGCTAATCTGTTGATTGCCGGCCGCAATCTCAAAGACGCCCAGGAGCATACGGACCTGCTGTTGCAGAAAACTCCGAATGATCCCCAGGTGCATATCGCCGTTGCCAACCTGATGGCTGCACAGGACAATTATCCCGGCGCAATCCAGGAGATGGAAAAAGCCATCAGCCTTGGCCCTGACCGCTTCGAGTCCTACATCAATCTTGCCTTGCTGCAGATGCGAGTGGACCAAACCGAGGCTGCGGAGTCGAATTTCAAAAAGGCGGTACAGGTAAATCCTAAAGCCACCAACGCCGTTCTCGCGCTGGGCAGCTACTACCAGTCGCGCGGCCGTTTCCCTGAAGCCGAACAGCAATTCCGCCGCGGCATTGAAATCGATCCCAAGAACCCCGACCCTCGCGCCTCCCTGGCCCGTCTGTTCATGCTCCAGGGGAAAAAGGCTGAGGCGGAAGATTTCCTGAAGCAGGCGAAGAAAGATCTCAGCGAGAGTCCCACCGGATACCGCATGCTGGGCGACTTCTACTTCGCCACGGGAGATCTCGACAAGGCGACCGCGGAATACAGCTCTCTCTATCGCGACCACTCCAAGGACCCGCAAGTCCGTAAGAACTACATTCAGTTACTGATTCTCAAGAACCGGCTCGATGAAGCGCGCAAACTGAACGACGAAATTCTCAAGAGCAATCCCAACGATAACGAGGCCTTGATTTATCGCGGGCAGATTCAAATCCGCGACGGGCACGCCAACGACGCGGTGCAGACTTTGCAATCCGCCATTAAGAACGATCCCGACAACGGTGTCGCGCACTATCACCTCGGTATTGCATTCGACCAGCAGGGCAACATCGCACGCTCGGAAAGCGAATGGCAGGCGGCAGTCCGGCTGCGCCCCGATCTCGCCGAAGCCCATCGCGCTCTGGCCGCCGTCGCACTGCGCAAAGGCGATATGAGTTCGCTGGAACAGACCGCCACGCAGATCATCAACCTGCAGCCCGGTTCGCCCGATGGGTATGCTTTGCGCGCGGCTTCCTTCATGAACCGCAAGGAGTTTCCAAAAGCTGAAGCAGACGTCCGCAAAGCAATCGAAGTTGCTCCCCAGGCCGCGATCGGCTACGTGCAGATGGGCAATCTGAAACTGACCCAGCGCCAATTTGCGGAAGCCGAAAAGGCGTACCAGCAGGGACTCGAAAAGGATCCAAGCTCTTCCGACGCGTTAAGCGGATTGATGAACAGCTACATAGCCGACAAGCAACCCGACAAGGCGGTGGCTGCGGCCAACGCGCAAATCGCGAAAGTTCCCAACAGCAGCGCTTTTTATGATTTGCTCGGCACCGCGCTGTTCCAGAGCAAGAAAGATGTGAATGGGGCCGAGGCCGCTTTCAAGAAGGCTGCTGAACTCGACAAGAACAATTCCGACGCCCTGCTGAAACTCGGACAGGTACAGGTCGCCAAAGGTTCCACCGATCAGGCCATTGCCACCTACCAGCAGTCCATGAAGGACAACCCGCGCGAGCCCAGCTTCTACATCCTGACTGGCGAGTTGTACGAATCGAAGCAGGACTGGGAAAACGCCAAGGCCATGTACCAGAAGGCGCTCGAGATCAAGCCCGACGATCCTCTGGCTTCCAACAATCTCGCGTACGTCATGCTGCAGAGCAATGGCAATGTTGACGTCGCACTGTCACTGGCGCAAACCGCCCGCCGCGGCATGCCCGAGTCTCCAAACGCTGCTGATACCCTGGGCTGGGTTTACTATCAAAAGGGCGCTTACAAGTCGGCCATTGATCTTTTCAAGGAATCGCTGAGCCTGGCGGAGAAGAACAAGGCTCCCGATGACCCGACTGTGCACTACCATCTGGGCCTGGCCTACCAGAAAGATGACCAACCGGCCTTGGCTCGCCAGCATCTGGAGAAGGTACTGAAGATCAATCCCAACTACTCCAGCGGGAACGATGTTAAAAAAGCGCTGTCGCAATTGCGTTCATAGTCCGCAGGAAGTGTGGTTAACAAAATCAAGAGAGGCGAATAAATTCTTCGATCATGAGCACTCATCCCGTTTCCGCAACGCACGCGTCCGATCTGAAGAGCAAGATCGAGGCCAAGCAGTCTCGAGTGGCCATCATCGGCCTGGGCTACGTGGGCCTGCCGCTTGCCCTGCTTTACGCTGAGCAGAAGTTCCCGGTCACCGGTTTCGATATTGATGAGCGAAAGATATCCACGCTCGCGCAGGGGGGCTCGTATATTTACCGCATCCCCGCCACCGAGATCCAGAAGGCACGCTCCGGCGGATTTTCCGCAACCTCGGACTATTCCCAGATCGCCAAGATGGATGCCATCATCATCTGCGTGCCCACTCCGCTCAACGAGTACCACGAGCCCGATCTGAGCTACATCACCAAGACCGCGGAAGCCATCGCTCCTCATCTCCGAGCGGGACAGCTTGTTGTTCTGGAAAGCACCACCTATCCCGGGACCACTGAAGAAGTGCTGGTTCCAATTCTCGAGAACGGGAACAAAAAGGGCCTGAAGGCCGCGCGGAGCGGTTCCAACAATTCAGAAGCGTTTTTCGTCGCCTTCTCGCCGGAACGCGAGGATCCCGGCAACCAGACCGTCGCGCGCCACGATATCCCCAAGGTCGTCGGAGGACTCGACCCCCAGGCTTCCGAGCTAGCAGGCGCGCTCTACGGATCGATTTTCAAGCGCGTGGTCCCGGTTTCGTCCCCCGCCGCCGCTGAAATGACCAAGCTGCTCGAGAACATTTACCGCTGCGTGAACATCGCGCTGGTGAACGAACTCAAGCTGCTCTCGCTGCGCATGGGCCTCGACATCTGGGAGGTGATCGAAGCCGCTTCCACCAAGCCTTTTGGGTTCCATCCCTTCTATCCCGGCCCGGGCCTCGGCGGACACTGCATTCCGGTCGATCCGTTTTATCTCTCGTGGAAGGCAAAGGAATACGACTTCCGAACTCGCTTCATCGAACTGGCGGGCGAAGTGAACGTTGCGATGCCCTATCACGTCCTGGCATCGGTTGTGGCCGCGCTCAACCAGCGCAAGAAAGCCCTCAACGGTTCGCGGGTGCTGATTCTCGGAGTGGCCTACAAAAAAGACATAGACGATCTGCGGGAATCTCCGGCGCTCACCATCATCGAACTGCTGCAAAAAGAGGGAGCGCAGGTCAGCTATAACGATCCCTACTTCCCGATGATCGGCAAAGGTCGCAAGTACGACCTGCAGATGAAGTGCGCGCCTCTCGACAAGCTTGGACAGTACGATTGCGTGCTCATCGTCACCGATCACTCCGATTACGATTATTTGAAGATCGTTCGCGAGTCTCAACTGGTCATCGACACGCGCAACGCCACCAAGGGCATACACGACCCCAAAATTGTGCGCTGCTGATCTGTAAGACAGCCTTTCATGCCGAGCGCAGTCGAGGGTGCCTCGCGCTCGCGGCAGTCCGGTTTGCGGCTGTGATTAGATTAGGAGAACCCGCCACGATTGGGCGGGGAATCAGATGCGTCCTGGCGCCCGGGAAGCCGCGCTCCCCAGGCGCCAAAGCCGACCTTAAATTACTTCTGCACCGTAACCAGCCCCACCGGTCCCGCGGTCTGCGGCATGTTGACCGAGGTGGGAGAGGTCCGCACTTCCTGAAGCGTTCCATCCGAGAGCACCTGCATGGTGTAGAGCTTGCGCACTCCCAGCGCATACAGGAATTGCCCGTTCTGATCGAGCGCGACGTTGTACACGCGCGGCCCCTGTCCTAAAGCCAGTGTCTGGATCAACACCGGCGAAGTCGGAGTGCTGATGTCGTAGACTCCGATGGAAAAGATTCCGGAATCCGCGACGTACAGGCGAGTGCCGGCCTCATTCACCGTCATCCAGCAATCTCCGGCTCCGGTCCCAACTGTCTTCACGAACGTCAGCTTTCCGGTGTTGTCGAAGGTGTACACGCCAAAAACCGACGAAGTCGGGTAGCCAACGTACAGCACATTCTGGCTGGGGTGCCGCGCCTCTCCCAGCGGATTCATGCCTGCTGCGGGCGGCCCGAGTTGGCTGACCTTGGTCAGCGATCCAGTCGCGCCCAACCGATACGACGAAATCAACGCCGTCTCGTATTCCAGCGTGAACACCAGATTGTTTGCCGGCTGCACCAATGCCTGGGACGGCATCGCATTCAGATCGCTAAGCGCCACACTGTTTCCGGTGGGAATCAGCGCGCCGCTCGAGCTCACGGTGAAGGTGGTGTAGTTGGGAGAGTTTCGCCTGACCGGTTGGTTGGGATCGGTGTTCCGGTTCACCACCGTCATAATGTTGAGATTGGGGTTGTAACCGAGGCTGGCAGGATTCGGTCCCAGTGATGGAAATGGCGAATTCCGGATTGGAGTAAGCGCGCCATTGTTGCCGATCGTGAAAACTCCGACCGTGTTCGAACCGCCGTTTACCGCGAACAAGAATTGCTGCTGCGGATCGGTGATGAGTTGCTGGTCCGCGTCGGTCGGCATCAGTACGTCGGAGGGATCGAACACCCCAGAGCCGCCCAGGCGGAACGGCGAGCCCGGCAATGGAGTCAGCCGTCCGGTGCCGTCGTTGCGAAAGCCGAAGATCGAATTTCCGTTGACCGGCTTTCCGATGTTGCTCTCGAAATACACGAAACTCTGCTGCGCGGACGCGTTACCGGCCAGCATTGCGCAACACAAAATAAGGCACAGCTGGAACATGGCCATCTCGAAATGGCCTGATTGTCCAAATCTCCGTGATGGCTGGCGGAGAACAGTATTCAGCAGTCGCATGGGGAGGACTCCTTTTTTCTTGGTTATTGACGTCAGTTTTCATGAATCGGAACGAATCTAGAAACCATTCGCCCGACAAGGACTTCCGAATTGCTAGCGAGACGTGTGACGCATGCGGTAGTAAGGATGTGGCTAGGCAGATACCGAAACCGATATTTCTATGTCATATCGCCACCCAGACAAAATGGGAAGGTCTGAGAAGGTCCACCGGGCACTCCAGCCCTCGGAATCTCGGCACCACACATCCGGAGCACATGTAGTGTATTGACGTATCTTGGAGAGGTTTCACTAACCTTTCAGGCCAAATAAACCAGATGTACGAAACGTCATTTGCAGGCGGGTTGGGCTTGGGCCGACAATTTTTGTCAATAGTCGCCGGAAAAATCACAAAAGCTGGCGTCCAGCGCAAGACACGCTTCGGTTACTCTCGCCCAACTCGATGAATCGCCGCCGCTTGCAACGATCTCCGAAGTAACCATCGCTTGGACGCCGATCTGCACATCTATCCGGCAGGTAAATACCATGGACAACGCTGCTGGAAGGCGAAAACACAAACGTCTCAAGATGGTGCTGCCGGTCCGAGTCTGGTCCAAAGGCGCATCCGACGAGGCTCCCTACGAACTCGCCCATACACTAGACATCACCCCGCGCGGCGCACGGTTGGCCGCCATTCACCACGAACTCAAGCCGGGTGACAGGCTGATGGTGCAGTATCGTCAGCGTAAAATTCAGTTTCGCGTGATTTGGATCCGTCCCATGGAAGGCACATCGGAATATCAGGTCGGCGTGGAAGCTCTCGAAAGTGGAGAGACCTGGGGACTGGAATTGACCGACAATACGTCTGCCAACGCGAGCGCCGAACTCGTGAACTCCTGAAAACCTGTTTTGATGAGTTCAAAACAAAACCCTGTTGCTGGTTGGCAACAGGGTTCGAGAGAGAAAACGAGTTACGGAAACAGCTACAACTACGCCTTCAGCTTACGCCGTACCGCGCCTGCCAGACTGATCAAGCCCGTTCCCAACAGACTCAGGGTCCCGGGTTCCGGAACGACGATGTTGGTGTCGCCGCTCGAGATCTGCGTAGAACCGTTGAAGAATCCCTTGCCTGTGTTGATGGTCAACTGCACCGTTACGCCGTTGGTCTGGAACCCGCTCATCGTGGTTCCCGTCATCACGCCGGTCAGGATGTAGTTGTGTGTTCCATTGGCCAGAGTCACCAACTGCCAGCTCACGGGTGCAGAGAAAGTCCCGCTGAACAGGGTGCCGTTTGGAATGCCGTTCATACCGTTGCCAGTGATCAGGAACGTGCCACCCGCGGCAAAGGTTCCACCCATTGCCAACGAGCCGCTCGTCAGAGCACCGGTGGTGAAAGTAACCGAACCCAAGTTGGAGCCCGTGATGAGCCCGCCCCCGTTGAGCCCGTTGACGGCGACCAACACGGAACCGCTCAGCGAAAGTCCGCTGTTGGTCCCGCTCAGTGTGCCGCCACTGTTTGTGAAGTCAACGCCACTGCTGGCAAACGCTGCCATTGGCAGAGCCAATGCCAGAACTGCGAGCAGCAATAATTTCTTACCCATCTGTGTACTGCCTCCTAGAAGTTAACTGCGCCTGTCACCGTCTCGGGGGGGAAACCACAAAGACGAAGTGTTTGAGCACCTTGTGGAATGCTCGGGTTTCAGGAACTCTCAAAGCACCCCGCATACCAAAAACGCGGAATCCTAAGTTCCTGAATCTGTGTTACATGCTTGTCTCAGCCCCGTCAATAGCACTGACCCTGTGCAAAAGGCTGCGCAACATGTAGCAAATTGATTTCGCGACCACGAATGTCAAGGAACAGCCAGGGAACTTACGAGGGAACCGTCAGGTTCCCACGATGACACAAAATTCCAGCCTGGGGGATTAACTACCAGGGAACCTGCGCGGGGGAATTGGCAAGTTCGGGATCGGCAAGACTGCACTCAGTCGGCGGCAACCCCTTGATCTATCGGAGTTTCACGCCGCCTCGTCGAGCGGTTCGGGGGCAATCCGGCATCCCGGATTTTGTACAGCAAAGCGCGATAACTGATGCTTAAGGCACGCGCCGCCTGCTTGCGGTTCCAATGATTGGCCTGCAGAACTTTCAGGATCACCTTGCGCTCCAGCTCGCGCACGGCTTGCCGGGTCAGCTTTTTCAGCGATATCGGTCCGTCCAGGTTGATGTCAGGATTGAAGTACTCCTGCTCGCGGGAAACCAGGTCGCTCGAGATTACGTCCTCATTTCCGAGAATCACGTAGCGCTTTAACAGGTTCTCCAGTTCTCGAATATTGCCCGGCCAGTGGTACTTCTGCAGCACGCTCATCAACTCGTTAGAAAGAGTGCGCGCCCGGCAGTTGTACTTGCGGTTGTAATACTCCAGGAAGTAGCTCACTAGTTCCGGAATGTCGGTGCGGCGTTCGCGCAGCGGCGGCATGTGCAGATTCACAACGTTGATGCGGTAGAACAGGTCCTGCCGGAAAGTGCCACTCTCAATCTCGACTTCCAGCTGCCGGTTGGTGGCGCACACGATGCGGACTTCGACTTTCTTGTCCTCCTGCGCCCCGATGCGGCAGAACTGGCCATCCTGCAGCAATTGCAACAACTTGGACTGCAAGCCCAAATCGAGTTCTGAAATTTCGTCCAGGAAAAGCGTCCCGCGATGCGCCAGTTCCACGCGTCCGGGCTTGGATCCGTAGGCGCCCGTGAACGCTCCCTTTTCGTAGCCGAACAACTCGCTTTCCAGAAGCGTCCCGGGAATTGCCGGGCAGTTCACCTTCACATAGGGACCGCTCCGCCATGGGGAGCGGGTGTGGATCATGCGCGCGATGATGTCCTTGCCCGTCCCGCTCTCGCCCTGGATCAGGACGGGAACGTTGGCGCAGGCCACCTTGTCGAGGCGTTCGCGCAGGTTCTGCATCGCCTCAGAACGGCCGAACAGTATGCTCTCCGGAGGGATCTCGCCTATGGATTGAACCAAAGAACTGACAGAATTTGTCGCTGTAATGGGCATTGAGTCGCCTATTTCTCCTGTGACGGACTAACAGGTTGCACACTGAGCGCCAAATGAATGTCAGCCCTTAACTCACCTGTTATTCCTGGCTACCAGCGATAGGATTCAATAACATACGTGGAAAACGCTGATTTCCGACTAAGCGCGAAGGACCGTGGAAATCGGACTCCTTCAGGGCTTTTTTGATGGGAAAAACTTTTCACACCGAAGAAGCAACTTTCCGTCGCACAGCACGGGTGCTTACATCGCCATTCACAAGCGGGCGGGAGAACTTAAGTCCAACTAAATGGTAGCCTTCTGCATGCAACACCCGCAACGCCCGGGCCCGCAGAGTGCGCGAGGCCTTCGGCAGAGTCGTGGTAGCGGCCAACGGCGCACTGGGGATTTCCAGCAAAACCTGTGCTGCAAGCGGCAGAGAGCGGCGCACCGCTACTAACACACCTCCTGCAGAAACGTTCAGTGCGGTCGCGAACTCCAGAAACTCCTTGCCCTTTTCGTCGCGACTGCGCACAAATACCGGAATGGCCAACGGCAAACGTGGCCATCTGCGGCGTTCGGTTTCCGCCCTGCGTCGGTTCAATGGAGCCCCTCTTTTCCGAATCTGAACTGCTCTATACCGCACCTTTGGGGCCAAACGACTCCACTTGCGAATGCATGCCGCAGGCTCCGGGCGCGCGATTGCCGGTAAGGTGGAACTTCTCTACTCCAGCAGAAACTTGGCGAAGGTAACTTTCGCCTTGTGTTCGTCTATTAGGCTACTTAAGCCCATACAAATTGAGATGTTTACGAATGCAACGTTTTTCCCTTCAGTGATAAATTCATGGCATTTTCCATTGACACGACAGGCTTCCTGGCATACCATCCCGAGACATAGCAATCATCCAAAATCCGTACTAGTTACCGAGTTCAGGGCACGACCCTCCCCGCAGTCAGCCACAACGATCGTCCAGCTATGGCCGCAACGCCTGAAAAGTCGTGTCTTCCGCAAATGCAGAACCCTCCCGGCGCCGAGCTATGCCCGGAAAATAATGGACAAGCTTGTCCAGATCCGACTTGCGGTCACAACCTGCTCCAGCAATATACCCAGTTGCGTGAAAGGTTCCTGCGGACTACCACCGCCCTGGGCTCTGCGGCTCATGATCTCAAAACACCGCTCGCCATCTTGAATGGTTATGTAGAGCTCCTTCAAAGCGAGAAACTTGGTCCTCTCACCGATCGTCAACGCGAGGTGCTCCGTGATATGCGCTCCAGCGGCCAGCGCCTGCAGCACTTCATTCAGGATTTCCTGAGCTACAGCGTTCTCGAAACCGGCGAGATGAAAGCCCAGTACGAGATGGGCGACATGAATGCCTGCCTCTCGGAAGTTTGCCGCTTGTGGTCGAACCGGTTCCAGGAGAAAGGTCTCGCGCTTTATTTTCTGGCCAACGATAAGCTTGTCGAATTCCCGTTCGATCTGCCCAAGGTGCAAAGAATTATCTCCAACCTGCTGGAGAATGCATCCAAGTTCACCCCCGGGGGTGGCACAGTTTGGCTCCATGCCGAACCGTACATGTGGGAACGACGCAGCGTCAGTCAGAAGACTGTGACCAGCGAGCGGCGTCGGCAGCCCTTGTCCATTCCGAACTCTGTGAAAGTAAGCGTTTCCGATACCGGAGCCGGTATTCCGCCCGAGTATCACATTGAAGTTTTCGACGATTTTTTCCGGCTCCCGCAAAGTGAGAAACAGTCGGACGGTACGGGTTTAGGCCTGGCGATCGCGCGGCGCCTGGTCCATGGCATGGGTGGCAAGATTTGGGTGGAGAGCGAGCCAGGGGCGGGTTGTAAATTTTCCTTCCTCTTACCGCTGAACCCGCCAGCTCCGGCTACCAGCAAAGGGAAAACGAAATGAGCAACACGGCCAACATCCTGCTGGTCGATGACGAACCAGGAATGCTGCGCTACATCAAGACCTTGCTGGAGGTGGACGACTACAAGGTCAACACTGCCAGCACCGGCGAGGAAGCACTGGAACGCGTCCAAAAAGGCCTGCATCCGGACCTGGTCCTGCTCGACCTGCTCATGCCCGGCATTGATGGCTTGCAGACGCTCGAGCAATTGCGCCAGATTTATCCCGGCGTCAAGGTCGTGATGCTCTCCTGCGTGAGCGATACCCGCAAGGTGGTGCAGGCGATTCGTCTCGGCGCTCACGACTACCTGACCAAGCCGTTCCAGAAAGCCGAACTCGACGCCGTCATCGATCAGTGTCTCGGAACCAATCAGCAGGCCTATGCGGGCGAAGTAGAAGAGCTCTGCGATGACGTCTTCTTCGTCGCGGCGAGCCCCGCCATGCGCAAGATCCGTTCGCAGGCCGCGCTGGTCGCCAATGTTGATATTCCAGTCCTGCTGCTTGGCGAAAGCGGGACCGGGAAAGAAGTTCTCGCGCGCCTGATTCACAAGCTGTCACCGCGCGCCCATCGCACATTTTTGAAGGTAAATTGCGCTGCCGTCCCCGCGGACTTGCTGGAAAGCGAACTGTTCGGCTATGAAGCCGGAGCTTTCACCGGGGCCACGCATCCCAAACCGGGCAAATTCGAGCTCTGCAACAAAGGCACAATCCTGCTCGACGAAATCGGCGAAATGCCGCCTCTGCTTCAAGCCAAATTGCTGCACGTGCTGCAGGACCAGCAATTTTCGCGCCTGGGCAGCCGCAGCGTGATCAAGGTTGACGTCCGCATCCTGGCCGCCACCAACATCAACATCCCCGAAGCTCTGGCGACCAAGCGCCTGCGCGAGGATTTGTACTACCGCCTGAACGCGTTCACATTGAGTCTGCCGCCGCTGCGCGACCGCAAGGAAGAGATTCCAATCCTGCTCAAGCATTTCATGTCGCGCATGTCGGAACGCTATGCCCGCGCCCCGCTCCCACTGGGGCCGACCATGATGCAAGCCTGTCTGGATTACCCGTGGCCCGGCAACTTGCGCGAGCTGAGCAACTTCATCAAGCGCTATCTGATTCTCGGAGACGAAAAGCTGGCCATCAACGAACTCCATCCCAAGAGCGATGGCAGCGGAGCGCGATTTGACGCCAACCCGCAGAACGCGGCTGAACCTGGAGGCGGGCTGAAATCGTTGGCGCGCACGGCGAAGGACGAGGCCGAAGCCGAAGCGATCTCCAAGGCGCTCGAAGAAACCAACTGGAACCGCAAGCAGGCGGCGGCCATTTTGAAGATCAGCTACAAAGCGCTGCTGTACAAGATTCGCCAGTACGGCATTGCGCAGCAGAAGTCCCACCATAAGCTTACAGCGGGCGCCTAAATTCGTCAGCTCCGATGTAGGCGCGGTCGTCCTCGCCCGTGTAATCGGGAATTACAAGTGTGCGCCATTCCCCGGCCGCGCTACTCGACGTCATCGCGTGGCGCTGCGTAAAACCTCTTTTCGGAATGACGCGCGATGACTCGGTGGCACAGGATGAACTGGAAAGAGAGATCACGGCAACGAGGTGGCGCAGGTCCCCAAAGAATAATCCTGTTTAGGGCCGAACCCACGAGAGCGCTCCATCACTCATCAGCAGCGACTACCAGCGAAGGGCCCCAGAACATATTGTGAGTGTAAAGGCATAGTTTAGACAGTTATCATTTACCGCTGTCTCCACTGGCAGGGCCGTAAAATCCCTTCGGGGCTCGTATTCGCAGTTTCTTGCCGGCGGCAGCTTTTATTTCAATCTCGTGAAATGCCCCTGGCAGGCCCGCTTCAGAAATGTAGGTCACCGTGTACATGCTATCGAGGTGCTCTTGTATTTGCGAAAACACCTTCGGCATCTCTTTTGGGCGAAGATCCAGAAAGGCGATACCCCCGGTCTTGTCGGCCAACTTCTTGAGGGTTCCTGCTGTTTTGTGTTCTTGATAGTTGTTGCCCTCCTCAATCGTGCTGACCGTGAATATCACCGCTCCTGCGCGCTGCGCTGAAGCAAACGCTTCGTCCAGCTTGATGTGACTCTGATTGTCTCCGCCATCGGTCAACAACACAATAACTCGACGAGCAGGCTGGCGGTCGCTCATACGAGACTTGCACGCGAGGTCAATCGCGTCGAAAAGAGAAGATCCACCATCGGGAACTAAGTCTACTGTGAAATGACTGAGTTGCTCAGCACTCATCCATTCGGTCGGCGGAAGCGGAAGTGTATCGAAGGTCTCAACAAAAGCTTTATCATCTCCTCCATTCACTGCCTGCTTGAAAAAGGCGGGCAAACTCTTAAGTCCAGCCCAATAGACTTCACTTTTTCTCTGAGAGTTGCTTTTATCGATCACCACGCCTAATCGAAGGGGCAATTCTGAGCCACGATGCAATGCGACTATCGAGAGAGCAGGCTTGCCATTATCCAAGATGGAGAGGTCACCGGACGCAACGCGTGGGGCTGGATTGCCGTGCACGTCATCCACTAAGAAAGGAACCGTCACTTGCGAATCAAGGCTCGTCGGCTGCACTGGGCTCGGCGCATCTTGGGCAGAGGCACCGAAACACCCTAGGGCAACAACAAGAATGAGAACGGCTTGAGTGCAGGCGTTTCTTGTCATGATAAACATTTACCACGACAGAGCACGATAACTGTTACAAAATCGGCGGGTGGGCGACATCTTCCAGCAGCATGTTCAGATCCGAGGGGTGCGCCACTTCTCGCGGCACGAGAAGTGGCTCACCCCCTCTTTATGATTAATGTTTCCGCGATGATCCTACGGTTAGTGTGGCCCACCCGCCAGCAATTTGCGCAGGTCGGTTCGTAGTCGTAGCGGCTCAGTTGTCGAAAAATCGCCACTTCACTCACGATTCTCGATAAGAAGGCGACCAAGGTTGAAAGTTCGTCCACCCTGTCAGATGAGCGTACTGAGCAGCAATCTGCTCTCAGCATCCCAAGCAGAATCATGTTCTCGCCTCTCGGCGGCTAAGAACGGTAGGGATGGCAAGTTGCCCATTCGGCCGGCGAGGATACGGGTGTCCATATTCCACTACTGCATTCCGCTACTGCACCACCAGTGTCACCGGGAATGTCCGCGTCGCCGTGCCTGAAGTGGCTGTGAGCGTCAGGTTGTAAGTCCCAGCCGGGGTTCCGGTCACGGTGGTCGTACTGCTCCCGCTCGAACCGCACGCCGATTGCAATCCGATCAGCGCGAACAGCCCGCCGATCAGCAGCGCCATCACGATTCTCCGCTTGCGCGAGATCGCTCCTCCGATACTGATTCCGAGCAGTCCCAGCCCCGAGACCGAAAGCCACGACGCGTACAACGGTCCGCCCTTCTGCCACAAGCGCGTGGTGGTCGTCGGACGCATGATGGTGGGAATGGTCACCGTCGAACTCGCGGCTGATCCGTTGGTGAGATTGGAAATCGGATTGGTCGTGAAAACCACGGTCCCAACATTGGCCGGGAGCCCCGAGCAGCAGGAAAGCGAAACGCTGTCCGGGAAGGAACCGGTCGGCGTCACCGTGACTTGGTAGGTTGCCGCAATGCCGGCGGGAACCGTTACCGTTGCGGGCGCCACGGTGACATTGAAATCGTTCACCGTCGCGCTGGCGCTCGCGCTGGTCGTCAAGCCGTTGACGGTCAGGGTGGCGCTGTTACCAAGCGAAGTCGGCCCGGTGGCAGGCGGGGTGGGCGCGACCGGCGTCACCACGATGCTGACGCTTGGCGTAGTCGCTCCGGGATTGATCGTACCCAGGTCACAGGTCACGGTTTGATTGCTGGCCGCGCCGCACGCATTGGTGACCGTCGAAGTAGCGGACACGAAAGTGGCATTGCTCGGCAGCGTGTCGGTGAAAATGGCATGGCTGACCAGGTCGCCGGCATTGGTAATCGTGTACTTGAATGTGACCTGGTTGCCCACTCCTACCGTAGTCGGAGTCGCAGTTGGCGCCATGGTAAGGCTCACCGTCGGCCCAAGCTTGCTGAGGAAGGCATCGCTGGTGCCATTCAGCGTGCCCTGCTCCGGCGCGGAACTGATGGGAAAATTCGAGGACAATGTCTCACCGGCCACATAAGGAGTCCCCGAGCTGTCCACGGCAATGCTGGTGCCTGCATCGGCTGCTGCGCCACCCAGGTAAGTTGCAAAGTGTCCGACTGTCGTGGAGTTCGAAGTGGTGTCGATCCGGGCCACGAAAGCGTCGGTTGTCCCTCCGCCGTATGTAGTCTGAGGAGCACTACCTAAAATTGGCAGGGTTCCGTCGGTCGTTCCCGTGATCAACGCCCCCTGGATACTATCCACTCCAATGCCTAAGGCGGCCTCGTTATTGGCGCCTCCAAGATAGGTAAAGTAGCTGAGCGGAACGTTGGTGGTGGTGCAGGTCGAACCGGTGCAGGGCACGCCGAACTTCGCTAGAAACACATCCGTCGCGCCGCCGAAGGTGGACTGCAATGGGGTAATCCCGCTCGGAGGCGTGAACCCGGACGCAGATGTCGTTGAGCCCGTGATGTAAGCATTTCCCGAACTGTCCACAGCCACGCCAGTCCCGATATCGGTGCCGCTACCACCGAACAGCGTCAAATAAACCTCTTGCGCTCCGGTGGCATTGGTCGGTGTGAATTTTCCAAGAAATGCGTGCGTTCCTGCGGTGGCGGTCTGATACGCGTTCAGGAATTTCAGATCGGAGAAATCGGTTCCGCCCGTGATGTAGACATTCGGGGTCGTGCTTGTATCCACCGCGATGCCGCCACCCAGCGTCACACCGGGGGAAGGCGTGCTTCCGCCGACGTACGTCGAATAAGGGACTGAGGCTGTTCCCGTCTTGGTGGGATCAATCTTGCTGAAGAAGAACTGATTGGTGGCCAGCGAAGTTGTCTGGAACGATCCGGCCGTCGAGGGAAATCCCGTGTTGGCGTCCGTCGAAGTCGTTGTGCCGGAAACATAAATGTTCCCGCGAATGTCGAGAGCCAGGCCAGTCGCCTTCTCGGTGCCGTTCCCGGCGAGATAGGTGGAATACACCAGGGCGCTTCCATCCGCCGTCAACTCTGATACGAATACATGATCGGCGCTGGCCGAAAGCGGCCCGGGGATGAACCCGCCCAATGTCGGGAAGTCGGTCGAGGTGGTGGTTCCAGCCACCGCAACTTTGCTGGCCGCATCTGCGGCAACCCCCGCGCTGGTGTCAATACCATTTCCGCCCAGGTAGGTCGAGAACTGGATCACATAGCTCGGCCCGCTCGAGGAGGCGCTGGGAACGAATTTCGTAACAAATGCGTTGGCAGTTCCCGCAAGCGTGCCCTGAAACGGCAGTGTCGGAGACGGGGTCAGGGGAAAATCGGTGGACGATGTCGAACCTGCCATGTAGACATTAAAAGCCGGATCGACCGAAACCGCAGGACACCCCGATGTGACCGGGTTCCCGGTGATCGTCGAGCAGGCTTCTTCGCCACTTCCACCGAGGAAGCTGGAGTAAGACAGCACGGGATCGATCACCAGCTTCTGGCTGCGATCGTATGCTCCCAGCTCAAATCCAACCTCGTTGCCGGCGCGCAGCACGAAGCGCGCATCCACCGGCGCCCGCTTTCCCTCTCGCTCCTGGTAGGCCCGAGGCGCCTGCAGCGCGACTGTGCCACGCTTGCCGGCAATTTCGAGATTTCCATCTTGCGTCACGCGGAGGTGGTCCGCACCCATAAAACGAAGCGCGATGCTTTTGGGATTTGTCTCCTGCCCTACTTCGAAGTCGTACTCCAGCCGGCCATCGCTGCCGTAATAAACCAGATCGATGCCCGGATAAACTTCTTGATAGCGCACCCGGGCAAATTGCGGAACATTGCGGTGCCACTTGGAAGGATCATTGCCGATCAGGTAATGGCTCTTTCCCGGCATCTCATCATTTCCGATGGCATTGACGGCGGGGTTGGCACCCTGCAAGCTCATCCGGATGACGTCTCGGGTGGAGCGCCCGGTTTGTAGTGCCAGGACCGCCTCATCGGCAGTCAGAAACAATCCATAACCGCGGCCGTGGGATAGGAACCGGACGCGCCCATCCGTCTGTCCCTGGTTCGGCTCAAACGCCATCGGGATCTGCGCCAGCATCCGTTGCGCGTCGGATTGGACGCTGATGTTTTTGGAGCTTGCGGCGGTCAGAGTCGGGACATGCCCTGCGCTGGAGCCCATCAGGATCACGGCTCCGAGCAGCATCAGCAACGCGATCGAGGCCAGAACGCCCCCGCAGACATACCTTGATCCCAACCGATGGCGATTCGATCTCACGAAGCTCCTCCAAATTTTCCCGATTTCCTGGAGAGGACTGAGAAGTGGCAGAGCCATCCCACCCGCGCGCGAAGCGACCTGCATGTCCACAGAAATTGGGGCGAAAAAGTAAGTAAATACTTAAACATCTGACGGATACACTGTCAAGCACAGCACTGCCCTGGGTCTTGAATGTACCCCGAATTATGGTCAGATGCCGCCGCCGACTGCCAGAGATGCCGCTGCACAGCCGATTGTGCAAGCTATGGCCGGCGCCCATTCTCGGCAACCTATCTGCAATTTGTTTCAGTCTTCCGAGCCATGGGTCGGTTTCCGACATATTGGAAAGTGCTTTAGTTTGTTGGGAAGTTAACAATTGTGGTGGCGTTCCATGATGGCAGTGCGATTGCTTGATTCTGATCTCGGCTCTCCCAGCTACACAGTTTCCTCCCCCTGCCCTCCCCACCAGCTCTCCCGGGTTTGGCGACCCCGCTCGAGCGTTAACCGAGACAGTTCCTGCGCACTTTTGCGCTTGCAAACGATTGGCAGGTAGGTAACCCTTGCTCAATCCAGTACAAGTAGTGGGCAGGTTTCGCGACCGCCGTCGCCGCGAACTTCTTGTCATCTCAGGAGTCCAATGCTGCCTGTGCGAGGAAAGGAATCCGATATGCTGCCGTCAGCGCAAGATCGGCGCATGATGCGGCGTTTCGACATGCGCCTGCCTGCAGTCATAAAAATCGCCAATAGTGATCTCGGCGATATCAACACTGAAACCCAGAATGTCAGCGCGCGCGGCGTTTTCTTCTACCTGGATCGGCCACTGCCGGAAGGCTCGCGCGTAGACGTGACCTTGACCTTCCCGCCTCACGTGACTTTGACTGACTCCGTCCGTGTACGCTTTACCGCGCGCGTGCTCCGCGTCGAGAACCCCTTGCCGGCATCGCGCGTTGGCATCGCTGCCTTGATCGAGGAATACCAGTTCCTCCGCAACACACCCGCCGAAGACTTCTTGAAGGATTTAGCTGAAGGGTGGAAAAAGGGTGGCGTGTAGTCGGGGCGTCGGGAGCCAGTGGCTGTTAGTCCCCCATTTTTTGTTCGAGCCCTTGCTCTTCCCTGACGTCATCCTGCACTTTTCACTGACGTCATTCTGAGCCGAAGGCGCAGGATCTCGCGTGCACGACGCTCGCATTCTGCAACCGCGAAGCCTACTTCTTCAGTTCCGCGATCTCTTTTTTCAGCCGCGCATACCGCCGCACCAGCGTCGTCAAATACCCGATATGAATGACCCAGGTCACCGCGTACGCTGCGTATAGGAAGTTCATCGCGCTCTGGTCTCCATCAATTCCTGCATCCCCTGCGCCCGCTCAACCTCGCGCTTGATCACTTCCAGCCGGTAACGGGACCAACTCACCAGGTAGGCAAAGAACAAGAATGCCACCCAGTTGATCAGCAGCACCTGCATCATGCGTGGATCGATCGAGCCGCCGCCGCCAATCACCGGTTGCGGATGCTGCGTACGGAAAAACCAGATCGAGAAATACACCAGCGGCACATCCAGCGCCCCAAAGACCGCCAGCACTGCGGCAATTACGGCCGTATTTCCGCTGCTGGAGAACTTACGCAACATCAGATAAGCGATGTAGATGAGCCACAGCACCAGGGTCGAAGTCAGGCGAATATCGCCCGGCGCCCACCAGATGCCCCACACCGGCCGCGCCCATAGCGGCCCCGTAATCAGAACAATGGTGCAGAACACGACTCCCACTTCGGCCGTGACCACCGCGAGAATGTCGGCGCGGTCCCCCGGGAACAGCTTGCGGACCAGAAAATAAATTGCTGCGACCGCGAGGCCGGTGGTAGCGACGGCCGATCGCTCCACGCCTGCGGGTGGAGGCACCACGTAAGCCCCAATGCAGATCGCAACTGCGATCCCAAGGACAATCCAGTTCGCGATGCGATCAACCCCGGGCTTGCGCCGGACCAGGTATTGGATCGAGGCCACGAAATTGAGGAAGAACAGAAGAAACGCAGTCCAGGCCGAAGGCACGTGGTAGTAGAAAATTCGCTGCACATCGCCCATGGTGCGCTCCGTCGGAGCGGCCACCAGCGCTTCATACAGCGCGTAGCTCAGCAGCGCCAGGGTGACAATACCGAGAATGGGGAACCAGCGTTTCATTCCGCGTGTAACACCGTTTCGAATAAAGCCAGACAAGCGATAGTAAACACCACATCGTAGACCGCGAGCAAGACAATGTAGAAGCGGGCCGAATTCTCTCCGCTCAGAATCGCCGTGGTGGCACTCACCATGCCCAGGATTGCCGGGATCGAAATCGGGAAAAGCAGCAGCGGCAGCATGATCTCCCGCGCCCGCGTACGGATCGAGAGCGCGGCAAAGAACGTTCCATTGACCACCAGGGCCCAGGTTCCCAGCGGCGCCACAATCAGCAACTGGTAGGCCGGACCGAGCGCCCGCAGGTTGTAAAAAACAATGAACAGCGGCGCCATCAGGGCTTCCAGCACGCAAACGAAGATAAAGTTTCCCAGCGCCTTGGCCACAAACAGCGAATTCGCCGGCGCGGGCGAGACCCGGTACGCATCCAGCACTTGGTTGCGCAACTCCCGCGCCCAGGTTTCGTTCAGCGCGACCACCGAGGCGAACAGGAACGCCACCCAGATCAACCCGCCCGCAATCCGCCGCGACTCCTCGGCTATCGGGTCAAACGAAAAACTAAAAACCACGACCACCAGCAGCGCAAAGAACAGCATGGAGTTGATTGCATCTTTGGACCGCCACTCCAGCCGCAGGTCTTTGATCAAGGTTGCCCGCGTCACCCCGCTCATCGCCGCTTCTCCATGTCCTCGGAGGAACGGGCGTCCTCGCCCATCTCTCTGGCCACCCGCTCAAAGCTTTCGGTCCGGGAAACAATCCTTCCTGCTTCCATCCACACAAACTCATCCGCCGCGCCGTCCAGCAACGACGCCTGGTGCGTGACCACGAAAATCGTCTTGCCCGCGTTCCGCATCCTTCCCAACAGCGCCACCATCTCCCGTGCCGAGCGCAGGTCTACGTTGGAAAACGGTTCATCCAGGAGCAGTATCTTGGGATCGTTCAACAACGCCCGGGCCAGCGACATCCGTTGTCGCATGCCCTGCGAGTATTGCCCGACAGGCCGCTCCAACTCGGGATCCAGGGCCACCGCCCGAATTGCGGCGCGACAGCGCTCCTCATCCGCAATCCCATAAAGCTGCCCGAAGTAGCGGAGGTTTTCCATGCCGCTCATCTCGTCATAGAGGAGCGACGGGTGCGCCATGTAACCGATCTCGCCGCAGATTTCGCGCAAATTCCTATTCCCGAGAATCGAGACGCTGCCGCGGGTCGGATGGTTCAACCCCGCCATGGTGCGCAACAATGTCGTCTTTCCCGCGCCGTTATCGCCAAGGATGGCGTACATCTTTCCAGCGACGAACTCCGCGCTCACTCCGCGCAGGGCAGCAAAACGTCCGAATTGCTTGATTAAGTTGTCAACGACGATGATGGGCGAGGATTGCGCGGCGCCGCTGGTCACGAGAGATTAGGAAGTTGCTCCACAGCCGTCCGATCAGTACGTTGCATTCGATCCGGTGTCCGCCTTGGTCATGCTCTTCGGCTGTTCCGCGCCTTGCATGTTGTTGCCCGGTTGCTGCGGCGCGTATTTCGAGGCGCATTTTGCCTGCAACTGCTTCGCATGGAACACGCCATCGCGTCCGAAACTGCCTTCGGCCAACGCCTGCGAGCTGTCTTTAAACGTGTCCGGAGGCGCTTCCGTGCCCGAGTACACCACCGAAAGGTTCAGGTCGTTTTCCACCAGCACAAATTCCACCTTAGTGCCGGAGCGCTTGATGGATCCGGGCTGAACATTGCCCGCCACCCGCAGCCGCTTGCTATAGGCGCCATCGCCCATACCCCGCAGCTCTTTGATGGTGACGTAGTAACTCTTACTTTCCTGGACGCCGGTGTACGCCAGGTAACCCATCGAGACCAGGATCAACAAGGTGGCCCCGCCAAACTTCAGATATTTGCTGGTCTCAGTGGACATGGAACAACTCTCAGTCCCTCAACTCTAAGCTTTGCCCAAGCAAGAATCAAGCCATCTTCGCGGCCCAGGAAATAGGGATAACTTACTTCGGGATGGCTGATTCTCACCTCAAATTGAGCCACTACCCGCCTTCCGCTGCTCCCGCCTCAACCTTCTTCGTTTCGATATTTTGACTCCCGCCAGAAAATTCTTGAACGCTAGGAATCGAAAAATTGCTATTGACAACATCATACCTTGTATTGCAATGTACACCCCGGATGAGAGAGCCGGAAGCCGATAAATGGGAGGTCCAGCTCCGCAAGGGGTGTCTCGAGTTGGCCATCCTGGCTTCGCTCTGGAACGGAAAGCTGTACGGTCTGGAAATCCTTCGCCGCCTGGAAAACGATTCGGACCTGATCGTCTCCGAAGGTACGGTCTATCCCCTGCTCAGCCGGTTGAAGACATTAGGCCTGTTGAAGAGCGAATGGGTCGTATCCGACAGCGGACATCCGCGCAAGTATTACGCGCTCACCGCAGCGGGTAAACAGCGAGCCGCAGAAATGGCGGAAACGTGGACACGATTTTCTTCCAGCATATCAGCGCTGCTCGCCCCTCTCACGAAGGGACCTCGATGACCGACGACGCGCAACGCAAGATCGACGATTATCTCGCAAAGCTGCGCAGGTCGTTGCGCGGACTGAAAGAAGAGGACGTTCACGAGGTGATTGCAGAACTGCGCAGCCACATCGTCGACAAGGCGCGCGAACAAAATCTCGATGCAGTCCTCGCCGACTTGGGCGCCCCCGAGGAACTCGCCGCCCAGTACGCGGCTGAAAGCCTGTTCACACGCGCCGAGGTCAGCCGAACTCCCTGGTCGATCCTCAAAAGCCTCTTTCGCTGGGCCAGCCTGAGCGTCGCCGGCTTCTTCGTATTGATGGGATCGCTCTTGGGATATTTCAGCGGGGTGGTCCTGATCCTGTGCGGATACCTGAAGCTCGTTCATCCGCAAACCGCGGGCGTCTGGACTGCCCGGGACGCCAACGGCGACTTGCAGATTTCGGTCCGCCTCGGCTTCGGCAGCCCTCCGCCCGGCGCGCATGAAATTCTGGGCTGGTGGATCGTGCCGCTGGGAATTTTAGTGGGATTCAGCCTGGTGATGCTGACCACGCGCTTTGCGCTGTGGTGCGCACGGCGGTACCGAAGCTCACGCGCTCTGCCGCGTGCCTGAAAAAAGTGGAGTGGCAGCCGCCTAACTTCCGCTGCTTTGTGACGAGGTATCAGCGAACAAAAGTGATTTTAGGTCCAGAGGCAAGGAAGCATCGTGAACTCAACCGCCTCAGACACAATTTCTGCACCGCCCGCCCTAATTCCGATGACTCATTCCCGGCGCTGGATCTCGCTCATCGAATTTCTCATCGGCGCCGGCATCGTAATTGGACACAATGTGTATCACCGCATTCCGAATGAAGTGCCTATCTTGTTCGTGATCGCATTGCTCTCCTTTCACATTCGTGACGGCAGCTGGAAAGCCATGGGCCTGAGCTGGCCTGTTTCCTGGCGGAAAACTATCCTGATCGGCCTGATTGCCGCAGCCGTCCGAATCCTGCTGAGTTCGTTCGTGGTAGATCCCATCACCGCACACTTCTGGCCTCCCGCGGTTGCACCCGGTGGCATGAACGAGATCGCGCACAATCTGCCGGTCGCGTTGAAATGGCTTGGCCTGGTCTGGACCTTCGCAGCCTCTGGGGAAGAAATCAGCTACCGCGGCTACCTGCTCAACCGCGCGGCCGATCTCGGGAATAAATCTCGCGCAGCTTACTGGATCGCCGTTTTGTTCTCGGCGGTGTTATTCGGATACGGGCACTACTACAAGGGACCGGCGGGTATCCTCGATTCAGGAATGGCCGGAGTGGTTCTCGGCGCGGCGTACTTGCTCTCCGGGCGCAATCTCTGGGCCTGCATTCTGGCCCACGGCCTCATCGACACAGTGGGCGTGGTCGCGCTGTTCTTTGGATGGAGCAGCTGACGCGTGGAGAAGGGCGCCGGCACGGCCCAGATTACCCGCGCGCCCGCTTCGCGGCTGCGAGCGCTTGGGACCCCGGCACGCAAAGCGGTGGAAGTGGATGACATGCGGGCGGCTGCCGAAGCGTTTCCCGTGATCAATGACGCGCTTCACCGTTACAGCGAAAAGCGCCGCCAGGGATCCAAGTAATCAGAATCCGGTGCCACTCACCTGAACGATATCCGTCGGCGCCCCGCCGTCGTCCACCAAGGTGAGATTCGCAATCGCCTGGCCGGTCTGCATGGGAGCAAATACCACGTTGACGCTGCAACTTCCGCCCGGCGGCACCGGAGATCCGCAAGAATTGCTCATGATGTGAAACTGCGGCGCGCCGCTTCCCTGCAGGCTGACCAGGCTGACGTTCAACGCCACCGATCCGGTATTGGTAACGGTCGCCGTCTTGAAGCTACTCACGGTACCCACCTTATGCATGCCGAAAATGAACCTGTTCGGCGTGAGTAAGACGACAGTGCCGTAGCCGAACAGCCGCACGAATTGCGGGCTGCCCAGCGCGACATCGCTGACCTGCAGCACAGACTGAACGTAACCTTTCTGCAGGGGAGAGAAGCTCACGTTGATGACGCAAGTCGCCATCGCGACCAAGCTCGCCGGACAATTGTTGGTCTGCACGAAATTCGGCCCACCGATCCCGCCAAAGACAATGGAATTGATCGCCAGGTTTGTCCAACCCAAGTTGGTCAAGGTGACCGGTACTGCCGTGCTCGGCACACCAATCACCTGGTTAGGAAATGTGATATCTCCCGGCGTGAGCGCAGCTGTAGTCTGGAGCTGTACCGGGATGCGATGGCTAGCGAAAGCTGCCGAAGCTGCATCGAGCCGTCCGTCGTTGTCGAAATCCCCCAGCGCAACCGACCGGGTTCCTCCGCTTGGATACTCGCGCAACATACCGAACGAGCCATCATCTCTGCCCAGAAGCACAGTAGGCCCAACGCCCGGCAGGACCACATCCAAAATGCCATCGCCGTTCAGATCGCCGAAAACAGGAGTGCCGGAAGCATATACCGCATCTCGGACGACCGGCGCCTGGAACGTGCCGTCACCATTCCCCAGCAACACAGCCAGAGGGCTTAACTCGAACTGTGCGCTTACGACCAGGTCCTGCTTTCCATCTCCGTTCACATCGACCGCGCTGACATAACTCGCGTTGGTTACTACCGGGTAGTTGACGGGGCGAGCGAATGTTCCGTCGCCTGCGCCAATCAGCACTAGGACACTGCCTGCACTCTCGGCGGCCACGGCCAGATCAAGGATGCCATCGCCATTGAAATCCGCAGTCGTCACTGACAAGGGCCCGGTGTTGATCGCGTAGTCCTGGTGCGCCTGGAAAGTTCCGTCGCCATTTCCCAGCAGCACCGAGAGTCCTTGCGCTGTATTCACGGCCAGATCGATTATCCCGTCGCGGTTGAAGTCCCCACCAACGATATCTTCGACCGGACCTTGGGCAGTGGGGAAGGATTGGGGGCTTTGCAGCGTTAAATCTCCATTTCCCAGAAATATCACCGCCGATCCCGGACTACTCCCGTTGCTGCTCCCTACGGCGACATCGGGCTTTCCATCTCCGTTGAAATCTGCGATCACGGCGCTCACCGGGAACGTCACCCCTGAATACTTATGGAGAATAGAGAACATTCCCTGCCCCAAGTTTTGCAGGACATCAATACTGTTCTCATCCACGTTGTCTGAAATCAGTTCCAGCGTTCCGTCATTGTTCAGATCCGCCGTTGTCACGTCAGATGGTTTGTCGTTGCCAGTTGTAACTCCGCCGCCAGCAAAAGCCACAAACGGAGAAGGGTGCGTGATCGGAAAGAACACGGCATTAGAAGCGCCACCCGCTGGACTCACCACCGTAACGGTGGCGGTGCTCGCAGTCGCAACGTCGGAGGCGGAAATCGATGCCGTGAGCTGCGTGGGAGAAACGAAAACGGTTGTCCGTGGAGTTCGGTTCCATTGCACCGTGTCACCGGCAACGAAGTTGGCCCCGTTCACCGTCAAAGTAAAGGCCGCACTCCCTGGCGATGCGCTCATCGGCGCCAGCGGTTGGTGGATAAGCGGTACGGGACTGTTCTGGGCGGAGAGTCCGATGCTTGCAAGAAAGAAGCACAAAACCACCACGGAAGGGCACTTCATAATGCTGTCCTGACACACGGAAGAGAAGCGGTGGACAGTCTCTGTTCTTCTCTGCGCGATGTCAAGATGCAACAACTTGCAGCAAGCAGCAGTAAAACCACAGCGTCTGCAGCGTATAATCACCTCTTAATACTCGAGTGAAGGTGGTGCGGTACTCATGACTTCGACGAATGGCACTCCCGTAAATGGCAGCAATCGGCCCACGGTTCCGCAAGCACGAGCGGAGTGGATCTCCAAGCGCCGGACGGAGAATCGCGACGGCAATTTCTCGCAGATGCACTACGCGCGTGCCGGCAAGATCACAGAGGAGATGCTGTACGTAGCGGAGCGGGAGAAGCTCTCGCCCGAACTGGTTCGCGATGAAGTCGCTCGCGGCCGCATGATTATCCCCGCCAACATCAATCACCCGGAACTGGAGCCCATGGCGATTGGCGTCGCTTCCCTGTGCAAGATCAACGCCAACATCGGCAACTCGGCCGTGACCTCGAACGTCGACGAGGAACTCAAGAAACTGCACACCTCCGTGCACTACGGAGCCGACACCGTGATGGATCTCTCGACCGGAGGCAACATCCACGAGATCCGCGAAGCCATCATCCGTCACTCTCCGGTGCCCATCGGAACGGTGCCGATCTACGAAGCGATCTCGCGCGTGAAGCGCATTGAAGACCTCACCGCAGGCATCATGCTCGAAGTCATTGAGGAACAAGCCGAGCAGGGCGTGGACTACATGACCATTCACGCCGGCGTGCTGATCCAGTACCTGCCGATGGTTTCGAAACGCATCACCGGAATTGTCAGCCGCGGCGGCGCCATTCTCGCCCAATGGATGGCCTACCACCACAAGCAGAACTTCCTTTACGAGTGCTTCGACGACATCTGCAAAATTTTCGCCAAGCACGACGTCAGCTTTTCTTTAGGCGATGGCCTCCGGCCCGGCTGCATCGCCGACGCCAGCGACGAAGCGCAGTTCGCCGAACTGAAAACTCTCGGCGAGCTTACGAAAAGAGCCTGGGAGTACGACGTGCAGACCATGATCGAAGGCCCGGGCCACGTTCCGCTCGACAAGATCAAAGAACAGGTCGATAAAGAAAAAGAACTCTGCTACGAAGCGCCGTTCTACACGCTCGGCCCGCTCGTCACCGATATCGCGCCCGGCTATGACCACATCACGTCCGCCATTGGCGCCGCCATGATCGGGTGGCATGGAGCCGCCATGCTCTGCTACGTCACTCCCAAAGAGCATCTCGGCTTGCCGAACGAGAAAGACGTAAAAGACGGGATCATCGCCTACAAGATCGCCGCCCACGCGGCCGATATCGCGCGCAAGCGTCCCGGCGCACAAGATCGCGACGACGCGCTCAGCTATGCGCGCTACAAGTTCGATTGGGAAAAGCAGTTCGCGCTCTCGCTCGACCCCGAGACCGCGCGCTCCATGCACGACGAAACGTTGCCCGACGACTACTACAAAGAAGCGGCGTTCTGCTCCATGTGCGGACCCAAGTTCTGCTCCATGAATTATTCCAGCAAAGTGGACGAATACAACAAGCAGGTCCACGGCCTGGAAAAGAAAGATTACTCCGAACTTGTAGAAAAGCTGGTAACCCTAAAGTAGGAATTGCGACGCGGGCGTTCCCGCCCGCGTCGAATCAATCGGCCGCCACTGCCTTGGCGGTTTTTAAGACATCGTCCATCGCTTTCTGAATCGTCTGCGCGGAAACGCCTCCGATGTGTTCCCCGAGAGCGCGGTAGGCTTCGAATTGCAACTCATCGAACCACTGATCGGCGGTGGATTGATGAGGGAACTCGTGGTGCGACTCCCAATAGCTTCGAACCCCGGCGGCGAGGCGGGCCCCCAGCGGGGCCTTCACATCATCCACCGGCAAGCTGGATTTTAGGTAAATGAGTTTTCCCACATCATTGGGCCCATAGTAGATGTCCCCGACGGTGAAGTTCGCGGCGCTCACGCAACAGTTGTCCTCAGGCTTGATGCCGTTCAGGCTGATCTTGATGTCCACCCCAAAATCGGTACGACACTTCTCGATGGCGCTCATCAAATCCCCGCATGAATATTTGCTGTCCGCTCCGCAGTCGCAGGCCACGATGAGCCGGCAGCGGCGCTTGACCAATTCGTAGATTGCCAGGTTCTCGAAGTGTCCGCCGTCGGACAGATATACATATCTACTGTCTTCGTTGCTGCGCGCGACCAGTTCCTTCAGCAGGTATGCGAGTCCCAGCAATGGCCCCGCGCTCTTCCATGTGTCCCCGTAGCGAGGATTGCCTATCCACCAACCCAGGCGCACATCAAAGAGAGTCATGAAGAATGCCGTCGCAGGAGAGGAATAGTGCCCCATATTTGGACTCGCGGCTGCGCCCGAGATCGCCATCGCGGTTCCCAGGGTGATTCCTTTTCGCGGGCCTCTCTTCCCGGTCCTGCCCAGCCAGGTGGGCAGGTAGCCAGCGTTGGTCGAGTAACACTCAGAGGAAGGGTCGTATCCGCAATAAAGCGGCGTGAACACGAATGACTTGGCCTTGCGCTCCTCGAACCCCAGTTCCTTTCCGCTGGAAGTATTGAGGGAAGCGTTCAGGATGGGGTACAGACCGGGAGAATTCGCCAGCGCCGCCAGCGGAATATCATCCTTGGGATCGAAACCGGTGAACTGCTGCGGCTTACGCTCCTTGTTGGTTGCGCCCAGGTAGCAACGCACCAAACGATTGCGATAGAAATGGTGCATGGAGAAATCGTTGATGTCGATTCGCGCCGAGAGCAAACCGGCAACGATTCCGAACAGTGCCGCGCCCCCGAGAATCCAGTACCAGTGTGCATTCGGGCTGGATTGAATGGCCCAGTAGGTATCGTAGGTGTCGTTGGGCTTCGCGCCGAATCGGAATAGCTGTACAACACACCCGCCCTGCGGCATCGGACTCGAAGAACATCCGCCAAACCAAAGTTGCGCGGTCAGGCTTCGCTCGAATAACCATCCGGTCGCGATGTGCACCGCCGTCGAGAGGATCACCAGCAGTCCACCGACGAAGATAAAGGGTGCGACTTTCGCTGCGACTTCCTTCACCCGAGTGCTTTTCAGCAAACTGGTGGCGGTCTGGGACATTGCTGATTTCTTCTCTCCATCGGTGTCCGGACTTCGGCCCGCGATCAATCCCACGACACTGGACACCAGCCAGGCCAGCGCGGCGGAGAAATTCACCCCCCTCCCCCACGTGCTGTTCAGCCCAAATCGCACCAGCAGCGGGCCAAAGATCACGATGGAGAACGCCCCCAGCCATAGCAGCGCGCTGGTCATCAACTGGCCGCCTTCGCGCGACCACCACTCCCGGATCAGGTCATGGCACCCGGTTCCAAGCAGGCCCAGTTGCAGCACGCCGGTCAGCAGGATCAGCAGCACGACCGCGACTGTGCCCCCGATAACGACGATCCATATTTCGTCGTAGTTCACGGGAACTTTGCCGATAACCCAGGAGTAGACATTCATCAGCACACCTGCCATCGCACCCGCTCCCAGGGCAGACAGCGCCAGCCAAGGCCGCGAGATCGGTTCTTCCTCGCTTTCCGTCCGATCCTGCACGTTGCCGGAGCGACGCATCAACACCGTGAAGCCCACGACCCAGACCAGGGTGTAGAAAGCGGCGCCGAGGGGGATCCAATAAAGGCTGCGCCCGTGCTCCTGCCAGATCCAGATCGAGGTATTCATCAGCCATGCGGCAGAGAAAAACGGGTACATCACTCCCACCGTCACGCGGTTTCTTCCCAGCCACGATCTTTTTTCCTGACGATCGCTGCCGAAATCGGTCATGCTCCTCGCCATCCAGCCAGTGGCAACCGCGATCAAGACCGCCCCCAGGATGAATGTTGCGGTGGGGTGGAGCGCCAGCACACTCCAGTTGAAGAGCACCAGTGTCGAGGGCAGCAGGATCATCCCCAACAAAAAAAGCAGGATCACGGTCAAGTTCAGGATCACATTGCGGATCCACGTTCCCACTGCGGCGGCCGTATCCGGCGAAAGTATGCCCATTTGCGGCGTAAGGTAATCGGCATACTTTCGCAGCCAATGTACAAAGGGAGATTCCCCCGGCTGTCCGATCTCGTAAGTTTCTTGCTTCAACGCCTGTTCCACAGGGGTGAAGTCATCGGGGGTGTTGAGCCGGAGAGTCAGCGCCGCCAGCCATGAACCAATGTAGCCGCCGCCCGACACCGTGGAGAGATAGTCGAAGTTGCGGAGCAGACCTCGTCGCGCGAGTGCCTGCAGCACGCCCAGGTTGAAGGTAGCGCTGCGGATCCCGCCGCCCGAAAAGGCGAGGCCGATCAGGCTGTCGCACGCCTTCTTTTCTGTGCAGACCTGGCGGGCCTGGCGCGAGCCTTCGATCTGGTCCAGCTCTTCACGAAATACCTGGTTGAACGAAACCGGATCTTGCGGGTTGTAATTGGGTTTTCGATTGGAAGGAGGGACTACAAGCAAGGGTTCCCCGTTTGGCATAACTCCGCCTCACATTCCCCCTCGAAGATGTTCGATCTTAGGCAAAACTTAGCAGAATCCAAGGCGATGTCAAGGGAAAGCCATCGTTGGTAGTAGCTCAGTTTGATTTCTCAGACTGTGACGTCATCCTGAAGGAGGGCGTTAGCCCGAACGAAGGATCTCGCGTGCGCAAAATGTAGCGTTGTGCGCGCGAGATCCCTCGCCTCTCGGCTCGGGATGACGTCTATTTGGGTCAATAGTTCAAATCGAGCCATACCCCATCGTTGTAAGCTGTCGCGCTGCTCGCATCTCTCAAAGTGTGACTAGGTCCCTGCACTCTATTACACTCAGACCGGTGCTGATCATGCCTCGACGCCTTTATCTCTGCACGCTAGTTTTGCTGGTCGCGGTATTGCCCGCTGTCTGTCAGACCCTCAAGCAGGTCGCCGCCTTCGAGCTTCCCGGTCCCCCCGGGAAGCGCTTCGACTACCTGACCATTGACTATGACGATCACTATCTTTTCTCGGCACATCTCGGCGCCGGGTTGCTTCACGTCATTGATCTTCAAAGCTACAAGATTGTAAAGACGATCCCTGACGTTCCCGGCATCGAGGGCGTGGAGTATGTTCCCGATCTCAAGAAGCTCTACACATCCAACTACTACGAGAACAAAATTGGCGTCGTTGACGTCAAAGAGTTGAAGGTCATCCGGAAGCTGCCGACCGAGAACAAGCCCGACGGCAGCACCTACGCCCAGCCATTTCACAAACTGTATGTTTCCGACGAACGGGGCAAAGCAGAAGCCGTGGTCGAAGTCACTCAGGACCAGATCGTTCGCACGCTCAAGTTCGACAGTGAAACCGGCATGCCTCAGTACGATCCCGCAGCCAGGAAGGTGTACGTCAACCTGCAGAGCAAAGATATCCTCGCGGTGATTGATCCATCCGACGACAGGGTCGTCGCTCGCTACCCGGTCGGGAAATGCCGCGGCAACCACGGGATGGCTCTTGATCCCGATCACCATCGCGCGTTCCTGTCGTGCGAACGAAATCGGCTTATGACCGTCTTCGATCTCGACAAGCACCAACCCATCGCCTACCTGCCGCTGGCGCGTGATCCCGACGTGATCAAGTTCGATCCCGGAACCAGACGGATCTATGTGGCCTGTTACAGCGGCGCGATTTCGGTTTTCCAGCAGGACGATCCCGATCACTATCGCAAGTTGCAGGACTTTCCGGTTCAACCCAAGGTGCACAGCCTGGCGGTCGACCTCCAGACCCACCGCGTTTATGTTCCGGAGGAGTGGGCGGACGGAAAACCGGCATCGCGGATGGTGGTTTACGAGCCAGTCCTGGGAAAATGACTCGGCGCGGAAAGCAAGCGCTAAGCTGCAATCTTTTGCACAATTGCCCGGGAGCTCGCGATGAGCTGTTTCACCACAACCCCAATGCTCAGAAGAATCAGTGAGTTACCGCTCGCAGAAATTTCTTTTGGATACTGAATTGCATTACAATAGGTCACCCCAGAGAGACTGGAATTCGCAATGGGAGTGTTGTTGGAAGTGAAGCAAGGCACCGCAATGCGGGAGAAGCCGCACCTGGACGAGGACTCGTTCCAGCAGCTCCTGGCGGCTGCCTACGTGATTCAGCAACACAATGAATCTCCACCCGTGGAGGAGATTCGCCCTTCGCAGACGGCCACCCTCGCCGAGATCGTAGAAATCCAGAGCCTGATTCAGAGTCATCAGCTGGACCTAAAAGCTGCCATGGACTTGCTCTCGACCCGCGCTCAGAAATTGACCCGGGCCAGCGGGGCGGCCATCGCCATGGTAAAAGGCGAGGACCTTCAATACTGCGCAGCCAGCGGAGGGGCGGCAAACGAAGCCGGCGCCGTGGTTCCCATAAAAGCATCGCTCTCGGCCGAATGCGTGGCCAAACGGGAGCTGGTGCAATCGCAAAATCTGGAAACAGAATCTGCCTTCAAGGTTCCCGACGAAAGCGCTTGGCGCGGCAAGATCCGCTCGTTCATCGCGCTTCCTTTTTTCTATGACGGCAACGTGGTTGGTGTGCTCGAATTGCGGTCCAGTCATGCCAATTGCTTCCAGGAACATGATCTTCGCACTTGCCAATTGATGGCCGGGTTGCTTTCGGAAGCGTTCGCCCGCAACGCGGAACTGGAGTGGAAGCGTGCGCTGGCCGCCGAGCGCGCCACCATGCTTGAGGCGCTGGAGAAAATCAAGCCGCAACTGGAGAAGCTGGTCGAGACTCCGGCACCCGCCAAGCCGCTCGCCGCTGAGCCTGAACCGCCAGCTGAAATCGTCACCAGCCGTTGCCGGGGTTGTGGCAATGACCTTCTTGAGGAAGAATCCTACTGTGGAATCTGCGGCGCGGCGCGTGCCTCGGGTGTGCAGGACATCCAGAGCAAGTGGGCTTCGATGTGGCACATGCACCAGGCCCAGCAACAGCAGCCGCAAGGCAGCGAGCGTGCGCTGGAGCTTGCGCCCCTGGAGTTTTCCGAACCGTCGCTAGAATCCGAGGCCGTGGTGGATGTGGAAGCCGAACCCATCCCCAGTGTGTCTCAGGTGCGGATCGTTCCCGACGAGAGTGCTCACATCGAGGATCATTCATCTCCATGGTCCTCGGCGGCGAACGCGCGCAAGTGGCTGGAGTCGCAGCGGCCCACCCGGGAGTGGCTGCGTCATCATTGGCGCTTCAATCGGGCGAGTTTCTACTTGGCAACTGCGGTATTGCTGTTCCTGGTCGCGCTCACCGGGATGGGATCACGCAGCACTCGCAACTACTTCGGCCAGACTGCCTCCGCGGCAACCAGAAACAGCAAACATCCAGCACCGCGTCAACTCTCTCTTTTCGAACGCGTCCTGGTCGCCACAGGAATTGCCGAAGCGCCGTCCGCGCCTGTCTATCTGGGGAATCCTGACGCCAAAGTCTGGGTGGATCTTCATACCGCTCTCTACTACTGCCAGGGTAGCGATGCCTACGGCAAGACGCCGGGAGGTAAATTTGCCACCCAGCTGGAGGCGCAGCAGGACCAGTTCGAACCCGCCTTCCGCAAAGCCTGCGAGTAACAATCCTCAATAAAACCGCTACTTTCATTCACATTTCCATACAGTATTTTTTTGTCCCATCTCAGGTTTGACAAGCCGCAAAAGCGAGAGTGGAATGAGGAAAGAAACTCTCAGGGGAACAGGCGTGGGGTCTTCGCGGGAACAATCCGAGCGTGGCGGTCGGCTGCCTGAGCCAGAGCTGAACCCGATGATGAACCCGAAACTGGGCCAGAACCTCGGACGCTGGGCGCAGGTTTACTTCACCGCACCTCCGGAAAAACGCAAAGAGGCAGTGGAGGGACTTTTGCGCGAGTTAGAGGATGAAGATCCGGACTACGTGCCGCCATCGATAGTAACCAAGACCGTCGAGTGTCCCGAGTGTCACGAACGCAACGAAGCCGGACACCGTTTCTGCGGGATGTGCGGAGCGGACTTGAACGGCGCCGGGACATTGACTCCTGAGAACCGCATTCCAAAGGAAACCGAACGCGCGGCCTCCGCGCCCCAGGTACAGGAACACGAGGCATTTCGCCCGGTCCCGCCAGCTCCCGTAGTCGAACGACGGATCGCGCCATTGCCGGCGGACGTCGAGCGGGAACTCTATCGGGTTCCCCGGGTCGAGCGGCGCACGGCCCCGGTTCCGGTCGAGCGAGTTGAAGACCGTGTGGAATACCATCCCGCGCCGTCCGCGGCGCCGCCGCAACAGGTTGACGACGTGCAGTGGCTACGCGAGCGCGCCCTGGTAGGACTCACCGAGGATGACTCCAGGGGCTCGGGGTTCGGAAAATATATTCTGGTCGCGGTCCTCGTAATCGGGGCGGCATTTGCCGGCCTGGAATGGGCATCGCGTGAACCACCCAAGACCGTCGAGGTCGTCCAAGGGACGAAGCCGAAGACCGACATCACACCGCCGCAGGTGAATCAGCAGGCCCCCACGCCTCCAGCGGACGCGCAGCCTGTCGCTGAACAGAAGCCGCCCACCAAACCGCAACAGTCGCCTGCGACCGAGAAGACCGCCGCGCAGTCGTCTGCTCCGGAGCAGACTCCGAGTACTCCGCGAATCGAAAGGGCCTCCGCGGCTCCGCCGCGCCCGACGGCTGAGACTCCCGCGCCAGACACTGATACCTCAGGCATTCAGGAACTCACCATGGCCGAACGCTATCTGCAGGGCCGCTACGGGTCGCGCAGCACCAGCGAAGCCGCACGCTGGTTGTGGAAGTCGGTAGCCAAACAGAACACGACCGCCTCGGTGCTGCTCGCCAATCTCTACATGCAAGGAGATGGCGTTCCGAAAAGTTGCGATCAGGCCCGCTTGTTGCTGGCGGCCGCTGCCAGAAAAGGCTCTTCCACTGCGGCGCAGAACCTGAGAAATCTCCAATCCGGCGGATGTAAATAGACTTCACCTTTCGTGTGCCTTCTCAACTCGCCGGCCTTTGTGCGCCGAGTTCCCTCTGACCGGTTCGCTAAAGTTCAATGAAACAACGACCACCCCTTTTCGGTGTCGGTCTGTTCGCGATGAAAAAAGGCCGGCCCCGAAGGACCGGCCTGCCATGGAGTACCGCAAATACTTAGTTGACCGCGAAAACCAGATCATCGTGGTCGTTGTAGGAGCCGCTGGTGCAGGACGACGCAGATCCCTGATAGCGGAATTGCGCCCGGATCGCTTGCAGGCTTCCGGTCGGCAACGTGAAGGTGGACGACAGAGTCTTCACGCCGCTACCCGACGGCACAATCGTTCCGATGAACGTCCACACTGCGCTGTTCGCGTTGGGCGCATAGTACAGGTCGAGCGAATCGGCCGTGCTGTATGCCCAAACCGTTGCGGTGATGGTGGCAGACTTGCCGTGGGTCAGCGTCGTGCCATCCGTCGAGGCGATGACCAGGCGGTCAATCGATTCGTCAGAGTGGAACGTGCCGAGTGTGCCGTCCGCGCACCCGCTGTTGATGGTGTTCGGCTGGTGGCTTTCGGCTCCGCCGGACATGGTGTCGCGTCCCAGGATGAGCGAGGCGCCGGTATCGCAGGACGATCCCGCGGTCGCACACTTGGGAGCTTTGAGCGTGGTGTCATACACAGCCGTTTGCGCCCCTCCGCTCGAGGTGACCGTCAAGGTAATCGGCGTGTTCTGGACCAGTGTTCCCGAGGTGCCGGTCACCGTCACCGTGGATGTGCCCACGGTCGCGGTTGAAGTGGCCGTGAAGGTCAGGGTTGAGGTCGCACTCCCGTTCGCTGGCGGGGTCACCGGGTTAGGCGAGAACGTTGCCGTCACTCCGCTCGGCAATCCGGAAGCGCTGAGCGTGGTGGACGAATTGAAGCCGTTCTGGCTGCTGACGGTGATCGTGCTGGGTGCGGTGCCACCCTGGCTGACGCTGACCGTGCTCGGCGAAGCGCTCACGGTGAATCCGGGAGTGCCCGCGCCGACCGCAAACACCAGGTCGTCACGATCGTTGTAGGCCCCGCTGGTGCAGGACGACGCGCTTCCCTGATAGCGGAACTGTGCGCGCACAGCCTGCAGGCTTCCGCCGGTTGGCAACGTGTAGGTGGTCGAAAGCGCTTGCGCTCCGCCAGCCGGAGGCACAATCGTCTTGATGAACACCCAGCTTGGATTCGTGGCATCGGCCGCGTAGTAGAGATCCAACGCGTCCGAAGATCCCGTGCTGTAGGCCCATACCGTTGCGGTCACGGTCACAGTCTTGCCGGGAGCAAGGTTGCTGCCGTCGGTGGTGGCGACCACGATGCGGTCGGTGGATTCATCGGAGTGGAACGTGCCCGAGGTGCCATCGGCGCAGGTGCTGTTGATGGTGTTGGGCTGATTAGTTTCCGCCCCGCCCGACATGTTGTCGCGGCCCAGGATGAGCGACGGCCCGGTGTCGCAGGAACTCCCGATGGCCCCGCACTTCGGAGCCTTGAGCGTGGAGTCGTAGGCTGCTGTCTGGCCTCCGCCGCCGGTAACCCCGACGCCGGTCAGGCTGGCAGTTTGTGGACTGCCGGGTCCATTATCCGTCACCGTTAGCGTGCCGGTGCGGGTTCCGGTCGTGGTGGGCGTGAAAACCACGCTGATGGTGCAACTCGAGTTTGCTCCGATCGAGGTCCCGCAGGTGTTGGTCTGGGAATAGTCCCCGCTGGTGGCGATACTCGTGATACTGAGCGAGACGCTTTGATTGTTCGTGAGCGTCACGGTTTTTGCGGTACTGGGAACGCCGACGGTCTGGTTCCCGAAGTCCAGACTGGTTGGACTCAGTGTCACTGTCCCACCGGAACCTCCGCAACCGGTAAATTTAAAATTGGCAATGCGGGTGTTCCAGTTGAAGCTGCCCGTGGTCTTCATGTACTCGGTGGTGAACCAGAATGTGCAGTCGTCTACCGGATCGACTTGCATGGCGCTGTAGTCGCCCCAGCGGCTCAGGCTGCCAGTCTGCGATCCCGCTCCCGTCACGACCGAGGTTTCGGTTTCCAGCGTGCCCACAGGATCGGTAGGGATTCGACCCGCAAAAGCGATCGAAGGCCGCACCGAACTGCTGGACTTGCTATAGCCGACTGCGATGTCCCCGGTCTGGTCCATGGCGATGCTGCCCATCCAGCGATAGGTCGAGTCGGGCGCGAAAGTTCCCTGCTGCGCCACAATCGGCGTGCCGCCCGGGTTCTGAATTTCATACCAGCGCACGCCACCGCTCCCGGTCACGGAAACGGAATGGTTGACCACCAGCGATTCGTGATTGCCGAAGTTGCGGTAGGCAAGCCGGTACATGAGACGGTCCGCGAGAGAGTCGAGCGTCTGCGTGGTACTCGGCTGCGGAACGCAGGTCCCGCCCCCGCACAGCGGACTGAATGCTGCCACGGGAATCACGGTGGGTCCGGTGAACGTGGAATTCGCGGTGTTCACGAAATCCACGTGAAACTTGTAGAGGTTCAGAGCATTGGTTCCGAAATAAATCATGTAGTTCGGCGATCCTGCCGGGGGAGCGGTCAGGCCATCAAGATCGGAGGGTAGAAGGCCGCCGACCGAAGAGTTCTGCTGGAAGCAGACCTGGGTCGCAGCTTGTCCCGCCAGCATCTTGGTGCGGTCGTAAGCGCAGGCATCGGAGCCGACGAAGGTGTTGCCGTTGAACATGTTGAAAGTTTCGTAGTAGGCGTCAGACCAGACCCCCATCTTCGGGTAGTCGTCGAAATTGGTGTACTGGAACGAGTAGCGATTGTAAGTCCCAGTTGCATCCGAGGTCGTTGATACCGCGATGCATTGCAAATACGGCGTGGTTGAAACCGAGAACTGGCTGAACACCCAGCGCTGGGCAAGTTTGTCGTAGAGCACGACGGGGTCGCCGTCGTTGTTGGTCTGACAACCTCCGCCGAATCCGGACCACAAGGTGTTGCCGGCAGTCGGACCTGAAATCAATGCTCCGGTGGTTTTGTTGAAGATTGCGAAGGAGGTGTTGACCCACTGCACGTATTGAGTGGCGCCCACCGTTCCGTTGGTATCGGGAGGAGCGCCCGTGACTGTGAAGCCGTACTGGCCCGCGCCCAGGCCTTCGAAGCTGGTGCTGACCAAGGGCGTCAACGGGGCGATGCTGGTCTGGCGGACTGGATCTTCCGCAAGCTGGCTCAATCCCGGAGGAAGCGGAATGCGACGCATCGGCTCGGCTTCACGCCGCGCCAAGGACGGTGGCGGAGCGGCTGCGATCATATCCCGGAGTGGCAGAGAAACATCGTGATGAATATCGTGGCGGACAGTGGTGGGTCCTTGCGCCATCATGGGTACAACAAGACAAATCAACAGCGCGCATAACAACAGCGAACGGCCCCGGGGCAGAACCTGAAATTCGGGCATTGCTGTCTCCTTTTGTGCTCTCACATCTAGTTGCCCAACGTGCGTTTACGGCCTCCCAACGGCCTCGTGGAACGGCAGGTCTACTGGAAAAGGTAGTAATTCTAACCACAGTTTTGTGATGTGACCACGAGTTTTGAAAAATTCCGGAAAACAGAACAAGAGTTGCGCACCTGACCGCCAGCTATCCGAGCGGATAGCGGGACTATCCGTCGGGTTAAGGTTCCGGCTGTTTGTATTATGCCAATCAAGGTGAAGTGTTAGTTCCCGGCATTCCATGTATCTGATTGAGAACGCGGCAGTAGAGGAATGTGGAGACCGTCCGGACGCTCGCCGGAAATCGAATGGCTGAACTCGTGCATCACCCAAGGACACGGCTTGTGGGGAAATTGGAGAACTTTCGTTTCCTTACCAGCTAACTCTGTTTGGGGGAGATAGGGGATGCCATGGGAGCTGGCATCCCCTATTGACAGCGGTATATAAGGTTCGCGCGTTGGGGTCACATTTCATGACAGGGCAAGTTCGATGCCTGGCGCTGTTTTTTGTGCTGGGTCCTATCTTCGGGTTGAGCGGTTGCCAAAAGCTGCAGCCACTTCTTCACAAGCGTCCCAGTGAAAACATGCCGGCCCTTCGTCCGATCGCAGAGATGCACTTCGCCGATCAGAACTGGTCGGCTTACCAGCGCGAATGGTTTTATCACACCGCCCAGGGCACCGAGTTGATGCCTTATCCCTGGTTCATGGCACTGGAGCAGCCGAACCTCAAGCCCTTCGGAAACGTTCCCAAATTCCACGAGACAGAATATCTCGCGCGCTTCGGATTTCTTCCCGATGCGCGGAGCAGCGACAATCCGGAAGGGCTGCCGGTCGGCTTCGCCCGCGACACCGTCAGCGATCCCGAGACTGGCGAGACCGTGGATGTCGTCGGCCTCTCCTGCGCCGCGTGTCACACCGGGCAACTGGAATACAAAGGCAAAGGCATCCGAATTGACGGCGGCTCGGGCACTGTGGACCTGGCGTCGTTTCAGACCGAACTGGGCTTCGCGGCGGCTTACACGGAATACATTCCGTGGCGCTTTGATCGTTTTGCCGATGCCGTACTGGGCAAGGACGCCAGCAGTGAAGCCAAAAGTAAATTGCATGAAGAGTTCAAAGCATTCCTGAAACGCGGCCTCGCAGAGAAAGATGCGGCAGACGCTGCAAAGCTCTACGGAGCTGCCGGCGGCTTCGGCCGTACCGACGCGCTGGGACGCATTGGCAATTTTGTCTTTGGCACTGAGATCGACAATCAAAATCTTCGCGTGGCTGACGCCCCGGTGAATTTCCCTCCTTTGTGGTACACGAGCTGGTTTTCCTGGGTGCAATACAACGGATCCATTCAGCAACCGATGGTTCGCAACATTGGAGAGGCGCTGGGGGTCAGGGCGCGGGTCAATCTCACCGACAAAGCCCGGTTGTTCGAATCGACCGTCAACGTAAAGAACCTGCACGCGATGGAGAACCTGCTCGCAGGGCCGACGCCATTCAGCGGTTTGAAGTCCCCGGTCTGGCCCGAGGCAATACTGGGCCCGATTAACCATGCCAAGGCTCAGCAAGGCGCCGCGTTGTACAAGAAACACTGCCAGCATTGTCATCTCCCGCCGCTCAATTCGCCGGAACTGCAGGAAACCAAATATTGGGAGGACGGGCTCGAGGGCCACAAGTTTCTCAAGCTGAATCTGATTCCCCTGGATGAGATCGGCACCGATCCCCGGGCGGCCAGCAACTGGCAGCGACGCAAGGCCGTGACTAATGCGCTGGACCTCGGAACGGTGTCAGCAGCGGATGGGTTACGCCTGGTCACGCGAAAGATCGCGGAAAAGAAATACGACGAGTTGTCGCTTCCCCTTTCGAAGCGAGCTGAGTGGAACGGCTACCGTGATGAAGCGGTAGCCGCCCCCTTGGCCTACCGTGCACGTCCACTGGGCGGAATCTGGGCGACCCCGCCATACTTGCACAACGGTTCGGTCCCCAACCTTTACCAACTGCTCTCGCCGGTGGAAAAGCGGGAAACGCATTTCTATGTAGGGAGCCGCGAGTTTGATCCCAAGTACGTGGGCTATGACACCAGCGCTTTTCCAGGCGCCTTCGAATATTGGACCGATCAGCCAGGCAATCCGCACCCGGGTAACTCCAACTCCGGCCACGAATTCAGGAACGGGCTTGGCCCCGGAATCATCGGACCCGAACTGAGCGATGACGAGCGCTGGGCGCTGATCGAATACCTGAAAACTTTGTAGGAACTGTTGGACAGAGCAGCAACTTCGTAGGTGTTGTTCGCAGTCGAACGTCAGCAATCTCACGGGGATCTCTTGAGCGAACTTTGGGAGCGAGCGAGGTCATTCTTGTCAGCCAGAACGGGTCGTGAGCGTCGTCGTAAGTCGGGATCGTGGTGGTCGGGGCTGTTTACCTGGAGCGAGGGAGAGGTGAGCTTTAATGCCCAGGAGCCACCCGCCTCCTGTGATCACTTGCCGCGCCCTCTCAGCGTCGAAGACGTACTCCGCCGCGGCACCATGGCGCGAGATCGCGATTTGATCGAGGGACAAGCGGAGGACTAGGATTGGCGGAGGATCCAGCCAATGCTGCAGCGCAGCTGAACTCGTAAAGCTCTAACCCTTTTCGGCTGTTTATTGTAGCGAGATTTTGACACGCACTCGAAATCTGCCCTTTCGTGTAATTAGTTCCCAAATTTCCGTTTCACATGGAACTTTTGTCCTAAGCGTTTCACCTTAGACTTGCGAGAGCCGGTTTTTTGCTCCAACCCTTGACTTTGCTTGCAGTTCCGCGCTAATCGCCTTTCATCCCCATGAAACCTGCTCACTTTGCGACACATTTCATCGCAGGCGCGAAATTCCAGCTGTGGAAATTCTTGTTCGGGGCTCACTGCGGCCTTTGGAAGAACTTGGCAGGCTGAATGCTATGAATTCCGGAAGAAACTCAGTACCAACTTTAGGAGAACTGGAAGCTGGCCGCCCGCTGCTCACGATTTCCACAGGGCAGCAGGCCGCGCAAGTTTGGCGAAGTTAGCAGAGGGGGAATTTGCATGAAAGATGAAACGGTACGAATGGGTCCGCGTGAGCGGCAAATCGCTGAATTGCTGCTTCAGGGCTGTGACAACGCGGAAATCGCCAGACAGTTGAAAATGGCCCGCCGCACCGTGAAGGCACACTTTAATCGGCTCTTCTTAAGATTTGGAATCAGCGGTGGCATCAAGCGAGTCAAGCTCGCAACACTCTTGTATCGGAGGCAGATATGCTCGGAGGCGAACGCTACGGTAAACGAATTCCCAGTGAACGAGAACAACGCGTCATCGAACTCGTCGCCCAAGGACTCAAAAACTGCGAGGTTGCACGCGAAATCGGAACCACCGAGCACGTCGTCAAAAATTACCTTCGCGTCATCTATGACAAACTCGGACTCTGGAACCGGGTCGAACTCGCCCTCTGGTACGAAAGCCGGAGAAATCAAGCCGTCCACGCCTGAGCTTCTGGAAAGCTGGGAGCGCAGCATCATGGGCTTGGGTGAGGCCGGGTCACGCAACCGCCGTCTGTACGAGCATTGAACTCTCCCCACAAACAACACACCAGGACCTCCGTCGCACAACGGAGGTCTTGGTGTTTTTGGATCTTACGCGAAGAGTTTCGGCACCACGTTTCCCACAAAATCCACCAGGAAATGCGCGAACATGTTCGAATTCAGGTCCCGCCGCCACAGATAGAACGCAGTCAGAATCGCGCCGATCACGAAGGCGATCAGAATGTTCGCCGCGCCTCCGGTCCAGTGTCCCAGCGAAAAAATAATCAGCGGAAGCAAAACTGCCGCAGCCCGCGGCAAGCCGACTTGTTGCAGCCGCTCGATCGCATAGCCGCGATAAAACAGTTCCTCCACCACGCCGGCGCGAATCACGATCAGCGTAATCAACCAGAGCGGCAGCTTGTCAAAGGCTTTGGAGGCGTCGCCATGTCCGTACTGGGTCAGATGCGCCAGAAACAGCCCTGCCGCAAGTGACAGGGTAGCGGCCGCAAATCCCCAACCCACCGATTTCCAGGCTTTCGAAGTCCCAATCCCGATGGAGCTAAGGGGCAGACCTTCCCATCTCAGAATTAACCGGATCAGAACTCCGGCCGAGATCCAGATCAGCACCTCTTTCGCGAACACCGCGCCAGGGCCGGGATCAGGGACCACCAGCCGAGTCACCTGACGGATGATGAGCATGGAAAAAAGTGAGAGAACCAGTCCTACCCAGGTGGCGGTTGATGTTTTCGGCGGAGCAGGCAACGCGATCGTGGCTTCGTGCGACATGCAGCTACTTACGAAGACGGCCCACACTTTGTTCCACAGGTTCTGGCCGCAGGGCGGGAATTCAACCTGACCCAGCGACATAGCGCCCCGAAATCGCTGCGTCGCAGGCTTACGTGAGGTGCAGCCAGTTGCGCCGAACCTGCCTCGCCGACGATACTGGATACACCTCAAGATATGAAAACGAATCTCTCTTTTGCCAACCCCGCAGAAGTTGAAACCGATTGTCTTGCCGTGGTCGTGCTCGATCGCGGCGAGAAAGACAAGCCCGACGTTGTTGTCGACTCCGCCGACAATGCGGTCACGGAAGCCGCGAAAGAAGTGATCGCCAGCGGCGAGGCCTCGGGCAAGGCGCTTGAAACCACGTTGATCCATAAACCGTCCGGCCTGAAAGCCAAGCGCCTGTTGCTGCTCGGCGGCGGCAAAGCCGGGAAGTTTTCCGCCTCTGATGTGCGCAAGCTGGCCGGCGCCGCCGTGCGTTCGCTGAAAAGCCGCGGCCTGCGCAGCTTCGCCTTCGCCGTCCCGCAATCCTTGAAAGCGGACGAAGCCGTCCGCGCCGCTGTCGAAGGCGCATTCGTCGGCAACTTCGATCCTGACTACTACAAGAGCGATCGCAAAGACCAGAGAATCGACGCGCTGACCGTCGTCGCCAGCGGCGACCAATCCAGCTTGCAAAAGGCGATGGACGAAGCCCGCATTGTCGGCGAGTCGCAGAACTTTGTTCGCGACCTGGTGAACGAGCCCTCGAATCGCATGACCCCGACCATCCTCGGCGAGCGCGCCAAGAAGATGGCGCAGGAAGTCGGCTTGAAATGCGAGGTGTACGGCGCCGACAAAATCAAAGAGTTGAAAATGGGTGCGTTCTGGAGCGTGGCGCAAGGCTCGGACGAGCCGCCTGCCCTGATCATCTTGAAGTACGAACCCACAGGGGCTCCCGAAAAGCCGGTGCTCGGACTGGTGGGCAAAGGGATCACTTTCGACACCGGCGGCATCTCGATCAAACCCGCCGACGGCATGGAAAAAATGAAGTACGACATGGCAGGCGGCGCGACCATGATCGGAGCCATGCGCGCCATCGCCTTGCTGAAGCCGAAGGTGAAGATCACCGCCATCATCTGCGCGACGGAGAATATGCCTTCCGGCAAAGCCCAGAAGCCGGGAGACGTTCAGATCGCCATGTCGGGCAAGTCGATCGAGATCATCAACACCGACGCCGAGGGCAGGCTGGTGCTGGCCGACGGGCTTCATTACGCCAAGCAGCTCGGATGCACGCACCTGATCGACGCCGCAACGCTGACCGGAGCGGTTGTAGTCGCTCTGGGCTATGTGAACGCAGGCATCTTCGCCAATGACGACACGATGTACGAGCGGTTCAAGAACGCGCTCGACAAGGCGGGGGAAAAAATGTGGCGCCTGCCGCTCGACGAAGAATACAAAGACATCATCAAGTCGAATATTGCGGACATCATGAACTCCGGCGGACGTTATGGCGGCGCCGTCACTGCGGCCATGTTCCTGAAGGAGTTCGCGGAAGACACGCCGTGGATTCACCTCGACATCGCCGGCACCGCGTGGATGGAAGACAACAAGCCCTGGATTGCCAAAGGCCCGTCGGGAATTGCGCTGAGAAGCCTGGTCGAATTCGCCAAGAACTTCGGAAGCTGAACGACCGCCACGGATTTGCACGATTTCACTTGATCCCTGAATTCGTGG
>DASREM010000046.1:0-31011 GCA_035652095.1 Terriglobales bacterium | reverse complement strand
CAGTTCGGCTTGCTTTAACACTCCTACGATCTGCTCCACAGAAAAGCGCTTCCTCTTCACGGCAAATCCCCCTTCCTTCGTTGGTTGATTTTGCCGGAAACTAACCTTCAATGTGTCTCAGAAAATGGGGAGCCGATCAAGGCTCTTGCCTCAAGAAGATCCAATTGGGAAAGTGCCCTCGCTGAGCACGGGATTCGCTTATCAGAAGACAGCACCGTTTTTGACCTTACCGTGGAGCTGCAGAGCGCAATCGATCGACACCTGGGCAAGAGAAATCGTCACGCCAACGACCTGAGCGAGATGGCTCAGCAATCGGCTGGTGAGGCCCTTATGGGCCTTGCAGGCACCAGGACGGTCAATCTGTTCGGAGGCAGCAGTGCGGAGGTCCGAAACGCCGTGCGCTCGCTCTCGACCAAGAAGGGGTTTGGTCAGTTAGGGCAGCGTTTTTTCGGACGATTCGTGGCCCGATTCCTCAACTTCTATCTCAGTCGGGTAACGGCGGCCAGGCTTGGCAGCCCGCGACTGCAGGATTTGGGAGACGTTGCACAGTTTGACGAGGCTCTACGGACACATTGCGAGCAGAGTGCGCGGATCGTCAGGGACTTTTGCGGCGAGTGGTACTCGAAGACAGAATACGAACAAGGAATCAGCCTTGGCAATTCATCGCGCTTCCTGGCGGTAGCCGTTAGGAAACTGCGCACTGAACTTGAGCTGCAGGGGAGCGAGTTCTGACTAAGCCCCGCCTATTCCTTTGCAGCGGAGCAAAAGTCGCAGATAGCGATCTACTGTCGAGGGGAAGGCAGCGGGTTCTTCTCGACGCGGTGGGGAGCACCCCCAACGTAAACATTCGCTTTCAGGACGTGGCCAAGGTTTTCCGGCGTGATCTGCCTCCCCGGCTTATCGACTTCCTCGAAATAGCTGCTTACGTCTTCACAGCGGATTGTGCTACTGATCGGGGAGACAAATGGACGAACGACGACAGCACGGAACCTTGGGGACGTGATCTAGCCTTCGTAATCCCAGTGCGGGATACTGTTTTCTGGAACAAAGTAGAAGTCAGAAGCCTACTCGAAGACTTGTTGGATTTTCTTTCCAATGACAAGTATTCGTTTACGTTCGTGCCTTTGCATCGCGATCGCGTAAATCAACCCTACTTCACGTTTGGTGACCAGGATAAGTGGCCCTTTCACCATCCCGAGCGCGTGATCATGTTTTCTGGCGGATTGGATTCCCTTGCGGGCGCAGTGGAAACGGCCATGCAAGGTGGCAGGCTAGTGCTGGTCAGCCATCGCCCAGTTTCCACGATGGATTCGCGCCAACAAGGGCTTTTCACCCAACTGCAAGAGAAATTTCCCGAGCGCCTGATCCGCATTCCCGTATGGGTCAACAAGAGTAAGGCGGCCAAGGAATCGACTCAGCGCACTCGTTCTTTCCTGTTCGCTGCCCTCGGTACGCTGGTTGCACAGTCGGTTCAGGCCAGCGGAGTGCGATTTTACGAGAATGGCGTCGTGAGCTTGAATCTGCCTTTGGCCCAGGAAGCACTCCGGGCACGCGCCTCTCGCACCACGCATCCCGTGACCCTCCATCTTTTATCCTTACTGTGTGCTGCTGTCACGGGACGTGAGTTCGTTGTTGATAACCCGTACTCTTTCAAAACAAAAACCGAGGTCGTTGCCAGCCTCGCGACTCATGAGGCTGCCCCCCTCATCCCCTACAGCTGCTCTTGTTCCCACTCGATGTTCAAATCCAACGACCAACGCCATTGTGGGCTTTGCAGCCAGTGTATCGATCGCCGATTCGCCGTCACAGCAGCGGGCATGTTGGATTACGAACCCGCCGCCGACTACGCTTCCGACGTTTTCGTCGGCCGGCGTGAAAAAGATCTCGACCGAGCGATTGCGGTGGATTACACCCGCCATGGAATCGAACTGAATCAGCGATCTGAAGAGCAACTGGCGGAACGCTTCAATGCCGAGATCAGTCGGGCCGTGCGCTATGAAGCCAAGCGGGGCGAAGCTGCACAGAAAATCATCGCCATGCACAAGCGGCACGGGAAGGTAGTGACTCGGGTTTTGGAGCAGGTAGTGCACGAACACGCCTCAAGGCTCTCCGATAGAACGCTGGACAGTACCTCACTGTTGGCTTTAGCCATTGGCTCACACCACGAAGAGCAGTTTCGTGGAAGTGCCGAACTTGCATCGGGAAGTCAACACATTCCCCCTGACTCGGAGAACCGATTGGTGCCGGTTGTAACAAGAATGGAAGGCAAACTCGACGCTGTGCTTGCTAAGTTTGAGCCTGGAAGGCTTGGACGCACTGCGAAGAAGAGCAATCGCCTGCCTCGCAAACGAGACACTGTCATTTTCGCCGCGCTCGTCAGGGAACTCAAGGGGAAGGCCTACTGCGCTTATCTTCACGAGCGTGGGGTCAAGCCCAAGTGGGAAAGTGCCCCGGTATCGACATATCCACGCGGTTACGAGGCCGGAGACCCCTGGCGAAAGAAGATCCAAGATGAAAAGACACGGGCAAAAACCCGGATGGACGGCTACGCCTTATCTGATCTGCTTCAGTCCTTTATCACCCATCTGCGGGATGAATTTGACGAACTGAGCGGCCTGGTGAACTCGCGCAACTCGTGCGGCGCGAGTAAGACTTTCGCAACCCCAAAGCCGCATAAACACTGACCAATCTGCAGATTCCCACTCGCGCAGGCTCTGACGTGTGTTGCCTGCGGAACTGATCCCGGCCAGAATCCACCTAGTTTTGAACGGTGGCCGAACCCGGGGTGGGGGCGGCCAACAGAAGACTCTGGGGTACTGGCGGTTCGACACACCGCCATAGGGAGTAACTTGTTGAATCAAGAGAGGGAAAAATGCGAGGAGAGCAGTTGGGGAGCGAAAGCCTATTTCAGCCCAACGTATCCTGCCGCTGTTGTTCCCAAGATGTCACAATCCTTTGTGATAAGCCGCACAGACCAGTGTCTTGGACGGAGGGAGACTTGGTGAGCGGTGGCGGCGAGGTGGTCTCTCATAATTGACGACCCAGCAGTCCGGGCACATAATCCCTTGGAAATTATGTGCTTCCGTGTGCCCCCAGCAGGTGGTCTTATGAAATCTCACCACAAGTTCGCTGGTGTTTGGGCTCTCTCTTTCGCAACCCAGATGTTGCGGGCGCAAGCGAGTGTGAAGCAAGCTCACTGAACTTTACGATGATCGATGTGTCGGCGCTGTCTTCACAACCCTTTTCGCAGTCAACACGAGTGGGGTTAATGGTCGGGATCGTACTAAGGAGAGCACCAGCGACAGGCAAATCGACGCGAGAAATGGTTGGCAGTTGGCCGGGTAAATCATTGCATCACGACCCACTGTGACGAATGGCATAGACGCCTGTGCGACGACCATGGAATTTTAGAACATCTGCTGGCTCTGTTTTCAGATCAGCGATCTGCCAGAATAGGTGAACTAGGGTGAAGGCCTTTTGCAAGTCAGGAGGTTCTATGAGGTGTGTTGCTGCTATCTTAACGCTTACCATCTCACTGTTTTTTGTCCCGCTTTCGGGCGCGCAAGCTCCCGTGAACTCTGTCAGCTTCACATTCACTCCAATTGATGTTCCAGGTGCCGGATTCACAATTGTTACGGGAATAAATAAGGCTGGAGACATGGTCGGAGTCTACGGCCAGGACATCAATGCAGATAACCATGGATTCCTTTATAGCAATGGGATATTCACGTTCTTCGACTATCCCGGGATGGCAGTCACTTCGCCTGGCGGTATAAACGATTCTGGAATGATCAGTGGGTTTGCCAGTCAGATCCCTAGCCAACGTACCAGCGCCATCGGGTTTGTGTATGACGGGACGTCCTTTGCGACCTTGAAAAACTCAAAGTACGCCATACTGTACTGCCGCGGCATCAATAATGCTGGGACTGTAGTGGGGGCCGCAGGTCAAACAATCTACGCAACCAAAGGTTTTCAGACACGCGGCGGCAATTATATGCCCGTCAGATTTCCTGGGCAGTACAATTACGCCTCAGCTGAGGGAATTAATAGCAGCGGGGCTATTGTTGGCTACACAGCCAGTGGAATCTACGACAACGGATACATCTACCGCAACGGAATCTTTCAATCCATCCAGTTTCCCGGAGCTTCTGTCACTGCTGCATGGAGCATCAACGATAATGGAGTCGTGGTCGGATGGTATAGCATACCTTATCAGTGCTTGTACTGCGGCTTTGCGTATTCCAGCGGCAAGTATGTCTCGTTTAGCTACCCAGGTGCAGAGGGAACATTTGCTTCGGGGATTAACGCAAACGGAATAATTGTTGGGTCTTACACCATGGCTGACGGAACGTACCACGGATTCGTGACAAGTGCTATCAGCGTCGTGGAGTTTGATGACGAAGGCGGTGTCAACTGAGGCGCAGAGAAAGCCGAGGCTCCCTCTGCGCATGACCCGTTCAATCGCCGATCCAGGGCATCACCCAGTCAGAGATGGTTTGTTGTGGGTGACCTGTTGGGAAAGTACCTGTTATGAATTGGAATAGGAGATTAGCCACTTTAGCTTGCCCGTAAGCACTGGGATGCGTGTAGTCGCCCCAGTAAATTGTAGGCTTCAGCAAATCCCCCCACCTAACATCGTAATGTTCGTTGCATTTCGGATCGCTCTGTCCCCCGCACCAGACAACTCCATCGCTGCGCCCATTAAATCCATCGGTCCACAAATATGGACCCCAGTCGACCCAGGGTGCCATGCTGTAGTCCAACGGACCCGCGTAAGAGTCTACCGGAGTTTGGATGCCGTTGGTTTGCCGAATCTGGGCAGTAATGAGCCGCTGTACGGCAATCCCTTCCTCGAAGGCGTATGGTTCCGGATTAAGGCAACCGGGCGGAGGACTCGGAGGCGGGGATGCGAGAGGATTCTTCGCATATCCACCATAGGTCCGGCTGGTAAGGAAAGCCTGCTTGAGATTCGGATAACGCTTGATGCCGGTGGAGTTGCCGTTTGCATCGAGTGTGCAGCATTTGAGATAGCGCACGATATCCCCTAAGTATCGCTCCGACGTGTATGCGTCGGGTTCGCTTACGCCAATGGCACAGTACATCCCCCGCAAATCACACTGAGGGAAGCCGTCAGCAGATTTGAAAAAAACAGCTTGTACCTGCAGCTCCGAAAACCCGTTGTTCGCAAGCGCGATTGCCACCCGCTTATAGTTGCACTCCGGGTCTTTCGGGCCGCCCGGTAAGAACGGACACGCGTTGTGCCGGTAATACCCATATTGCGCCGTAACGTCCCAAGCGGAAAGCAGTTGGTTGCCGAGGGCTCCATTGAAGACGACCACATGGGGGCCTACTCCGTTTAGCACACCCCTTGAGGGATAGATCATTCGGAGGAACGAGTTCTCGACAATTGTATCGGGCGGGCCGGGCTGGTTCCATGGAGCTCCGCCACCAGGATTGTTAAGGTTAGGGCACGTCGTGGCACACGGCTGACCTGGCTGCGGATCGGGAAACGGATACCCCTGCTCCCAGATGTCGTAAGCACCGCCCCCAATCTCAATATCCCAATTAGAAAAGCCGAGGAAAAGAAAAAGGATCGCAGGGGGCTGATTGTTGTTCGAGCAGTTCTGTCCCGGCTGAGGTTGTGAACCGTCAGTGCAGAGCGGCACGATTCCCGGAGCGAGATCCGTTCCATATTTATAGTGGTTATAGGCCGGAGCGGAGGACGTCTTTTCGATATTGCCATATGCACCATACAAACTAATTACATCGCCGTAATTGCCCCAAGGAGCTTGAGTCCCGTCCATTAGCGGCGTGGAGCTGAACGTGCCGTATGGAAGAGGTATATCGGAAGTTGGGCACTGCACAACGCTGTTAGAAGCCTCGCCGCCACACGGGCCAAACTGGGATTGACACACGCCAGTGACGAAAGCGATGGTCAGACTAACAGCAAGGACAAACACGCAAGTGTGTCGCATGATTTACCTCACTAGTTTGGAAGGCCAGGGTTTCAGCGGCTGCGTGGCAGGAGCCACACACAGCGGCAAAGAGAGAGAGACCTGGATAGGGCCGACCTACGGGATAGAGTTTCTCAGCAAGGGTTTGCCACAATCAGTGTTGTGCGTCACGTTTGATAGTGAGATGAGGTATCAAAGTTCTTCTACCTTATGTGCAGCGGAGAGTACGTCCAAGTCGGTCTACCTTTGTCAGACCCTTAGGTGATCCAGCGCACACCGAAAACTCGAAGCCGTGCTAAAGCTAGAACCGCGACAGGGCACGACTATCTTTGCTCTACGATCCGTCGCGCTGGATGTACAAGAAGATGATGATTGCCAACCCCGCAGCCAGCCCGCAACAGCTTTTCTCGATTATCCACAGCCTTCCACAAAAGCCTGGAAGCGATCACTCCACAGAAATGGGAACGAGGTATGCCGCGAGAAGTGATTTGATACTAAAAATGTGGAACCGCGATCCTGTTGTATTCTGGCGGCACCTGCGAGTTGATATCCGTGGTCAGATGCGCTACGGCTTGGCCCTCATTCTGTGTTTCTTCCAATGCTTACCTGATCTCCTTCAGGTCCTTTATCAACCATCTGCGGGATGAATTTGACGAACTGAGGCCACTCGTTCACTCGCGCAACTCGTGCGGCGCGAGTAATACTTTCGCAACCCCAAAGCCGCATAAACACTGACCAGTCTGCAGATTTCCACTCGCGCAGTCTCTAACATGTATTGCCGAGCGGAGCTGATCCCAGCCAGAATCCCCCTAGTCTTCAAGTTTTCTAGTTTTGAACGGTGGCCGAAACCAAGTCCATGGCGGCAATACAAGATTCCTGGGCATGATTAGCGCAGGAACTGTAGAGCTTAGATTGTCGAAATGGGCCATACGCCGCAACGTGTTGTGTCGAGGGAGGGAAGAATGCGAGGAGAGCAGTTGGGGAGCGAAAAGCCGATTTCAGCTTCAGCGCAGCGATTTGAATTGCTCACCGCAGAGGAGTTGGCGGAGAGACTGCGCGTCCCACCCTCGTGGATTCGCGAACAGACCCGGTCGCGAAGCCTTAACGGCGATCCATTGCCACATCTGCGACTGGGCCGATATGTGCGGTTCCAATGGGGTAGTCCGCAACTGGAAGCATGGCTGCGGCGACGGTTGTGCGAAAAATCTTCATCAAGAAGCCACCCGGTATGCTAGTGTTAAGCATGCCCACGAAGAAGAAAAATCCACACGCAGTCGCACTGGCGAAACTCGCTGTCAAAGTTCGTTGGAAGGGAGTCCCAAAGGAAGAGCGGATTGCTCTGGCTCGGAAGGCCGGCAAGGCCCGGTGGGCCGGACTCACGAAGGCGGAACGCAGCGAACTCGCCGCCCGCGGCGGAAAGGCTTCCCGTGGCAAACCCAAAACCAAGAGAAAGGAACTGACAGATGAAAAGAATGCTTAAGGGTACAATTACCCGCCATCGAGGGTACTGGTGCCTTCGATATCGAGAGCGCATCCGCGAAGGCGACACTCTCCACACGGTGCAACGATCGAAACGGTTAGCGCCTATAGATGCAATGCACAAGACCCGACGTAGCGTGCAGCCCATCGCAGAGGCTATGCTTGAACCGATTAACAAGACAACATCCCTCTATGTCGCAATGCGGTTCGGTGATTTCGTGGATCGTGTTTACCTCCCCTTCATCGAATCAAAACGAAGGCCGTCGACCGTCCGTGGCTACAAGCAAATGTGGCGGCGCTATCTAAACCCGCGTTGCGCGAACTGGCTCATGCACGACGTGGAAGCCCGAACGATTCAGATCCTGTTGGATCGAATAGAACACGAGGACAAGCTTGGACCACAGACGATGGGCCACATCAAGCACCTCCTAGGCGGCATTTTCCACTTTGCAATCGCTCAAAATCACCTACCCAGGGGCACCATCAATCCGGTCATGTTCGTTGAGACAGCGTCGGTTCCAGATTTCGATGGGCGTGCCTACAGCCTTGAAGAAATCGCATTGATGCTTACGGTTCTGCCAGAACCAGCAAGAACTGTCGTCGCCACTGCGGCATTCACAGGGCTCCGAGCCGGTGAGATTAGAGGCTTGTGCTGGGAGGCCTTCAACCCCGGCACTGAAGGCTCTCTCGGAGTAGTTCGTGTGCTTCGGAGTATATGGCGGGGCAGAATCGGGGAGCCAAAGAACTCACGCTCTAAAGCGTCCGTCCCGCTGATCCCACAACTCAGCAAGCTCCTTGAACAACATCGAGAACGAAGCGGCAGTCCAGCCTCTGGCCCAATCTTCGCGAACGGTGCCGGGAATCCCTTTGACCTCGATTCGCTCTACCACCGCCAGATGGAGAAACCTCTAAGAGAAGCAGGCATTGAATGGGAGGGTTGGCACGGGTTCCGACGAGGACTCGCAACTAATCTTGAGCGCATCGGAGTGAGAGAGGCGATCGCGGCTATGATCCTTCGTCATAGCAATGACCGTGTCACCCGGAAGCACTACATCAAACCGCCTTCGATCGAAGCGGTTTCCGCGATGCAGCGCCTTTCCGATACTCTCACCACGATGCAGACGCCTCAATTGCTCCCCAATTGCTCCCCAGAGGCCGGAAAACAGGGAGACACCCAAGCGAGATCACGCTGGGTGCAATGAGGCAGAAGAGAACGTAAATGCCTATGATTGAAGCGGTAACGCCATTCTCGAATCGCGTGGTAGACTGTAGCTCCGCACACGCCGGAGAGGTGGCAGAGTGGCCGAATGCGGCGGTTTGCTAAACCGTTGTACGGGCTAACACCTGTACCGAGGGTTCGAATCCCTCCCTCTCCGCCAGATAGTCTGGACCGCAGTGAAATCCCCGATATTTCTGTGAAAAGCGCCAGAATGATCGCAACTCCCCCCCATTCAAATCCCGACCAGAGGCGGCGACCCAGTTCGATACAGCGGGCGTCGGAATGGAAAACGCTACGAGGCGACCGCGTTGTCCCAGGCATGGACGCGTGCTGCAATTTGGAAGTGTAAAAAATGCCGCGAGAGGACGATGATCAGATTTCTGAAAGGATCTTACGCTCGTCGAGATGCATCAGCCGCTCTCGTGCCTGTGTCTGAGGAACTGCACAAGCATTGTCATGAGCACTGGAAAGCCTGGCGCATGGGTCTTATCCAGCTTGGCCTTCGCCGCGGGAAGCCAATTCAGTAAATGGCGTTCTAGAAACTCAGTCTCAGCCCTCGCGAGAGAGACAGCAGTGCTCTCTTCCGATGTTTGTTCGAGTGTATAGCGAACGGCTGCGAGGAACTCCAGTTGTGTGACAAGGTAGTCGGGAACGGCGCGGCCGGGGTCGGATTTGAGCCCAAGAACCTCGTAGAAATAGGTGTTCTCCAGCGCAATCTCCTGCGCCGGATGAGTCTTGTCATGGGCCGACTCGAATAGAGGTACCGGCGGCTCGGGTATGCCAACATCAAACAGCGCGATATAGCTTGACTCGTACTGCTCGTAACTGGCGAACCATTCGAATCCCGGAAAGTCGCCTTCGCACCGCAAGTGCTTCCATAGATCTCGTAATCCATCAGGCAGATCAGGCTGTGACAGAAGGTCGAAGCACTCGCGGGTCGGCGGCGCAAAGATGAAAGCGAAGAACCGGTAGAGATCGTTCTGCTGCCAATCAATCGAGACAACCGTCTTCCCTTCGGGAGCAATCATCGGCATCGCGGCTCCTGTTCTTGAATCTCCGTTCATTACTGCAGCACCTGCCAAACTGAGAAATACTTTCGCCCATCGCGGTCCTTTTGGCTTCCGTTCCACACTGCGAATGCCACGGTCGTATTAGCGGGCAGATCGGGTAACTCGAAGATTACGTCCCATTGGCCGCCCTGGTATGTACCATTCGCTGGAAAATCCTGACCCGTGCGTCGCGTGGTGCCGCGTCCCTGGGCTTGCATCAGCATCGGGCCGCGCGTGGCGTTCCAGTAGTAGATCTCGACAGGTTGTTCGGCGTCTCCCATCTGCAGCGAAGGCGCGATCGCGCCGGTGCCTGATCTCGACGGAAACATAACGGCAGCGGCATCGAAGAACCGGTCGTCAGCTTCCGTCTGGACTTTGCGAAAGCGAGTCTCGGGCGGTGTCGTTGGGACTTCCGCAAGTGCTATGGCATCGCGCGTCGGATCGCGCCAGCTCAACTGCACGAGCAACTTCCCGCCGGCACGAGCGGTGCGGATGTCAACGCTCGGAATCTCCAGGGTCGCGGGCTCGTCGGTGTCATAGAGAGGCGGGGTGCGGTTCAGAGCCACGCGCTTCACCGCAATCTGGTTCCACGCGGCGGGTCCGCCATGGAGCAGACTCTCGGCGCTCGCGGACGACACGGCGACGGGCAAAGATTGCCCAGCACCCGGTTTTGCTCCGGCCTGCGCCCAGACCGTCGAAGAGATCAGCAATGCGCTTGAAGCAGTGATCAGAAGTTGACGAGTTCTCATGACGCCTTCCTATAACTGGATCTGCACGAACTCGGGTCGGACGTGGAAACGGGTCTCGGCGTCGCGCCCGATGAGCAGTTGCAGCGCCTCACTACGCCCCCCCTCTTGTGTTTTCTTGAGCTCCGCTTCCAGGCGCACCATTACGTCCTTCACTTGCGGCCCGAAGAGATAGATGAGGTAGTCGAGGGGAACCCGCGGGTCCTCCTGAATGCTGTTGCCGTAGTTTTCTCGCTTCGGAGGGTTGAACGGAGGCACGTAAAAGACATTGGGTTGCGTGCCTTTTTCCGGGAAGAGCGGCAAAGCGATCTTATGGACCAAGACCAGTTTGTGAACGGGAGATTCCGGATCGTCGAGCAAGCCTACGAACCGCAATCGTCCGGGACATTGCGCAGCGCAGGCGTTAACCTGACCCTTTTCCAGCCGTGGATAACAGAAGATGCACTTCTCGGATTTACCCGTCACTTCGTTGAAGTAGATCTTTTTGTAGGGACACGCTTTAATGCAGTAGCGGTAACCCTGGCAGCGATCCTGGTCGATGACCACGATGCCATCTTCTTCACGCTTATAAATGGCCTTCCGGGGACACGCTTCCAGACAAGCAGGGTGCGTGCAATGGTTGCAGATGCGCGGCAGGTAGAAGAAGTAATTCTCGTCCTCATTCATGCCGCCCACGTCTTCGTCCCAGTTGCACCCCGACTTCGGCTCGGGGGAGGGCATCACCGGTTGCTTCTTGCCTTCATAGAGACGCTGCTCGTAGTTGTATTCCCAAGCGTGGCCGTAGTCGTCCATCGTAGGCAAGGGGCTAGGCTGGAGCGATCCGTCTTTCCAGCCGCCGCCGATACGATCCCACTGGCGCGGATAGCCAAGCCCGGGACGGGTCTCGACATTGTTCCAGTACATGTAGCCGGTGCCGTCGCGGTCCGTCCACAGTTTCTTGCAGGCTATCGTGCAGGTCTGGCAGCCCAGGCACTTGTTCAGGTCCATCACCATTGCGTATTGGTGTTTTGACATGGCGGCTTCTCCTCAGACCTTCGCCTTCTCAACTTCTACCTTGATGTCGCGGTTGTTGCCGGTGGGCCCCCAGTAGTTCAGGCGGAAATTCACGTGTCCATATTTGCCGATCAGCTGCGTCGGCTTGATCTTGATGTAGGTGAGCGACTGCCATCCGCCTTCCTTGAACCCGAGGTATTTCTCCCAGCCGTGATACATGGTGACGCGGCCGGGCTGTTCGCCGGGCAGGATCTGCAACCGGCAAACACAGTGGCCAACCTCGTTGTGAATTCGTACCCAGTCGTTGTCCTGCAGGCCGCGTTTGCGGGCGTCGTCGGGATGCATGTAAACGATTGGCCCCCCGCGCTGCAGGCGCAGCATGGCGCGATGATCGCGCCAGGTGGAGTGGATCGACCACCGTCCGTGGGGCGTGTTCCAGTAGAGGGGGTACTTCTCGGCTACGGGTTCCTTGAACGTGGGCAGGGCCTCCCCCAGTTCGATGTACCAGGGATGATCGATGTAGAACTGTTGACGCCCGGTGAGCGTGCGCCAGGGCCGTTTCTTTTCTAACTGGTGTTTGAATGGGGTGTAGGCAACACCCTCTTCAATATCGCTGTTCCAGGACTCAGGATCGGTGGCAATGAAACGCTTCGGCTTCTCTTGAATCTGCTTGTATGTCATCCCTTTGGTTTCTTCTGCGTTTCCCAGGAGGAAGTCGACGGCTTGTTCGTCGGTCTGGATCGCACCTTTGCCCGTCCAATCGTGGGCCAACTGCGTGAAGTCGCGGGTCCAGTCAAACGCGTCATCGTGAAAGGGCTTCAAGTTCTTCCGGGTCGCGACTTCGGCCATCTTCTCGGCTAGAGCATGGAAGATGTCCCAGTCGGTCTTGCTTTCGAACAGCGGCTCGCAGGCTTTGCCGAAAGGATGAATGTAGCTATGGCAGTCGGTGGAGTTGATGTCCACCTTTTCGTAGTAGCTGGCCGCGGGCAACACCACGTCGGAGTAGAGCGCCGTCGTATCCATGCGGTAGTTGATATCTACGATCAGGTCGAGATCCTTCCAGAGTGACGATTCCAGAATCTCGTTGCCCTTGGCCTGGTTCAGGTAGTTGGCGCGCCACACGACGAACGCGCGCGGCTTCCTGCCATTCTTTGGCCACAGCGGCATCCATCCGTTCTTCACCGATTCCTGGATGTACCACTCGATCGGCTTGCCGTTGTAGAGATGCGGATCTTTGTTGGTGGAGTGAACGTAGCTCCACAGCGTGGTGTTCTGGAAACGCTGTTTCTTGCGGGTTTCCGGAAAGGCGAGCTTGAAGAAGCCTTGTTCCGGCCAGATGCGCTCCTGGCCCACGTAGTGGTTGAAGCCGCCGCCATTCTTGCCGGTGTTTCCGGTCAGGGCCACCAGCAAAATGAGCGAACGGTTGCTCAGGTCGTTGTGGAACCAGTGGTTGGTCCCTGCCCCGTGGATGATCATCGCCGGTTTACGCGTTCCCAGTTCTTTGGCAAACAGTTCGATTTCGTTCGGCGGCAGGCCGGTACGCTCGGCGACTCGGTCCACCGTGTATCCGGCAATTTCTTTCTTCAGGAGTTCGAAGACCGTGGTGACTTCGGCGGTGTTGCCGTGGGCAAGCTGCACCTGAAAGGTCCCTGTCAGGGCGGGGTCGGCACCATTGAGTTGGATGGTCTTTTGCTCCGATCCCATGGAACCCGGCGTAGGAACAGCGCGCTGCTGCTTCGTATCCCAGAAATAGAAGATGTCTTCCTTGCCACCGTTCTTCAGGTCGGACTCGCGTAGGAAGCGTTTCGTACCGGGAAGCACGAGCAGAGGCAAGTCGGTCTGTTCTTTCACATATGGCGCGTCGATGAGGTTGCGGTCGATGAGCAGCTTGGCTACGCCCAAGGCGAGAATAGCGTCGGTGCCTGGATTGATACGGAAGTACAAGTCGGCGTGGATGGCGCTGGAGTTGTAGTCCGGCGAAATGCAGACAAGCTTGGCGCCGTTGTAGCGTGCTTCGTAGGCGAAGTGCGCATCGGGAATGCGGGTTTGGGAGATATTTGATCCCCAGAGCACGATGTATTTCGAGTTGAACCAGTCGGCGCACTCGCAGGCCTCGGTCTGGACTCCCCAAGTCAGCGGCTCGCCTGGCGGGAGGTCACAATACCAGTCGTAAAAGGATAGGAAGACGCCGCCAATGTAGTGAGCAAGCCGTGACCCGGCGCAGAAGCTGACCGGGCTCATGGCCGGGATGACGCTAAAGAAGGAATTGGTATCAGGGCCGTAGTTATAGATGTTGTCCAGCAGTTTTTCGGCAACCATCGTGAGCGCTTCGTCCCAGGTGGCGCGGCGCCACTTGCCTTCGCCGCGTTCCCCGGTGCGAATGAGCGGATAACGCAGGCGCTGCGGGCTGTACACGTACTCGGTGAAGCAGCCGCCTTTTTGACAGCCGCGCGGGTTGTAGTCGGGCAGCTCGGCATTGATCCGCGGATAGTCGGCTGCCTGTTCTTCCCGAACCATCACGCCGTTACGCACATACACGTTCCATGAACAGGAACCGGTGCAGTTTGCGGAATGGGTGGAACGAACCACTTTGTCCCAGGTCCAAATCTTGCGGTAGAAATCTTCCCATCCACGATAGGGATAGCTGCGCAGCGGATCGAAGTCTCCGGTCAGAGTAGTCAACACTGGTTTCTCGTTGCGGGAGCAACCGGGGAGGGCGAGCGTCGCCGCGGTCATGGCGGCGGTTTGGATAAAACTGCGTCGCGAGAACGGCTTCTGCGGATTGTTCCTGTCGTTCATGGCTTACCTCCCGGAGGAGTTCCTGAAGTTGCGTTCTGCGCCATTGCTTTCTGGCCGCTGGGTTCTCGGAGCGTCCGCAAATAAGCGAGCACGTCGGCGATATTCTGATCAGTGAACGTGGGCGCGTCCTTACGTTGGAAGGCAGGCATCGCCGTTCCAGTGCGGCCGTTGCGGATAGTGCCGACGATGAATTCGTCGTTGGCAGTTCGTTGGAATACCGGATTGCCGATCTCGGGGGCTAATCCGCCGCGGCCATTCATGCCGTGGCAGCCGGCGCAGTTTCTAAGGAAAAGAGAAAGGCCATTGCCGGCGTCCCCGTGAAGCGTCAGTGCCGTCGCTGCGGGCACTGCGGGAGCGCCCGCACGGAGATACTCGATCACTCCCTTGATTTCCTCGGGAAGCAATCCGCCCGCATGCAAAGCCCAAGGCGGCATCTGCGTGCCGGGCCGTCCTTGTTCGATGTTGCTCTGGAGATACTCGGCACTTGCGGTTGAGATCAGCGAGGCGCCGCGAATTGCCGGGATAAAGCGCTTGAATTTCTTGTCCCATCGAGTGTAAGTGCCATTCCCGTGACAGGCGGTGCAGTACTGCCGGTAGACCTGCTCGCCGGTAAGCGGCACCGGATGGAGCGCGCGATACTTCTGCTCGATCTTGTCTGGCGCGAGATAGCTCTCCGGTATATCTCGATTCCACTGCGAGAGCATGTAGGCGGTCAGTGCCAGTGATTCCTGCCGTGTGACGGTGGGATTGCGCATCATGCTGTCGGGAACCACTCCGCCCGGATCGAGAAAGTGCGCGTCCTGCCACGCCCAGGTGGTATGCGGCGGCTTCAGGTTCGCCATGATGAGTTGGTGCTTTGTCTTCGCACCTTCGTTGTCCAGCGAGGGGCCAAGTGCCCCGCCGCGTCCGCCAAGCTTGTGGCAGGACCCGCAACTTTTCTCCCGATACAGCTTCATCCCCGCAGTGAGCAGCGGAATCTGGTCGGGTGGCAGTTTCTCCGCGTCATGGCAGGTAAGGCAGGTCGACTCGGTCAGTTCCGCGGGCAGTAGCGGGTAGTCCCAGAACACGTCTTCCGCTTTGGCTTCGTTGAAAGTCATGGCCGCGCCCTGCCCGTGGTGACATACCGTGCAGCCGAAGCGATCCACGGGATGCTTGTCGAGGATATGGCCGGGATGGGTACGATGCGGCTGTGGGACATCCGTCATGCGCGGATCGTCGACGCCGTTGTGGCAGGTGACGCAGCGATCCACCGTACCGAGCGCGGGGATGCTGGCCTGCTTCATCTCCATGCGAAACTTGGCGAGCAGTTCCCGGCCACGATCATCCGTGGCTTTTTCGCGGAGAATGTTGCGGTACTCGTTTTGCACGGTCCGCCACTGCGCCAAATAGTTTTCTCGTACCGCTGCTCCCACCAGGTAGACGATAGTGACGGTGCTCGCCACCAGCAGGAGCCAGCGATACATGCGGGATGGGTCTCTCATCGCATTCTCCTCAGTGCACCGGCCATTGCGATGGCCACCAGTAAAAGTGCCAGTTGGGCCCACGATGGACAGTCGCAAAGTAGGTCAGCAGAGTGAACCCGACCAGAAAACAGGTGAATAACGAGACTGCTGCTAGGCGCACCGAATCTTTGCGCTTCAGAATGAACAGCGACCAGGCAGCAAAGATCAGGACAAACAGTGAGCCGGGGTTGATCGCGATGATCCAGAGTTGGTGGATGTTGGGGAACCAGTTTCTCAGCCAACCGTAGTTGACCGTGAATGCAAGCATTCCGACGGTCACGGCGCAGGAGAAGAACAAGGATTGCCAGAACACCGAGCGCTCTTGGCTGGTGCCGAACCACGTGCCTTCACCTCCAGGTCGGCGATCCAGAAATGGAATCAGCGCCAGTCCGATCAGCACGATCATCGGAATCAACATGCCTCCCATGAACGCCGAATAAGAAACAAGCTCTTGAAGCCCGAGGAAGTACCAAGGCGCCTTTGCCGGGTTCTCCGGAATGGCGGCGTTCGCAAGTTCTTTCAGCGGCGCATCGCTGTAAAACGCCAGGATCAGCGTGACCGCCACCGTCACCATGAAAACGGAGAGTTCCGCCCAGAACAAGTGCGGCCAACTCATCACCGTGTTCTCGGGCCCGCGATTCACCGGCGGGCGCTGGCCTTTCACCAACGCCATCAGGCCATAGGTTTTCGTCGCAAGCGGCTGGAATACCGGACGCCTTTCTCCGCCCCATTCGGCCAGTCCGCCGGGCGCATCCTCGGGCTTGGCGAGGCCACCATCTTTGCGGACACGCCAGAAGTGCACACCGAGCAACGTAACCAGTGCGAGCGGAAGAACGAAGACATGCAGGACGTAGAAGCGAATCAGCGCGTCCTGCCCCACGTAATTCGCGCCCAGCAGAAGACGCTTCTGGAAGCCACCGGGGTCAAAGAACTTCGTAATGCCCACCGCGTCGGTCAGTTCGCGAGGAGAGTTGGCGATGTTCGAACCGATCGTAATCGCCCAATACGCCAATTGATCCCAAGGCAGCAGGTAGCCGGTGAAGCTCAGCGCCAGGGTGATCACCAGCAGCCCCAACCCGACCAGCCAGTTGAACTCGCGCGGCTTCTTGTAGCTCGCGGTGAAAAAGACCCGCGCCATGTGCAGCAGGACCACCAGCACCATCAACTGCGCCGACCAGCGATGAATATTGCGGATGAAGCGTCCCGTGGACACTGTGAAGTGAATATCTTTGATCGATTGATAGGCGAGATCGGTCGACGGCTTGTAGTAGACCATCAGCAGCACGCCGGTCACTAATGTGATCAGGAAACCGGAGGTGGCCGCCAGGCCGAGACCAAACGTTAGGGTAGGTTTAAGGGTCCGCACGTGGACTCGGACGCTGTGGATGTGCAGAAAAAGGTTGTGAAAGGTGGCCTGCGACTCTTCGCGCTCCGATTCAGGTTCCTTCCCCAGCCGGAAGCAGGAGTCCTTCACCGCCTCGGGGAGTTCGCCCAGGTTGCGCCGGAATTCTTGGGTTGCAGTCTCTGCCACGGTGTGCCTCCTACACGCGGTAGCGCGTGCCTTCAGCGACTTCGTTATCTGCGTTCACGATCAGATCGCCGTTGGCCGCGCGGCTCACTTCAAGCCAAGGCAGTGGTCGCGGCGCTGGACCGCCTACCACGCCGCCCTTGCTGTTGAAACGAGAACCGTGGCAGGGGCAGGCAAACCCATCCTTGGACCGCGCCACGGTGCAGCCCAGGTGCGTGCACGTGCTCGAAATCGCGTAGAAGCCATCGTCATCGCGGAAGAGCACCAAATTCTGGTCGGCAAAAGGAGTTTCACTCCCGGTGGGAAACTGCTCTGGCGGCCCGAGTTTAATTCGGCGCACCGGGCCGGGCAGCACCGCCGGGTTCGGCAGGCGGAGCATACCCACTGCCGCAGTGCCCATTGCGACAAAGAAGCTTCCCAGCGACGTCAGGCTCAAAAAGCTGCGCCGGCTAACACGGGGTGGATCTAGTCGGGACATGGCTTCCACTCCTTTGCAAAGCTGAACTGTTCCATGGTGATAGCGGTAGTTGGACAACGCTGCGCACACAAGCCGCAGCGGATGCAGCGCTCTTCATCCTTAATGATTGCGGAGAGGTCGGCTGGATCGAGGTGCAGTTCGCGCGTGGCGGTCTCAAGGTCAGGTGTAAGCGCCAAGCGGTCGAACGTCACCAGCTTCAGACATACGGTGGGACAGACATCCACACAACCGCCGCAAAGAATGCAGCGCTCGCCGTCGAAAATGGTGTTGATGCCACAGTCGAGGCAGCGGCCTGCTTCCGAGCGGGCCTGCTCTTCGTCGTAGCCGATCTCGACGAGGGCACTGGGACTTCTTAGGCGCTCTTCTGCGGAGCGTGTCGGAATGTGCAAGCGTGACCGCCGCTCGTAGTGTTTTTCGCGGCGATAGTGGTCGATGGGATAGTGGAACTGGACTTCTTCCGGCGCGATCGATTTACCGCGCAGGTAACGATAGACGGAACGAGCCGACTGCTTCCCACTCGCAATGGCATGAATCATGAGCCGGGGCCCATAGGCGATGTCTCCCGCGACGAATATGCCCGGCGCTGACGTCGCGTACGTCTCGGGATCGTTGACGATCTGCTGAGGCGAACGCATTGCAATCCCATCGCGCTGGCTGTCTATAAAACTCAGGTCAGCCGACTGCCCCACTGAGAGCAGAACCGTGTCTCCCTCGATCTCGGTGGTAACCGACTCCTCGAACTTCGGAGCGAAGCGCTTGTTCTCGTCATATACTTGCGTGCACCGGGCAAACTTCACGCCGCGCACGAACTTCTGGCCGTTCCTCTCATCCACCAGAACTTCTCTCGGCCCCCAGCTGTTGTGACGAGAAACGCCTTCTTCCTGGCCCTCCAGGATCTCCACGGTATCGGCCGGCATCTCTTCAAGAGATTCCAGGCAGACCAGATTCACCTCACGCACGCCCGCCATACGGGCCGCCGTGCGCGACACGTCATATTCTTCCTGGCGCAGTACAGTGCGGGCGACGTCGTAAGCAACATTCCCGCCGCCGATCACAATCACCCGCCGTCCCAGCGAAACTTCTTTGCCCAGGGACACGTCGCGCAGAAAATCGACGCCCCCCATCACCCCGATGGCATCGCAATTGGGAATCGGCAGGGCTCGCGATCTCTTCGCGCCACACGCGATGACAACCGCGGCAAAGTCTCGCCGGAGATCCACAAAGCTCACATCTTTACCGACCTGTGTATTGCAACGGATCTCGACGCCCAGGGACTGAATCACCGCGACTTCTGCCCGGATCAGTTCCCGCGGCAAGCGATAGCCTGGTACACCGGTGTACAGCATGCCGGCCGGTTGCGGTTCCATCTCAAAAATGGTTGGGCAAAATCCCATCAGCGCGAGATCGTGTCCGGCAGCTAGACCCGCGGGGCCGGAGCCGATAATCGCGATTCGCTCTCCCGTGGGTTTGGGAAAGCTGGCATTCGCGAGAAACTCAAGCAAGTGGCTGAGTTCCTCGACATCGTCACACTGACGTTCTTCGTTTTTGCTCTTTAAGTAGGGGAAGAGTTCGTGGCCGGCATCGTTGCGCGCATCGCTTCCGAACCTTTCACAGACAAACCGCTTCAACGCTCGGATCGAGATCGGCTGATCGATAGTTCCCCTGCGACAGGCCGCTTCGCATGGCGCACCACAAATGCGCCCGCAGAGGGATGCCAGAGGATTGGGCCCGCGTGCGATCAGGTACGCCTGCTCGTAGTCCCCCGCTGCGATTGCCCGCACATACCCGCGTGCATCGGTATGAACTGGACACGCGTGCTGGCACTTGATCTGTTCTCGCCAGTACTCGTGATCCGCTACCCGGACGTTGTAGCGCAGTTCGTCCACGACTCTCGCCTCGATATGCCAATGGCAACCGCCAACCTTACGCGCCGAAGCGCAAGCCAGCTATGACCAAAGTCACGGCAGTGGCATTTGGGCAGTTCAGCTTCTCGACTCAGTGCGCATCGCTCGTGTGGACTTGGCCTCCAACTCTGGTTCGTGCTCCCTTTTCCAGCGCAATCGCTCGGGGGAACAGGCTGTTTGCTCCAATTGCATGTGCTGATGGAAGTCGGCTTAAGGTCTGGCAGGCTTTGTACAAACGCTGTAAGCGGAGGGAGAAATCCCCGGAATCGAGTGACCCGCACTGGCCTTACGCACTGGCAGGCGGGGTGCTTCCTCCCTTGGTGATCATAGCTTTTCCTGCCGCACTCGGGCGATCTGACACGAAGCCCGGAGTGGCGTTTGGAGGTCTGCTGGCCCCCGGGGTTTCATCGCCTCAAACGTGCGATTCAAGGTCCGCCTCGTTCATGGGCGATCCGGAACACACACACGAACCGCGATTCGTCCGCAGTCCCGCGGAGAATGTTTCGAACCAAGGGGTGCGAGCAAGAGCAGTCGGTCTTCATTCCTGATTTTTCCGGAAAGAAATGTTCTGAACCAACTGCTCTTTTTGGGTCGATCTAGTCTTCCTTTTCTTTTCTACACGCCACAAGCCCGGCCGAGCCTAACGCCAACTGTCCGAGCGTCGGCCCGGGCAGCGTCGCACTCTCGGTGTCGTGCAGCTTTCCCGTCACGATTGCCGTGTTTGGCAATGTCTCATAGGCATACCCGGTGAGGTAGGCCTTGAACTGACATCCCAGATCTTTTCCCTGCAGCTGTACGCTCAATCGTGCCCAGCCAAAATGAGTCTGGCCATTGATGCTGAATTCCACTCCCAGGAAACGATCTTTGCGGTTGAACCATTGCCCTTTGTGGGAAAGGATAATTCCACCCGTCCCCGCGCAGTACAGCATCGACTCATTGTTTGGGGCAAACGTGTCGCTCGACCCGATCTTGACTCCTGCATTCAGGGCGGCGGCGAATTTGACGAACTGCGTGCTGCTGCCGAAGATCACCTGGTTCGGAGCCTGCGACGGATGCACGGAAACCCATCCTGCGCTGGGAAACGGCCCGCCGGTGTCGTGAATACCCGCAAAATTTGTCACGTAAATGTTGGTGATCGCGAAGTCGGTGATGCCGTCGCCGTTGAGAGCGGCAGCATTATGTCAGGTTGCGCGGCAAGGTCAAGATGCAGAGGATTGCGCACGCCCGGTTTGTCCCTGCAATGATCGCCGGTGGCCCACTCAAGCCCGGTTCTGGCTTGAGTGGGGCAGTTCGATGCCACCCGAACCTGGTCGCACTCTTTTCGCGGTCTTGCCATGGGACGTTAGCGAAAAAATGGGAGTGCGCCACTTCTCGCGCTTTCCAGAAGTGGCCCACCCCCATTTTGTCCCACACAGTGGCATGGAAGGGTCATTTAAATCTCCTCAGGCATCCGAATGAATCGGCTTTCTCCCACCCGTTAACTTTCGAGATTCCTCCCCACCATGATCCCGGCAACAAAAGGCAGCACCCGAAAAGCTGCCTCCTGCACCTCGCCACTCACAACTCACAACTCGCTACTACTTCCCTTTCAACATCTCCACCACGCGATCGAAATCTTCGAGCGTCGAGTACTCGATCACGATCTTCCCTTTTCCTTTTCTGTCACGAATCCTGACACGCACCCCGAGCGTGCGTTCCAGCGCGCTTTGCGCGGCACGCACGTTCGGGTCCACCCAGCGCGCTCGGCCTTGCGGCTCTCCGTCTTTTTTCAGCGGAAGGTTGATCGCCATCACCCGCTCTTCGATCTGCTCGAACGACAAGTGCTTGGTAACCGCTTCATCCGCGACCTTCTGCATCAGTTCCGGTGTGGGTAGGGTAAGCAGCGTTCGCGCCTCGCTGAAGCCGAGGCGGCCTTCACTCAAATACTGCCCCACCATCGGAGGCAGCTTCAGCAGGCGCATGTAATTCGACACGGTTTCGCGCGACACGCCTACTCGATGTCCGATCTGTTCCTGCGTCATGCGAAAGTCCTGGCTGAGCTTGGCGAAGGCGTGCGCCTGCTCCAGGCAATTCAGGTCCTGGCGCTGGAGATTTTCGACGATCGTCATCTCGGCCGCCTGCTGGTCCGAGACCACTTTGACGATCGCCGGCACCTTGGTCTTCCCTGCCAGCTTCGAAGCCCGCCAGCGGCGCTCGCCGGTGATCAGCACATAGCGGCCGTCTTTTCCCGGGCGCACCGTGATCGGCTGAATTACTCCGTTGGCGCGGATCGACTCGGCAAGCTCTGCGAGCGTGCCGCCTCCAGTGTCGCGCTGCGCGTCGAGATGCTGCGACAGACGCGTCTGATACGGATTGGTGTCGATGGCGTCCAGTGCGATTTCGAGCACGCCGTCGCCAGCGGGCGCGCGCACTGCCTGGATTTCGGGAATCACGGCGGGTTGCGCTCCCGGAGTCGCAGGCCGCGCGATCGGATTGCTGGTGACCACCCGGGGGCCGCCCGGCAGCAACGACTCCAATCCTCGCCCCAGCGCTTTGCGTTTGTCCGCGGGAGCTTTCTCCGCGGCTTTTTCTTCGACTGCGGTCTTCTCTGCTGTAGTCGTCATCGTCTTTCCTTCGTGAAACTTAGTGTCCTTCGTGGTTAGCCTTGGCCGGAGCCAATGAATACATAGATGTTCATCGATCTTGTATATTGATTGTTATCAATTTATTTCGCTCCTGCATCCAACGCTTCCAGCGAGGAGCGTTGACCACTTGCTTCTCTTCTGCCTGGACAGCTACATCTTCTTCCCTCTTGGGCATCTCGACCATGAGCCCGGGCATGTCGCGAGCGATGAGTTCCTTCGCCAAGTCCATGTAGCTCTCGGTGCCTCGCGACTTCACGTCGTAGATCAGCACCGGCTTGCCATGGCTGGGCGCCTCAGCCAGGCGAACGTTGCGCGGGATCGTTGTCTTGCAGAGCTTGTCGCCGAAGTAGCGCTTGAGCTCCGAGGTGACTTGCTGCGCCAGGTTGGTGCGGTCGTCGTACATGGTGAGGACCACGCCCTCAATCCCCAGCTCCGGGTTGAGCGAGGCGCGAATGCGCTCGATCGTGTCGAGCAGCTCCGAGATCCCTTCCAGCGCGAAGTATTCCGCCTGCATCGGGATGAGCACCGCGTCGGCCGCGACCAAAGCATTCAAGGTGAGGAGATCGAGGGCCGGCGGGCAATCCAGCACGATGTAGTGGAACTTGTCGCGCAAGGGGGCGAGGGCGTCGCGAAGCCGGAATTCCCTGCGCTCCCCGTCCACCAGTTCCAGGTTCGCGCCGATCAGGTTCTTGTGCGCCGGAATGATGGAGAGTTTTTCGAGTTCGGTTTTCTGGAGCGCGGCTTCGGCCTGCGATTCACCCATGAGCAAGTGGTAGGTGCTGAGGCGTTCAGGGTCTTTGACCAGGCCGAGGCCGCTGCTGGCGTTGGATTGCGGATCGCAATCAACCAGCAGCGTGTTGACCTCCGTCGCGGCAAAAGACGAGGCAAGGTTGATGGCGGTCGTAGTTTTCCCCACGCCGCCCTTCTGATTGGCAACCGCGATGACGCGTCCCATTGAGTTGTTAGGAGAAGTCCTGAGCAAGCGCAGCATAGTTTGGATTGAGGTGGAAACGCAATGACAGAATTCAGTGCAGCAGCGATTTATTCGAATTTATTGCAGTAGAAGGTACATGGGCGCGTTTTCCTCGGAAAGATTCCACAGTGTTACCGCGGGAACACTGTTGTCATGTGTTCCTGCTGGAACATTCGGCGATTGGCATCGAGGAGTAGAGAATCTGGGTGAGGCGGATCTGTTTGAGGACTGTTCCGGCGGGAACATAGTGCGATTCTACCAATTGAAGAAGTGTTCCCGCGGGAACATGGCTAGAGCGGAATCGCTTCTCCTGGTCGCTCACTGCCCGGCCACACGACCGGAAGCTTATTTGGGCAATAAATACCTTGACTAACCAAGCTTAATTTGGTAAAGTTCTTGGCATGGCAAACCCAAAGACACTCCAGCAAGCGATACAGCATTACAGCGATGAGCAGGTTTGCATTGATGCTGTGGCCCGGATGCGATGGCCGAACGGAGTTCCCGTTTGCCCAGCCTGCGGTCACAAGGATCACTACTACCTGAAGACTCAGAAGCGGTGGAAGTGCAAGGAGTGCTACAAGCAGTTTACGGTGAAACTGGGAACAGTGTTTGAGGATTCGCCAATCTCGCTCACAAAATGGCTGCCTGCTCTCTGGATGCTCTGCAATTGCAAGAACGGAATCTCCAGCTATGAAATCTCCCGCGACTTGGGAGTTTCGCAGAAGGCTGGATGGTTCATGCTGCAACGTCTCCGTCTCGCTTTGCAGGATGGTTTCTTCGGATCGAAACTGAGCGGCGAAGTCGAAGTAGACGAAACATTCATCGGCGGGAAAGCTAGGAACATGCACGTAAGCGAGCGCAAACGTCGCATCACGGGAACTGGAACGAAGGACAAAACGGCTGTGATGGGAGTGCTTGAGCGTGGCGGGAAGGTTCGCGCTACAGTCGTTCCGAACCGCAAGAAACATGCCTTGCAGACTGAGGTTCGCAAGCACGTTGAAGCTGGAGCAGCTCTGTACTCAGACGCTCTAAAATCCTATGAAGGATTGGCTGGCGAATACGCTCACGAAGTGATTGACCACGCCGTGAAGTACGTTGATGGCCGCGTACATACAAACGGGCTGGAGAATTTCTGGTCACTGTTGAAGCGCGGAATCGCTGGCACGTATGTGAGTGTGGAACCATTCCATCTGTTCAGATACTTGGATGAGCAGATGTTTCGATTCAACAATCGCAAGGATGAGAGCGGAAATCCGATGAGTGACTCGGATCGGTTTCAATTAGCTTTATCGCAGATCGCGGGAAAGCGGTTAACCTTCAAAGAGGTGACTGGCAAGGTGGGAGAGGCGAGTTGCTAATCCTTTGCGCGGGAAGCGCGGCCCGAAGCCCGTTTCCCGCTCTGTCTCGCCTTCTTCGCCGCGTCAAGTCTAGCCTTGATTTCGGAGTGGGGTACAGACAGAACTTTTTTTAAGGCGCGTTCAAAGTTTTCATATTCACCCGTCTCATTCTTGGCGGAAGGTTTTGGGTGAGCATGTGTCACGGCGAATACACCTCGTAGAATCGAGGGTAATCGCAGTGACACAGGTACGTCAAGGACACTTAGGAGTAAACGGATTTGATCTCTCCGATACGAGTGCCGATGGTCTCAACAATCGGCCCGTCGAATTTACGGAATCGTGGGATCACTGTACAGACGATGAAACCGTGTATATCAGCGAGTCTGCGACGGGGAATGACCAAATCGGTATCCCACTCGCCCAACTCTATTTCGACAGGAAAATGTGGATCGAAGTCAAATTGCCACTTGTCGGCGAGGGGAACACTAACTTCGTATGTGTCTTCATCCTCCAACGGGATGAGGGTAGCGGCGGGATTCCTGGGGACAAAAATACGCTTGGCTCTCCCGTTGAAGGGAATGATCCAGTGCTTGTCGATATTGCAAAGCGTGTTCAATTGCCACAGGGGATGCTCCTCCACAGGACTCGCACTTTTGTACGGTTGCAGAGCATCAATCTCATGAGCGACATCGACAGGGAACAAATCGAGCACTCGCCTCAGGTTCCTCCGATCTTGACTGTTTTCGATTCTGTCAAAGATAGGAAAGCAAACGTCTCGGGGATGGTCTTGCCGAGAGGATGTAAGCGCGAGTTGCCATGCCATCTGATCGAGTCCAGATCGAAGGCAATAGAGAAATTCCCCGAGTTCCATGCCGATCTCCGAGGGCATAGGGTTGAATTTCGTGCGTCGGACGCAGCGGCCTGTCTTGGGATCGTCATGGGTAGTGACGGTACACGCTTCTTTCAAAAATGTCCCCATGCTTGCATTAAGGGCGTTGAGGTGAGTTTCCGCCCTCTGAATTTTCATTGTTATATAGGCTAAGAGATTCATGCAGAGACAGGGTAAATGCCACAGTTTGGTTACTCAAGGTATTTATTGCCCTTATTTGACCACCCCGGTTTCGCGAGGTTCCCACTTCCCGATCTCTGGCGGGGCGTGTCTCCCACTATTACTCCTTTGGTTCGGGAGCCCGATTGCCGACCAGCAGAACTCGGTTGCTTGACCCGGGGAGAATCCAACCCTGCCGCCACGCGAATTGTGGGTGCGCTGCGGCACGAGCCTGCTGGTCGCGTCCGATTAAGAGGAGAAGAGTCCCGCCAGGGGCAACCAGGCCTGCGGCGACCGGCAAAATGGAGTCGAAACGCTCGACGGCGCGAAGGGTGACCACGTCAGCAGACGCAGGGGGGAAGTCTTCTGCGCGCTTCGGGAATACGTCAACGCCAGTGAGGTCGAGAGCGCGAATGACCTCGCGCAGGAAGGTGGCCTTCTTGTGATTGGATTCGATCAGGGTCACCAGAAACTCCGGCACAAAGATTTTGATGGCCAGGCCAGGGAAGCCGGACCCGGAGCCCACGTCGGCCAGGCGGGCCGGAGCGCTGGACCGAGTCGCGGCCATCGCGCGCGCCGCGCACAGGGACTCGCCAAAATGTCGTGTCACGACCTTTTCCGGATCGCGCACCGCGGTCAGGTTTATGCGAGCGTTCCAGCGAAGCAATAGATCGATGTATGTCGATATACAGGCAAGCTGGCGCACCGTAAGGGGATGGGCGGTGGATCCGGAGAAGGGAAGCGGCGTAACCAGAAAGGGCTGGAGCAATTCGCCGATGCGAGAGTATTCCACCTCCCGGAATTAAAACACAGCGTCGAGGTGAAAATCTCAAGCGTAAACGCGAGAAGGATCCCGAGTCTTTACGAACAAAGATGTGAATGCAGGACGCCCGGGGAGTGAAGCGGGAAGAACCATGCGAAGCAAGACTCACGGCGATGAACAGGTGGGATGAAGGAGGTCGGTTCTTCGCCCATAAAAAGGCCGGGCGGCTGGAGAAGCCGCCCGGCGTGGAGTATCTCAGGGGAGATCAGGGTTGATAGGTTTCAGCGTCACCGTAGAAGATCTTGTGGGGGCCAATCACCGCATAGTCTCCGCCGACAGCCATGATGCGTCCATCCTGCAATTGCAGCAGGCCAAACTGGAGCCGGGGCTGGATCATCGGGGTTCCCTTGCTGAAGGTGCCGGTGAGCGGGTCGAACAGTTCGACGAGCCTGAGAACAATGTAGGTGTAGCGCGTTGCGGAGTAGCCGCCGGCGACCATGACTTTCCCGTCGGGGAGGAGAATGGCGCTGTGCTCGTAGCGATTGGCGCTCATGCCTGAGGTTCGAGTCCATTTTCCTGTGATCGGGTCATAGATCTCGGCGGACTTCAGGACGGCGCCATAATCGGTGCTTCCGCCGGTGACCAGCACGCGGCCATCCTTCATCACGGTGCCGGTGTGCTCTGAGCGGGTAGCGGTCATGTTGCCTGTCTTAGTGAACAGGCCGGTTGCGGGATCGAAGATCTCGGCGATCCGCGAGACGCCCGTTCCGGTGTTTGTGTAACCACCGGCGATCAGGACCCGACCGTCGCCGAGCACGCTGGCCGTGTGGAAGGTGCGAACGATGCTCATCGAGCCCGTCGCTGTGAAGGTGTCGGCGACAGGATCGTAGATTTCACTTATGGAAGCGGCGGTAGCACATCCATAAGCGCTGCATCCGCCGGTCAGGAGCACCCGGCCATCGTTGAGCTTGGTCACACGGTGGAAGTAGCGGCCAACGACAAGCGTGCTTGCGCTCAGGCGCCATTGGTTAAGAAATGGATCATAGATCTCCGCCGTATTCAGGGAAGTCTGTCCGCCAGTGACCAGGATGCGGCCGTCGTTCAGGACGATGGAGACGGAACCAATGCGGCCGTAGAGATGAGCCGGGAGCAGGCTCCAGGTGGAGGTGGCTGGATCCCAGATTTGCGGGCCCACGGTGCCGACAAGTTCTGAGCCAGGTATGAATACGTGTCCATCGTTCATGAGGTAGGCGTCGTTGGCGGCGGAGACGAGGATACCGGCCTTCGCCCATGTTCCCGGCGCCTGCTGGGCTACGCTGAACGAAACCAGGAGAAGTAACGGGAGAACTGCGCAAGTGATTTTCTTCATGCGGTGCACCTTTGGGATGTGATCGAGTCGCCTTGCCTGCGTTGCACACGGGATACCGCAAGACAGCGATGAAGCTTCTTTTGGTTGCGCCAGCTTAGCCACGATCCAACTGCACCGTGGCGTCGAAATCTCTGAATTCCGTTTGAGCGGCGTACAGTTTCCTGACAATCCCGGCAGCAATCGTCGAAGTGTCTATTGAGGAGACGAACCAGTGGCAGGAAATTCCCCAAAGCACAGGACATTTTTTGAAGGGGGAATCCGATTCGGGAAACCGGATGGTGACGATTCAACCGCCCGCAAGGACACGAAGGACCGCGAAGGGACACGACCAGCTGCTTCGACCTTCGGCTATCAGCTCAGTGGCTCGCGGATGTGCCTTGTTCGAGAGTGGCGGCAGGAGCCCATGCGCCGGGCACTTCGAGGTTTGGCATGGGCCGGCCGGCAAACAATCTTTGGCAGGGCTTGGCGAGCAAGCGGGCCCACTGCGCGGATCGGGAGACACGGGCGCTGTCGGTGGCGATGCCGGTATCGGCATACATCTGGCGGTAGATTTTCGATATCAGGACGAAAGCCAGACGGGCGCGAAAGGACTTGATGAACCGCGAGCGCGTCCAAATCAACCTCAAGCCGTAAAAGTTGTCCCACACGGATTGAGTGCGCTCGCGAACTTCTTCGGCCGACATGGTTGGGTGTGGCCAATACAGCTTGGGCCGCAGCGCCTGGGGAATCAGCCAGCGACGAGTGATGGGAATGCCGCCAATCAGCACCGGAGCGGCATCCATCTGTTTTTCCCATTTGATGAAGTCTACGGTTCCCGGATACGGGGTTAACATCACAAATTGCGCAAAGGCGATTTCGGCCTGGGCGGCGGCGGTGGCGGTGGCGGCGAAGGTTTCCGGGCGATCGCTGGGCAGCCCGAAGATGAACGAGCCGAGCACATAGACGCCGTGCTCGCGGAACTTTCTCAGCTGCCTGACCAGGTCTTCACCGGCAAAATTGAACTCTTTGTAGACGTCTTTCAGTCCCTGAGGGGTCACGGCCTCGACTCCCACCAGCGCGCCTTTGATGTGCGCCCGCTGCATGGCGTCGAGGAACTCAGAATCTTCGGCTGCCTCCATGGTGATTTGAGTAAAGAAAATAGTATCGGGGGGAAGCTGTGCGAGACGTTCCATCAGGGAAAACCGTTCAGCGCGAATCGTCTTCAGCTCATTGAGGCGAGCGGTATTATGCTGCTCCTCGGCCAAGCGCAGGTCGGTGAGGGTCACTGGATAAAAATTGTCATCGGCGAGTGCGATGAAGCGGAACCCCAGCCTTCTCAGCTCGACGATCTCTTCGATGACAACGTCGGAAGAACGCTGACGAGGGCGTTGGCCATCGGTTCGCCACACCGAGCAGAAAGAACAATGCTTAGGACATCCCCGGACAGTCTGCACGGAAGCCCACATGTAGCTCTTGCGAGGGACCAGATCCCAACGCGCAGCCAGGAACGAACTGGCTTCGATGCGTCCGCCTTCATAGACGAGGAGGGGGCTGCCACGCTCGCAGTCGGCCAACACCTTGGACCAGATGACGTCGCCATCGCCCCTCACGACGGCATGCGCGCCGCCGAGTTCGTGGGCCTCGTTGGGGTAGAGCGTGGCGTGAATGCCGCCGAACACGACATAGGCGCCGCGTTCGCGAGCGAGTTTTCCGATCTTGTATCCGCGAAGAGCGTTGGCAGTGTGGATGCCAATCCCCACGATATCGCCGGCTTCAATCTCACCTATATCTACGGGTTCTAGGGTTTCGTCCACCAGGCAGGGGTCGCCATAACTCAGGGGTGTGGCGGCCGCAAGGACGTACAACCACCGCGGCGTAATCACCGCAGTACCGAAAGACACTTCACTGGGATTAATGAGATGAATACGCACGCAGAATTGCCCTCCTTCGCGCCTTGCAAAAAAGGCTATCGAGCAACTTGCGCCCGGGTTTCAACGGGGATGGGTGGACGAGCTACTCAGCACCCATCAAGAATGGAGCCAGTTGGCATCTTACGCCTCTTGAGGCATGTACGGTGACAAATGCAGAGTCACTGTTCAGAAATGCAGGGGGAAACCGCAGTGGCTCAATTTGAACCGTTAACCCGAATAGACGTCATCCCGAGCCGATAGGCGAGGGATCTCGCGTGCACAACGCGACATTTTGTGCACGCGGGATCCTTCGACTCTGCTGCGCTGCGTCTCAGGATGACGTCACAGTATGGGAAATTCAAACCAAGCCACTACCGGGGGAACTCAGTTGTTGCCGGAAATCCTTCCGGAGCGTTTCCCGAGCGCGCGATGGGCCAATGCTGCGAGTGGCTTGCCCAGGAGGGGGATGGCGTGAATTCGTTGCATGCGCCTGGCTTGGCGTTGGGACTGGTTCGATTCGCGCCAGCGAAGATAGCTTTCCAGGGCACGTTGTTCACCTTGAGGATCTGGCGCGAGCCGGCTCATTTCAGCAATCACATCGGAATACAGGTGGAGCCATCGAGTAGTGGCGTGCTCCAGTCCAGCCTGGGCACGCAGGCGACGCGAAACTTCGAATGCATCTCGCGCGTCGTAACGGGCAATTTCAGATGCGAGGAGCGCGGAATCGAGAGGCCCGGTGAGCACTCCGCGACCGAAGTTCATTCGGCGAAGGTGATCGAGGTTCGCGGTCATTACCATCGGTCCGCTTCCTGGAAAATCGCACAGTATGACGGCGCAGCCTACGCACAGAGCTTCGAGGGCACAGCGAGCTTTGGCGAACACCAGATCGTAATTGTGGAGAATACTTTCCGGATGGCTCACCTCAGTCTTAAAGCCCGCGCCGACCGCCGCCAACATCAGGCCTTGCATTCGGCAGGCCTGATGGATCGCGGAGTATTGCTTCCGCGAATTACTGAAAACAAGAGCTCTGCAGGGGGTTGACGGAAGGGAAGGACGCGGCCGAAAGCGAGTGAGGTCCACAGCGTTTTCGATGACGCCGACGCGATCGCGGGGAATTGCAGGGTTCGATTCAATTCGGTCGCGGCAACGCTGATCCACTGCAACGTACCGAAGAATGCGCGGAAAGATTGGCGGTTCGTCGAGTGGCGAGGTAGCGTTGATCGGCTCCCCATTTTCTGAGACACATTGAAGGTTAGTTTCCGGCAAAATCAACCAACGAAGGAAGGGGGATTTGCCGTGAAGAGGAAGCGCTTTTCTGTGGAGCAGATCGTAGGAGTGTTAAAGCAAGCCGAACTGG
>DASREM010000045.1:0-102967 GCA_035652095.1 Terriglobales bacterium | reverse complement strand
CGGGCGACAACGTGAGCCTGGTGATCGAGTTGATCACGCCGGTGGCCATGGAGAAAGGTCTGCGCTTCGCGATTCGCGAAGGCGGGCATACTGTAGGCGCTGGAACGATCAGCGAGATTATCCAGTAGGTCAGTACCGAGTGTGAGTACCGAGTACCGAGTGAGAAGGCAGACGTTTGAAGTCCGAATGCAGAATTGAAACTGGAATTAGTTTTGCGTTCTTAAATTCTTACGTCTGAAATTTAAACAACCCGCGGCCTGCAGCTTGCCGCCAGTTCTTTCCTCCCGGACAGCCGGGAGATGTGAGAAAGAGTCCTAACGTGATTGGAAAAGAGAGAATTCGCATCCGCTTAAAAGCGTACGACTATCGCATCCTGGATCAGTCCACGGGCGAGATTGTCGACACCGCTCGGCGCACAGGCGCGCAGATCGCGGGCCCGATTCCATTGCCCACGATGAAAAACAAGTATTGCGTGCTGCGGTCCCCGCACGTGGACAAAAAATCGCGCGAGCAGTTCGAGATTCGGACGCACAAGCGGCTACTCGACATTCTCGAGCCCACGCAGCAAACCGTGGATGCCTTGATGAAGCTCGATCTTCCCGCCGGCGTGGACGTCGAGATCAAGGCATTCGGCAAGGAACACAAGTAGTCGTTGCTGGTTCGTCGTTGGCCATGGGCCAAGGACAAAGAACCAACCCAGCCAATAGCCACTGGCCAAGCTGGGAACGGAGAAGGAAATGGCAAAGGTAGCTGGAATCTTAGGAAAAAAAGTCGGCATGACGCAGCTGTTCGACGATCGCGGCGATATGCACCCGGTCACCGTGCTGCAAGCCGGCCCCTGCGTGATCACGCAGCATAAGAGCGAGACTCGCGACGGATACGCCGCCGCCCAGATCGGCCTGGTCGAGTTCGTGAAAGAGTCGCGCCTGACCAAGCCCATGAAGGGGCACCTGGGAAAAAATAACTTGCCGCCGGTGAAGTTCATTCGCGAAGTGCCAATCGAGGTCGAAGAGAAGGCCGAGAGCAATGGCGCGCTGAAGGTTGGCGAGCGCGTGCTGGTTGATATCTTCGACGGCGAAAAGTTCGTTGACATCGTCGGCATCAGCAAGGGGCGCGGTTTTGCCGGCGTTGTTCGCCGCCACCACTTCGGCGGCGGCCCGAAGTCGCACGGTTCGATGTTCCAAATCACCGGTTCGATTGGATCTTCGGCATTCCCGTCCCGCGTGTTCAAGGGCATGCGGATGTCGGGCCACATGGGCGTCGACCGCGTCACTGTGCGCAATCTGCGAGTGCTCGGCGTGGACAAGGACGACAACCTGCTGGTGGTGGAAGGCAGCGTGCCGGGCCCGAATGGTGGATATCTCGTCATTACCAAAGCGAAGAAGCCGCCCAGAGAGCGTCGCGGATTTGCCGGCGCTGCCACCGTGGATCCGTTGAAGGCAGCCAAGCGCGCGGCCAAGAAAGGTTAGTCGGGTAGCGAGAGAAGCATATGGCAACGATTGACATTTATAACTTGAGCGGAGCCAAGGTCGGCACCTTCGATCTTGCGGACGAGATTTTCGGCGCCGTCAATGAAGACCTTCTCTGGGAGGCGGTGAAGCATTATCGCGCCACCCAGCGTGCCGGTACACATGCGACCAAGAACAAGAAGCTGGTCTCGGGCTCCGGCAAGAAGCTCTGGAAACAGAAGGGCACCGGCCGAGCTCGCGTAGGCTCGATCCGTTCGCCGCTGTGGCGCCATGGCGGCACCGTACATGGACCGCAGCCCCGCTCCTACGAATACTCTTTTCCGCGCAAGAAGGTCCTGGGCGCGTTGCGCTCTGCTCTGGCCGCCAAGTTTGCGGATGGCAAGCTGATCATCGTGAACGCATTCGACGTGAAAGAGCCCAAGACCAAGCAATTCCGCGAAGCCTTGGATGCTCTGAAGGTGGACGGCACCGCGCTCCTGGTCGACAACGGGGACGGGAACAAGAACCTTGAACTGAGCTCCCGCAATCTCGACGGAGTAGAGTTGGTGCGCGGAAACGAAGTTCATCCCTATCACCTGCTGCGTTACGACCGCGCCATTTTCAGCCAGCCGGCAATTGAGAAGCTGCAACTGTCGCTGAAGAACTCGGTTTCGAAGCGCCAGCGCCAGGCAGCCGAACCGGAAGGCACAAAGAAGAAATCGGCTCCGCGTAAGCGTGCGCGGCGGCAGGCTGCGGCGGAGGTGGCATAAATGAACTCTGCATATCAAATCATTCGCCGTCCGGTCATCACCGAAAAGGGTCTCGCCATTAAGGAAAACCAGAACACGCTGGTCTTTCAGGTGGCGAGCAAGGCGACCAAGACGGAGATCAAGCAAGCGGTGCAGACGATCTTCAAGGTGAAGGTCCGTTCGATTCGCACTGCGAATTATCCCGGGAAAGAGCGGCGGCGCGGGAAGTTTGCCGGCTATCGTCCCGACTGGAAGAAAGCGTACGTACGGTTGAAGGCCGGCGAGAAGATGCCGGAGTACGCACAGAACCTGTAAGGGTCGTTGGTCGTTAGTCGTTGTTCTTTAGCCAACGACCAGAGACCAAAGGCCAACGACATTGGAAGCTAAGAGCTGAATTTATGGCAATCAAGACTTATCGACCGACAACCCAGACGCTGCGCTACCGCACCACGCTGGTCAACGACGACATTACGGCCAGCAAGCCGCACAAGGCGTTGGTCGAGCCCAAGCGGCGCACGGGCGGCCGCCGCAACTCCGGCGATACCACCATGCGTTTCCGTGGCGGTGGCAACAAGCGCATGTTGCGTATTGTTGATTTCAAGCGCGACAAGACCGGCATCCCCGCGACTGTGGCTTCGATCGAATACGATCCCAATCGTTCCGCGCGGCTCGCGTTGTTGAGCTATGCCGACGGCGAAAAGCGCTACATTCTTCAGCCCGACGGATTGAAAGTTGGACAGAAGATCGTAAGCGGCCCGGAAGCCGACATCCTGGTCGGCAATGCCCTGCCTCTGCGCAACATTCCACCCGGCACGACCATCCACAACGTGGAACTGCGTCCCGGAAAAGGCGCGCAGATGGTGCGCTCGGCCGGCGGCGCCGCGCAGTTGGTCGCGAAAGAAGGCGATTACGCGCTAGTCAAGCTGCCTTCCGGAGAGACTCGGAAAGTCGCCCAGGATTGCATGGCCACAATTGGCCAGGTCGGAAATCTGGATCACGAGAACATCACCATCGGCAAGGCGGGACGCACTCGCTGGGCCGGAAGGCGTCCGCATAACCGCGGGGTTTCGATGAACCCGGTCGATCACCCGCACGGCGGCGGTGAAGGAAAAACCTCCGGCGGACGTCACCCGGTGACCCCATGGGGCCAGCCGACGCGTGGCTTCAAAACTCGTAATAACAAGCGGACCGATGCCTTCATCGTGAGCCGCCGTAAGAAGGGTTAAGTCTTACAGAGGAATTTATGGCACGTTCAACCAAGAAAGGCCCGTTCGTGGATGGATACCTGGTATCCCGGGTGGAAGCCATGAACTCGCGCAATGAGAAGAAGGTGCTGCGCACCTGGTCGCGGCGCTCGACCGTGATTCCTGAAATGGTGGGTCACACCATCGCGGTGCATAACGGCAAGAAGTTCATTCCCGTGTACATCACGGAAAACATGGTGGGCCACAAGCTGGGTGAGTTCAGTTTTACCCGGCAGTTCAAGGGACACTCAATGAAAGCGGCGACCGAAGCCGCGGCCCGTCCGGCCGCAGTTCCGGGTGGACCAGGAGCGCCGGCGCCCGCAGCCCCTGCGGCGCCGAAGGCATAAGGAGACGCAATGGAATTTCGAGCGCAAGCCCGGTTTATGCGCGTCTCGCCGCAGAAGGCTCGCCTGGTGCTGGACCTGATCAAGGGACGCCGGGTGGAAGACGCGTTGAACACGCTGATGTTTACGAAGAAGCGTGTTGCTCCGACCATCGAGAAGCTGTTGCGCTCGGCGGTGGAGAACGCGAACTACATGAGCACAGAGAAGGGTGTCGATGTAGATCTCGACAGCCTTTATGTGAAGCGCGCGGTTGCCAACGATGGCCCGCGTATGAAGCGGATTCGACCCGCGCCCATGGGCCGCGCTTATCGCTACGTGCGCCGCATCTCGCATATCGAGATTGCCCTGGCGGAACGTGGCAAGAGCGGCGAAGCCGTGGCGACGGTTGTGGGCGAACAACGGCAAGCAGCTCCGGCAAAGAGGACAGGCAAGCCTAAGTCCAAGACGGTCAGCAAGGCGAAAGCGAAGAAGCCCGCGAAGAAGAAAGCAGCCGCGAAGAAGTAGGCGGCAGGAGAAGATATGGGTCAGAAGGTACATCCTTACGGTTTCCGCCTCGGCTACACCAAGCCGTGGAAGTCGCGATGGTTTGTCGAGCGCGACTACGACAAGCTGTTGCTTGAAGACGTCAAGCTCAAAGCTGAGTTGAAAGACAAGCTCAAGTCGGCCGGAGTGAGCTCCATTGAAGTCGAGCGTCCCGGCAATAAGCTGCGTGTCATCATCAAGACGGCGCGGCCCGGGATCATCATCGGACGCAAAGGCGCCGAGATCGACAAGCTCAAGCAGGACCTGCAGAAGCGCACCAACCGCGAGGTGTACATCGATATCCAGGAAGTGCACAAGCCTGAGCTCGATGCGCAACTGGTATCGGAGTCGATTGCGCTGCAGCTGGAGAAGCGTGTTGGTTTCCGTCGTGCCATGCGCAAGGCGGTTGACTCAGCGCTGCGCTTCGGCTGCAAGGGAATCAAGGTGCGCGTCAGCGGGCGCTTGAACGGCAACGAAATCGCTCGCTCAGAGTGGTATCTGCAAGGCCGCTTGCCGCTGCACACCCTTCGCGCCGATATCGAATACGGCTTTACCGAGGCCCGAACCACGTATGGGGTGATCGGGGTGAAGTGCTGGATGTATCGCGGCGAGATCCTGCCGCAGAAAAAACGCGAACCGCAGGCAGCCGCGGGAGCGTTCTAGATCGCGGTAAACACGTCATAGGACACACGTTATGTTGATGCCAAAGAAAGTGAAGTACCGCAAGCAGCAACGCGGGCGCATGACCGGGAAGGCCTGGCGCGGCAGCGAGCTGGCTTTCGGAGATTTCGGATTGAAGGTGCTCGAGCCGGGCTGGATTACAGACCGGCAGATTGAGGCCAGCCGGGTTGCCATGACTCGCTTTGTGAAGCGCGGCGGCAAAATCTGGATTCGCCTCTTTCCCGACAAGCCGGTCACCAAGAAACCTGCCGAGACCCGTATGGGTAAAGGCAAGGGCGCGCCGGATCATTGGGTCGCTGTGGTTCGTCCGGGCAAGATTCTGTTCGAGATGGAAGGCGTGACGGCACAGGACGCGAGCGAAGCGATGCGTCTGGCGTCGCACAAGCTCCCTCTGCGCACTTCATTTGTGCAGCGGCATGGGACGCACTAAGAGAAACGATTATGAAGGCAGAAAAAGTCCGCAACTTGACCGATGACGAGCTCCGGCACCAGGAGCGCGACCTCAACGACCAGCTCTTCAAGCTGAAGTTCCAGATGAATATGGGACAGACGGAGAGCCTGAAGAAGATCCGCGGCCTGCGCAAAGACATCGCGCGGGTCAAGACGATTGCGCGCGAACGCGAGACCGCCGCCCGCGCTACGGAGAAGAAGTAATGGCCAACGCAGAGCAGGCCCCGAAACACGAAATTCGCAAGCAGCTGGTCGGCGAAGTCGTCTCGAACAAGATGAAGAAGACGATTGTCGTCGAAGTTACGCGCAAGAAGTCGCACCCGTTCTACGGACGCGTGGTCTCGCATGGCAAGAAGTTCTATGCCCACGACGAGAACAACGAAGCGCACATCGGAGACGTGGTGCGCCTCGAAGAGACGCGGCCGCTCTCCAAGTTGAAGCGCTGGAGGCTGAAAGAGATCATCCGTAAGACCGCGCTGGTGCCTGAGATACCGGCCGAGACCGCGCAGCAGTAGGAGACGCATATGGGCGTAATGATGAGAACCATGCTCGAGGTCGCCGATAACTCCGGCGCCCGCAAACTGCAGATGATTCTGCCGCTCGGCGGTGCAACCGGATTGCGCGCCGACCTGGGCGACGTCATCACCGCTTCGGTGAAGGAAGCTTCACCGGACGGGCAAGTCAAAAAGGGCGCGGTGGTGAAGGCGGTGATCGTGCGCACTCGCAAGGAATACGGGCGCCGCGATGGCACCTACATCCGCTTCGACCAGAATGCGGCCGTGCTGATCAACGAAGCCGGCGAGCCCGTGGGTACCCGCGTCTTCGGCCCCGTGGCCCGCGAGCTTCGGGAAAAGAAATTTTTAAAGATTGTTTCCCTGGCTCCGGAGGTTCTGTAGCCAGGGCGAAAGCAAGTTTCAAGGTCTCAAGGTGCCTTGAATCGATTTGAACTTTGAAACCCTGAAACTTTGAAACCTTGAAACTGGACTTATATGGGAACTGCAACGACGACAGTACACAAGCGAGTGGATATCCGGCGGAACGACACCGTGAAGGTCATCACCGGGCGCGATAAAGGCAAGGAAGGCCGCGTCCTGCGCGTATTCCCGGACGAGGGCAAGGTGCTCGTCGAGCATGTCATGCTGATGAAGAAGCACGTTCGTCCTAATCCGCAGCGCAACGTCAAGGGCGGCATCGCCGAACAGGAGAGCCGGATTTCTCTCTCCAACGTAGCGCTGGTGTGCGGAACCTGTGGTCCGGTCCGCATTGGTCACGAGGTTCGCGGCGACCGCAAAGTGCGCATCTGCAAAAAGTGCGGAACCACTCTGGATAAATAAGGCTGCTGGCTCCAGGTTTTTCCTGAGAGCCAAGGGCTGAAAGCTGAGAGTAGAGCGATGGCAAAAGACAAGAAAGCAAAAGGTCAAGAGAAGCAGGAAGAGCAGCGCGCGCCAGAAGTTGCGCGTCACTCGGCGAAAGAAACGCCGCGTCTGAAAGCGCGCTTCGCCAAGGAAGTGGCTCCTGCGTTGATGAAGGAATTCGAGCTGAAGAACCCGATGGCGGTGCCGCATCTGCACAAGATCGTCGTCAACATGGGCGTTGGAGAAGCGACGCAGAACGCCAAGGTGCTGGATCCGGCGGTTGCAGAACTGGGTCAGATCACCGGCCAGAAGCCGGTCGTGACCCGCGCCAAGAAGTCCATCGCGGCCTTCAAAGTTCGCGAAGGCCAGGCGATCGGCGCGATGGTGACTCTGCGGGGCGACCGCATGTACGAGTTCTTTGACCGGCTGGTAAACGTGGTTCTGCCCCGTGTGCGCGATTTCCGCGGGGTTTCGACCAAGTCGTTTGACGGCCGCGGGAACTACACCCTTGGATTGCATGATCAGCTGATCTTCCCCGAGATTGACTACGCGAAGGTGGACAAACTGAAAGGCATGAACGTCACCATCGTGACCACGGCGCAGAGCGACGACCAGGCGCGAACGCTGCTTCGTCATCTGGGGATGCCGTTCCGGGCGTAATTGTAGAGACGCAGCTTGCTGCGTTGTCGGAAGTGATGCAGAACGAGAGTCAGGAGCAAACTCATAAGTGGCAACTACAGCAAAGAGAGTTAAGGACGCAAGGAAGCCGAAGTTTTCTTCACGCAAGCACAACCGCTGCAAGATCTGCGGACGGCCGCGCGCCTACCTGCGCAAGTTCGGCATCTGCCGCTTGTGCTTCCGTGGTCTCGCGCTGCGAGGAGAAATTCCAGGCGTTTCCAAGTCGTCCTGGTAGGCAGTTGTGGGCCGCCAAGAAGTAGGGCCGGCCGTAGAAAAAGTCGCCGCAGGTTCTCCGGTTGACCCGGAGCAAACGAGCGACTGAGGAGAAGCAAACGATGAGGTTGACCGATCCGGTCGCAGACATGCTGGCGCGTATTCGCAACGCGATTAACGCGCGGCACCAGAAGGTTGATATCCCGGCTTCCAAGCTGAAGCTGGAAATTGCCCGCATTCTCAAGGAAGAAGGCTACATCGCCAATTTCAAGGCGACGGAAGAGGAAGGGCACAAGATCGTCCGCGTGTACCTGAAATACGGCAACAACAATGAGGCCGCCATTTCCAATGTCGCGCGGGTTTCACGTCCCGGGTGTCGCGTCTATGTGCGCCGCACCGAGATCCCTCGCGTTCTCGGCGGGCTGGGAATCAATATTCTCACCACCCCGCGCGGTGTGATGACCGGACGGCAGGCCCGCAAAGAAGGCCTGGGTGGTGAACTCCTGTGCGAAGTCTGGTAGAAACCGCTTGTTAGCAACAGGGCACTGGCTGCCCGCTAAAGAGCAAAGCTGAGATCTACGAGTTGAGACTATGTCAAGAATTGGAAAAAAACCGATCCCGCTTCCCAAGGGAGTTACGGTGAAGTTGGAAGGCAACACGGTCGCGGTGCAGGGACCAAAAGGCAAGCTGGACACGCCGCTCCCGCGAGGCATTCGGGTCGAGCAGCAGGATGGGCACCTGGTGGCGGTGCGCGAGAACGATTCGCAGGCCGCGGTGCACGGCCTGGCTCGCGCCCTGGTCAACAACGCCGTCGAAGGGGTCACCCGAGGCTGGACTCGCGAACTGGAGATCGTCGGCATCGGCTATCGCGCTGAGATGAAGGGCAAGGGCACGGTCGTGTTCACACTCGGCTACTCCCACCCTATCGAATATCCGCTGCCCACCGGCATTGACGTCGCGATTGATCCCAAGCAGACGCGCCTGAGCGTCACCGGCATTGATCGCCAGAAAGTTGGCCAGGTGGCGGCAGAGATGCGCAGCTTGCGTCCGCCCGATCCGTACAAGAACAAGGGCGTGCGCTATGTCGGCGAGCGCCTGAAGAAAAAGGTCGGTAAGACCGGAGCGAAGTAAGCGGCGCGTAGCGCCACCCCGGTATAGAACCCCGGGACGAAGGGAAAACAGAAATGCTGACGAAGGCTTCAAAAAATCAGACCCGGTTGCATGTGCACGACCGCATCCGGAAAAAGCTGCAAGGTACCAGCGAACGCCCGCGCCTGAACGTGTACCGCTCGTTGAATCACATCTACGTGCAGGTGATCGACGATCTGAGCGGCAAAACGATCGTGGCGGCCAGTTCCGCCGAAGGCAAAAAGGGCGAGCGCCGCACCGGCGGCAACGTGGCTTCGGCAAAGCAAGTGGGAAAGACCATCGCCGAGCGCGCCAAAGCCAAGGGCGTATCCAAGGTTGTGTTCGATCGCGGTGGCTACCTCTATCACGGGCGTATCAAGGCTCTTGCCGACGCCGCTCGCGAAGCGGGACTACAGTTCTAGGAAACGAAGGATAAGAATGCCAACAGTCACAAAAAAGTTAGACGCGGGTTCGTTTCAGCTGAAAGACCAGGTTGTCAACATCAACCGCGTGACCAAGGTGGTCAAGGGCGGCAAGAACTTGTCGTTTGCGGCGCTCGTGGTGGTCGGCGATCCCAGCGCTGCCGTGGTCGGCTACGGTTCCGGCAAGGCGAAAGAAGTTCCGCAGGCGATCCGCAAGGGAATCGAATCGGCGAAAAAGAACCTGGTAAAGATCAACCTGACCCAGACTTCGATTCCGCATCTGGTTCTCGGACGTTACGGTTCTGGCAAGGTGCTGTTGAAGCCCGCTCCGGAAGGCACCGGCGTCATTGCGGGGGGCGCGGTCCGTGCCGTGATGACCTCGGTCGGCATTCAGAACGTGCTGACAAAGTCGATTGGCACCACCAATCCCCACAACGTGATCAAGGCCACCTTCGATGCACTGAAGCGGTTGAAGAGCAAGGAAAACGTTGCCGCCATGCGCGGCAAGCAGGCAGAGGAGTTATAGGCCGGCGAACTTCCGGCGGCGAGGAACCATGGTGAAGAAAGCAAAAACAAGCGACGCTGGCAAGCTGCAGTTGAAGTGGGTGCGCTCCGCCATCTGCAGTCCGGTTAAACATAAGCTGGTGGTCAAGGGCCTCGGATTCACCCGCTTAAACCAGGTGATCGAGCGTCCCGACACCCCCGCCATCCGCGGCATGGTGGCGAAGATCCCGCACCTGGTTGAAATCGTCCAGCAGTGATGTAATGGTAAAGGCGCGCCTGGCGCGCAGTACAGGACTGGCAATCATGAATCTGTCAAACGTTCGAGCACCAAAGAAGGCAGCGGACAACAAGAAGCGCGTGGGCCGCGGTATGGGCTCCGGAATGGGCAAGACCTCCACCCGCGGACACAAAGGCCAGCGCTCGCGCAGCGGTTCGCGCATGATGCGCGGCTTTGAAGGCGGCCAGATGCCTTTGCACCGCCGCATGCCCAAGCGCGGATTTACCAACATCTTCCGCAAGGAATACAACGTCGTGAACCTGGACAGGCTGGCCGCACTCGGGCAGGAGACCATCACCCCGGACGTTCTGCGCAAGGCGGGAGTGATCTCCACCAAGCATCCGGTGAAGGTCCTTGGCGATGGAGAACTCTCTTCCGCCATCACGGTGCACGCTCACAAGTTTTCCAAGTCCGCTCAGGAAAAGATCACCAAGGCTGGCGGCAAGTTTGAGGTCTTGCAGTAATGGTTGAGAAACTCGCCAATATTTTCCGTGTACCTGACCTGCGTAAGCGAATTCTCTTCACCTTGGGCCTGCTCGCGGTGTACCGCCTTGGCGGCCACATCCCAACACCCGGCGTAAACGCCGACAAGCTGCAGCAATTCTTCGAACAGAACCGGGGAACGTTCCTCGGTTTCGTTGACCTGTTTTCCGGCGGCCAGCTTCGCCGGCTGACCATCTTCGCGCTCGGCATCATGCCGTACATCACGGCATCGATCATCCTCCAGTTGCTGACGGTGGTTTATGAACCACTGGCCAAGCTGCAGAAGGAAGGCGAACTCGGCCGCAAGAAGATCACCCAGTGGACGCGCTACTTGACGGTCGTCCTTAGCGCGGTTCAATCGCTCGGAATTGCCATCAGCCTGGAAAAATCCGGCGATTTCGTGGTGAATCCCGGTCCCGGATTCATCCTGATGACCATGCTCACCCTCACCACTGGCAGCGCTTTCATCATGTGGCTGGGCGAGCAGATCACCGAGCGCGGTGTCGGAAACGGCATGTCGCTGCTGATCTTTGCAGGAATTGTGGTCGGCCTGCCGCGTGGAGTCGCCGATCTGATTGACAAGATCCGCACCGAAGCCTGGGGCGCTTTCACCGCTCCGGCCGTAGTGATGCTCTGCGCCCTGATGGTGCTGGTGGTGGCCTTCATCGTCTACGTGGAACGGAGCGAACGCCGCATTCCCGTCCAGTACGCGAAGCGGGTAGTGGGTCGCAAGGTAATGGGAGGGCAGTCCACTCACCTGCCCCTGCGTGTGAATGCCGGTGGCGTCATGCCGGTGATCTTCGCGTCCTCCATTCTGACTTTGCCGCAAACCGTCGGCTACGGTCTGCGCGATAACCGCTACTTTGGCGGCATCATGCATGCCTTGGGATGGGGCGAGCCGCTCTATACCCTGCTGTACGCAGTGGGGATCATTTTCTTTGCCTACTTCTACGTGTCGATCGTCTTCAACCCCAATGAAGTCGCCGACAACATGCGGAAGTATGGAGGGTTCATTCCCGGCATTCGGCCGGGCAAGCGGACCGCCGATACCATCAACGAGATCCTGACCCGCATCACCCTGGTGGGTGCGTTGTACCTGATCATCATCTCGTTTATTCCAGAGTGGATGATTGCCGGAATTCACCTTAATCACCTGTGGGGGCCGGTAGGGCGGTTCTTTGAGGGCCTGCCGACCTGGGTGACCAACGGGTTGGGCGTGACCTTCTACTTCGGTGGCACTTCGCTGCTGATCGTGGTGGGCGTCGCGATGGACACTGTGACCCAGATCGAGGCGCAGTTGATTATGCGCCATTACGACGGATTTACCCCACGCAGCGGCCGTATTCGCGGCCGCCGCAACTGGTCGTAAAGCAGTCAGAAGTACCTGCTGTGACGACGGTCCTTGCTGCCCGTCGGGTGGTTACGCTATAAGAAACGCCGGACCCCAGGGGGGCGGCACATGGCAGAAACGATGCGCGGCGTGGGCCCGGTGATTCTTCTCGGACCACCGGGAGCCGGAAAAGGCACCCAGGCCAAGCGAATTGCTCAAAGGTATGGTATCCCGCAGATCTCCACCGGAGACCTGCTGCGGGACAACGTGAAGCGCGGCACCGAACTGGGACTGCAAGCCAAGGCCATTATCGACCATGGCGACCTGGTGCCGGACGAACTGGTTTGCGATATGGTCGCCTGCCGTTTACGCGACATCGATTGCGAACACGGCTTCATCCTGGACGGCTTTCCTCGCACCGCCAAGCAGGCGGGTTGGCTCGATGCGTTTTTCGAGCACGAGTTCTTTGACAACGTGCATCCCAAGTGCCTGCCGATTGTGATCCGCATGGATGTGGACTATAATCAGTTATTGCGTCGGCTCACCGGACGTAGAACCTGCTCCGCCAACGGACACATCTTCAACGTCTATTTCCAGCCTCCTCGTAATGAAGGCGTTTGCGATATTGACGGCTCCCCGTTGATTCTGCGCAACGATGACCGCGAAGAGGTGATCTCGGAACGGCTGAAAGCCTTCGAAACCCAGACCAAGCCTGTGGTCGAGTATTACCAGCAGCGCGGGCGTCTGGAAGTGGTGAATGGAGATCTTCCCGTGGACGAAGTTACAGACGAAGTGTTTCGTACCATTGACAGCCATTCCGGGAGCGCCGGCAACTAGGGAATGGCGATCGTCTGTAAATCAGCGGCGGAAATCGAGAAAATGCGGCATAGCGGCCGCATCGTTCGCCAGGTGCTCGATCATCTTCGCAGCCTGGTTGCCCCCGGAGTCTCCACCATGGACCTGGAGCGTGCGGCGGAAGAGAAGATGAATGAGCTGGGCGCGAAGCCTGCGTTCAAGGGGTACTACGATTATCCCTGCGTGCTTTGCACCTCGATCAATGAAGAAATCGTCCACGGCATCCCCTCGGAAAAGCGGGTGCTCAAGGCCGGAGACATTGTTTCGATCGACTGCGGCGTGGTGCTGGATGGCTACTACGGCGATTCCGCCATCACGGTTCCGGTAGGTGAGGCTGTCACCCCGGAATTGAAGAAGCTTCTGGAAGTGACCGAGGCTTCCCTGTACCGCGCGATTGAAGCCACCCGGATCGGCAACGCCGTCGGAGACGTGGGAGCCGCGGTCCAGGACTACGTGGAAGCCAATGGCTTCAGCGTGGTCCGCGAATTCGTTGGACACGGCATTGGCACCCGGCTGCACGAAGAGCCCCAGGTTCCGAACTTCGGCACCCGCGGACACGGAGCGCGATTGCGGGAAGGTATGGTCCTCGCAATCGAGCCGATGGTGAACTCCGGCAAGCCCGGCACCAGGGTGCTCGACGACAAATGGACGGCCGTCACCGCAGACGGTAGTTACAGCGCGCACTTCGAACATTGCGTGGCCGTAACCAAAAACGGGCCGATGATCCTGACGCAGTAGGGGTTTAAGACTCGGTACTCGGTACTTGGTACTCGGTACTGAAAAGGACTGAATGAGTAAAGAAGACGCGATTGAAGTTATGGCAGTGGTCATCGAACCCCTGCCCAATGCCATGTTTAAGGTCGAACTTGAGAACAAGCACCAGGTTTTGGCGCACGTTTCCGGCAAGATGCGCAAGAATTTCATCAGAATCCTGCCCGGCGACAAGGTAGCGGTTGAGCTTTCGCCCTACGACTTGAACAGAGGCCGGATCGTGTATCGGTACAAATAGCAGTTGCAGCGAAACGGCCCTGAGGATCATCTAAACAGAGATCCCCAGAAAAGCTAGAGCTTAAAGAGCCGGAGCAGGCGCCGGTTTGAAAGACTGAGAGAACTCATATGAAGGTACGAGCATCGGTGAAGAAGATTTGCGATAAGTGCAAGGTCATCCACCGCCGTGGGGTGGTGCGCGTGATCTGCCAGAACTCGAAACACAAGCAGCGGCAAGGATAACGCAAAATAGCCGGCGTCCCGCCGGCCCAGAGGGAAACACTATGGCACGTATTGCTGGCGTCGATCTTCCGCGGAACAAGCACGCGAATATCGCGCTCACCTACATTTACGGCATCGGCAATGCCCGCGCGGGTCGCATTCTCGACCAGGCGAATGTCGATCCCATGAAGAAGGTTCAGGATCTCGGCGAAGACGAGGTCAACCGTATCCGCCAGGTCATCGAGAGCGAAGGTATGGTGGAAGGCGACCTGCGCAAAGAGATTTCGATGAACATCAAGCGGCTCATCGAAATCGGCTCCTATCGCGGATACCGCCACCGCCGCAACTTGCCGGTTCGCGGACAACGTACTCATACTAACGCGCGTACCCGTAAAGGCCCGCGCAAGGGAACAGTCGCGACCAAGAAAAAGGCTACGGCAAAGACTTAAGAACGTCGTTGGTCCTTGACCAACGGCTACAAAGGACATACTCCATGGCAAAACCAGCAGCAGCCGGCGCGGGAGCGCCCGACAAAAAAGGCAAGAAGAAGACGTTCAAGAAGAAGGAACGTAAACACGTGCCCTACGGCGTGGCGCACATTCAGGCATCGTTCAACAACACGATCGTGACCATCTCCGATCCTGCCGGGAACGTGCTGTCCTGGAAAAGTTCCGGTTCGCTGGGTTTCCGTGGATCGCGTAAGGGAACTCCCTTCGCCGCGCAGCAGGCTGCGATGAACGCCGCCAACATGGCGCGCGACCACGGGGTCCGCACCGTTGAAGTTCGGGTCAGCGGCCCGGGATCGGGACGTGAGTCCGCGATTCGTGCGCTGTCGGCCGCGGGCATCGAAGTGCGCTCGATCCGCGATACGACGCCAATTCCGCACAACGGGTGCCGTCCGCCGAAGAGACGCAGAGTGTAAACCCGCCGTGGTGCTTTGGTTTTGGCTAACGACCAAAGACCAACGGCCAACGACATTGTTTTCGTCCGGGAAGAAGGGTTGAGCCAAACCTGTAAACCGGTCTTAACGAAGGAGAAGAAACTTGGCACGTTACACAGATCCAGTCTGCCGCCTTTGCCGTCGCGAAGGCATGAAACTATTCCTGAAGGGCACAAAGTGTTTCAGCGATAAGTGCCCCATCGAAAAGCGCAACTTTGCTCCCGGACAGCACGGGAAAGACCGCAAAGCCAAAATCGTTGGCTACGGTCTGCAATTGCGTGAGAAACAGAAGACCAAGCGCATCTACTTCACCCAGGAAGGCCAGTTCCGGAATTACTTCGAGAAGGCCGCCGCGGGAAAGGGTGTCACCGGCGAAATGCTCCTGCAGCAACTCGAGCGTCGCCTGGACAATGTTGTCTACCGCATGGGATTTGGGATGTCGCGCCGCCAGGCTCGTCAGCTTGTCCGCCATGGCCACGTCCACGTGGACGGCCGCAAGGTGAACATTCCGTCGTACCAGGTCAGCGTGGGTGAAGAGATTTCGATCAAGGAAGGCAGCCGCAAACTCGCTATCCTCGAGCAGTCGAAGGAATTCGCTTCGCACCAGAACGCGCCGAACTGGCTGACGATTGATCGCGAAGCATTCAAGGGGACCGTAAGTGCCCTGCCCAAGCGCGAAGATATTCAGCAACCGGTTAACGAGCAGTTGATCGTCGAACTGTACAGCAAATAATCGTTGGAGGTTTTGGTTTTTGGCCAACGACCAAAGACCAACGACCAGTTTTTTCGGTCCACATTTCGTGCCAGACCAGCCTTTACTGGCGCTTGACCTGAACCCGGACCGGTTCAGGGAGCCAGCCTTGAGCCACATGGCCGAAGGAGAAACAAATGCTTTGGAAGGGTTTTCAGAAACCAAAACGCCTTGCGGTCGATACCTCGACCCTCAACGATAAGTACGGAATTTTCTGGGCTCAGCCATTTGAGCGCGGATTCGGGACCACCATCGGCAATGCGCTTCGCCGCGTCATGCTCTCCTCGATCGAGGGAGCGGCAGTCACCGCCGTCAAGATCGAAGGCGTGCTGCACGAGTTCCAGTCCATCCCTGGAGTCGTCGAAGATGCAACCGACATCATCCTCAACTTGAAGCAGATTCCGTTCAAGCTTGCGGGTGATGCGCCGAAGGCGATCTATCTTCGCGCCGACCAGCCCGGTGTTGTCACCTCGGGCATGATCGAGGCCGACGCCGACGTCGAAGTGCTGGATAAAGATGTCTATATTGCCACCGTCAGCGAAGGCGGCAAGCTCGACATGGAAATGCGCTTAAAGCGCGGCCGCGGCTATGTCTCCGCCGACAAGAACTTCGACGAGGACCTTGGCATCGGATTCATTCCCATCGATTCCGTGCATTCCCCGGTACGCAAGTGCAACTACACGGTAGAAGCTGCCCGTCTCGGTCAGATCACCGATTACGACAAGCTCACCCTCGAAGTCTGGACCAACGGCTCCATTACCCCAGCTGATTCGATCGGCCTGGCGGCAAAGCTGCTGAAGGACCACATGAATATCTTCATCAACTTCGAAGAAGATATCGAGACTTCCACCTCTACCGACGAGCGCAAGCCTGAGATCAAGAACGAAAATCTCAACCGCTCGGTCGAGGAGCTTGAGCTTTCGGTCCGCAGCTACAACTGCCTGAAGAACGCGAACATCCAGACCATCGGCGAGTTGGTCCAGAAGACCGAAGCCGAGATGCTGAAGACAAAAAACTTCGGCCGCAAATCGTTGAACGAAATCAAAGAAATTCTGGCCACGATGGGTCTGAGCCTGGGTATGAAGATCGACGAGCACGGTAACGCCGTCCCCGGACCGACTTCCAACCAGGTGCTTCCGGCCTCGGCCTACGGCAACGATAACGACCTGTGATTTGCAGGCGCGGGATCACTCCCGCGCCGTTTTATTTTGCTGAACCCAGATCTGAGAACTGAGGTTTTCCCATGCGTCACAAAGTAGCAGGATGGAAATTAGGACGGAATACAGCGCATCGCCGCTCGCTGCTGCGCAACCTGGTCACGTCGCTGATCGTCGAGGAGCGAATCGAGACCACCATCCCCAAGGCCAAAGCCATGCGTCCCAATGTCGAGAAGATGATCACCCTCGGCAAGCGCGGGGATTTGTCTGCTCGTCGCCTGGCTGCCGCCTACCTGATGACCAGCGAAGCCGTGGACAAGTTGTTTGACACCATCGGACCACGCTTCGGAGACCGTAACGGCGGCTATCTCCGGATCGTGCGCACTGGATTTCAGAAAGGCGACGGCGCCGATAAGGCTTTCGTCGAATTGCTCGGAAGCGAGCAGGTGCTCGACGAGAAGCGTCAAAAACGCGCCGAAGCCCGCGCCAAGCGTGCTGCCGAAGCTCGCAAGGCGATGGAAGAAGCGGAAGCGCAGAATCCACCTGTCAGCGAAGCCGCTGAACCGGACGAGAAGAAGGAATAACCCAAGCCGTTAATGGTATTGAGCGCGGCCCTTGGGTCCGCGCTCTCTTTTTTTTGCCCAGAAGTTTCTCAGCCTTGCACCGCTATTGTGCGGCGTGTAGTCTCGTTCTCGTTCCAGGAGCAAGTCCTCATGAAGCGCCTTTTCTTTCTCACCTTTTTACTCTCCACTCTTGGGTTTGCTCAGACCGCGGAGGACCTCGTCAGCAAAGCCATCTCTGCCCGCGGTGGCCTGGATAAGATCAAGTCGGTGCAGACGCTGCGAATGCAAGGGACCATTTCGTTCGGAGGAGGGGATTCCGGCAAGCTCATTGCCGAGTGGAAGCGTCCCGGAAAATTTCGCCAGGAACTCGTCATGAACGGCAAGACAATGCTTCGCGCCACCAATGGACACGAAGGTTGGTCGCTGAATCCCTTTGCCGGAGATGCGGCGCCACGGGACCTGTCGGCGGAAGAGATGAGTTTGATCGCCGAACAAGCTGACTTTGACAAGCCTCTGATCGACTACAAAGCCAAAGGAAACACGGTTGAACTGGTCGGCAAGGAACAGGTGGAAGGAAAAGACACCTACAAGATAAAGGTCACACTGAAGAATGGCGCAGTCCGGTACGAAAACATCGATGTATCTTCATTTCTTGAGTCCCGGTGGAACGGGAAGCTCACCAACGAGGACAAGGAAGTCGAGTTCGATACTTACTTTCGGGACTACAAGGCCGTCAATAGTCTCCAGTTTCCTTTCACGATTGATACGAAAACCGTTGGCTCCGAGGTCAGGCAGAAGATCGTCTTCGATAAGATCGAGGTCAATCCTGCTCTCAATGACGACCAGTTCGAGAAGCCTCCTGCGCCGCCCCCTGCCTCCCCTAAATGAGGGGTAAGCGTCATCAGTACATGTCCTCTCGCGCTGACCCTGGTAATCTTGTTCCCTTGGTTCCCCGCGCTACACTGACGCGAGAGCCATGGAGTCCGACCGCACACAAATTGCCATAGCCGCAGGCTCGGGAATGCTGATCGTCCTCGTGTTCCTTGGCTACCTGGTATGGCTCAACAACCAGCCGCCGGTGCTGTCCCGGTCGGAAGACCGTGATCCCCTCTCGGGAGTTCCTAATTCAATTTCCCTGAATCCGTTGCGTGATCGAGCCTCGGAACGCGTGGCCAACAAGTTCATTCGCGGAATGCGCGATGGCCAATGTCACGATGAACTTGCCGAGTGGGAGAAGGACTACCGCAAGAAATATGCGCAGCTGTTGTGCGACTCGGAAGCACAACATCCGCTGGTTTCCTGGGACCTGGCGGAGTGGGAGGACTCGCCGCCCCTGCGCATCCTGCGCTATCGGGGCAAGCGCCGCAATGCTGGGCAGAGTGGGACCTACAAAGAACTGTTTACCGTCACTCTGGAAAATAAAGAGGGTGAGTGGGTGGTCACCAAGTATGACGCGATGTACTGACTTCCGCGCGCCGTGCTAAGCCGAGCGGACCACCGACGGCGGGTTTGCCCGTAACCAAAGCCAGATAAAAAGCAGGAGTTGCGCGCTCAAAGCGCCGGTGCTATCCAACACCACATCGTGAATTGTCCCGGTCCGTGACGGCAGATACATCTGGTGCCATTCGTCGAGAGTTGCCACCAAGGCAGTCATAACAAACGCGATCGCGGCCCACCGGCCCGACCACTTCAATGAGCTCAGGGCGGGAAGCGTCGCTCGCCAAGCCCGGAACAGCAGCCAGCTCAGCGCAAAATATCCGCAAAAATGTCCGACCTTGCGGATATAGAAATTCCATTCCACGAACTGCACCGCATCCACTCCCGTCAGCCAATGCAGGAGCGGATACAGGATACGGCTGGTATTGGAGAACGACATCCAGTCGCTCGATTCAAAGAAGATTACCGTCAGCCAGAGGATGGCGGCAATCCAGGCCTTCCATATGTGTTTGTTCGCGGGTGTCAACGGCAAAACTTCCAGAAAGAGTTCACCATGCGTGCTTGGTAACCATAAATGCCAGGCGCCGTTGCGTCAGCGGTACGTTGGGGCATGTCCGGACTGGTCCCATCGGGTCTATTCCGCCGCGTAGTTCGGGGCTTCGCGGGTGATCATCACATCGTGTACATGGCTCTCGCGCAAGCCGGCGCCGCTGATACGAACAAAACGGGTCTTCTGCTTCAAATCTTCAATCGTCGCGCAGCCGCAATATCCCATCCCCGATTTCAATCCACCCACCATCTGATGAACGATCATGGCCACGCTGCCCCGGTAGGGAACGCGTCCTTCGATGCCTTCCGGAACCAGCTTCGCCAGCCGGTTGTTGTCTTCGCCGAGCACGGGCATCGCCGTTGAAGCGTCGCCATCGCTGTTCTGGAAATAGCGTTCACTCGATCCGGCCGCCATCGCGCCCAGCGATCCCATGCCCCGGTAGGACTTGAAGGTGCGGCCCTGATAAAGAATCAGCTCTCCCGGGCTCTCATCGGTGCCGGCAAAAAGAGATCCGATCATCACCCCGTCAGCTCCAGCAGCCAGGGCCTTGGTAATGTCTCCGGAATACTTGATTCCGCCGTCCGCAATTACCGGAACATCGCTGTCCTTGGTCGCCCGATGTGCTTCCGCAATGGCGGTGATCTGTGGCACCCCGGCGCCCGTGACAATACGCGTCGTACAAATCGATCCCGGGCCGATCCCCACCTTGATCGCGTCTACCCCGGCGCGGGCCAACTCGCAGGCGCCATCGAAGGTAGCCACGTTGCCGGCGATCAGGTCCACTTCCGGAAGCTTGGACTTGATCTGTTTAACCGAATCGATCACCCGGGTGGAGTGACCATGCGCGCTGTCAATGGCCAGCAGATCGACCTTCGCGCGAACCAGTTCCTGGGCGCGTTCAAAGAAATCTCCCGTCGCACCGATCGCGGCAGCGACTCGCAACCTTCCATGCGAATCCTTGGCCGCGTTCGGATACTTCAATTTCTTCTGGATGTCCTTGACCGTGATCAGGCCCTTCAGGTTGTACTTATCATCCACCACGAGCAATTTCTCGACCCGGTGTTCGTGCAGAATTTTTTCTGCTTCTTCCAGGGTGGTCCCTACCGGCACCGTGATGAGGTTGTCCTTGGTCATCACCTTGTGAATCGGAATATCAAAACGGGTCTCGAATCGGAGATCGCGGTTGGTGAGAATGCCGACCAGTCTCTGGTTCTTGGTGATCGGAACGCCCGAAATTTTGAATTGCCGCATCACTTCCAGCGCGTCCGAAACCTTGGCATCGGGCGACATGGTGACCGGATCCACAATCATTCCGCTCTCCGACCGCTTCACCTTGTCCACCTCGTTGGCCTGCTGCTCAATCGAAAGATTGCGATGAATGATGCCCATCCCTCCTTGCTGCGCCATGGCGATCGCCATGTGGGACTCGGTCACCGTGTCCATGGCCGCGCTGATGATCGGAATGTTCAGGCGGATGTTTCGCGTCAGCCGGGTCTGCGTGTTCGCTTGCGCCGGTACCACGTCGGAGCGCGCCGGCAGCAGCAACACGTCGTCAAAGGTGAGAGCTTCTGGAACTGGGAAATGAATCATATTTTTTGCCGGTGGGCTAAAGACTTATTGTAGAGAGTGAAGATGATTTCAAGCAAATAATCGGCCCCGACGCTCGCCTCAGAGTTGAGGTTCCCAGCGTGCCACCATGCATCCATCAGGGAAGACGCGCGAATGGTAGCGAATGCGAAGAATATTCCCCTGCCGGTTCTGCAATCTGAAAATTCCGTCTAGACTTTTTTCCGAGACGTAGCGCTCAAACAGGGGCGGGACATTTTTCACCTCCTGCGGAGCGGCTACGTCGTCAATGCGCATGCGCAACAGTTCAGAGCGGCTATAGCCCAGCAGTTCGCAGACGCCGTCGGTGACATCCAGGTATTTTCGGTTTTGATCTACAAAGGCGACGTACTTGCCATCGAAATCTTCATGGGAATGGCGACGAATTCGCAGCAGCGACCCCAGCCTTTCCAGCAAAACCGCCGGGGACTGGCCTTTCACCACAAATGCATCGACAACAGCGCCGGCGCCCTCAGGTTCGGTGGGTATCGCGGAAAGCATGATCACCGGAACTCTGCGGTTCTGCTGCTTGATTTCCCTGGCCACCTGAACTCCATCGAGACCAGGCATCACCTGATCGGTGATCACGGCGTCGACCCTCTGCCGGCGAAACACCTTCAGACCTTGCATCCCGTCTAACGCCGACACTACCTGATAACCCTCGGCCTCTAACACAAGCTTCCGAACGTATAGCCCGGCTTCTTCATCGTCAATGATCAGAACTGTATGTGGGTCCATGTCCGAAGGCTGAGCATAGATTGTAACTGAGGTTCGAGATTCCAGAATCGAGCGTCCCGCCATGCCAAAGTACTTGCCATAACACCCCAGACAGAATACCTTGTGATCCGTCCAGAGCGGCAACAGGCGGAGGTTGTCATGAAGAAGTACAGTGTCCGGCTGCGGCGTGGAGTACTTGTCGCGGCCATGATTTCGGTAATGGGATGGATTCCGGCCCGCTCGCAATCGCAGAGTGAAGTTCCTGCGCCCACGATCCGGGTCAGTACTCACCTCGTCCTGGTGGATGTGGTCGTTACCGACAGGCAGGGCAAACCCATCACCGGACTCAAGCCCGAGGATTTCACTGTCCAGGAGAAGGGAAAGAACCAGAAGATTGCGTTCTTCAGCACGCCCGAAGATATGCAGAAGGTGGCCAGCCCGCCCGAACTGGGGCCGGGGATCTACTCCAACAAGCCTGAATTCCGCTTCACTGGCAAGCCGGTCACGATACTGCTCCTGGATGCCGTCAATACTGCGTTCCGCGATCAGGCCTACGCACGCCAGCAGATGCTCAAGTACGTGAGGGAGCAGATGAAGCCCGGTGAGCGCATGGGAGTGTTCGCGCTGACAGACTCCCTCAGGGCGCTACAGGATTTTACCAGCGATCCACAGGTGCTGATGACCGCCCTCGAACACTATAAACCTGAGGAGCAGAAGTTGGGACCGGCGGCGGCGCGACAGGTCAGTACGGTTGTAGGCTCCACCGATTACAGCCCAGGATTGACCAGCCAACTTGAATTCGCACAGAGCGAAATCACCTCCTTCCAGTCGGCTCAGGTCAGTTTCCAGTTTGATCGCCAGTTCGAGATTACGCTCGGCGCCATGCGCGGTCTGTCGCGCATTCTCGCGGGAATTCCGGGACGCAAGAACGTAGTCTGGCTGACTGCCACGTTCCCCTTCGAACTGATTCCCGAGGATCGCAACGTCAGCGGGGCCGAGTTGCTCGCCTCTTTGCCCAACATTCAGCAGAAAGGCGTGGGCACGATCGCAGCCGGATCGCTCGCCGCGTCGCAACGCAGTTCCCACGCCGACGAGATCCGCGTTGTGTCCTCGCAACTGGCGGCCTCGCAGATAGCCATCTATCCGGTCGACGTGCGTGGCTTGATAAGCGGCATGGAGTTTCTATCTTCCGACTCGGCCAACCGCCAGGTGAGCAACACATCCGAAATTGCCGTGGCTCGCGCGACCGACACCTCCGCAAGTCATGACACGATGCGCGCCATTGCCAACGAAACCGGCGGGAGAGCGTATGTCAATCAGAACGACGTGCGACAAGGCGTAGCCCTTGCCGTAGCGGATAACTCGTCCTCTTACACCATCGGTTATTACCCCGACGACAAGAAGATGGATGGGAAATACCGGCAGATCAAGGTGAAGGTGAACAAAGACGCAGTAGAGGTTCGCCACCGTCAAGGATATTTCGCCATCGATCCTACGCAGGTGAAAGACAAGAAGGCAGACCTGCAAGTCGCGGAAGCGTTGCGCGATATGGTGCCGGACACGCAGGTGATCTTCAGTGCTCAAGTCAAAAAGAGTGACAAGGGGACCGGCATTGACATGCTGATCGACCCGCGCACCGTGAGCGCAGCCGACGCTTCGGGCGGCAAGAAACTGAACCTAGCTGTCTATGCGGCCGTGTACTCCCACGATGGCAAGATGATTCAAAGCGCCAGCCAGAAGGTGGATCAGACTTTCAAAGATGACATCTACCAGCAGATCCTGCAGAAGGGCATCCTGCTTCATCTGGACGTGGATAAAACCCCCGCCAACGATGACCTCCGGATCGCGGTGCAGGATGTGCGAACAGGGCTGGTTGGAACCTTGACCGCGAAGACGCCGTAGTTGTCGGCCGCGCGAGCTTCGATCTCAAGCTTATCAATACTTTGTAGGGGAACAGATTTAGTTCACGGTCAGCGGCGCGGTAACCCGTCCAACTTTGCCGGTTCCGTTATCGCGAACCACAAATCGGACAACGTACTCGCCGGGTGAGAGCTCAAGCAGGTTGTTGTAGGCGAGTCCATCGGCTCTAAGCTTGGCCAGCGTATCAGCGTTCATGTCGGCCTCGATGGTTTCGCTGACGCCATCGGCGATTTTGCCGTCCTTCTTGGCCAGGGCCATGATCCTGACATCCAGGTTCACATGATTGTGAGAACCTTGCGCCAGAATTCCGTCCGGTGGAACCAGTAATCCGAAGTTGACCTTTCGCTTTTCTCCACCTGCAACCGTGTTCCGCCACTTTGCGGTGAGAGCGATGCCAGTGCTGTCGAACGGCGACGAGAGCGCGTAAGTGATATCCGATTGGCGAGTCAGGTCCGGATCAACCGTCGCTCTGGTGACAAAAAAGCCGCTCCGCGCTCGTACCTCGAGATTTGGTTTGCCGGTCTTTACCTTTAGTTTCCGCCAGCCTGGTTTGGTATTGGAGGTGTCGAGGTAATATCCGACGACATAATACGAGGAAGAATCGTCTACAGCCCGGTTGTATCCCTTTTCCAGGTCGTTGCTGTTGTAGAAGGCGCGTCCCCCCGTCATCTCGGCGAAGTCCCGGAGCATCTCCTGCGTGGAATCCTGCAACCAGGCGCGCGCGGCCACCGAGCGGGCGTAGCTGGAACCACCGCCGGTTGAGGAAAGATCACTGACGGTGTAGTTCACCAGCCCGCGAACGTCCACGGGATAAACCGAAATCTCGGCATCGTTCAAGGCCTGCATGGCTCGTTCATACAGGAGCGACAGGTGCCCGCCCGGTACGGCAGCCGGGGAATCAATGAAGAAAGGGAATCCGCCAGTCGCCCAGATGATTGATTTCTTCCCAGGAACTCCCGACAGCGACCATGCGATTGTAAGGAACGCCTTCATCGTGTGCTCGATGGCCTGGTCCTGCTGCATGCGCGCGAGCGTAGCTTCACCATTCCGCAAGAAATCCTCGAGTGCCGGCTGCGTCTGAGCGCGGGGAGCGATATTGTTCAGCGATGCGACCGCACTATCTGGCAGATCTCTGCCCACCACCGCGGCTGCTTGAACATCGACATCGACCCCTTGCATGGTGGGAATCTCACCTTTGACGTTCTGCAACGCCTTGATGAGTTCACCCGGGTCGGCCGTAAAGTCATGAATCACCTTCACGCCGCGGCTGGTGATCAGCACCAGCGAAAGAACCTGTCCACTCGCGACGTGATCAGCCAGGTATTCGATTAACTGTTTTCGCCCGTAATACTGGTCAAGATACGGGGTGTTTACAGTATCAAGAGCAAAAACAACAATCGACCGCGGGGCATCACCAGCCGCGGCCAGGTTCACAAATTGTGTTTTTCCCTTGGGCAAATCGAGGGGCGCACGGCTCGGTTCGATCTCCTCGAAGGTCGCAATCTTCTGGGGCTTCCCGTCCTCCAGTACCGTGAAATCGGCCCGGCCGAGCCCGTGCACGTGCGTGCCCGCCTTGTCGCTTACGATCATAGGCACTTGCACCAGGACGGTTTCGCTTTTGAATTCCACTTTGCCTTCCTCGTAGGCATGCGCCACGTTGTAACGGCCGGGCAATGACATGGGTGAGTAGGTTCGAGCAGGCGGCGGGGCAGACTTACCTCTGGGCGCGGGTGCGGTTTTGCGCTGCGCTGCCGAAAGCGAGATTAGCAATGCGGGGCAGAAGAACAGGACCAACAGACGCTGGCGCATACATTTCCAGAGTACCTTTTCATTGTAACTCGCGAGCCTTCCGCCGTTTGTTTTTTCCAGATCAGCGGCGTATAGTTGTAGCTGGAAACTGTTGTGTAGTTACCAGTATGCGGCGAGACACACCAGTGGGCGAAAGCCCACTTTTTAGTTTCCGCCAATTTCGTCCTGCGCTGGAATTTCAGCGATAAGTCGCAAGTTATTGGATCCATGGTATTTGAGATCGATCGGGTGCGCGAAATTGCGGACCGTGTGGCGGCCTCGAGCGGCCTTGAAGTGGTTGAACTTGAGATGCGTGGCGGTGGCAAGGCCCGGATGCTGCGCATTTTCATCGACAAGCCCGGCGGGGTCACTCACGAGGATTGTGCGAACCTGAGCCGGGAAGTAGGAACCATTCTTGACGTCGAGGATGTAATCCCCGGCGGCTCCTACACCTTGGAGGTTTCATCGCCGGGGCTTGACCGCAAGCTGTCACGCCCCGCGGACTTCGAGCGCTTTGTGGGGAGTCTGGTGAAACTGACCACCCGCGAGGCGGTACGCAACAACCGGCACTTTGAAGGACGCTTGCAAGCATTTTGTGACAATCGTTTGACGCTCGATATCAGCGACGCTCGCCGAAAGTTTCGTCCGAAGGATGGCAACGAATCGGACAAGCTGGAAATCGAATTGGCGAATATCGAGAAGGCCAACTTAGTTCCTGAAATTTGAAAGACCGGCTTCTCCTTTCAGCTTCAACGGTGAAGCGGTGGGCCGGGGTCCGAGGTCGGATTTCCTTATGGCAAGTGAGCTTTACAACACTATCGACGCCCTGAGTAGAGAAAAGGGAATTGATCCGCAGATTGTGGTGAGCGCGGTGGAAGACGCGATCGTTGTCGCCACTCGCAAGTACTACAAGACTCAGGAAAATTTGCGCGCCGAATTGGACAAGGAAACCGGAAAGATCCGCGCCTATGCGGTCAAAGCGGTCGTGGAAACTCCCGAGCAGGTCGAGGATCCGGCTCTCCAGGTCACCGTCGAGGACGCCCGCAAGGTCAATCCCGATATCGAAGTCGGCGGCGAACTGCTGATTCCAAAAGAGACCGAGGGCATTCTCGGGCGCATTGCAGCTCAACTGGCCAAGCAGGTCATTTTCCAGAAGGTCCGTGAAGCGGAGCGCGATACCGTCTACAACGAGTACATCGGTCGCGTCGGAGAGATCGTTACTGCCACGGTAAAGCGCATTGAAGGTCCGGACGTGATCTTCGACCTTGGCAAAGCGGAATCCCGCATGCCGCGCAAGGAGCAGTCGCGACTGGAGTCGTTCGCCATCGGCGAGCGTGTGCGCGTGGTGATTGCCCGCGTGGAAAGGGCATCCAAGGGGCCTGCGGTCGTGGTCTCCCGGGCTGCGCCGGAATTGGTCCAGCACCTGTTCCAGACCGAAGTTCCCGAGATCTACGACGGCACCGTGGTGATTCGCGCCATCGCCCGCGAAGCCGGAGAGCGCACCAAGATCGCCGTCATGTCGAAGGACAAGGACGTGGACGCGGTCGGCGCCTGCGTCGGAATGAAAGGGATGCGCGTGCAGTCCATCATTCGCGAGTTGCGCGGCGAAAAAATCGACATCATCGAATACCACGAAGATTCGGTGACCTTTGCCGAAAAGGCGCTGCAACCCGCCAAGGTCAGCCGGGTCACGGTCCTCGATCCCGGTGAGAAGCACCTCGAAGTGGTGGTGGACGATACCCAGCTTTCCCTCGCCATCGGCAAGAAGGGTCAGAACGTACGCCTCGCAGCCAAGCTGCTGGGGTGGAAAATTGACATCAAGAGCGAGGAAGAGAAGCGCCAGGAAGTCGAGCGCCAGATGTCCGAGTTGGTGCCCACAACTTCTACTCCGCTGGAGAATGTTCCAGGACTGGGGGAAGGCTTGGTCGAGAAGCTGAACGCGGCCGGCGTAACCACGGTGGAAGCATTGGCTGACATGACGCCCGAGCAACTGGAGGCGATCGAGGGTATCGGCCCCAAAACGGTGGAAAAAATCAGCTTGGCAGTCAATAATTACTTTTCCGGTTTGGAGGGCGGCGAAGTCGCGCCTGCCGACGAGGAAGCGGCACCGGCCGAGGCTTCGGAAGGTGAAGAACAAGCCCTCGCCCAAACCGAAGTTGCCGAGGCGCAAACCGAAACGGCCGAGGAAGCTCAGGAGCCTGCGCCTGAGTCACAGGCCGTGGCCAATGAATCGAATGAAGGTAGCGGAGAGCAGTGATCCGCGGGATTTTGGAGTCGCTGCTCGACTCCAGGGAAAATTTTGATGCTGCGACCGTGAGGTTGATATGAAGACTTAGCGGGACAGTCCGGAGGAAACAGAGGGCGGATGAGCAAGATTCGAATCAACGACCTGGCCAGGGAACTGGAAGTCAAGAGCAAAGCCATTCTTGATGTATTGCCCATCGTGGGCGTTACCGAGAAGAAAACCCATTCCAGTTCGATCGAAGAACATGAAGCGGTCAAAGTGCGTGCCCACTTCCAGGCGCAGAACGAGGGTACCAGCGCCAGCAGGGCTGCCCGCACCGCACGCAGCGAAAGCGACGAGATCAGGACCAAGATCGACCTGTCGCATATCTCAAAGCCAGGGGATGTATTGAACGCAATCCGTGCCAAGCAGGCGGCACCGCCTGCCGTAGCAACTCCTCCGCGGCCCGCAATTGTGCCGCCTCCGGTCACCGAAACTAAGCCCGCCGTTGCGCCTCCACCGGCAGCCAAGCCGCCGGTTCCAGTGCCGCCGCAACCCCAGGCGCCGGCACCCGCGCCCAGGCTGATCGTACCCAGCCAGCAGCCGCGTCCGACATTTACGGTTCCGCCGCGCCCAGCCCCCCAACCACCGGCGGCTGTAGCGCCGCCTGAAGTCAGTGAACCTCCGCGTACCTCCGATGCTCCGTCGAGTGCGCAGGCCGCGGCGCCCCCAGCGGTTTCCGAGCCTTCCGCGCCGACCACTCCGCCGCCGAGTGCTCCGGTAGCGCAGGTTCCGCCGACGGCCGCCAAGCCAGCGGCGCCCCCAACATCTCAGCCGCCAAAGCCGCGCATGATCGTTCCGCAGACGGGTCCGCGGCCGGTTTATAAGGCGCCACCGCGTCCGGCAACTCCGCCCCCTGCGGCGTCCACTGGATCTCCACGTCCCGCGCCAGGCCGTCCGGTGCCGGGGCAACCGATTTTCCAGCGGCCCAGACCCGCGGGTGGTCCTCCGGGAGCACGTCCGCCCTTGCGTCCAGGGGAACGCCGGCCCATGCATCCGACGCGGCAATCGCCCACCGGCACGCGTCCACTCGGTGTAGGGCCCGCCGCCCCTCCCCCAGGTTCCACTCGTCCCGGCGCTCGCCCGGGAGGTCCTTCGCGCAGGCCGGGACAACGCTATGTCCCCCGCGGTGTGAAAGAGGGCCCAATGAAGGGCTACGTCCCACCGCCGCGCATGACGGTGTCGAATGAGCCGGCGCCCATTACTCGCAGCATCACCATCACGGAAGGCATCAGCGTGAAGGACCTGGCCGAGAAGCTCGAAATTCGCGCCAAGGACCTGATCGCTCGTCTGCTGGGTCGTGGAGTGTTCGCGACCATTAACCAGACGCTTGACGCCGAGCTCGCCGGCGAAATGGCTCGCTTCTTCGGCGCCGAGACCAACGTGATCACCTTCGAAGAGCAGGCTCAGAAGGATGTTGCCGACGCCGCCGCCAGCGAAGAAGGAACCACAACCGAGGCCATGCCTCGGCCGCCGGTGGTCACCATCATGGGTCACGTGGACCACGGCAAGACCACGCTGCTCGACTCGATTCGCTCGACCAGCGTTGCCGAAGGGGAAGCGGGCGGAATCACGCAGCACATCGGCGCATACAAAGTCACGATTCAGGACAAGGAGTCGCCCGCCTACGGACGCCAGATCGTGTTCCTCGATACGCCGGGTCACGAGGCGTTCACTCGCATGCGGGCGCGCGGGGCAAAGGCCACCGACATCGTCGTGCTGGTAGTCGCAGCCGATGACGGGGTCATGCCGCAGACGCTGGAAGCGATTGACCATGCCCATGCGGCGGAGGTCCCCATCATTGTCGCCGTCAACAAGATTGATAAACCCGATGCCATGCCGGACCGGGTCAAGAAGCAACTCGCCGATCGCGGCCTGATGCCTGAGGATTGGGGCGGCACCACAGTGTTCGTGGATGTTTCGGCAAAGCAGAAGACCAACCTCAACCTACTGATGGAAATGATCTGCCTGGTTGCCGATCTGCAGGAGCTCAAAGCCACTCCCGATCGTCCCGCTACCGGAGTCGTGCTGGAAGCCAAGCTCGATCGCGGACGCGGGCCCGTCGCGACTGTCCTGGTTCAAAACGGCACCCTGCGTACCAGCGACAACTTCGTTGTAGGAAATGTCTACGGCAAAGTACGCGCCATGTTCGACGATCGCGGCGCGCAACTGGAAGAAGCTCCGCCGTCCACTCCGGTCGAAATTCTGGGTATGGAAGGGCTGCCGCAGGCTGGCGACCTGTTCGTCGTGGTTGCCGATCGCGACAAGGCCCGCGGAATCTCCGATTACCGCGAGCAGAAAGCGCGTGAAGCTACCTTGGCGAAGAGTTCTCGAGTGTCCCTCGAGGGCCTTGCCGAGCAGATGAAGACCGCCGGCAGCAAGGAACTCAATATCATCCTGAAGGGTGACGTCGGCGGTTCGGTCGAAGTACTGACCGACCTGCTCTCGAAGCTTTCCAACGACAAGGTTCGCCTGAAGGTGCTCCGCTCCGGAGTTGGAGCGATCACCGAGAGCGACGTTCTCCTCGCTTCCGCGTCGAACGCCATCATTATCGGATTCAACGTGCGCCCGGAACGCAAGGCGCAGGAACTCGCCGAGCAGGAGAAAGTGGATATCCGCCTGCACTCGATCATTTACGAGTTGCAGGACGAGATCAAGCGCGCCATGACCGGCTTGCTCGAGCCCACCATCCGCGAAACCTACCAGGGCCGCGCCGAGGTTCTCGACACCTTCCGTATCCCCAAAGTGGGTACGGTCGCCGGATGCCGCGTGACCGACGGCTTGATCAAGCGCGACAGCGAAGTGCGGCTGCTGCGTGACAACGTGGTCGTATTCAAAGGCAAGGTCGGTTCGCTGCGGCGTTTCAAAGACGACGCCAGTGAAGTTCGCAACGGCATGGAATGCGGTATCTCGATTTCCAACTACGGCGACGTCAAAGTCGGCGATGTGATCGAAGCTTTCGTGACCGAGCGGATCGCGGCAGAAGTAATTGCGTAATCAGTCGTGGATCATTCGCCGCCGCGAGTGATCCACGGCGAAAATCATGATCGCGTTCCTTACCCTCGAGCTCAGCATCGAAGCGGCTCAATCTCTGAAAGACAGACGGCAAGTGGTGCGCAGCATGAAGGACCACCTGCGCAGCCGCTTCAATGTTTCGGTCGCGGAACTCGACTCAGCCGAACTCTGGAATCGCGCCACGATCGGCATCGTGAGCGTTTCAAATTCAAAAGACTATCTCGACGGCCTGATGAAGAACGTGGAACGTGCCGCGAACCGGGTCGCCAACAATGGCGGCGCCGACGTGTCGGATTCCTATCTCGAGTATTTTTAGCCCCTGCTCGCTGCAAGTTCCTTCCTGGCGAAGATTTGCTGCTGACCGTGCATTCCCGGCCGGGAATGGCGAGAATGACGTAGTAGCTGCGAACATCGGGAGAAAAAATATGAGCGTGACCCAGAACGAAAAGGCTGCTCGCTTTCGGGAGCTCCATCACAGCCCTGGCGCTTTCATTATTCCGAATCCCTGGGATGTCGGCTCCGCCCGAATTCTTGCCGGGATTGGTTTCGAAGCGTTGGCCACCTCTAGCGCGGCCTCCGCCGCCTCCATCGGTCGAAAAGATGGCGGCCTCAGTAGGGAAGAGGCGCTGGCACACTCTCGGTTGATTGTAGACGCGACCGACTTACCGGTATCCGCGGACTTGGAAAAGGGATTTGGCGATGCACCGGAAATCGTGGCCGAAACCGTCCGGCTCGCGGCTGAGGTGGGGCTGGTGGGATGCACGATTGAGGATTCGACCGGCGATCCGAACAGTCCTCTCTACGACTTCAGCCTGGCCGTCGAACGGATTGCAGCAGCCGCAGAAGCCGCCCGGGCGCTCCAGTTTCCCTTCACTCTTACCGCTCGAGCCCACAATTTCCTGTACCCCAACCCAAGTCTGGATGAGACTATCCGCCGTCTTCAGGCTTTCCAAAAGGCTGGAGCGGACGTGCTCTTTGCGCCGGGGTTGCCGGACCTTGCCTCGGTGCGCGCGGTGTGTGCGGCAGTTTCCAAGCCGGTCAACTTTATGGTCGGAATCAAAGGAAAATCGTTCTCGGTCGAAGAACTCGCGGCCGCAGGCGTCAAGCGCATCAGCCTCGCCACGTCTCTCTATCGCGCCGCAATGACCGGCCTGCTGGAGGCCGCTCGCGAACTCAAAGATACCGGCCGGTTCAGTTTTGTCGACCGCAGCGCGACCACACCGGAATTGAACCAGATCATGCGGATTTGATCCCGCGCCGCTGTGCTCACCTCGGTTTGCAAGCACACGTTGGCGGCCCCCCTGTCCCAACGTAAGCACACCGGAACGCGATTTTCTGATATTCTCATCCGTTTTACTCTGGGGACAGTGTGGAGAAGCGTGGCCGAAAGTATCATCGCGAGCGTCTTGGCGAGGCCTTGCGCGAGGAGATTGAAACCATCCTCGAAGGGGAACTTGGCGATCCTCGAATCGGCCTGGTGAACGTGAGCGGTGTCATTCTGGCGGAAGACGGCAAGTCGGCCCGGGTCATGGTGAACGTAGAAGGCGATGACGCAGAAGCGGGCCGTGCCATGGAAGGACTTTCGTCGGCGGTAGGCTTTGTACGCCGTGAGGTCGGAACCCGCTTGCACCTGCGTCGGCCGCCCGAGTTGGTGTTCCAGTTGGACCGCTCGGCGCAGTTCAGCAGCCGGGTTGAGGAGTTGCTGAAGCGCAGCAAGAAGAGATCGGCTGCTCGATCGCCGGAGAAATCGTCCAGTAACGAGGGGTAGAGAATCGGGATGTTGGACGAGGTCCTGAAGCATATCGAGAAACGCAACCGGTTCGTGCTGACCTCGCACGCCCGGCCCGACGGGGATGCTGTAGGCTCAGCCCTCGCCTGCGCTCAAATCCTGCGCTCGATGGGGAAAGATGCCGAGGTTGTCCTGCACGACGGCGTTCCCCGCATTTACCAGCCCTTACCCTTTGCCGATCGCGTCCGCCAGGCCGAAGCGGTGAACGGAAATTACGAAGCCGCCATCATCCTCGAGTGCGACAGCATCCAGCGTACTCGCCTGGGCGGTCTGGAAAATCACTTTCTTATCAGTATTGACCATCACCTTTCCGGGCGCCCCTTCGCGCACGTGAACTGGATCGATCCTAGCGCCGTAGCGACGGCGGAGATGGTCTACAAACTCGCCCGCGAAGCCCGCGTGACGATCACTCCCGAGATCGCAACCTGCCTCTACACCGCCGTGCTGACCGACACCGGTTCATTCATGTTCGAAGGCACGAATCAACACACCTTTGCCTTGGCTCGGGAACTGGTGCTGGCGGGCGCGGATCCGGCCCACTGCGCGCGCAATATTTATTTTGGGCACTCGACCGCCAAGATGCGCCTGCTTGGCGCCGCCCTCTCCAACCTTCACCGGGAAGGACCTCTGGCCTGGATATGGATTACACAGGAGCAGATGGACCGTTTCGAGGCCAAGGAGGAGGACTGTGAAGGCCTGGTGAACTACGCACTGTCCATACAGGACGTCGAGGTGGCTGCTTTCTTTCGGGAACTTCCCGACAAGCGTTACCGCGTGAGTCTGCGCAGCAAAGGACAGCTTAACGTGGCATCCGTAGCCGAGCGTTTCGGTGGCGGCGGCCACCAGTGCGCCAGTGGCTGTTCCCTGGAGGGACCGCTTTCGGTTGCAGTGGCGCGAGTCCTGGCACAACTTCGCGGTGGCAACTCCGTACAATAGACTCCCTATGGAAATTTCAATGTTGCGGCAACTCGCGTCGTTTACCGGCGCTTTGCTGATTCTGATTGCCTACGTGGGCCATCAAATGGGCCTGATCTACGCCCGAAGTGCCGCCTATAACATCCTCAATGCGATCGGGTCGGCCATCCTGGCCTACGTCGCCTTTCATCCTTTCCAGATCGGCTTCGTGGTTCTGGAAGTGACCTGGACCCTGATCAGCATCTACGCGTTATTTCGACCCCGGCGCGAGAGCATGAACAAGGCCGCCGAGTGAAAGAGCGCGCCCAGGCCGTCATTGAGTGGGTCCTCCTGCTCGGTTTCTGCGGGTTCTTTTTCTACTACGGCCTTGCCAACTTCGGACTGGTAGGCGCCGACGAACCACGCTACGCCCAGGTCGCCCGCGAGATGCTGGAACGGCGCGACTGGATCACCCCCGTGCTCGGAGGCAAGCCCTGGCTTGAGAAGCCTGTTCTGTACTACTGGCAGGCCATGCTTTCTTATAAGGCTTTCGGAGTCAGCGACTGGGCCGCGCGCCTGCCCTCCGTGGTTGACGCTACACTGATGGTCTTCGCCATCTGGATATTCCTGTGGCGTTTCCGGCGTGGTTCGCAATTGGACGGAGCGTTGATGACCGCGTCCACTGCGGGCGTAATTGGTTTCGCGCGCGCCGCCTCCACCGACATGCCCCTGGCGGCTATGTTCACCGTGGCAATGCTCGCTTGGTGCTCGTGGTATATCGGTCGCCGCAAACTGGATCTCGTAGTCTTTTATGTTTTCATCGCGCTCGGAACTCTCGCCAAAGGTCCAGTCGCTCCGTTCCTCGCAGGCATGCTGATCGTTACCTTCGCTCTGGCGAAAGGTCAGTTTGATCTCGTAAGGGAAACTCTATGGTTGCCGGGTATCGCGGTGTTTTGCGCGGTCGCTCTGCCCTGGTACATACTCGTACAAATTCATAACCCGGAATTCTTTCGTGCCTTTATCCTGCAACATAACCTCGAACGCTTCGGAACCAACCTCTACCACCACTCGCAACCGTTCTGGTATTACCTCCCGGTTACGGCCTTGGGCCTGGTCCCATGGATCGTGCTCGTCATCGCCGGCATAGCTTTCGCCATCCGGTCGTATAAATCGGAAGGACGTAAACTGCTGCTCGCCGACGACTGGTGGCAAGTGTTTCTATTGATCTGGTTTTTCGTTCCGATCGCCTTCTTCTCCTTATCGCAATCGAAACTCCCGGGATATATCCTTCCGGCCCTTCCCGCCGGTACGCTGTTGGCCGCGGAATACATCCGGAAACTTACAAGCGAGAACCATCGCCCGAACGCTGTCTTGATTCTGCTGCATGCAATGATCGCGGCCACGCCTCTGGTTCCGGCGCTGGTGATTCAATACATCGTCCTGCAGCATCACCTTCCCTGGAACCGGGGTACCCGCGTCTCTTGTGTGATCGCGGGCATGCTCGCGATCGCCATCGCTGCCACGCTGTTGAGCGTTCCGCGTTTCCGTTATGTTCGTTTCGTCACCCTGGTGCCGGTGGTTCTCGCCCTTACCGCGATCCTGCGCATCGGTTCGCCAGTCCTGGACGACAGCCTTTCCAGTCGAGCGCTCTATGACCAGATGGAAAAACTGCAGAGCGAACTGCCACCCATTGCTCTGTACCAGGTTTCCCGCGAAACCGAGTACGGCCTCGCCTTCTACACCAATCAGGTATTGCGACGCTACGAATGGAAAGGAACTCCCTCCACCGCTCACATTGTGGTTGCTCCCGCCCGCAAGCAGGAGGAGATCGCCAGGCAAGTGCCTGGACGCCGCGTTTCCTACCTCGGCTCGCTACCCTCGCAACATCTGGAATTCTTCTGGGTAGCGCGCGCGCCGCAGTAGTCGCAGGCTGTTTGCCTTGGTTCCAGCGGTTGCCTCCGAGACAAGCAAGGCACTACACTCCAATGTTCGCATCGCTGCAGGAGCCTCGTTGGAGATTCTCGACCTCAGGCATTTTTCCTCCGCCGACATTCGTCCACTGCTCGACGATGAAGTGAGCGTGTGGTCGCGCCTGCTCTCCTGGGACTACACCGGTTCGGCAGAGATGATCCTTCGTTACGTCGATGCCAAGATCCTGCCCGGGTATGCCGCGATCGATCGCGGCCGAATCTTTGGCTACTCTTTCTTTGTTTACGAGGGGAGCAAGGGCGTGATCGGAGATCTCTTCGTGTCCAACGGAAGCCGCATGCCGGACCCGCAGGAGGCCGAGGCACGGTTGCTGACTCACGTCATTGAAACTCTGCAGCAATCTCCAGGAATTCACCGGGTTGAGGCCCAATTGTTGCTCCACGAGGCGGGAGCGGTGAGCCGGCCCTTTACCGACCAGGGCTTCCACCGCCATGGCCGGCTGTTCATGGCGCTGCCTTTGGCGCAAGCTGCGGGAGCGCCTCACCCCGTCCATGACGAGATCGATATCCGGCGCTGGTCGGAGCAGGATTACCAGACCGCCGCCGCCGTCATCACCAGTTCTTATCGCGGGCACGTGGATGGCGAGATCAACGATCAGTACCGCACCCTCAGCGGCTCGCTGCGGTTCCTGAACAACATCGTCAGGTTTCCGGGCTGCGGGACCTTCGATCCCGAATCCTCGTTCGTCGCGGTTCACAAACGCGCGCGCACCCTGGTGGGATTGATCCTGTGCTCTAACGTCCGCGAAGACGTGGGACACGTAACCCAGGTCTGCGTGCTGCCCGAGTATCGGTCGCTGGGTATTGGTGAATCGCTGCTCGCAGCGACTGCCACAAACCTTCGTCAACGGCGCTTCAGGTTATTGTCTTTGACAGTGACGGAAGCGAATCGGCGCGCCGTCCAGCTCTACGAACGCCTGGGTTTTGCAAAGAACAGGGTGTTCGATGCTTTCGTGTGGGAAGGTTAAGCCGCGGCTAGCGTCGCAGAATCCACATCACCCAGCCCGCGGCGAACACGCCACCCACGAAAACCGCGAAGCAGTACAGGCCATAATGAATCTGCTCACGGGTGGTGGTGCGCTGCGTGATTCCGAAGACCACGGAGGCAAACAACGCAAACAGGACAGCCGCGGAAAAATGCGAGAGTTGCAGGCTCATGGCTTCTTCCCGATTGCGATATGGTACGCGTCCGCCGCGCTGATGAAATTAAGCAGGCCCGCTACGATGATGAACTTGGTGCCATAATCGGCGGTGGCGTGAGCGATTGCGCCTTTGCCCCAGTCCATGGTTCGCGTTACGATATATAAAGCCCCGTTCCCCACGTCGCCGATGAACCCCAGGATGTCGAGAATGTCTCCCTTATTCAACTGGTAAACGCGGCCGTCCATGGCCAGTCCCAGGAAAAACATCAGGAAGATGGATGTCATCAGCAGCAGGCCGCGAATCCACTTGCCTTGAATCAAGTGCCCCGCTCCGGGAATGAACCAGCCCAAGGCCGGGGCAATCACCGACATGGCAGTGACGGGCTGTGGCGGCGCCTCGGTGGCCGCCTTGGTTTTAGGGACTGAGGAATTCGCCATTCAGATGATCACGAGCTCTTTCTGTATTTTACCTGTTACTTCGGCGGCCTTGGGACGGATCAGCATATTTACTTCGCTGCGCACGCCGAACTCCGGCAGGTAGACTCCGGGCTCGATGGAAAAACAGGAATTCGGAAGAATCCGTCTTTCATCGTGGATCTCGAGATCGTCCATGTTAGCGCCGTTGGCATGAACGTTGGTGCCGATCGAGTGCCCGGTGCGATGGATGAAATACTGCCCGAATCCCGCATCCTGAATATGATTGCGGACCGCGCGGTCCACCTCCCAGCCTGCGATCGGGCGTCCGGCGGAAATTGCGTCGGTGACCGTTTTTACTCCGAGGTCCCGGCCCTGCCGCACGACCTCGAATACCTGACGCATACGGTCGGAGGGAGATTTGCCTACGAATCCAGTCCACGTGATGTCGTAAAACACGGCTCCCGGCGTGTTCTTCTTCGCCCACACGTCCAGGAGCACAAAATCTCCTTCTCGTATCGGCGCGGAACGTTCCGGACCCGGTTCATAGTGTGGATTGCCGCTGTTGGCGTTGACGGCGACAATCGGAGGATCATCTGTAACCAGGTTCTCGCGCTGGAACGCTTCCATGAACCACTTCTGCATGTCGTGCTCGCGAGTGCCGCCGTTGCGGACGCGCCGCCCAATCTCTTTGAATGCTTCCGCCGTGATCGAATCCACCACGTCGCGGGCTTCGTAATGGGTCTTGATCTGCTCGTCGGTAAGCGTTGATTCAAATTGCGCGACCAGGTCCGCTGAACTCACAACGTTCTTACCCAGGCCCCGAATCAGGTCGAGCGTTCCTCCGTCCACCATCGAGATGGTGAACACCAGGTTGTTGGGCGAGTACTGCATGGCGATGTCGCGATAACTGGCGAGCATGACCTTGATCTGGTCGAACAACTCCTGCCAGCCCGAGTACACCATTTTCTTCCCGGGAAGCGAGTCCAGATGCCCCGCTTCGATGCGGTGCACCAGCTTTATGGGCTCTCCACTGGAGGGAATCAGGTAAAACCAGCGCCGCGTTACCATCAGGTCTTCCGGAACCCCGAGAACCCGGTAGGCAATCGGATCGCGATGATGGTGATCGTAGAACAGCCAGGCGTCGATGTTGCGCTCGGTCAGGGTGGCTTGTATGGCAGAAAGGTTCATGACAAGCGTCTATTCTAAACAAGAGAAGCAGTTTAGGCGAATGTGCAGCTCGCGAAACAGCGTATCGCCCTCTAACCCAGCACTCTCTTGCGGCTTGTGATGGGCAGAGTTTCGCATGCGGTGCGCAATACCAGTCTCGGGGCCGACTTGCGAAGCGTCATCAGGAAAGGAAGCATCTGCGTCGGATTCGATTTCGCGGTCTCTCGCAACAACCAGCCCAGTCCCTTCTGCACCATGTCATCTTCATCCGCCAGCAACATGGCAGTCAGCTTTTTGATTTCGGGGAAGAAAAAACTCTGCCGCGTGCCCTGAATCAAGGCTACGCAGGCCGCCCGGCGGCGCCAGCGGTCGCGCGACCTGGCCCAGCGAAACACCTGGCTGACGCGAGACGGCTTCGCCCGGATCATAGGCGCGATCAGGTAATGGACCAGCGCATCATGGTCGGCCCAGCTTGAAATACGGTCAAGCCATAACGTAAAGAGCTTGAATTCGGCGTCCCCAAGATCCGCGGTCAGTTTCTCCAGAAGGAACACTGCGAGAACCTTTTCCTCCAGGACGCAGCCGGCAAATAGCCGGTCGGCCACTTCAATCAGAAATTTCAGGCCGGCTTCCTTGAGAATGGTGCGCCGAAAACGGACTGCGACTTTGCGCAACTCGGCGGTATACCAGCCGCGAGACTTGATCTCTTCTTTGAAAAACCACTGCACACCCTCCGCGTGTGGGGCCGAGCCTCCGTCCTTCAGTACGCGACGAATGTGTGCTGCAATGTAATCAGGTTGAAGTCGCGGGTGCGCCATGGCCGTCAGGACCGGACATCATAGAGGAAAACCCGGCTGGCCGCGGTGACCTAGGACGTTTTCGCCGCAAGGCTCTCGGGAGTGTTCGTTGCCGGCCGCAGCGTCTTGTCATACACCCATAACAAGGCCGCGGTCCCAAGCCCCACCCCAGTTACCACCCACCAGATCTTGTTCGGCTCGTGCAGAACTTCCCCGAAATGATGAACCAGCATCCCACCAAACCAGCCTCCGATCAGCGATCCGATTCCGATCGGCAGGAACGCGAATCCCATGTAGGTCCCTTGCTGTCCCGGTGGCGCAAGCCGTGAAATGTATTCGTAGTAGCGAGGCGACTGGATAATCTCTCCCAAGGCTAAAACGAACAGGGAAAGCACAGCACCCCACACCGTCGGCCTGAATGCGAGGATTAACCACGAGACCGAAGTAATGACCGTCCCCAGGATGATGGCCTGGAATGCTGGAATTTTGCGGGTCAGGAAGTTTACCGCCAACGTAAGGCAGATCACCGTCAAACCGTCGGTGACAAGAATCGCTTCCACTTTCGCGTCCGAGTTGATGTAGTTGTGAATGTATCCCGGCAGGCTTATGTATTGCTGCCAAAAGACCACCCAGTACCCGCTGAACAGCACAAGAAACGCCATAAAGCGGTAATTGCCCATGACCACGAATAGATTGCGTACGACTGTTCCCACCGACGGCGGGGGCGCATCTCCCGGCTTGCGCGGTTCACGGAACAACAACAGCACCAGGAAAAACATGGCGAACACGCTCAGTGCGGCGAGCCGGTACACGTTTTCCACTCCAAGGTGCTCGTGCGCGGCAGAAGCGCACAAAGGTCCGAGTGCGCCGCCGATGTTTACCAGGGTGTAGTAGATCGAGTAGCCAATCGAGCGAACGTTCTCCTTCGATGCTCGTGCTGTTGTGCCCACCACGCACGGCTTCACCAGGGCAATGCCGAGCGCAGGCAGAATCAGGACTACCCCTACAAACAGCCCGAGCGGCACTGCGTTGCGCACAGGCGCCAGCCACGGCGCCGCAATGGAACCGATGAGAAAATACGCGACCGCCAGGATCAGGTACGCCATCGAAAGCGCGCGACGAAAACCGATCCGGTCCGCGACCGCGCCACCAAAGATCGCCAGGAACCACACCATTCCCCCAAAAATCCCGGTGAGTGTCCCGGTCTGCTCGGTCGAGAAATTCAGTTTTTCCTGGAGATACAGTGCAAGGGAAGCGAACGCCCCGTAATAGGACAGTCGCTCAAATATTTCGCTGATGTTGGCGATCCAGAAGGGCCGCTCGAAGCCATCACGAATTTCAACTAAGCGCTCGGAGAAGCTCAATGTGGCTCCTGAGAAACCTCAAACACCCAATCGTCCGCGAATCTCGTTTGCGGTGATGCCAGTAACTCGAATCACCTTATTCCTGCCGCTCTGGCCGGCAGCAATACTAATTGACGACCGTGGCACCTTCAAAAGTTTTGCCAAAAATTCAACACAAGCCTCATTGGCTCTGCCTTCCACTGGAGGCGCAAGGAGCGAAATCTTCAGCGCATCGCCAAACTGGCCGGTGATGGCGTCTTTCCGGGCGCGAGGATGAACGCGCACACAAAACGTTACTGCTCCGGCATTCTCTTGTATCGGAATCATGTCAACAACGAAATTCGGAGGGGTTCCCGGCTTCTCAGGTTTTCGAGAAGTGGGACTCAACCTCTCTGCCCAAAAATCGCTGTCCCCACCCGCACGCAGGTAGAGCCCTCTTCGATCGCCACCTCGAAGTCATGCGACATGCCCATCGACAGCACATCCATACTGACAGACGGCAGCTTGCGCGCCGCAATCTCATCTCTCAACTCGCGCAGCTTCTTGAAATACGGGCGCGCCTGTTGCGCGTCCTCGGTAAAGGGAGGAATCGCCATCAGCCCCCGTATAGATAGCTGTTCCCACTGGGGAGCGCCGCTCAGCAAATTCTCCAGCTCCTCAGACCGGGGCGCAACGCCGCTCTTCGCATCTTCTCCGGCAATGTTGATCTCAATCAGCACCGCAAGCTTCTTCCCGGCCTGCTCTGCGGCGATATTCAACTTTTGCGCAAGTTTGCTCGAATCCACTGAGTCCACGGCACTGAAAAGCTGTGCCGTTTTGATGGCCTTGTTGCTTTGTAGATGCCCTATGAGGTGCCACTCTGCGCCGGCGAGTGCGCCTAATGCCGGCGCTTTCCCGGCAAACTCCTGCACCCGATTTTCGCCGAACAGCCTCAGCCCGGCTGCATACGCTTCGCGGATCCGCTCCGGTGGATGCGTCTTGCTGACCCCCATCAACTCAATCTCAGCAGGATTCCGCCCGGCCCGCCGCGCCGCCGCCCCCACACGTTCCCGAATGCGTGCGATGTTCTCAACGATAGACATGACAAAATGCAAAAGTCAGAAGGCAGATTGCAGAAGTAGAAACGTCCTTTGTCTTCTGCATTCTAACTTCTGACTTTCTGCATTCAAGTGAACTACATAATCGCGGTTGGCGGAGCCGGATCCTCCGGTCGTCCGGCATTCGCCAGTGGCACGCGCACCATGGCCACCAGAATCACAGCCAATGCGATCAGCGAGACGATGAAGGGCACGGTCCACTTGAACAATGTCACGTCGTGCCCCGTGCCCACCAGTCCGGCAATCACCAACCCGCACAGCGCCTCGCCCGCGATCAATCCCGATGCTGTCAGCACGCCGGCGTTATCCACGCGCGCTTTCTGCGCTTCGTTGAAGTTCCGCCGGTCGCGCATTCTATCGGTGACCCAGCGAATGACGCCCCCGACGAAGATGGCAAACGTAGTGCCCAGGGGCAGGTACATGCCGACGGCAAAGAGCATCACGCTCCTCACCTCGATCATGATCATGGCAAGTCCCATCAGAATGCCGACGATGACCAGGGGCCAGGCCATGTCTCCGCCCACGATGCCCTTCGACAGCATCGCCATCAATCCGGCTTGCGGTGCGGGTAGGGCGGCGGTTCCGAAGTGATACGCTTTGTCCAGGATCGCCAGCGGCACAAATAGCACCAGCGAAGCCACCACGACTCCAAACAAGTCGCCGATCTGCATCTTCGAGGGCGTGCCGCCCAGGATGTGTCCGACTTTCAAATCCTGCAGCATCTCGCCGGCCACGGCCGAAGACACGCAGACCACCGCCGCTACTCCCAGTACTGCAGCCACTCCACCCGCTCCTGAGACGCCAAGCGCCACCATGAGCAATGCGGCCACTACCAGCGTGCAGAGCGTCAGCCCTGAAACCGGGTTGTTCGACGACCCGATCAGTCCCACCAGGTTTCCAGAAACCGCGGCAAAGAAGAATCCCAGGATGATCATCACCACCGCGGCTACGATGGCGCCGGTCCATACTTGCGAACTGGTCAGGTTCCCCGCACTCGAGATGAAGTAGTGATAGAGGAGGATCATGGCCACCAGCACCACGCCGATGCCCGCGAACACCAGCTTCGCCGGCAGGTCGCGTTCGGTGCGATCGCTTGCCTGGTGCGCCGCCGCGGACTTTTTCAAATCCGACACCGCGCGTGCCATGCCCGCCGCAAGCTGCTTGCGCATCTTGAACAAGGTGTAAGAAGCGCCGACCAACATGCCGCCGACGGCGATGGGTCGCACAATCGAAAAGTAAATCGCACCCGCCAGCAGTTCCCAACTCACCGTCTGCCCCGCGGGCAGGCCGCCCTGAATGTAAGGACCGAGTACGAACGTTAGCAGTGGAACCAGCAATCCCCATGCCAGCACGCCCCCGGCGAAGTTCAGCGCGGCAAGGCGCGGCCCGATAATGAATCCCACGCCGAGATATGCGGGGCTGATATCCGGAGCGCTGAAGATGGACGCGCCACCAGTGATGGTGGTTGCGACATTGGGATTCGTCCCCGTCCGCAGCAGAAGCTTCTTGCCGATGTTTCCGATGTTGATGGTGAAGGCATTGCTGGGACTGAAGACATTGATGGCTCCCAGGAGGTACATCAAGCCGCCAAACCCCATGTTGGCGAAAAGAATTTTCGCCGCTCGCGATCCCTGCTGGCCCGCTTTGTGAATCTCCGAGGCCGCTACCGATTCCGGGAAGGGCAGGTCGGTATCTTCCACCATTACGCGCCGCAGCAGCGTTACAAACAAGATGCCCAATGTGCCGCCGATAATCATCAGCGCGACCGCGGTCCAATAACGGTCCGCCGTTAACCCCGGCCACAGCCCGGCCATCACGAACGCCGGAATCGTGAACACCGCCCCGGCCGCTACCGACTCTCCAATCGAGCCCACGGTACGCGCGATATTCTCTTCGAGAATGGAGCCCTTGAAGATGCGCAATACCGCCATTCCGATCACCGCCGCAGGGTAGGTCGCGGCAATCGTCATTCCGGCGCGCAGGCCGAGATAGGCATTGGCTGCTCCCAGAATCCCCGTCATGAGCATGCCGAGCAGCACCGCCCGGAAGGTGAATTCCCTCATCTCCATGGTTTGGGGGACGTAGGGCCGGTAGGCTTTCGAACTCTCCGGGGGCTTAACCGCAGTTTGAGTGCTCATGAGTGGAAACCTCGCAAGTGTTGAGGGTACACGATATTAAAGGACGGGCGCACGTTAGCACGCATAACGCCTGCATGACAAGTGCACCCCATCCCTCATGCTTAGGTCCATTTCTGCTGAGATGCGCTTTTCGTCAGCTACTTAGTTTGTTATGATAGAAAATGGCAGTGCTTTCTCTGGCCAGTACCTAGGGGACCCGCAATGTCGCCGAGACAGTTTTACTGCACCGAGTGTGGCTGTTCTGAGGGGTACCGATCCCGGCCACGGACCTTCACAGAAAAATTCCTTCTGCCGCTGTTTCTCATGCGCCCCGTCCGTTGTGGCGACTGCTTCCGGCGCACCTATCGCTCGATCATGGTGCAGGTTAAGCCGCGCAAGGAAAGCGTTTTGCCCCACCACATTGCTGCCTAAGGTGACACCGTGCATTGCGCCCGCTATTCCGGCTCGCTATACTGAATAGGATTCGTCCAGCGGGAGCCCCCGCCGAACCGACTGGATGCGGGAGGTTCGTCTTCAGCAGTAGCGGGAATTCAACTCGGGTCTCCGGGACCAGGAGTGTCGAACGATCCCCTGTGGTCTCGTGGATGGGTGGCTTGGCGGAAGGTCTATTTGCCACTCTGTTCCCCGCCGACTGTCGTCTTTGCGGTACTCCCCTCACCAATATTTCACGCTTGCCGGTTTGCCTGGAATGCCTTGCCGCCATGCGCCCCATCGCGGGCGGAGTGTGCTCTGTATGCGGTGAGCGGCTGGCGAGCGAACACGCCTTCTCCGGCCAATACGGCGAGCCCAAGTGCGGCCTGTGCCTGCGCCTCGATCCTCCATTCGAACGCGCCGCCGCCTACGGCAGTTATAGCGGCGGCTTGCGCGAACTGATCCACCTTCTCAAGTATGAGCAGGTGCGTCCCGCCGCCAATGTCCTGGGGCGCATGCTTGCCGAGGTGATTGCTGGAATGGCGCCAGGTTTCGCCGCCTCTGAAGTTCTTGTCGTACCTGTGCCGTTGCACGTTCGCAAGTTGCGGGAACGCGGCTTCAACCAGTCCGAGTTGATTGCCCGGGCCGCCTGCAGGCTGAAGCCGGCGGGTGAGCGGCTTGTCATGTGCCCCAAAGCGCTGGAGCGCAAGCGCGAGACCCGTTCTCAGATCGGCCTCAGCAGCCACCAGCGCCGCGAAAATATGCGTGGCGCCTTCGCCGTGACCGCCCCGGACCAGGTCTATGGGCATGAGGTCCTGCTGGTAGACGATGTCCTGACCACGGGAACTACGGCGTCCGAGTGCGCACGCATGCTACGCCGCGCGGGAGCATCTAAGATTTGGGTGGCTACGGTTGCCCGGACCCTCAAAGAGCATGCCAATTCGGCGGTTCCGGATCACTCGGACGAGCCGATGACCATGGCCGCTCACGGGTCGTAGGGGTTAATGTCGGGGAAGTGGAACAACACGGGGAACACCATGGGACGGATGCTTGCGCCGGTGCCGGTCGCGTTGGGACCGCATTCTGACAGCGACGGCCATGCCCTGCATGCGCCGGTGCTGGTTCTGAACGCCTCGTATGAGCCCATCAATGTTTGCGCCGCCCGCCGCGCCATCGTCCTGGTGTTGAAGGGTGTAGCCATGACCGAAGAGGAGAACGGCCACTTCCTGCACGCCGCGCGCCTCGCCGTGCGCCTGCCTTCTGTCATCCGTCTGCTTGAATATCGCCGTATCCCGCACCAGAGCCGCGCGCTGTCGCGGAAAAACATCCTGCTGCGCGACCGTAACACGTGCCAATATTGCGCCGAGGTTCTGCCCTCCAGTGAATTGACGCTCGATCATGTGATCCCGCGCTCGCGCGGAGGCGCCTCTACGTGGGAAAACCTCGTCGCCTGCTGTCATCCCTGCAATCGCCGCAAGGGCAACCAGTTCCCCAACGAAGCCAGCATGAAGCTCATGCGCGAACCTCGCGCCTTCAACCTCCACACCAGCCGCCACATCATGCGCCTGATGGGAAGATCCGATGATAAGTGGCGGAAGTATCTTTTTTACTGAGGTTTCAAGGTTTCAAAGTTTCAATGTGGGTGAGGATGGCGCCAGGAGAATGTATGGCGCGCTCTTATCGTGAGTTGCTGGTTTGGCAGAAAGCAAAAGCTCTAGCGGTAATGGTTTATCGAGATACAGGACTCTTCCCCAAAGCGGAACTGTATGGTCTGACTTCACAAATGCGACGCTCCGCGGTTTCGGTGCCGTCGAATATTGCCGAGGGGCAGGGTAGGCTCACTCCTGGCGAATTCCAACAGTTCCTCGGCCATGCTCGTGGTTCACTGCTGGAGCTGGACACTCAACTTGCTATAGCGCACGACCTTGGATATTTCAGCGACGCTGTTCACTCAAAGTTGGACCAGGAAGCCTATCAGGTACTCGGCTTGCTCAACAGGCTGTTGGAGTCGATAAAAGCAAAAAGCTCTTTACCTTGAAACATTGAAACCTTGCAGCCTTGAAACTGCTACTGGGGAGGCGGCTGTTGTTGCGGTTGATCCTTGTCCGTGCCCCTCTGCACTTCCGCGCCGTTATAGGTAATCTTCGACTTCGATCCGAACCGCTTGTAATCGGTGTATTTCACGATCTCGACGATGCGGATGTCGCCGCTCAGTCCCTGGAAATGCAGAACGTCATCCGCCTTGGTATAGGTGGGGAACCAATACTTGCCATCAATCTGCTCGCGCCAGGTCGTGAACCTCGGGAAGAGATTTTCCTGCCCCTTTTTCTTGCGGACATCCGGAACCGCCTTGCCATAGGTCTTTACGATCTGGAAGTCGTGATCATCCACCCAGATCCGGCCCTGGAAATAGCGCTTCTTTCCGACAATCTCTTTGGGCGCGATATCGAACACGTAACAGTGCAGCTCATCTTCCTGCTGCTGCCCTACGTAGAGGATCTGGTACTCCGGGATCTCTTCCGAGGTGAGCACGAACGGCAGCTTGTGGCGAATGTCGTCGAGATCTTCGGGCGTCATCGTCAGCTTGTTGAGCGTGGTTTGCGGCGCAAAGACGACGTTCTCCAACCGCTTTCCCTGGTCATCGAAAATTACGTCAAACACCTCGTGGTACTCGCCACCGTCCTCCGGAGTCTTTACAGTAACGTCCTGACGATAGGTGTACTGATCGCGCGCCAGGGCGAATTCTTTTTCTTTCTCCGCGAAGCGGCGAATGATCTCGTCCGTGGTAATGCCCTTCGGTTCCGACTTGTCCAGCGGCCCTTCCTGGGCCACCGCCGCGATCACAAGCGAAGCCACAAGCGCCAGCCAATGAACAAAACGTAAGCGAGGTTTCATAGGATTAGTGTAGCGAAAAGCCGCCAGAAAAGCCGGTTTGCACCGCCGCTCCCCTACCGCCAACCCTCTCCGCTCAAAGAGCCGGAAGCAGGGGAGCTGCAGTTCTGCCTATTTGAGTTAGACGGAGATGGGGGGCCGAAAGTTGCCAAAAAAGCATTCAGCACTCAGCACTCAGCATTCAGCCCAATCACGTGCGCGTGCTGGCTGAATGCTGAGTGCTGAATGCTGAGTGCTCCGATGGTTTACACTCTTCCGTTCCGCTCGGGAGGCCTTCATGCGTCGTCTCACGCTCATCCTGTTTACGTTTCTTTACATTCTGCCTGCCTTCGCGCAAAAGCATCCATTCACCTTCGAAGACATGATGAAGTTGAAACGGGTATCGGAACCCGTGCCTTCACCGGATGGGAAATGGGTTCTGTTCGCGGCAGTCGACGTCGATCTCGCCGCCAACAAGAAAACTCCACACGTGTGGATTGTGCCGTTGAGGAATGGAGGTGGTGTGGGCACGGGCGCCGCGCCCGTCGATTCTCACGTAGGGACGGGCGCCTCGCCCGTCCAGGCCGAGCGAAGCTCGGCGGAAAGAATTCTCATTTCCGATCAGGACGCCGACCGCCCGCGCTGGGCCCCCGACGGCAAGCGCTTCGCGTTCCTCTCGAATAAAGAAGGCGGCTCGCAAATCTGGATCGCCGACTTCGACGGCGCAAACGGAACAATCACCGGAGTCCACAAGCTCACCTCGATCGCGACCGAAGCCAGCGGCGAGCTATGGTCTCCCGATGGCAAAAATATTCTGTTCACTTCTGACGTCTATCCCGGATGCACCGATGAAGCCTGCAACAAGCAGAAGCTCGAGCAATCGGCCAACACCAAAGTCAAAGCGCTGATCTTCAATCATCTTCTCTATCGCCATTGGAACGGCTACAAAGAAAGCAAGCGCACGCACTTGCTGATCGTGCCGGTTGATGGCGGCCCATCGCGCGATCTCACTCCCGGCGATCACGACGCGCCACCTTTCTCCCTTGGAGGCCAGGACAACTACGCCTTCTCTCCCGATGGCCAGGAAATCTGCTACACCTCGAACCACGACGAAGAGGAAGCCACCTCGACGAACAACGATCTGTGGATCGTTCCGGTGAACGGATCACAACCCGCGAAGAACATCACCGCCGACAACAAAGCCAGCGACTCGTCTCCGCTGTACTCACCAGACGGAAAATACATCGCCTACCGTGCGCAGCAGCGTCCGGGATATGAAAGCGATCGTTTCCGGCTGATGCTGTATGACAGGAAGACGGGAGAGAAGAAAAGCCTGACGGAAGGTTTTGATGCATGGATTGGAACATTCGACTGGACGGGAGATTCCACTGGAATCTACTTTTCGTCGGAGAACGCGGGTACCTCGTCCATCTACTCGGCCGGAATTGACAAGCCGCTCCAAACACCCTCTTGGCTCGCAATCATGCGCGGACAAGCTGGTTTCACTGGATATCCGCCCGTCGCTGAGATTGGTTACGTTGACGATCTTAGAATTACGCGAGACGGCAACACCCTGTTATTTACCTTGATGTCAGTGCGACATCCGGCAGAGATTTACAGCGAACCCATCGGCCGGACACATCCAAGTGACAGAAAGTATGCTTCCTTTCGTCTGCCAATCACGCACATCAACGAGGCCGTCCTCTCCCAAGTCTCCACATCTCCCCTCGAATCCTTCTGGTTCCCCGGCGCCTTCGGCGACCAGGTCCAAGGCTTCCTGGTTAAGCCTCCCAACTTCGATCCCAACAAAAAGTATCCGGTCAAATTCATCGTGCACGGAGGCCCCGAAGTCCCCATGGGCGATGAGTGGAGCTATCGCTGGAACATGCAACTGTTCGCCTCCAGCGGATACGTCGTCATCTTCATCAATTTCCACGGCTCCCCCGGCTATGGGCAGAAGTTCATCGACGCAATCAACGGCGATTGGGGCGGCGCTCCGTTTGAAGACCTGATGAAAGGGCTCGATTACGCCGAACAGCATTATCCATTCATCGACAAAGACCGCGAGTGCGCCATGGGTGCGAGCTACGGCGGATACATGACCAATTGGATCCTCGGCCACACCAATCGCTTCAAATGCATCGTCACCCACGACGGCATGTTCAACTCAACTTCCGCATGGGGAACGACCGAGGAACTCTGGTTCAACGAGTGGGAATTCAAAGGCACGCCTTACAACAATCGCGCGCTCTACGACAAATGGTCTCCACACCTGAGCGCGACCAATTTCAAGACGCCGACCCTGGTTGTGCACGGCCAGCTCGATTACCGACTTGATGTGAGCGAAGGCTTCCAGTTATTCACCACGCTGCAACGCCAGGGCATTCCCTCGAAGATGCTGTATTTTCCCGATGAGGGCCACTGGGTGCTGAAGCCGCAGAACTCGCAGCTCTGGTACAAGACGGTCAATGACTGGGTGGATCAATGGTTGAAGAAGTAGGCAGAGCCATGTTCTTTTGCGAAGGCGAGCCGTCTGAAAGTCGACGTAATCGAGCCGCCACAATCCTGCTGACGTCATCATGAGGAGGGCGTAAGCCCGACGAAGGATCCTGCGTGCACAAAGCGTGCTGTCGTGCACGCCAGATCCCTCGCCTGCGGCTCGGGATGACGTCAGTTCTTCTTCGTCCTCTCATTTCTTGCCGACGTCATCCTGAGGAGGGCGGAAGCCCGACGAAGGACCTGGCGTGCACAATGTCCACATCTGGCTTGTAAATGTCCTGCCATCCCGCCGCCAGGTCATGCCAGCGCGGATTCATACTCTCGATGAGTTCGATCTTCTTCGACCGCCGCCATCCCTTGATCTGTTTCTCCCGCGCGATCGCATCCCCGGGATACGCGAACATCTCGTAGTACACGAGCCGCGTTACGTTATATCGGCTCGTTAAGCCCGGCGAGAGCTTCTGCCGGTGCTCAAACACCCGACGCGACAAATTTCCTGTTACGCCGGTGTAAAGCACATGCTCCCGTGAATTGCTGGCCATGATGTATGCGTAGAAATGCTTCGGCTTTCGCATCATGATGCGCTCCTCAAGTCATCTAAGCGCCACGTCGTGCACGCAAGATCCCTCGGCTGCGGCTCGGGATGACGTCAGTTGCGTTGTTTCAATGCTTTGCCGACGAAGGACCTTCACTCCGTTCCCTCCACAGTCTTGTCCTCGCGAGGCGAGAACCCTGTTCCTGTCCCGGCCAACGCCTCCAGTTCGAACGCTACGCTACTCGTACCTGCGCTTGCCGAGCCTTCCATCTCCATCGCACTACTGGGCAGAGTCGGCTGCATGGTAGCAAGGCCATTCAGGTCCGACAGAATTGCCGTCTGCCCGGTCCCCAGGATCACCGGCATGGGATGATGCGTCACGATCGTGTCACCTCCCGGCGGCTCGACGGGGGCATCGTCATCCGAACGCATGTTCAGCCACTGGAACAGCACGTTGGCCCCGCGCACCAGGTCCGGTACGGCCGCCAGGTCGGTGATTCGCACCACCACTGGTTGAAAGCTCTGTCCGGCGTTGATCATCTGCAGATTGCCGCTTACCGCTTGCACTTTCAGTTGCGAAGCTGGAACCGCCGTGCCCTTCAGCAGGTCGCAAGGAGCGTCCCCCGGTTCCGCACAAGCGCTCACTTGCACATCGCCGGCCAGAGCGGTCACGCGCAAGGTAGTCGCGGCATAGCCGTTGCCGTCGGTGTTCGTGGACGTAATCGTCAGTGTTCCAGATCCCTTGACAACCTGGAACTTGACCGCGCGGCCACTCACTCCAATGCCATTCGACACGACCCGCGCCTGCATCGGGATATCGAGCGTTGCTCCCTGGGCGATGAACTGGTAGGGAGCGTACATCGCGATATCGAGGGACGACATTTTCACCGGGATCGTCACCTGCACCAGTTTGGGGTTGGGATAGGAAGCGGGCGCAAGTTTCGCAGTCATGGTAATGGGGCTGTTGCTGAGGACCGTGACCCAGGTCATCGCTTCGCCGGTCTGGTCCGTGAGCACGGTGCAACTGGAGAGTCCTGCGCATGCCGAAAGGCCGGCAACTGGACTCGAACTGAACTCGACGCTGGCGCCATCCACCGGAATGGTTCCGGTTGCGTCCATCACTTGGACTCGGAAGGGAATCGGGGCCTGGGTTCCGACCGGCACCGCCGGATTCGCCCCGCTCAGCAACTTGAGGATATCGGTGGAACTGGCGCCAAACGTCAACACGTCGGTCATGATGGAACTGACTCCGCTGGCGGGATCGGCTAAGGCCAGGCTTGCCACTCCGTCCGCAACAGCGGGGGCCGTCGCCAGAATCTGGTTCGGAGAGGAGGAGAGCACCGTGGCGCTCGCGTTGCCGACGCTCGCGCCGGCGGCGTTTCCAAAACCGAAACCCTGGATCATGATCGGGGTGCCGCCTCGTACGCTGGCGCGCGTCGGAGTCACAGTATCGCCATAGAAAAATCGCGCCTGGTAGCGATAGTCAGGCCGCCCATCCCCGCGGTAGTCGGAGATGCCAATGCGAAAGTCCGTGGACTGCAGCAGCACCGAGTCGAGTTGCGTCATGCCGAAAGTCAGGCTGTTGAAGGCCATAGGGGTGAAGGAAGGCGGATCCGTGCCCGGCGGATCGGCAAGCGCCCAGATCCCGATTACCGGCAGTGCCTTGACCTCCGTAGCCACAGACGTTTCGTCCAGGGCGGTCACCTGTACCGACAGAGTCCGGTTCATCTTCCCGGTAAAGCGGAAGTACGCTGTCTCTCCATAACTGTTCAGCTTTCCCACCCAGCTTCCGGATGCCGGCACATCTGCGGGATTGACGAAGTCGGAGGAGGCAAACCAGTCTTCTGCCGGCACACTGCTGCCGAGCATCAGAATGTTCTGCGACAGGTCCCCGCCTTTGCTGACGGAGACTGTGATGGGCTGCGCCACCCCCGATGGCTGCACTTGCCACGGACCATAAGGGCCAACGGTCTGAGACCAGGTTGGATCCAGGGCTTCTACGCTGAGTTGATATTGAGCCGTGTTGCCGCCGTCAGGAATTGGAAGGCCGGCCAGGTCGAAAAATCCTTCCACGGCGGCATCATCGGACCCCAGGCGGTCATACCGCCGCCCCAGGCTGTCGGTAAAGCCAGTCACCGGGTTGCCGGCGTATCCGCGGAACAGGAACCCTGAGACGCAGCTTGCTGCATACGTGCGCGAAGGCTGACCGTTGCTGGGATCGATCCAGCGTGCCACCACATTCACGCCTTCCATCGCTTGCGCGGCTTGTCCGGACGCATTTGTGAAAAATACCGAGCCATGGATTCGAATGGTGTTGTCGGCAAGGATCTGTTTCCCGGTAAAGCCCGAAATATTCTGTGCGGTTACCGGGTACAATCGCGAAATTGCGGCCTGATCGTCTGTCTTCGGTTGATCTGCATTGCTGTAGCAAATGGAAATCGGCACGCAAGAGGAACTGTCCAGCGCGTGCATGACCGGGAACCCCGCATAGTCCGCCGCGGTCGGCCGCGGGTTGCCCGTAATGACATTGAGATTGAGCTGCGACCAGTCCAGCCCCAATGCTCGGCCCAGCACGCGTACCAGCCGATATTGCACGTCGGGAATCTGGGCCGTGGTGAGCGCGCAGTTCCCATTGATCACGATCAGCGCGTGAATGATGTGGTCGTCCGTGCTCAGGTTATCGGGGTCTCCGCCAAATACCGCGTTGCCGAAGCACGAGTCAGTCCCTCCCGCCCCTTGACCGAGCAGCGCATCGGTGACGGCTCCGTCCGCGTCATAAACAATGGCCAGCGGCTTCGAGGTCGCGCTGGGCAGGATGTCGGCAGGCATTGTGATGCTGCCATCGGGATTCACTAAGACATTGCTGCCGCTCACATCCTCGGCGAGAGTTCCGGCGTGATTACTCGCAATGGCGGCGGTTGGAACCAGGGTCCAGCGGCTGAGTGCGGTTGCGACCAGCGCATCGGCTGCGGCCTGCGGAAGGATCGGGCTGAGGTCTCCGGCATCGGTGTAATAGTTGACCATGCCTTGCGCCCAGGTCAGGGGCACGCCTTTGGTGGACGGGTCGAAGAAGCTGACACCGGCCACCCAGCGCGGCTCTCCGGCGCGCGCCATTTGCGCCAGCAGCACAATGAGAGCGAGCACCAGGAGCACTCCATACACAACGGGCCACAGCCAGCGCACAAACACTACGGCGGCTCGCCGTCCGTCCCATCCCGGGTGAACCTCATCGCTTCGGTTATCTTCTCGACTGTGAAAGTGGAAAGCTTGTGCCATGGCTTACTCCTCGCTCGCGCGCCGGATTGCGCCTGCGAATTGCCGCAGTGACAGGTTGTGCGTTTGCCGGGCTTCTTTCTTCAGTGCAGGAGAAATCGGGAGATCTTCCAGCATGCTCCCGGGCAGGGCGACCCGGTTCCCTTTGGCGACCGCGAGTCTTGCCCAATCGTCGGCGATGGTGCTGGTCAGCCCCAACCGGCTAGTCGGGTACAGAAAAACAAAAACGCGTTCGCCGGGACGGTAGCGCTCTCGCGAACTCCACAGACCCGACCACTCGCGAATCACCAGCGTCTGTCCCGTCTTGGCCCCGCGCAGGCCCTTGTCCACGTGGAACGTCACGGCCACGGTGTCAACTTCGAGGTTGCTCTTCGCGCCCACGCGCTGCACCGAGAGCACCGTGCCCGAAAACATATATCCGGCTTTTCTGGTGAGCTGAATCAGCCGGGGAGGATTGCCGGGAAGTTGCGCGTACAGGATGGTGGATGCAAAGAAAAAGACGAATGTCAGGATCAACTTCCAGATTGCCTGCGACATGCTGCGCCTCTTCAATTTTCTTGAGGCCAGCTTCAAACGGGGGTGTGACTCGATACTAGAAAAGTTGCCCGACCCAGGCTGTGCGTATGGTCACGCGCGTAAGTGACAGGTCAGGAACTTCGCAGCGCGTGCTCCTGCGCCGACAGGTGCGCGCCGGTCAGCAGCAGCAGGCCGGAGAGGAAGGCCCAGAACATCAGGCTGACCGACAGCGCAAACGGTCCGTAGACCTCCTGGAAATTCAGGCGCGGCAGCGCCAGTATGTAAGCGTACTTCAGACATTCGGAAAGCAGTCCCATGAGCACCGCGGCCGGCAGCACAGCCCGGGCGGGGACCTTCCCGTTCGGCAACAGCCAGTAAATCAGGAAGAAAATCGCGATGCTCGCCGTGATGGCGAAAATCTTCATTGTCAGGAAACCTGCAAACCGTATCAGGAAAACGGCATGTCCTTGCAGCACGCTTTCCAGCAGGGCCACATTGCTCGCCGTCAAGGCAATGGAAATGAGTGCCAGCAGGCCGCAGGCAAATGCCAGGCCAAGAGAAATAACCTGGTTTCCCAGATAGGAACGGTTCTCGGGAAACCTCCAAATCCGGTTCAGCGCAACTTCCAGCGGCATGAAAATCCCGGTTGAGGTAATCAATAGAATCAGCAGGGAGAGCAATTGTGCCCGATGCCGTGCCTCCACCAGCGCATTCAGATTGCGAATTACAAAATCCTGGCCCGCAGGAAGGTAGTCCCTCAGCAGTTCTGCGATCACATCGGCCATGACCCGCGAGTGAAAGACCCGCCGAACCAGCGTCATGAGCAGCAGAACGAACGGGAAGAACGACAGGATGGCATTGGCCGCCACCGAGAATGCAAACGTGTGTACCTCGGTGCGCAACAAATATTTCACTGTGGAAATCAGCAGCCCGGAATATTTTGAGGCACTCCGATTTGGGAGCGCGTTCGCCGGTACAGTCGGACCTGCGCCTGGCTCAGATGACGGCGTGCTTTTCACGAGGTTTGTTCCATGTTATCAAATACTTGCAGTAATTGCGGCGGGCTTCGCATCGGCTGATAAGCAATCCTCGTTCCTACCCCGTCACCTCATCCTCACCTGCGGTGACGCGTGCGAATTGCTCTAAAACCAATTTCTCTACTTGCTATCGAGTAAGTTCCTGAATATTATCTGGTGCTCGCTGGGCAATATCCAACAGCGACTTCCACGAAGACATAAGTTGATGTTGAGTGTCGCAGTCGAATCCGCACATCAAGAAGGGCTCTTGAGCTCTGTGCCGTCTCCTCCCTTGCTGGACCTCGAGCGCCTTTTCTTTTTTTGCGAGTTTATCTCTGACACAGACCGGTTCGGCTTCCGTCTCTTCCTGAGGGGGTAGTTCGGCGTACGAACTTCAACGGGAAATTCGGAAGAATTCAAATGAGCAGAAGCGAAAGGAGTACTTTGTGAGAGAGAAGGGCACAGTGAAGTGGTTTAACGGGGCTAAAGGGTACGGCTTTATCCAGCGCTCCACCGGGGAGGATGTATTTGTTCATTTCTCCGCGATCCAGGAAAACGGCTATCGCACGCTCAACGAAGGCGAAACCGTGGAGTTCGATTTACTCAAAGGCCCCAAAGGCTTTCAGGCAGGCAACGTAGTTCGCGTCTAGGTTGCCCCTGAGCCGGCACTCCGCTGCCCTCCCAGCTTCCCCTGGGAGGGTTTCTTATTTGCGCCCGATTCCCGCAGCTTCCACCGGCTTGCGGCCTTCTACCACATCATTAGGAAAATCCCGCTTTTTGTTTTGGTTAGCTGGTGACATTCTTTTGATCTGCCGATTTACCTCCTCTGCATTGCGGCGCAGTTCGGTTCGGGCGAGATTGAGCTCATCACCGGAGGAAAAGAAATGGCATCTTTCATCCCCAGCCAGAGAGAACTGACGTTTTCCCCCGCCACACGGCTTCAGGACAGCCTGGTTTCCGGCAGCGAGAAGCGCGCGTTGATTTGGATGGCGCGGCGCACGCCCGCCTGCATCAACTCCGACCACCTGACCGTGCTGGGATTTCTCTCCCAGTGCATGGCTGGAGTTTGTTATGCGCTGGCGAAACTCAATCCCGATTTCCTGCTTGCCGGCATCGTCTGCCTGGCCCTGAACTGGTTTGGCGACAGCCTCGACGGCACCCTGGCTCGCGTTCGGAACCAGCAGCGGCCGCGCTACGGCTTTTACGTGGACCACATCGCCGATACGGTCGCGGCCTTCTTCCTCATGGGAGGCATGGCCCTCTCCGGCTACGTGCATCCCGCCATTGCTATGGGCATGCTGGTAGCCTTTCTCATGCTCTCGATCGAAACCTACCTTGCGACTTACACGCTCGGCCAGTTCCAACTCTCTTATTGGGTGTTCGGTCCTACGGAAATCCGGATTCTACTTGCCATCGGCAACCTTGCACTGCTTTGGCATCCGGTCATCACGCTTGCAGGACACCGCGTGCGCCTGTTCGATCTCGGCGGCTTGATCGCGATCCTCGGGATGGGGTTGATGCTCATGATCTCAGCCATCACACATACCTGCCGTCTTTACCGCGAGGAAAGAATTCCGCAAGCAGGGAGTTCGGGTGTGGCTGAGTGACTGCGCTTGAGCAGCGCGGAAGCCAGCCAAGCCTGTCGCACGCACCTGCAGGAACTCGACACATGACCACCTACACTCGACTGGCGAGGTTCTCCGTTGTAGGCGCACTCGGAATCGCAGTGCAACTTGCGGCCCTCCGGATGCTGAGTGGCAGCGGGATCCACTATCTTGCCGCAACTGCGCTGGCGGTCGAGTCCGCCGTGCTCCACAATTTCTTCTGGCATCAGCGCTTCACCTGGCTCGATCGTCCCGGGAACGCCGAGACGATCAAGCGCCTCATTCGCTTTCACCTCAGCAACGGAGCCGTATCTTTCTTCGGTAATCTGCTGATCATGCGCGGACTGGTAGGCGTTCTGCAGATTCCGCTGGTTCCGGCCAACTTGCTCAGCATCGGCGCTTGCGCGCTGATCAATTTCCTGCTCGGCGATCGCTGGGTGTTTGCGGGTACCGGGCAAACCTAGGAGGGACCTTGGCCATGCACTTCCATCGCTGGGGTGTGCTCGCGCATGAGCACCAGCGTGCGTTGCGCGAAGGGAACGTAGATGAGCGCAGCAGTGGCCGCCAGCGCCAGGCCCATCCCGATCTGCACGCTCAACAGGAACGGTGAAAGCGCCCATAACTCGTCCAGCACAAACGTCGGCCAGAATAATCGCAGAAAGCGTTGAGCCAGGTTTCTCACATCAAACGCTACCGCGGTAAGCAGATAAAGCCGGACTGGAACACCCACGGCTGCCGTGACCAGGAAGATCGCTGTGACCAGCGCGGGATGCCCGAATGCCTGTTCCAGCAAGTCCTGAACCGCCGAGGCTCGCGCCAGCGCGGCAATGTAGAAGCAGAGATACATCAACTGGATCAGCACCAGGAGAAATCGCACGTAGCCTCGCCCTACCTGCGGCAAGTCGTCCTTGCCGGTGAGCAGATTGCCGGAGTTTCGAACCGGCTCAGGAGGCTGCGGAAGCGCGATTTCCGGCTTGGCCTGCTCTATCTCCACCGCTTGCAGGAACCGGTACCCACGTCTCGCCAAAGTCTCGATGAACCGCGGATGGCTCGCGGAATCTCCGAGCACCTCACGAATCTTGTTCACGATGGTATTCAGGCTGTGATCGAAATCCACAAAAGTATCGGAAGGCCAGAGGTGCTGCCGCAGTTCCTCGCGCGTCACAACCTCTCCCTGGTGTTCGAGCAAAAGGAGGAGGACCTGGAAGGGCTGATCCTGGAGCCGCACTCGCACCCCTGACTTCCGCAACTCGCCGGTGTCGCTGCGCGCTTCGTAAACACCGAACCGGAAAATTTTTGTGGCAGGAACAGGCGACATCAGAACGACATCATAACGTAATGCTCACGCCAGCTTTTGACCGTAAACGGCTTCACGAGAATTTGCTAAGGGAGCTTTCGAGAAATTTTCGAGATATTTGATTCAGGTCGGGCAGACCGATGAACGAATCCTGCGCGCAGCTAGCGTTTCAGTTAATCTCAACCGAGACCAAGTCCCCGTCTGCCGATCCACCCGCTTTGTAGTTAACCGAAACGTTACGGTTGCGCCAGCTGCATGAAAATTCATCCGCTCCGATCAACAACATCGCTTTGTAGTTGTCGGTGCGAAGTTTCAGGGAACGCTTCCCGTTACTCACCGTCATGACCGCAGCTGAAGGCTTCGTGCACTCCACCTTGACCAACGTGCCTTTCAGAAAGAGAACAGGACGCTTGTCGGGTTCCTTCTCGACCACAGGCGCTGCGCTTGCCGCTGAGTCACTCTCGTCGGCTTCGGGTTCTTTTGCCGCGGGCGGTGCAGGCGCCGGCTTGGCTGCAGGCGGCAATTCATTTGCCGATTCCTGAGGCAGAATTCCGTACTTTTTGAGCGTGGGCAGATCGTCGAGGTTCTTCCTGGCGGCCTTTGCAATCTGTGGATCGCGGCTCACCCTGAGTTGGTTGAGCACGGTCGTGGCGTCGTCCCAGTGCTTCCCCGCCATGTACACCTTTGCCAGGATCAATTGATAGCTCTCGTTACGCGGGCTCAGGCGAATTGCCGCGCGGATTGCCTCCAGCGCCGAACTCGTTCCGCCACCTTCGATCCGTGCCAGCGCCAGCATCGCGTAAGCCTGGGCAAAATCCGGATACCAGTCCAGCACCGCCCGCAAATCCTGCATCATGTTGCCCAGTCCATGAAACTCCTGTCCCGAGCCCTGGGCTGCGTTGTATTTCACTAACGCCAGGTAATAGCGAGTCCAGCCATCGTTCCGATCCAAGTCGCTGGCCTTGCTGAGTTCTTCGGTGGCTTCTTCAAATTTCCGGTCCTGCATCAGGTCCCAGGCCAGCGCCCGGTGCGCAATCGCGCTCTCCATCTTTGGATCGGCCACCAGCGCCTTCAATTCCCGAATACTCGCCTCGCGCCGGTCCGCCACCCGCAACGCCATTTCCGCCTGCAAAGCCAGAGCGTCGGGCAACGGGACTTGCTGCGCATTCATTCCCACGTCGCCAGGCCCGATCGGAGCTGCAATGGTTTGTGTAACCCCGCCCACCTCGACTTCTCCAGGCTGCGTCGAGAGGTCAAGCGCCTTGAACAACGGGGTGAGGGAATGAAAGTAATCTTTCACTTCTTTGTCGAACTCTGCCACCGTCAGCCCGTACGCTCTCTGGATGGCCTGCTCCACCGGCAACTTCTGATTCTCCACCAGGTCGAAATAGGTCCCGGTTTGCGAGAGCTTCTCCTTGTTGATCAGGTAATGCATCACCATCCATGACTGCGCATTGAACAGCGAATGCCGTGAGGTGTCATAAGGGGAAGGGGTCAGCCTCATGGTGAACAGGTCGGGAGTCGCCAGCCAGACCGGTGCGTTTAAAAGCTCGGTGAAAGACTTAGGAATGTAACGGGGCTTGATCTGGTTTCCGAGCAGGTCCTGGCGCCAGGTCCGACGCAATGCCGGGTCCGCCCCGAGTTGCACCTGCTTGTTGTCCAGGCGCATTCCCGCAAAGTATTCCGCAAAGCCCTCGTCGAACCAGGCGGGCGTCGGCGGATAGTTGTAATTCATGTATAGGCGCGCAAAATCCCATTGCACCGCGTGCCAGGGGTTTTCTTCCGAGGCGTTCACCACGATATAGTTGCGGTCTTCACCGGGCAGGAAGAAACTTTTCTGGTTCTGGCCCTTGTAGGTCAGTTCCGCGTATTCCTTGTCATCCTTGACCGCGATGATGTCCAGCGGCTCCGGCATGTTCAGCTTTGGACGCATCAGCAAAATGCTGAACATCGAGCGCATCTGCTCGAAGCGCAACAGGATTTCGCGGCCTCGCTTGTCCCCGGCGTCGGTGAGCAACGAATAATGCGCGGAACTGATGCGCAGCCACGGGTCTTCCCCGGCGCGCGCCGGGACCGCCAGGCAACCAAGTAGGGTGAGGAGAAGGAATCTCCGGCACAGGCGGGAATCCATGATCGTAAGGGCAGAGGCGATTGCGATCATGACAGATGCTACCACTTCGTTCCCCGCGGCGGACAGTTACGTGCGCAGGTACATCATGCAACGGACTAGTTCTTCGGCACCGGCTTGGATATGGCCGACGTCTTGAACGTGATGACCGACTGCGGCGGAATAATCGCCTCCGGACCAGTTCCTCCTATGTTCACCCCGGACGCGTCGGGCGTTGGAAAGGGCGATTGCCTGTGAATCCCTCCGACCGAGTCAATCGAGACTCCACCGCCCGGTCCTCCCGGTATCGGCGAACTTCCCCGTCCCCGGCCCTGGCGCGTGTATTGGTTCGTGCTCAGGTGATACGTTCCTTCCGCCGTCTCGATTGTTTCCAGGCGGATGGCGATCGATCCCGGGGCCGAGAACCGGCCGGATCGGCTGGGATCGGCAAAAGCAACGCTCGCTCGTACCGGGTCTCCTTCTCGTGCGATCACCTTACCGCCGACTGCGAGATCGCTGGCAAGCACCGCATCCACGGGATCTCCCGCAACATTTCGGTCGGAACTGATCAGACTGTTGGTCCGGATGCTGACCTTAAATCCTTTTGGAATGTCCTGAGCAAAGATTTGGGAAACAAGCAGGAGTAACGGTAATCCCAGGCGTGGATACTTCATAAGACCTCCGAACGCTGATCCGTTCCCTTGACGTCATCCTATGCAAGACGTGACCCCGATGCATCATTTGCACTGGTGGAAGACGTCATCCCCCGAGCAAAGTGAGGGATCTCGCGTGCGCAAGGTCAGATTCTACTCCTGGAACGCGCGCAGCAAAGCCTCCGGGTCCAGAACCCGGAGGCCGCCATTACCCTCACTCATCCTGCCGTTCCGGCCTTCCACCGGAATGACAGCTTAGAACACTGAAAAGTTAGAACGAGAGATGCTGGAGTTGGTTGCCTTGGAAGTGGGTGGTGCCTGACGATCCGGAACTCTTTGCCCCGGGCGCCATCCCTGGAAAGCTTAGTCCAGGCGATCGGCGGTATGTCCCAGAAGATCTTTGATTTTCTCAAGCACGGTAGCGGGGGCGACGCCCTTCTGCAGGAACGCGTCCACATGCACCAGCGTGGGATCGGGGACTTGCGACAAGCCGGAAAACAGGAGGATTGGGACGTGCGGCTTTATGCGCTTCATGGTCGCCGCCACCTCGCCCCCGTTCAGATCAGGCATTGCGTAGTCCAGCATGACCAGGTCCACCGGGGAGGTGGCGAACAAATGCAACCCTTCTTGCGCGGTGAAGGCTGTGGTTACAGCGTAGCCAACGCTTTGGAGAAACAGACACCATCCGGCAGCAGCGGTTTCGTAATCATCGATGCAGAGCACTGATTTTCGTTCTCCGACCATGGCGAAACCTCCTTACTCAAACCGCAGGGCGATTGGGGACGGAAGTATAACGTTTTGTGGCCGAGACTCACAATTCCATTGGGAAAATTGGCGCGCAACAGGTCGCGTCGCGATTACCGCTTGTGCAGCGGAAACAGCAAAACTTCTGCCGGGATGACCGTGCTTGGGCGCCTGCCGGAGTTGCGGGCCACCTCAACAGATTTCGCTCCCTCTTCCTGAGAGGTCAACAGTTGTGACTTGAGGGTGCGCGCGCCCGCCATGCGAACATCGGCAGATGCCTCGGTCCTGGTCTGCATCCAGCGGCCCTCCACATTTCCAAAGGTGATTTCGACCGAGACATTCTTCAGCCACCAAGACGGGGTCTTTACCAACTCGCCTGCGATGTGACGGATTTGAAAAGAACGCTGGTCCACCCATGCCTGGCCCGAGATCAGGCCGGAATCCTTTCGCTTCGGATTCAAGCGCAGCAGATAACAATCGCTCCCGTCAAAGGCAGCCTGCCCGGCAAACTCGAAATAGTAATTTTCGTCGGTGATGGCTGTGGCTCGGGACTGTGCTGATACTTCGTGGTCCAAAACCCGCTTGACAACATCCTCGCCGCGGCTGCTTCCGGTTGTTTTTTGGATGGAATACTGCACCGCCCGATGGGAATCGTAGTCCACTTGCGCCAGCACCTGGGAGGTAACCTCGCCGGAATCTCCTTTGGCCAGGAGGTATTCACGAAGCACGTGTACAGGTCCTGTGGAGGCCTCAGCTTTGACCTGCTGCATGCGCCCGACAATGAATTGCAAGTCGTGAGGCGCACTGTGCTTCCCCGCATCGGTCTGGGCCATGGCCTGGAGACAAACCAGTGCCGCGAGAACACAAACTGCCCGAGCTGGAACTTCCCGTGACATTGCTCAGAAACAAAGAGCACGCCGCCTGCCATTCGTTCCGTGAGCAACACGAGCCTTCTTCGGCAACATACGCCCGAGAAGCATGCAATTTTGCATCGCTGTCCAGCATTTTCGTCCTACGGGGAACTGGGTAGTACCCGCGGGAAGGCTTGAGGGATCAGCGGTATCTAGAGTCGGTCTCGAAAACTACCTTGCCGCCGCAGCTTGGGCCGGCGCGCTCAATGTGGCAGGCTGGCTGACTTCGGCGCGGCGCGTCCAGAAGTACATTGCCGCCGCCGCACTGGCCAGCGCTAGAGCACAGCCAAACTCGGTCGTGTACCAGAGCGTTCGTCCCGTGTCCCGCATCAGGTTGTCGAAAATGCCCTGCACAAAGAGATTGTGACTGGCATGGAGCAGCGCCGCCGGCCACAAGCTGCCCGACTTCAGCGTCATCCAGGCGAAGACGAAGCTGATGGAGATGACCATCGCCGAGAAGCATCCCAGCGCGTACCAGCGATTCGTTCCTGCGTTGTAATCGGCGAACAGCAGCAGCGGGCTGTGCCACGCCGCCCATATAGCGCCGCTCAGCAGACTCAGTTTCGTAAACGACATCTGCTTCGCCAGCTCCGGAACCAGAAAACCTCGCCAGCCAATCTCTTCGCCGAGCGCCGTCGAAAGGCTTCGGATCATGCCGCCGGTGGCCGCAAACAAAATGTAGAGCGCGAGCAAAGCCCAGGGCGGCAATCGGACACCGAAGCGCTGCGCCACCATGCTGACGAATTCCGAGTTCCAGCCCCCCAGGCGCAAAGCCCATACACCGCCGTAGGCAACTGCCGCATAGGCGAGGGGCACGAAATATGCCGCAGCGATGAATCCGCCTGAAGGCCAACGCCACGCAAGAGATCGAATGCTTCGCCCCAGCAGGCGGCAGCTCACGAGCGCAGCCAAGGCCGGGCACCACATGACGCCGGCAACCACCAGGCCAAACCCCATACCCAGGTGTCCCGACCAGATCACCAGGCTCCAAAACACCGCGCTGAATGCCAGCGTCAGCAGCAGATACAGAGCGGTCGCCCTTTTCGGGGTGTCTTGCATGCGTTTACCTTTCGTTTCACCCGCACAATACTATCGTCCGGGAGGCGGAGTCACACCTTACTGCTCGATCTGCCCTAATCTTTTTTTCGCCCACTGCGCGTGCTCGGCGACGATCGGATCGTCGTCATCCGATAATTTCTCCAGCAATCTCGCAAATCTACGGCTCCCACTGTTCCCCATGGCCACCACCGCATTCCGTCGCAGCCCGGTTCTCTTTGCCCGCCGGATCGGGGACCCGCGAAACGTTTTCTGAAACTCCTCGACGCTGATCTCCGCAAGCCATTCCATCGCCGGGTTCACCAAGCCTTCCCGCGGCTGGAATTCCTCCGTACTTGTAACCGGAGCCTTGCGGTTCCAGGGGCACACATCCTGGCAAATGTCGCAACCAAAGATATGGCGTCCGATGCCTTTTCGCATCTTTTCCGGAATCTCGCCGCGCTTCTCGATGGTGAGATAAGAAATGCACTTGTTGGAATCGAGGCGGTATGGCTCGAGCAGCGCATCGGTCGGGCACGCTTCAATGCAACGCGTGCAGGTTCCGCAACGATCGGGCGCAGGCAAATCCGGAGTCAGTTCCATCGAGGTGAGAATCACGCCCAGGAACAGCCACGAGCCCTGCTTCTGATTGATGATGCATGTGTTCTTTCCCATCCATCCCACGCCCGCATACTTCGCATACACCCGCTCGATCACCGGCCCCGTATCTACGTAGCACCAGGTCCGCGGCGCCGGCGTACCGCCGGCCTCGCTCTCGATGAACTCCAGAATCCTTCCTTCCACCGTCCGCAAACGGCCCAGCACCGTCTGGTGATAATCTTCGCGGGTCCAGGCGTAACGCGAAATCCAACCTCGGTCGGGGTTGCTGACTTCAATCGAATACGGCTGCGCGGCGTTGTAGTTGATCGCGCAGACCACGACGCTGCGTGCCCAGGGAACAGCATTTGTCAGCGACGCTCGCTTCAACCGGCCGGCTTCATCCCTCGCTTCCAGGTATTTCATCTCGCCGGCATGTCCCGCCTCAATCCAATTGGGAAAGCGCTGGAGTTCGGGGAAGTCGCGTACCGGGGCAATGCCCGCCAGTTCGAAGCCGGCCTCCCGCGCCGCGCGCTTCACGAATTCCGCAATTGCTTCGGCTGAGGCCATTTCGTCCTATTATCCCAGCTGCCCATGCGTCACGGGGGCTTGTGATGTAGGACACAGCCATGAGTGCCGACCTCAAGGCATCTTCAAGCAGGGTGGGACCGGGTGTCTCCCCCGTTTTGGCTCACAGCAGCCTGAAGGAGGGCGCGATGATCAACCGTCGTCAGCGCTTCAGGATTGAAGCGGTCAAGCCGCCCAAGCAGGACGCGCAGGAACGTGTCCACAACTTCAACGAAGTCTCGCAGTCCTATACCCCTGAGCAGGCGATGGAACAGGCGCAGCGCTGCCTTTATTGCGACCACGCCCCCTGCGCCAAAGGCTGCCCGCTGCATAACGACATTCCCGCGGCCCTCTTCCTTCTGGGACAGGGGGACTTCATCGGCGCCGCCCTCAAGTTCATGGAAACTTCGAATTTCCCCGACGTCTGCGGCCGCATCTGCCCCCAGGAAAAGCAGTGTGAAGGGGCCTGCGTGGTTCTGCCGCGCAATCCTTCCGTTTGCATCGGCAAGCTGGAAGCGTTTGTCATTGACTACGTCCGTAAGAATTACGGATACCCAGCGCGCGAAATCGCCCCGCCCAGCGGGATGAAAGTTGCCGTCGTGGGGGCCGGGCCTGCCGGACTCGCCGTGGCCGAAGAACTCGCGGTTCGCGGGCATGAAGTCGTTGTCTACGACATGTGGCCCTTTCCCGGCGGCCTGCTGCTCTACGGCATCCCCGGTTTCAAACTGAATAAAGAAATCGTCTTTTCGAAAATCGAGTACCTCGAGAAGATGGGAATTCGTTTCATCTGCAATTACCGGGTGGGCAAAGAGCACCCGGTCGAAGACTTCTTCAAAGACGGATTCGACCTGGTCTTTCTCGGCTATGGCGCCGTCAAGGGCGGCGAGATGAAAGTGCCCGGCGAAGACACCCTGAAAAACGTTTACCAAGCGACCGAATATCTTGTGCGCGGAAACCTGGAGCCGGAATTACTGCCTGAAGTCTGGCGCAACTTGCCTGACCCCAAGCCGAACCACACGGGAAAGACCATCGTCATTGGGGGTGGCGACACCGCGATGGATTGCGTGCGCACCGCGCGCCGCCTGAATCCGGATGCGAAAGTCTACTGCGTCTACCGCCGCAGCGAAGTCGAGATGCCCGGCCGCTACGAAGAACGCGTCAATGCAGTCGAGGAAGGCGTGCAGTTCGAATGGCTGACCGCCCCGGTGAAATTCATCGGCGACGAAAACGGCAACGTTAAGGCCGCCGAATGCATTCGCATGCGGCTTGGAGAGCCAGACGCCAAGGGACGTCGCTCCCCGGTGCCCATCGAAGGGTCGAACTTCGTTATCGAGTGCGACACCGCCGTGCTCGCGATCGGCTACAGCCCGGAAACCGATATCCCGCAATCCACACCGAACCTGAAGACCACGAAATGGGGTTCGATTTTGGTGGAGACGGAAGACACGGGAGAAACCTCTCGCGAAGACCTTTACGCCGCCGGAGACAACGTCCGCGGCGCCGACCTGGTAGTCACCGCCGTCGCCGCAGCCAGAAAAGCGGCGGTGCATATGCATAACAAATTGCTGGCGATGAAGAAGTACCAAGTACCTGGTACTCAGTACCAAGAAGAAGCCGTGAAGAGTTCCGAGTGATGGCTCAGCATTACAAAGATTTGATCGCGTGGCACAAAGCGAGCGATGGATCTCGTTGACCTCATCTATGGTATGACCAACAAGTTCCCGAAGCGCGAGGTTTACAGCCTGACTGATCAGATTCGCAGGGCAGCGGTATCGATCCCAAGCAGCATTGCTGAGGGTCAAGGCCACTTCAATAACGGCGAATTCCTTCACTTTCTGCGCCATGCCCGTGGATCGCTTGCAGAACTTGAAACCCAAGTCCTGATCGCGCAGCGACAAAAGTATGTGGAGGACGAAGAATGCAAAAGACGTTGTAAAAAGAATCGAAGAACTGGGCCGAATTCTCAACGGGTTAACCAACGCAATCCGAAGCAAACCACTGAAGGCATCCTGACTAGGTACCAGGTACTAGGTACTCGTTACTAGATCCCCAGTTTCTTCACTTCCTCGTTGTAATACTTGCGATACAGGATGTCCCATTCCTGGCTGCCTTCGAGGATGGTGCGTTTCTGCGAGTCGATCTTCTGCCGGGCGGCTTGATCGATCTTTGCTTCCTGGTTGAGCAGGTCTTCCAGAATTTTTCTGACTTCCAGACGGATGGAATTGCGGTCCTCGACGAAATCCACCTCGCTCATCTCGGCCAGCGCGTCGGTCACCACGTGCGCAACTTTGTTCACCTTGTCGCGGCTGATTCTCACAGCACCGCCTTGTACTTGCGCACCAGTTCGTTCTTCACCTTGCGGAACATCTCCTGGTAGTTGGCGCCGCTTTTGCGCATCTCGTCGGAGTAGGCCTCCAGAATTACGCGCACTTCGTCGTTGATGCGGTCTTCAAGAGACAGCTCGTCGAGCACGGCGGCGTGCACCTTCTCGGTGACCGCAGGGGCTTTCGCGGTTTCGATGAACTCTCCAGCTATTAAGCGTTTGGTTACTTCGCGGGCGAGATAGCCCACATATTCTTTCGAAAGCAGCATGGGCAAATCAATTGTGGTTCGAGAACATTTAGTGTAGCACAGCCATCCGCAGCGCCCGGAAAGGCGTCTATGCCAGGAGCTGGCGCGCGAAAAACTAGTCGCTCTCCCGCAAAAGTCTTACAATTGCACCAGAACGCGAGCAGGAATGACCACCTTGCCTGACAACCTGGCCAGCCTCAAAGACGACATGATCGCCTTCATCGAAGGCCATGGCATGCGCCGCTTCCCCGGCTATGTGGATCATGAGGAAGTCCAGGTCGTGATGTGGAAGGCCGAAGACGCCATGGACAGCTGGAAAGACTTTGTCGAGCTGGCCAAGGCCGCCGAGGCGCCTTTCCTCACCATGGAAGCCTGGACCCTCGAACGCGAAGAACTGGACGACATGATCCAGCGCCTGGCCAGCGCCGAGTTCACCAATGATGAAGACGTCGAAGACGCGCGCTGGCTGCGTACCTACGCCGGCAAAACCGGATTCATCCAGTTGGGCTTCGGCCACCAGGGCATCATGATGATCTACGAAGTCTCCACTGAATGGTATGACCGCTACCAGCGCATTATGGAGCTGTCGGAAGATTTCGGCGGCATTCCCATTGATGGCCTCGACCAGGACGACGAGCCTTAGGAACTCCTGAGTGTTGATTTTTGATTGTTCAATCGCGTGCCATCGGTTTTAATCAACCTTCGGCTTTCTCCTGCATGCGTTGGCTCCAAAAATCGTCGGATCCGTCCCAGGTAGAGTCCCTCGCGTCGGCGCTGCCGGGCAAAGATCCTCTGGTGGCTCGCCTGCTCGTCATGCGAGGAATCACCGACCCGGCCGAGGCCGAGCGCTTTCTCGCCCCCTCGCTCTCTCACCTGCATTCGCCGTACCTCATGGGCGGAATGAAAGCGGCGGTGGAACGTTTGGAAGCCGCCATCGAGCGCAAAGAACCGATTCTGATCTACGGCGATTATGACGTGGATGGCACTACGGCCATCGTGATCCTTAAAACCGCAATCGAGCTCTGCGGGGGATCCGCCGATTTTCATGTGCCGCACCGCATCCGCGAAGGCTACGGAATGCGCGACGAGGTGATCGAACGCGCCGCCGCGAACGGCGTGAGACTCATTATCAGCGTGGACACCGGCATTCGCGCCTTTGCTGCGGGCGACACGGCGGAACGACTCGGCATTGACCTGATCGTGACCGATCATCACCTGCCGGGACAGGACGGCGTCCCAAAAGCGTTCGCGGTGCTGAATCCGAATCAGCCGGGATGCGGGTACCCGTGCAAGGCCCTGTGCGGCGCGGGAGTCGCCTTCAAGGTGGCGCAGGCCTTGATGGAGCGCCGCCTGCCGCAGTGCGATCACGCGCGCATGCTGCACTCGTTCATGAAAGTGGTGGCCATCGCGACCATCGCCGACGCGGTCCCGCTCACCGGTGAAAACCGGGTGTTCGCAAAACTTGGGCTGGACGCTCTGCGATCGCCCAGAAATGTCGGCCTGCGCTCGTTGCTGGAAGTGTCCCAACTCGCAGTGTCCCGCCCGCTGACCGCCGCCGAGATTGCGTTCCGGATCGCGCCTCGCCTGAACGCCGCCGGACGCATGGATGTGGCTCGGGATGTGATCGAACTGTTCAGCGTGAAAGATCCGGAACGCGCGCGCGAACTCGCCAATCGGCTCGATAAGTTGAACGCCGAGCGCCAGGAGGAAGAGCGCCGTATTCTCGATTCCATCGCGACCCGCGTGGAAGAGGAACCGTCGCTGCGCGAGGCTTTTTGTGTCGTGATCGATGGCGAGGGCTGGCACCGCGGCGTGATCGGCATCACCGCGACGCGAGTGGTGGAGCGCTATGGCCGGCCGGCGCTGATCATTTCCAGGGATGGCGAGGAGGCGCACGGATCGGGGCGCTCGATCTCCGGGTTTCACCTTCTCGATGCGCTCGAGTCCTGCTCTTCCATGTTCAGCCGCTATGGCGGGCACGCCCATGCCGTGGGCTTCGCGCTGCCTTCCGCGAATGTCGAAGGCTTACGCAGTCACTTGGATGGCTATGCCCGCGCGCGCCTCACCGTGGCCGACTTCGAGCCCAGCCTGCGTTACGATGCCGAACTCGGATTGGATCGGGTGACGCCTGCTTTCTTTCAAGCACTGAGCGCGCTCGAACCATTCGGCATGGGAAATCCCGAGCCGGTGTTCGTGGCCCATGGAGTGCGCTTGCTGGCCCCGCCGAGGATGATCAAGGACAAGCACGTGAAGCTGAGACTGGCGGCGAACGGGCAGGCCGAGTCCTCCGGATGGCGCAAGGCCATCAGTTTCGACGCGCTGGGCTGGCAGCTTGGAGAGCGGGCGCAAGCGGCCCAGCTTTTGCCCGGGGACAATATTGACATTGCGTTTTGTGTGGACCACAACGAGCATCCCGAGTACGGCGGGCTGGAACTCTCGCTGCGCGACTTCCAGCCTCAGAAAGCGGCCTCCCCGGCTGGTGTAGCCGCGGCGGCCTTGTCTTGAGCGGCAGAAAGGTTCCGAGGGTTCATCCGTACCTGCTAATATGTGCATACATCTTTCGGATATCCATATCTAAATGAAACATAAAAAAAAGAGAGTTCCCAGGAATAAGCGAAAGAAAAGTGTGACGCTGCGCAGCTTGAGAGCGTCAGCGGAAACCTCAAAACGCTCCAGCCCTATGGAAGAAGTGGGCTCCCTCTACCGTCCCATCAAGAAGCCGGTGACCCTGCGCGTGGATGCCGACGTGCTCGCCTGGTTCAAGAAAAAGGGTCGCGGGTACCAGACCCGAATGAACCGCGTGCTGCGTCGCGTGATGATGGAAGAGCGCGGCGATTAGAGAAAATCAGGACAGGCCGGGTGCAGCGAGGGACCTGCCCTGCGCTGCCGCCCTCCTCAGGATGAGGTCTGCAAAGAATTGAAATCACGTAACTGGCGTCATCCCGAGCCGCAGGCGAGGGATCTCGCGTGCACGACAGCACACTTCGTACACGCAAGATCCTTCAGGAACTCTAATTGGCGGTGATCGCTCCAAACACACCCGTCAACTCATCCACCCCGCCGGCTGCGTAGTAAAGCGTGTTGACCGGACCAGATTTCTTGCTGCCGTTTCCGAATGAAAGTCCCCACAGGCCGGGAAGCGTGATGGGGTTGCCGTTGGCATCGTTCAGGAAGCCTTTGAATGCTCCCGTGTTCGGATCGAACGCGGCAATGAATCCACTGCTGACGTTGCCGATCAGCAGCATGTTGCTGAAGGCGCCGAAATTTGCCGGGGCCTGAACGATGCCCCAGGGCTCGCTGAACGATCCTTGCGCGAGCCGCACCTTGCGTATTCCGTTCGCGTCGAAGGCGTCCACGAAGCCTCCGGCAATGCCATTGAAGAAGGTCACCCAGATCCTGGCGCCGACGGCCTGGATCCCGTACGCGCGATAGCCCGCGGGGATCATGGGATCGGTGAACCGTCCAGTCAGCGGGACGGGAGCGAAAGTTGCCGCGTCATAGGCTTCCACCCGCCCGTTGTTATTGGCCGCGTAATACGCGGAGGAGCGGGTGGTGGGATTGGTCGCAATCGTGAGTCCGGTATAGGAAGCTCCCTTCGCAAAGTTGTTCACCTTGACCGTGGCGCTGCCGACGTGGCAGTCAAGGCACCCGCCTTGCGGCTGGCTGGGCAACTCGCCCGCGTTCCAGTTGGAGATGGTGCCGTCCAGCGTGGCAAAGGCGAAGTTGTTGGGTCCCGGCCCAGGGCCGTTGCCGGGATTGTAGGCCGTGCCGGTCGGACTGCCGGTGCCAATGCCCATCGCGGTCGGAATGGTAATCACCAGCGGCGACATGGATTGGATTCCCGATTTGTCAGCCGAATAAAGCGTGGTGACCCCGGTGACGTTGTCCGAAGTCCACCATTCGTTTTCCGGGATGCTGGCCCGGATCGGCCGCGACAGCCCCCAGGGATTCACCAGGTTGGGATCTTGTGTGTTGTCGATGATGGGTGTGACGGTGTAGCTGTTGGTCTGAGCGCCCGCCCCCAGGCACAGCAGCATGGCAATGCCAATCAGGCACAGAATTTTCATGCATTCCTCCGAGGACTGACAGGGTAGCGAAAAGAACATGGCGCTGTGTCAAAAGAGTGTGACAAAGCGCCGGGCGTTTGAACCCGGAGAAACGACGAGGGAGTTTTTTGACTCATAGTTGGGGTGAGGACGAATGGCCCTCTTTCCATGACATTTGTTCGAGCAGCTGTGTCATGCATACATTTATGTACATAATATATATGCTTAAAGTAAACTTTGCGATTAGAGGCGATTTCAGGGCCTCCGTACTCCCGGATGAGGTTTCCCTCGTGAGGCCAGGTCGAACGCGATTGTGGAGCAGCCGAGCGCCTTCCAGGGGCATCCTGGGCGACAGTTGATACGGCCGATAGCGAATGGACCGGCGAGCGCTCGGAGGAGGGCGAACTGGTCGCCTTCCCCTCTTTCGTAGAACAGAAAGGCAGGGCTTGCACCGGACTTACAGCCGAACCGGGATGAGAAGGGCTCTAGTGTGACAGGGACGTTTGCACATCTCCCGACTGCGCCTGAGTAGTTACTCACTGTCTCTACTTGAGATTGCTAGACTTCCCGGTTACGAAGGAGTCTGCATGCGCCAGTCGGTTCTGATCGCAGTTCTGCTCTTTTCTGGTTTCGCATATTCACAAAAAGTAAATTCGAAGAGCGCGACTGAAACTCTTTCTCCCAACGCCACAGGGGACCGGCTGCCCGTCAAGCGGGTTGTGCTTTACAAAAACGGCATCGGCTATTTCGAGCACTCGACACACGTACGCGGCAACCAGGACCTCATCATTGATTTCACCACCGCGCAGTTGAACGACGTGCTCAAGTCGCTGACCGCTGTGGATCTCGGCGAAGGACGCATCAGCAGCGTCCGCTATAACTCGATTGCTCCATTAAATGAGCGCCTGCGGGCGTTACGGCTGCCCTTCGGAGAACAGGTGACGCGCGAAGATTTTCTCACTGCCCTGCGTGGCGCGCGGGTCGAGGTGAAGAGTGGACCGGCGAGCGCCACGGGCCGCCTGCTCAGCGTGGAGAGGGTGCGGCGCAGCAATGGCAAGGGCGACTACATTGATGTGACGGAGTTCTCCATCGTCAGCGACGGGGGCGAGATGCGCAATTTCGAGCTGGGTCCGGCAACCTCGGTACGCCTGGCGGAACGCGAGTTGAACGATGAAGTCGGGCGTTACCTTAGCCTGATCGGATCGTCTCGTGCCCGCGATCTTCGGCGCATGACGCTCACGGCCACTGGCGCGGGAGATCGGGATATTTTCGTCAGCTACATCAGCGAGGTGCCGATCTGGAAGAGCACGTATCGAATCATCTTTTCCGACAAGCCGAACGAGAAGCCTCTGCTGCAAGGCTGGGCAATCGTGGACAACACGGTCGGGGAAGACTGGAATAATGTGCAACTGTCGTTGATTGCAGGTGCGCCCCAATCGTTTATTCAGGACATCTCGCAGCCCTACTACACGCGCCGGCCGGTTGTGCAATTGCCGGAGTCGGTAATGCTCACGCCGCAGGAGCATGAAGGGACGCTGCAGGAAGCTGCGCCACCGCCGACGGCACCTTCAGGCGCTAGCGGAGGAATTGCGGCAGGCAGCTTCACGTATTCCGGCGGCAACGGCGGGTTGCACGGAACGGTGACGGACATGAGTGGGGCAGTGGTCGCGGGTGCTCGCGTAACAGTCAGGAATGAGGAGACCGGCCAGTCGCAAACAACTACCACCGACGCGCGCGGTACCTATCAGTTCTATAACGTGCCGGCAGGCAATTCTGCTTTGTTCGTGAGCAAACCCGGGTTCAAGCGTTTCGAACTTACCAGCTTTTACCTGGGTGTAGGAAGGAACAACGAGATCCACGCGCGGCTGGAGGTTGGAGCCAGTAGCGAGGCGGTGGAAGTGGCGGGCCAAGCCATGCAAGTGCAGACTGAGGAATCGAGCCTTGCGGTGGCCGTTTCCAAACAGCGCATCGAAGCCGAAAGCAAAGATCTCGGCGACTACTTCGAATACAACCTGAAGCAGAAGATCACAATCGGCAAGAACCAGTCGGCGCTGGTGCCGATCTTGCAGTCGCGGGTCGATGCCGAGAACGTGTCGATCTGGAATGAGCAGTCGAACGAAATCCGGCGCGCGCTCTGGCTGACGAACACCAGTGGGCTCACGCTCGACTCGGGGACGTTCAACATTGTGCAGGGCGATACCTTCTCCGGCGAGGGCTTGATCGAGACGCTGCATCCCGCCGAACGACGGCTCATTTCGTATGCCGCCGATCCGGCGCTGCGCATCAAGGCGGAAAGCGACGACACCGAAAAGCCAATCAGCCGCGTGACTATCGCGAAGGGGATCATGATCGCCACGCGGGAGATGCGCGAGACGCATACTTACACGTTGCGCAATTCCGACTCGCAGCCGCGGCAGGTGATCATCGAGCATCCTTCGCGACAGGGCTGGAAGTTAGCCGAGGGTGTCAAACCGGAGGAGACAACGGCGTCCTACCTGCGCTTTCGAGTTGGCGTTGTAGCGAACAAGAGCGAGGAACTGAAAGTGGAAGAGTACCAGCCGCTGGAAACCCGCTTTGAACTCGCCGACCTGGAGGACGATCAACTCAAGCAATTGACTGTGTTGCTGGCGGACAACCGGATCAGCCCCAGGCTGCAGCAGGTGTTGCGCCAGGTGCTGGATCACGAGAACGAGATTGCCGGAATCGAGGCGCAGCAACGCTCGAAGCAGGCGGAGGTGGATCGCATCACGAAGGATCAGGCGCGGGTACGCGAGAACATGAAGGCGCTCAAAGGAACTTCCGAGGAGAAGGCGCTCGTCCAGCGCTACACCAGGCAGCTTGACTCGCAGGAAGACAGCCTCAATAGCTTGGGGAAGCAGATCAACGATCTGCAGGCGCAATCTTCGAAAGCGAAGGATCGGCTGGACGAGTTTGTTCAGCAGTTGGCGCTGGAAGAGAGTTTCTAGCGACCCGTTTCCTCACGGATGAGCATCAGTCGCCGTATCCCGTGGGCAGCGCGCGACGAAAGACCTGCCTGCGGAGAATCAGGTCTTGCCTCTGCGAATGATCGCATCACTCGCGCTCACCGATTGATCAAACGTTGTGCACCTTCGGAATACCGGTCGCCTCGTAATTCGATGTTTGCGGTCGCCTCATCCATCTGGCGAAGATCTTCGGCGCTCAGTTCGACATGGACCGCGCCCAGATTTTCTTCCAGGCGATGGAGTTTGGTAGTGCCGGGTATAGGCACGATCCAGGGTTTTTGTGCCAAGACCCAGGCCAGGGCGATCTGAGCGGAGGTCGCTTTTTTCCGGGCGGCAAATTTGCTGACCAGATCGACAAGCGCCTGGTTCGCCTTCCGGTTCTCCGGAGAGAACCGCGGGACGGTGTTGCGGAAGTCGGCTGCGTCGAACTGCGTATCTTCTTTGATCGCGCCCGTCAGGAAGCCTCTACCCAGCGGACTGAATGGGACGAAGCCAATTCCCAGTTCTTCAAGCGTGCGCAGGATCTCCTGTTCCGGCTCTCTCCACCATAACGAGTATTCGCTTTGCAGAGCGGTCACCGGCTGAACAGCATGAGCCCGCCGAATCACCTGAACCCCCGCCTCCGAGAGCCCGAAGTGTTTCACTTTGCCTTGCTGGATCAGGTCCTTCACCGCTCCGGCGACGTCTTCGATGGGAACGTCTGGATCGACACGATGCTGATAGAACAGGTCGATGACATCGGTCTTCAGGCGCTGCAGTGAGGCTTCGGCGACCTGCTTGATATGCTCGGGCCGGCTGTCCAGACCTGCCTGCTTGCCTTCGGCATCGATTTTGAAGCCGAATTTGGTGGCGATGACCACTTCGCGACGAACGGGAGCGAGAGCCTCACCCACAAGTTCCTCGTTGGCGTAGGGGCCGTATACCTCTGCGGTATCGAAGAAGGTAACTCCTCGATCGACTGCGGCGCGGAGGATGGAAATTCCGTGCTGCTTATCCACGGCGGGTCCGTAGCCAAAACTCAGACCCATGCAACCGAATCCGATGGCAGAAACTTCCAGTGTGCTTTTTCCCAGCTTGCGTCTTTGCATCGCCTCTCCTGTCGTATCGTTACCATAGATGCTTCGAACAAGGTTCCCGAAGCATTCAAGAAGAACCTGATCTGGTCGAGAGTCCTTTTTGAGCCTTCTGCCATGCGTCCGTGCCTGCGGGCAGTGGTAATCCCCTATAGACTCCAGATCTCTTCCCCCGAGTGACGCATCCATTAGACTAGAACTTCATGCCGGTGCAGATTCCCCGCCTTCGTCGCTGGTTTGCGGCAGGAGCCATTCTTATGATGGTCCTGGTCGCGGGAACGTATTTCTACGCGCGCTGGCGGCTGCGTGACGCGCTCAAGGAAGTCCCCGGCAAGATCGGCATCGAGATCCAGCAGAGCGCGCAAGGCTTCACCATGTCGAAGTCCGAGCAGGGACGGACGTTGTTCAAGGTGCAGGCGAGCAAGGCCATTCAGTACAAAGAAGGTGGGCGAGCCGAACTGCATGATGTGAGCATTACGCTCTACGGCCGCGATGCCAGCCGCTTTGACCAGATCTATGGCTCCGATTTTGAATACGATCCCAAGTCTGGTGATGTCACCTCGAAGGGAGAAGTGCAGATTGACCTGGAGTCGAACCCCGCTGGCCTGACCAATCCTGATCAGGCTCCTCCCAAGGAGATGAGAAACCCCATCCACCTGAAAACCCGCGGCCTCGTCTTCAACCAGAAGAGCGGAGACGCTTACACCGATTCGCAGGTGGATTTCAGTATTCCGCAGGCAACGGGCTCGGCGGTGGGCGTGAAGTACACGGCAAAAAACGGGCTCATGAACCTGCAGTCGAAGGTTAACGTGGTTTTCACCGGCGTGAATCCGATCACCGTGAACGCCGAGCACGGCGCAATCACAAAGGATCCGCGGGTCGTCGTTCTGGACCGCGCGCAGGTTCGAAGCAGGACGCAGAACGCCGTGGCCGACACGACCACGCTCTTCCTTGGCGCCGACAATTCGCTGACCCGGGTGCTGGCGTCCGGAGAGGTGCAGATTCAGACCAGCGGGGCGCAGCCCACCCACACGCGTTCCGATGAACTGGAGCTTGTCATGTCCGGAGGGCCCAGCAGTCAACTGCGCCATGCCATCTTCAGCGGAAATGTGCAAACCGAAGGATCGGGCCCCCAGCAGGTGCGCGGCTCGGCGGAACGGGTCAAAGTGGATTTCAGCGGAAAGAACCTGGTGCAGACGGTGCACAGCGCGGGCAATGTTCACCTGCTGCAGCACGCGAAGCCGGGCGCCCAGAATGCGCAGGACATGGAACTGAGCGCGGCGGCGGTGGATTTCCATGTGGCCGGCGGACGTCGCATGCAGGGTGCGGAAACTTCCGGAGCCGCGCAGATAGCGATGCAGCCTCCTGGCGGCGCCACCGGCCAGCACACGGTAGTCACGGCGGGAAGATTTGAAGCGAAGTTCGATGGCCAGGGACAGCTTACGGCGATTCATGGCGCCCCAAACGCCCGCATCGTAAGCAGCAATCCCGGCCAGCACGATAAGGTCAGCCTCAGCAACTCGGCGGACGCGTTCTTCCAGCCTGGATCAGGAATTCAATCGGTGGTGCAGCAGGGTGGCGTGACCTACGCCGATGATGCACGCCAGGCTTGGGCGGACCGCGCACGCTACACGCCGTCGGACCAGATACTGGTGCTGACGGGTTCGCCGCGGATTGTGGAAGGCGGCCTGACTACCACAGCTCGCAGCATGCGATTGAACCGCACTACCGGAGATGCGGTTGCCGACGGCGACGTCAAAAGTACCTACAGCGACCTGAAGCCGCAAGCGAATGGAGCTCTGTTGGCCTCCTCGAGCCCGGTGCACGTCACGTCAAAGCTCATGACCGCGCATGAGAGTCCTGCGATTGCAACCTATACCGGGGACGCCCGCCTGTGGCAGGACGCAAACATCGTGGAAGCGCCGTCCATTGAATTCGATCGCAATCGCCGCACCGTGGTAGCGCATGGTTCATCGAACCGAACTGTGTCCACGGTGCTGGTGCAAACCGATCAAAGCGGAAAAGTCACTCCGGTGACGGTGACCGCAAATCAACTCACCTATACCGACCAGGACCGCAAGGCGCACTTCGAAGGCGGAGCGACGGCACGGGGCAGCGATGTGACGGTGACTTCGGATGTGATGGATGTCTTCATGCTGCCCAGCGGTCAGGCCAAGAAAACCGCGGAACCGGGCGCAGCCAAACTCGACCGGATTGTGGCCTCGCGGAATGTCGTGATCACGGAACCGAAGCGAAGGGCGGTGGGGGAAAAGCTGGTTTACACGGCGGCGGAGGACAAATTCACTTTGAGCGGTGGAACTCCTAGCATTTTTGATGCCGAACGGGGCAAAATTACCGGGGTTTCGTTGACTTTCTTTAGGCACGATGATAGGGTGCTCGTAGAAGGAAACGACGCGAACCCAAGCGTCACGCAGACGCGAGTGGCACGATAAATGCACAGTTTGGCCACGGACGAAATTGGAAAATCCTATCGTGGCCGTCGCGTTGTAAACGGCGTCAGCATTCGGGTCGAGCAGGGCGAAGTCGTTGGATTACTTGGACCTAACGGCGCCGGCAAAACTACCTCCTTCTACACCATCGTGGGCCTGATCCCTCCTGATACGGGCCGGGTGTTATACGACCAGGACGACATTACGGACGTCCCAATGTATTTAAGGGCGCGTCAGTATGGGATCAGCTATCTGCCGCAGGAAGCTTCCGTTTTCAGGAAGCTTACGGTTGAGGAAAACGTTCTCGCCGTTCTGGAAGTTCAACCCATCTCCTGGCACGAGCGCCGGGAAAAGATGGAAACGCTGATTGACCAGCTCGGGCTGGAGCATATCCGGCAAAACCGAGGCTATGCCTTGTCAGGCGGAGAGCGCCGGAGGGTGGAGATCGCCCGCGCTCTGTGCATCAACCCAACTTTTATTCTGCTGGACGAGCCCTTTTCCGGAATCGATCCGATCGCGGTCCTGGACCTGCAGAAGATCATTTCGGACCTCAAGGCCGGCGGGATCGGCATTCTGATCACCGATCACAACGTGCGGGAAACCCTGTCGGTCACCGATCGTGCCTACATCATCAATGAAGGGCGGATTTTCCGTCAGGGGACGCCCGAACAGCTGGGCAGCGACCCAGAAGTTCGCCGGGTCTACCTGGGAGAGAGTTTCTCCCTGGTATAGGTCAAGTGACCTTAGTGAGTACCCGGTTTTGATGTTGCCGTAATAAAGTTCTGATAGAGGTTTCATATTCGGGCCGTCTCGGCGGCACGTGAGAGATATTTGGAGCAGGGAGCTCCAAGGAAGATACGACCGAACCATGGTGTTGTTGCAACCCAAGCTGCATTTGAAGGTTTCGCAGAGACAGATCCTGACCCCAGGACTGGTGCAGATGGTCAGTGTGCTTGCGCTCAACAAGCTTGAGCTCAAGGACATGATCAATGCGGAGATGGTGGAGAATCCGGTACTCGAAGAGCTGGAAGATTCCGTTCCCCTGCTGGACGACGTCAATCGCCGCGAAGAGGAGCGGGACCGCCCCGCCGCCGCGGCTGAAGAAGCTCCGCTGCCAGCCGCCGAAAAGAAAGATCCGTTCGAAGAAATCGACTTTGGTTCCTTCTTCCAGGAGTATCTCGATCCCGGGTACCGCACGCCGGGCGAAATGGAAGAAGTTGAGCGCCCCTCGTTTGAGAATTTTCTTTCCAAACCCACCAATCTGACCGATCACCTGATGTGGCAACTGGGTGCGCTACCGCTGAGTTCGGGAGTGCGGCAGGCTGCAGAGTTGATCATCGGCAATTTGAGTGAAGACGGGTACCTCATCGCGAGTGATGAGGAGTTGCTGGGCGTGGCGCCTCCGGCCCCGCCGGAGGTAGATGCGACCATCGTTGCCAGTGTCGCGAAGCAGGCCGAAGAGCTTGGCTTAGGGGACGCCGAGGTGGGCGCTCCGGGCATTTCGGATGCGGCGCCCGGCGCACCGGCAGCGCACGACTGGATCGGATCTGAAACCGAGTTTGCCGCAGAGACCCGGACGGCCACCGCCGTTGAGCCGGTCCCGGAACCGGCGCCGGCCGTGGCCCAAGCTCCTGCTCAGGAACCCGCGCCCGCGCCCGTCCATCCCTTGTTCAAAGCGAACTTCTCGCTGGCGGACCTGCACGAGGCCCTGGAAGTAGTCCGGCAGATGGACCCGCCGGGAGTCGGCTGCCGCGATTTGCGCGAGTGCCTGATGTATCAGCTCAGGTTCCACCAGCGCCAACTTGAGGAGCAGAGACACGTGAACGGGACAGCCCAGGTGCTTGCCGATGCGTTAGTCATCGTGGACCAGCATCTGCGGGCCTTGCAGCTCAAGCAACACAAGGAAATCTCCAAGGCGCTGGGCCGTCCAATCGAAGCCGTGCAGCAGGCGCTGGAGTACATCCGCACCCTCGATCCGCGGCCCGGACTGCGCTACAACAAGACTCAGCCCCGCCTGATCGAGCCCGACGTCGCCTTTGTGAAGCATGGCGACGAGTGGCTGGTCGTGATGAATGAAGAGGACGTTCCGCAACTGCGGCTCAATCCCGCGTACAAGCGTCTTCTCGTGAAAGATACGAACGACAAGGACACGCGCAATTACGTCAAAGAACGCTACAAGTCCGCGATCCAGCTGATCAAGAATATCGAGCAGCGCAAGCAGACGATCATGAAAGTCTGCTATTCCATCCTGGCGCGGCAGGAAGATTTCCTGGAAAAGGGAATCGACCAGCTGAAGCCGATGATGATCAAGGAGGTGGCCGAAGAAATCGGCGTGCATCCTTCCACCGTGAGCCGCGCGGTGGCGAATAAATACGCTCACACTCCACAGGGCGTATTCGAATTGCGTTACTTCTTCAGCGAGAGCGTGAACGGGCCGGAGGGCGGCAACACTTCGTTGCTGATCCTGAAACGGCGCGTGAAAAAGCTGATCGAGGAAGAAGACCCCACTCGGCCGTTAACCGACGAGCAGATCACCCGCATCCTTCAGTCGCAGGGGATCCAGGTCACTCGCCGCACGGTCGCGAAGTACCGGGAAGACATGCGCATCCCGAGCACCCACCAGCGCAGAGTGAAGAAATAAATCGCAGAAGTTAGAGGTAAGAATACAGAAGCGACTTCTTCATTCTGAATTCTTACTTCTGAGTTGTTCCTAAATGTGGTGCCCAACTTTTTACGAGAAGATTCGGAGGGCGCACGATGAACGTGGAATATACCGGAAGGCAGTACGAAGTCACTCCCGCGATCCGCAGAGAAGTTGAAACCGGCCTGGCAAAAATCCGAAAGATCTTAGCTGACAAATTTGAAACCAAGGTCATTCTGGCCGTGGAAAAGCACCGCCATAAAGCGGAGATTACCATCAGCCCCCGCAACGGGCCGCTGGTGGGCCTCGCCCAGGCAGGCGACATGAAGGCTGCCGTGAACGAGGCGCTCGACCATCTGGAAAAACAGGCGGTACGTTACAAGACGCGCTGGCGCACCAAGAAACGACAAGCTGGCCGCAAACTGAATGGCAATGGCGCGGCCATGGAAGAAGTGCTTCAACCGGCCGTGGGCCTAACCAGTGACACCGCGGTGCCGATCGTCGTTCATAAGTTCCCTCAAATGGCGAAAACCACCGAAGTGCACCTGGTGCGCAGCGATGACGCAGTCTCATTGCGGCCTTTGACGTTGGAGGAGGCCATCAAAGAAGCTCACTTCCGCGACCGCGACGTGTTCGTTTTCCGCGATCCCAAGGGAAAAGTGATGGTGCTGCATCGCAACCGGGAAGGGAAGCTGGAGTTGATTGAAGCGCCGTGAGGAGTGAAGACTCTGGAGCCAGAGGGACAGGCGTAAAGCTTGTCCCTTTTCTGTTTGAATCGACTTTCTCTACTCGAGCCAAAACCGGGGTTGAATGGATCCGAGAAGGGCAGGAGACTGGCCCCGATTGCTGAGGAGTTCCCAGGTTTTCTGGCCGTACCTCGCTGGTTGGCCGACCGGTCGGATATCCTCTGACAATGTGCAACTACCTGCCTTTATGAAGAGTCCTGATGTTCCATTGTGACACTAAGATACTTCAGTGATTTGGGAGAGGGGTATGAGGAGCACATTTCTTCCTGCAACACTCATTGCTTTGACGGCGATCACGTCCGCGCTAATCAGGGATCAAAAAGATATTGTCGGAGTCATTCCGGCGGAAGTGCGGTGGTTCACGCCGACCTATTACACCGATGGCCGGCAGCGGGCGCAGTTATATGGTGATTCCAACCGAGGCGGGCCGTGGATCGACCGCGTCAAGATACCGGCCGGGAAGCATGTCGTTGCCCACACTCACCCTCACGACGAGTTGGCTACCGTAATCGAGGGTACTTGGTATGTCGGCGTTGGAGATAAGTACGATCCGGCAAAACTGGAGTGCTACCCTGCGGGCAGTTTCGTCCTGATTCCTGCGGGCCTCCCTCATTTCGTCGCTGCGAAGGAAACTGCCGTTATTGTTCAGCTAAGCGGCACCGAAAAATTTCGCACCGATTATGTAGAGAAATAGGCCACAACGCGCGAACACGCGGGGACAGCGAATGAACGCCGCGCCACGGCCCAGAGCCTATCAAAATCATTGCGGAGCGGCTGCTGGGGTTGTGCGCGTGACGTAGCGCGGATTCGTAAACGCGGGGTCCCGATGCAGGTGCGGACAGTCAGGTTTGGTAACCCCACGGTCGCTCGCGCAGCATTAACGGCCTTCGCCGACGTACGCTGGGAAATCGCACCCAATCGAGGAAGATACTCGACAGAACCGCTGCAAGCGCGCTGGCGAAGCTACGGATCATCCAGCTCCATGGCTTGTACCAAATTGGGCTGTTGCTTCACTCTTGCCTCGGGGAGGGCAAAAGGCCTCTTGACTCGTGATGGCTATGCCTTACCATCCGCTAATGTTCTGTCTCTCGATGCGCAACGGGGAGTTTAGCGGGAAGTTAGTCAAGTGGTGTCTTTTGCTCACCCATGCAGTTATTCCGCTCATGGCACAAAAGGTGCCGTCCATCCATCACATTGGCGCCGGCGTCAATACTGAGCCGCAATCGATGTATGCAAAGATTGGCGAGAGCAGACGATTCCTGGGTTGGAAGTTCGCGGCCCGTTATCAGTCTGGATTCCATGACAATTCGATCGGCAAACCCTCCGCTTACAGGCCTTACTTCCCAACGCGGCGATCCAGACCGCAGAACATACCGCCCGGCACGGCAAATGTCGGATTTGGATTCAGGTCCGGCCTGCCTGCCGGGTACATTCCAACTGCCGCAGTTGCCGGAGATTTCAATGGTGACGGCCACATGGATGTTGCCATCAGCAACGGCGGGGACAATACCATCTATGTACTTCTAGGAAACGGCGACAATTCCTTTCAAGTTCCGGAAATTCTTTACACTCAAGGCCAGGCACCGGTTTGGATTGCAGCTGCGAGCCTCAAGAACAACGGCCACCTCGATTTGATCACTGCGGATGCGGACTCCGAAACGGTCGAGATTTTTCCAGGCAATGGAGATGGCACATTTCAGGCGAGCACGCAGGTATCGGTCAGTCAGATACCAACGTTCGTCTTGACGGCAGACATCAACAAGGACGGAAAGCAGGATGTCGTCGTCGGCCTTACGATCGACATCGGAGCTACCCAACCGCAATTTCTGGTTCTGTTGGGGGATGGGACCGGCGGCTTCTCGGGCACGGTCGCTCCGCCTTCCCTGATCGGAGCTATAGACGTTGCCATACCGACAGGGTGGATTGCTTCATCGGATCTGAACAAAGATGGATTCCCTGATCTTGTAACAACAATCACCGGAGCTGGAAGCTTCACTTATGGCAACCAATTCGGCAAAACGTTCTCGGTAAGCACGTTCTTCGGTCCGCCCGAGGGCGCCATGGTGACAGGATTGGGCGATCTCGACGAAGACGGCTGTCCTGACGCGGTCGAACTGAGTGACTATGGCTTGGTCTATGTTGCCAAGGGAACCTGTGGCGGCAGCTTTTCCCAACCGGCGCTCCCGATCTCTGGTACCGGCGATCTTGATCCCGCGATTCAAATTGTCGACGTGGATGGTGACGGACATCTCGACGTAGTCGGATCGGCCGCATTCTTTTTCGTCGGCGGGCCTGGGTACGGCTTTGAGGGAGGCTACCTGGTTTCGGTACTGAAAGGAGATGGGCTCGGAAATGTGACGCCGGCAAAGATGTATCGCGGGGGAACCGACGACTTTTCGCTCGTGGCCGCGGATTTCAATGGCGACAATAAGCCCGAACTCCTGACCACCGACTCCCTCGAAAACCAGGCGAGCCTGTATGTGAACGATGGGACGGGCAACTACGATGGTCCCAATGGGCAGTTCATCGGCTACACGCACGGGGTGACCAATTCTCCAAGCCCGTCTTCCTCGGTGCACACTGCGGACTTCAACGGCGACGGCCATCCCGATCTGTATCTTGTACAAGACGGGATGTTCGCAAGCCAACCCAGCCAATTCACAGTCCTCTTGAACGATGGCACTGGAAACTTCCTTCCGCCAGTGACCACTCCAATCACAGTCGGGGATTATGTGCCCTACCCGCAGTTCATCGCGGGCAAGTTTCGCAACACCGCCTACGAGGATGTGATCTATTTCAACCAGTACAGCACCAACATGCTCGCGTTCTTCCCCAGCAATGGGAATGGAACGTTCGCAGTGCCCACCGTACTTGCCAGCTTGAATTCCCCCCTCAGCCTGGTCCGCGGTGATTTCAACGGAGACGGGAAACTCGATTTCGTAGTCTCGGGAGAGAATGGGGGGAATCCCGGCAACTACGAGTTCGACATGTTCCTGGGACGCGGCGATGGCACTTTCATGCAATTGCCGGCACAATCATTTCCCGCTCCGGCCTTGATCAGCTATCAACAGATCTTTGCGGCCGATTTCAATCACGATGGCAAGCTTGATGTGATGATCGGCAACGATTTTGGCGATGTTGTCGAAGTGCTGGGAAATGGCGACGGGACGTTTGTCTCGCCGGTTACTCTGTTTCAACATTTCGGCGCTTTTTCAGTGGCAGATCTCAACCGGGATGGCTATCCCGACCTGATTCAGCCCCTTGACCCGAATGCGGACAATTCAGTTTCGTCTGCTCCCGCCGCGATGACGATTTATCTAGGGGGCGCCAATGGAACGTTCCAGCAACAGCCGAGCTACGACTTTTTTGGGTACAAGGGAGGAGGGATCCCGTTGGTGGGTGATTTCAACGGCGACGGAATTCCCGATATCGCAGCCCTCTTCCTGGAAACTCTAAATGGTCCAACCATCGAACCTGGATTGCGAGTTCTGCAGGGGGTGGGAGACGGTTCTTACATCGTTACCGGCCATATTTATCAGCTTCAAGGTTCGAGCAACCCGTTTGTCGGGGCGGATTTCAATGGGGATGGCTTGGACGATCTGATCGAATTGGTCGGTTACACGTCATCTCTGCATACGATAGCGGCCATGCGCGGCCCTGCGCTCGACATCGCTCTGAACTCGAGTCCCTTACTGGGTTCCACTGGCAGCGCGACGGTCACGCTGAACGTGCCGTCCAGTTCAGCGCAGACCGTTACCCTCAGTTCGAGCGATCCTGCGCTGCAATTGCCAAGCAGTTTGCAGTTCGCGGCCGGACAACAGAGCCAGTCGTTTTCTTTCACCCTGGGTAGTGGGGTCGATTTCTCTCGCGTATTCGCATTGTACGCATCATGGAATGGACAGACTGCGGTCGCTTACACCACGAAACCAAATGGGAACCTGAGCGTTGGGGTGACTTCTACAGTGCTGTTTGGGGTTTATCCTCTCCTCGGACCAGTGACAGTAACTCCCGGCGAATCGGTTTCGTTGACCCTGCTGTTGGGAAGCGTGGGCGGTTACAGGGGAACCTTTTCTTCATTTCAATGCCAAGGGCTTCCACTTGGAGCGACCTGCTCGTTCGCTGCCGCAACCGCGCCGGTGCCCGCCGGCGGTTCGGATTCAATCGGATTCACGATAGCGAGTTCCGCAGCCACTCCGTTCGGAACCTATCCGGTGCAAGTCACGTCGACCGATGGTTTTGTTCTGGCCACCGCGCCATTGACCTTGGGGATTGGTGACTTCACCCTGACTGCAAACCCAACAACAATCATGGTCGAAGCGAGTGGGTTCGCTTCCACAACCGTGACGTCAACCGCAACCAACGGATTGGTTGAGAACGTGGTGCTGACCTGCAGCGGCCTGCCGGCCAACGCGGTATGCGTGGGGTCTCCGCTGCTGGATTCAAACGGAGGGTCTGCTTCCGTATCGGTGACTACCAGTCAGATGGCATTCGGGGACTATCCCTTTCAGATTACCGGGACCGCCAACACGACCTCCCACACCATCAGCGCTCTGCTGAGGGTTGCCGACTACACGGCTGCGCTGGATCGTACGTCGGCCTCAATTACGACGGGACAGGCGACCACATTCACGGTGAGCCTATCTTCGATCAACAATTACAGCGCCAACATCTCGGTGACCTGTCCAGCCCCTTCGAACGTGGTCGTGTGCTCGGCATCACCGCAAAGCGTTTCTCTTGCTCCGAACGGAACAGCTTCCGTGACCCTCACCGTGACCGATACGACCAAGGCGCATGCCCAATACCGGAATCAGGGCCGTGGCTTTCTGCTCTCGCTGGTCTTGTTACCGCTGGCGTGTGTTTGTCGCTTGCGGAAGCGGGTGTCCGTAATTGTGCTGGCCATACTCATGGGGACCTTTCTGGGGTGTGGTGGCGGAGGCTCTTCAATTTCAGGGACACCAAATCCACTGCCATTCTCAACCGTATCCATCCCGGTTTTCGTGACAGCCACGTCGCAGCAGAGCGGCAATCAGAGTACCAAGAACCTGGGCCCGATCGTGATTACGGTGAATTAGATGCATGTCGGGCCTGCCAGCCCGAGCCCCGCTTTGCGGAGTAGGCTGGGTAGGTGCGAAGAGCAGGCGACAGTACTCCGCCCCAGCGCGAAGTTATGTGAACTTGTCTGAGATCCGTGCACGCAAATTGGGTTCGTCAGGGTAGCCCTTGCGCTGCCCTGGAAGCCGCGAAGGCCGTTACACGGACATCAGTTTCTTTGGGGTAATAGGCAGACGTCGAACTCTTTTCCCCGTGGCCGCGAAGATTGCGTTGGCTACGGCTGGTGCGATCGGCGGGACGGCAGTCTCTCCGAAGCCTCCGGGACTCAGGCCGGATGGAACGATGTGGGTCTCGATTTCCGGAGCTTCGTCGATGCGAATGACTTCGAAGTCGGAATAGTTTTCCTGCACGGCGGTGCCGTTCTTGAAATCTATGCCGCCGTGGAGTGCGGCTGACAAGCCCCATAGAATTCCGCTTTCGGCCTGTCCTTCCAGTCCCTGGGGGTTGATCACCAGCCCGCAATCTACGGCACAGACTACGCGGTGCACGCGGATATCGTTCTTTTGCTTTCCAATCGAGACTTCGGCCACCTGCGCGATATAGCAATCTTCGGAATAGACATTGCACGCGATGCCGCGGCCCCGTACCCGATCTTTGATCGAAGCAAGAGGCGTGCTCCAACTGGCTTTCTCGGCGGCGAGTTGCAGAACGCGAAGCAAGCGTGCGCGGTCGATCTTTGACTCGCCCACAGTAAGCACATCACCCGGCTTCAGCAGGTCGAGACGAAACTGCAGCGGGTCCTTTCCGGCAGCGTGCGCCATTTCGTCAATGAACGACTCGCGCGCGAACACGGTTGGGGGATATTCCACCGCTCGCCATGGCCCGGTCGGGACGGGCGAATTCAAGGGGATGAAGTCGGCTTTCAGATGAGGGAAGTTGTAGGGATTGTCGAACGATCCCCAGGGACTACCGTCGTTGAAGTAGTGCCGGGGATTTTTCTTCTCTTCTTCGGGCACGCCGCCAAACATGGAAAGGTCGGAACCGATGGAGCGCTGGATCCATGCGACCGGCTTGCCCGCTGCGTCGAGGCCGCCGCGAATCTGTTGAATATCGGCGGGATGGAAGAAGCCGAAGCGCATATCGTCGCTGCGCGTCCACAGAAGTTGCACCGGCTTGCCCACGGCCCGCGAAATTTCCACGGCTTCGGGAACGTAGTCGGCAAATAAGCGCCTGCCAAAGCCTCCGCCGAGCAAGGTGACATGGATGGCGACGGCGCTTTCTGGAATGCCCAGCAGCTTTGCAGTTTCCGCAAGAGCTACCTCGGGCGCCTGCGTGGGTACCCAGACCTCGCACGATCCGGAGCGTACGTCGGCGACGCAGTTCATGGTTTCAAGCGGCGCGTGGGCCTGGAACGGGAACTCGTAAACAGCATCAAGCTTCTGTGCGGCGGACTGAATTGCAACCGCAGCATTGCCGTCACCACGAACGAAGTAGCCGTCTTCTTTCCCGGCCAGCTTCTCTTCCATTTGCCGCAGGAATGCGCTGGAATCGAAGTCGGCGTGGGGACCGCGTTCCCACTGAACTTGCAGAACGTCGCGGCCCTTCATCGCCGCCCAGGTGTGGTCCGCGACTACCGCCACTCCGGCGGCGATCCCGGTGGTGACAGGAACAACATGGCGCACTCCGGGAACTTTCATCGTTTTTGCAGAATCGAAGCTGATCAGCTTGCCGCCAAAGTACGGACAGCGCGCAACAACTGCCTGCAACATCCCGGGAACACGGACATCGATTCCGTAGGTTGCGCGTCCGCTGACGATCGGGACGCCATCGGTTCGCTTCACGCGGGTGCCGATCCACTGAAAGTCCTTCGGGCTTCTCAGCGGCGGGTTGTTGGGGACTTTTTGCTTCGCCGCGTCAATCGCCAGCTGGCCATAGGTGAATTTTCGGCCGCTGGATGTGTGATGAACGACTCCGCGGTGCGCCACACAACCGGTTGTATCCACATTCCAGCGCTGCGCGGCCGCTGCGATCAACATCTCGCGGGCGGTGGCTCCGGCTTTGCACATCGCCTTGTAAGTTCCGGCAGTGCTGCCGCTCCCGCTGGTACGTAAACGAATCCCGCCAAAACGTCCACCGGGCGTAGCCTGCTCGTAACGGATTTGCGCCCAGTCGGCATCGAGTTCTTCGTTCAACATCATGGGCAGCGTGGTGCGAACACCCTGACCCATCTCGGAACGCGTGATCCAGAGATGAACGGTGTTGTCGGAGTGAATGCTGATGTAAGCGTTCGGGTCGAAGCCGGCCGGTTCGTCCGCGTGCGCTGGGAGATGAAAGGCGATGACCAGGCCGGCGCCCGCGATGGCGGTCGTCTTGAGGAATTCTCGCCGGGTGGCGCTCATGTGCGGCTCACCTCGCGGGATGCACGATGGATCGCCCTTCGCATGCGCTGGTAAGTACCGCAACGACAGACGTGATCGGAGAACTCCCCGTCAATGTCCTGGTCAGTGGGATTCGGCTTGCGCCGAAGCAAGGCAGCGGCCTGCATGATCATGCCGGCCTGGCAGTATCCACACTGCGAGACGTCTTCTTCGATCCAGGCTTTCTGGCAAGGATGACTGGCGCTTGCCGACAAGCCTTCGATGGTGGTGTAGCTCCTTCCGGTGGTGTTCGACAGCTGCACCTGGCAGGAGCGCACGGGTTGGCCATTTTCATGGACCGTGCATGCGCCGCAGACTCCCATGCCACAGCCGTACTTGGTCCCGGTCAGTTGGAGCAGGTCGCGTAAGGCCCAGAGCAGGGGCATGTCGGGATCGGCCTCGATGCGGCGGGTTTTTCCGTTTACCAGCAGGTGGAAGATTGGCATAGCGTGCCAGACGGTAGGACGAAAGCAGAGTGCGAAAGGTTAGCGTGGGGATACGGTTGTGCGTGACCGGAACACGGTGGGGTGGATATGTTTCGGGGTGAAAGTCGTCCCCGGCGGCCTAGGCCGCGTCTTCGTCTTCGATTTTGATGCGGAGTGATTTCAGGAACTTCAGGTCCTGATCGCTGATCTTGAACTCCGGATTGCTGGTGAGGGTAGTGACCATGGAGGTCTTGTCGGCGGATTTTTCGCCTGGCTTGCTCACCCCGATCGTGGCCTCAAGCACGAGGAAAATGTCGTAGCCCCCATCTTTGATCTTGGAGACCACGTCGGCGATCTGGTCCGAGTCGGCCAACGACTCGTTAATAGCCTCGCCCAATTCCTTCATTAACTGCTTAAGTTGCTGATCCACAGGGCCCCCAAGCGGCGCTCTGAGTCGCGCCGAAATCTCCCGGAATACCGGGCTTCAGATATTAGATGCGGACTTGGATCACAATGTTTCGTGATTGCCATCCTCGCAGTGGGGGTATTCTAACGCCGAAGATTGATAAAATCGACGGCAATGTCGAACATTGCCATGAAGGCAAGAAAACTGGGTATTTTCGCGCGGGTCGCGGCGCAACAGGCGGGGCGCCACCGCGGATTAAGTTCTTTGATTCGAGCGGGTCGGGTCACCGCCGGTCAATTTGGGCGTGTCCTGGGGCAACTCTGGCTCGAGGTGACAGGCTTCGTCTTCCTGTGCCTCGCCATCATTGGCGGCGGCGCCTTTGTTCGGGAGTACTCGAAGTACCAGGCGGGACAGACCACGTCGGGGCGGGTCGCGCTGGCCGTATTGTTTACTCTGACCTTTGGATGGTTTGGCCTGAGTTCGTTTTGGCGGGTCAAGAAAAAGAAATGAACACGGGGCGGGAGGTCCTATGGCAGACAAGCTGAAAGTTGCAGAAGAACCGAAAATGGCCCCCAGCTCCGAGGAACAGCTAACCTCAAGCCACATTCCAGTCCGGCCTCTCTATACCCCTGCCGACCTTGAAGGCTGGGATTACGACCGGCAAGTCGGATATCCCGGCGAGTATCCCTACACGCGCGGAGTGCAAGCCACCATGTACCGCGGCCGCCTCTGGACGATGCGGCAATACGCAGGCATGGGTGACGCCGAGGAATCCAACAAACGCTACAAATACCTGCTGAAGAACGGGACCACGGGATTGTCGGTGGCATTTGATCTTCCGACGCAGATCGGGCTCGATTCCGACAGCCCGCTGGCTTTGGGCGAAGTGGGAAAAGTCGGCGTGGCGATCGACTCGATCGAAGACATGCATCGATTGTTCGATGGGATCGACCTGACTAAGATCTCGACCTCGATGACGATCAATGCGACGGCGTCGATCCTGCTCGCATTGTATGTGGCAGTGGCGAAGCGGCAGGGAGCGGACATTAAGAAGCTGTCGGGCACGGTGCAGAACGATGTGCTGAAGGAATACATCGCGCGAGGAACCTACATTTATCCTCCGCACCAGGCGATGCGCATCATTACCGACATGTTCGCCTGGGCCAATGATCATGTGCCGGACTGGAATACGATTTCGATCTCCGGCTACCACATGCGCGAGGCAGGATCGACAGCGGTACAGGAAGTGGCGTTCACGCTGGCCAACGGCATGGCTTATGTGCAGGCGGCGATGGATGCGGGGCTGGACGTAGACAAGTTCGCGCCACGGCTGTCGTTTTTCTTCAACGCGCATAGCAACTTTCTGGAAGAGGTGGCGAAATTCCGGGCGGCACGGCGGATGTGGGCTCGCATCATGCGCGAGCATTTCAAGGCGCGAAATCCGAAGTCGTGGATGCTGCGGTTTCACACGCAGACCGCGGGATCGACGCTCACCGCGCAGCAGCCGGAAAATAACATCGTGCGCACGGCGATCCAGGCGTTGGCGGCGGTGCTGGGCGGGACGCAATCGCTGCATACGAATTCTTTCGATGAAGCGCTGGCGTTGCCTACGGAGCAGTCGGCGCGAATCGCGCTGCGTACGCAGCAGGTCATTGCGTATGAATCGGGAGCGCCGCAGACGATTGATCCGCTGGCAGGTTCGTATTACGTCGAGTCGCTCACCAATGAAATCGAGAAACATGCGCGTGGGTACTTGGAAAAAATCGATGCGCTAGGCGGGATGCTGAAGGCCATTGAGCGGGGCTTTGTGCAGCAGGAAATCCAAAACGCGGCCTATGAGTATCAGCAGCGCGTGGATCGGCTGGAGGCTGTAGTTGTCGGCGTGAACCGTTTTACGGTTGATGAGGACCACGCGGTGCCCTTACAGCGTATTAACGAGAACCTTGAGCTCAGGCAGGTGGAGCGTTTGCGCGCCATGCGGGCACGGCGCGATCCCGGGCCGTGGAAAGAGGCGCTGGGGCAAGTGGAGGCGGCCGCCCGGTCCGGCTCCAACCTCATGCCTTACATCGTGCGCGCCGTGGACGCCTACGCAACCGTCGGAGAAATCTCAGACACTCTGCGCAAGGTGATGGGGGAGTACAAGGAAGCGGTGGTGATTTAGAAGGTTGTTTGCTGTTGCTCGCGCGCATCAGCGTTATTTGGTAACGAAGCCATGGCTTTTGAGGTTGAAGTCGCGATAAGTGCCTACAATGACGCCCGAGGTGTTGATCTGGTGTGCGATAGTTGAGATCTCGTCAGGAACTAGAAATGACGTGTAAGTGCCTCCGCCGAAGATGAAGGAAAGATCTCTTTTTCCGGCCGCTTCCCCGACAATGGTGCCGAGGTTGTTAATGCCGTTCGGATAGGTTTGGGCAATATTGGGCACGATCAAAATTTGAGTTTTTCCTCCGCTCATCACAAACCCGGCATGCGGAGAGAGGCTGCCCACGATGTCCCCGTTGTCATTGATTCCATTAATCGATGTTGACGGCGCGTTCGGGACATCAATTGTAGTGAAGATCCCGTTCACCCATTGATAGCCGTGAGTGGTTCCATCGGACGCTGTGTAGTACCCGACCACGGTGCCAAAATTATTTACATCATTGGCGCGTGTAACGGTCGAGCCTGGAAAGTCCAGGTTCGTATAGTTCGTGCCGTCGAAATAGTAACCACGAATGTGACCCGACTGGTCCACCCAAACGCCGACAAGCTGACCGGCGTCGTTGTTACCGTTGACGGTAGTGGCAAGAGCTCCAGGGTAACTGATCTGAGTGATCTTTCCTGACGAGTAGACGAATCCATGATCAATGCCATCGGAGTTGTAAAATTCGCCCACAAAATCGCCGAGATCATTGATGCCGTAAATTAACGTGTTTTGGGCGCCAGGCACATCGAAGGGTTCCCACTGTCCCGCGAGTGCTGGACTCAGAAGACAGAAGACGCTGAAAGTCACCAACATCACTGTAAGAAGCCGGGAGCGAAAATGCATTGTTGCACCTCGAAGACAAGATGAGAGTGGTCGGCAACGCGACGGGAGGAAGTTAGGACATCATGCGCTGGGGCGGTATCGTTGTCAATCTGCAAAGATTTTCAACAGCGAGACCAGGCAGCTTACCTCACATAACCAGCGATTTGGGATCGTGCAACTCTGTGCATTGATATTGCTCAGAGTCGCTCCTCAAGGCTTCTATTCTGGGTTCATCCTGCTTTCGTAATGGACTGCTTTCTGGTCGAACCGCGCCAGCAGCCGATGCGCTTCGGGGATGATCACGGCGGTCTCGTAATCTTCGCCCGCGAAGGCGCGCACGGCTTCGAGGGAATCGAACAGCGTGATGGTGATGAATTCCACTTCTGCTCCGGCGTTGCGACGAAGCAGGTGGGCGCCACGATATCCGGGGACACGGTGAATGCCGGGCAGAACCTTCGTTTTCAGCAGCGATTCATAAGCGTCCGCATTCTGCGGGGTGGTCCAGCCATGCCAGACGCGAGCGATCATTTGAGTCATCCTCCCTATCTCACAGGATAGTTCGAGAACCTTTGGGTTAGAAGTTTTGCCGGTTTCCGGGTGCGCCGGTCAAGCGACCTGAGCAGGAACTCCTTTGCTTGTCGCAAGGCCAGGTTTACGCCGTGGCCCGCGGCATTCGGCCACATGAATGCTGCATCCGGGCAAAGGAGATTTCTATGATCACCTCTTTGATCCTACAGAAGGTGTCTTTGTTACGAGGCGTGCTGGACCCGGACTGGGTGGATGGCAATCCGGGGCAACCTGGTCCCATCTTTCGGGCCGCAACCGCGGACTACGCGATAGCGGAAGTGGTTCGCAGCATCGGGCAGAACGTCTCAAACGCTGATCTTGGGGCGAAACTGATGGCAACCGGCCGGGAACTGGCGCAGGAGGCGTCACGCGGCATGGTCAGCAGTTACGACGATGGCGACGACATCTGTCCGCCCTGGCGTCACTACTTTCCGCCTCCGCCACCTCCGCCTGATCCCTGGCCACTTTTTGGCCTTAGCCCAAGCCCGGACCCATGGCGGACGGTCACTCCGGCCCTGAACGACGTGATCCTGGCGGCCGCGCTGCGCGAGCTTGCGTCATTGACTACCAGTTCGAAAGCCAGCGCAGCGATAAAAGAGATTGGCGAAGCGGTGGTGAAAGGGGCCAGCACCCGGATGTACGACGAACATTGCGGAACTCCGGTGAAACTGCGTTTGCCAGGCCCTCCCCGCAGGGCGACAGCAGCGTAGGGTTCAGATTCTTCAGGCGTCCAGCGAACCCGCTGGACGCTTTTTACATTTCTTCCTGGGTCTTGTAATCGGCGGCTTCGCGGCAGGGCGGGCAGTAGTAAAGCCCGTCGTGGCACAAGCGGATGTCTACCTGTCCCTGGCAGAAGGCGCAGTATTTGTCGCACTCGCATTTGTCTTCCGGCATTTCGCACTGCATGCAGAGGAATTTTTTTGTGGTAGTGGCCATGGGCGAACTGTAACGCCGGGACGCCGCGTAGAAAAGTGTCTTTGGTAATAGGCTTCCTTGGTGAGACTTCGTGCCTTTTGTGGTTAATTTTGAAAGTTCAACCACAAAGGACACCAAGTCTCACCAAGGGTCCGACCCCCCATTTGCTGCCTTTCCCGTCTGCATGTTAGGGTAATTTGTTTCACCATCCCGGCAGCCCCACTGCTTTGAACCGAGGAACCATTGCCAGCTGTTGAGGCGACCATTCGCAAGACTGCATTGAACGCCGTCCACCGCCAGATGGGGGCGAAGATGGTCGAGTTCAACGGCTGGGACATGCCAGTCGAGTATCCCTCCGCGGGCGGAATCATCGCCGAGCACAATGCGGTGCGAACCGGTGTGGGCATCTTCGACGTCAGCCACATGGGGGACATCCGGCTGCACGGACCGGAGGCTTTGAAAGCCGTTCAGCATATTTCGATGAACGATGCCTCGAAGCTGCAGATGGGGCAGGCGCAATATTCGGCGCTGCTGTATCCCAATGGCACGTTTGTGGATGACGTGATCGTGCACCGGCTGGGAGAAGACGATTACCTGCTGGTAATTAACGCCGGGACACGGGAAAAGGATTTCAACTGGGTCCGCGATAATACGCGCGAGTTCGACTGCAAGGTCGAAAACCTCTCCGACAATTTTACTCAGATAGCGATTCAAGGCCCCAAGGGCGTGAGCCTGCTTCAGAAGCTTACGGACGCCGATTTGAGCGCCGTGAAGTTTTACTGGGTGACGCGCGGAACGGTTTGCGGGCTGAAAAACATCCTGATCGCTCGCACCGGCTACACCGCCGAGGATGGATTCGAGATCTATATCCCGTCGGATGAGGCGACCAGCGCCCGGGTGTGGAATGAAGTCCTTGCAGGAGGCAAGGAGTTTGCCGTCGTTCCCTGCGGCCTGGGATCGCGCAATACGCTAAGGCTGGAAGGGAAGCTTCCTCTTTATGGGCACGAGATCTCGGATGAGATCAACGTTTGGGAGGCCGGGCTGGACCGTTTCATCAAGATGGAAAAGCCGGGGTTCGTCGGGCGCGAAGCGCTGGAGAAGGCACGGGGTTCAGTGAAGCGCACCCTCGTGGGGCTTGAGATGATGGAGCGGGGAATTGCGCGCGACGGTTACAAGGTGCAGGACGCTAACGGGCGCGAGATCGGATATGTGACCAGCGGGTCGTACGCTCCGTTTCTGAAGAAGAATATTGCGCTGGCGTACGTTCCGCCCGAGCTGAGCGACAACGGAACCGAGTTGAAGGTTGAGATTCGCGGCCAGGGAGTCAAGGCACAGGTGGTGCCGACCCCATTTTATAAACGGCCAAAAAAAGCTTAACCACCAGGGACACGAAGGTTCATTAAGGAGATCGAGAGCCACATGGCCTATCCCGCCGAATATAAGTACACCAAGGAACACGAGTGGATCAAAGTGGAAGGCAACAACGCGACGATCGGCATTACGAGGTATGCGCAGGATTCGCTGGGCGACATCGTTTTTGTCGAGTTGCCCAAGGTCGGGTCGGAGATCACAGCGGGGAAGACTTTCGGAACGGTAGAGTCGGTCAAGGCGGTGTCGGATTTGTACGCTCCAGCGACCGGAACCGTGACGGACGTGAATGGAGCGCTGGCGACCGCGCCCGAGAGCATCAATAAAGATGCGCACAGCGCGTGGATGATCAAGATCGCGTTGAAAGATCCGTCGCAGGTGAGTTCGCTCCTGTCGGCGGCCGACTACGAGAAGTTTGTGGCGGAAGAAGGCGGACACTAGAAGAATTGACGAATTGCCGGATTTTCGAATTCGAAAATTCGGCAATTCAGCAATCCGGCAATCAGTTCGGGTCTAAACCGTTCCTCTCCACATCTAATTAAGGTTCCTATGCGCTATTTACCGAAGTCTCCTGCCGACCGCGAGGCCATGCTGAAAGCCATCGGCGTGCGCTCGATTGATGACCTGTTTGCGCCGATCCCAGCGGAATATCGTCTGAATCGCGACCTGAAGATTCAGCGCCAGATGGCGGAGTCGGAGATTGTGGACTGGTTTCGCGAGCGTTCGCGCGAAAACGGGGACGGCTACTGCACCTTTCTCGGGGCGGGAGCTTACGCTCACTATCGCCCGGTCATCATCGATTCGCTTATCTCCCGCGGCGAGTTTCTGACCGCTTATACGCCGTATCAGGCCGAAATTTCGCAGGGCACGCTGCAGTCCATCTTCGAGTTCCAGACCATGATCTGCGAACTGACCGGGATGGAAGTGGCGAACGCCTCGATGTACGACGGCTCGACGGGCGCTGCCGAAGCCGTGATGATGGCGGTGCGGCTGACCGGACGGAACTCGGCGGTCATCGCGCGCAGTGTGCACCCGGAATATCGCGAGGTGCTGGCAACGTATGCGTGGCACCAGGGCATGCCGCTGAGCACGGTTCCGTTCACATCGAATGGGCGCGTCGATTTGAATGCCTTGGAGCAGGGAATTACGGCGGATACGGCTTGCATCCTGATTCAGTCCCCAAACTTTTTTGGGACCATCGAAGACGTTGCCGCAATCGCTGAGATCGCGCACAAGCATGGCGCGTTGCTGGTGGTTTCGATTGCGGAAGCTGTGTCGCTGGGAATCGTGGAACCGCCGCGCGAGGCGGATATCGTCGCCATGGAGGCGCAGTCGTTCGGAGTGCCTCTGGGATTCGGTGGACCCTACTGCGGCGTGATCGCGACCAAAGAAAAATTTGTGCGCCAGATGCCGGGACGCCTCGTGGGCCAAACGACCGACCGGAACGGGAAACGCGGATTCGTACTGACGCTTGCGACCCGCGAGCAGCACATTCGCCGCGAAAAGGCGACTTCCAATATCTGCACGAATCAGGCGCTGGTCGCCTTGATGGCGAATATCTTCATGACCGTGTACGGGAAGGTCGGGTTGCGCGAGCTGGCGAAGCAGAATCTGGCGAAAGCCGCCTACGCCTGTGCGCAGTTCAGTAAGCACGCCAAGGTCATGTTTCCGGGCTCGCCGCGATTTAACGAATTCGTGGTGCAGACCAGCGAGGATCCGTATGCCATTAACCGCAGGATATTGGGTCACAAAATCGTTGGCGGATTGCCCTTGCAGAAGTTTTATCCCGAGCTTGGCAACGCCGCGCTGTGGTGCTGCACGGAACTGACGACGCGCTCCTCAATTGACACGGCGGTCGGATTGGTGGCCGAAAGCGAACGGTCGGTGCAATCCGGCAAGGAAGTCGAAGAGCACGAGGAGGTGGCGCGATGAAGCACATGACCCGCAAAGCCACTCGCCACGTCAACCAGAACGAAGGCTTGATCTTCGAGAAGTCGTCGGCGGGCAAGGCGGCGTGGAAGCTGCCTCCGCTCGACGTGCCGGAAGTGGATTCATCTGCGCTCCTGGGTGCGGCGGAACGCAAAGACCTGGGCAACATGCCCGAAGTGAGCGAGATCGAAATTATCCGTCACTTCACGCGAATGTCGACCTGGAACTACGCCATCGATCTTGGCATGTATCCGCTGGGCTCGTGCACGATGAAGTACAACCCGCGAGTGAACGAGATCGTGGTCCGGCAAGAAGGTCTGGCGAATGGACATCCTTATCAGCCGGAGAAGGTTTCACAAGGGGCTCTGCGGATTATCAAGACCCTGAGCGATGCTCTGACGGAAATCACCGGCATGGATGCGATCACCCTGCAGCCTGCGGCCGGGGCGCATGGAGAACTCACCGGCTTGCTGATGGTGCGCGCTCATCACCAGGCGCAAGGAAATCCCCGGAAGAAAGTTCTGATCCCCGACTCGGCGCACGGAACCAATCCAGCAACGGCGGCGATGGTCGGTTATGCGGTGGAGAATCTGAAGTCGAACGATCGCGGCATGGTGGATGTGGCAGCGCTGGCCTCGCAGATGAACGATGAAGTTGCGGCGTTGATGCTCACCAATCCCAACACGCTGGGGATTTTCGAGCAGGAGATCCACAAGATCGCAGAGATTCTCCATGCGAAGGGTGGCTTGCTCTACATGGACGGCGCCAACATGAACGCGCTGGTCGGAAAGGTGCGTCCCGGCGATTTCGGGGTGGACGTGATGCACCTGAACCTGCACAAAACATTTTCCACGCCTCATGGTGGGGGAGGCCCGGGATCGGGTCCGGTGGCGATCAAGAAAGCCCTGGAACCTTATCTGCCCAAGCCGGTGGTGGTGACGAAAGCGGATGGCACGCTCGGGTTCGATTACAACCGGCCGATGTCGGTCGGAAGGGTGCGCGCGTTCTACGGAAATTTCGGCATGTTTGTGCGCGCGCTGGCGTACATCATGGCCAACGGCCCCGACGGTCTGCGGCAGACGACCGAAGACGCGGTACTGAACGCGAACTACATCCGCAAAGGGCTCGAGGGTATCTACGATCTGCCCTACTCGACGCCGACCATGCACGAAGTGGTTTTCAGCGATCGCACGCAGGCGAAAAAAGGTGTGAAGACGGGCGACATCGCCAAGCGGCTGATCGATTATGGATTCCACCCCTACACCACTTCGTTTCCGCTGATCGTGCCCGGAGCGATGATGATCGAGCCGACAGAGAGCGAGTCGGTGGAAGAGATGGACCTGTTCGTCGAGGCCATGAAGTCGATTGCCGCGGAAGTGGAAGAGGATGCGCAGACGGTGCTGACGGCGCCTCATTCCACGCGCGTCTCGCGCCTGGATGAAACCGCGGCGGCGAGGAAGCCGGTGTTGAGGTGGAAACCGGGGAATTGACGATTGCCGATTGTCGAATATTGAGAATCAAAAATCGACAATTAAAATCGGCAATTGCTTTCGTGGTTCTTCCCCTGTGCTCCCCTGCGTCCTCTGTGGTTAAATCTCTGCATTGCCTGCTCCCGCCAGAAACGCCGTTACCGCTCAGAAGAACGACGGTCTTTTCGCTTCGCCGGAAAAGCGGAACGTTGTCCTCTGCCTGCTGCTGATTGTCCTCACTCTGGCGCTCTACAATCCCGTGAACCAGCATCCGTTCGTGAATTACGACGATCCCGGGTACGTCACCGACAATTCCCACGTGCGCGACGGCCTGAGTTGGAACACGATCACCTGGGCTTTCACCGCGACTGAGCAGGCGAACTGGCATCCGCTGACCTGGATCTCTCACGCGTTCGACTACCAGTTGTTTCATTCCAATCCGGCAGGACATCACTTTGACAGCCTGCTGATTCACGCCCTGAGCGCGGTGGTTTTGTTCCTGATTCTGGTCAATGGCACTGGCCGCGTGGGCGCGAGCTTCTTTGTGGCGGCGCTGTTTGCGCTGCATCCCATCAACGTCGAATCGGTGGCCTGGATCGCCGAGCGGAAGAACGTGCTGAGCACGCTGTTGTTCTTTCTGGCGATCGGCGCATACGGGTGGTACGCGGCCAAACCGTGCTGGCAGCGATACATGGCGATTTTCGTATTGTTCGCGCTCGGGCTGATGGCCAAGCCGATGGTGATCACGTTGCCATGTGTTCTGCTGTTGTTGGATTACTGGCCGCTGGGCAGGATAGGGAAGACCTCCACGGGCAAGCTGATCGTCGAGAAATTGCCGCTGTTCGCGCTCTCTGCGGGAAGTGCACTGATGACCATGTCGGCACAGCAGGCGGGTGGCGCCATGCGTTCGACGGTGCAGTTCTCGCTGGGCACACGCTTGGCGAACGCGATCGTCGCTTACGCTACCTATCTGTGGAAGATGATCTGGCCTTTGCGGCTAGCGCCGATGTATCCGCATCCGGGAGAGTCGTTAGCCGGGTGGCAGATTGGTGTTGCGTTGTTGGTCTTGCTCTCGATAACCGGCCTCGTGATCCTGAGAAGGGACCGGCGCTATCTCGCGATGGGTTGGTGCTGGTTCCTGGGAACCCTTGTTCCCGTGATCGGTCTGGTGCAGGTTGGCGATCAGGCCTCGGCGGATCGCTACGCCTACATCCCGCTGGTGGGGATGTTCGTGATGATCGCGTTCGGCGTGGCCGACTTGGCCGACGCAAAGAAGTTCAGCTTCGTTTCTCGACTCATTGCAGCGGCCTGCATTCTTACCGCGCTCTCGTTCCTCACCTACCGCCAGCTTGGCTACTGGTCGAGCAGTTACGATCTCTGGGCGCATACGCTTGCCATCACGCAAAACAATTTCGTCGCGGAAGACAACATGGGAGGCGCGCTGCTGCTGCTCGGCAAGCCGGACGAGGCGCACGAACATTTCGTAGCTGCAGCGCGAATCAATCCGCGCGATCCCATGAGCCACTCCAATCTGGGCGCCTACCTCCAGGAGCATAACCAGCTGCGCGAGGCGGTGCAGGAATATGAGTCCACGATTCAGATGACCTCGGATCCCGCGCTGCTGGCGTCCACCTATGCCAATCTCGGGGCCGCCTATCGCGACCTGGGCGACGATGCGAAGGCGCGAGAGAGTTACGACCAGGCGCTGCGTTTGAATCCGAACCAGTTCAATGCCTATCTCGGGCTGGGGCGCCTGCTTGAGCGACAGGGAAAGCTGGACGAGGCAATCGCAAACTACTCGCGATCGATCGAGATTCGCCCGACGGAGTCAGGCTTTTTGCGAGTAGGCCACGCTCTGGAAATGAAAGGACGCCGCCATGAGGCCGTTTCTGCGTATCAACAGGCGCTGCAGCTGAATCCGGATTCTACCGAAGCGCAACAGGCGCTGAAGGCGTCCTCTCAGTAGCGGCTAGCTTTTCTTTCCCGTAACCGCGAAGAACGCGGTCGATTCCTGTTCGATGTTCTTGCTCCCGCAATGCGGGCATTTCACTTCCTTCTCGTGTTCGCTCAGGGTGAGGACGAGTTCAAATTCCTTGTGGCAGTCGTTGCAAAGGTAGTCGTATACCGGCATGGGAGACCTCCCATAGGGGATTCGCGAGCGAATTGTAGCGCAAATCGAGAGTGGAAGATGTGACGTAAAAAAACAAAGGACGCCCGCCTGCGCGGCGTCCTCTGAGTGTGAAGGCTACTTCTTTTCCGCTACGGCCACCGAGGCGCGGGTGTTTTCCCAGTCCATGTGCATGCTGCAGGTGTCGCCGGACTGGTCGAAAGCGATGGTGAAATTCTCGACCGGGCTGGAGGTCTTGTCCACCTTCATGTCTACGCGCGCCAGTTCGTCCGACTCGTACTTGTAGGGGATGCCCCACTCGCCGGTTTTCTTGTTGATGATCAGAGTCCACTTGTCCTGGTTGGGCACGGTGAAGATGGTGTAGTTGCCGGCGGGAACATCCTTGCCGCCGACGGTCAGATCAGCGGTGGCGACGAAGGTGGTGGCTTCATTTGCTCCGGTGCGCCAGACTTCGCCGTAGGGAACGAGGTCGCCGAAAATCTTGCGGCCCTTGGCGCGGGGGCTGGAGTAATCGACGGTCACGCCCTTGCCGTCTGAAAACTTGCACGCCGCCTGCGCGGCCGGGCTGGGACGCTTGCTCTTGTCCTGCTGGGCAAACGCGAATGAAGCAGCGATAACAACGAACATTGCCAGAATCGTGATTCGTTTCTGCATGAGAGAGTCTCCTGGGAAGCATTTGGCAATCAGCACTTGGCATTTCGCGATCGGCTCCAGTCTGAGGCGCCAAATGCTAACTGCGAAGTGCTAAATGCTTTGGACGTAAGAATTCCGGGCTGGACAGCAGCCCCGGCAATTATCCAACATGCGGTTAGCCGTTACAATGAGCCCATGCCGGTCTTTGACGAGAAGCAGGAAGAACTGGAGCACTACGAAACCATGATGGGAGTTCCGCGCGGGCGGCTCGCGGTGACCATGGACACGATTACCGACGCCATGGCGCTGGTCGGGCAGCACGGCGTCTATTGCCAGAGCCAGCGCTGGCCGGGCAAGCCCGTCATGGATATTCAGCTGGTGATGAAGAACCTGACCGATGCGAAAGAACTGATCCAGAGCGTGATGCAGGAGCTGCAGAAAAAATGACGTGAGCGAGGGCGCCTCGCCCGTTACATCGTAGGCTCAGATTTTGTCCTGTTTGTCCTGCTCACTTTGGTCTCTATCAACTGTGAAGGTATTCATTGACCCGGTGGTCATCTTGAAACATAATTCGGAGGGCTACCTTGCTCTCCCAGCTAGTCGGAGGTTCTCATGAGAAGGTTTCTCGCCTGCTTAATCGTGCTGCCCGCCTTGCTTACGCTTAGTCTGTCAGCTCCTAGGGCCTTCGCCCAATCAAAGCTCACCACAGTTCAGTTGAGCTTCACGACAATTGATGTGCCGGGCGCGGCCGTGAACGGAGCCTACGGGATCAATCGAGCTGGAGACGTGGTGGGTTACTTTGTCCAGGGCGTGAATTCAATGCACAAACACGGCTTTTTATACAGAGGAGGCAATTTCACCCAGATCGATTATCCGGGAGCATCTTCCACCTTCGCGTATGGAATCAACGATTCTGGGCTGATGACGGGGTCGGCCGAGTTCAGCGGCGGAGCAACCGCTTTGGGATTCACCTATGATCAAACCAATTTCACGCCCATCGTGATAAAGGGCAAAAGCACGACGATCACTTACGCGATAGACAACACAAACGACCTGGTAGGTGGAGCCGGCACCCTTTACACCACCAAGGGGTTCGAGCTCGTTGGCGGGCAGTCCCAAACCTTGAAGGTTCCAGGCGCATACGTGTACGTATTCGCGTCGGGAATTAACAATTTGGATACGATTGTGGGGTGGGCCGATTCCTCTGGTTTCATCTGCCGACAGAGCAGCTGTCGGATACTCAATATCTCGGGAGCGAACCAAACAGCCGCTAGGGGGCTCAACGACGGCGGAATGATCGTCGGGTGGTACACAGTTCCCGGTGGTTGCGCGTGCGCTTTTGCCATGCTGAATGGGAAGACCCTCTCCTTCAAGTATCCCGGTGCCCAGTTTACAGCTGCTGCGGCCATAAACGCGTTGGGGCAGATCGTTGGCCAGTACACTTTTGACTTCCAGACCTACCACGGATTTATCACTAGCCCGATCACGACTGCGGACTTTGTCGGGGCGGCTAGCGATTCACCATAAACACTGTTATCGGAGAGGGCCATCTCCTGTGCTGAGGGTCTTGCTCGAAATCCCTTACTTTTGTACCCAGGGCAGCACGAACGGCGAGCCTGGGCGCACCCCGTCTGGATCTTTACCGATGAAAATCATCAGCAGCTTCGCTACTTTCTCCGCCGCCATGGCGGTCGGGTGTGTGAAGTCACCCCAGAAATTTGGGTTGAATCTATCACCATATCGCACGTCTAACTGAGTCTGGGGACACTGTGCGGTACCTTGACCGTTACACCAGACCAGAAGGTCAAACTGTCGCTGGGTTTGACCGCTTGCCCAGAGATACGGACCCCAATCAAACCAGGGCGCCTTACTGTAGTCAACAGGTCCTGCATGCGTATCGTTGCTTTGCACGCCCGCAACCTGATTGATCTGTGCGACGATCAAACGCTGCACGGAAATCCCCTCCTCATATCAGACTGTTACGAAACGCGCCCGCATAAGTGGCACTATCTATGCTCGCGGCTAGTTATAGGTATTGGTGGAGATGCACTCAGACGGTGCGATGAGATTAAGTTACGAGGATTGCTGTCAGCCGCTGCGCTCCCATGATGTT
>DASREM010000044.1:0-45845 GCA_035652095.1 Terriglobales bacterium | reverse complement strand
CGACCGTTGTCTGCAACAAACTTGACGATGCCGCCTTGATCGATAAAATCCTCGGTTTCTCCCACGGACAAGACGCCGGCGCCCCGCGTGGCTTCCACGATGACACGAAGGCGCTTGCTCTGGGCTGCATTGACGAAAAGGATGTGACAATTGCGAGACTCCGGTCCGTCGCGTACATCGCGCACCTCAATCGGGCGACCCGCAACCGATTTGTCTTTCACAATCCGGTTCAGCTCGGTCTCGAAGGAGTAGTCGTCGAGAATGCAAAAGCGAAATGGGGAGGTGGGCGAGGCAAACTTCTGCGCCGGCCATTCGATGAACTTGGCAAAGTTGTACACGTAGGCGGCCTTGACCTGGTAATCGCTCAGGGTTTGCGCAAACATGCCTGCAGTCAAGCACAGCCCACACAAGACCACGCCGGCCAGGGTCGGAAGATGCGATCGAAATGGCGCGTCGCGCAACATGGACTGCCTAGCGCTCTCCTGGGTGCCACGTCAACTTAATGCGAAAACTCCGCCCGTCTTGCGGAATGGGTAACTGCAAATTCTCGCTCGACGGAGGATCGAAATAGTACTTGTCGAGCAGGTTATGGACCCCAAGGGAAAGGTCCAGGTGTTTCCCCAGGTTTCGGCCCAGCAGGTTGAGATTCAGCACCGTGAATGGCGATACAGTGCCGCTGGCCAGGGACTGGATACGGCTCCGGTATTGTGCGTCCAGGCTGACGAACATACGGCGGTGCAGCAGGGGCTGGCTGAAACGCAGCTTCACTAGATTACGCGGCGAGTTGCTGAGAAGTTTGTCGGTCCCGGTGTCTCTGGTCTGCTGGAAGCTGTAGCTGGCGGCGCCTTCCAATCCATGCCAAACCTGTCCTCGAAGTTCCAGTTCCGCTCCCGCCGAGCGCACATCCTGTAAGTTGCGGAAAATTGTTCCTCCACCCGCGAAAGGCTCTTCTGTGATCAGTCCATACATCTGGTTGTAGAAAACGGAGGTGGTCACCCAAAGATGATTTGTGATTCCTTGCTCCCAGACCGCCTCATTGCTGCGAATCTTCTCCGGGTGCAATGCCGGGTTGGGAAAATTGGGAAAGATGGAGTAGTACATTTCGTAAACATTGGGTACCCGGAAGGCCTCGCCGTAGATGTATTTCAGGGCGGTACTGCTCCGCGGGCGGTAGATGACCGCGGCCCGGGGATCTGTGCTGGCCTCGGTGCGATTGTAGTAGTCATAGCGAAGCCCGGCGTTTACGGTGAGGGCTTTGCTGATGGTGATTTCATCCTGCAAGAAAAAGGCATAGCTGAATGAGTTACGCCGGTCAAGGAGAGAAAGCTCGTAGGGATTCACATTGTAGTCAATCTGATCCTGGCGAAAACTGTTCCGATACTCCGAGCCGACTGTGATCCGGTTTCGCTTGAGCACGGTCATGGTGAGTTGGAGTTCGGTTCCCCACCACTTCCCGTCGCCGTAGTCGAGATTGGGCCGGACTCGCGCGGGGGAATCCCCGGCGTAAATGTAGGTGCCCTGGTAAGGAGAACGATCAATAAACCAGCGCGCCAGCAGATCCCAGGACTGAGCAAACGTATGCTCATACCGCAAATCAAGATACTGATGGGCATCGGTTGTACGCGTGCGAGAATCGCCGAACACGGTGCCATAGGGCCCGGTGGGAATGCCTTTTTCGCGCACGCCGTAGAGGCCCTGCAGGGTGAAGTCGCGAAACGTAATCGTGGCCAAGGCACTCCCGATCTGGTCGTCGTCGGCGCTGATCGCAATGCCGTTATTAGTCTGTGGCGTGTTGAATTGCGGAAAGTAGAGCCGCTTCTGTCCGCGGCTGCCGTAATAAGTTGCCGAAACCAGGAACTCAAGCGCGCGCAACTTCCGGCCATAGCTCATCCTGCCCTGGTAGGTGTTGAACGAACCCGCCTCGCTGGAAAGTTCCAGCCCTTGCAGATCGTGTCCTTTCTTGGTGAAGACGTTGACTACGGCAAACAACGCGTTGCTGCCGTACAGAGAAGAAACCGGCCCGCGAATGATCTCGACCCGGTCGATGAGATCCACGTCCACGGGGAACTCGGAGCCGAGCATGGCTTCGTCGTAGATGTTGTTGTTCAGACGATGTCCGTCTACGAGCAGCAGAATCCTGGTGTTGTAGTCCCCCGGCCGAGCGAAGCCGCGCGCTCCCAGGCTGCTGTAGTTACGGTCGTAGGTGACGAAAAAGCCGCGCACCGAACCCAGAATGTCAGCCAGGGTGCGGTAGCCATAGCGTTCGATCTCGTCAGAAGTGATGACTGTAACCGAGGACGGCGCATCCGCCCCGGATTGCAAGTGCTTGGAGGCGGTATAGACCGGAATCCTGCCCAGTTGTTCCAGGCTAGCCTCGGCAAGGTTGATATCGGGTTCCTGGGCGAGGCTAGGAATAGTTGTGGAAGAAAGAAAAAAGGCAACCGACAACAGTACCCATTGAGCTGCTCCAAAGCTTACAGGCTTCATTCGCAACCTCGGTTCGATCAACACAATTTCTCGGCGAAAACGCCAGGCATGCGGCTCTGCTGCCCTGACAGCGAGCAGGAACGCGTGGCGAGGTTCCCCCACCATAAGAATATCGGCGCGGGGTCACCGGCGAATGTGACGCGTGAGCACGTTTTGGGAACTGAAGTACATGGCCTTTCCGTTTTGGTGGTTGGGGCTTAGAAGGAAGGACGAACCCCTTTGCGTGGAAACACAAGCTGGCGTAATCGCCAGTCCCCGCCGATCTGCTCGACCGGCTTACACCATGCCGCGCTTCAATTCGTCGAGCGGGTATTTGGTTCCGCGCCACACCACGCCTCCCTGCCACAAGGTCAGCAGCATGGAGCGAAGCATGGTGTAGGTAAACAACGCCGTGCTGATGGGATGCAGTAGAAAGTAATAGGGCGGAATCGACGAACGTTGGGACATGCCCCAATAGATGGCGAACATCGAGAGCAGTGCGATCCCGTACGGAAGTTTCGCCCACCCGGTTGCGAGCCAGACTCCAAGAAACGGCACCAGGTTCAGGAACAGCAGCGCCACGCAGGAGGCCACCGCGCGCGGCCACTGAAACGACATAATCGCGAAGAAGTTCTTGGTGAGGTTATCCACAATCCCCAGAGCGCCCTTCGCCCAATGAATGGAAATCAGATCGTCGCCGAAGACATTGCGCTGGGCAAAGCCGGAGGTCTTCACGACTTTTCCCAGTTTCATATCGTCGAGCACCTCGAAGCGCAAGGCTTTATAGGTGCCGACCGCTTCGTAGACGCTGCGGCGAACCAGGTTAAAAGCGCCCACTCCCATGTGGTCCTTGGTCTTGGGGTCCCCTACTTTCCAGGGACGATGCCCGAACACAAACAAGGTCTGAAAGAAGGCGATCATCATGCGCTCTCCGGGCCGGCGCATGATCATGCGCGGAAACAGCACGACGTGGTCGGCGAATTCTTTTTCCGCGTAAGCGAGCACCCGCCGCACTGAGTCGGGCTTGAACAGCACGTCGGCGTCGGTAAAGAGCAGCCACTCGCCGCTGGCCTGCTGCGCCGCCATCCACATGGCGTGAGTTTTGCCCAGCCACCCCGTAGGCAAGGTATCCACGTGCATGACTCGTAAGCGGCCTTGAGCCATGGGCATTTCGGCGATGCGGTCGAGGATCTCTCCCGTGCGATCGGTGGAACGATCATTTACCGCGATCACTTCGTAGTGCGGGTAATCGAGGGCGAGCAATTGGTGAACCGACGCGGCAATGGATTCTTCCTCATTACGGGCAGGAACAATAATGGTAAGGCGGGGCAGTTTCGCCGGACTGCGGTCCCACTCGGGAAGCGCAACGTTGGCCACTTTGGGCATGCCGATAGCCGCTGCCAGCAGCCGGGAGAACCAGGCCAGCGCAAGCAGCAGCCCGGCAATCCAATACAGATACATCATCCGATGTGGACTCCGGCGGATTCAGGTTTGGTATGAGGGGCGAAACGCATTCCGTAGAACAGTATCGCAGATGAGATGCCCATCGCGATCACGGGAAGAATGAACGCTGTCTGAAGCGAGTGCCGGTCGGCCACGTATCCCATAAGAGTGGGCGAGGGCACATCCCCCAGCAAGTGGAAGATAAAAATGTTTACCGCGATGGCGGTTGCGCGGATGTGTGCACCGACGGCATTGACCAGGGCGGTGTTGAGGGGAGAAGTATTCAGGAGCAGAAAAAATGCTGCCACGGCAATGGCCGGGATCATGACCTTGCCGGTGAAGAACAGGGCAAGGATCATGGCCGGCACCCCCAGAGCCATGCCCACCGCCGAGACAAAGTAATACGCGCCCTTCATGCGCGGCAGGAGCCGGTCTCCCAGCCAACCGCCGGCGAGTGAGGCGAGAATGCCGTCCAGGACAACGATCATCCCAAACAGTTCGTTGGCCTCCTTCAAGCTGTAGCCGCGGGACTGGGAGAGAAAGGTCGGCATCCAGACCTGAATACCGCCCAGAGAAAATGTGCTGGCGGCCATACCCAGGGTCACCGTCCAGTAGGCAGGATTACGAGCCAGGCCTAGAAGTGTGCCGCGCTCTGGAGTTTCGCGCAGTGAATCGAACTGGCCGCGCTCCGGTTCTTTGAGAAACAGGACCAGGATGGCGAGCAGAAATCCCGGTGCGGCCGCGATGTAGAAGGGAAAGCGCCAGCCATACTCAGGGCCAAGTCTTCCGCCAAGCAAGTATCCCGCGGCGGTGCCGACCGGGATGGCGAGATAAAAGATGCCAAAGATGCGTCCGCGAGTCTTTTCCTGGAACAGGTCGGCGACGAACGTTGGCGCGATGGTAACGAACGTGGCTTCGCCCACTCCCACCAGAGTGTGGCGGATGAGCAGTTCCCAATACGTGTGGGTCACAGCGGTGAGCAGCGTGAGTCCGCTCCAGAACAAGGCGCCGAGGACGATGATGAGTTTGCGCGAGTAGCGGTCGGCAAGTGGCCCGGTGAAGGGCGCCGCGACCATGTAGAAAGCCAGGAAGGCGCTGGTGAGATATCCGACTTGCGCGTTGCTGAGGTGAAATTCCGCCTGCACCAGCGGCTGCACCGCAAACAGCACCGAGCGGTCCACGTAGTTCAGCAGGTTCAGCGCGGTCAACAGCAACAGCGCGGTGCGGGGATAGAGTTTTTCCGGGGGCACGCCGGAGGAATATAGCATGTGCCCTGCTCAAAGCCATTAACCTCGGAGGGCACTGGGTTCACAGAAAAGTCTGAAGCACCAAGGACACCAAGTGGCACCAACGAAACTTCTTGTGACTTCGTGCCCTTTGTGGATTCCAAACTTTCTTAATCAGCAAAGACACTACGTCGCATGAAAGGAAATTTTCTTCTCCGGCCGGGGCCACTTGGCGATGACTACGGTCGAGATTCCGCCGCGGGGACGGAAGTCGCCCTTGACTTCGGCCCACACCGGTTTAGCCCAGCGCACAACATCTTCTAACACGCGGTTCACAATGTTTTCCTGGAAGATTCCCAGGTTGCGGTAGGACTGCAGGTATTCCTTCAGCGACTTCAATTCCAGGCAGTTCTGGTCTGGCATGTAGCGGATGGTGAGCACGCCGAAGTCGGGCAATCCGGTCTTGGGACACACCGAGGTGAACTCGGGATCGTCAACGATAATCTCGTAACCGGGAAACTGATTGGGCCAGGTTTCGATGGCTGGGAATGCGTGGTCAAGGCCCGCTGCGGCGTGTTCGGGCGTGTATCGGGTTGCGTTCGACATGACTCTATTCTAGCGGTGTATGCAGAGGTTCAGGGGCGTGGCAAGATTTCGGATTTTTTGCCCGGGAGAGGGCATCTAAATGTTTGTGGTACTCCTTCAAACCCAGCAGTGGCTGTAAGTGGTACATTTAATAGTCTTCTACGGTAAATCATAGCGTTGGCGAACTATCAAAACTCGGGCTTTATTGCGCGCAACCGCTGGCTCGTGTGGTCGGTCGGGATCATTCTGGGCGTGATTGTGCTTGCATCATTCATGTCCAAAGACGATACGGTGCCGATCCGTGTTGCCAAGGTGGAGCGTGGAACCATTCGCAGCTTGATTTCCACCAACGGCAAGGTCGAGCCAGTCGAGAATTTTGAGGCTCATGCCCCGATCGGGACGGTGGTGAAGCGGGTCCTGATTCGTGAGGGCGAGCACGTCAAGAAAGGCCAGTTGCTGGTGGTGTTGAATGATGCCGAGGCGCGCGATCAGGCAGCGCGGGCGATGGCGCAATTGCGCGGCTCGCAGGCGGACATCAACGCGCTCGCAACCGGCGGCACCCAGGAAGAAGTGCTGACCGCGCAATCCGAATTAACCAAGGCGCAAGCCGCGCGCGACCAGGCGCAACGCAACCTGGATGCGCTGAAGAAATTACAGCAAAGCGGCGCCGCATCCTCCGGCGAAGTCATCGCGGCCCAGAACGAACTAGCTCGCTACGATACCGATGTCAAACTGCTGCAGCAGAAATTGAAGGAGCGCTATTCCAAGCCCGAAGTCGCCAAGGTCGAAGCGCAACACGAGCAGGCCAAAACGGCTTATGCCGCGGCCCAGGACATCCTGAGTCAACTGAATGTGCGCGCGCCCGTGGATGGGGTTGTCTATTCCCTGCCGGTGAAGCAGGGCGTGTATGTAAACCCCGGGGACCTGATTCTGCAGGAAGCGGACCTCTCGCGCGTACTGGTGCGCGCGTTCGTAGACGAGCCGGACGTGGGCCGCTTGAGCAAGGGCGATCCCGTCGAAGTCACCTGGGCCGGCTTGTCCGGCCGGGTGTGGAGCTCCGCCATCAGCAATATCCCGTCCACGGTGCGGCTCCGCGGAACCCGTACCGTGGGCGAGACCACTTGCATCGTGGAGAATCCGGACTACCTCCTGCTACCCAATATCAACGTGGATATCCGAATTGTGACGGCTGAAGATCACGACGTGTTGACGGTGCCGCGGGAATCGATCCGCCAAAATGACAGCCGCCCGTACGTCTACCAGGTCGTAAACAATTCGCTGGTGAGGCGGGATGTGCAGACCTCGATTTCGAACCTCACTCAGGTTGAGATCACAAAAGGGCTGGACGTGAACATGGTGGTTGCGCTGGCCTCGGTCAATTCCAAGCCTTTGAAGCAAGGCTTGCCGGTAAAGGTGGTTCCCTAGCGGATGCGTTTTCTCAAACACATTCTGTTCGCAGTTGTCGTGATTTTCCCCATTGGGATGTTCGCCTCCGATCCAGCGCAAATGTTGCTGGCCGCAGGCCGCGTGGATGACGCGATCAGCAGCCTGCAGGGACAACTTCACAGCAAGCCCAACGACGCGCAGTCCTACAACCTGTTGTGCCGCGCTTACCTTGCATTGGACAATTGGGATGCGGGGATCCAGAATTGCGAGAAGGCGGTCTCCCTGGAGCCGAATAGCAGCCAGTACCACATGTGGCTGGGGCGGATTTACGGGGAGAAGGCCGACAGGGTCAGTTTCTGGAGCGCGGCCGGGATGGCGAAGAAAGTCCGCTCCGCATTCGAAACCGCCGTGCAACTGGACCCCAATAACGTTGAAGCGCGGACCGACCTGGCGGAGTTCTATCTCGAGGCGCCGGGAATCGTCGGCGGAGGGAAAGACAAGGCCGAGGCGCAGGCGCAGACGATTGCGCAGCGCGATCCTGCAAAAGCCAACTGGGTGCTGGGCCGCATCGCCGAAAAAAAGAAGGACTACTCCGGAGCTGAAAAATATTATCGCGCGGCGATTGAAGCCAGCCACGGCAGCGCGGAATCGTGGTTGAACCTGGCGCTTTTTTTCCGGAACCGGCAACGCCTGGACGAAATGGAGGACGCGATCCAGCGCGCTACCTCTGTGCAGAGCGGTCATTCCGAGGTGCTGGTGGACTCGGCTGAGACCCTGAATCGCACCGGCCGCAATCTTCCCAGCGCGATCCAGTTGCTGAAACGCTACCTTGCTTCCAACTCCACCGTAGAACAGGCGCCCGCGTTCAAAGCGCACTATCTTCTGGGCACGCTGCTGGAAAAGCAGGGCGACAAGCAGGCTGCGAAGCAGGAATACCAGGCCGCGCTCAGCATGGCGCACAATTTCTCGCAGGCGCAGGATGCGCTCAACCGGGTGAATCGCTGACCGCGCAGCTCTGATCTCTGATCTGTTGGGGATGCACTCCCTCTTAACTTCATTGAAGGTGACAAGATGACAGGCACATCGCGCTGTACCGGACTGTTGCTTGCATTAGGCTTCTCTCTGTCAACCAGCCTGTGGGCGGAACCTGTTCCCCTGGTCAAGGCGGTGCAACTTGCGCTCACGCATAGCACCACCATGGCCGCGGCCGGTCAGGACGAACAGCGCGCCTACGCGGGCTACCGGGAACTCAAGGACCAATACATCCCACAGCTCACGGTGGGCTCGGGGCTGGGCAAGGCGTACGGCTATCCTCTCAGCCTCGAAGGATCGGCGCCATCGATCGTGAACTTCACGGGGCAGTCGCCGGCGGTGAATTTCTCCTTGCGTGAATTCGTGCGCGCAGCGCAAGCCGACTGGAGCGCCACCAAGGTGCAGACGAAAGATCAGCGCAACCAGACCATCCAGGACACGGTGCTGGCGTATACAGCGCTGAACCGCTGGCAGCAATCGCTGGGACACCTGGAGAGCGAGCAGGTCGAAGCCGCGAAACTGGAGCAGGTGGTCGAACAGCGAGTGCAGGCGGGAGTGGACAATCCTCTCGAAAGGAACAGGGCAAAGCTCACCAGCGCCCGAATTCGTCTGCACATCAGCCAGGCGCAAGGAGAGATTGACGTGCTGCGCAGCCGCCTGTCGCACCTGACCGGGCTTCCCGCGAACTCGATTCAAACCGTACCGGAATCCATTCCCTCGCTGCCCGAAGTACGGCAGGAGGATGACCTGGCTTCGAAGGCGGCGGTAAGCAGTCCGGCGGTGCAGGTGGCTGAGATTCGCGCGACGGCGCAGATGTTCCGCGCGAAAGCCGAACACAAGGCCCTGTGGCCGAGCGCCGACTTCGCGGCTCAGTACGCGCTGTTATCTACTGCCATCAGCGACTACCAGCAATTCTTCCAGCCTGGAAGTTTTCAGCGGCACAATGCCACAATCGGCGTCGTGTTGCGCTTTCCATTCTTTAACGCCTCGCAGCGCGCCAAGGCCGACGGAGCCGATGCTGACGCGGTTCGCGCGAAGCGAGACGCGGAACGCGCCAGGAATGAAGTTTCAGAACAGACACTCCGGCTGCAGCGATCGGTCGAGCAGCTGGCGGCGGCGCAGCAGGTGGCGGACCTGGAATACCAGATTGCGCAGTCCAATTTGCAGGCACTGCAAGTCCGGCTGGATGCAGGGAGCGCGTCTTTCCACGACGTCGAGGACGCGCGCGAACAGGCCGGCGAACGGTTCATCAGCCTGGGCGACACCAATTACGAGCTGGAAAAAGCGCAAATCACGCTTCTGCGGGCAACCGGCGAGCTGGAAAACTGGGTAGGGCTTCCCCGTTAATGAACCCCACCCAAGGGCTATTTCCGCCCCTCGGTGCATCAAATGGCAGGTTGGGCGCAAATCCATTGCCGGAACCGGTCCCAAGCCGGTATGGTTAAGTACAATATTCTCAGGGGAACTCTCGTTTTTTGCGCCGTCGAACCTGGTCCGGCACGGGTGTATCCGCCCGCTATCTGAGAGAGGAATGGTAAGATAAGTCATTCAAATCTATGCCTTTGAAAACATTGTTTCTGAATCCCCCGTCCTTTGAAAACTTTGATGGCGGCGCCGGTTCGCGCTGGCCCGCAACCCGTGAAATCGAGTCGTACTGGTACCCGGTGTGGCTGGCGTACCCGGCCGGCATGCTGGAAGGCTCGCGGCTGCTGGACGCTCCGCCGCACCACGTTTCCGCCGAGGAAACCATCACCATCGCCAAGGGTTACGAATTCCTGGTGCTGTTTACCAGCACGCCGGGTTTTCCAGGGGACATCCGCCTGGCACGGAAGATCAAAGAGGCGAATCCCAAAATCAAGATTGCGTTTGTGGGCCCGCATGTCAGCGTGTTGCCTGAGAAGTCGTTGCGCGATTGTCCCGACATTGATTTTGTGTGCCGCAAGGAATTCGACTACGCAGTGGTGGATTACGCGAATGGCAAGTCGCTCGAGGAGATTCATGGAGTTTCCTTCCTGCAAGACGGCAAAGTGGTACACAATCCAGACGCGCCGCAGATCCAGGACCTGGATGCGTTGCCGCACGTGACCGATGTTTACAAGCGCGATCTTGACGTCACGCGATACAACGTCCCCTTCCTGCTGCACCCGTTTGTGTCGCTGTACACCACTCGCGGGTGCCCGGCGCAATGTACCTTCTGCCTGTGGCCGCAGACATTGAGCGGGCATCCCTGGCGCAAACGATCCAGCGACGATGTTGCCCGCGAGATGGCGCGCGCCAAGGAATATTGGCCGAACGTAAAAGAATTCTTCTTCGATGACGACACCTTCAACATCCAGAAGGCGCGTACGGTTGAACTGTGCGCGAAGCTGAAGCCACTGGGGCTGACCTGGTCCTGCACCTCGCGTGTGACCACCGACTATGAAACCCTGAAAGCCATGAAAGAAGCCGGGTGCCGGCTGTTGATCGTCGGCTATGAATCCGGAGATCAGCAGATTCTGAAGAACATCAAGAAGGGCGCGACCGTGGAACGGGCGCGGCAGTTCACCAAGGACTGCCATAAGCTCGGCCTGGTAGTGCACGGAGACTTTATTCTGGGATTGCCGGGCGAGACGCGTGACACGATTCGCAACACCATCAACTTCGCCAAGGAACTGGATGTGGAAACCATCCAGGTTTCCGTGGCGCACGCATATCCCGGCACCGAACTCTACGATTTTGTGGTGAAGAATGGCTTCATGGTCGCCGACAACAAGATGGTGGATGAGGGTGGCCATCAACTCGCGCACATCCAGTATCCGGGATTGCCGGCGGAGGAGATCCTGGACGCAGTACATCGCTTCTATGACGAGTACTACTTCCGCCCGAAGGCGGTATTCCGCATCCTGAAGAAGGCGGCTTTCGACAGCAATGACCGGAAGCGCCTGTACAAGGAAGCAAAGACGTTCCTGAAACTGCGTGCCGCGCGGCACCAGTGGGTGAAGGACAAGCGTCAAAAGGACGAATCCGCCACTGCCGTGGAGCCTGCAAACGCCTAGGAAAGCAGCGTGACCTTTCGCAAGTATCTGGTGCTGGCCGCCGTGACCTTGTGTGCGGCGGTCGGCGATTCCCTTCTCTCCTACGGTATGAAGCAAGTAGGAGGCATTTCTCCGCACCGCCTCTACGACATTTTTCTGGTCATATTGAATCCCTGGATTGCGCTCGGAATCCTGTTCCTGCTGGGATTTTTTGCCTCGTACATGACCGCGCTCTCCTGGGCTGATCTAACCTACGTGCTTCCCGCCACCTCGCTCGGCTATGTTCTGCTGACGCTGGTGGCCAAATTCTGGCTGCATGAGCAGGTGAGCATCACGCGCTGGCTGGGCATTCTGCTGATTTCCTCCGGAGTGGGTTTTGTGACGCAGGGCCCCGAACTTACGCATCGCCCTAAGGTGAGGTCCGCGGAGTCGGCGGCTGTGAGGGTGGACCGGTGAACCTGCTTTACACCTGGAGCGGGATCGCCGCGATTGTTGTGGCTTCCACGAGCGGGGACGTCCTGCTCTCGCACGCCATGAAGGAAGTAGGAGACCTGGGCGAGTTGCGGAAGCAGTCCGGGCTGATCAAGGTCGTGGGTACCGTGATTCGGAACCGCTATTTCCTGCTCGGTCTGCTGGCGATGACGATTGCGTTTTATGGCCTGCTGTTCGGACTGTCGTGGGGTGATGTCAGCCTGGTGGCTCCGGCCTCGGCTTCCCTGACTTTCGTAGCCAATGCGGTGGCGGCAAAGTTCTTCCTGCACGAGCGGGTCGATCACCGGCGGTGGATTGCGGCGTTGCTGGTTGCCGGCGGGGTCGCCTTGCTGCACGGGTGAGGCATTCCATCCCGGCCGGGACGCGTTAACCGATCAGAGCCGCGACGGCGGCATGGGCGCTCGTCCTACGCGGGTTTATTTGAAGTGAGTCCTTAAAGTGTGCAGCGAAAGATTCGTGCCGGCAGTATGTTCCAGAGCGTGAAATCCTGCTCTACCCTGCCGAAACTGCGCTCCAGGTACGGCAACACCGTCCGGGTGAACTGATACACCAGCATGGCGCCATCGTTCTGCAACATGCTGCGCGATTCGCGCAGGATATCGCAACGCGTCTCATGCGGAATCGTGCTGTAAGGAATACCCGACACGATGTAATCCACCGGGGGCAGTTGCAAGGTGCTCAGAATGTCTCGAATGTCGAGCGCCGAACCCTCCACAACCTGGAAGCGCAGATCGTTGATGTCGTCCTGCAGAAAGCGGACGAATTCCGGGTTGAGTTCGATCGCCACCAGAACCGCATCGGGCCGCATACGGCTCAGAATCTCGCGCGAGATATTTCCAATCCCGGGCCCAAACTCGACTACCACGCGCGCCCGGCGCCAATCCACCGGCGCCAGCAACTGGTTAATCAGGAAAGGTGAACTGGGAACGAACGAGCCCAGCAGCATGGGATGCTTGATGAAGTTTTTAGCGAATAAGACTGTTTGACGCCGTGCCCTGGATCCAGAAAGTCGGGCGAGAGTTGCTTCTTGCAGATTTGGCATAGTTCTTGGCTCGTGCCTCACGCCAATGTACCATTTGGCCAACGATCCGGAGGTGCCGGACAGAGTTCCTGTTGTAGCATCTGCTGGACCGCCTCCAAACGGTACTTTGGTCATTTCCGAGACGCTCCTCCGTACCTTATGCTCGAAGGTAACTTCAAACCTATCTGACTGGGGTAGATTGCGTTGCAAAGGCCTGCGATTCCGGTGTGGTTCGCGCTGCTGAGCAGAGTGTGGTTCGCGCTCTTCTGCCTGCTGACTTCGATTTACTGCCTGCTGGCTTACATCCCGGACACCTATTTCGCATTCATACAGGCGCCATTTCAGTTCTGGATCATCGAGTTCATTCATCTCCACGCTTATCTTTTTTGCGGAGCGCTGGCCGCGCTTTCGTTTGCGCTGTGGAAGCAATATGGCAAAAGCAGCGCGCGGCGAATCACGCTGGAGTTTCTGGTATTCCATACCGCAGTCGCCATCTTTCTGCTGGTCGAGCATCCGATTTCGCATGTCGCAAATAACTCACTCAGCTTCATCTGGAGCGTGGCCTTCCTGTTTCCCGTGATCTGGCTGGGGATTGTAGATGAAATTGCGGAAGAACCGATCCAGTCGGCGCAGGCATTTCGTCTAGAGATCCCACTGCATGTCGGGCTGTTCGCCGGACTCTGCATGGGTTTCATTTCGCCTGCCAGCGCATGGTTGCGCAATACCCTGGCGGGGCGGCAATTCCCTCTCGACCCTGATGATTTCCTGGCCTGGACCTATAGCCTTCTGGCTCATGGACTGTTCGGAATCTTTGCTGCCTGTTTAGCGAACCTTGCGAGCAAGCTGACGGGGCGGCTGAAAGGGCGCGCCTCGTCGCTGCTTTATGGAGCCCTGGTTTGCAGCGTCGTTGCCCTGATCTTCCAGAAGGTCTTATTGGCGAGTATTCCCTTCGTGGGTCTGGAAGCGAGCCTCTACTCGATCGTGATCGCCGCCGCGCTGGTCATGCTGGGTGCGGGCTTGCGCGTGGTGGTTCCCCAACCCCAGCCTGTGACGGACATAAAATCCTGGCAGGACGCGCCCGCGACTCAGAATGCCGCGTTGATGCTGGTGCTACTTGCGGCCGCTTACACAGTGCCGGCGGTGATCGGCGTGATGGATTGGAACTCGATCCTGGCAAAGCTGTGGTCGATCGTCTTGTGGGGCGCGGTCTTCGCCCTGTTCCTGCGCACGAGCCGCAGCAAGGTGGTGCAGTATCCTGCCTGGCTGCTGCTGGTGCTGGGGGCCGCGAGTTTTAGTGCCTACTACGCCTCCCGGGCCGAAAGCGCTTACGCCGAGAAGGCATGGAACTCCAAGCCGGGATTGCGTGCGGCCGTCTCCCGGCACGTGAATTTTGACGCGTCCTATGCCGCGGTCGCCGACCTATGGTCGGTATCGCAGGAGAAACCCTGCGATGCGTTGTGCCGCTTTCTGAAAGAGCAGACGGGGATCCCGGCCTCGGTCGCGGTGCAACCGGTGGATGTGAAGCTGGTGGAGAAGCTGGAGGCGACCCATCAGCCCAAGCCCAATATCTTTGTCATCGTAGTGGACAGTCTGCGTCGCGATTACGTTTCTGCTTACAACCCGGCAGTGCAGTTCACGCCGGAAATTCAGAACTTCGCCAACGAGAGTGTCGTCCTGCGCAACTCGTTCACGCGCTACGCAGGTACGACGCTGTCCGAGCCCGCCATCTGGGCCGGCAGCCTCATGCTGCACAAGCACTACGTGCGGCCGTTTCATCCCATGAACAACCTGGAGAAACTGGTGGAGGCGGACGGCTACGACCGGTTTGTCACCGTGGACACAGTGTTGCGGCTGCTGCTGGATCCGCAGATCAAGGTCCATCATCTCGACGCCGCCATGACGAACTGGTCAGACCAGGACCTCTGCACGACGGCCCCCGATGCCGAGCGGCAAATCGATTCGCGCACCGACAAATCAAGGCCGGTCTTCCTTTATACCCAACCACAGAACATTCACGTGGTCTCATTGGAGCATGCGCGACATGTCCGTCCACCGCAGGAAGACGCCTATCCCGGCTTCCAGCCCACCGCTGCGTCTGAAATCAAGCGCCTGGATGGATGCTTTGGCAACTTCATCCAGTACCTGAAGGCGCGTGGGATCTACGACAACAGCGTGGTGGTGCTTACCGCCGACCACGGCGAAAGCTACGGGGACTACGGCCACACCAATCACACGTTCGGACTGCATCCGGAAGTACTGCGAGTGCCGCTCATCGTTCATCTGCCCGCCGCCATGCAGAAGAAATACTACGTGGACCCCGATGCGGTCGCGTTCAACATCGACGTGACACCCTCGCTGTATTACCTGCTGGGGCATAAACCGGTCATCAACGATGAGCGCTTTGGACGTCCATTGTTCACGTCGACCAGGGAAGAAAACGAGGCTTACCAGCGGGAGAATTACCTGGTGGCAGTCTGCTACGGACCCATTTACGGCTTGCTGAGCAACAAAGGCAACAATCTATTCGTAGCCAATGAAATGGACGATGTGTACCAGTACTTCGACCTGGTGCGCGATCCCGGCGGAACCCGTAATCTGCTCGACCCGGAGACGCTGGCCAACGACCAGCGCCTCATTCGGGGATATGTCCAGGCGATTGCCGACCTCTACCACTACCAGTATCACCGGCCTTCTCTGATCAACTGGATGATGCGCTAGCCGAACAGTCTCATGAATCCCCGGGGAGGAAGATCGGGAACCAGGAAGGCTGCGTTGTGCAACCCTGCAACCCGGGCCACACATTGCGCAGCTACATAGCCGCTGCGCACCGCTCCTTCCATGGTGGCGGGCCAACCCGTGGCAGTCCAGTCTCCGGCCAGGAACACGCGCGGCCATACGGTCTGCGCATGGGGGCGGTGATGGTCCACACCAGGCCGCGGCGAGTAGGTGGCGTGGACTTCCTTGATCACGGTGGCTTTCAACAGCGTTGCGGAACGCACCGCGGGAAAGAATTCTCCCAGTTCTGAAACCGCGAGATCAATGATTTCCTGCCGCGATTTCTCTACCAGGCTGTTGGATGCGCTTACCACCAGCTCGACATAACTGCCATCGCCATTGCTGCGATTCAAGTACTTGGACTTGTGGAACATCCACTGGATGGTGCGATCGAGCAGGACCGCGTGTTCAAGGTCGCTAATCTGGCGATCGAACCACAGGTGAATGCCGGTGATGGGCGAAGTCACGAAATGGCTGAGCGACTGGCGCAACGGGTCCGCCGCAGTGGTTTGCGGCAACATGCGGCTGAGAACATCAAAAGGGACTGCGGGAACCAGGAAGTCGAATTTCTCCTGCTGCCCGGCAACCGTCAAGCTCACATCCGCGAATTGTGTGCGGAACGACTCCACGCTCGCGCGCACTCGAACTTGCCCCCCGCGCTGCTGGATGTAATCTCCCGCGACCGAATAGAGGTCGGTGAGCGGGACCGTGGGAATGCCCATGCGGCCGGCCGCAGCCGATTTGAGGAATGACTCTCGAACTACTTGCGCCGCATAAGTCACAGAAACCTGGTCAATGTCCTCGTTCAGCGCGCTGACCAGAATCGTCTTCCAGAAGCGTTCAATGGCCCGTTCCGTCTGCGCGTGACGCTTCAGCCAGCTGAGAAACGGCTCGTTCGATTCCTTGGGCATCATTGGGGCGAGCGCCGCCATCGCGCCGCCGATGGCCAGCTTGTCCTGCAAATTCAGGCAGGGAGCGCGCAAGAACGAGGTCGCAGTATGGAGCGGGGCCGGCAGGGATGAGGAAGCAATGACCGAGGCACGTCCTCCGGGCTCGAGGAAGATCAGTTCGTCGTACCAGCGAATTTTATTTTCGACTCCCAGGCGCTGGTAGAAGTCGATCAGGTTGGTGCAACAGCCGAGCAGCACATGCTGGCAGTTGTCCACGACTTCGCCAGTTCCGGGGTGCTGATAGGAGGAGGCCCGGCCCCCCAGATACGGCCGCTTCTCGAATAGTGTGACGTGGAGCCCGCTCTCGGCCAGGGCGCAGCCCGCGGCAAGCCCTGCCAATCCGCCGCCCACCACGGCGACGCTGGGGATGTGAGTGGAGCGCTCGTTCATCAGGTCAGGCGCTTCACGAAGCCTTTGGCCAGTACCCTCAGCTTCTCGCTGCGGCTGAGGCTGACCTTGCCGTTGAAAACGTCGTAGTGACGGGACGCGATTTTTTCCAGCAACTGGCGATAGATGCTGGAAAGCACCCAGAGCGCCGGCTGGCTGTCTTCTTCGACGAGGGGAATGAGTTCGTCCGCGGCCTGGTAATACTCGCGCGCGCGGTCGGCCTCTTTTTTGAGCAGGTCGCGGTAACGGGACGGATCGTCCGCTGTTTGTAGTTCGGAAGGTGCGATGCCGAACTCCGCAAGATCATCCTCCGGAAGATAAACGCGGCCCATGGCGGCGTCTTCTTTCACGTCACGAATGATGTTGGTGAGTTGAAAAGCCAGGCCGAGGCGTTCGGCAAGGGGCTCAGCGGAGGGATCCCGGTAGCCGAAAATCCGGATGCAGACCAATCCCACCACGGAAGCTACGTGGTAACAGTAGACGTGGAGATCGTCGAAGGTGCGGTAGCGAACCGCCGGTTCCATACCCTCCTCGACATCCATAGCAGTGCCGTAGGCGAGTTGGTCCAGCAATTCAACCGGGACCTTGTAGCGGCGCTGGCAATCGGTCAAAGCCAGCAGGACGGGATCGTCAGTGGAGTAGCCGGCGATGGCGCGATGGACCGCATCCAGCCACTCGCCCAGTTTGTGCCGCCGCTCTCCAAAGGGCACGGTGTTGTCATCGGCGATGTCATCGCAGCGGCGCATGAACGCGTACACGGCGCAGAGCGCCTGGCGCTTCGGCTTGGGCAATACCAGAAACGCGTAATAAAAATTCTTCGCCGCCGAGCGGGTGATACTCCGGCAGACCGAATAGGCGACCGCGAGTTGCGAATCGGTGGGCATGTAGGGCGCGGGAGCGGGGTGAACGGCGGCGCTCATAACAGCTTTCCCAGCGCCGCCCGTGCAACCAGAGCCAGCTTGCGCCGGTTGGAGATGGAAGGCCTCCGGCCCAGCACCGCGTAGTCCTGCTTCTCGATCGCGTTGAGGATTTCGAGCCCTCCACGGCTGAACAGCTCAATGTCAATCGCGAGTTCTTTGTCCAACATCGAGACTAGCGGCAGGCCCTGGTGAAACCATTGCCGGGTACGCGCTACCTCGAAGTTCATCAGTTCGCGGAACTCGTTGGTGTTGCGTCCCGAGGAGATGACCTCCTCTTTTACTCCGAACCTGGCGAGATCCTCCAAGGGCAGGTAGATGCGCCCTTTCACGTAATCCACGCTGACATCCTGCCAGAAATTGGCCATCTGCAACGCAGTGCAGGTGAAATCGGAAAGGTTCTGGCGCTCTTGGTCGCGATACCCGCAAACATAAAGCACAAGGCGCCCGACCGGGTTGGCAGAATAACGGCAATATCCCAGCAACTCGTCAAAGGTCTGATAGCGGTTGACGGTCTGGTCTTTCCGGAACGCGCGCAGCAGGTCAGAAAACGGGGTTTTCGGGATCTCGCATTTCTGTATGGTATCGGCCAAGGCTACGAATACGGGATGACGCGGAGCGCCGGCGTAGCAGTGGTCGAGTTGCGACTCCCACTCATCGAGCAGGCGAAGCGAGGCCACCGGATCGCCCACCTCATCGCCGAGATCGTCGGAGATCCGGCAGTAGGCGTAAACGTTGAAGAAGTCCTGGCGAAAGCGCTGGGGAAGAAACCAGCTGGCGACCGAGAAATTCTCATAATGAGTGCGCGCCAGGCGCTCGCAGTACTTGCGCGCCTCCTCCAGCGTGGGAGGGTGTTCCGGGATCGCATACTCCGGAGGCAGGGTTCCCCACCCGGGCACAAGCTGAGAGCTGTTGGCGATCGATGCCACGTTATGAGCCATTCCCTAAAAACCCGTCCTGGCTGGACACAAAGAGACTCGAAGGATGGCTTCGAGGTTGCTTTCCTTCATGAGGTCCAGCCTGTTTGTGGTCGTCCTCGTTGCCGGGCTCAGTGTCCCGGAATAATGGCGGTCTTGATGTCGCCATTGCGGTTCAGCATGTGACGCAACACCTGCTGTAATCGCGAGAGCGGCGCTTCCCCGGTGATGTAATCCGTGGAACGAACCTTCTTTTCGGCGATCAGGCCAAACGCCCGACGCACGGTCTCGGGGGTGTGATGGAACGTCGCCTTCAAAGTGAGCTCCGAGTAATGCAAGCGATTGGTGTCGAGTTGGACCTTGGTTCCGGTGGCGCAGCCGCCGAAGAAGTTCACGGTACCGCCCTTGCGAACCATGTCAATTGCCTGTTCCCAAGCCTCCGGACGGCCGACGGCTTCGATGATCACGTCCGATCCCCGCTTGTCCGGAGACAGGTTGCGAACGGCTTCGACCGGGTCTTTGACTTTCGTGATCTGGACGACTTCGTGCGCGCCCATGCGACGCGCGGCCTCCACCTGGGAATCGCGCTTCACGACGGAGATTACGTTACAGCCAGTGGCCTTTGCGACTTGGACAAACATCAGTCCGATGGGTCCGCCGCCAATGACGGTGACGGTGTCGCCGATTTCAACTCCGGTCTCATGTAATCCGCGGAGGACACAGGCCAGGGGTTCGACCATGGCAGCTTCTTCGTAGCTCACATCCGGCGGCACGGCGAGCATGTTGGTCTCGACAATGCGCCGCGGAATGCGAATGTACTCGGCGTACGCTCCGTTATTGAAGAGCAGGTCTTCACACAGGTTCTCCTGGTGCTTGGAGCAGTAGAAGCACATCTGGCAGGGGGCGGAGTTGAGGGCGACCACGCGCATGCCCTTCTTGAATCCGCGTACTCCGGCACCCACTTCCTCGATCACTCCGGCCAGTTCATGTCCGAACAAGGCGGGAGGAACGATCATGCGGGCATGGTACCCGCGCTGGTACACCTTCAAGTCGGTGCCGCAGGTGAGTGCGACTTGCACTTTGACCAGTACTTCCCCCTGACCAACACGGGGAATTGGAACTTTTTCTATCTTCACGTCCTCTTTGCCGTAGAGGACCGCGGCCGTCATCTTTCCGTTCACTATGAATGTCCTTCCCATGAACTGCCCGGCTGAATCACAATTTTCATGGAATCAGGTTGGGGATGGGCAGCCAGGTTCAATGCCTCGATGCTGCGGGTAAGCGGGAAACGATGACTTATCAGGCGTTGCAAGTCCATTTCGCGGTTCATGACGAACCTTACCGACTCCTCCTGCAGATCCACCGACGCGCTATATGACCCCAACAAGGTTTTTTCATCCACGCAGACGGACGCGGGGTCAATGGTTGCTTCGCCGCGGGCCGTCTGAGCAAATAACAAAACCCGGCCTCCAGGACGAACCGCGTCCATGGCAGTCCGGATCAAGCCATTGCCGCCAACGGCCAAGATCGCGGCATCCGCGCCACGGCCGTCGGTCTGCTCCCGTATGGCTTTAACCGTCTCCACACGAGATGCATCCAGCGTATTCCCCAAGCTGAAGCTTTTCGCTATTGTAAGCCTCTCTGGATACAAATCGGAAGTGATTACACTAGCTCCGGCGCGCTGAGCTAACACGCCTAGAATGATGCCGATTGGGCCTTGTCCGATGATGAATACTTTTTCATCTGGCTTAAGCCCAAGAGTTTCAACCCCTTTCATGCAGGTGTTCACCGGTTCCACGAAGCAGGCTTGCTCGAAGGAGACACCATCCGGAATGCGGACCGTCCCTTCGCGAACAATCCAATCCATCACCCGAACGTATTCGGCGAACCCGCCTCCTGCGGGCTCGAACCCCGCCGTGCAACCGACTCGCTTGTAGGTTTCGCACTGCGCAAACGTTTTGTGAACGCAGTAGAAGCACTTGCGGCAAGGAATGTGGTGGAAGACCATCACCCGATCACGGACCCGGAACCGTTCGACGCCGGCCCCGACGGCGGCGACAACGCCGGAAGTTTCGTGACCAAAGATTCGGGGCGCGGAATGGGAACCGGTGGAGATCTTCTTCAAATCGGTGCCGCAGATACCACAGCTGTGCACGCGAACCAGCAACTCGCCCGCGCCGATTTGCGGAACCGGAACGGTCTCAAGCCGGACATCGTTTATGCCGCGATAGACAGCCGCCAGCATGGTGGCAGGGACCGCGTCCAGCTTCTGCCTCACCGCAGTTTGTTCGACAGTGGCCATCGCTTACGTGTTACCCCTTGGGCTTACGCGCAACTCGGGACTCATGTCCTTTGGGTGATGGTTATAACGGTCCAACACCGCATACAGGTTGCCGGCTGCGCGAGAACTGTTCCGCGCCAGGCGCAAAACGGACGTCCAGAGCCAAGGACGCAGCGCCAGGAATCCTACAAACGCCAAACTACGAAACTTGCCATCATGGTCCACGAACCGCTCCACCGGCGGGAGCGCAAAATCGGCGGCGTCGGAAATTGCCTTCACCGCGCTGAACCGCAGGCCGTGGGTCTCCGCCCCGCGTGCCACGGCCGCGGATTCCATATCTACCGCAGCCGCGCCATAGGCTTTCGCCAATCTGGATTTTTGTTCCGGATCGGCGACAGAACTGAAACTGACAAGAACGCCATTCCCCTGCTCCGTGTCGGAGCGACTGCCGTCTTTGGCGTCGATCACGGTCCTCGGCGTGAACACCTGGCCGACGGGCAACGCAGGATCCAGTGCTCCGGCCAGCCCGACGGAGATCACTTCACTCGGCGCATAAAGCGCGATGACGGCTTCGCATGCGCGACGTGCGGCCTCGGGGCCAATTCCAGCACACACCGCGACTGCACGATCATTCTCAAAGAAGGTGAAGCTTCTTCCTTGATAGTCGCGCCGGGCGCGCGCCCAATGGCGAACCAGGAGGCGGATCTCCCGCTCCATTGCGGCCACAATCGCGACTCTGCCGTTTGCTGTCATTGTCCTGAAAACGTAACCGTCACTGTCCCGGCGGCTCAGGCCGGGCGCGCCGTCGGGCCTACATACCCGTTCTGTTGAAACCACTCCGTGGCGCGGCGCAATGCGTCGTCCACCGGGACGATCTTCCAGCCCAACTCCCGCTCCGCCTTCGCGGAGCTGACAAACATTTTTTTACGTCCCATACGCACGGCATCGATGGTGGCGCGCGGCTCTCGTCTGAAAATGTGTCCGGTGACTACTTCGTCTACCACTCCCGTCGCCAAGGCCACCGCGTACGGGACCCTGACTTTGGGCGAAGGCAAGCCGGTGATCGCCGCCAGCTTGTCGAGAATCTGCTTCAGAGTCAGATTCTCTCCGCCGAGAATGTAGCGTTCTGCGCTCTTACCCTTTTCCATGGCCGCCACGTGTCCGCGGGCGCACTCCCGAACGTCGACCAAATTCAGGCCCGTATCCACGTAAGCGGGAAATTTCCTCTTCAGAAAATCAACCACAATGCGCCCGGTTGGAGTTGGTTTAACGTCCTGCTCGCCCACCGGAGTCGTAGGATTCACCACGATCACGTCCAATCCGTCGCGGCCGGCGCGAATTGCAAGTTCCTCGGCCATGAACTTCGAGCGCTTATAGTGACCGATCATGTCGGCCAGGGACACTGGAGAATATTCATTGGCCAGCGCCCCGGTCGAAGTAAAACCCATCGTGGCTACGCTGGAGGTGTAAACCAGGCGGCGTATACCATTCGCGCGGGCGGCGTTTAACACCGCGCGCGTCCCCTCCACATTGGAGCGGTACATCTGATCCGGATCCCGTATCCAAAGCCGGTAATCGGCGGCCACGTGGAAGATCACATCGCAGCCCGCAACCGCTTTCTCCAGGGCAGCTGAATCCCGCAGGTCGCCCACCACGCGGTCTGCCTTGAGACCCTGAATGTTCTTGGGGTCGCTCGTGGAACGAACCAGCAAGCGCAGATCAGCGCCCTGTTCGGCCAAAACTCTGGCGACATGGCTTCCTACGAAACCCGTCGCTCCTGTGACGAAAGCTTTCATCTGCAGTTAGCACTTGGCACTTAGCATCTCGCCAAACCGGTTCCGATGGGGCCCCAGCAATTCACTCGCACGGCCAAATGCCAATCGCCAAGTGCTAATTGCTACTCTCCTTCGCCGCCATCACCTTCTTGTACGTAGTCAGCGCGATCAGCGGGAAGTACTGCCGGTACATGTGGTACATCAGGTAGAACACACGCGGGAATCCGGTCCCGGTGTAGTACTGCTCGTCCCAGTTTCCGTCTTTTCTCTGCGTACGCAGCAGGTACGCGATGCCGCGTGCCACCGAATCGCTGCGCGTGTCGTTGGCCGCCAGAAGGCCCATCACCGCCCAGGCGGTTTGTGAAGGCGTGCTCGGGCCCACGCCCTTGGTGGTCGGATCGTCGTAAGATCCACAGCTCTCGCCCCAGCCGCCATCGGCGTTCTGCACCATGCGCAGCCATTCCGCCGCCTGCTGAATATACGGTTCGTGATGGTCCACTCCGATCGCCTCGAGGCCGCGCAGCACGAGCATGGTGCCATAGATGTAATTCACGCCCCAGCGCCCAAACCAGGATCCATCAGGCTCCTGCTCGTCACGCAAGAACTTAATGGCCCTCTTCACCCGGGGATCGTCCTTCGTGTACCCGTAGGTCGCCAGCATCTCGAGGATGCGCCCGGTGATGTCCACGGTCGGCGGATCGAGCATGGCATTGTGGTCGGCAAAGGGGATGTACTGGAAGACCATGCGATCGTTGTCTTTGTCGAACGAGGCCCAGCCGCCGTTCTTGCACTGCATGGAAAAGATCCAGTCAATCGCGCGCTGCACCGACTCGCGCTGGTAGCGGCCGTTGGGATGCTCCACGTGCGCCAGGGCCAGGCAAACCATCGCGCTGTCGTCCACGTCGGGATAGAACTCGTTATTGAATTCGAAGTACCATCCGCCGGGTTGCCCCTTCCTGTTCTTGACCTTCCAGTCGCCGGCGGTGCGAACTTGTTTCTGCAGGATCCAGTCGGCGCATTTCACCAGGCGCGGATCGTCAGGTGGCACGCCTGCCTCTCCCAAAGCAAACAAGGCGTATGCCGTGTCCCATACTGGAGACTTGCAGGGCTGCATGCGGAAGGTATCTTCCTCTTCAATCCCGAGTTTCTCAAATTCGTCGACGGCTCGAATCACCTGCGGGTCGTCAAGCGAATACCCCAGGCAGCGTAATGCAATGATCGAGTTCAGGATCGACGGATAAATCGCACCCAGCCCATCGCTCATCTCCAGGCGTTCCAGCATCCAGCGCTCAGCTTTCCGCAGCGCCATCGAACGTAACGGACGGATGTGCACCCGTTCGGCCCAGTGCGTCAGGCGATCGAGCACCAGGAAGAAATTACGCCATGAGACAAGCTTCTCGCTCCAATGCAGGTGCATGCGCGATTTCTCGCGTCCGCCCACAAACAGTTCGTCAATTCCCATCTCGTCGGGAATCTTCTTGAACGGTTTCTTCGCGTAGCAGATCGACAGAGGCACCAGGATGGCGCGCGACCACGACGAAATCTCGTAGATGTTGAACCAGAACCAGTTTGGAAATAGAACGATCTCGGGCGGCACCGCCGGAACCGCGTCGTAGTCGTACTGCCCGAGGAAGCACAGATAAATCTTGGTGAAGGTGTTGACCTCGGTCACGCCACCCATTTCCAGGATGCGCTTGCGGGCGCGTTCGAGTGCCGGATGATCGGCCTTGTATCCTGCCAGCTTCAGTCCGAAATAAGCTTTCACCGAGGCGCTGATATTCGACGGCGCGCCCGCATAGATTCCCCAGCCACCATCCTCGTTCTGATGACGAAGGATGTAATTGGCGCATCGGGCAAAGCGTTCGGGTGTGCTTGTGCCCAACAACGTGTGCATGAGGATGTAGTCGGACTCGAGCGTGGTATCGGCTTCCAGTTCACCGCACCAGTAGCCCTCGTCGAGCTGACCGGAAAACAGGAACTTACGCGCGGCATCGATACTGGCTGCCACCCGGCTCGCAAGATCGTCAATTTTCCCGAAGCGTAACTGTGGAGAGGTCGAGGGCGAAAACGAGGAGGAGGTATCGTCCATAGATTATCTGCTACTCCACTGCTGCCGGCGCTGGAGCGATGGCGATGGCTTCCACAATCTCCGGCGGCAGTCCAAACCGGACATTCTCCGGCATGACTTCAACTTCCTTTACGTTGTCGAAGCCCTTGCTGGACAAGAATTGCACCACTTCTTCCACCAGGCACTCAGGCGCCGACGCCCCGGCCGTCAAAGCGATAGTCTTCACATCCTGCAGCCACTCTGGCTTGATGTTTCGGAAGCTGTCAATCAGGTGCGACTGCGTTGCGAGCCGGCGTGCGACCTCGACCAGCCGGTTGGAATTGGAGCTGTTATCGGATCCAACCACCAGCAACAGGTCGGCCTCGGAAGCCACTTGCTTGACGGCCACCTGCCGATTCTCCGTGGCGTAGCAGATGTCCTGGGCGGCGGGCCCCTTGATGTTGGGGAACTTCTTGCGCAGCGCAGCGATGATGTCTTTGGTCTCGTCGAGACTCAACGTGGTCTGGGTCAGGTAGGCGATGCGGTTGGGATCGGGAACCACAAGCGACTCCACCTGCTCCGGAGAACCCACCACCTGTGTCACGGCAGGCGCCTCGCCCAGAGTGCCGATCACTTCATCGTGATCGTGATGGCCGATCAGGATGAGCGAATACCCTTCTTTTGCGAACTTGACGGCTTCAACATGGACCTTTGTGACCAGCGGACAGGTCGCGTCAATGACGCGCAGCTTGCGAGCCTCGCTGGCCTGCCGCACTTCCGGCGAGACGCCGTGGGCGCTGTAGATCACACGCTCACCGGGAGGAACCTCATCGACGCTATCGACGAAGATCGCCCCTTTGTCCTGGAGTTCCTCCACGACAAAGCGGTTATGGACGATCTCTTTGCGCACGTAGATGGGAGGCCCGAAAGCCTCAAGCGCAATGCGCACGATATCGATCGCGCGGACCACGCCGGCGCAAAAACCACGCGGTTTCAACAACAAAAGTGTCTTCCCATCCTCAACCAAAGCCATTCCCCTTGCCTTGTATATAGCCTACACGTTTCGTGTGAAGAAGATATTTACTAAGCTACCGAAAAGTACCCTTTTGGTCAACGTAAGCGACAGAAACGGCGAGGATTAACAGCGATTGGGGAGTTTTGGGCAGCGAACGGAAACGGGCCGAGGAGAGTGATTGGGGACAGTCAGGAGCGAACACACCATTCACAACCAGAGAACCCTCGTCTTCTCTTTGACAGAATGTAACGCGTATCGTTACAATTTACAAAGTGATCCAGAGCTTTCGCCACCGTGGGCTCGAGAAGTTTTTTCGCACTGGGTCGAAGGCCGGGATTCAGGCAAAGCATGCTGATAAGCTGAAATTGCTGCTATTTGCCTTGGACAACGCTAATGCACCCAGCGACATGAACGCCCAAGGGTGGCAACTTCATCCACTTGCGGGAGCCTTGAAGGGTCATTGGGCGGTTCGCGTCAGTGGAAATTGGCGTCTGACGTTTGCGTTCGACGGTAAGGACGCAATTCTCGTCGATTATCAGGACTATCACTGGCGGTAGTCGCGAATCACGGTCTGTGCGACCGGTAACAGGAGCAACCTATGCGCATGCACGATCCACCGCATCCCGGTTCAGTTCTTCGTGAGTACCTGGGAGACATGTCGGTTTCGATGGCAGCAGCTCACCTGCGGACCACTCGCGTTACCCTCTCCCGTGTCCTGAACGGAAAGGCGGGGATTTCAGCGAATATGGCGATCCGTTTAGCTGCGGCCTTCGGCACCTCCGCCGAACTCTGGATGAACATGCAAACCCAGTACGACTTATGGCGCGCTCGAAGGAGTAAACAGCCAGTAGTCAAGCGGTTCGCGCATGTGGAGAATCCAGAGCCTGGCGAGATGAGGGCGTGATCCTGCGTTCGCGTTGGTCTCTTACGCGTTTGTCTTCAGCATCTGCTCCGCGTGTTTACGCGAGGTCTCGGTCAGCTTGGCCCCGCTCAACATGCGTGCAACCTCTTCAGTGCGCTCCTCGCCGGTGATGAGACGGACGCTGGTTCGGGTACGGCCGCCGGTTTCTTTCTTCACGATGACATAGTGATGGTCGGCGAAGGTTGCAATCTGCGGCAGATGAGTGACACACAACACCTGGTTCGACCGCGAGAGACTTTTAAGTTTTTTCCCTACGGCCTCCGCGGCGCGGCCGCCAATGCCAATATCGATTTCGTCAAACACCATGGTGCGCTGTGGCCCGGGGCCGCGTCGCTTCGCACTGCCTGCTTCAATGCTGGACTTCAGCGCCAGCATCACTCGCGACAACTCTCCGCCGGAAGCGATCTGTTCCAGGGGCCGCATGGGTTCTCCGGGATTGGTTGCGATCAGGTAAACGACGTGATCGAAACCGGAACCCGTCCAGTTCCCTTCTTCGTCAGTCCCGCTGACTTCGATCCTGAGGCGGGACTTCATTGCTAAATCATTGATCTCGGCTTCGACAATCTTTTCCAGCTTGCGCGCCGCGTCATAGCGTCTCTTGGAAAACGCTCGGGCGGCGTCGAGATAAGTCTCCGCGGCCTTTCCGAGTTCCGTCCGAAGCTGGCGCAGGATCTCGTCTTTATTCTCCATCTCGGAGAGCTTGCGACTCACCTCGGCGCCGAATTGGATCACGTCCGCCAGACTCGGTCCGTACTTGCGCTTCAAACGGTCCATCGCAGCAAGACGGTCTTCCACCTGAGCCAAGTGCTCGGGAGAAGCGTGGATGCCTCCGGCATAATCGCGCACGGTAGCGCCGACATCCTCGATGCTGATGCGCGCCGATTCCAGCGCAGCCTGCGCCTCCTGGAACTTCGGCTCATAGCGCGCCAGTTCCTCCAGGTGCTTCTGCGCGGCCCGCAAGGACGAAGAGGTCGAAGCATTCCCTTCGTAGAGCAAATCGAACGCGTTCATCGCGGCGCTGTAAATTTTTTCAGCGTTGGCGAGCACACGCTTTTCGGCCTCGAGCCGCTCGTCTTCCCCGGGCTGGAGTTTGGCTTCGTCGATCTCCTGTTTCTGGAAGCTCCAGAGATCCAGTAAGCGCAAGCGGTCTTTCTCGTCGCGCTCGAGCTCTTCGATGCGCTCCTTGATATTCTTCCAACTCGTGAATGCCGAAGAAACGGCTTCCAGATGCAGACCCGCATACAGGTCCAGCAGGTTCAACCGGGCGCCGGCATCGAAGGAAAGTAAAGACTCGTTCTGCGCGTGGATGGTGGCCAGGTAAGGGGAGAGTTGTTTGAGGGCGGAAACGGTCGCCGGCTGGTTATTGATGAAAACACGTCCCTTGCCGTTCGCGGAAATTTCGCGCCTCAGGATGATGGAATCTCCGTCGCTGTCGATGCCATTTTGCTCCAGCGCGTGCAAAACGTTCTTCTCGGCTCCGCTCTCGATTTCGAAGACGGCAGAGACGACGGCCTTTTCGGCGCCGGCGCGAATGACCTCGCTCGAAGCCTTCTCGCCGAGCAGCAGGGCAAGAGCATCAATCAGAATGGATTTACCGGCGCCGGTTTCGCCGGTGAGAAGATTCAGCCCGGGGGCGAATTCGACCGCCAGATTATCGATGACCGCGTAGTTTTCGAGCCGCAGTTCGGCGAGCACCGTTTGTCCTGGGTAGCGGGAGTTTTGGCGAGAATAGCACGAAAACCTCTTGGTATTGCCGAGATCTCGGCGGCGGTGCCCGACGATGCTAGTGAGAGCGAACTGATCCGTGGGACGGGCGGGGCGCCCGTCCCACGGAATGCGATCTACACCGCTTTTCTCTCGTCGGCCACGCTCTCCCGTCGATCTTCGGCGGACGCCATTGAACAACTGGTGCAGCCTGAGGTGATGTGACGACGGCGTTCACGCAAGCGGCTCTCGAAGGTTGACCAGCGTCCCCCCAGTCCCGCCGCGCTGCTATCGATGATCACCTCATTGCCGGTTGCAGGCACAATCCGCTCGGGCCCGCGAATCGGCTCTACATTCCGCGCGCTCGATCCGGTCGCGGGCGCCGGCGGCATCTCCGTAGCGGTGGGCGTGATGTTGTGGTCGGTCCCCTTTCGGTGCTGCACGGGACCACCCGTCCATGCCTTCTCGTAGCGCTTCTCGTAATCCTTCCAGCGATCCTCTTCTTTCACGTCTTTTTCTTCATAAGGCGGGAAGTTTTCGACCTGCTGCTTGGTGAGCGGGACCTGAAAATCATTTTCGTGCCTGGCCGAGAGCGACAACCGGTCCGCCGGCACGATGAACTTCTTGCTGGAGAGCCAGCCGCCAGTGTCGATCACGGCGTAACGAATGTTCCCGGTGTTGTGATCAAAGATCACGTCATCAATTTTTCCCAGCTTCTCATCGTCGACTCCATAGACGCTGGAGCCGCGAACATCTTCGGTTGGGGTCTCAGAGAAGCGATAAGTCCCTAGCGTTCCGTAATGCGCCATGCTGCCTCCTGAATTTGGCATTTCTGTGGCCCACAATCGAACCGATGTGTGAGCCGAGTTTGGATGCGCTCCGCAGGACTGAGGTGGGTAGAACCGAGATCGTTAATTCACAGCCTTGAACAGCTAAGCACTCCAACAGCATTGGTCTATAATCGGACAAAACGCTTCTCCGAGATAAAATGCATCTTTCTTACCTGCTGACCATGTTCGTCGGCGGCGAAATCGTTGACCTGGTTCAGGAAACGGGAGCCGTCGCCAAGGTAGTCCTTCTCCTTCTGCTGGCCTTCAGCGTGATCTCGTGGGCAATTATCCTCTCCAAGTGGAACCTGCTCCGCCGCGCCAAGGTACAAAGCGGACGTTTCGTGCGCGCGTTCCGCAAGGCGCAGCGACTGCAGGACGTGGCCGCGGTGGCGGAACAATTCCGGCCCAGCCCGCTGGTCGGAATCTTCGAAGGCGGCATTGAGGAATACAAACGCCAGGTCGGGAACTCGGGTACGCTCAACAACCCTGTTTCGGTACAAAGGGCGATGCAGATCGCAGCCTCCGAGGAACTCACCCGTTTTGAGCGCAATCTTCCGTGGCTCGCAATTACCGGAGCGGTCACTCCATTCGTCGGACTGTTTGGAACTGTCTGGGGCATCATTGACGCATTCCATGGATTGGGGACTGCGGGCGCAGCCACCTTACGCGCGGTGGCTCCGGGCATTTCGGAAGCCTTGATTACCACCGCCGCCGGTCTTGCCGCCGCTATTCCCGCCGTGATCGCATACAACCTGATCGGCAGCTCGATCCGCGACTTTGCCGCCCGGGGCGATGACTTCGCTCTCGAAATGCTCAACGCGGTCGAGCGCCAGCAGCCTGCGTATCGCGCCGAGGCGGAGGTGCGGAGGTAATGGCTTTTACGGCTGCCAACGGACGCACTCAGACATCGCTCTCAGATATCAACATCACGCCCCTGGTGGACGTGGTGCTGGTGTTGTTGATCATCTTCATGGTGACCGCGCCGGTGCTGCAGTCGGGCATTGAAGTCAGCGTTCCAAAGACGCGCACCGTGAAAGAGATCACCGAGGAGCGCATGGTGATCAGCATTGACAAGAAGCAGCGTGTGTTCCTGGGAAACGACGCGATCAATATCAACCAGATCGGCGCCACGCTGAAGCAGAAGATTCGCGATCCCCAGCACCAATCGATTTTCATTCGTGCCGATGAAGACGTCCCGTTTGGGGCCTTTGCCACGGTCATGGATGCAGTCAAGCAGTCGGGAATTTCCAATGTCAGTATCGTGACGCAGCCTCTGCAAACCAATGTCGGCAAACGCTGAAATCTTCTTTGAGCACGACCGCTGGGGACGCAACCTGGCCTGGTCGTTCGGGCTGCACATGGCTGTGGCGGCCTCGATCATCGGCTACGCCGTGATCGCCCCCGGACATTCCGGCTCAGGATGGGGCGCCGGCGGAGGAGGCGACGCGATCGGCGTGACCTTGGTCAGCACGGTGCCGCTGCCGGCGAATCCGAACCAGACCAACAATGTGCTGGCGAACGAATCCACGGGACTTGCGCAATCGCTTCCCAAGCCTGACGTGAAGGAACCCGACGCGATTCCGATCCCGGACCAGAACGCCAAGAAGAAGTCGAAAAAAGAGACCAGCGCTACGCAGAAGAAACCCGAACCTCAGCCTGTGGAAGAGGCGAACAACGTGGTTCCCTTCGGACAGGGCGGTCCCGTGAGCGGTCCCTACGGCGTCTTCAGCGCTGGCGGAGCCAAGGGCGGGTTCGGCTTCACCGGCGGCGGAGGTGACTTCGGCACGCGCTACGCCTGGTACGTGCGCGTGGTGCAGCAGAAAGTCTCCGAGAATTGGCTCAAGTACGAAGTGGACCCGCGGGTCAGCGATGCCCGGCGCGCCTACGTCACTTTCGATGTGATGCGCGATGGGCATCCCAGTAACGTGCAAATTGAGCAATCCAGCGGTGTCCCGTCGCTGGACCAGTCGGCAATTCGGGCCGTACAGCGCATTGATACTTTTGGTCCACTACCACCCGATTATTCAGGAAATAAGGTTTCGGTTGAGTTTTGGTTCGATTACAAGAGATAGAGCTTCGAGTCTGGCTTTCGGCTCACAGCTTCTACAAAGGAAATGATGTTGGGCAAATCTTCATTGGTACGCGCAATACAACTTTTCGCGGTAGCCCTGCTTCTTTGTGTTGCCAGCTTCGCGCAGGACTGGATCAAGACCGGTACCGGCCTGGGAGTCGAGAAAATTCGACTTGCGGTTCCGGACTTCAAGGCCTCGAACAACGACGCAAAAAACGCAGACCTACTGCGAACGTTCAACGACACCCTTTATAACGACCTGGATAATGCCGGCATCTTCGACATGGTTTCGAAGAGCTTCCTACCCACCGACATTCCGGGCACCCCGGCCGACGTCAAGTTTGAAGCGTACAGTTCGCCGCCGCCAAATGCCGCCATGCTCGCGTTCGGCAATCTGGGAGCTTCCGGCAACAACGTTACCGTGCAGGGCTGGCTTTATGACGTGAAGAACGTCACTTCGCCGCAGGTGCTGGGCAAGCAATATACGGACGCAGCCACCACCGCGGCGGTCCGCACCATCGCGCATAAGTTCGCCGACGAGATCATCTTCCGCCTGGGTGGCGGAATCGCGGGAATCGCCGAGAGCTCGATTTACTATGTGCGCAGCAGCGGCGCCGGCCACAAAGAAATCTGGGCCATGGATTACGACGGCAACAACCAGCGGCAGATTACGCGGCTGGGCTCGATTTCTCTGTCGCCGCGCATTTCGCCCGATGGCTCGCGCCTGGCGTTCAGTTCGATTACTCGCGGCAGTTGGGAAATCCTGATGTACTCCATGGAACTCAACCGGCTGGTGACCTTTCCGCGGTTCGGAGGAGGCAACTATTCGCCGGCCTGGTCGGGAGATGGCACGAAGCTGGCGTTGGCTTCCTCGCGCGGCGGAGCAACCGAAATCTATACCTGCGATGCTAGCGGCAAGAACATGAAACAAATCACCTCGTCGCGCGGGCCGGAATCTTCGCCGACCTGGAACCGCAAGACGAACTCGCAGATCGCCTTCGTCAGCGGACGTACCGGCTTGCCCCAGATCTACACCATGGAAGCCGACGGCACGAACGTGCAGCGGGTTACCGACCAGGGCTATGCGGTGTCACCGTCTTGGTCCCCAAATGGGCAATTCCTGGTTTTTTCCTGGATTCGCAAGTACGGTCCCGGCGCTCCCGGGGCGCAGGACATTTACATTATGGATGTGGCCAGCAAACAGTGGGTACAGTTGACGCACGATGGCGGACGGAACGACTTTCCGTCGTGGTCGCCTGACGGACGGCACATCGTGTTCCAGTCCAGCCGCTCCGGGAGCGAGCAAATCTGGACCATGCTGGCAGACGGCACCAATCAGAAAGCTCTGACTACGAGTGGCAGCAACTCGCAGCCGAATTGGAGTTTCAAGTAGGGCACTCATGTTTATACAGGGGAGGATCAGAAGGTGAAGAAGCAGCTAACGTTGAAGTGGATCACTCTGGTATTCGCTTTATTCGCTGTCATGATGCTGGGAGCCTGTAAGAAGAAGACTCCACCGCCGCCGCCACCACCGCCACCACCGCCGGCCGCACCGACGGCGTCGCTAAGCGCGAATCCCGACACGGTGAACAAGGGCCAGCCGACCACGCTCAGCTGGCAGACGACCAATGCGACCGACGTCAGTATTGACGGCATCGGCGCAGTGCAGGCCAGCGGTTCGCAGCAGGTGACTCCGGCGGACTCGACCACCTATCACCTGACCGCGAAAGGGCCCGGCGGAACCCAGGATGCAACCGCGCGGGTTACGGTCAGCGCGCCGCCACCGCCGCCTCCACCACCGCCTTCGGCAACCGAGGAGGAGCTTTTCGCGCAGAACGTCAAGGACGTCTATTTCGATTACGACTCCTCCACGATCCGCGCGGACCAGCAAACTGCGCTCCAGGGAGATATTGCTTTCCTCAAGCAGCATCCCAATATCGGATTCACGATTGAGGGACACTGCGACGAGCGCGGCTCCACCGAATACAACCTGGCTTTAGGCGATAGCCGCGCCAGCGCCGTAAAGAATGCCTTGGTGCAAGGCGGCGTCAATGCCTCCAGCATCAAGACCATCAGTTACGGCAAGGAAAAGCCGTTCTGCACCGAGTCCAACGAGTCGTGCTGGCAGCAGAATCGGCGCGGCCACTTCGTTTATCAGAAATGACCTTGCGAGGGGGGTGGAGCAACGTGTTCTGCCCTCCACGCCTCTCACCAGTTGGCCGGGAGCGGCGATGAGGCAGGCTCGCAAGACAACTGTCGTCTGAACGCGCTATCCTCCCCAGAAAGGCCGCTTTCGTTACATCCTGTTGCGCATGGAACCGATTATGAAAATCCAACGTTTCTCGATCGCGCTCGTGATTCTGGTAGGGGCCATTACGCCGGCCTGGGGTGTCAGTAAGGAAATCGTGCAGCTGCAGACCCAGGTCCAGCAACTTCAGGATCAGATGACGAACATGAAGCAGTCGTTTGACCAGCAGATGGGCGTGATGCAGCACCTGATTGAGCAGAGTACGGATAACGTCAACAAGGTCGCGAACTCGATCAACCAGCTCCAGCAGTCGCTCGAGAAGCAGCAAAGTGACAGCGGCGCGCGCGTAGACCAGGTTTCCGGACAGATCCAGGCGCTCAACGATACCCTCGACGAGTTGAAGGCGCGGTTGAGCAAGGTCAGCCAGGAACTCGAAGCCATGCAGTCGGCGCAGCAGACCCTTGCCGCGACGCAGGCACAACAGCAGCAGCAGGCTGCGGCGCCTCCGCCGGACGTTCTCTATAACAACGCTTTGCGCGATTACAACGCCGGCAAAAATGACCTCGCGGTGCAGGAGTTTAGCGACTACATCAAGTACTATCCCACGACAGACCTTGCCGGGAATTCGTATTTCTACCTTGCCGATATGCAGTTCCGGCAAGGCAATTACCAGGAAGCAGTCAAGAATTACGACCAGGTGATTCAGAACTTCCCTACTGGAAACAAAGCGCCAGCGGCAGAACTGAAGAAAGGCTTGGCCCTCATCGAACTGGGACAGAAAGACGACGGAGTGACAGCCCTGCGACACGTGATCCAGCGCTATCCGCGATCGACCGAAGCCACCCAGGCCCGCGATCGTCTGCGAAAGCTGGGCGTATCGGCAAGCGCGGGGACCGGACGGCGCAGTCCAGGAGAATAAGAATTCGTTTCCTGCGGTTGTCGTCGCTTCCCTCGGAACGATAAGGGGGATGACTATCCCCGTAATCCCCTCAGGCAATAACGGATCTCGGTCGAGACCTCTTTGATCCGCATTCCTTCCTGCACCGGGAGCTTGCACGACAGCGCCGCCCGCGTCGCAGTTCCCTCTCCCAGATCAAAGCTGACTCGGCAGTACTGGCAATCTTCATTCCAACAAAACCTTCCGTAGGAAATGGCCTCAGGGGCGAGAAACTGGAGGCAGCGCAGAAGGGGATTGTTTTCCGGGACCTCGTACTCACGGTCCATGACGGTGATCTTCACCAGACGCGAGTAGGGCCGGAACAGCGTGCTGGGAGCCGTCATGCTTCCATTCTAGGCAGGCGGCAGGACGTGGCAAGGAACGAAGGTCACGGGCCCGTACCGCCGCGTCCTCAGCGGCCGCGCAACTCCGCGGCACACGGTTCAGTCCCGCCTGACGTCTGACATCAGCAACCGCGCTCTAAGCGGCGCGATGATGCCGCCGCCGCTCCCTCCGCGCATGATGGCGATGCACACGCCGCCGATGCCGCCGTTCCACTCGCCCTTCATGCCGCTCGCTGGGCGCCGCTGCCGGCGCAGGGCTCGCCGGGGCCGCGTTCTGCCCCCATCCCGCTATACTCAACATCGCCGCAGTCGCAACCGCAAATATAAACTTCTTCATGTTCTCTCCTTGAAAACACCCGCGTTTCTGCATGGTAAAACGTATTCCGTGTGGAAAAGTTTCGCGGTACTCTAGTCCCCGTAGGCGAGTATGGTTCCTCCGCCTCCTGGAGCATTCATAGATGACGGATCGCAAGGATCAGGATCGCGCCAAAGGCGCAGTGGAGCAGGACGAAAACAATCAGGGCGGGAATACTTCCATGAATGGCCAACTCGGGCACCGCGATCAGGACGAGATGATCAAGGATGCTGACAGCGACTTCCCCGAACCCGGCCAAAGTCCCGAACACTCCGGAGAACCGGTGCGCCAGAGGAAAACAGCGTAGTCAGTACTGAGTTGCGAGTACCGAGTTGCGAGCACCGCGCAAAACTAAGCCCTCCGATTCTTCGGAAGGCTTTTAGTTTTCTTCTTCTCGGTACCCGGTACTCACAACTCGGTACGCGACCTAGCGAAGCTCTTCCATCGCCCTCTCCAGCACTTCCCTCCCGGGACGGGTGACGGACTCCGGCAAGGTCGCCAGCGGCTGGTCGGTCATGTTGAGCATCTCGATGAACGTCGGCGACTGGGTATTGACGTAAAACAGACCGGTCAGCACTTCGCCCTTTTCGTGTGCTTCGCCCAGCCGCTTGATGGCTTCGATTTTGTTGGTCGGATCGTAATCTTCTTCCAGCTTCCGCAGGCGAAGCTGCGATCCGTCATGCATGGTGACGTTGACGGTGGTGCCGGGATCGTACTCAACATTGATCTCTTCGAAAGCCGGCACGAAGCTCAACTCCTGCAGCGGCTCCTCGTGGTCTTTCATGTACTTGTAGGACTTGGTCGAGCCCTCATGATCGTTGAAAGTCACGCAGGGTGAAACCACGTCCAGCATCACCGTGCCGTGATGCGCAATCGCCGCCTTCAGCATGCTCATGAGCTGCTTTTTGTCGCCGGAGAACGATCGCCCGACGAACGTTGCGCCCAGGCTGATCGCCAGCGCGCAGGTGTCAATCGGAGGGAGATCGTTGATGACCCCGCTCTTCAGCTTCGACCCCAGGTCGGCGGTTGCCGAGAACTGGCCCTTGGTGAGGCCGTACACTCCGTTATCTTCGATGATGTAGATGATCGGCAGATTGCGCCGCATCAGGTGAACGAATTGCCCGATGCCGATCGATGCCGTGTCACCGTCGCCGCTGACACCCAGGGCAATCAGGCGGCGGTTCGCGAGCACGGCGCCGGTCGCGACCGACGGCATACGTCCGTGGACGGCGTTGAAGCTATGCGAGCGGCTCATGAAGTAAGCCGGGCTTTTCGAGGAGCAGCCAATGCCGCTGGGCTTGATTACACGCTCCGGAGGCACTCCCATCTCGTACATGGCGTCAATGATGCGCTCCGAGATGGCGTTGTGCCCGCAGCCGGCGCACAGCGTGGTCTTGCCGCCCCGGTAGTCGAGGACAGTCAGGCCAATGCGGTTAGTCTTCGGCGGCGGCGTGCTGGTCGGTGTGGTCGCCATGCTATTTCCCCTCCATGCTCATGAGTTCGTCGGTGACTGAGCGCGCGTCCAGCGGCAACCCGTGAATGTGCGCGATGCTGCGCAGCCTGGTGACCAGTTCCGGCTTGATATCCAGCTTGATCAGGCTGGCCATTTGCGCATCGCGATTCTGCTCCACGATGTAGACGCGGTCATGCTTCTCGATAAACTCGTGGACCTCGCGGGTGAACGGATACGCCTTCAGCCGCAGGTAATCGGTCTCGATGTTGTAATCCTGCCGCAACTGATCGCGGCTCTCCACAATCGCCCAATGCGAGGTGCCGTAGGCGATGATCCCGATTTTTGACTTGCCGGTCTCGACTTCAGGCCGCGGAACAAACGACCGCGCCGTGTTGAACTTGCGGTTGATGCGCTCCATGTTCTTTTCGAAGTCGTCCGGCCGCTCGCTGTATTGCGACTTCTCATTGTGCCCGGTGCCGCGCGTGAAATATGCCGCGGCCGGGTGATCGGTCCCGGGCAACGTGCGGTAACCCACGCCATCGCCGTCCACATCTTTGTAGCGCTCGAATGAACCCAGCCGGTTCAGGTCTTCCCTGGTTAGGACCTTGCCGCGGTGAATGGGCGCGGTCGGGTACTCAAAGGGATCGGACATCCAGTTGTTCATGCCGAGATCGAGATCCGACATCACGAACACCAGCGTCTGAAATTGCTCCGCCAGATTGAACGCTTCGCTCGCCATGCTGAAGCACTCAGCCACCGAGCACGGGAGCAGCAGGATGTGCTGCGTATCTCCATGAGAGAGATAGGCGGTGGAGAGGATGTCACCCTGCGAAGTGCGGGTGGGCAAACCGGTGGAAGGGCCGACGCGCTGAATGTCCCAGATCACTCCTGGGACTTCGGCGTAGTAAGCCAGGCCGGCGAATTCCGCCATCAGCGAGATGCCCGGGCCTGCGGTCGCCGTCATCGCCCGTGCGCCCGCCCAGCCTGCGCCGATCACCATTCCGATGGCGGCCAGCTCATCTTCGGCCTGCACGATCGCGAATGACGCCTTACCGTCAGGACCGATGCGATGCTCTTTCATGTAATCAATCAGAGTCTCGACCAGCGATGAGGATGGCGTGATCGGATACCAGGTCACCACCGTGACCCCGGCAAACATGCAACCCAGGGCCGCGGCAGAGTTGCCGTCAATGATGATCTTGCCCTGGTTCTTGTCCATACGCTGGATGTAATACGGATCTTTCTTGGTCAGGTTCGCAGTGGCGTAGTCGTATCCGGCCTGGACCGCAGCCAGGTTGAGATTCGCTGCTTTCACCTTCTTCGCGAACTGCTTGCGGATCGCTTTCTCGATCTCCGCCATCTCGATTCCAAGCAGCTTAGCCGCGACACCGACATAAATCATGTTGCGGACGAGCTTGCGCAGCTTCGCCTCCGGGCAGACCGGAGCCACCAGCTTGTCGTAAGGCACCGAGTAGAAGATGAGATCGTTGCGCAACTTATCGAGCGCGAGCGGCTCGTCGTAGAGCACGGCTGCCCCGGGCGCCAGCGACATCACGTCTTCGTGCGCCGTTTCCGGATTCATCGCGATAACGAAATCGATTTCCTTCTTGCGCGCGATATAGCCGTCTTTGTTGGCCCGGATCGTATACCAGGTCGGCAAGCCCGCAATGTTCGATGGGAAAAGGTTTTTGCCGGAGACCGGCACGCCCATCTGGAAGATACTGCGCAGCAGCACTGTGTTTGAACTCTGCGAGCCGCTGCCGTTGACGGTCGCCACCTGGATACTCATGTTGTTGACGACCCGTTTTGGCTCCAGTCCGCCGGAGGCTTCATGGAGCGCTACATCCGTTGTGGCCATTCCCAGTCCCTTTCCCTTGGTGGAAGCGGATTGCGACGCACTTCCCGAGGTGAGTTGATAGGTGTTGCGGAACTAATCATTATACGGCAGTACAGCGGCGAAGGAACAGGTAGCAGCTGCAAAGTAATCCGTTGCTGATGTCATTCTGAGCGAAAGGCGAAGGATCCTGGTAAAGCAGAAACGAACTTACCCAGCTACGCGCCTTCGTCAAAGAACTGCGCCATCTTGCGGAACTTATTGTATCGCGACGCGACTAATTCAGCAGTGGGTATGTTTTTGATTTCGTCGAAATGCCGGCAGAGGGTTTCACGCAGCAATGCCGCGGCGGCATCGTGGTCTGCATGCGCTCCCTCCGGGGGCTCGGGGACCACGCCATCCACGCAACCCAGGGCGGTCAGGTCGGTGGCGGTGATTTTCAGCGACTGGGCTGCCAGGTCTTTCTTGCTCGCGTCACGCCACATGATTGAGGCACAGCCCTCCGGGGAAATCACCGAGTAAACGCTGTTCTCCATCATCAGCACGCGATCGGCGACGGCAATCGCCAAAGCGCCGCCACTGCCCCCCTCCCCGGTAATGGTGGCAATGATCGGGACCCTCAGCCGGGCCATCTCGCGCAAGTTTCTGGCAATGGCTTCAGCCTGGCCCCGTTCTTCCGCTCCCAATCCCGGATACGCGCCGGGCGTATCTATGAAAGTGAAGATGGGCCGTCCAAACTTCTCCGCAATCTTCATGGCCCGCAGGGCCTTGCGATAACCTTCGGGGTTGGGCATGCCAAAATTGCGATACACCTTCTGCTTGGTGTCGCGGGCCTTCTGATGGCCGACGACCAGCACTTCCTGGTCCCCGAAACGCGCCATTCCGCAAATGATGGCGGGATCGTCGGCGAAGCCGCGGTCGCCATGAATCTCGCTCCAGTCGGTGAAAATGCGTTCGATGTAATCCAAGGTGTAGGGACGCTGCGGATGGCGCGCCAGTTCGGTCTTCTGCCAGGCGCTGAGTTGCACCGAGACCTGCTCCCGCAGCGCGTGCACGCGCTCGTGCAACTGGTGAATCTGCTGCCGGGTGTTCTCGTCCTGGTTGACGGCCTCGAGCCGCTCGATCTGCTGCTCGATCTTTTCCAGCTCCTGCTGCGCTCTCAGTCCTGAATCCATTTTTCTACGATCGCCGTTATGTGAAGTCATGCGCGCTTCCACCATCGAGAGCAGGAAGTCCGCCCCATTCACCACCAGAGCGGCGCTTTCCATAGCGGCAGCGGCTGCCACTGGCGCACTCGTGCGGCGATGACTGGAAATTTTCATTTTCCGCTAAGTTAGTCGATGACCCGCACTGCGCCGCGCCCGCATAATTCTTCCACCCGCGCGATGAACTGGCGGTCTGGGAGGACATTATAGCCCTCCGCTTCCATCACCACCATGAAATCGCCTTCGCGCTCTACATCGAAGAGTACCTTGGCCTCGCCTTTGCGTTGCACAAACAGGTCGTGCAGGGCGTCCACGGTGAGGTCGGTGGCCGAATCCGACAACAAGCGAATGCGCAGCGATCGCGGCAGCGGCGCCTTGGCCTCTTCAAGCGGCATGATGTCATTGACCGTGAGCTTGGGATTGGCGCCCTCTTCAATGCGCACGCCGCCTTTAATGAGCACCGGGACCTGCAGTTTTACCTTCTCCCCCAGCTTTTTATAAGCTTCGGGGAAGACGATCATCTCGATCGTTCCTTCCATATCTTCGAGAGCGCCCTGCGCGTAGAAGTCGCCCTTCTTGGATTTCGCGATGCGCAGCCCGGTGATAATGCCCGCGGTGGTGAGGTTTTCGTCTTTCGCGGTCGACGACTTCATCGCGCACAATTCGGAGGTCTTCAGGGCCCGCAGGTCCTCCAGTTTGTCGCGGTACTTATCCATGGGATGGCCGGTAATGAAAAAGCCCAGAATTTCTTTTTCATTGGCCAGGCGCAGATGCTCATCCCAGTCCGGCGAGTCAGGCAGGCGGTCATTTTGATTGTCGGCCTGCTCCTCCTGGAAGATGCCGAACAGCCCATGCTGGCCCGATTCAGCATCCCGCTGGGTCTTCTGCGCGCGCTCCATGGCCTTGTCGAGGACGGCCATCAGTTGTGCGCGGCGTCCCAGCGAGTCCATGGCCCCGCTCTTCACCAGGGATTCAAGCACGCGCTTGTTCAGCAGGCGCAGGTCTACTTTTTCGCAGAATTCGAAAATGGAGGTGTAGCGGCCTAACTCCTTGCGTGCTCCGACAATGGACTCGATCGCGTTATGCCCGACGTTTTTGACTGCGGCCAGACCAAAGCGAATGTTCGGCCCATGCGGAGTGAAGTTGGCGTCGCTGACGTTGATGTCCGGAGGCTCCACCGCAATCCCCATCTCGCGACATTCATTGATGTACTTGACCACGTCGTCAGTATTCCCGGTCACCGAGGTCAGCAGCGCGGCCATGAACTCGACCGGATAATGGGTCTTCAGGTACGCCGTGTGATATGCAAGTAAAGCGTAGGCTGCCGAATGCGACTTGTTGAAGCCGTAGCCGGCAAACTGCGCCATCAGGTCGAAAATCTTTTCGATCTTCTTATTCGGATATCCGCGCTGCACGGCGCCGCTGACGAAGCGCTCCCGCTGTTGCGCCATCTCCTCGGCCTTCTTTTTCCCCATGGCGCGACGGAGCAGGTCGGCTTCACCCAGCGAGTATCCCGCGAGGCGGTTGGCGATCTGCATCACCTGTTCCTGGTAGACGATGACGCCCAGCGTCTCCGCCAGGATTTCCTTCAGCTCGGGCAATTCGTACTCGATCTTCCGCCGGCCGTGCTTGCGCTCGATGAAGTCATCAATCATGCCGCCCTGGATGGGGCCGGGACGATACAGCGCGTTCAGAGCTGTGAGATCGTCAATGGTGTTCGGCTGGTAGCGGCGCAGCACATCGCGCATGCCGCTGGATTCAAACTGGAACACGCCCGAGGTCAGTCCCTTGTGGAAGACCTTCTCGTATGTCTCGGTGTCCTGTAGCGGGATCTCGTGCAGGTGAATCTGCTCGTTCCGGGTCTGCGCAATCAGCTTCAGGGTGTCGTCGAGAATCGTCAACGTGGTGAGCCCGAGGAAGTCCATCTTCAACAGGCCCATTTTCTCGATCGCGACCATATCGTAGGCGGTAACGATTTCGTCGTTCTTGGTCCGGTGCAGCGGGACCAATTCGGTCAGCGGGCGTGGAGAGATCACGACCCCGGCTGCGTGCACGCCAGCATTGCGGACCAGGCCCTCCAGTTTCCGAGCGGTATCCAGCAGCGTTCGAACCTGGCTGTCGGTGTCGTAAGCCTGCTGCAGCGCCGGAGATTCCCGGATCGCGTCATCCAGTTTGATATTCAGCGTCGTGGGCACCATCTTGGCGATGCGGTCCACGTCGCTGTACGGGATGTCCATCGCCCGGCCGACATCCTTGATCGCAGCCTTCGCGGCCATGGTGCCGAAGGTGATGATCTGGGCCACGTTCTCGCGTCCGTACTTGCGAGTGACGTAGTCGATCACCTCGCCGCGCCGGTTCATGCAGAAATCAATGTCAATATCCGGCATCGAGACGCGCTCCGGGTTCAGGAAGCGCTCGAACAGCAGTTCGTGCTGCAAGGGATCGATGTCGGTGATCCCCATCGCGTAGGAGACCAGCGATCCCGCCGCCGAGCCACGGCCCGGCCCCACGGGGATGTCATGCTCTTTGGCGTAGCGTATGAAGTCCCATACGATCAGGAAATATCCCGAGAACTGCATCTGCTGGATGATCGCCAGTTCGCGCGAAAGGCGCTGCTCGTATTCCGAAATCTGATGTTTCAGCGCGCCCTTGGCTTCCAAGGGCCGCAGCAGTTCCAGGCGCCGCGCAAAACCCTCGCGCGTGACATGCTCGAAGTAGCTGTCGAGGGTGAATCCCGGCGGGACATCAAAATGCGGGAACGGATTCTTGATCTTCTCGATCCGCATGTTGCAGCGCTCGGCGATGCCCAGCGTGCGCGTGAGCACGTCGGGCGAGTCTTTGAAAACCCGCAGCATCTCCTCGTGACTCTTCACGTAGAAGCCGGTGCCCTGGAATTTCATGCGGTTCGGTTCCTGGATGGACTTCCCCGTCTGAATGCAGAGCATCACGTCCTGCGCGTGCGCATCGTCCTCACACAAGTAGTGGCTGTCGTTGGTGGCGACCAGCGGAATGCCGAGGTCTTTTTCCAGCTGGTACAGAGAGGGATGGATTTTGTGCTCGAGTTCCAGGCCTTGGTCTTGAATCTCCAAAAAGAAATTGTCTTTCCCAAAGATGTCACGATAGGTCGAGGCCGCCTCGCGCGCGGCATCGTACTTACCCTCCATCATGCGCTCGGCGACTTCGCCCTTCAGGCAGCCGGAGAGCCCGATCAATCCCTTCGAATGTTCCGCCAGAAATTTCTTGCTCACCCGCGGCTTGTAATAGAAGCCGTGCAGCGATGCCTCGGACGTGATCCTGGCGAGGTTGCGGTATCCCTCCTCATTCTCGGCCAGGACGAGCAGATGGTTATAGGTATCGCCTTCCGGCGCCATGCGCCCGGTATGGTGGTCTTCTTTTTTACAGATGTAAAGCTCGCAGCCGACGATGGGCTTTACTCCGGCCTTGTGCGCGGCGTTCACGAAGTGCACGGCGCCGAAGATATTGCCGTGATCGGTCATCGCCACCGCGGGCATGCCCAGTTGCTTGACGCGATCGACGAGCTTCTCCACGTCGCAGGCGCCGTCGAGCATCGAATAGTCGGTATGCAGATGGAGATGGACGAATTGAGACATGTGGGCTGTGCTTTTATTGTAGCGGGTAAAGGCGAGAGCCGCGCGCTTGATTATCCACATGCTGTTGAAAAGGCGCGCGTAGAGCTGGTGGGACGGGGTGACGGTTACCGGTCTATGTAGAGCAAAAACTCCGGGTCGTCGTGCAACTCGCAATTGAAGTCTACCGGGCGGAAGTTGGAATCAAACTTATGGATCTTCTGGTCGGTGCGGCTTGCCACGTAGAAGTTGCCGGACTTGCTGAATGCCATTCCGGAGCAATTCTTCACCTTTACCCCAGGAAGGGGCGACAGGATGAAATCGCCCGCCGGGCTGGGAATTTTCCCGTGCAGGACCATATCGGCGCCGCTGACGTAGAGGGTGTGGTTGTGCGCCACGACGTGGACCGGCGTCTCCACGACATTACTCTGGCCCATGTATTTACCGGTGATGTCGTAGACCTTGACCGTTCCCGCCGGTTGGTCCACCACGTAGAGGTGCCCGTCTGCCCACAGAACCCCGCGCACAGAATGCTTCTTGTCGGTGGCCGCATTGGGGCCGGAGTATTGCAAACCACATGGAGGCTTGACCGGCGTAGTGGCTCGCGGAGGCAAGTTGCCTACGCTTGAGGCTACGAAGGTTCCGGGTAAGAAGGTCCCGGATGCAGGCAGCGCGGCCGCCACAGGCGCAGCCCTGCCCGTCTTGCCGCCATCGGACACGATAAAACGCGTCACCACATTCGTATTCTGGCTCGATAAGTAGCAATAATCCTGGCCATCGAAAGTAAGATCGAAGGGATGAAAGATGCCGATACAAGTCTGCTTCGAAGCGAACGTACTCACGTAGCGGTAATGAAGTCCGGACCCTTCATAGACCAGGACGCTGTTTTGCTCGCGGTTGGCATTTACGACATATAAGTACTTGCCGAACAGGTAAAGGCCGCGCAGTTCATTCAAAAATATGTCGTCGTTGTCGTCGAGCACGGAGGCTGTAAGCCGGTTGCCATTTTTGTCATAAGCCTGCACGTTGTTCTTGTGCGGATCCTTATCCGGATTTCCTCCGTGAAAGGTAACAAACAGCATGCTCCTCCTTCGTGGAGTTCACGAACCCGTCGCCGCCGACGCGCTTGTGCTTTCAGAACGGCTTAGCTGAGCAAAAATTCGGTACGCTGGCCAGGCCCATCGGATTGTCGATCACGTTGAGGTCGGTTGGCTGATTCTTCCACTGGCAGCGCCCTTTGGCGAGGTCCTCGCGCTTTTGCTTGAACGCATCTACCCACTGCCTGGTGATGGATGCCTCATCCATGCCGGACTTAAACGAGCCATCGTGGTTGTGATACTCGGGCTTCTGGGCGACCCGCGAGGCCCGGAACAGCTCCTCAATCTGCTTGTCGGAGAGTTGACAGAGCAGGCCCGCGTCGAAACGCCGCCCTTCTTCGCTGATCATGGGGTCGCCCAAGCCATCGTGAGCGGTCAGACTTTTCTTCAGAACCGCCTGGCATTGTTGGGGCGAGCCATCGCTTCCAACTTTCTTCCACAACTTCTTGCTGGACCACTCCCCGAGATTCATCTTCGCGCTTGAATTGCTGGTGAACCATCCGCCACCACCAAAGGTCGCGCCCACGTCCTGCACTATCATCATGGACTTTTCGCAGGTGGTGGTAAACGGGTTGGTGCTCTGGTTCACGTTCACCTTGTCGCAGCTCAGGCGCTGCTGCGGAGGCTTGTTATCGCTGTGCTTCAGGAACGCGCCCATCAACTTCAGGCCGTCTTTCTCGTAAGTGGGGCGTCCGTTGTCGGCGTCCAGTTCCTTCCAGCTCCAGCCTTGTTCCGGCTTACCGATCTCGTACATCTTTTTGCCGGGAAACTTGCGCACGATGGTGGCGGGATCAAACATGCGAGTGGTTCGGTCGCCGGACCCGGAAACCGGGTTCTCCGGGCAGTTATGGCATTCCACTCGAACCGGGAACCATCCGTCGGCGTAGAAGCCCATCGCCCACAGAAGACGGCTGGCCGCGACTTCGGCGTACACCTCATTGTCATCGGCGCCGAACTTGACCTTGACCGGCTCTTCATCCATTTCGGGCGTCAGGGTCTGAACGTTGCCGTCGGCGCTTTCGACGCGCGTGATCTTGCACTCGAACTTGGGCGTCTTGCCTCCCATCGAGGAGCCAGGGTTGGTAAAGTCGCAGATCACCTTGTCGTTGTAATGCAACTGGAATTGCTTCTTGTCCTGGGGCGGGCCCTCAAGAACGGCGACCTCCGATACCGCCTTCGGAACGAACAGTGTGGCAGAATGCATTGCCTCCAGACGGTCTTTGGCGGAATAGAATTTCTTCTCGACTTTCTCTTCTGCCGCGGGCGGGTCCGCTGCTCGCGCCCATCCGCTGAAGGTAACGACACTTGCCAGAAGCACCATGAGCAACTTCAGACTGGGGCTGGAGTTCCGCCGATTCACTCGATTGGAAGGGAGGTGGACTTGGTCAGCAGGGACGATGGAGGGATAGACCTTCATAAAAACTCCTTGCACTGTTTGGGAGCAGTAGCTGTTGAGGAGCCGAGGTTTGGAGGTTTTCAGGGAGAGTACGCCCGCTCTCCAGTCGTGTCAAGAAGTTCATGTGGCAAAT
>DASREM010000043.1:0-28955 GCA_035652095.1 Terriglobales bacterium | reverse complement strand
CTTGGAAATCCCGAACCGCGCGGGATTCCCACTTTTCGCACAGCTTCGGCTGCTGCTGTATACAGGACGAATACTTATCGAACAAAAGGGGACATTTCTAATGGCGTGAAATAGGGGACATTTCTAATGCACTACGACATTGAATTGTTCAACACTTGACATTGTGAACAATCCAGAGGAAAATGCCGCGCAATTCAGCTCTGCCTTTGCTTCGAAAATGGAACGCTCCCAGATCCACCGCGTCAGCGTAGCCGATCAGGTTGCGTCAGTGCTGCGGCAAAAAATCCTCAGCGGTGAATTGCGGCCCGGCCACGCGCTGCAAGAGGTTCCTCTTGCGGCATCCCTGGGAGTGTCGCGCAACACGGTGCGGGAGGCGACCCGCATCCTGTCGCTGGAAGGCCTGCTGAAACGGAGCATCCACCGCGGGGTGGCGGTCTCGCAGCTCTCCCCAAAAGACGTACAAGAGATCTATCACCTGCGGCGGATGCTCGAGATTCCTGCCGTCCTCGCGGCCAGAGGCAGCAGGGACGGCGTTCTACCCGAATTGAAAGCCGCCCTCGAGGGCTATGAGCAATCGGTAAGCGAAAAGGACTGGTTGCAGGCTGTGAGCTATGACCTGCAATTTCACAGCCTGCTGATCCGGTTCTTACAGAATGAACGGCTGGAATCCTTTTACCAGAAACTAATCGCAGAAGTGCGGATGGGTATGGTGCTGGTGGACCGTAGCCACGACGATCCCGGGCGGCTGATTCCGGTGCACCGGAAGATCTATCAGCTTCTGACCGCGGGCAAGCTCAAACAATGTGCGGCCCTGCTGTCGCAGCACTTGGACGATTCCGAAGCGAGACTGACAAGCGTCATGGTTGGGCAAGGCTGGAAGAAGTTCCCGAAGTCCGTAGGTTAACGACGTTGAGAAAGGGGAGGAGGCAAGAGATGCAGCCCTACACTGGAAGAAGGAAAGGTGGCATGCGCGAGCTAGTGTGCTTGTTGTGGCTGGGGTTGTTGGGGTTGGCGCTGCCGCTCCACGGCCAAGGCGTGTCGGCGACGATTCAAGGCCGCGTCTATGACAAGACCGGGGCGGCGATCTCCGAGGCGACGGTATCGGTGGTAAATTCCGCTACCGGAGTGTCGCGAACCGTCACCGCAACCGCCACCGGCGATTACCAGATTCCATTACTTCCTGTGGGCGACTATACCGTCACAGCCGACAAGACCGGGTTCCAAAAGCAAGTGAAGAAGATTCACCTGGATATCGGCGGAAGCGGCAACCTGGACTTCAACCTTGCGGTTGGGCAAGTCGCGCAGGAAGTTACCGTGCAGGACGTCGGGGAAGTCGCGGAGCCGACGCGCACCATGATCAGTTCGGTCATAGACGAACAGAAGATCGATCAGTTGCCGGTGAACGGGCGGCAATTCATCGACTTTGCCCTGTTGGCGCCGGGGGTCACGATCGGAGATACCACTTCAGGCAGCACCGACGTGATTATCGAACCCGTGACCAAGCTCTCCTTTGCCGGACAGAATATCCATTACAACTTCGTGGCCATCGATGGCGCCGACAATATGTCCACCGCGTCGGGCATCCAGAAGACCACTCCGTCCCAGGATGCAGTACAGGAATTCAGGGTCATCAATAGCGACTACAGCAGTGAGTTCGGGCGCGCGGTAGGCGGCATCGTAAACATCATCACCAAGAGCGGGTCCAACACCTTCCACGGCTCGGTGTACGAGTATTTTCGAAACGACGCCATGGATGCGAAGAGCCCACTGGCCGGACAGGGATTCAATAAGCTGCGGCAGAACCAGTTTGGCGCGACCGTCGGCGGACCGATCATCAAAGACAAGACTTTTTACTTTGCCAACTACGAAGGCCAGCGTCACGTGGAGTCGCCGTTTTACAACTCGGCGGTGCTCAATAATTTAACGGCGATCAATACCGTGAAGACGACCGTGTTTGGCCTGCCGGCAGAGAACCTGCACGTGAACCGTGATATCAACTACGACAATTTCACGGGCAAGCTCGACCATAATTTCAGCCAGAAGCAGACTGTGTTTGTGCGCTATTTCTTCAACGACCAGCGCTCGACCAATCTTTCGCCTCTGAACGATGGATTCGACCTGCCCTCGGGCTTCAAGAACAACACCTTCCGGGACCAATCCATCGTGGGCAATCTGGTTTCGGTATTCTCCTCGTCCCTTGTGAACGAAGCCCGGGTCCAGTACGCGCACCGCTTCTTCGACTTTCCGACCACCAGCACCCAGCCGCACCTGGAAGTTTCAAACGTATTCACGGCGGGTGTAAACCGCGGCAATCCTGACTTCTACGAGGAGGGCCGGTTCGAGATTGTGGATGACGTCACCAAAACCTGGGGCAACCACACCTTGAATTTTGGCGGTGATTTCAACCACGTGAACACGACGGAGTCGTTTCCGCTTTTTTATCCCTTTGAAGCGGACTTCGCCAATATCGGGGCGTTCCTCGGAAACGATGGGGTGGTGACCGGCTGCGGTTTTGCGCTGTGTCCGCACCCTTTTGTGCTGTTCATGGAGCGCTTTGACGCCGCCTCAAATTTCACCGAGCCCAGCATCGCAACCAGCGTGTACCAGGGCGGAGCAATTTCGTCCGCGATACGCAACCAGGCAAAAGGGGAATTGGGGCACACCTACGAGGGTCTCTACATCCAGGACAAATGGCGCGTCACCCAGAACTTCACGCTGAACTATGGTCTGCGCTGGGAAGGTGAAACCTGGCCGAGCGCCGCGCTGAATAACGTGACCAAGAATTTTGATCCGCGGGCCGGCTTTTCGTGGGCGCCGGGTGGGCATAGCGGCCTTGTGATTCGCGCGGGCGCGGGACTGTTCCACGGCACCATTCCTTCCCCCCTGCTGATGTGCCAGATTCCTTCTTGCGGGGGAACGATCGGGGCCTTCCCGGGGCGCGAGAACAAGGAAGACACGCTCAATGCCAAGACGAGACTGTTTGCCTTTGCCAGCGCTCCCAGTCTGAATAACTTTGCTTTGAATAGCCTGTTGCTCAATGGCCTCTACCCGGATGCCACGCCGGCGGGGTTTTGCCCGAACGGATTCCTTTCGACATGTGGCTTCTTCGGGGACTCGGTGATCGTGCGCTTTGCCAGAGATCACAAGCCACCTTACGGAGTACAGGCGAGTTTTGGATTTGAGGTGCAACCCTTCAAGGATGCCGTGCTCGACGTTACCGGGCTCCATGTGCGAGGCGTGCACCTCGGCAGCTTCTATAACGTGAATCAGCCGTCGGCATTCTGCCAGGTCACTCGGCACAGCTCTGAAGGAGGGGTCGGACCAAAGAACGATTATCACGTTCCGTTCCCGACACCGGGTTGCGGGGTTCCTTCGAATTTCCCCGGCACGGTTCAGCCGAATATCGCGGTCTACTTTGAGGCCGACTCCAAGTGGGATTCGCAATGGGATGGCCTGCTGGTGAATTTCAACAAGCGCACCAGCCATCACGTGGGATTCGGGGTGAGCTATACGTGGTCCAAGGGTATCGACAATGGACCGAATCCCAGCTTTGTGCTGATTCCGCAAGACAGCTGCTGTTTCAATAAAGAGCGGGCAATCTCCTCCGACAGCGTGAACAATCGCTTTGTCGCCAATGCCACGATCTATGGGCCGGAACACAAGAACGTGTTCCTAAACGGGTGGCAGCTAGGCACCATCGTGACTCTGGAGTCGCCACATTACTTCACCAAGTTTGCCGGCTCGGACGTAAACGGCGACATTTTCGGCAACAACGACCGCGTAGGCATTGAGCCGCGCAACACGTTCAAAGGGGACGGTTATCAGAGCGTGGACATGCGGCTCTCCCGGACTTTTGCAATCACCGAGAAGATGCACCTGGAGGCGCTGGCGGAAGGTTTCAATCTTCTGAATACGCTGAACGTGCATTTCTTCAACACCGCATATGGCGCTGCTGATTTCTGTCCGTTCGTGAGTGGAGCGGCGCAGCTGGCGGCAGTGGGATGCCCTCTGACGCCATCGGGAAATCGTGAAGGATCGCCTAATGCAGCCTATGGAACGCCGCGTTCCATCTTCAACCCGCGGCAGATTCAGCTGGCTCTGAAATTCACCTGGTAGTGTTTGCCGGGCGGAGCGGGTTCGCCCGTTCCGCCGGCAATTCGACTAAGATTGCCAAGGGCTCACCCTCCTATGAGTGTCACCCAGGCAGAGTTCCGAAAGGCATTGGGATGTTTCGCGACTGGAGTTACGGTCATCACAGTGGACTATGAAGGCGAGATTCACGGAATGACTGCTAATGCGTTCACTTCGGTGTCGTTGGATCCGCAACTGGTGCTGGTTTGCGTGGACCACAAGGCAAAAACTCACGCCCATTTGCAGGCCAAAAAGCGTTTTGGAGTGAACGTGCTGGCGAGCGATCAACAGGCCATCTCGCAATACTATGCAAAGCCGGCGCGAACTCACGAGCACGCCGAGGAAGAAGCGGGAGCCCGCTTCGACCGCACCGCCCACGGCACGCCCGTTTTGCATGGGGCTCTGGCATACCTGGAGTGCCGCCTGCACACCGCCCAGGATGCCGGGGACCACACCATTTTTATCGCCGAAGTGGAGGACGTGGTGGTGCGGCAGGGGGACCCGCTGCTGTTTTTCCGCGGGAATTACCGTGACATTGGAAGAGTAGACAACGAACCCAGATAAGCTTCGAGGCCCTTATGCGATTCGGCATCTATTGTGAAATGCAGACCCCGCCGGGAAAGTCGTACTACGACCTGACCTGGGAGATCATGCGGCAGATCGAGCACGCAGACGACTGCGGATTCGATGTGTACTCGGTGATCGATCATCACTTCTTCCAGAAGTTTTCGATATCCGCCAATCCCCTGGCCATGTTTGCGGCTGCAGCGCAGCGCACCAACCGGATCCGCTTCCGTACGGCGTTGCATACGCTGCCGCTGGAGAATCCGATGCGTCTTGCCGGCATGATTGCCGAGACCGACATCTTGACCAACGGCAGGTTGGAATGCGGTTTAGGGCGCGGACATGCCTGGTTGTTCGGTCCTTCAGCCCTGCCGCTGGAAGAGAGCCGCCCCCGTTACAACGAGGCCATTGACATCCTGGAACTCGCGTTCACACAAGAGAAGTTTTCCTACGACGGCGAGTATTACAAAGTCCAGGATGTGAGTGTGGTGCCGAAACCCTTGCAGAAACCGCATCCCAAGTTCTACACCGGCGGAACCAGTGACATCACATACCAGATGGCAGGCGAGAAGGGTTGGGGTATCTTCGTGCCGCCCTTGCTGCCGTGGAAGGTGCTGGAGTCGCCGCTGAACATTTACAAGAAGGCGTGTGCCGATCACGGTCATCAACCCGACATCGTGTACATACGGCCGGTCTACATTGACGATGACGAGAAAGTCATTCGCAAGGAGATCGAGCAGGCAATCCATAATTTTCTTGCGTTCAACGCTTCGCCGGTGGAATCGATCCAGAGCGAGACGAAGAAAAAAGAATTACGGGAAAAAGGCTATGGCTTTTATGCCAGCGGAGCGCTGGAGTCGCTCACCAAGCTTACCTACGAGCAAATTGTGGAGCAGGAGATCGGGTTCATCGGAACACCCGACAAAGTGATTGCACAGGTAAAAGCGCTCGAAGCCAAGGGCGGAATCGGGGAATTGGCGATCGTATCAAATTTCGGCGGTCTCGAGCACTGGAAGAGCATCAAGTCGCAGCATATGTTTGCGAAACATGTGATACCGGCCTTCCGCTCCATGAAATCCGAGGCAAAGGCAGCCGACTGACATGGCGGTGTGGGGACCAACCAGTCCGCAGGGTTTGGAAGCACGATTGACGCAAGCTTCCGGGCGCCCAAACCCGGTGCAAGTGGCCGGAACATTTTCCGCCATGAGCGCCAAGCGGTTGCTGGTGTTTGGGGGAATCGCATTGATCGCCGGCGGCATGCTGTTTGGCGATATCTTCGCAGTTTTCGTGCTTCATCAGAATGGCGGCGAAACCGGAGCGGCATTGCTGGCTGCGACGCAGGCAGTCGCGGCGCAGGATGGGTCTGCCGTCCAGAAATCCTTCGCTCACATTGGCGCCCTGCTGGAGGACCGCGGCACAAAAGTGGATACGCACGTCCACATGTCCGATGCCGGTTATCTGGCTCTCCTGTTGGCCCTGATTCAGCCTTACGTGGCTCTCGGGGGGGCGAAAAAGAAGCTGCTGGCAATAATGTTTCTGGCGGGCGGCGTCGCCCTGCCAGTCGGTATTTTCCTGATCCACTACGTAGGCCTGGCGCACAGCCCGTTTGCCGCGATCGGGTGGGCGAGCGTGCTGGCCGATTCCGCGGGCGCCCTGATGATCGTGGCCCTGGCCGGCTTTGCATGGGGGCTGTTGAAGCACTTCGCCAGCAAAAGGGAAGGAACTCTCGAGCCGGAGTTGATTCGGGATCGAAGCTGGGAAAGGCGTGCACTCCTGTCCGGGGGAACACTGCTGATTTTGGCAGGCTTTCTCCATGGCGCGTGGTATTCGTGGGCGCAGCTTTACGAACACGAGGCCCGCGAGACTCGGATTCTCACTACGATGCTGGATGCGGCAGCCTCGAATCAGGCAGCGGTCGCGGCGCAATCGGTCAACGACTTCGGAATGCTTGCCGCGCAACGCGCTGTGCAGATCGCCGGCCATTCGCACTTCATCGAGTTCGGGCTCCTGGCGGTCCTGCTCTCGTTCGTGCAGCCTTACATCTTTCTCGGAGCAATCTGGAAGCGGCGCTGGGTGAAATTGCTCTTGCTGGGATCGGTTCTGCTGCCGGTGTTCGTGTTGCTGGAACTGAAGCTGGGCCTGGTGGCGGGAGGATTGGCGGACGTTGGCGGGCTGCTGGTGATTGTTGCGTTGATCGGGATGCTCGCGGGAGTGCTGCGCTGCACGGGTGAATTGGATTCCAGGGATGGTGAGCTACCGTGAGCACCGCGCGCAAAATCCTGATATTCGGCGGCGTGGCGCTGGCCCTCTTCGGCATGCTTTATGGGCTGCACTATGCGGTATTTGTCGAGCATCAAACCCTGGACGGCATGGGACGGTCGTTGACCCTTGCATTTACCTGTGGGGCGGCGCGAAATCTGCCGGAGGCGCAAGGCTACATCCATGGCTATGCCGACACCAAATACAAATACGTCCGGCAGGTGGACGTGCATTCGCACTGGATCGGCCTGGCTATGCTGATGATCGTGCTGGGGGCAGCGTTCGATTCGGCGGCGCTGGGCGCAAGTATGCAGAAACTGGTCGCGCTGTCTATGCTGGCAGGTTCGATCGCGTTTCCGCTTGGGGTGATGCTGCAGACCGTCACGCATGGCGGGGCGTTAGCCAACGGCTTTGCCATAGGCGGCTCGGCTTTGGTCATTATGTCGCTGGGGCTGACCGCTTTTGGCTTCGCGCGCGATGCGTTGTGAGGCCAACGGAACTCCGGAACCGCACAAGTTTGATAAGCTGATGAGCCCGGCGCACGCGGACTCAGGCCAGGTAACAAGGAACTGCTGAAGATGTATCCTCGACCATTTCATTACCATCGCGCGAGCTCGCTGAAGGAAGCGACCAAGATCATGTCGCAGTTGGGAGAAGAGGCGAAGCTTCTGGCGGGCGGCCAGAGTCTGATCCCGCTGATGAAGCTGCGTTTTGCCAATCCTCAGCACCTGGTAGACCTGAATTTTGTTCCCAGGACCTCATATATCAAGAAGAAAGGGGATGCCCTGCATTTTGGGGCGCTCACCCGGCACGCAGAGATCGAGAAAGCCGCTGTAGCTTCCAGAATTCCCATCCTCCACGATTGCGCGGCCGGAATTGCGGATGTGCAGGTCCGAAATCGAGGAACCATCGGAGGGTCGCTCGCAGAAGCCGATCCAAGCGGCGATTGGGCCACCGTCCTGCTTGCGCTTTCGACCGCGGTTCAATGTCTTGGGGCGGGGGGAGAACGCACGTTGCCGTTGTCCGAGTTCATAAAAGACGCCTACACTACCGCGCTGGGTCACGATGAGTTGGTGCGCGAGGTGATCGTCACGATTCCTGCGAAGGGAAGCGGCGGCGCCTACATCGCTTTCAAACGCACCGCGCCGGTGTATCCGACGGCGAGCGCGGCAGTGCAACTCACGATGGACGGCAACAGCTGCGTAGATGCGGCGATTCTTCTCGGGTGCGTGGGCCTGACGCCAGTTCGGGCCAGGGAAGCGGAATCGGCTTTGCGCGGGCAGGTCCTCGACGAGAGGGCGATTGCGACGGCCATGGAGGCCGCGCGGGTTGCCGCCGATCCCCAGCCTGATATGCGGGGGTCCGCGGAGTACAAGCGCACGCTCGTGGGGGGACTGGTGAAGCGCGCCATCGAGGTAGCTCGGCGCCGCGCGCGGGGCGAAAAAGTCGAGGTCAGTCACATTTATGCCTGAGACAGAAATAAAGCCGAGGCGGTCGAAAAAGCGGTCCGCAGGCGGCGCCATTGAAAAATGGCCCATCACCGTTACCGTGAACGGCAAGTCGCACTCGCTGGCAGTTGAACCCAGGATGTTGCTGGTGGAGATGATTCGCGAGAGTCTCGACCTCACCGGGACGCACGTAGGCTGCGACACTACGTACTGCGGGGCGTGCACGGTCCTGCTGAATGGAGCAGCGGTCAAGTCCTGCACGATGTTTGCGGTGCAGGCTGACGGGGCCGAGATCACCACGGTGGAGGGCCTGGAAAAAGACGGAGCGCTGCACCCAATCCAGAAGGCGTTCGGCGACTGCTATGGCCTGCAATGTGGATATTGCACTCCAGGATTCATGCTTTCGTCCGTCCAACTGCTCACTGAGAACCAGCAGCCCAGCGAAAAGGACATCCGTAAGGCCATCGCCGGCAATACTTGCCGTTGCACCGGCTACCAGAACATATTCAAGGCGATCCAGGCGGCTGCGCAAAGTATGAAAGGGGCATGATGCCGATCAGGTTCAATGGGGAGTTCGAAGTCAAGCGCACGCCGGAGGAGGTCTACGATTTCCTGACCGACCCCAGCAAGTTTGCGCCACTGCTGCCGGAGTACCAGGGTATGTCGGTGCAGGACCCGACGCATTTCACCGTGAAGGTGAACGTCGGTGTGTCTTACATCAAAGGGGTCGCGGACGTGAAGATGGAACTTACCCAAAGCGATCGCCCAAAGCGCGCCGAGTACAAAGGGCAGGGAAGCGTCGCAGGCGGTAACGTCTCACTGGTGGCGGGTTTCGACTTGGCGCCAGCGACGGAAGGAACGAAAGTAGTCTGGCAAGGAGAGGCGCAGGTATTTGGGCGGCTCACCTCTGTCGCGGGAGGACTTTTGGAGCCCCTCGGAAGAAAGCAATTGCAGAAGCTGATTGACGGCCTGCAGGCGGCACTTGCGAACCAGGCCCCGAAAACTCAGGAGATGAGCACTTGAGCGGGAACGGATCCAGTTGGGTTGGAAAGCCGCTCGCGCGCAAAGAGGAGAATCGTCTGCTGCGCGGCCGCGGGCGGTTCGCTGACGACATCAAAATGCGCGAGATGCTTTACCTGCGCTTTGTGCGTTCGCCGTACGCGCATGCCAAGATCACACGAATTGATACCTCTGCTGCTGAAGCGCTTCCCGGCGTGATCGCAACCTTGACTGGGCCTGAAATCGAAAAGCACGTTCAGCCCTTCATTGAGATCGCCCCCGACCCAGCGGGGAAGATCAAGGACTATCCGCTGGCGATTTCCAAGGTGCGCTACCAGGGCGAACCGGTCGCCGCGGTCATCGCGGAGACTGCGGCCATTGCCGACGATGGCGCCGAGTTGGTCGAAGTTGAGTATGAGGCGCTGGATCCCGTGGTAGATGCGGAACAGGCCCTCACCGACAGCAGCATCCTTCATGAGGAAGCCGGCACCAACAAGATCTGGAACGGCGTGTTTGAGTATGGGGACGTGGAGCAGGCCTTCCGCGACGCGACTTACGTTGTAAACATTGACAAGCTCCATTTTCATCGCTTCTCCAGCACCCCGCTTGAAAACAACGTGATCATCGGGCAGTGGGACCCGAAAGACGAGCACATCTACTACTGGTGCAATAATTCGTTCCCGTCATTCGCAATCCAATTCCTGTCGGCCCATCTGAATGTCCACATCGATCGGATCCGGGTGGTCACTGCTGATATTGGCGGCAGCTTTGGCATCAAGATCACCAGCTATCCGCAGATGGCAGTGTGTGCTTTGGCTTCAAAAAAAGCGGGCGGCCGGCCGATCAAGTGGGTGGAAACACGTTCCGAGCACATGACCTCGAGCGCGCACGGCAACGAGCGAACGTTTCGAGATACCAAGGTCGCCCTCGATAAGGACGGTGTGATAACCGCGATTTCGTCGCGGCACATTGATGACTGCGGAGCTTATCCGCGGTACGAACCCCTGGGCTGCGTGATCTGGTCGCAGGTGTTTCCCGGAGTGTACCGCTTCAAGAACGCCCGCATTGATTTCAGCCAGGCGGTCACGAACAAGTGCCCGGTGGGTCCGAACCGGGGCTACTCCCGCATGCAGCACTTGTGGTTCCTGGAGCGGGTGGTGGACATTTGCGCCCACGAACTGGATATCCCTTCGGACCAGATGCGGCTACGCAACTACATCAGGACCGAAGAGTTTCCCTACACTACTCCGAACGGCTGCGTGTATGACTCGGGCAACTATCCCAAGATGCTTGAGATCGCGAAAGGTCTCATCGGCTGGGAATCGTGGAAGCAGAGACAGCAGGAAGCACTGCAGCAGGGGCGTCGAATCGGGATCGGCATCGGCACCACGCTCGATTCCGGTACCAACAACTTCGGGCAATCGCAGATCGTGAATCCGGGCGCCCCGTTCTCGGGCAACTCGCAAGGGGCCAATTGCAAGCTCGACATCTATGGGGAAGTGGTGGTTGCGGTGGGTTCGTGCCCGCAAGGGCAGGGACATGAAACCACGGCGGCGCAAGTTGTGGCGGATGTGCTGAACATCCACCCCGACATGATCAGCGTCCGCACCGGCTTCGATACAGAGCGCAACGTGCACACTGGTTTCTCGGGCACTTACGCGAGCCAGTTTGCGGTTTCAGGGTTGTCGGCAGTCCATGGCGCCGCGCAAAAGCTGAAGGCCGAGATGAAGCGACTGGCGGCACTTGTACTGGAAACCACCGAGGACGACATCGAGTTCGGCACGGGTACGCAAGGGCCCGAGTTAAAGGCCAGGAGCACCGGGAAGTCGATCAATTACTGGGGGCTCGCGAATATCGTGAACGTGAACAGCGCGGTGCTTCCGCCTGAGCTGCATGAAATCACTCTAAATTGCCGTTACATCTGGCGAGCACCCTTCAAGGTCCCTGACAAAGTCAAGAAGTACGGGAGCCTGACTCTGACCTATGCCTCGCAATTGCACATTGCGGTGATCGAAATCGAGCCCGACACATTCATCCCGCGCATTCTGGACTATGTCGCCGTGGATGATTGCGGGACGGTGATCAATCCGCCGATCGTGGAGGGGCAGGTGTATGGGGCCACCGCGCATGGCATCGGCGCAGCACTCATGGAGAACTGTGTCTACGATGCGGTGGGGAACATGCTCACCAGCACGTTCAGTGACTACATTCCGATCACCGCGGCGAACATGCCGAAGGTGAAGTACGGGCATATCCAGACGCCGTCTCCGCACAGCTACAGCGGGGCCAAAGGCATGGGCGAAGGAGGAGCGGCCCCGATCCACACCATCTCGGCTGCGTTGCAGGATGCGCTGTTTGCCGACGGCATCATCATTGACGACTCGTTCAATAACGCCGACAGTCTGTTTCGCGCGCTCGTAAGCAAGGAAGTTGGCCGTTACTCCGAGATTGTCAGGCTGGAGAGGCGTGGTTGAGCGGCTCGAGTCGGCTAGGCACATGAAACGGGTTTGCATCGTCGGGTGTGGGGCCATTGGAAGCCTGTATGCGGCGCACCTGGCTCGTGTCTCTGAAGTGTGGGCATTTGTGCGACGTGGCGAACACGCCCGGGTTTTGAACCGGGATGGACTGCGAGTCAGTGGCAAGCACGAATTCCAGGTATCGTTACGGGCGACTTCGAATCCGGCCGAGCTCCCGGAATGCGATTTGGCGATTGTAGCGACCAAGGCAACGCAGGTGGAAGCCTCCATCGCGCCGATTGGAGAAAAGTTCAACCGCGGTGCGGTGATCTCGGCGCAGAACGGACTTGGAAGCGAAGAGATCATTGCGGAGCATACACGAGGGCAGGTGATTCGAGGCACCACCTTCATGAGCGGCACCAAGCACAGCGACACGCACGTGCAATACGAGCTTGACACTGCGACGTGGTTGGGGCCGTTTGAGCCGCGTCAGACTCCCTACAGCATGGTGAAAGAAGCTGCGGAATTGATAGTTGCCGGCGAACTGAAAGCGGAGGCGCTGATGGACGCGCGTCCCGCACAATGGTCGAAGCTGATCTTCAATTCTTCTGTGAATGGAGTGTCGGCATTGACTGGGCTGCCGCATTCGCCACATTTCGCGGATGAGACGCAGCTATCGAGCCTCGGCCACCTCCTGCACGAGCTGATCGAAGAAGGGAAGAATGTGGCGGCGATGCTTGGTATAGAGCTTCACGAAGATCCGTGGGCGATGAATAAGATTGGAGCAATGACAAACCATCCGCCCTCGATGCTCTACGACGTTCGAAATCAAATGCCGACCGAGGTTGACTTTTTGAGCGGAGCCATTGCACAAGCGGCGGCTCGCGTGCACGTTTCAGCGCCATTGCACACGGCCATTTATCGCCTGCTCAAAGGCAAAGAAGCATCCTGGAGTTTCCAGGATGAAAATCACCCTGTGACACAAGCGGCAGGCGGACATTGAGAAAAGAATGATCTGGGCCAGGGACGAACTTAAGCTCGAGCGAGTTCGCGCGCGCATGCGCGACGAAGGCATCAGCGCGATCGTAGTTCGCGCCCCCGACAATATCGTGTACCTCTCGAATTACTGGTGCATGAAGGGATACGACGCGGTGGTGTTTCCGCAGCAAGGTGAGCCCACGCTGATTGCGATTGAACCGCAATTAGGCGATGCGGAGCGGAATTCATGGACCAAGGACATCCGGCTTTTCAAGAGTTATCACCCGGCAGATCCGCGGCCACCGCAATACCGTGCCCTGGACGTAGCCTTGGAGGTCCTGAAGGAAAAAGGAGCGACCGACAAGGTTGCGGTTGAGCTGAATATGGGGACACAGGCTTCGGACCGCATGGTAGGCGAGCCGACGACCCCAACGCAAAATTACTTCGAAGCATTCAAGAAAGTTTCGGGACAGGTTGTCGATGCGACGCCTCTGCTGAGCGAATGTCGCGCGATCAAGACCGAGCAGGAAATTGAGCGCATGAAACTGGCCAACGAACTCGCCGCCATGGCCATGGACTACACGCGCGAGCATATGCGTCCGGGCATGAAGGAAAGTGAAGTTGGCGGGATGTATGAATCCTATGTACACGGGCTTGGGGTCGGTTACAAAGGCAAAGTGGAAATGGCGCGCGCCTTCACCCTGGTATGGTCGGGGAAAGGGATCGCGACCTTCACTGCTACCGGAGATCGCCCGATCCAGAAGAACGAGCCTACATTGTTTGAAATCTGGGTCTGTGTGGACGGTTACTGGACCGATCTGACAAAGAATGCATGTCCAGGGGAACTCACGCCGGAATACCACAAGCTGCTCGACCTCTTGCTGAAGGTTTTCAATGAGGCGGTGGGGTTTGCGAAGGAGGGAGCAGGTTTCCCTGAACTCGACCGCATGATTCGCGCGCGAATTCAAGAAGGCGGATATCCCGGTCAACCGTCACATCCGATTTGCCACGGGGTCGGGGCGCGAGCGCACGAGCCTCCGTACGCGCACCAGGCGGGCGGCGGAAGTATGCGAAAAGGAATGGTTCTCGCCATCGAGCCTGGCATTTACTGGCCCGGTGGAGGCGGCCTGCGGCTGGAAGACGATTTTCTGGTCACCGCCAACGGGAATGAAAAGTTATGCAGCTACCCCGATGATTTTCGCCTGGCGGGATCCTGAATGGCAACGGTGAGCACAAAGACGAAATCGAATCTCGACCCCACGCTGGCGGAGAAGATTGTTGCCGAGGTCCGGGCGGACGAGATCATCGCCATGTCCTGCGACGTGATCAACATTCCCAGTCCCACCGGGGAAGAGTTGCAGATGGCGCAGTACATGCAGAATGCGCTTCAGCAACTGGGATTGCAGGTCAGCTGGCAGGAAGTGGAAGAAGGGCGCGCCAATGTGGTTGGGCGCTGGTGTGGCGCAGGTGGCGGCAAAAACCTGATGTTCAATGGCCACATGGACACCTCGAACACCGGCCGTGAAGATTTCCTGACCGGAATCGGTTACAAACCCAATGCGGTTGTGAAAGATGGCTTTATTTACGGACTTGGCATTTACAACATGAAGGGCGCGCTGGTGTGCTACACGCATGCTCTAAAAGCCCTGCAGCGAGCCGGAGTGAAGTTGAAGGGTGATGTGATTGTCGCAGCGGTTGCCGGCGAGATCGAAAAAACCCAGTGGGGCGAATTCAAGGGCAAAGAGTACCGCGGCTACGGATACGGCACGCACTACCTGGTGAACCATGGAGTGTTGCCGGACATGTGCATTCTTGGCGAGCCCACCGATACGCATCTGGTACTGGAACACTTCGGGTCCATGTGGGTGCGAATTTCTTGTACCGGGATCTATGTGCATACCGCGTTCTGCGAAGGGCGTGAGGAGATGAATTCCATCCGTCGCATGTACGAACTGATGGACCCGGTCATGAAGTGGATAGCCAACTGGGAGAAGAACGCGGCGCACGGCGGAAAGAAGGCGCTGGTGAACCTGGGTGGAATTCGAGGCGGTCACGCCTGGAGGGCCAGCCGCACGCCCGAGAAGACGGACTTGTTCCTCGACGTACGAGTTCCTCCCACCATTCCGATGAGCGAGGCGCGACGGAACATCCAGCAGATGTTCTTCGACCTGGAAAAGAAACATCCGGACTGGGGCTTGGAGTTCGAGACCTATGTCTCAGTGCCGGGAGCGCGCATCAGCGAAGAGCACGAGATGATCAAAGCCATTGATGCTAATCACGAATTCATCATGGGCAAGCGACCGCAGCGTGAGGTCGTGACCTGGTGCTCGGACGCCAGCGTGCTAAGCCGGTACGGCGTGGAGACCGTGAATTATGGACCTTCCAGCGGTCCCCGCGATAAAGAGGGCGAGAAGGTGGAGATCAAGACCCTGGTTGATATCACGAAAGTGTATGCCCTGACTGCCGCTGAATTGTGCGGGGTACAGTAACCCCGGCCTAAGCTTGCCGGTTTGTTTGAGGAGGAGATTGCCGAGTCAAAAGGAAATCGAACGCCGTTATGCCAACGTTCGCTCCGCCATGCAAAAGGCGGGGCTGGATGCTCTGATTGTCTGCGGGAACCAGTACGCCGGATTTGAAGGCGCGGTCTTCTACATGTCGGGTTTCGAGATCGTGCATCGCTACGTCTATGTGATCTTCCCGCTAAGCGGCGAGCCTACGCTGGTATTTCCGAGGGAAGCGCGTTGGATTGGAGACAAGGCAAAGCCATGGGTGAAGGATCAGGTCTGGCCGGATGTTCCGGGGCATTGGATCGCTGATCAGGGGCGTGAGCGCGGATGGAAACGGGTGGGCGTATACGGGATGAACTTCATAATGGCGGTCCGCGATTACCGTGAACTAGCCAAAGCATCCTTCGAAATGGTGCCCTTCGACTTCGAGTTCGACATGGCACGCGCGGTGAAGAGCGAAGAGGAACTGGTGGAAGTGCGCGACGCGATGGACATCATCCTCGAGGGTTTCTGGGCGTTAGTCGAGGGTTATGAGCCCGGCAAAACCGAGGCTGAAGTGATGGCGCCGGCGGTGGAAAGGTTCTTCGCCCGCGGGGCCGGGCCGCGGATGATGAACATCCTGCTGTCGGGGCCGCATGGAGAAGCGGAGGCGGCGTTCAAAGTCCCCGGCAAGCGAGTGGTTGCCGCAGACGATTTGCTCTTGTATTCCCTGGAAATTACCGGGGCGGGCGGCTACTGGGTCGAGTTTTCGCGCGCACTGATTCGTGGGAAGCTGAGTTCCCGGACTCAGGCCATGGCCGACGCGTATCCCGAGGCGCTTGAGAGTGCACGAAAGCTCATGCGTGATGGAGAACTGGCAAGCAATGTTCACCGCGCCGTTGCCGATGCCTTTGCAAAACACGGGTTTGCTCTCGGCCATCTCTCCGGCCACAGTATCGGCGCCACCATGATCGAGCATCCGGCCATTGGCGCGAACAGCGATGTACAACTGAAGGAGAACATGATCTTTTCCCTTCATCCTCAGGTGGTGGACAAGGACGGGAAGGTCTGCCTGTACACGCAGGATACCTATCGCATTGGGAAGAGCGAGGGCGAGTGCCTCGCCGATGTGCCCTGGAAGTTTTACAGCGGCGAAGAGACGCGGTAAGCGGTGCGATGATCCATCGCAAGTGATGTCAAACCAGAAAGGCAATCGTTCATGAAGATTTGCGTGGTGGGTTGTGGCGCGGTTGGAAGCCTATTTGCCGCACACCTTGCCAAAGGCGGAGAAGCAGAAATCTGGGCCTACGACGTATGGAAGGAGCACACGGAGGCGATCCGAAGGAACGGGCTGCGGCTCTCGGGCGCGGCGGATTTCACTGCGAAGGTAAATGCCACCAGCGATGCGAAAGAATTGCCGCGTTGCGATTACGGCATCGTCGCGACCAAGGCTATTCACACGCGTGGCGCCATTGAACAAACCGCCCATATTTTCGACGAAAACAGCGCCGTGTGCTCGGTGCAGAATGGAGTCGGCAACGAAGAAATCATCGCCGAGCGGGTGAAATATGTGATCCGCGGAACTACGTTTCCTGCGGGGCATCCCATCGCACCCGGCCACGTTGGTTACGACATCAAGGGCGATACATGGATCGGGCCCTTTGAGCCCACTCATACCCCTTTCGCGAAGGTCGAGGAACTTGCGGGATTGATCACGCGTTCCGGCATGAACACCATTGCGCTGAAAGATGCGCGTGGAGCACAGTGGACCAAGCTCATCTTCAATGCTTCGACCAATCCGGTCGGCGCCTTGACCCTGCTTCACCACGGAGCAGCCACCCGTTTCGCTCCCACAGGCCAACTGTTCCATGAGGTGATCGCGGAGGGAGAGGCCGTGGCCAAAAAGCTGGGCATCGAGTTGCATGGCGATCCGCGGGCCTTGGTGCAGAAGGGCGCGAGCGCTCCCGGCAAACATCGCGCCAGCATGTTGCAGGATGTGATGGCTAAGCGCCAGACCGAGGTCGACTTCATGAATGGAGCGATCGTGAACTGGGGTGAGAAGGTGGGTGTGCCCACTCCGCTCAACAAGGCGTTGTGGGAACTGATCAAGGGTCTGGAGCATTCCTGGAAGGACCCCGACTAAACCGTTGTTTGTTTGAAGAGGCGCAGCTCAGCTGGGCCTCTTGCAGCTGAAATAAATCAAAAGGGTATTCATGACCATTCCCTTCAATATTGGTGTCCTCCAACTCAGCATGGAGCCGGTACGCGAAACCGTAGCCATGGCGAAGGCCTGCGAAGACGCAGGATTCGACGCATTCTGGATCGCCGAAGCATACCCCTGGTGGCGCAAGCACGGCTTTGAAGCGCGGTCTTCGACAGCGATTCTCGCGGTCATCGCAGCGCAGACCCGCAGGATTCAACTGGGATGGGGAATCATTTCTCCCTACACGCGGCATCCAGTGCAGATCGCGATGGAGGCTCGGGTGATGCAAGACCTGGCCGGAGACCGTTTCCTGCTTGGCCTGGGCGCTTCAAAGATCTTCATGAAAGAGATTGGCGAAGGCGAGGGGGAGAAAGTAGGCCCCGCTACGGTGATGCGCGAAAGCATTGAGGTGGTGCGCGGGGTGCTTAATGGTGACGCATTCCGATACCAGGGCAAGGTTTTCTCCGCCGATGTACCTCCTCTCAGGAGCGACGCGCACACTGCTCGCGCCGTGCCACCTGTCTATGTCGCGGGCACCGGCCCGGTGCTGCAGAAGATGTCAGGCTCGATTGGCGATGGGTTGCTGACGGCGAGCATCACCACGCCGGCTTTCGTCCGGTATTCAAAAAAGAACATGGAAGAGGGAGCGGCCAAAGCAGGCAAAGATCCGGCCTCGCTGGTATTGGGATCGGTCATTGTAGGCAGCATTGGCCAGGATTCGAAGCGAGGCAAGGAAGGCGCCCGCGAGCAGGCAGCCATGTATCTTGCCAACAAAGTACAAAACATTCGTGGCTCGGCAGATGTCTTGTTGGATTGCGCCGGACTGAGCCGCGAAGAATTGCAGCCAATCGCCGATGCCATGGAAAAAGGCGGTCGCAAGGCTGCTGCCCAGGCCGTAACGGACGAGGTCTTACGCAAGGTGTGTCCGATTGCCGGTTCTCCCGAGGAATGCATTCACCGGCTGGAAGAGTATCGTGCCGCCGGCTGTACCCACATCATGCTCGAGATCTGGGGCGACGACCGCACCGGCCAGGCAAAGCTGTTTGGCGATGCCGTGCTGCCACATTTCCGGAAATAGGTGGAACTGGGCCCTGCCTCCGTTCGTATCTCGGGTTAAGGCGGAGGTGTGTTTATGAGATGGAGCACGGCAGTGCTGAGCGTCTGCATTCTTCTTGGGTGTGTAGCCTGGGCACAGCAGGCAGTGGACCTGACTCAACAGGGAAAGCAGGACTTTGTGGCCGATTTCCCATCGGGAGGCCGGCTCGATCTCCAGATAAGATCCGGAGAGGTCACTGTCCGGGGCAGCGAGGAAAGCAAGGTCAAGGTTCATTTCGATCCCAAGAACGACAAAGATCTGGAAGACGTAAAGGTGAATTTCAAAACCGCAGGAAACAGCGGAACGTTGAAAGTTACAGGCGGCCCGCGAAATGACTTTCGCATCCGGGTGGAGATTCCGAAGAATTCCAATCTGCGTTTGCGAGTGAAGGCCGGCGATGTTAACGTCGAGGACCTAATTGGCGACAAAGACGTGGAGTTGTGGGCCGGCGATCTGACCGTCGAGGTTGGTAATACCTCTGACTACGGCAAAGTTGACGCTTCGGTTCGGGCCGGAGACCTCGATATGGGCCCATTCAATGTGCAGAAAAGCGGATTATTCCGTTCTTATGAAACCAGTGGAAGCGGCCCGCACCGGTTGCACGTGCATGTGACCGCGGGCGATGTGGAATTGCGAAACTAGGTCCCAACCGGTACCAGTTGGGCCACAATCTCACGGAATTCCTCGTCGGTGACTAACCCGCGCTTGGAAACAGCCCGTTTCTTGACTTCGGCAAGGATTGCGGCGCGCTGCTCTGAGGCGACGTTCAGGCCCAGTTGCTCAGCCTTGATTCTGATGCTGTCGAGACCGCTCTTTTTTCCCAGCACCACGTAGCGGTCTGCATTGACCAGTTCCGATGAGTACGGTTCGATCGCCTCGGGCATATGAAACTGGCTGGCGACGGCCCCGCTTTCGCGCATGAACAGATTTTCCCCAACCAGTGGCTTCCATGCTTCAAGGGTGTAGCCCGCTTGCTTGCAAACTACCTGTGAAACCTCGCGCACCTTGGTCAGATCGAGGGCGATAGGAACCTCGTACAGGCACTTCAGGGCCAACGCGATTTCGCAGATGTCGGCATTGCCGGCGCGTTCGCCCATACCGTTGATAGTGCCCTGGATCCACGAGGCGCCGGCACGGACCGCGGCCACTGCACACGCGGTGGCCAGGCCGAAGTCGTTATGCCCGTGCCAATGTACGGGAATGCCAGCTCCGACCCAGCGACAAACTTCTGCGACCAGGATGGCGGCCGCTTCCGGCCCGCAGGCGCCGATGGTGTCCACGACAACAATTTCGGCGGCTCCGGCGTCGAGGGCTGCCAGGTAAACCCTCTTTAAGAAGTCCAGTTCGGTGCGCGTGCCATCCACCGCGAAGAACGCGACTGTGATGTTGTTCTGCCTGGCGGCGCGCACCGCATCGTTGATTCGCTTTAGTACTTCCTCATGCGAAATACCGTAGGCTTTCAACTTGATTTCGCTGGTCGGAGCCTCGATCACCGATGCCTTCAGTCCTAGCCGCACCAGTTCGTCTACGTCCGCCTTGACAGCGCGGGAAAATCCCCAGAGTTCGGCCTTGATTCCCGCCTGCTGCATCAATTGAATGGCTTCGGCGTCTTCGGGCGAGACCCGCGGAAATCCCGCTTCGATACGGGTCACGCCAAGTTCGTCGAGCTTGCGTGCAATCTGGAGTTTTTGCTGGGGCGAGAGCGTGACACCGACCGTCTGCTCGCCGTCGCGCAACGTGGTGTCGTAGAAATGGACCGCTTTTGCAGGGAAGCCGGACCTTACCTCGGGCCGGGCATTGAGATCGCTGACCCAAATTTTTGAGTTGGTGTTCATCTGGTGTTAACCCGTGACAAGGATTTGGGCAAGCGCAGCGATTATGACTTCATCGCCTCTTGCGTTGCCAGTGCTGCCGGTTTGTGCCCGTACGCCTCCTCCCACGAGATTACCCGGTTACGCAGCACCCCGATGTTTTCAATCTCGCACTCCATGACGTCGCCGGCCTTCAGGTACCAGGCCTTGGGATCGCCGCTGAAGGCCGCCACTCCGGACACCGTGCCGGTCGAAACCACATCGCCGGCGCTGTAGCCCATCGGCGAGTAATGGGAGAGAATCTCCGGGATTTTTACCGACATCTTGCTGGAATGCGATCTCTGCCGCGATTCGCCGTTGACGCGCAGCTCCATTGCCAGATTATGCGGGTTCGCAATCTCGTCGGCAGTAACGATCCACGGTCCCAGGGGACAAAACGTATCGATGCCCTTGCAGAAACTGAATACTCCGGACTTCATTTCGCGGCGCTGGATGTCGCGAGCAGTGATGTCGTTGAAGATCACATATCCGCCGATGTAGTCTTTTGCGTCCTCGGGAGTGAAGTGCTTGCCGCCCCTCTTCAGCACCACAGCCAATTCCAGTTCGTAATCCAGTTCCTGGGTGAGATGCTCCGGGTAGATCACGTTCTCTTCATGTCCGATAATCGCATCCACGTTCTGAAAGAAAACAATCCACGGCATCACTGGATGCGAGAACCCGGCCTTTGTGGCCTCCTCGTGATGCTCACGAAAATTACCCGCGGTATGGAAAAACTTTTTCGGGACGATCGGCGCCTTCAAATGCACCTGCTCGGAAGCGTGAAAAATGGTTTCCCCGCGCGGGCCGGTCACGCCATCGTCGTGATGCAGGGCGTAGTCGAACGCCTTGTGCGCGGCTTCGAGGCTGGTGTCGCCTCCCTCGAAGAGGGCGCGCATATTTGCTGGGACCAGGGCGTCCGCAAGCCGGTAGTACGCGTTTTCGCTCTCCACATCCCGCAGGTAGAGGGCACAAGCGCTGTTCAGGTCAACGATGCGTCCATCATTGGTCAACGCACCGATCCGGGATTGCCGCGATCGATCTTCGAAGGTAACCAGTCGCATATAATTCCGCAGCCTCTAGTGGCCACTCAGAAAGTGTATGGGCAGGCCGAACCGTTGTCTAGAAGAGCAGCCAGCCCGGTCCGGATAGGCTCATGTAGTTCGCTTTCCAACCAGCATTGGTGTCTGCGGAGCGCGACCGGAGCGGCCATTCCTGGATGGGCGCCGACGTGAGCGTATGTATCAATTTTTCGTTTCCAGCATCTGATAAGAGCGGAAGATCAATGGAGATTTATGGCTGAAAAAGTAAGCGAAAAAGTGGTCAAGAGCGATGAAGACTGGCAAAAGCAGTTGACCCAGGAGCAGTATTACGTGACCCGGAACGCAGGAACCGAGCCGGCGTTTACCGGCAAATACTGGGATGCCAAAGAGAAGGGTGTTTACACGTGTGTCTGTTGCGGGCAGCCGCTGTTTGACTCCGATACCAAATTCAATTCGGGCACTGGCTGGCCAAGCTTCTACCAGCCAGTCGATCCAAGTGCGGTTGCGGAGCTCACCGATCGCAGTCACGGGATGATTCGTACGGAAGCGCGTTGCTCGCGATGTGATGCCCACCTTGGGCACGTGTTCGAGGATGGCCCGGCGCCGACTGGCTTGCGCTATTGCATGAATTCGGCGTCGTTGAACCTGCAAAAGCGCGAAGAAAAGTAAGGAATCCTTCGTACACCTGTTCTCGCGGAGGGCCGCGGCGGTTCCCAACGCGATCCAAGCCCAGAAGCAGAAGACGCAGCTGAACTGCGTCTCTACTGGCTAATATGACTCTGGAGCAGAGGGGACACCGGAAAGGCGTCCCCTTTCGGCATTGCGATGTGATTACGCTCCGGCGCCGGCCGCGGCTGCTTTGGCCTGCTCTGGCTTCGGAACTTCAACGGGTTTGTTCTGCGACTGCTGCTTCGCGTTCTTCTGGTCGGCTGCCTTTACTTCGATGCTGCCCTTCAGGATAGCGCCGTCTTCGACGCTGATGCGCTGGGTTACCACGTCGCCGGTGAGCGAACCTTCGCTGCGGATGTCCAGACGATCGCCGCAAGTGACGTTTCCCTGCACCTTGCCCATGATGACGACTTCGCGTGCGGAGATGTTCGCGGTCACGCTGCCGTTGCGGCCGATCGTGACCCGGTTGTCATTCAGATTGATTGTGCCCTCGATCTTTCCATCCACGTAAAGAGATTCGGAGCCGCTGATTTCGCCCTTTATGACCAGCGAACGGCCAATGGTGGCTTGCTCGGTGGGCGCGCCGACGGTCTTTACCGGCGCATAGGAATTCTGGTTCGAGGAAAACTGGGAATTGGGTGAGCTGTTCTGTGATGGCTGCAACATCGTTCCGACCTTCCTTGTTTTTCCGCGCGGAGTAGACCGCAAGCGGCGGGTCTTTCATATGTGGCGAAGTGCCAGGGTGAATATCGCATGGACTTTCGTGCGAAGGCAGGTTACGGAAGAGCCTGTACGGTGGGTTTACGCCTCCAGCGCCTGTCCGATCTCTTCCCAATCGGACAGTTTTTTCTGAAGCTCTGCTTTGGCATCGGCAAGTTCCCGGGTGAGTCGCTGTGTCTCTTCGAGGCTGACAAAGGTTTGTAGTGCCGTTTCGTGGGCCAGGATGGCCTCTTCAAGAGCGCCGATTTGCTGCTCCAGGTCGTGGAAGCGCTCCTCCATCTGCTTGCGCTTGATCGGATTCAGCCGTTTGGACTTGGACTCGGTGACCGCTGCTTGCAGGCTCCCATTCTCGGGCTGCGGCGTGCTTGAGACGGCTATGGCGCTTTGCAGCCTTTCCGCTCCTCCCTGCTTGCGCCATACGTAGTCTTCGTAATTGCCGGGATAGACTTCCACGCCTCCATTCCCGACCTCGAAGACCCGCGTGGCCAGTTTGTCAATGAAGTAACGATCGTGCGACACGAAGACCACGGTACCGCTGTAATCCATCAGCGCTTTCAGCAGGACGTCTTTTGCTCGCATGTCCAGATGATTCGTAGGCTCATCCAGCAGCAGAAAATTTGCCGGATGCAAGAGCATGCGGAGCAGGGCATAGCGGTTTCGCTCTCCGCCGGACAGCACCCCGATTCGCTTGAAGACCTCGTCCGCTGAGAACAAAAAACACCCGAGAAGCGTCCTGAGTTCAGTTTCCGTCGAGCGAGGAGAAAGAGTCCCAAGATCGTCAATGATGCGAGAGTCGGGATTCAGTTCCTTGTACTGGTCCTGCGCGAAGTAATCGGGCTGAACATTATGGCCGAGCTTGTATTCACCGCTGGTCAAGGATTCAGTCTGCGCCAGCAGCTTGATGAGGGTAGATTTGCCGGCGCCATTCACGCCTACAAGAGCGATGCGGTCGCCGCGCTCGATTATGAAATTGACATCACGAAAGACGTTCTTATCGCCATAGTTCTTCGCGACCCCGGTGAACTCGGCAACGATTCGCCCGCTCGGCTTTGGCTGGGGAAACGAAAAGTGGATGGTCCGTTCTTCTTCCGGCAACTCGATGCGCTCAATCTTCTCCAGTTCCTTGATCCGGCTCTGCACCTGTTTGGCCTTGGTGGCCTGGTAGCGGAAGCGATTGATGAATACTTCGAGTTGCTCGATGCGCTCCCGCTGGTTGCGATACGCAGCCTCCAGTTGCTCCATGCGCTGGGTTTTACCTGCAAGATACTTGTCGTAATTCCCGGGGTACAGATGGATTCGCTTGTTCCAGATTTCCGCGATCTTGTTGACGGTGACGTCCAGGAAGTAGCGGTCGTGCGAGATCAGCACAAACGCGTTGGGATAAGTCCCGAGGTATTCTTCCAGCCAGTTGCGGGCTTCGAGATCAAGATGGTTCGTGGGCTCGTCCAGCAGCAGGAGATTGGGTCTTTGAAGAAGCAGCTTGGCCAAGGCGATGCGCATCTGCCAGCCGCCGGAGAACTCCTCGGTCCGGCGCTGCATATCGCCCTTGCTGAATCCAAGGCCGGACAATACTGTGCCGACCTGCGCCTCAATCGAGTAGCCGTCGTGAGTCTGGAATTCGTGTTCAATGCGATGGAAGCGGTCCGCCACCTGCGCATACTCCGCGGATGAATGGTCCAGTTCTGACATGCGCTGCGTCAGGTCTTCCATCTCCTGTTCCAACCCTTGCAGGGCCGAGAAGACGGTCATGCATTCGGCGAGAACAGTTCTTCCCGAGAGGGTCAGGCCATCCTGCGGAAGATACCCGGCGCTGATACCCTTGGCGGCGCTGATGGACCCATAATCGAGAGTCTCGAGGCCGGCCAGGATCTTCATTAATGTGGATTTGCCGGTGCCGTTTGCGCCGACCAGTCCAACTCGTTCGCGCGGCGTGATCAGCCAGTCCGCTCCCTCAAAGAGCAACTTGTGGCCATAGCGTTTTCCGGCGGAGGACAACTGGATCATGCGTGCTTCTTATCGTCTCACGAGAGCGAGGTTGGATGGAAACGCTGCTAGGGGCGAGGAGAGGTGCGAGGCCTCGGACGTCCTGGGCTTGCACCGTTCACTTGCAGACGGATATGCTGCAACGCCTTCTCGAGGACCGCATGCAATTCGCGGGCGTATTTCACCTCCCGACCCTTGGCCAAAACATCCTTGGCCTCGGCGGGACTGAACCAGGTCGGGTTCCGCTGCGGCTCACAGGAGTATCCGGTTTGCTCGACTTCCATCAGGAAAGCCGCGACCATGTACTCGGTTACACCTGGAGGTTTCCAGAAGACGCCCTTCGAGTGCAGATATAACGAAAAATGCCTAGGCTCAATCCTGCCACGAACGCCTGCCTCTTCCATTGCTTCCCGCTCGGCGGATTGGCTGTGCGACAGAGCGGCAACAGGGGAACCTTTGGGGAAGGTCCACTTGTTTCCGCCATTGGTGTTCACCAAGAGGAATTCAACGCCTCGGCCGTTCACTCGATAGCACACCGCGGCTACTTGAAAGGGCAGTGCATGCCGCGCTTTGCGTAAGGTGGCCATCCCTGCATCCACTTTACCCCAGGGATGTTTCAGGATTATTAAACTGTCGCTAAAAAGGTGCACCGAAGGTCGTGTTCTCTCAGAGTCCCTTGCCGTACACGGGAATCGCTGCGCCGGTCAGGTCTCTGGCTGCTTCGCTGCCAAGCCACACAATCAGCGCGGCGACCGAGGAAGGTCGAACCCAGCTGTTGAAATCCGCGTCGGGCATGAACTTGCGGTTCAGAGGAGTGTCCATGGTCCCGGGAAGAATGACGTTAGCGGTGATGCCTGCATCCTTGTTCTCGACCGCGACTGTTCGGGTAAGAGACACAAGGGCGGCTTTCGACGCACTGTAGGCGCCTACGCCTGCCCCCGGACTCTCAGCGGCGCGACTCGCGATGGTCACAATACGCCCGGCTCCGGCACGCCGCATGTGAGGGATGGTCGCCCGCAGAACATAAAATGCGCTGTTCAGATTCATAGCCAGCATGTTCTGAAACGTTGCATCGTCCAGTTCAGCGACGGTCTTCCCGCCAGCGAAGCCGCCCACCAGGTGCGCCAGCAGATCGATTCGGCCGAAACGGTTGGCAATTTCGTGGATGGTTTTGCTGGCTTCGTCCGGGCGGGCGTTATGGGCGGCAGAGCGCAAAAGAGGTACGGTTCTGTTCCATTCGCCAGGCACCGTATCTCATCTACACACGGGGCTGATTCCGCCGCAATAGCCGCCCTTTAGCTAGACGCTGCGAAAGGGATCAATGCCCCTTCCACCAAAGGCGAACCGAATGAAGCAGTTTCTTACTAATGTTTCATCGCTTTTATAATTGGATCATGGTCCCCGACCCACGATTGGCCGTCTGTTTGGAAGCTTGTGAACGCAAGCGACACTCGTTGCCCATTGTCCACATAATGGCTTAGCGGAGTTTGCAGCCGATGCTCCTCATTGGGACTCAACGCTATGTGTTCGCGCAGCACTTCCCCACCCAACGGTTCGTTCCTCTCGTTAAAGAAAACCACCATTAACGATATCGCCTCAAGCCTGGAACCCGTGTCGTTTTTTAACACGTAAGCTATTTCCGACGACTGTCGTCCTGGGTCGTTCCGAATGGTCAACTCACGGATGGTCAGTGGCACCTCGGATTGGGGAACAATCTCGAAACGAATGTTCGGAATCGACTTTCCTCCTTCCGATTGCCAAGAGGACGAAGTGAGTTTGGGAAGATCCAATTTGTCCCGCAAAAACAGAGCGGGCTTAGGCAAACTAGGATAACAACCAGGTCTGCAGCTAAAAGTACAGGTGCACGTAGCCAAACTACAACTGTAGCTCGAAATGCATCCAGCGCCGCAAAGGCTGATGGCATCAGTTCGGCATTGTGTGCAGAAGCCGGGACAATCAACGCTCCATGCACCGAGGTGCAATGTTATGGTTACAACTATTAACGCGCAGACTTTCCCTATCAGTCGCTTCATGATGCAACCTCCTTTTCAGGGGAGCGGCTTCCTCGGCGATCCTTTAGCAAAAGTGAGGTTACTCAGTCAATACCATAAATGCTGTATAAGTGCGTCCTTTTCCCGTCTTCGTTGAATTCCACGGAGTTTCGATGCTGGGTGTTTATGCTTTAGCGTCTTGCGCGGCGCCGGGGGTGTCCGGATACTCTGGAATTAGTAATGTGCTATTTGATCGGGTTGATTCCGCCCGGGCTTGAATCTCGTCTTACTCAGCTGCAGAAATAAATCCGAAATGACTAATGAGTGGCTACTCGACAAGTGGCCCTCGATAAGAGCGAAGGCGTTGTCAAGGCGTAGTTACCCTAGGCGGTGCGCAGGCACCGCTTTTTTTCGCCAGAGAAGGTTGATTACAACCAACAACGTCCACACAGTTCGTTGAACTACTTGCCGCCCGCAGAGTTTGCCAGGAAAGCAGCGGAGATGATGGCATGAGGAAAGCTAGTCCAAGGCTGCAAGAGCAGGGGACTCAAACGCCGTCCCCTGCTCCGGACCTCATCCCCGCTGAAACCAAAAATCAACCGATAACTTACATTGGGATTGGTACAGCAGACGGGGGCACTTCAGGATGATTACTGCTCGGCGACCCCTCCAGCAGTGGGCCGGAACTTTCAGTTTTAAATTTTGAGGATCTCACCGTCTACAAATTTGACTACAGCACTGTAGACGAAAAACCAGAAAAGCGATTTATGTCCTTGAAGATATTGGTCGGGAGAGAGGATTTGAACCTCCGACCCCCTGGTCCCGAACCAGAAACGGAAACACTATCTCATTGATTCGCTTAGCTTGGTTCTGCGTCTCAGACCACCGTTTTACCCGGTTTTCGGCAGTGATTGGACCCAAGTTGGACCCAAGTTTTTCGGTCGGTATTCCAGAAGTAAACAAACTTCGTATGCTTATCTCGTTTAGTCGCTCTGGCGAACTCGTCGGTCGAAATGTGAAAAGCGGCGCTCTAAATGTTGGCCGATTAGGTGAACGAAGACTGCAGGAATAGTCCAGATCACAAAAAGAGTTGCGATTGCACCCAGCTGTTGCATTGGCGTTTGTCCAGGTTTCGAAATCACAGCGAATGCCAACGCGGCAAGTCCCAGCTCCAACAAGAAGATAAATGCTGAATTGCCGTGTTCTCTCATGTGGCGATACGTATCCATAAAATCGCGGCGCCACACAATCTGCCGCACAGTCGTTACGTCTTCATCATCATCATCGAGGTTCACGCCCACGATTCTCTGTTCGGGGCCTGGTCGTACAGCAGCGACGGTCTCTGTTTCCGCCGGGATCCCGCGACGCCGAGCTAATGAATACGCGTAACCAAAAGCCGGGCTTACGCGCGTTGAGCATCCCCGAACTGGCACACGAGTTAACAATGCGCGGAGTACTCGAACTAACTGCATCGCAACAAAAGCGAGGGTCAAAAGAAAGGCTATCCAATACCGCCGGGACGGTGAGTGTTGATGAAAAATGCTGAACGCCAAGACCGTAAATAGTATTGTCGTGACATACCCATCGACACCTGGTCGAGCTAACCAGTTGTCTTTAGAACAATCCAGTACTCTCGTTACGTGAAAAACGAGGACCCGATACGATGCAATGTAGCAGAAGAGATTTCCGTAAAGGAACATCACCGATTGATTCAGAACCCCGGTGTCCCGGCGTGGTGGCCCGGCTTCTGCATGTCGTTCGACATTCTCGCCGGCGCTATCCTTGCGGTGCTGCTCATGCGACGCTCCGGATCCGCTTCGACGGTCTAGAACTACGGCAGCTACCCCTATGCTGCCCGCAGGTCGGCGGGCCACGCCTTCATCGGCCAGTGAGGTGGGAACATCCCCAGTCAGCCAAAACGGGGCTTGAATGGGCCACCCTTCTATAACCGTGTCGGCGTTGTCAAGAGACACGTGTTCTGTCGAAGGGTTTTCAGGGTTTGTTTTTCCCTTCGTGGGAGTTTTGGATTTTGGTGTTGCTCTTGAGTTTTGCTCATTGGACCAAGGCTCGCTTTGAGAATCC
>DASREM010000042.1:0-14695 GCA_035652095.1 Terriglobales bacterium | reverse complement strand
GGCGCGCTTCTACTCGGACGAGGAACGCAAGGAGCGCGAGAACCTGCGCGCCCTTCGCGAAAAATACCACCTCGATGAATCCTCCACCGGCGTTGTCGGTCGGGAGGACATCGAGGACGTGGTATCGCGCTGGACCGGCGTCCCCGTTACCTCGATCAAGGAAGAAGAAACCCAGAAGCTGCTGCGCATTGAAGAAGAGCTGCACAAGCGCGTGATCTCGCAAGACAAGTCGATCAGCGCTCTGGCTCGCGCCATCCGCCGCAGCCGCGCTGGCCTGAAAAACCCGAACCGGCCCATCGGCTCGTTCCTGTTCCTGGGACCAACTGGCGTCGGCAAGACCGAAGTCGCCCGCACCCTCGCGCAGTTCATGTTCGGCACCGAAAAGGCGCTGGTCCGCTTCGACATGTCGGAGTTCATGGAAAAGCACTCGGTCTCGAAGCTGATCGGCTCGCCTCCGGGATACGTCGGCTACGAAGAGGGCGGACAGCTTACTGAACGCGTCAAGCGCGCTCCGTACTCGGTCGTGCTACTCGACGAAATCGAAAAAGCACACCCCGATGTCTTCAACATCCTGTTGCAGGTGTTTGAAGACGGCCACCTGACCGACGGTCTGGGCAACACCGTGGACTTCAAGAACACGGTCATCATCATGACTTCGAATATCGGCGCGCGGCACTTGCAAAAGCGCGAAGGTCTGGGCTTTCAGTCCACCGACGAGGGCATGGTTTCCGGGAAGGTCGAAGATCTCGTGAAGAACGAGGTGAAGCGCACCTTCAACCCCGAATTCCTGAACCGCCTCGATGAAGTCATTCTGTTCCAGGCGCTGAATGAGCAGGATCTGATCCAGATTCTGGAACTCATGGTCAACCAGCTCAACCAGAACCTGGCGCAGAAGTCGATCACGGTCACGGTCACCGACGAAGCCAAGAAGTGGATTCTCGCGCAAACGCTCACCGACCGCAGCTACGGCGCACGCCCGCTGCGCAGAGCATTGCAGAAGTACATCGAGGACCCGCTTTCGGAAGCTTTGATCCAGGGCACCATCACCACCCGGCCGGCGTTTATCGAAGTCTTCCTCGACGGAGACAAGCTGTACTACCGTCCGGTGGACTCGCAGGAAACCGCGGGAGTGCTGCTGTACGAGAACAGCTAATCGCGTGTAGGGACAGCCGCCTCGGGTGTCCGCGAGCGAAGCGAGAAAAAGCAAAGCCGCCAGCAAAACTGGCGGTTTTTGCTTGAGAGGAAACGTGTAGCGACAGCTGCCTGGGTTGTCCCACGAGCGAAGCGAGAAGTGAGCGACGGCGCTGACCGTCAGGGCGAGGCGGCACTACCTTTACTTGCTCCAGTCCTCGACCTTCAATCCCTTGACTCTCCGAAACACCCGATCATCACTCACGAGCATCGCACCCGCTGCCAGCGCCTGCGCCGCGATCATCATGTCGAGATTTCCCATCGGCTCTCCACTGCGTTCGAGAGAAGCTCGCAATTGCGCATATTCCTTCGCACAATCCGAATCCCAGGCAAGAATCTCCAGTCGCAACAAGAACTCCTCAACCGCCGTGGCAAGTTTTCGTGCGTTCGGAATTCTCGCTACCCCAAATCGCAACTCAGCCTCAGTCACCGAAGAAATGCCGACCTCAGCCATCGGAACCTTTAACAGGCGCTCTCGCACCCGCGGCAAATTTCCCTTGATGATGTAGCTGGCAGTGTTGGTGTCGAGCAGGTAGCGGACCGCCATTCAGAACAAGTCGCGCTTCTGGGGAGGCGCGTCCTTGCGATCAGCCAGGAAGTCTTCAGGCACTTCGACGGTTTTCATCAGCTCAAAGAAGTCCGTCCATGACTCCGGCCGTCGCGACAGGATGACATCCCCCGTAGCCGGGTCACGCCGCACGTAAACCTCGGAGCCCTCAAACCGAAATTCCGCCGGCAAGCGCACCGCCTGGCTGCGCCCATTCAGGAAGAGTTTGGCCGTAGTTGGCATGATATATATTATGATATATACCGACTCGCATGTCAAGCTTAGCCGGTGGGCACCCCTCGGACCAGCTGGGGACAGATAGTTTCCCCACGGAGTGATTAAAGCGAGTCACTGATTAAAAGGGGAGGCCCGTACAATAGGCTTCCAATGCCAGCTTACTACTCAAGGGCGCTGCCAGCCTTCCTCGCGGACAGCACATCGACCATTATTGGAGAGCTGACACAGGCAAACGGCGCAGCACGATTTCCTCTGTCTCCGGAGGCCATTGACGCGTGGCGCGAACAGTTACCTCCTTTGACGGCCTCGATTCGGGAGTTGATCCAACGATTCCCTGATGCTACAGGCTGGCAGATCCTGTTGGAGTACCCGATCCCAATGATCGGCAAACGGATCGATGCGGTGCTCTTGGCTAAGAGTGTGATCGTTGTGATCGAAACAAAAACGGGGACATCCCGAACTTCCGCAACTCGCCAGGTAGAAGACTATGCTTTGAATCTCGCTTGTTTTCATGAAGGCAGCGCTGGCAGGGTAATCGTTCCTTTGGTTATCACAGCTGGCCTCGCCGCTGCTCAGGGTCAATCAACCGCATTTGATCAACTCATCGAGCGTTGCCGAATTTCCAGTTTCGATGATTGCGCAAAAACTCTTTATGCAATCTGCACCGAATTCTCAGATACGCGCCATCCTCTGATCGATCCGATAGCGTGGGATAACAGCCGATTTAAGCCAGTTCCTCCAATTATCGATGCGGCTGTCGCTCTGTATTCCGACATGAACGTCTTCGAAATTGGCCACTCCTGTGCTGCGAGGGAAGATCTTGATTCGACAACGGAAACCATAGTTTCGGCTGTCGAGGACGCCCGTGCAAACAATAGGAAGGTCATTTGCTTTGTCACGGGCGTTCCGGGGGCAGGTAAGACCCTTGTTGGCCTAAATGCAGTGCACCGGCCGGAGATTAAAAAAGTTGGATCATTTCTCTCAGGCAACGGACCACTTGTCAAAGTCATTCAGGAAGCTCTCGTTAGAGATGTAACTCTAAGGCCCGCAGGTGGGAGGCGTGTAACCCGTCGGGAAGCTGAACTCGAAATTAGGGCATTCATCCATAACGTGCATCGCTTTGCTGATGAGTACTATCGCGAAAACCAGAAGGTCCCGGCACAGAAGGTCGTGATTTTCGATGAAGCGCAACGTGCCTGGGACGCAACACAAAATCAACAAGCGAAACGCCCTGCAGTGTCTGAACCTAAAATGATGTTGGAAGTGATGGAACGACACCAGGACTGGGCTGTGGTCGTAGCCCTGGTCGGAGGGGGACAGGAAATTAATCGTGGAGAAGCAGGTTTGGCAGAATGGGGACGTGCCCTAACCGAATTTCCCGATTGGCAAATCTGGGCGTCGCCTCACGTGCTCTCAAGCAATGCTGCTTCTGCATTTCGGCTTTTTGACGACAGCCTTCAAGACGGCAGGGTGCATCGCTTGGAACAGCTGCATCTGCGAGTTTGCACAAGATCCATAAGAGCTCAGCGGATTTCAGATTGGGTAGATGCCGTGTTGACAGGCAAACAGAACGAGGCTTGTGCGATCGCCGAATTACTCCCTGTCAGACCGAGTGTCACACGGAATCTTTCGAATGCTAGACGCTGGCTAGAGAGTAATCGTCGTGGGACAACCCGTTCGGGACTAGTCGCGAGCGCTTATGCCGCAAGGCTTCGGGCGGACGGACTGGAGCCTGCTTTCGAATTTCACAGAGGATTTGAATGGGAACACTGGTTCCTAGACTCACCAGAATGCGAACTACCCAACTGCGACCATCGATATTGCGGTGACGTTCGCGCGAGTTCAAAACTGGAGGTGATTGCCACTCAATTTGAAATTCAGGGCTTAGAACTGGACTGGGTAGGTGTTTGTTGGGGGGAAGATTTACTTTGGGATGAAAGTAAATGGCAATGCCGACGGTTCAACAACAAGCGTTGGAAGATCCTTCCCGACGATGCTCTCCGAAAAAGAACCTACCTACTGAACGCATACCGTGTTTTACTGACTCGAGCCCGACAAAACATGATTATCTACATCCCCAAACCCAACCCGCAAGACGAAAGCCGCCTTCCACAAGGGCTCGACCGAACCGCGGCTTTCTTGGTCTCGTGCGGAGCGCGACCCTTCGCTCCATGAGGGCGAGGGGATCGAACTTACACGTTCATCCTCTCCGTCATTCCCCGCACTTCTTCCCTCACCCTCTCCCGCAAACTGTCCGGCTCAATCACCCGCACCCGGGAGCCCATCCCCAGCACCATGAACAGCGCCTCCTCCGGATGGTCGAATTGCACCCGCAGCGTCTCCCAGCCTTCGCCTTTATCGATCTCCGCCAGCACCATGTGCCAGCGCTTCATGTTGGCGGCTGCGCGCGTTTCCAGGCGCAGGATCACCTCCAGTTTTTGCCGGCCTTCCAGGAACTTCTCTGTCGAAGTCTTCCAGTACTCCGCCAGGTCAAAGCTCGCAGGCCGCTCGCAGGCTTTGTCCAGAACCTTTGCCGCTTCGATCCGGGACACGCGGAACGTCCGCAGGCCCGCGGACGTATTCGCCACCAGGTACCACGTGCTGCCCTTCGCTACCAGCCCCAGCGGATCCACCAGGCGCACCGACTTCTCCCCATTCGGCTTGCAGTAAGTGATGCGCAGCTTGCGGTCGCGCGACACTGCTGCCTGCACCACCGGCAGCATGGTCAGGTTCTCCGTCGATCCCCGCCACGCCGTCGTGTCCACATAAAGCCGCTGCCGGATCGATGCCGCCTGCTCGCGCATGCCGCCAGGCATTGCCGCCATTAGCTTTTCGAGAGCGCGTTCGGCGGCGGCCGCCAGACGTGAATCGCCAATCACTCGCGGCTGCGCCATCAGTAAGGCCCGCAGTTCAACTTCATCGAGACCGGGCACCTGCGTCCGCCAGCCTTCATCGAGTTGCCATCCGCCCTGCGCTCCCCGCAGCGCATAGATCGGGACCCCAGAGGCGCTCAGCGACTCCATGTCCCTATGCACGGTCCGCACCGACACTTCGAGTTTTTCGGCCAATTCCCGGCCGCTCAGGCGCCCGTGCGCCTGTAACAATAACAACGCCGATAGCAGGCGGTCCGCTTTCAAAGCCACCTTGAAGATTTAACGCGCAAATTATGACATGCCGTGTCATATATGACCACGTAGTCTGTCTCACGTCATCAAGGGCCACCGCCCTGACAGGAGAAAGCAATGAAAATGACGGAACTGTTCCTGGCTGAACTAGACCGTGAAGCCGCCGGCACCCGCGCCGCCCTCGCCCGCGTCCCTGAAGGACACAACGACTGGAAGCCTCACGACCGGTCCATGCCGCTTGGCACCCTCGCGAACCTGTGCGCTACCATGCTGTCGTGGATAGACATGATCATCAACGTCGACGAACTCGATATCGCGCCTACCAGCGGAGAGCGTCCGCGTCCGCCGCAACCCAAGACCAGGAAAGAACTCGAAGCCGCGCTCGACGACGCGGTCGCCAAGGCGTGCAAGGCCCTGGCCAACACCACCGACGATCACCTGTTAACCGAATGGAAGCTGCTCGCCGGAGGCAAGATCATGATGCAGGCCCCCCGGCACATCTTCATCCGCGATTCAGTCTTCAACCATCTCGCACATCACCGCGGACAGCTCACCGTCTACCTGCGCCTCAACAACGCTTCGGTGCCCGCGATCTACGGCCCTTCGGCGGATGAAGGAAAGATGGAAGAAGAAGCCGCCAGCAAAGTCGCCTAGGTGGTGGAGGGACAGCCGCCCTCGGCTGTCCCTGCCCACATTCTTTGCAACTCTCCTCGCGCTCCAGCAATCTGTACTGATGACCTCTCTGGAGCCTTCATGTCCAAAGTCAACATCGCCCAGAAATTCTCCAAGATCACCGAATACTGGAAGCCGTACATCGCCGCCGAACTCAACGGCCAGCACGTTAAACTAGACAAACTGAAAGGCGAATTTGTTTTTCACCATCACGAGAACGAAGACGAACTGTTCCTGGTGGTGAAGGGACGCTTCCGCATGGAGTTCCGCGACCGCCACGAGTGGATCGAGGAAGGCGAGTTCATCGTGGTCCCCCGCGGAGTCGAGCACAAACCCGTTGCCGACGAAGAGTGCTGGATCCTGCTGTTCGAGCCTGCAACAACACTCAACACCGGCAATGTCCAGAACGAGCGTACCCTGCACGAGCTTGAACGGGTATAGTGCCCTTTCAATGACCAAAGTTGCCATTGACTTGATCGGCTGGATGGGAGCACTGCTGTTGTTGGGCGCGTACGGTTGCGTCTCGTTCCGCAAGCTCGGCGCCGAGTCGCTGATTTATCAACTTGCCAACGCGCTCGGCAGCTGTTGTCTCATCTTAAACACGCTTTACTACCGCGCGTTCCCGTCCGCGTTTGTGAACGTCGTATGGATCGCAATCGCCATCGTCGCGGGCTTTCGCATACGAACGCGCTCCCAGGAGTCCGCAGCATTACGTGAACAATCAAGGTGAGTTGATCGACCTCAGTCACGTCGTCGCCAGCGATGTCGTGACCTACAAAGGGCTGCCGGCGCCGATCATTTGCGATTACCTGAGTCGCGAAGCGTCCAGAAAGTTCTACGCTCCAGGGGTTGAATTTCATATCGGCAAGATCGAGATGGTCGCCAACACCGGCACCTATCTGGACTCTCCATTTCATCGTTATGCAGGCGGCAAGGATTTATCGCAGCTTGGCCTTGAGCAACTCGCCAATCTTTCGGGGTTAAGAGTTATCTGCCAAGGCGCGAAATCGATTGACGAGTCGCATATTCCCCGCAGCACGGACCTCACAGGCAAGGCTGTGCTCTTCGAAACCGGATGGTCGCAACATTGGAATACTCCTCAGTACTTCGAAGGTCATCCCTATCTCACAGAATCGGCGGCCCGATTCCTGCTTGACGCAAAAGTCGCGCTGGTGGGAATAGACTCGCACAACATTGATGACATCCAAGACCCGCGCAGGCCGGTTCACAGTGTGCTTCTCGGCAACGAGATTCCCATCGTGGAGCACATGACGAATCTGGCGGCCTTGCCGGATAATGGATTCCGGTTCTTCGCTGTGCCGGTGAAGGTTCGGGGATTTGGCACCTTTCCGGTACGAGCCTTTGCCGTCGTTCGGTAGAGAGGTCTTTTAGAACCCGTTCTCGCATGGAAATCACCGTGTACTCCGCCTTCTGGTGCCCCGATTGCCGTGAAGCCAAGCGCTTTCTCCAGCGCCACAACCTTCCGTTCACCGAAATTGACATCGAGAAGACTCCGGGAGCCGCCGAAGAGGTCATCAAACGGACGGGCAAACGGGCGATCCCTCAATTCGTGATTGACGGCGAATGGGTGCAGCCGTACCGCCCGGGCGAGGGTTTTCTCTATGACGAAATGTCGAAGCGCTTGGGAGTAGACGACTAAGCTACTGCAAACGAATCACTTACTATGGTTCTCAACCCCCCAGGACATACCCCTCCGTACCCTAGGCCAACCGCGTCTTCTGCCTCACCATAGAGGCTCAAGATAAGCCTGCCCGAACGTCCGATCTCCTCTCCCCGTTCCCTGGCATGGCAATCAAGGGCCCAATGGACGAGCATTTGTCGCAAGAAGAACCGGTTTGTACTCTCTGGTCGCAGGCGTTGCAGGCTGTCCTCGGATTGTTTCTGGTGGTGGGCGCAGGACTCATGGCCCATTACTACGCTCCCCCGCCGCCCAACGAATTGCAGAAGACGGTCACGCAGCTGACGCGGCAGGTCGAGCAACTCAGGCAGGAACAAGGCATGCCCAGCCTGGTCCTGAACCAGTATCGTAATTCGATTTGTTATATCTACGGCGTTTACCAGGTCGGGTTCCCCGGGGAGCGGCCGGGATTGCGGGCCCGGGTTTCCGGCACGGGCTTCGTGGTTTCAGACGGGCTGCTGGCCACGAACCGGCATGTAGCCGAGCCCTGGTATGGCGATCCCGACTCTGCTGCGCTGATCAAGAAGGGAGCGACCCCGCAATTGGAGAAGTTGCTGGCCTTCTTTCCCGGCTATCCCACACCGGTCAACCTGACTCCAATCGTATTCTCCGCGCAAGGAGACCTGGCGGTGTTGGAAATTGAAGACGTGCAGAGCATGCGGCATCTGCAATCGCTGCCGTTAGCCTCGGCGACGCCAAATCCGGGAGAACTCGTGGCAGTTGTCGGGTATCCGATGGGGATTGTCGGTATGGTGGCCAAGTCGCCGCCCGCTGTTTATGATCGCCTGGCCTATCGTCGGGACGATATGGGCGCGGCCAATGAACTGGCGGCCCTATCGCTGATTCGGCCCTCCGCGACATGTGGACATCTCGGCGACGTGGTAGGAGACAAGCTGATCTACGATGCACCTACTGCCCATGGAGGTAGCGGTGGCCCAGTGTTCAATTCGCGCGGCGAGGTGATCGGCGTCAATGCCGCGTACCTCGATGGCTTTTCAGGCGGGACGCTCGGGATCTCGGTGGAGGCCCTAAGGCCACTGATTGCAGCCGCCCGGAAAAGACCCCTGAGCGCCGTCCCCCAATCTGCCCTGCCGGCCCCATAGCCTCTTTCGGGCGCAGGAAACACCGCCGCTTTGCGCAAGTCTTTGCACAGCAGATAGTTATTTGCCACTTTGGGAATGAACTGCTGCCATAGCCAAAGCCCTATCCATCAACAGCATTGGAAATAGTCTGCCTTCCAGCAACTTTGGAAGGCAGAATGCGTTTTTACTGATATACAAACCGTGCGTCCGGCTGACGCCCAGCCGGACAGCATGTGCTCGAGGACCCGCCTGATCGTTGCTGGGCTGGCTCTTAGAGTCCGACTCTCCCGGAAGAGGAACAATTGATGAAAATAGCGGGTTTGGCTTGCCTATGTGCAGTGTCGTTGATCATGACTGCCTGTGGAGGTGGTGGTGGCTCAAGCTCAGGGAATGGCGGTGGGGGTGGCAATAACGGAGGTGGCGGTGGTGGTAACACCTCAATTACGGTTTCCGTTGCTCCGGCAGCCGCGACCGTAGCTCTCAATGGAGCTCAGCAGTTCAGCGCTACCGTAACTCCTTCGACGGCCCAGCAAACCGTGACCTGGAGCGTCGTCGCGGGGACCGGAACCACCTGTACGTCTTCTGCCTGCGGCACGGTGGACGGAAACGGCCTCTATACGGGCCCCGCCAGTCTACCGGCGGGAAGCCCTCCCACGGTGAAAGTGATCGCCACATCAACCCAGGACACCAGCAAAAGCGACAGCGCCACAGTGACCCTGGTCAGTTCACAGAACAGCCGCGTCCAGGGAACCTATACCTTCCGCTTCAGCGGCTTCAATGCCGCTGGGCAAGTGTTAGCGGTGGGCAACTTTGTTGCGGACGGAAGCGGTAACATCACTTCCGGTTCGGAGGATATCTCGACCAGCAGCGGGCCAATGCCAACAACAACCATAACGGGTGGTGCGTACTCGATTGGTTCCGATGGTCGCGGCGGCATGATGCTGAATACCAGTTTAGGGACTTTCTGCTATGTCTTCGCGGTGGGATCCACCACGATCGACAATCCGTTGTTCATCGAATTCGATCAGACCACCTCGCCAATCGCCTGCACAGGGACGCAGCTGGGATCCGGAACTCATGGTTCTGGGCTGATGAACCTGGCAACGAACTCTTCGTTCAACAACTCGGCGCTCAACCGGCCGTATGTTTTCGGACTCAATGGCTACGATGCCAGCGGGCACCGCGCAGCCTATGCGGGTCAATTTGTTGGCGATGGGGCAGGAAACATTACCAGCTGGTCGCTTGATATGAACGATAACGGCGTAGCCACCGCGACCAGTGGAACGTCGGGGACTTACAGCGTCAGCAGTAGCGGGGTAGGCACGTTGACCCTGAACGCCAGTCCCAATCCACTGAACCTGAATCTCTTCATGAAGAACTCCGATGAGATTTTCTTCAGCGTCGCCGATCCGCTGATCACCAACCCCAGCGCGGCCGGAGTCGCCGAGAGCCAGGATACGAGTCAGCTCTACGACAACAGTACCTTCAACGCAACCAGTGTCTTCTATGTGACCGGAGTGGGCTCGAACGCTAGCCAGGGCCGAGTCATCGCCGGCCTGGAGGCCGCCACTGGGGCGGGATCGCTGAGCGGCTCTCTCGACCAGAACAACGCCGGTGCAATCAGCAGCAATGTAACCTTCAATGGCGCCTACAGCGCCACGGGCAGTGGCCGCTACACGATCATGCTGAACAACATGCCTTTTGTGATGTACGCCATCACGGCGAACAAGGGCTTCCTGCTCGACCAATCCAGCACCTCGGTCCTGAGCGGGTTGGTGGAGCCGCAAACCACCAATCCCATTAATGCGAGCACCATCGGTGGAAGCTTCGTGCAAACCGCGCAGCAGGTCTCGACCGCAGGGGCGCAAGACACGGTTGCTGCCCTGATGTTGAATAACAGCATAGGCGCGATCTCCGGCACGCAAGACGAAACCGACGGCTCGGAGACGCCCAACCAAGCGGTCGCCGGGAGCTATACCGTGAGTTCCAACGGGAGGGGAAGTTTCAACCTGACGTCACCGGCCGCTTCCACGGGTGTTCTGTATGTGATCGGGCAATCGAAGTTCGTGGTGATCCCGGTTGACAGCAGCAACCTCAACCCGCTGGTGTTGATCAACGGGCACTAGGTATGAATTCCCGGGCGTACTTGTTACGCCCGGGAAAACCTCTTCAGCCAGCCAGCTTCCCGGACGTGCTCGGCCTCGAGTTGGCGCAGCCGCGCCGACAGAATACTGTGCCGCCCGAGATATCCCACGACTGTTCCTGGGTCGCCGCGCTCAACGACCGGGAGCCGTCCGATATTGTTTCGCAGCATCTTGGCTGCAGCTTCATGCAGGACTTCGTCAGGATAGGTGACGATGACATTGCGTGAGGCGGCGTCGAGGACCTTGGTTAGTCCCTGCGTGTCCGCATCCATGGCCCGGAACAGATCGCCGCGAGTCATGACCCCGGCAAGTTTTCCACGGTGATCGAGTACCAGCATCGCCTGATGATTCACGAACCGGGGATCGCGGCGGCTGATGGCTTCGGCCACCTCTGCGATGGTCATGTCGCAAGAGATCGCCGGAATTTCCGTATCCATGGTGTCAGCAACGCTCATCTGCTGCAGCACGTCGGCCTCGTAGTCCTGGTGAATACGCAGACCGCGGCGCGCCAGCTTTTCGGTCATGATGGAAGCGCGCGGCATCAGCAGCATCGCGATGCCGTCGGCAATGACGCTAACCAGCATCAGCGGCAAAACCGAGTTGTAGTCGCGGGTGATCTCAAAGGCAAAGATGATGAAGGAGAAGGTCGCGCGCGAGGCCGCCCCGAATACCGCTCCCATGGCGACTAGCGCGAACGCCCCCGGGGCAAGACCCGCGGAAGGGAACAGGGCATTCGCGCCCAGGGCAAACGCGCCGCCCATGGCCGCGCTCGACATGAACATTGGCGCCAGCAATCCGCCTGAAGTTCCCGAACCCAGCGAAATCACCAGGGCTGCTGCTTTCGCGATCATCATCACAATAAGCAGCTTGAGCACCAGGTTTCCAGTCAGGATATCGCCGATGGTGTCGTAGCCGACCCCCAGCACGCGCGGGACAAAATATCCGATGATGCCCAATCCTAATGCTCCGATTGCCGGCCGCCATAACTCGTCCACCGGAAGGAGCTCGAAAAGATCTTCCACCCAGTACAGAAGTTTGCTGAAGCCCACTGCCGCCAAGCCGCAGATCACGCCCAGCACCAGGTAAAAAGGCAATGCTCGCGGAATTCCAAAATCCATTGCGCTGACTGCAAACATCGGGCCGGCGCCCAGCAACTGCATGTGGACCGCGGTCGCCAGTGTGCTCGCAATGACCAGCGGAATAAACGACCGGGACTTGAATTCAAAGAGCAGTAACTCAATGGCGAGGATGACGCCTGCGATCGGCGTGTTGAACGTAGCCGACATCCCTGCTGCGGCGCCACATGCCAGCAGCACCTTGCGCTCAGAAGCCGTGGTGTGAATGAACTGGCCGACCAGCGAGCCCAACGCTCCGCCGGTCTGGATGATGGGCCCCTCGGCGCCGAACGGGCCGCCAGTCCCGATGGCGATCGCGGCTGAGATGGGTTTCAGAATCGCTACCCGGGGTTGAATGCGGCTGCGATTGATCAGCACCGCTTCCATGGCTTCGGGAATACCGTGGCCCTTGATCTTCTCGCTGCCGTATTTGGCCATGAACCCGACAACGATTCCTCCGATGACCGGAATCACGATGATCCAGTACCCCAGGTGGCTGAAGCGGGGGCTTGTGAACTGCGTGGACCAAGAATGGAAGAAAAAAAGGTTGGTGAACAGACCGATCAGATTATAGAGAGCGTACGCGACAATCCCGGCCAGCAGCCCGATCGCGGCCGCCAGAAATGAAACCAATACCATGCGGAACTGTGCCAGTTCGGGTGATGGCATAGCCGACGGCCTGACACCGTCAACCCCCAGTCTGATCGAGCCATGGTCCCGGTTGCTTGCGGGAATTGACGTGTTGCCGAGCTGCTCTGCCATAGTCTTGCGATTACCTCTTTCTGCCGGGAGGGCCTTTGCCCTCGCTGTCCACATCTTTGATGGTCTGAATGGCTCGCCTGAGCGCGGTAATTAGCGCTGGCCCCTGCATCCGCAGCTCGGCCCGATGGTGAAGCGACAGGTCGCGCAGCACCTTCTCACCTTTGGGGGTGAGGTAGAGCAGCACTTCGCGCCGATCGTCGCCGCCGCGTCGCCGCTTCACGTAGCCCCCGGCGGAGAGCCGGTTCACCAGCTCAACAGTGCTGTGATGCTGGATCTGAAGCCGCTCCGCCAGCTCGCCAATTCTCGGACGGACCCCCCTGGGCAGGCCCTTGAGCGCCAGCATGAGCTGGTGCTGTCTCGGTTCGAGTCCCGCGGCTCTGGCAGCTTCCTCGCTGAAGTGGAGAAACCGCCGTATCTGGTAACGGAGTTCGGCCAGAACCTGGTAGTCAGGCAGGGTGAGTACCTTTTCCATGCCGCGGATTATATCGTACCGATACCATATACCAAGTTAGTATCGTATCACGATGTAAGGCCCGGTTTCAAAGGTCCTGACCTCTGGCCGGATTGTGCGGGAGGCGCCGGGAGCCGCGCCTAATGAAAGAACGTATCCAGGACAAACAGAAATACCACGCCCACGAAGACCAGCAGCGCCATCCGGACGCCGGGTTCTTTGTTGACCTCGGGAATCAGGTCGGAGGCTGCGACGTAGATGGTGACGCCGGCCGAGAGCGGCAGCCCGAACCCGATTTGGTGCTGGAACACTGCCATGGTCATGACGCCAGCCACGGTCGCGGCGCCGAGAATTACAGATGCCCCCCAAGCGCTCCCGCGACTGCGTCCGCTCGCCAGCATGACGGAGGAGACGGTGAAGCCTTCCGGAATCTTGTGCAGGAATACCGCGGTGAAGATGATCCAGCCCAGCCAGTTGGAGACGATAAAGCCCGAGGCGATCGCGATCCCGTCAAAAAAGGTGTGAATGACCAATCCGATGAGTACGGAATACCCCTTGTGAGGATGCACGAACTCATCGTGGTGGGTTTCTTCTCCGAAATGAAAGTGAGGGGTAACGGTGTGCTCGAAGAAGTGAATGATGAGGTAGCCGAGGAGAATGAGGAAGCCCGCGCTGCGTCCGCGGAGCGCGACGCTCTCCGGAACCATCTCGACCAACGCTGTTGCCAGCATGAACCCGGCGCCCAGCGCGACAAAATAGGTTAGAAAGCGTCGGTTCCAATTCTTCTGGACGATGATAGCGCCGCCGAAAATGTTGGCGGCTGCGGCCGTGAGGCCCAGAGCTAGGCTGACCAGGATGGGATGCATGCGAGCGCAAGCAGCATATCAGACCAGGAGGACCGGCAGAATTCCCCGCGGCACTCCTAGCCGCTGTGCCGGATGTGCATGACGTCTCCATCCTGCACGATATAATCTTTGCCTTCCAGACGCAGCGTGCCTTTCGCGCGGGCATTGGCTTCAGAACCGGCTTCGAGCAATTGGTCCCAACGAATGGTTTCGGCGCGAATGAAGTGCTTTTCGAGATCGGAGTGGATCGCGCCCGCGCCTTCCACGGCCCGCGTGTGCGCAGGGATCGTCCAGGCCCGGCATTCATCTTCGCCAGCGGTGAAAAAGGAAATCAGGCCGAGCAGGTGATAGGTGGTTCGGATAAGGCGCACCAGGCCGCTCTCGGTGAGGCCGTAGCTGGAGAGAAATTCGGCCGCGTCAGCATCGCTCATCTCTGCCAACTCCGCTTCCACTTTGCCGCAGATGGCCGAGACCGCCGCGTTGGGCCCTCCCGCGAGGTCTGCGATTTTGTATTTGGCGGGGGCATCCTCGAGGTCCTTGCCAAGCTGCGTACTTTCGGTGACATTCAGGACGTAGAGAATCGGCTTCTCACTAAGAAACATGAAGCCGCGAATACGCTTCTTGTCCTCTGGAGTCATCTCCATTTCCCGCAGGGGTTTCTCGGATTCCAGGTGCGCCTTCGCCCGTTGCAGGAGTTCAAACTCCTTCTCCAACTCGGGGGTCTTCATTTTCTTGAGGTCTTTTTCCAGGCGCTCCAGGCGCTTTTCGATCTGGCCAAGGTCGCTGACCATCAAGTCGAATTCGACGTTCTTGATGTCGCGCAGC
>DASREM010000041.1:0-55756 GCA_035652095.1 Terriglobales bacterium | reverse complement strand
TCTAAGGTTGAGGGAAACATCGACACCTGTTGACGGCCTTCTCCACGAATGAATCCCATCGCCTCGCGCTCCTTTGCCGGGCATTCTCTCACTTTTGGCTTTGATTCCGATATTTACTTGTTAGAGTTTCGTAACAGTCTGATAAGCGTACGGCTCGGGGCTCAAGCAGCCGTTCGTACCACCTGTGGGTGGATTCTGCGCGTAGCCTCCATAGATGCGGCTGCTAATGAAAACTTGATGCAGATTGGGATAGCGCGGCAGCTGAGTAACAGCGGAGCAACACTTCAAATAGCGCAAAATGTTGCCCATGTATTGCTCCGAAACATATGCGTCCGGAGTATTCACGCCGGCTAAGCAATGCAAGCCGCTGAGGTCGCATTGCGGGTGCTCGGTGGAGACTTTAATAAAAATTGCCTGGACCTGCTTCTCCGTAAAGCCATTAGGAGTGAGCAATCCTTGTACGCGCTTGTAGTTACATTCGCCGTCCCCGAAAACGTTGTTTACCGGGCAGGTGACATTCCTGTAATAGCCATTGGGGTCCCAACGATCCAACGTTTCGCCACCTCTTGCGCCATCGAAAATGTACACTTGTGAATTTAAGGGAAGGAAGTGCTGGGGTCCGTAAGCTTGATACAAAAGGGACTCTTGCGCGATCGGATCGTTCAAGACGCGGTTCCAGGATCGGTGGGTGGCTAGGTTTCCATTGATCGGGTTCGGGCAATCATCGGTTGCGCAGGCCTGCCCGGAAACCCCGATGTTGCCGGCACTCTGCCAGATATTTCTGCTGCCGCCGCACACTTCAAGAGTGCAATTTGAGAAACCGATGAACAAGAAGACGATGGCAGGCAGGCTACCATCGGTGCACGACCCGCTATTAGGCAGGGAACCGTCACCGCAGAGTGGTTGTATTTTGTTCCCTTCTGTGACGCCCTTGTCGAAATGGTTTTTAGCAACTCCGGACTGCTCATCGTTGCCATAAGAACCATACAAAGTCACCGTCTCAACTCCGAGCGGCGGGATGCCAAAAGGGTTATGAGGCCATTTTGTATTTACGTCACCGTCGCTGAGGGGCGTTGCTTGAAACTGTTCTGGAGGTAGCGGTATGTTGTGTGGGCATTGTGTGCTGGGAGCTTCCTCCATTCCATTCGGGCAAGGCGATGTTTGCTGTGCCAGGGAAGGTGCTGCGCTCACGGCAAGATATACCGCCAGCAAAAGAAGCTTCAAGGATCCGGATGACCCGTGCCTAAGTAACGATCTCCCCATGCAATGTTCTCCTGTGCAGTATCGGGGGAGTTCGTTTGCACGGGAATATTTGTACCCGAATTTCGAGTCGGACCCAATTAACCTTCGTCATCTGGGCCTGGTTACTAAGTGCCTGTTACCGTCGGTTACTGGCCTGGACAGCTGGTCTTTGGATAGCATCAGCAAGGCCAAGGGCTCGCATTCTAGGATAAGCTAACCTGTATTGTGTGCTCGTCCGACCTCCTGCAGGTCGGGCCCTTGCTCATTATGGCTGTCTCACGGCTTGACCATATTCCCGGCATTAACGTCGATCGCGTCGGCGACGCCGCTGACGCCGCCCACGATCCTGACATCCTGCGCCTCGAGAACATGGATACGGATATCCCTCCTCCAAAGGTGGCGATTCTGGCTACGCATCAGGCCATCGAGAACGATGCCTGCAACAGCTACCTGCCGTTTCTTGGGCAGGACGCGTTACGTCAGGCCGCAACTCAGCATGTCAGCAAGCTTTCTGGCGTCGCGTATGACTGGCGGGGCCAGTGCGTCATTTCGGCGGGGGGCTTGAACGGAATTCTCAATACCCTTCTTGCACTGCTTGAGCCCGGGGATGAAGTGGTGACCGGCGATCCGATCTATGCCGGGCTGCTGAATCGTATTCGACTGGCGGGAGGCGTGCCCAAGCTGGTGCCGTTCATCCCGGATAAAACCGGTTGGCGGCTCGATCTCGATGCATTGAAGAATGCCGGCTCTGCGCGCACTCGCATGGTGCTGATGGTGAACCCGTCGTTTCCGACCGGCGCTCATCTGAGCCGCGAGGATTGGCAACAGATTGCTGCATTCTGCCAGTCCACGAAGGCGTGGTTGCTCTATGACGCGGCGCTGGAGCGGATCGCATTCGATGGCAGACCCTATCTCCACCCGGCAAGCCTCGATGGAATGGCGGAGCGCACCATCACGGTGGGCTGTGTCACCAAGGAATACCGGATGATCGGCTGGCGCGTGGGATGGGTCGTCGGGCCTGCGGCTGTGATCAAAGATGTCGGCCTGGTCAGCTTGACCAACACCTGCTGTCAGGTGGGAATCGCCATGCCGGGCGCGGCGGCCGCGCTCACCTCGGCAGAAGATGACGTCCCGGCAGCCGTTGCGGAGTGGCAGCGGCGTCGAGACGTGCTGCTGGACGAGCTATCGGGTCTGCCGGTGGTGCCTCCGCATGGCGGGTGGTGCCTGCTGATGAATCTCAAGAAGCTTGGAATGGACGGCGAAACTGCGTCGCGGCTGCTGATGGAGAAGGGGAAGATTGCGGCTACTCCCATGCGCGACTGGGGGCAGCAAGGGGCAGACTACATCCGTTTTGTGTACGCGAATGAGCCGGTGCATCGGCTCAAGGGGGTTCGCGAGCGGATGCGAGCGTGCGGGTTTTGAGCCATGGGTAGAGCGTGGTTGTGCACGCCGGATCCCTCGCTGCGCTCGGGATGACGTCACCGCTTGATTACGAGCCCTATCTGAAAAGCATTCGCTTTTCATTCGCTACTCTGGTAATCTTCCACAAGATTGTGATGGGGAACACTTCGACCTCCCCGCCGGCGGGTGTACCCTACAGGGTTCCCATACCCCAACTCATGTGAAGGGACAGCACTGATATGGCAGACGAGCGTTCCAAGGCGATTGATCTGGCGTTTGCGCAGATCGAAAAACAATTCGGCAAGGGTTCCATCATGCGGCTGGGGTCGAAGGAAGCGATCGTTCCGATCGCAGTGATCCCGACGGGAGCGATTTCGTTCGACGCGGCATTGGGTGTGGGCGGATTTCCCCGGGGCCGGGTAGTTGAGATCTTCGGGCCGGAATCGTCCGGCAAAACTACCATTGCGTTGCAGGTGGTGGCCGAGGCGCAGAAGACGGGCGGCATGGCGGCGTTTGTGGACGCGGAGCACGCCCTCGATCCTGGATATGCAAAAAAGCTGGGCGTCGATGTCGACAACCTCCTGGTATCGCAGCCGGACTACGGAGAGCAGGCATTGGAGATCACCGAAGCTTTGGTTCGCTCCGGCGCCATTGACGTGCTGGTTGTCGATTCGGTGGCCGCGCTGGTTCCAAAGGCTGAACTCGATGGCGAGATGGGCGACAGCCACATGGGATTGCAAGCCCGGCTCATGTCGCAGGCCCTGCGCAAGCTGACGGGAACCGTTTCCAAGTCGCGGACCTGCCTGATCTTCATTAACCAGATCCGCGAGAAGATTGGCGTGATGTTCGGGAACCCGGAGACCACGACTGGCGGGCGCGCATTGAAGTTTTATTCGTCGGTGCGGGTGGACATCCGGCGCATTGCCGCCATAAAAGATGGCGATGTCGTGATCGGTTCGCGAACCAAGGTGAAAGTGGTCAAGAACAAGGTGGCAGCGCCGTTTCGCGAGTCCGAATTCGACATCCTTTATGGAGAGGGGATCTCCCGCGAGGGCGACCTGCTGGACCTGGCGGTGAACAAGAACCTGGTGGAGAAGTCGGGATCGTGGTTCAGCTACAAGGGCGAGCGCATCGGGCAGGGCCGCGAGAACGCGCGGCAGTTCCTGAAAGACAACCGCGATACCTACAGCAAGCTGGATGCTGAAGTCCGCAAAGAACTGGGGCTGACGCCGGCAACGCCCCCCGCAGCGCAGGCGCAGGGTGCGGGAGCGACCCAGGGAGCGCGCGTGACCACGATGCCAAGCGCGCCGGAAGTCCCGGCAAAGGTTCCCGCGGCAAGAAGATAAATTTTGTTCATTGAACTAAGCCCAGGTCCGCTCTTTCGGGAGAAGGCCTGGGCTCTCCCTTTTCTGGCCTCCTTCACCCACGATTGGGTCATTGCCATCTATTTCTGCGCCGAATAGAATCCTTGCATCCCAGCCTTCCTGTAGCTAAATGAAGTTCGAAAGAGGGCCATTGAAAAAAGTCATCGCGATTTATCCCGGCTCGTTCGATCCTCCGACCAATGGGCACCTGGACTTGATCGAGCGGGGCAGCAACATCTTCGACGAACTGATCGTCGCGATTTTGCGGAACCCGGAGAAAGCCCCCCTGTTCAGCGTCGGGGAGCGTCGAAGCATGCTCGAGGCGCTCACCGAGAACTATAAAAACGTGAGCATAGATACGTTTGACGGCCTGACGGTTGAGTACGCCGCCCGCGTGGAAGCCAGCGCGGTGCTGCGCGGGATTCGCGCGCTGAGCGATTACGAATACGAACTGCAGATGGCGCTCATGAACCGCAAGCTGGCGCCCAACCTGGAGACGGTGTTCATGATGCCGGCGGAGCAGTATTCATACGTAAGTTCGCGGCTGGTGCGAGAGGTGGCGCAGCTGGGCGGTTCCATCGCGGGACTGGTGCCGGCGGTGGTGGAAGAAAGAGTGCGAGGCAAGCTGGACCCAGCGGTTAAACTTCAGAATGCGAGACAATCCAAGGCAGGGAAGCGATGACACCAGTGACTGAAGCTACTCCGGCGCTGAAACTAACGGCGAGAATCAACCGCATTGAGCCCTCGGCCACCATGGCCGTGGTCGCCGAAGCCGATAAACTGAGGCAGCAGGGGATTGACGTGGTGGATTTTGGCGCGGGCGAGCCGCATTTTGCCACGCCGCAGCACATAAAAGACGCGGCCATTCTCGCCATCCAGAACAATTTCACGAAGTACACGGCGGTTGGCGGAACGGCGGAACTGCGCGACGCGATCGTGCACCGGCACGCGGTCGATTTCGATTCAGATTACCGGCGGGAAGAGGTGATCGCTTCGACGGGCGGAAAGCATGCGCTGTTTAACGCCATCCAGGTGCTGGTGGATCATGGCGACGAAGTGATTCTGCCGGTGCCGTACTGGGTTTCGTTCAAGGACATCGTGCGCTACGCGGGCGGGGAATGCGTGCTGCTGGAGAGCGATGAAGCGGAAGGATTCCGCGTCACGGCTGCAATGATCGAGCGGCTGATAACCCCACGCACCAAGCTGATCATTCTGAACTCCCCGTCCAATCCTTCGGGCGCGGTCATGTCTCCGGAGGACCTGACGGAGGTAGTGCGAGCGGCAACGCAGCGCGGCATCTGGGTCCTGTCCGACGAATGCTACGTATACCTGAATTACACCAGGAAGCGGTTTTCGGTTGGCGCGTTGCGCGAGTTTCGGGATCGCATGGTAATTGTCGGGTCGCTTTCGAAGACATATGCCATGACAGGGTGGCGCCTGGGTTACGCGCTGGCGCCAGCGGCGGTCACTAGCGCGATGCAAAAGCTGCAGAGCCAGTCGACCTCCAATCCCACCTCGATCGTGCAGAAGGCAGCAGTGGCGGCGTTAACGGGGCCGCAGCAGTGTGTTGAGGAGATGCGGGCGGAGTACATCCAGTTGCGCGACCACGTGGTGAAGGGGCTCAGGGCTATTCCGGGCGTCCATTGCACGCTGCCGGAGGGGGCGTTTTATGCCTATCCAAATATTAGTGCGTTTTTTGGCGGCGGGGTGAAATCGGCCGCAGAACTGGCCGGGAAGTTGCTTCGCGAGGCCCACGTGGCCACAGTTCCGGGAGAGGGTTTCGGTACCGCCAGTCATGTTCGCGTCTCCTACGCCACCTCAAGGGCGGAACTGGACCGCGGGCTGGAGAGGATGAGGAAATTCCTGGGCTCGCTCTAGCGACATATTTTGTCAGGCAGCCTCTCTGCCATTTTGTGCCTCTAACGCCGGGTAGTTCGTTGCTCTCCCATGTGTTGAGGGCCCTCTCCCATCTCTCGCTATGAGCGATTTGTATCCATTTCTCATGATGCCAGGGTTTGATCCCCGTCCCTGGGGAACGTTTGACCTATCGCCCATTTACCCGAATCATCGCTTCGAGCAGAAGATCGGAGAATCGTGGTTAACCGGAGATGACTGCAAGGTCTCGAATGGAGCGTTCAAAGGGAAATCGCTTTCTGAATTGAGCCGCCAATTCGGGAGAAGCCTGGTGGGAGCATCGGCGCGGGATGAGCACCGATTTCCGTTACTGCTGAAGTTTCTTTTCCCGGCGGAAAAGCTATCGGTGCAAGTGCATCCCGATGACGAAATGGCCCGCGCGGTCGGTGAGCCGTGCGGGAAGACGGAATGCTGGTACGTCGCGCATGCCAAGCCCGGCTCGCAGATTGCGCTGGGATTAAAGCCCGGTGTAACCAGGAAAGATCTTGAGGATGCGATTCACGCCCAGCGCGCAGAAGAAGTGCTGAACTGGGTGAATGTGTATCCCGGCGAGCTGATTTACGTTGCCGGAGGTACTGTACATACGCTGGGGCCGGGCTCGATCATGGTAGAAACACAGCAGCAATCGGACACAACGTACCGGCTGTATGACTACGGCCGTCCCCGGGAACTGCACCTGGAGCGAGGTCTGGCGGCGGTGAAAGAGCGGGTCGCCTCCGGAAAGGTGATTCGACCGGCGCCGGTCTCGCTCAATGGCAGCAAGAACCGTTTGTCGCAACTGGTGGCTTCGTCCTGTTTCGTCGTGGAACTGTTCGAGATGAAAGAGCCACACGAATTTGAAACACGCGACCACACGGGGAAGACTTCGGTACAGATACTGGTCGCGATTGATGGCTGCGCGGTTATCGAAATGGCAGGCGCCGAAAAGGTGACTCTAACCAAGGGCGACGCGGTTGTGGTTCCAGCGAGCGCCGGCGCCTTTCAGGTGCAGCCGCAATGGAACGTGGAGTTTCTGAAAGCGTACGTGCCCGGAGATTCTCTCCCAGAGCCGGCCACGAGAATATAATTCCGCATCTCAGGATTGTGATGGCGCAGAAGTGCTGAAGAACTTTTTGTGTCACTGAACTGTGGCCGATAAACTCAATTTCTATCCCGTGATTCTTGCCGGTGGCCGGGGGACCCGGTTCTGGCCGTTGAGCCGGAAGCGCCGTGCCAAGCAACTGCTTGCGCTGGATGGCAGGCGCACCATGATTCAGCAGACCGTCGCTCGCCTGCAACCTCTGGCGCCATCCCGCCGTTTCTGGGTGGTCAGCAATGAAGATTCGCGGCAGGAAATCGTGCGGCAATTGCCGCGGCTGAAGGCCGAGCAAGTGCTGGCGGAGCCGGTGGGCCGGAACACAGCGCCGGCGATCGGGCTGGCGGCCTTCCTGCTGCTGCGAAGCGATCCCAAGGCGATCGTTGGATTGTTTCCATCCGATCATGTCATTGGTGACGAAGTGCGCTTCCACCACGTTCTGGAAAGAGGAATCGAGATCGCGTCCGCCGGAGAGAATATTGTCGTGTTGGGGATTCGGCCCACGCGGGCGGAGACCGGATACGGCTACATCGAGGCTGGAGCACCGAGCCAGAGCGAAGCAGCCTTACGGGTTCGCCGCTTCACCGAAAAGCCTGACGGTGAGCGGGCTCGCGCCTTCCTGAGCGCCGGCAATTATTTCTGGAACAGCGGAATGTTTCTTTGGAGCGCGCGCACCCTGGCAAATGCGCTCGAGGAGCACCTGCCGAAGACGGCAACGATTCTGAAGCAGATCGCCGGCTCATTCGGGACGCGAAGTTTTGCGGCGACGTTCAAGAAACTTTATCCGAAGTGCGAGAACATCAGTATCGATTATGCGGTGCTGGAGCCGCGTTCCGCCAAGGGAGAGAAGGACTCGAACATTTTTTGCCTTCCCGCGGACTTCGGCTGGAACGACCTGGGCTCCTGGACTGCGCTGCACGAGCACCACGTGGCCAAGCGCCTTCCCCGGAATGGCAACCTGGTATCAGGGGAGGGCATCTTCACCCTGGATGCAGAGCAGAACTATATCGCCGCGCCCGGGAAATTTGTGGCCCTCATCGGCGTGAGCAACCTGGTGGTTGTAGAAACCGACGATGCGCTGCTGATCACCACCCTTGAGCGCGCGCAGGATGTCGGTAAGGTCGTGAAGCACCTGGACGAGAAAAGGTTGACGAAGCTGACCTGAGCTTCGAGAAGAGAATGAGCGAAATCAAATTTGGCACCGACGGCTGGCGCGGCGTGATCGCCGACGATTTTACGTTCGACAATGTGCGTCGCGTGGCTGGTGCGATCGCCTCCTACATTCTGAATCATGAAGATCCGCAACGCGGGGTGATCGTGGGCTACGACACGCGTTTCGCCTCGCAGCGGGTGGCGCGCTTGGCGGCCGAAGTGCTCGCCGGCGCGGGCATTCCGGTGAAGTTGGCGTGCGATTACTCTCCGACACCTTCGATTTCATTTGCGGTGAAAAACCAGGGAGCGGCTGGAGGCGTGGTCATCACTTCGAGCCACAATCCGTGGAATTGGAATGGCGTGAAATTCAAGGGGAAATTTGGCGGCTCGGCTACTCCCGCCATCATGAAGATCATTGAAGAGCAGGTTCGCGCCGGAGCTATGCCGAATGGCAAGAAGGCGCCCATTGACGAGGTTGACTTAAAGGCCGCATACATCGAAGGCGTTTCGAAGTTTGCCGACCTTGAACTCATCAAGAAAGCAAATTTCAAGTTCGGCATTGATTCGATGTATGGATCCGGACGGGGCATATTGCCGAAGATATTCGGCGATCACGGCATTCAGTATGTTGCGATCCGGCAGGAATTGAATCCTTTGTTTCCCGCCATCAACCCTGAGCCGATCGAGCCCCATGTGAAACTTCTGCAAGATACCGTGGTAAAAGAACGCTGCCATGCCGGCTTTGCCACCGATGGGGATGCGGATCGAATCGGCGCAGTCGCAGAGGACGGCAGCTTCGTGGACTCGCACAAGATCTTTTCTGTACTTCTCGAATGGCTGCTGAAACGCAAGCAATGGCCGGGCGAGGTGGTACGGGCTTTCAACACCACGCGGATGCTGGACCGCATTGCGGCACGCTACGGAAGAAAACTGAACGAATGCTCGATCGGCTTCAAGCATATTGCCGACCTCATGATGGAGCGCGACATCGTGATCGGGGGAGAGGAATCAGGCGGGATCGGCTATTCTCGCTACTTGCCGGAACGCGACGGCGTGCTCAACGCCTTGCTGCTGGCCAACGTCATGGCCGAAGAAGGCAAGCCGCTGGGTCAGTTGGTAGCCGATCTGCAAAACGAATACGGCCCGCACTATTATGGCCGCCGCGATATGCATATCGCCGAAGATGTGAAGCAAGGCGCAATCCAGCGCGCCAGCGCAAGTTCCAGCAATCGGCTGGGAAGCTACTCGGTGGTCAGAAAAGAAAACCGCGATGGGATCAAGTTTTTCCTGGACGCGCCTACCGAGGGCAAGGGTGCAGAAGCCTGGATCCTGTTTCGAGCTTCGGGCACGGAACCATTGCTGCGGGTCTATGCCGAGGCTGCTTCCCCGGCGCTGGTTAGCGAAATTCTGTCAAGTGGCGAGGCCTTCGTAAACGAAAGCGCATAGACCGAAGTACACGCCATTCCATGCTAATGTAAGTAGAGAACCACTCCGGCGACCGCTCGGCCGGTTGAACTTTCGGATGTCGCATTCCGTGATCGGAAACGGCGATAATCAAAGCTTCCAATGAGTTTTGCTGATTCCACAACCGCAAGCGATTCGGCGCAAGCCCGTCAATACAACCGTACCAAGCGGTGGCTGGGCATCGCCGATTTTGCGCTGGGTCTGGTCCTGCTGGTCGTGCTTCTGGCCACCGGCTGGAGCGGCACCCTTCGCGATCTTGCTTACAGTTCATCGTTTCAGCACTACAGCGTGGCCGTGTTTTTGTATGTCGCCATGCTTCTGGTGCTTGGCAAGGTCCTTGGACTCGGCCTGGATTACTACGGGTTCCGGTTGGAGCACCGGTATCAGCTTTCCAACCAGAGAACCCGCTCCTGGATCTGGGACGAAGTGAAAGCACTGCTGGTCACCCTGATTCTCGGTGGCCTCATCGTTGAGTTGCTGTATTTCATTATCCGGATTGATTCGCAGCATTGGTGGCTGATCTGCTGGGCAGCGTTCCTGGTTCTGTTCGTGCTTATGGCGCAGCTTGCACCGGTCGTGCTGTTCCCCATCTTTTACAAGTTCGAGCCACTCGATAACGAGGACTTAAAAGCGCGGCTGGTGCGATTGAGTGAGCGCGCTGGAACCCGGGTGCGCGGTGTGTACCAGTGGAAGCTCTCAGAAAAGAGCAAAAAGGCGAACGCGGCATTGACCGGGTTGGGGAATACGCGGCGCATCATCCTGGCCGATACCCTGCTGGAGAACTACTCTGCCGAGGAGATCGAGGCGGTGCTCGCGCACGAACTCGGACACCATGTCCACAAGCACATTTTCAAAAGCATACTGGTGCAGGCGCTCACTACCCTAGTGGGTTTTTGGGCGGCGAACTGGGCCTTGCACTACGCAATCGATCGTCTGCACATGTTTGAAACGCTGTCGGATTTTGCAAATCTGCCATTGCTGGTGCTGGTTTCGACCGTGCTTTCATTTCTGGTGCTGCCCGCCTTGAACGCATATTCCAGGTACAACGAACGGGAAGCGGACCGATACGCGTTTCGCTCCATCGCCAGCGTGGGGCCGTTCATCACGTCCATGAACAAGCTCGCCGATCAGAATTTGGCAGAGCGAACGCCGTCGCGCTGGGTAGAGTGGTTTTTTCATTCGCATCCGGCGATTTCGAAGCGAGTCGACGCGGCGCGGGCCTGGTCCAGCCCTACTTCCGCCTGAGCAAAGCCTCCACCCTCTGCAAGTCTTTTTCGGTGTCAACCCCGATGCTGTCGTATGGAGTCTCGCCCACGTAGATAGAGACCCCGTTTTCCAGGAACCGCAACTGTTCCAGGCGTTCGCTCCTTTCGAGCGACGACTCGGAAAGGCTGCAGAACAGATCCAGCGCCTGCTTTCGATAGGCATAGAACCCAAGATGTTTGAAGTAGGCCGGCTTCGATGCATCGCGATCGTAGGGAATGGTGGCGCGGGAAAAATACAGCGCCCGGCCTGAGCTGTCGGTCACGACTTTGACGGCATTGGGATTCTCAATGTCCAAGGGGTGTGCCGGCGTTTTCAGAGTGCCTACCTGAGCTTCGGCATTCTCCATGACTTGAAGCAGCGCCGCAATCTGTTCGGCGCGGGCGAGGGGTTCATCTCCCTGCACATTGACATAGACATCAGCAGGAACTGCCGTTGCGACCTCATGAACCCGCTCGGTTCCGGAACGATGAGAAGCAGAAGTCATGCAGGCGTTCCAGCCATGTGCCCGACAGAGTTGCAGAATCTCGTCGGAGTCCGTGGCCACGATCACGTCGGTGAGCAGGGGAGAGGAACGGACCGCGTTATAGACTCGTCCAACCAGCGGCTGACCATCAATCTGGCGAAGCATTTTGCGGGGCAGCCGGGTAGAGTTCAAGCGCGCGGGAATCACGGCAATCGCTTTCATGCCGACCTAGTTTCAGGGTTCTTTACTGCGGTTGCAAGTTTGCCGGCAAGCGGATATCGAGCCGCCGTTGAAATTCCTGCACACCCAGAACTGTGACTCGGAGCGCGCGGCTGCCGCGAATGGGCGCAACCCAGCGTAATTCGCGAAACCTGGTCAGCATAGCGGAGCCGAGTTTGCCGGCGATGTGATGGCGGCGTTCCGTCCAGTCCAGGCAACGTCGCGCAAAGCGAGGGTGCTTGGCCTGCATCTCGGTGATCGGGATTCCGAGTTCCCGGAACCACTTCCGGCCCGATTCTGTGACTTCGGATTGCCGCGGTTCAGCGGGAACGACATAGTGGCGTTGCTGCAGCGCGGCTGCGATTTCAACGGCTAATTTCCCCGCAAGGTGGGAATAGCAGGTCCGCGCAAAGGCCAGGGTGTGGTCAACGCGGGTTGCGTGCGTGAGGTCCTTGCGTGACCGCGTACTGCGAATTGGCGCAACTGCGAGCAGGGCTTCGATGGCGTGCGCGACTTCGGTATCGGCGAGGCGATAGTAGCGGTGGCGGCCTTGCTGCTCGACCACAAGCAACCTTCCGGACACCATGCGAGACAGGTGGCTACTCGCAGTTTGTGGGGCCACGTTGGCGATCATCGCCAGTTGCCCGGCCGGCAAGTTGATACCGCTCATCAATGCCATCAGCATCGAAGCACGCCCAGGGTCACTGATCAGGGATGCGGTTTCAGAGAGCCCATAATGGCTGGGGTAATTTTTTGCAACGAAGCCGGCGAGCGCAGGTGAGGTGTTGGGCCATTGCTCTAAACCTCTGAAGCTCAAATCTTCTGCCATGGCGGAATTGTAAGCTGATCGGCGTTTCCTGTCAGCGCGACAATGCTTCAGGGCCTGCTCGCGAGAAATGGAGCACGAAGAAGAATGTGGGGCCCTGGCTCCCTGGTTTGCTATCCTACGCCGATGTCACGAACCTTCCTGATTGATACCGACACGGCGTCCGACGACGCTGTCGCCCTCATCATGGCCCTGCGTGCGCCCGAGGTGCGCGTGGCTGCCATTACGACTGTCGCGGGGAATGTGGATGTGCGGCAGTCTACTCGCAACGCGCTCTACACTGCGGAACTTTGTGGAGCGGACGTGCCGGTCTACATGGGTGCGGACAAACCGCTGCTCCGTATATACCAGAACGCGACCTGGTTTCACGGCCGCGATGGGTTGGGAGATCACAACTATTCGGCACCGCGGCGCGGGTGCGAGAAGCTGCATGCGGCGGATGCGATCATTGAGACGGTCGAGGCGAATCCCGGGCTGGTTGTGGTGACACTGGGGCCGTTGACCAATATCGCACTGGCGCTGGCCAAGCGACCGGAGATTGCCGCCAAGGTGGGACGTTGCGTCGTGATGGGAGGCGCTCCATGCTGCGAAGGCAATGTAACTCCGGCGGCGGAATACAACATCTGGGTCGATCCGGAGGCTGCCCGCGTCGTGTTCCGAAGCGATCTTCCGATTGAAATGGTGGGATGGCAACTGTCGCGGGGCGATGCGGTCGTAAAACGGAACGAGATCGAGCAGATTCTCGGATTCAATACTGAACGCGCCCGTTTCGCCGTGGAGTGCAACAGCCACGCAATCCGCGCCTACAAGATTCAAACCGGCGAGGACGGGATTTGTTTGCCCGATCCAGTGGCCATGAGCCTTGCACTGGACCCAACGATCGGGACGGAATGGAGTTCACACTACACGGATATCGAGATCCGCAGCGAATTGACCCGGGGCATGACCGTGGTGGACCGGTTGAATGTCGCCGAAGACGATCGAAATCGCGCGCTGTGGGCAGGTACGAAGAAGGCGAAGATTTGTTGGGCGATGGACAACCAGCGATGGAAGGATCGCCTGTATGTCGCGCTGCAGTAGCTTCTCGAGCCTTAGGTGCGTGAAGCAAAGTCCCGGTTTTCTTGATACTCGACATTGGGTAGCATACCTTTGCAGCTCCCCTGCAATCCGTTTTCTGCCCAGCCGCGTATTTGTTGCAGTGAGTACCTCACAGGAGATACCGATGCGAATCAAAACTAACTCTTTGTTTTGTGCGGTTGTAATTGCATTAGCGACAATGGCCCCGGTGTGGGCGGCCAATCCGCGGCCCGCCGATCAGCAGCAGGCCAGCCTCTACAAGCGGCTGGGCGGATATGACGCGCTCGCGGCTGTGACTGATGATTTCCTGGGCAGGCTGTCGAGTGACCCGCAGCTATCGCGGTTCTTCAAAGGGCAGAGCACGGACTCGTTGAAGCGAATTCGGACCCACATTGTGGACTTCCTATGCATGGCGACTGGCGGCCCATGCGCCTACATTGGACGCGATATGAAAACGGCGCACACCGGCTTGGGTATCACTGAAGAAGATTGGAATGCCATGGCCAAGGACCTGAACGCCACCTTCGACAAATTCAATGTGCCTGCCAAAGAGCGGCAGGACGTTCTGACCGCGGTCGCAGGATTGAAAGGGGATATCGTGGGTCGGTAGGCCGTGTTGGCGGGATGAGTGACAACACCCGTCCCGTTTTTTGCTATGCTTTGTGCACCAGGTGTGGGGCTGGGGATTTTTGTGCGCCAGTTGACTGCCAGATTCCTGCTCGTGTTGCTGCTGGTGAGCGTCTTTGCTCCGGCGGCGATGGCGCTGGCTGCTCCCGCATCCCACGCGTGCTGCATGCGCAAAGGCATGCACGAGCACGGCTCGTCTGAACCTCAGTTGTCTTCCATCAACTGTTGTGAACGCAACTGCTGCGGTCCGCTGACCGTTTCGTTCGTTGCGGACCTGCGACCTGGGTTCAAAGCGCAGGCAGCCTCTGTTTCCTTGGCGCAGAAGGCAGAACCACATCTATCGCGGTCTCTGCTAATTGACCGGTCTCCGCAGTCCGAACGGGCTCCTCCTTCCTCTTCTCTCTAACAACTTGCTGCTTGGATCGTCGCCGCTGAAGTGCCACGCGGCAGGGCACGTCTACGTACGTGGCTCGCGATCCAGGTTGTGCCGAGAACAGACCCTTTCGCAAAACGCGAAAAGGGGCCCGGTGATTTCGGAGGAGAGATGAGACTGAATCTTTCGGCCCTTGCAGGCTGCGTCCTGCTGCTGGGACAGCTGGCGAGCGGCACGATTTTCGGGACTGTGCAAGGCTTGATACACGACCCGCAGCACCGTCCGGTACAGGGCGCACAGGTGACGGTGCGCGCGGTGAATTCGGATTGGAGCAAGTCGGCGCAGAGCGATGCCTCCGGCGAGTTCCGCTTCGACGCAATTCCAGTGGGCGAGTACCGGGTAACGGTCGAGGAGCCAGGGTTCGCGCCGCAAGAGCAAAAACTGCTGCTCGGGTCAGGACGGGACGCCCGCCTGCACTTCGCATTGGCGGTTGCGAAAACCCACGAAACCGTCGAGGTGAACGAGACGCCAACGGTGGTGAACACTGACTCCTCCACGAGTTCCACGGTAGTAAGCCGGGAACAGATCGCGCAGACGCCAGGCGCTGACCAGACGAACAGCCTGGCCATGATTACCGATTACGTACCCAGCGCTTACGTGGTCCACGACCAATTGCACATTCGCGGTGGACACCAGGTGTCATGGTTGCTGGATGGAGTGCCGGTACCCAACACCAATATCGCGTCGAATGTCGGGCCGCAATTCGACCCCAAGGACATTGACTATCTGGAGGCCCAGCGCGGCGGATACTCGGCCGAGTATGGCGACCGCACCTATGGCGTCTTCAACGTCGTGACCCGGTCCGGGTTCGAACGCAACCGCCAGGGAGAACTGGTTACGAGCTACGGCAGTTTCAACAACACCAATGATCAGATCAGCCTGGGCAATCACAGCGAGCGATTCGCATATTACGGGAGTTTTTCGGGATACCGAACCGACCTGGGGCTGGAGACTCCTTCCACGAAGGTGCTGCATGACCAGTCTGCGGGCTTGAGCGGGTACGGTTCGCTCATTTTCAACAAGTCGGCCTCGGACCAGTTGCGCCTGGTGACCTCGCTGCGCGGGGACCATTACCAGGTACCGAACGATCCGGATCTGCAGGCGTCGGGCGTGCGGGACGTCGAAAACGAGCGCGACGCCTTCGTCAATTTTTCGTGGCTACACACGTATTCCAACGGGGTGCTGGTCACGGTGTCGCCCTTTTATCATTTCAACCGCGCTCACTATATCGGCGACTTCCGAGGCGATCCGTCAGCCGATGTCGTCGTTCCCGGCGACGACCGAGGATCGAACTACGTGGGTGGCGTGGTGACCGTGGCGGTGAACCGCGGACGGCACAATGCCCGGGCCGGCATGCAAGTGTTCGCCGATCGAGAAAACCAGTTCTTCTCTCTTCGCTCGGTAAACGGCAGCACGGCGCCTCTCGCTGACCGCGTTCAGGAGTGGGGCAACGTCGAAGCCCTTTTCCTCGAAGATCAGTTCAAGGCGACCAGCTGGCTGACGCTGAATGGGGGAGTGCGATTGACGCACTTCGGATCGAGCATCAGCGAGAATGCAGCCGATCCGCGGGTTGGGGCGGCAATCCGGGTGCCAAGGCTGGGATGGGTGCTGCGGGGATTCTACGGCCGGTATTACCAGGCGCCACCTCTGCTGACGGTTTCCGGTCCACTGCTGGAATTGGCGGCAGCGCAGGGGTTCGGCTTTCAACCCTTACGCGGCGAGCGCGACGAACAGCGTGAGTTTGGGCTGACCATTCCGTTTCGGGGATGGACCCTTGACGTCGCGAACTTCCGAACCGGCGCCCGGAACTTCTTCGATCATGATGTGCTCGGAAACTCGAATATTTTCTTTCCGCTGACGCTGGATCATGCGCGGATCCGGGGCTGGGAAGCCAACATTACTTCCCCCAATATCGGCCGCCTTGCCCGCTTTCACCTGGCATACTCGCATCAGTACGCGCAATGGACAGGCGCCATCAGCGGGGGGTTGGTATCGGAGGAGGCCTGCGAGGATCCAATCTGTTCCTTGGATCACGATCAGCGAAATACGCTGTCCACCGGGTTCAACCTGTCACTACCATGGAGAGTGACCAGCGACTTCAACGTGGCTTATGGTTCTGGCTTTCTGGACCGAGACGGCCCTGCACACTTACCGTCACACACGACCTACGATCTATCGCTGCAGAGGCCGTTTGGCGAGAACTGGACCGTCCGCCTGACCGGGTTGAACCTTGGGAACAGCCGGTACTTGCTGGACAATAGCAATACCTTCGGCGGCACGCATTACGTGAACCCGCGGGAAGTTTCTGTGCAATTGAAATATCGTTTCCGCTTTTAGCGGACCGGGGGAAAGTTGACAATACTTTACATTCGTTGACCGACTTTTTACGGCAAGCGCCCCCGCCGCGGGGTTAACTTCTTCAAAGGGGTTGTCCGGCTTGAGCCGCCGGTCAACGAAGTTATTTCATCGATTGTCCCTTTGGGATCTCGTTGCCGGATTCTCTCCCGGGTGATGAGGTCCCTCCTTTTTTGTCCCCGTCTCTAGTGAGTAATCACGAAGGTAAATTCCGCGTTGACTTGAAGAAAGTACCGCGCGAGACTTACTGTCCCGCAAAGGCGTTGTTGGAGCGGCGTTTATTTCGGGTCTGGTTGTACATCTGCGGAGGTAGTGTCATGGGTATTCGCACGCTGGCGGTAGCCGCCATCCTGTGCGCTCTGGCCCCCATGTCATGGGGTAAGGTCGCAGTGAAAACGGTTGACTTCCCCGGCGCCATCGCCACCCAGGCGATGTCGGTGAACGACCGGGGAGAAATCGTGGGTTTCTACACCAATTCGGATGCCAGCATGCATGGTTTCCTTTTCAGCCGTGGCGCCTACACCACCATCGATTTTCCGGGGGCCTCGCTCACCGGTGCGATGGGCATCAACAACACGGGCCAAATCGTAGGCTTCTATTCGGCGGGCTCATTCGTCCAGGGGTTCTACTACGATGGAGCGACCTACACGACTTTGCAGCCACCGGGGGCGACGCTAAGTATCGCCAACGGAATCAACAACTACGGCGATGTGGTCGGCTATTACAAGACCACTGGGATCATTCGGCATGGGTTTGAGTGGAGCAATGGGGCCTATCGCCATATCAATCCTCCGGGAACGAATGACTCTGAAGTGACTGCGATCAACGACCGGGGTGACATGGTGGGCTTCTATACCGACAGTTCGGGAGAAGATCACGGTTTCTGGCTCAGCGGCCAGACATTTCAGACACTGGACGATCCCGATGGCGCAAATACGTCAGTGTGGGGCATCAACAACGAGGAGATCACCGTCGGATATTTTGTCCGTCCGGCAGGCGGGACCACGGGATTCGCCTCCAGCAACGGCGAATTTGTCAGTATCTTCCTCAAAGGCGTGAACTACACCGGAGCGCAAGGGATCAATAACACGGGCCAGATCGTCGGCTATTACATCAATACCGACGGCTCGGTGCACGGGTTTCTGGAGAGCATCAAGACGCGCTAGTCACGGCTAGTGACTATCGTTACTACTCAAAGGTAGCGAGATCACTTAAAACTCCCACTTCTTGCTTCACAATGCTGGAAGAAGCGGAGGTGTTTCCAAGGTGTTCCGGCTCGATTACCTGTCGTGTGTGCTGACGATCCTGTCTACGATCCTGGTTGGCAAGCGGTGCTGGGAAGGGTGGGTGCTGGCGGCGGTGAATAGCGTCATCATCTGTGTGATCGGATTTAAAACCGCGCAACTGGGCTTTATTCCCGCCAACCTGTTTTGCCTGGTGCTGTACGCGGTGAACCTGCGGACCTGGCGGAAGGCGGAGGTTCCTACGCGCTAAGCTTCAGCTCCCATACCTCAGCGACCAGATTCGTTCGGCTCCAGCTGTCGTGTTTGTGCTTGCCGGCGAGTTCGAAGCCGGCTGCCTTATAGAGGTTGCGAGCCGAGGTCAGTTCGCTTTGCGTCCACAGCGTGATTTTCTTGTAGCCGGCCTCGCGAGCGAATCGGACACACTCCTCGACTAATCGCTTTCCAATTCCCATTCCCCGTGCTGCTGGCTCGACCAGCAGCAGTCTGAGTTTGGCGACTGTTTGTGACTTTCTGACCAGGAACACGGTCCCGATTGGTTCGCCATCCATTTCGGCGATCCAGCAGCGCTCGACTTTCGGATTGAAGTGTTGGACAAAGTGGGCCACGATCTCTGCTACTAGAGCTTCGAAGCGTTCATCATAGTGATACTCGTTCCAGTAGAGCACTCCGTGACGGTTCACTACCCAGCCCATATCGCCGGGACGATGAGCGCGAAGTGTGTAGTGCGACCCCGAAGGCGGCTTGGCTCCCAGCAGACTTTCCACCTTGCGCAGATGCTCCACCAGTTGTGCTTGCTCGATAGGGTGAAGCGGCTTGAGGAGACTCGCGATGCGCAGGTTGGCGCGCCGATCGAGGGTTTCGAACTGCCTGCGACCTTGCGGAGTCAGTTCGAGGAGGCTCTGGCGAGCATCGCTGGCGGAGCGCGCCTTTCTTACCAGGCCGCGTTTTTGGAAGCCGCCGAGCATGCGGCTGAGATAGCCGGGATCCAGTTCGAGGTCTTTGCAAATGGTCGCCGCGGTGGGTTGTTGCCGGTGCGCCAGTTCGTATAAAACCCGCACTTCAGTCAGGGAAAAAGGGCTCTCAAGGTGCCCTTCCTGCAATACGCCAATTTTGCGGGTATAGAAACGGTTGAAGGTCCTGAATGCAGCGACGGCGCTGGTCATGGCTTGCCCCGATAATTGACTAAAGCAACTATTATATTGACTTAGTCAAGTATTGAGGAAAAAAGGCAGCTTTAGCGTGTGCTGCGCCGGAGATCCTTTGCTGCGCTCCGGATTTCGTCGCGAGAGAGTTTGTTCAGGCGGCAAGCCTGCGCCGGGCGGCCGCCTTAATCCGTTGCAGCCGGCTCGGTTGGGCCAGGGGAACACTGGCGCGCCACGGTTCTGGGAGACTCATCAGCGCCAAGTCCGCGCCGAACAACGCAAGGTTCTTGCCGAAATTGACCGTTTCAGCCATGCGCTGATTGGGATCCTCGATCGCCCAAAAGTTGTGTATGGTCGGTGTAACGCCGCCCAGGAACGCGGCAATGGCGGCGGTCCCGAGTTTCGGCAGAACTCCCAGCATAATGCTGGTCCCGCCAAATACCAGCATGGCTCCGGTAGTCACGATGGCAACATCGGCCCGGGGTACGCCTTTTGCGGCCGCGTACTGGGCCATCTGCTCGCGTTTCACGAGGTGGTTGATTCCGTTATAAAAGAAGAAGCCGCCGAACACCAGGCGACCGATCAAGAATGGAGCTTTCATGGCTTTGCCTCCGCGATCGCTTGCTTCGATTCCGTGGCGGGAGGGAATGTTGCCCTCGGCATTTCACTGTGCCGTAACCTTTCACCCACTCGTTTCGTTTACATAGATGGACAGGGAAATGGCCGCTAAGAAGCCGACATCCTCGGAACCTCGGTCTGAGGCGAATGAGCGCCTCCTCGTCCAGGCTGCGCAAAAAGATCCGGCGCAGTTTGCGGAACTCTATGAAGCCCACTTCGAGCGTGTCTATGCTTTTGTTGCCAGGCGCGTCCGAGAGCGCCAGCTTGCTGAGGATCTGACTTCGGAGGTGTTTCACAAAGCCCTGGCTGCGCTGCCGAATTTCAACTGGCGCGGCATCCCCTTCGGAGTGTGGCTGTCCCGCATTGCAAGCAATGTGGTGACCGATCAGTGGCGTAAAAGTTCCCGGGAGGTGGTGGAAGATCCTCCCCAAGCGGTGGACGATGTGGATCCCGAGCTGACCCAACAAAGCGCGCAGCTGTTTCGCATGGTGGCGCAGTTGCCCACCGACCAGCGGCGGGTGATCGGGATGCGCTTTGCGGAAGGCAAGAGCATTAAGGAAATCGCCCTGGAACTGGGACGGAGCGAAGGCGCAATCAAGCAACTTCAGTTTCGTGGGTTGGAAGCTTTGCGGGCAAGACTCGGTGGTGAACATGCCTAAGCTCAGCCTGATTGAACAGCTTGACGAAGCAGTGCAGGCGATCCTGTCCGACCGGGATGCCGTGCCGGAAGTTGACGCCAGCCTGGCGCCGCTGTTGCGCATTGTCGCGAGCCTGAGAGATCTGCCGCGTGAGGAATTCAAAGCCCGACTGAAACAGGACCTGCAACGACCGGAGCAGGATGCCACACCCGGTGGTTTCCTTTCGGTCACTCCGTACCTGGTTTTCAGCGATGCTTCACGGGCGATCGCATTCTACAAACGGGCCTTCGGCGCAGTTGAACGGTTCCGTCTATCCGAACCCAGCGGAAAGATCGCGCATGCCGAGATCATGATTGGCGGCTCCGTCATCAAGCTTTCCGATGAGTATCCGGAATATGGATTGCGGAGTCCGGGAAGCATTGGCGGATCGCCGGTGAGGCTGCATCTCTACGTCAAAGACGTAGATGCAGTGGCCGCTCGTGCCATCGAAGCCGGAGCGAAGGTAGTTCGACCGGTGCAGGATCAATTCTACGGAGACCGCTCCGGGCATTTTGCGGATCCATTCGGGTACACCTGGAGTGTTGCCACACATAAGGAAGATGTGCCGCCGGAAGAAATACAGCGGAGATTTCGCGAGATGTTGGGGCAGTCGGGCACAGCAGAGAGGAAGGCCAGCCCCATCCCTGAGGGATTCCGTACCATCACGCCTTATCTGGTAGTAAATGAGGCACCGGAACTGATCGAGTTCGTCAAGCAGGCGTTTGGTGCGGAAGAGAAGTTCCGGACCATCGGGTCGGCCGGAGGCATTCACTGCGAGGTAAAGATTGGCGACTCGATGGTGATGATCGGTGGAGGCGCGAACTGGAGGGGAACTCCGAAGCCGACGGCCCTTCACTTGTACGTGCCGAACGCGGACGAGGTTTACGAACGTGCTCTGAAGGCCGGAGCGGTGTCAACCGCAAAACCTGTCAATCAACCTTATGGTGATCGCGAAGCGGGCGTGCGCGATGTGGGCGGAAACTTCTGGTACATCGCCACTCACCGGGATACTGGCCACGCTCCGGCAGGGTTGGGCACGATTACTCCTTACCTGCATCCCAGGGAACCGGAGAGGATGATCGATTTTCTCAAGCGCGGCTTCGGAGCGGAAGAATTGTTCCGGACGCAGTCGCCGGATGGCGTTATTCATCATGCCAAGATCAGGCTTGGAAGTTCGGTGCTTGAAATGGGCGAGGCGCATGGCCCTTACCAGCCGATGCCAACCATGTTCTACCTCTATGTTGAGGATGTGGATGCACTTTACCAGCAAGCTCTGCAAGCCGGCGGAACCTCGATCTCACCGCCCGCCGATCAGCCCTACGGCGACCGCAATGCCGGAGTTCGGGATCCATTTGATAATGAGTGGTACATCGCTACCCGTGTGAAAGAAGCGCGGGTCTAGAGTTCGAAACTGAATTGAAGGAGAAATGTTATGGCAGTGAAACCAGTTCCCGAGGGATACCACACCGCGACGCCTTACCTGTACGTGAAGGGCGGGGCAAAGGCCCTGGATTTTTACAAAAAGGCATTCGGCGCGACGGAGTTGCTGCGCATGGAAGGTCCGGGCGGATCCATTGGTCACGCGGAAATCCGCATTGGCGACTCGCCCATCATGTTGGCCGATGAGTTTCCCGACATGGGCGCGCGCAGCCCGGAAGCGTATGGCGGCTCGCCGGTTGGCATCATGCTCTATGTGCCAGATGTGGATGCGACGGTGAAGCGCGCCGTGGACGCTGGAGCGAAACTGGATCGCGCGGTTGAAGATAAGTTTTACGGCGACCGCATGGGCTCGCTGGTCGATCCTTTCGGCCATACCTGGTACGTGGCAACGCATATCGAGGACGTGACGCCCGAAGAAATGAAGCGGCGCTCGGAACAGATGATGACGCAGAAATAGTCATGCCGGATGCACCCGCATCCTGCCTGCATGCTCTGCTAAAATTTCTGTCTCACAGAAAGGAGTTCTTATGCTCCAGGCAGGGCAAAAATTTCCGTCATTCTCGTTGCCGAACCAGGATGGCCGGACGGTGAAACTGAGCGACTTTGCCGGCAATTGGCTGGTGGTGTACTTCTATCCAAAAGACGATACGCCGGGCTGTACCATCCAGGGCAAGTCTTTCACTGCGACCAAGCAGGAGTTCGAAGATGCCGGAATTAAGGTGGTTGGCGTGAGCCAGGATGATGTGTCCTCGCACAAAAACTTCTGCAATAAGTTCGCGTTTACGGTCGATCTCCTGGCCGATCCCAGCGCGTCGCTGATGAAAGCCTGCGGTGTTGGGCAGACCGAATACAAAGGAACGATGTACTGGGACCGCACCAGCTTTGTAATCGGCCCGGATGGGATCATTCGCAAAGTCTACGAAAAGGTTAACCCCGAAGGCCACGAGCAGGTGTTGCTCGGGGATATCGGGAGAATGAATGCCGCAGCCTAGAAGTTCGCTTGCCTCCTTACGACGCAGCCCAGGCTGCGTCTTCTTTTTTTTGCGTCAAGATCTTCCCGCTTTGTGCCGATGGGGTTCACGAAGGCAGACCAGCGCCGCGCTTTCGCAGGCATAAGCTCGCTTTCATACCGCTCTGCCGGGCTATGGTCGCGCTCTGCCACTTGAGCGACACCTATGGATGAAATCGTTAACGATTTTCTTGTCGAGAGTAATGAGAATTTGGATCGGCTGGACCAGGAACTGGTCCGCCTCGAATCGGAGCCCTCTTCTAAGGAACTGCTGGCCTCGATCTTTCGCACGATCCACACCATTAAAGGAAGTTGCGGGTTTCTTGGACCATGCGGGAGAGAATCGCTCTTTCGTTCCGTCGCCACGGTGTGTAGCGCCAAAGCGCTGGGAATTATTCTCACGGGTATGGGCCAGGATGGTGTTAAAGGTTGCGAAGTACTACGGCAAGCCGGAGCCCGCATCATCGCACAGGACGAACCCAGCAGCGTGGTTTGGGGAATGCCGGGGCTTGTCGCACGGGCTGGACTGGCACATAAAATCTTGCCCTTAGACCAGATTGGGTGTGAGATCGTGCGGGCCACAACCCTCTCTCTTCGGGCGCACGGATAAACCGCGACATTCAGGGCAGCCCCGCGAGCCCGCGCCAATCACTGCTTTCGGGCGCATTCACCGTTAGGCAGTTCTTCCGGTCCAGTTCGTGATGTTAGGAAATCGTTGTCATTGATCGTCACACAAAGGGTTGGTGTTGTCCGGTTTTCTGCCTAGAGTCTTACTTCCTATATGCATATTGTTTCACGTTGACACGTCCCTGTATCGGAGCTACATTCCGCGAGCGTGCATTTTAAGTGTTTCCTCGCACGCGAGTCTCGTGCGAAATCTTTGTCGTCCACGTGACTTCTACTCCGTCCTAAGGGGAGGGGCTCGGCCCTCCTCCAGAGAATCAAGCGTAATGTCTATCAGCCATGGAGGCCAACATTGAATAGAAACTCTCGCGTACTGTGGTGTTCTGTTCTAACCATCGCACTGACAATGGTCGTAGTGCCATTGTTGAATGCGCAAAGCCCGTTGGACAAAAGCCCCCTTTCCGGCGGCGTGCTTGCAGCGCGCGCGTACCGTGCAGGGAAGTTAGTGCCGCAAAATGGCGGCGTTGGATTCGTTAACCCCGACCTGACCTGCAGCCCCGCGCCCTGCGTATTCACTCCAGTGCGTGCTTCAAGCGGCGGGCAGCCGTCCAATGAATCGCCTCTGGCCGTCAGTCCGCTGAGCGCACAGAAGTTTCTCAGCGGCGCCAACGACTACAATTGCTCTAACATCCAGGGTTTCTACGCCAGCACGGACGGCGGCGCGACCTGGACTCACACCTGCTCTCCTGGCAGCGGCGGACAGGGCGATCCCGTAGTCGGTTATGACCGTCTCGGAAACGCATTCGCCGGCGGCATTCAGAGTGGCAGCTTCAAAATTTTCAAATCAACCAACGACGGCATGACCTGGGGTCCGCCGGTTACCGTGACCGGTCCGCTCCTTGGCTATCTTGCCGATAAGCCGTGGATGGAAATCGACACCAAGCCCACCAGCCCACACGTTAACAACATCTACTTCTCTGGTACCCAGTTCTCGTTCAGCAGCGATAGCGAGATCAGCGTATCGGTGAGCAGCGATGCGGGTGCGCACTGGACGACCAAGGCTGTAGACACGACGCAGCACTTCCCAACCTTCGTGGATCAGTTTAGCGATCTCGCGATCGGAGACGACGGAACGGTGTACGTAACCTGGATTCGCTGCCCGGCCAACGGCCCGGCTGGCGATTGCGGCAACACCACCACCAACGTCATGTTCTCGAAGTCAACCGACGGCGGCTCCACCTGGAGCACCGCAGTCTCTGCGTTCACCACCAAACTGGCTCCGGATGCTTGCTTCTGCGCGTTCTATGGCAGCTTGCCGAACACCAGCGAGCGCGTTAGCAACATCCCCTCCGTAGAAGCAGTTGGCAGCGGCGCGACTGCTCACATCTACGTCACCTACTACAACTGGACTGGTTCGAAGTTGCAGGTCATGCTTCGCACATCGCTTGACGGCGGTGCGACATGGAGCGCCGGCACTATCGTGTCGAACGCCTCCAACGACCAGTTCTTCCCCTGGGTCAGCGCCTCCAAGGGCGGCGGCCGCGTGTTCGTGAGCTGGTTGGATCGTCGAAATGATCCTTCCAACCTGAAGTATCAGCCCATGGCTGCGACTTCCTCGAACCAGGGCACCAACTTCGGCGCGGCGAAAGCCCTGTCCAGCGCCATGTCGAATCCGTTGAATGACGGCTTCGGCGGCAGCTTCATGGGAGACTACCGGACCAGCGTAAACGCCGGCACGTCCTTCTATGCGGTCTGGCAGGACACCACCACCGGGACCAACAACGTTCAGGACGAGTTCGGTGGCGTGAAGCTGAAGTAGTTTCGCGCGAACTCAAATCCATTTGCCCATCGGCTTCGGCCGGTGGGCATTTTTTCTGCTCCGTCACACTCAGTGCCAGCCGGGCTACTTGGCGGGACCGCCACGGTGCCGCTCAGCGAAAGCAGGCCTGTTGGTAAGATTTGCAAGATCCAGCCCTGAATGAGAATGTAAGCATGATGCGATTACGAGCACTCTTCACGTTCTTGTTTTTGGCCCTGGCCACGGCCTCCCTGGGACAAGAGATCACGATCGCGGCGGCCGCCGACCTTCAATCCGCGATGCAAGAGATTGCTTCGAACTTTCAGAAGAACACCGGCGAGGTGGTGAAAGTCACTTACGGTTCATCCGGAAATTTCTTCCAGCAGATTCAGAACGGTGCTCCCTTCGATATGTTCTTTTCGGCGAACCTCGACTATCCCAGCAAGTTGGAAACTGCCGGACTGACCGAACCCGGCTCCTACTATCAGTACGCGAGGGGGAAAATCGTGCTGTGGGTTCCAAATGATATGAAAGTCAATTTGCAATCCGGACTGTCTGCGCTTCTCGACCCCGATATTAAGAAGATTGCGATCGCGAATCCGCGGCACGCCCCGTACGGACAAGCCGCTGTTGCAGCAATGCAGAAAGATGGCGTCTACGCCAAGGTGAAAGACAAGCTCGTTTTTGGAGAGAACATCTCTCAGGCGGCATCGTTTGTGATGTCTGGTTCCGCGGATGCAGGTATCGTGGCACTCTCTCTCGCCTTGTCTCCGGCAATGAAAGACAAAGGCCGCTTTGCCGAGATTCTTCCGGATAAATACCCGCCCCTCGCTCAGGCGTGCGTAATCCTTCGCTCCTCAAAGAATAAAGAAGTCGCCCGCCGGTTCCTGTCGTTTATCAAAAGCGCTGCTGTTGCTCAGACTCTGGCAAGCTATGGCTTCGATGTTCAGAGCCGCGTGCCCTGATCAGCCAGCGCTCGAAGGCGGAAGCGGGTTCCTGACGCGGGTGGATATTCGGGATAATATCTGAGCACTATGCTGGGGGCGAGAACCCGGAATATTTGGATCGTCGCGGTTGTCCCCCTGCTGCTTGCCTTCGCCTCCCCAGACCAACGCATGAGCTGGCAGGTGATCGGTCCCGGTGGCGGAGGGGCGCTTTTCGATCCCGCAGTGAGTCCGCACGACCCTAATCGTGTCCTGGTCGCTTGCGATATGACTGGCTCGTACCTGACCAGCGACGGCGGTCAATCCTGGCGCACTTTCAACCTTCGCGGTCGCGTTCGCTGGTTTGCCTTCGATCCCAATTCGAAGGACGTAGTCTATGCTCGCAGCATCGGGCTCTGGCGTAGCACGAATGGCGGTCTGACCTGGAAACTACTCTATCCGGATCCGCGAAAGGTAACCGCGATTGAGATGTCCGATGATCACGCCGGGGAATCGCTCAGTACGTCACAACCCACGGGAGCAATTAGGGCTTTGGCAGTCGACCCGGCAAACTCGAAAACTCTTTATGCTGTCCTACAACGCGGCGACTCTTCCAAGGTAGTTCGCTCCGATGATTATGGTGCCAGTTGGTCTGACATTTCACGGCTGCCCAATCCGGCCCAGCAGATCTACATCGATCCGCATTCCCCGACCTCGGATCGCTTGCTTTACGTGACCTCCAATACTTACATCGCCGTGAGGAATCAGGGGAGTTGGCAAAACCGCCCACCGCCTCCCGGAGCGGATTCCATGACCCAGGCGTCGCTAAGTTTCCACGATGAGGGCGGCCCCGCGGTGGTCTATGCGATTGACGGCCACCGCATCTTTGTCTCGCAAAATGGAGGGGCATCCTGGGGAAGTTCTGAACTCCCCGGCAAAAACGGGCGTGTGTATGCCATTGCGGCGAGTCCAAACCACCCTGAAATTGCCTACGTCTCTTACAACGGGTTGAAGGACGGATGGTTCGGCTCCGGTAAAGCGCAGCATGGGATCGCCCGCACCGCCGACGGCGGCAAGACCTGGGACCTGGTGTGGAAGGAATCCAATGATTGTGCCACGAACGTACACGACCCCTGGATCGGCCAAACCTTCGGATGCGATTATGCCGGGCCCTCCTTAGGCCTTGCCGTCTCCCCAACGAATCCCAATGTCGTCTATGCCACGGACGAAGGACGAATTCTCAACACGCACGATGGCGGAAGGACCTGGGACGCTCTCTACTCGACGCCGCGCTCAGACGGCACTTTCTCAAGCCGCGGACTTGAGACCACTACTTCGTACGGTGTTCATTTCGATCCCTTCGACAACCAGCGCATGTTTGTGTCGTATACCGATATTGGCCTGTTTCGCAGTGATAATGGCGGACTCAGTTGGACTTCATCCGCGGCCGGGGTTCCCCGGCTATGGCAGAACACAACTTACTGGATGGTATTTGATCCCGACGTGAAGGGCCGGGTCTGGGCCGTGATGAGCAGGAACCACGATCTGCCTCGTTCCAAGATGTGGCGCCGGAAATCGCCTTCTGACTACGACGGGGGTGTGGTGCGCAGCGAGGATGGCGGAAGATCCTGGACGAAATCGAATGATGGCATGGTCCCGACGGCCGCAACCCATATCGTGCTGGATCCACGCAGCAAACCGGGCGCTCGCGTTCTATACGTGACTGCGTTCGGACGAGGCGTTTATAAGTCTGTGGACGATGGGAAAACCTGGCAGCTGAAAAACAACGGGATCGCCGGCAAAGAGCCCTTTGCCTGGCGGTTCACGCTCTCTTCGTCCGGAGATCTTTATCTGGTTGTTGCGCGTCGCAGCGATGATGGCGGCATAGGCGATCAGAACGACGGGGCCATTTACCGCTCAAGCGATGGCGCCGAGCACTGGACAAGGCTGAACCTTCCGAGCGGTGTCAACGGCCCCAATGGACTCGCGATCGATCCCGACGATCCTAAAAGGCTCTACCTTGCTGCCTGGGGGCGCAACACTCCCCCGCGCGCACAGGGTGGCGGAATTTTCCTGTCAGTGGATTCCGGACGAAGCTGGAAAAACGTTCTCTCCCGTGACCAGCACATCTATGACATCACCGTCGATCCGCGAAATCAGAAACTCCTGTACGCGGCCGGTTTCGAATCGTCGGTCTGGCATTCGAGCGATCGCGGTGTCACATGGCGGCGCCTTCCCGGATTCAATTTCAAGTGGGCCCATCGGGTAGTGCTCGATCCCACTGACTCCTCAAAAATTTACGTTACGACTTTTGGTGGAGGCGTGTGGCGGGGTCCGTATCGAGGAGACCCGCTGGCTGCTGATGAAATCGCCTCGCCTGAAGTCGCGCACACAGCGATTTCCGAGCGGTAACTCCCGCTCTCCACAGAATGTCATCCGATGCTGGCGGAGATTCACAGACTGCAGTAGAGTATGTGGCGTTCGGCGTTTTATGCTGGGTTCCAAGAACCAGCTCACGCCTGTTAGCGTTCCCGGCGACCCATTCGTCGTTTCAACCGGAATCCGCTTCGGCTCCAACTTCCAGGAAAGGTGATCCAACTTGCGCAAAATTTCTCTGCTCCTTGGCGTGCTTTGCCTGTTTGCAACCGCAAGCCTCGCCCAATCTCTGCAACGCCTGAAAAATCAGCCGCCCAATGGCGCCGGTGTTCCCTTCTTGCTCACCGATGGCACGGTCATGGTTCAGGGCAATAGTTTGTCAGACTGGTACAAACTCACGCCCGATATCACGGGAAGCTACGTCAACGGTACTTGGACGAAGCTTGCCAACCTGCCCGCAGGATACGTGCCTGACGCCTTTTCCTCAGCCGTGCTGGCCGACAGTAGGGTAGTCATCGTCGGTGGTGAATACAACAAGGGCGCCTTCACACTGACCAATCAAGGCGCCATCTATGATCCCGTCGCGAACACCTGGACTTCGATCACTCCTCCCAGTTTCTTGCCCTACATTGGGGACTCACCCTCGGTCGTGCTTCCGAGCGGGAAGTTTCTGATTGGCGACAAGCTGGTTCGTGAAATGGCGCTGCTCGATCCTGCGACCCTGACATGGACCAAGATCAGTTCGGCAGGGAAGAGCGATTTCAACGCGGAAGAAGGCTGGACCCTTCTTCCCGACGGCACGATTCTCACCTTCGATGTGAAGAACGCGCCCAACGCGGAGAAATACGTCATTTCACAAAGAATGTGGGTGAATGCCGGCAACACCGTCGTGGACCTGCATTCCCCATCTCCTTTCGGATGCTTGCCCTATGGCCCGAACGGCAGATTCTGCTACTTTCCTCCCGGAGAAGTCGGTCCCGCCATCCTGCGCCCGGATGGAACTGTCTTCGCCGCCGGTTCAACTCCGCAAGGCTCGCGAGTTGCGCATACGTCCATTTACACGCCACCTCCCGTGCCGACCGATCCCGGTACCTGGACACAGGGCCCCGATTTTCCCGCGGGAGATGAAGCCGGTGACTCCTACGCTGCCCTCCTTCCAAACGGAAACGTTCTCGTGCTGGGTGTTTCCGGACGTCTCTACGAGTTCAATGGTCTTACCCTGACCAGCGGCCCCTCGGCTTCTGGAAGTCTTTTGGTCCTGCCAACTGGCGAAGTGCTCGTCGGCGGATCGGAGCTCTATACCTCCTCCGGGACCTATTCGCAGTCCTGGGCTCCCACCATCACCACGGCTCCCTCCACAGTTGTCCGCGGCATGACGTACAAAATCTCCGGCACGCAGTTCAATGGGCTTTCACAGGCTGCTGCTTTCGGTGACGAGTTTGAAACCGCAACCAATTATCCTTTAGTCCGCATCACCAACAACTCAACCAAGCACGTGTTCTACGCCCGAACTCACGGGCATAGCACCATGGGCGTAGCCACCGGAAGTGCCATCGTCTCCACGAACTTCGATGTGCCCTCCGGTGCCGAGACAGGCGCCAGCACGTTGGAAGTAGTAGCTAACGGTATTCCCTCGATAGCAGTGAACGTTAACGTAAACTGACCAGCAGACCGGGCTCCCTTTCTCGTCTTTGTAGAGAAGTGGAGCCCTGTTTGTCTCACGCAAGAGCTCATCCGAGTTTCTTTTCGGCGATCTCGGTGCCTTCTGCCGTTGAGCGTCCGCAAAGTTGACCGCCATCTCCATTGATGTGACACTCGGTATGCCGTTCTTCCAGAGTTCCTCAGAATGAAATACGGATTCGTCATCGACAATCGCCGGTGCATCGGTTGCCACGCCTGCACCGTGGCCTGCAAAACCGAGAACCAGGTCGCCATAGGCGTGAATCGCACCTGGGTCAAGTACGTCGAGAAAGGCCAATTCCCGAACACGCGCCGCGTCTTTCAGGTCACGCGTTGCAATCATTGCGAGAAGCCCCCGTGTGTCACCATTTGTCCTGTCAGCGCGATGTACCAGCGCCGGGACGGCATCGTGGACTTCAGTTCCGATCTCTGTATCGGTTGCAAAGCCTGTATGCAAGCCTGCCCATACGATTCCATTTATATCGATCCCGACGATGGCACCGCGGCCAAGTGCCACTTCTGCGCTCATCGCACCGAAGTGGGCCTGGAGCCCTCCTGCGTCGTGGTCTGCCCCGAGCACGCAATCGTTGCCGGTGATCTCAGTGACCCCGGCAGTGAAGTCGCGCAATTGATAGCGCGAGAGACGGTTCGGGTTCGCAAGCCCGAGCAGGGAACTCAGCCAAAGCTGTACTACATTGACGCCGACGAGAGCGCCATCGTTCCCACCGCGGCGCGGCACGAACCGTTCTACATGTGGTCCCAGCGGAATGGCGCCGTTCACGGGGGAGGCGCTCTCTACCCTTCCGACAGCCCCATGCTGCAAGCCAATGCACTTGCTGCCTACGACGTGTCGCATGCTCGTCCCTGGGGATGGCAAGTGCCTGCCTACTGCTGGACCAAAGCTATCGGATCCGGTGCGCTCGCAATACCGGCGATCGCTATCGCCCTGGGAAGAATGTCTCCCGATCGTTGGCGCGACCTCACGCTATCGACAATCGCGCTGCTATTCACGATGCTCACCACGGTCCTGCTGATCTGGGACCTCGATCACAAGGAGCGTTTCCTCCGCGTGGTGCTCAGGCCTCAGAGCAAATCGTGGCTCGCACGCGGCGCTTTCGTCCTCATTGCCTATAGCGTCCTCACTGGATTGTTCTGGCTCGGCGCTCTGGCGAATGTATCAGCCTTGAACAGAATCCTCGTCTGGCCCACGGTCTTCGTCGGGTTCCTCGCCGCGTGCTATACGGCATTTCTCTTCGGACAATGCGAAGGCCGAGACCTGTGGCAAACACCGCTGCTTCCCGTTCACCTCATCGTGCAGTCTTTGCTCTGCGGCGCGGCGGTGCTGGCGTTGCTGCCCGTCCGGCTTGCTCCTGTGGCCGGAATCGCCGCATTCAGCCTTTTGGCCTGCCAAAGCCTGCATCTGCTCATGCTGCTCGGGGAGGTCGCAATTCCCCACACGACCGACAATGCGCGCTACGCCGCCCGCCTCATAACACACGGTCCGTTCAGCGGGGCATTCTGGTTCGGAGCGGTCGGCTTGGGCGGAATTTTACCGGTGATTCTCCTCATCGTTGCGATGTCGAATCGGCTCGCAGTCGCGACTGCGAGCGTACTGGCTCTAGTTGGACTTCTGATCTTTGAATGGTGCTTCGTCATGGCTGGGCAAAGCGTGCCCAATAGCTAAAGGCAGAGAATTGATATGGATAATTTCAAACGCTTCGGAAGCCATCTCTCGTCTCATCCGCCGGTGGAGGAATGGGACGATTGGGTGGAGTATGACCCCGAGCAGTGGCCCCGCAAAGTCGAAAAGCATTATCAACTCGTTCCCACCATCTGCTTCAACTGCGAGTCCGCTTGCGGAATGCTCGCGTACGTAGATAAACAGACGGGCGAGGTCGCGAAATTCGAGGGCAATCCCAGGCATCCCTCCAGCCGGGGACGCCTTTGTGCCAAAGGCCCCGCCACCATCAATCAGATTCATGATCCCGACCGCGTGCTCTATCCCATGAAGCGCGTGGGCCCTCGCGGTGGCGGCAAGTGGGAGCGCACCACCTGGGCCGAGGTGCTCGAAACCTTCGGCTTGCGCATTCGCAAAGCAATCCAGGAAGGTCGCGGGGAAGAAGTTATGTACCACGTGGGCCGTCCCGGTCATGACTTCATCATGGAACGCACGCTGCAAGCCTGGGGAATCGACGGCCACAATTCTCACACCAATGTCTGCTCCTCATCGGCCCGTCTCGGATATCTGCTCTGGCATTATGCCGACCGGCCTTCGCCCGATCACGCTAACTCGCGATTCATTCTCCTGCTGTCCGCGCATCTTGAATCCGGACACTACTTCAATCCCCATGCCCAGCGCATCATTGACGGCAAAATGGCGGGGGCCAAGCTCGCCGTGATGGACCCGCGCCTGTCTAACACTGCCAGCATGGCCGACTATTGGTTGCCTACTTACCCCGGCACGGAAGCGGCCGTCCTGCTCGCCATGGCCATGGTGATCCTTAAGGAGAATCGTTTCGACGCCGGTTTCGTCAGGAATTGGACGAATTGGGAAGAGTTAGAACTCGAAGGTTTCCCAGGTGCTGGCAGAAGCTTTGAAGAGTTCGTGGAAGCACTGAAGCAGCACTATGCAACTTTCACTCCGGAGTTCGCGGAAAAAGAAAGCGGCGTGAAAGCGAACATCATTGTCCGCCTTGCCCGCGAAATTGCCGCCGCGGGATCCCGCTTCGCGTCTCATCTGTGGCGCGGCAGCGCCTCCGGAAACCTTGGCGGCTGGCAATCCGCGCGTGCTCTGATGCTCTTACATGTCCTTACCGGTTCGGTCGGCACCGAAGGCGGACACAATCTGAACGCCTGGAACAAGTTTGTTCCTAAGCCATTCTCGGTCCCACCCCCCCAAAAAAATTGGAACGAGCTTCTTTACCCGCCGGAGTGGCCGCTCTGTACTCATGAGATGTCCTTCCTTCTCCCGCATTTTCTCAAAGAAGGCCGTGGCTGTATCCAGGCCTACTTCACCCGCGTCTTCAACCCTGTGTGGACGTATCCTGACGGATTTTCCTGGATTGAAATGCTGCGCGATGAAGATAAGGTCGGCCTGCATGCGGCGCTCACTCCCACCTGGAGCGAGACTGCTTGGTTCGCCGACTACGTTCTCCCCATGGGTTTCAGTTCCGAGCGTCACGATTTGATGAGTCAGGAGTCCTACGCGGGACGCTGGATCGGCTTCCGTCAACCCGTGCTTCGTGTGCTTCGCGAGCGCGCCGGTGAAAAATTCGAGTACACCTACCAGGCCAATCCCGGGGAAGTCTGGGAAGAAGATGAGTTCTGGATTAATCTCTCGTGGGCCATCGATCCCGATGGGTCCATGGGCATCCGCAAGTGGTTCGAATCGCCATACCGTCCTGGGCAGAAACTCACCGTGGAAGAGTACTACCGTTGGATCTTCGAAAACTCAGTTCCCGGTCTTCCGGAGGCCGCGCAAAAAGAAAACTTGTCCCCGCTTGAGTACATGCGCAAGTACGGCGCCTTCGAAGTGACCACCGACGTCTATAAACTGAATGAGAAACCGATCGCGCAATCCGAACTCGATGGCGCTCAGACCGGCTCCAATAACCTAATCACCAAACAAGGCAAGCCCGTCGGTGTGGTCGTAGACGGCAGGGCTGTAGTCGGTTACAACACGCCTTCGCGCAAACTGGAGATTTTTTCCAGGACCATGGCGGACTGGAATTGGCCGGAGTTCGCCTTGCCGGAATACTATAGAAGCCACATCCATCGTTCCGCGCAAGCGCAATCTGTCGGCGCCGCTCACGACGACTTCGATCCCATTCACATGCCGACCGTGGACTGGCCCCAGCATGCCCATGGCGACGTTTACACCTTGCTTCCGATCTTCCGTTTGCCTAATTTGATCCACACCCGCTCAGGCAATGCCAAGCTGCTTTACGAAATCTCCCACAAGAATCCTCTCTGGCTGAATCCACTGGACGCCGAAAAGATCGGCCATGTTTCCACCGGCGACCTGATCAAGGTTCACACTGAAATCGGTTTCTTCGTGCTTCACGCCTGGGTAACTGAGGGCCTTGCTCCTGGCGTGGTCGCCTGCTCGCATCACCTGGGACGTTGGCGGATTAACAAAGACGAGCAGGTTGAGCGCCTTTCCAGCGCCTGGGTGGATTTGAAAGAAGTTGGCAAAGGACAATGGAAGATGCGTCAACTCTCGGGCGTGGCCCCTTACGCGAGTCCCGATCCCGACACCAAGCGCGTCTGGTGGAGCGATGCTGGCGTCCATCAGGACATCACCTTCCCAGTTCATCCGGATCCCGTCAGCGGCATGCATTGCTGGCATCAGATGGTGCGCGTTGAAAGAGCAGCCCCGGAAGACCGTTACGGTGACATCTTCGTGGATACCAACCTTTCCCACGCCGTCTACCTGAAGTGGAAGGCTCTGACTCGTCCCGCAAACGGCAACCTGCGCCGCCCGCTCTGGTTTCCGCGTGTTGTCCGGCCTGTCGAATCAGCGTACTACGTCGAACACAAGCGCTGATCCGGTTTGTTCTGAAAACCGAACAAATCTCATTTTCTCCTCATTTCCTGGTCCGTGCGTGATATACACCGCGGCAAAGTTCAGACCCAGGAAAGGGGGGACATCTTGGACATCGATGAGATTCTGATCGAACTGCGTTCGGAACGCGCCAAGTTCGACAAAGCCATCAGGGCCCTTGAAGCGTTGCAAGCGTCACGTCGCGATCCCGGACGTACCAAAATATCGAAGCGTCAATCCAACCCTCGGCTGCGGAGCATCCGCTCCGTGGCAGTCAAGCGCGATGCCGCTTTCACCCGGGCATTGGCAGAGGTAATTCCAATCCGCAGCTTCGGCTCCTAAGCTGCTCACGATAGCAAAGGTGGCCCTCCCCCAAGCCCACCGAATTCATGCAGTTTTAATCTCTCGACAACACTCCTGAAACATCCACACTGCAAAATCCACCTTTCAACTACTTAGAACAGGACTGGTATTCGTGTCTTTCCCCGGGGACACCCCGAGCACCGCGGGCCAAAGCCGGCTTCCACAGGAGGTCTCTTCTTCGAAGCCCCTGATCTTCGTGGTCGAAGATGATACTGATATCGCCCGCCTTATCTGCCTTCACCTTGAGATTTCAGGCTACGCACCTCGCTGGTTCCCTTCCTCGGTTTCCGTGATTGACGAAGCATTGAAAAGTGTCCCTGCTTTGTTCCTGCTCGACATCATGATTCCGGGTAGTGATGGCCTGGAGCTTTGCCGGCATATCAAGCGCAATCAGGTGCTCTCTTCCTCCCACATCATCTTCCTGACCGCCAAGACTTCTGAATCAGATCGCATCAAAGGCCTGGAACTCGGAGGCGACGACTACATCACCAAGCCCTTCAGCCCGCGCGAACTGATTGCTCGCGTACGCGCTGTCCTGCGGAGTATTGGTGAGCCCGCTGGAAACGAAGTGCTTAAGCTGGGAAACATTGAGATTGACGCCACCGCGATGATCGTTCGCGTGAACGGGCACAATATCTCTACCACGACCCGGGAATTTCGATTGTTGGATTACCTTGCTCGGCACCCAGCCAGGGTCTTCACGCGCGACCAACTCCTCGACGCGGTTTGGACGGAGGGATCCTTCGTAACTCCACGCTCAGTGGATGTCTATGTGCGTCGTTTGCGGGAAAAGATTGAGCCCGACCCGGACAATCCTACTTACCTGAAAACCGTCCGTGGCATCGGATACCGCGTAGACATTCCGCGATAAACCTACTCTGCTGCCTTGAGCACGCCCTCGGTGGTGATCCGGCTTGCCTTACTGATCTCGCCGGCGATCTTCGCCAGAGCCTCTTTTTGCCGGCTCGGCTCCTCCGCTGAAAGCACCGAGCTGGCAGCTAAGGTAAACAGCACTGCATCCTCTTGCTTGTCGAAGTACAGAACTACCTGGCTCGCTGCCATCGCATACCCCCGAAGAAATTCTCTGCCGATCATAGGACGATTTTGCCTCCCGCGGACGGTACTCTCTTGGTGCCTTCTTACTCATTAGGGCACCTCGAGCCCCCGGTGGCACAGCCCAGGATCGAGGCCTACAGGAAACTCTGTACGGCGATTTTCCCAACTCTTAGGCAGAAACTTCTTTTCTCGAAACGCCACTTTTCGCTGACCTCGCACAAACTAACGAGGATACGAACGGCCCGCCTTTTGCATCATAAGCCGCGCTCATCGGAGTCTCTTATGAATCGCTTTTCCTCGCTCATGTTGTTGATGGCTTTGTTGGTTATCGTACCCTGCTCGTTTGCCCAGAACGATCCCTCTGAGCCAGCTCCGATTCCCGACGCTCGTGACTTGGCCAGCTCCGACTTGATTGCCTGGTCCGGAATGCAAGCACCGCAGCCCGTGCCGCCCTCCGGTCAGCAACCGCTTGGTCCTGATCCCCAGGCTGAAACGCAGCCGCAGCATAACCCGACACCTGCTCCCGATACTGCTCCAACAACTCAGCCCGCTGCCGCGCAGCCCCAGGGCTCTGAACAGAATCAGTCGCCAGCCACGCGTACCTTTCTGGGCACGATCCAGAAGCACGGCGATTCCTATGTTCTGAAGTCCGACTCCACTTCGTATCAACTTGACGCACAAGACCGCGCCAAACAGTTCGAGGGCCAGAAAGTTCGGGTCATCGGTATCCTTGATCCTTCCGGCCAATCCATTCAGGTCCAATCGATCGATCCGGTTTAGGGCTCCTCGGAGAGAGTCGACCTTCTCTCCGGCCCCAGCCGGCTGCTGATCGCCTTACTTCCCCCGAAATGCTACATTTAGAGATTCATGTCCGCCCCCGACTCTCTCTTCGTCAGGGCCTGCAAAGGCCAATCCGTGGATCGCACCCCTGTTTGGTTCATGCGGCAGGCCGGCCGCTACATGACCGAGTACCGGGATGTCCGCAAGAAATACTCCCTTATTGATATCTGCAAGAGGCCTGCCGTCGCCGCCGAGGTCACCATCACCGCCGCCGAGGCCCTGGGAGTAGACGCCGCCATCATTTTCGCGGACCTTCTCCTTCCCCTTGAGGTCATGGGGCTTTCATTTCATTTCGAGGCGGGCGAGGGCCCGGTCGTGAAACGTCCCCTCCGCAACAAGGAAGATGTTGACCGCCTCGTGACCGACCGTTCTGGTGACCTGCATTATGTGTCCGAAGCGGTCGCCGCCGTTTGCAAGCATTTCGGTACTCGCCTGCCGGTCATCGGTTTTTGCGGTGCTCCTTTCACCTTGGCCAGTTACATGATCGAAGGCGGGGGTTCTCGTAATTACATTCACGTCAAGCGGATGATGTACTCCGCTCCCGCTGTCTTCGACGATTTGCTGCGCAAAATCAATGCCGTCGTCGCCGCCTACGCCATCGACCAGGTTCTCGCCGGCGCCGACACGATCCAGATTTTTGATAGTTGGGTGGGATGTCTCAGTGTCGAGGACTATCGTCGCTACGTCCTGCCTCGAACCATTGAACTCGTGAAGGCGATCCAGAAATCCGGCGTTCCCGTAATTTATTTCGGTACCGACAGCGCCACCCTGCTCTCCTCGATGAACGAAACCGGGGCTCAAGTGATTGGTCTTGATTGGCGCATTCCGCTCGATGCTGGGCGAAAGATCCTGGGCAAGACCGCCGTGCAGGGCAATCTGGATCCCGTGCTCCTGTTTGCGGACTGGGAGGAGCTGAAGGCCCGAGCCGAAGACATTCTTCGGCGAGCGGCCGGAGCTCCTGGGCACATCTTCAATTTGGGTCATGGCATTCTTCCGGAAACGCCGGTGGATAATGTGAAGGCGCTGGCGAAATTTGTGCAGGAGCACTCTGCCAACATTGCCGCTGCGGCACGTTGAATATGGGGTCGTCGCCTTCCAAACTCGCGGTGATCCTGCTGGCTCACGGCACTCCTGACAAGGTTTCCGAAATTCCTGAGTTCCTTCTCCAGGTGACCGGCGGGCGGCCCGTTCCCCCAAAGGTCATTGAAGAAGTGCAGCATCGCTATGGTCTGATCGGCCAATCCCCCTTGAGCTGTTGGACTTTCGAACAGCGGGACCTTCTTGCCAGGCAACTAGGGATTCCCGTTTACGTCGGCATGCGCAATTGGAAGCCCTACATCCGCGACGTTGTTCAGGAAATGCAACAGGACGGGATCACCCGCGCGATTGCCATCTGTCTGGCTCCACAGAATTCCCGCACCAGTGTCGGTCTTTACCGGGCGGCCCTCCACGGCGATGGCGGCGCTCCGATCGAATTCGACTTTGTTGAATCCTGGCACGATCATCCTTTGCTCATTCGTGCATTCACAGAGAAGTTGCTGAAAGCCTGGCATCGGGCCTGCGATCAGTACGGCGGAACACTCCCCGTGATCTTTACCGCTCACAGCGTGCCGGTTCGAACCATTGCCGAGGGGGATCCTTACGAAGCCCAGGCAAAGCAAACAGCGCAACTTGTAGCTGGCGAAGCGGGGTTCAACGCCGAGGGCTGGACTTTCGCCTTCCAGAGTCAGGGAATGTCAGGCGGCGCCTGGCTCGGCCCGACCGTCGAGGACACGATCAGCGGTTTGAAGGACCAGGGACACAGTGGCGTTTTCATTCAGCCGATCGGCTTTCTTTGCGACCACGTAGAGATTCTCTACGACATCGATATCGGCTTTAAGAACTTTGCCAAGGATCGCGGCATGGGCCTCTGGCGCGCGGAATCCTTGAACGCCTCACCTTTGTTGACCGCTGCTCTGGCGTCGCTGGTGCGTTCCCGAATCAATGTTGCCCAGAGCGTCTGAAGAGACTTCATGAAGCGCGTAGCTATTATCGGCGGCGGCATCTCCGGCCTTTCGGCCGCATACACGCTGGAACAGAAATGCCGCGCCGGGATGCCCGTCGAGTACACCGTGTTCGAAGCCAGCTCTCGCATGGGAGGGGTGCTGGTTACTGATCGCGAAGATGGGTGCCTCATCGAGGCCGGCCCCGATTCCTTCCTTACCGAAAAGCCATGGGCTGCGGAGTTGTGCAAGGCGGTTGGCTTAGGCGATCAACTAATCGGCTCCAACGACCCCGACCGCAAAACTTACATCCTCGTGAACGGCAAGCTGACCGTGATGCCCGACGGCCTCATGTTCATGGTCCCGACGAAGATTCTGCCTACTGTGTTTTCCCGCCTGTTCTCCGTGAAATCGAAGCTGCGCATGGCTGGGGAATGGTTCCATCCGCCTCGCAAGGCCGAACACGACGAAACCGTGGCCGACCTCGTCAAGCGTCATTACGGCCCGGAGATGGTGGACCGCCTCGCGGACCCGTTACTTTCCGGAGTCTATGGCGGAGAAGCTTCGCAGCTCAGCGTTCGCGCAGTCCTCCCTCGCTTCGCAGAAATGGAAGCAAAGCATGGAAGCCTCGGCCGCGCCATGCTGTCAGCCCGAAGAAAAATGGCGCACGCCAGCAGCACCCCCGCGCGTCCGCTGTTCACCTCACTGAAAGAAGGGATGCAGCAGTTAATTGATGCGCTTCTCCCGCGATTGTCGCCGGGATCTCTTCGCGTGGGGGTGTCAGTTCAAGCCTTGCAGCCGCAGGATGACGGCTGGCTTATCTCGGCAGGATATCAATCCGATCATTTCGATTCGGTCATTGTTGCGACCCCTGCTCCAGCCGCTGCGAATCTGCTGCAACCTGCGAATGAGAATCTCGCAGCCGAACTTCGCGGGATCGACTACAGTTCCTCCGCAACAGTGACCTTGGGCTACGATCGCAGTGTGCGCAGCAGCCTTCCCCCTGGTTTTGGATTTCTGATCCCTCGCAGCGAAGGCAAGCGCATGCTCGCTGCCACGTTCGTGCATAACAAGTTTCCTCATCGCGCCCCCGAGGATCGAGCTCTGGTGCGCTGTTTCCTCGGAGGCTCTCGCGATGAAGCCATCCTTCAGCTCTCGGATGAACAAATGCTGACGCTCGTACGTCGAGAACTGAACCAGATCATCGGACTCTCCGCCGATCCAATCTTCGCGCGGGTCTACAAATGGAAAGGTGCGATGGCACAGTACGGAGTCGGTCACCTTGAACGGCTTGAGCGCATCGAGCGTCATCGCCAAAACCTCCCGGGACTTGCCCTCGCCGGGAATGGCTTCCGCGGGATCGGTGTTCCGGATTGCGTCCGCTCCGGGGGCGAAGCCGCCAATCAAGTCCTTCTGACCATGGGCTTGGGCGAGACCTCGACCGCCTCTACCGCCAGGTCTTAGTAAGAGCGCGTGAAAGCCAGTAAGGGAAATGCTAGAAGGTAAATCAATCCAGAAGCAGCCCTAACAATAAGACACAATTACCCACGTAACTCCGGGTAACCGCATTCCCTTGCAGAAACAAACCTTCTGCGGCAGGGTTAGAACACTGCGAGGGGTGACGACCATGCACAAACGATTTGCTGCATACGCCAGCCTCTTCGTCCTGTTCCTCGCCTCCCTCCAGGCGCAAGAGACAAAGCCGGCCGACGAAATGCATGAAATGCCCGGTATGACCAGCGATGGCAGTGCCCACGCGATGCACGCCATGCAGGGTCGTATGGAAATGGGCGCGCATATGAAGATGACCGCGCTGCGTACCCCGAAATCTGGCGATCAGGAAAGAGCCCAGCAGGTTGTCGACGCCGCCCGCAAAGCTGCTGAAAAGTACAAAGACTACAAGGTCGGGCTCGCTGATGGTTACAAGATCTTTCTGCCCAACCTTCCCCAAAAGCAATACCATTTCACGAACTACTGGTACGGCTTTGAAGCCGGCACTCATTTTAATCCTGAGCATCCGACTTCACTGCTCTACGAGAAACATGGCGACGACTACCAGTTGATCGGTGTCATGTACACAGCTCCCAAGAATGCCGATGAAGATGAACTCAACTCGCGCATTCCGCTCAGCATCGCCCAGTGGCATGCCCACATCAACATGTGCTTGCCTCCTGACGATCGCAAAAGGGAATTATGGGGAGCGCATCCCAGGTTTGGGCTTGCTGGATCGATTTCAACCCGCGAAGACTGTGAAGCCAATGGCGGCAGGTTCGTCCCGCAAATTTTCGGATGGATGGTCCACGTCTATCCCTTCGAGCAAAATCCGGAAGACATCTGGTCCGTGGAGCGCCAGATTCACAACCACAACGACTAAGGGTGCTGCCCAGACCTGCTTCTGATAGCAAGCTGGGAAGATCTCGCGTGTGCAGACTGGCCTATGCCAGTTTCGCCGCCTCTTCGATCGCTCCCGCCAACTGCTCCGCCGCAAACTGAATCTGTTCCGGCGTGATCACCGCGGGCGGCGCAATCAACAGGTGATCTCCCGCAAGCCCATCCACGCACCCCTGCATCGGGTACACCATCAAGCCGCGTTTCACCGCCGCCTGCCCGACTCGCCCGGAAAAGTTCAGCTCTGTTGCGAACGGCTTTTTTGTTCTCTTGTCGGAGACAAACTCGATTCCCCACAACAATCCGACTCCCCTCACGTCTCCGACTGCAGGCAACTCTCGCAACCCTTCCAGCGCTGCTTTTAGATGTGCGGCGGAACTTCCTGCCTGATCCGAATCCGCAGCTTTGACCAGTTCGCGCTCAACCACAAACCGCAGCACCGCCCGTCCCGCGGCGAGCGAGATCGGGTGTGAGTTGTACGTGAACCCATGCAGAAACGCGCCCGATCCGGTCGCGATTGCATCCACAACTCTCTTGGTCGCAATCACTGCGCCCAGCGGCGCATATCCGCTCGAGAGTCCCTTGGCCGTCACCAGGATGTCCGGCAGAATCCCCCAATGCTCCACCGCAAAATTGCGCCCGGTTCGTCCCACTCCTGTCATCACCTCGTCGGCAATCAGCACCACCCCACGACTGCGGCAAATACTCTCGATCTTCTGCAGGTAATCTCCACGGGGAACCGCCGCGCCCAACGTAGCGCCACTCACCGGTTCGAAGATGAACCCTGCCACTTCGCCTTTTGCCGCATCCATGGCGCGCTCCAGTTCCTCCGCGTACTGCCGGGCGCAATCATCGCATCCATAGGCGCAGCGATAACAATAGGGAAGCCCGACGTGGGCGAACTCACGCACCATGGGAAGATAAATTTCGCGCCGCCGTTTGTTGCCCGAAACTGCGAGCGCGCCCAGCGTTGCCCCGTGATAACTCTGCGATCGGCTCAGTACCTGGTATCTCTTACCCTCGCCAATTTCCACCTGGTATTGCCTGGCCAGCTTCAGGGCCGTTTCAATTGCTTCCGATCCCCCGCAGGTAAAGAAAACTGCGCCCCCGCGAAAATGCTCTCCCGCAAACTTCAGCAACTCGCGCGCGTATTCCTCGGCCACCGGCGTCGTGAACTGGCTTGTGTGCACGAACTCAAGCTGCGCTGCCTGTTCCAGCATGGCTCGGGGAATTTCCTGTACCCCATGACCGATGAAATTCACGGCTGCGGATCCCGACAGATCCAGGTAGCGTTTTCCCGTTATATCCCACAGGTAAACGCCTTCCCCTCGAACCGCCGGGGGAAATGCTTTCCGGTAGGATCGCCTCAGCAGCGCCGATTGAACAGGTTCGTCCGTGATGATCTGGGCCACACGGGAATTATCCGGCGCGTCTGGACAGGTGTCAAAGCCGCGAACGGCTGATTCGGTACTGCGCCAATTGGAGTTGGTTAGGTCCCCAGTCCGCCCGCGCCTGGCGAAGCAATGCGGATCGTCTCTCCCCGCCGCAACTGGAGGTTGAACTTTCCCGGCAGCAGTTCACTCGAGCCGTCGAGGTGGATTACTTCAGCGCTGCCAGGCGTACCATTCTCACCGCCGTGCAGGCCATAGGGTCCGCGTATCCGGCGGTCCGCCAGCAACGTCACTTCGGCATCTGTGAGGACTTCGATTTCGCGGATGATTCCATCTCCGCCGGCATGCTTTCCCTTGCCCCCGCTCCCGTGCCTTATCGAGTAGCTTCGAACCCGGAGCGGATATGCGTATTCCAGAGCTTCCGCCGGCGTGTTCAGCGAATTTGTCATGTGCGTGTGCACGCCCGAGACCCCCGGCTTGGTCGGACGCGCGCCCATTCCTCCGGCGATTGTTTCGTAGTAGGCGAAGGGCTCGTTGCTTCGCGGATCAATCCCGCCGATTGTGAGATTGTTCATGGTGCCGGAGCACGCCGCGGGAATGCGGTCAGGAATGGCCCGCGAAAGTGCGCGTAATAACGTGTCCACGATGCGCTGGGAAGTCTCGACATTCCCCCCGGCCACCGCCGCGGGAGGACGCGCGTTGACCACGGTTCCGGGAGGTGCCATGACACGGATCGGCCGCATCAATCCTGCGGTCGCCGGGACATCTTCCGCCAGCAAACAGCGAAACACATAAAAACAGGCAGAGAACGTGATGGCTTCGACGGCGTTAACGCTGCCTTGCACCTGCGGATCGCTTCCGCTGAAGTCGACCGTCACGGCGACATCGTTCGCTCGCCGGCTGAAACTGATCGCCACGGCAATTTTGACCGGTCGCTCGCTGATCCCGTCATTATCCAGAAAGTCTTCGGCCCGGTACGTCCCCGTCGGAACCCGCCGCAGAAATGCACGCATGATTTCTTCGGAATACAAAAGCAACTGCCTAGCCATTCTTCGGGCATGGTTGAGCCCATAGCGATTGCACACCTCAATCAGGCGTTGATCGCCGGTGTGGCAAGCGGCGATTTGTGCCCCTAAGTCCCCCTCCCGCTCGGTCGGTGTCCGCACATTATTGAGCAGGAGTCCAAGCACGTCGGGCTGAATCTTGCCGTCTCGCTTAATTCGCACGGGCGGGATGCGAAAGCCTTCCTGGTAAATCTCGCGGCAAAGACCCATCGAGCCTGGGTACGCTCCACCGACATCTGCATGGTGAGCGCGTGACGCCACGAAAAAATCCGCCTGCCGACTCCCTCGGCTGACGTAAACGGGAGCGACTAGCGTGATGTCCGGGAGGTGGGTGCCTCCGCGGAAGGGATCGTTGAGCATCACCATGTCGCCGCGGGCAAGAGCAAAACTCTGGACCGCCGCCTTCACCGACATCGGCATCGACCCCAGGTGCACCGGCATGTGATCACCCATCGCGATGACTTCACCGGCCGAATCGAATACCGCGCATGAGTAGTCGCGACGCTCTTTGATGTTGGGCGAGAACGCGGTGCGTCGCAGCGCCGCCCCCATCTCTTCCGCGATGGAGTGATAAATGTTCTTGAAGATTTCGAGTTCGATGGGATCGCGACGCATGCGCTGAGCAAAAGTCTACGCCACGCTGAAGCAGGCGGTTGCCAAAAAGAAAAACACAAAATCGAGAATTATGTTGACATTGGTACTCACAATGCTCAATATCTTGTGGTATCAAGCGTGCCCATGCAAGCAATTGGGCGACGTTGGCAGATGTTGGGCCCTGGTTACGGACCTTTGCAAGGGAAAATCGTTCACGGAGGAAACTTCATGCCAGCAAAGAAAAAGGCAAAGAAGAAAAAGAAACACTAACCGGCGCGAACTGAAATTCGCCCGAATCACAGGTTTTGAACGGCCTCTCGAGAGACAGCTCTTGAGGGGCTTTTTCCTTGCACGTGAAAAATACGGGTTGTCCCGAGCGCCGGGCCGTGCTAAAAGCGAGGGGGGAAAAGAGATCATCCACCCATGAGCCCACGGAACAAAGCCAACGCGAAGAACGGCAAGGCAGCCGACGTCGTCATTCCGGAAAAACTCTATTTCCGTATCGGCGAAGTTGCCCGCCTTTGCAAGTTGCCGGCATACGTTCTGCGTTTCTGGGAAACCGAGTTCCCCCAGCTGAAGCCCGTCAAGAGCAGTACAGGGCAGCGGATGTATCGTCACAAGGACGTCGAGAGTGTGCTGCGTATCAAGACTCTTCTTTACGAAGAGGGCTTTACCATCGCCGGCGCACGGCAGCAGTTGCGCTCCGAAGTCAAGAGCGAGAAGAAGCAGGCGCCACTTCCTTTTCCAACCCGCGGCGCTGCCGACCTGAAATACATTCGTCAAGGCCTGAGCGAGATTCTCACCCTCCTCTCCGCCCGGCACTGAACCGGTTTCAGTCCTGCGGTATCCTGAAGACCTCCAATGCAGATTGCTTCCTTCCTGCGCGCGTACCGTAATCTGGCAGCGCTGGCCGGCGGCTTCATCTTGACCGCACTTGGCTGGTGGTGGCTGACCTCTGTTCCGAAGGCTGCTCGTCCCTCAGGGTTCACTCCCGCCAGCGAGTTGGAACGGATCGCCTATGCCGCTCGGAATGCCCGATCGTGGCGGGTCACAACCTTCGGCACCATGCACGGCGAGCCGTTTCAAACAGATCAGGATGTGGTCTGTCCTTACGACTCGCACACCGTGACTCAGACTCGCACCAAGTCCGGCGCCCTGGAACCCTCCGGAGAGATCATCCAGACCCGCGACACGCTCTATGCTCGCGAAGGCTTGAGCCGCTGGGCCGCACAGCCCGTCACCGTTACCGATCGCTGTGCGCGCGGCCCCATGGCCGGGCCAACGCCGCTCAGCAGCGTCCTCGAGAGCCTGAAAAGTACCTCCCGTATGGTTCCGGGCCAAGTCATCCAGAACAAGGAGTCCGCCTGCCGGGTGTGGAACTTGTATTCCGGGAATTCGCCTGGCCCGATCGGCTCACTCTGTGTGGATGAATCCACACATCTGCCATATGAACTGCAACTCGGGAGTCTCCACGTACAGTATTCGTACTGGAATATGCCCATCCAGGTGATTGCGCCTGAGATCGAAATGCCGGAGGCTGTCCCCCAGCGTTGACTACGTCTGCTGGTAATAAGGCGGTTCCGTTTTCTGCTTGACCTCCCCGCTCTGGAAAAGGCAGACTCGCACTATAGGGCTTCCCCGGCCCGGACATTCTTAACCCGCGTTGGAGTGATTCATGAAGGGCTTAGGACTTTGCTTACTAGTGCAGGTGTGTCTCATGTTTGGGATGGCCGGCTTCTTCTGGCCTGAAAAGTTTATGTCGGTGTTTGACGTTCTGATGTATCCCTGGGCGGCCACGCACAGAGGAGTTCGCGCCAACGGACTGGCAGCCATTGGTCTCTCACTGTTACTGCTGCTCAGTATGGTCGCTGGCATCAGATAAGAGCGTCGTTCCACTCAGCCCCGTTCCACTGCCTGCGCTTTGGCATCGTTCCCGGGCTTCGTGACAGGCTCGATCCTCTTCAACCTGCCGTTCTGCATCCCCGAGTGAATGATATCTTTGTCTTGTCCGAACCGGGTCAATCGCCTTCATGGATCTTCTCAAACGACTTTTCGAAGAGCGTTTTCATTCGCCCGTAGTTCGCGTCACCCCTCTTCAGGGAGAGTTGGGCGGTTCGGGACGCTCCATCCTGAGGCTGTCGAGCGAGCACTTGACCGCCATTGGCGTGGTGTACGGGGTGCGTGAGGAGAACGTTGCGTTCCTTGAGTTCTCCCGCCATTTTCGCAAACACGGCCTGCCTGTCCCCGAAATCTATGCCGACGATCTGAGCCACGGCGTCTACCTGGAAGAGGATCTTGGCGACACCACTCTATTCGACTTTCTGTCGCAACATCGCGACGGTGAGCACGTGCGCGACGAGGTCCTGCAAGCTTATCGCAGCGTCGTGGAGGTCCTTCCCAGGTTCCAAATTGATGCCGCAAAAGACCTGAATTACAAGGTTTGCTATCCCCGTGCCAGCTTCGATCGTCAGTCCATTTCGTGGGATCTGAATTATTTTAAATATTATTTTCTGCGCTTGGCGGGAATTCCGTTCAGCGAGCAGTCTCTTGAAGACGATTTCGGACGGCTTACCCGTTTCCTTTTGACCGCCAATCGCGACTACTTCCTGTATCGCGATTTCCAGTCCCGGAACGTAATGCTGCGCGGCGGATATCCCTTTTTTGTGGATTACCAGGGCGGACGCAAGGGCGCCCTGCAATATGACATTGCCTCACTTCTGTTTGACGCGAAGGCTGACTTGCCTCCTCACATCAGGCAGCAGTTGCTCGACCACTATCTGGACGTGTTAGGCAGTTCCCTCGCCTTGAATCGCTCGGAGTTCATGCAGCACTACTACGCGTACGTTTACGTACGCATCATGCAGGCGCTGGGGGCTTACGGCTTTCGCGGCTTCTACGAGCGCAAGCCTCACTTCTTGCAGAGCGTGCCTTATGCGCTTAAGAACGTGCGCTGGTTGCTGCACAACGTCGAGTTGCCGATCGCCCTCCCCACTCTCATGGAGGCGTTTCGGAGCATGTTGGCCTCTGACAAGCTGCAAAGTTTGGACACGGGCTTAACGTCCCGCCTGCATCGCGGCTCGGGGCCTTCAGCGAACACCCTCACTGTTAGAATTTTCAGCTTTTCATTTCATAAAGGACTGCCAGGTGACGAGAGCGGAAACGGCGGCGGCTTCGTCTTCGATGCCAGGGCCCTCCCCAATCCTGGACGCGAGGAGCGATTCAAGAGCTTGACCGGTAAAGACGTCGCTGTAATCGAATACTTGAATGGCCAGGAAAGTGTGCATCATTTCCTGGCCCACGCCAAGTCCCTGGTCGACGCCAGCGTGGAACAATACCGGCAACGCAATTTCAAGGATCTGATGGTTTCCTTCGGCTGCACGGGCGGCCAGCATCGCTCGGTGTACCTCGCGGAACAGCTGGCCAAGCACCTTCGAACCCGCTTCTCAGAAGCCGGGAAGGAGGGCGCCACCGTCCACAGTTTCCCCCACTCTCAGAACCCGGGGCCTTCTCCCTCACAGCACTCTTTGAATATCGTTGTCAGGCACGTGCAGTTGGAGAGCATGGGCCGATGAGGGCCATGGTTCTGGCAGCAGGACTCGGTACCCGCTTGCGGCCTCTCACCGACGATCGCCCCAAGGCCCTGGTCGAAGTGGCGGGTCGATCTCTTCTGGAAATTACGCTGGCCCGGTTGCGCGCTTTCGGTATTCGCGAGGTCATCGTTAACGTGCATCACTTTGCCGACCAGGTCGTCAGCTTTCTTCGAGCACATGACAACTTTGGCATGAGGCTTGAGATTTCACCCGAAGATGTTCTCCTCGATACCGGGGGCGGGTTGAAGAACGTCGCTCACTTTTTTCCCTCGCAGGATGAGCCTTTTCTCGTGCACAACGTGGATGTGATCAGCACCATCGATCTAGGGAAACTGGTGCAAGCGCATGCCGAAAAGGGCGGCTTGGCTACTCTCGCGGTACAGGATCGAAAAACCTCGCGCTACCTGTTGTTCGATCCCTCTGGGCGCTTGTGTGGGCGCCGCGCTGGAACCGATGGCCGACCCGAAATGGCGCGCGCTGCCTCCACTTTCAACGCCTTCGCGTTCGCGGGAATTCACGTAATCTCTCCTCGCCTTCTGAAATTGATGACGGAAGAGGGCAGCTTTCCGATTGTGCCCTGTTATTTACGCTTGGTGGCTGCGGGAGAGAACATCTTCGCATTCCGGGCCGATCAGTATTACTGGCGCGATCTCGGCAAACCGGAAAACCTGATGCAGGCCGCCGAAGACGTAGAGCACGGCCTGCTGAAAATTTAGGGATCTCTTTCTTTGGATCTTGTTGCGCTTCAGTCATGCACCGCAATGCAATCGGCTCCGGCATCGGCTGCGGCAGCCGTGTCCGCGGCAATGGTAAGCCTGATTCCTCTCCCGCCGGGCAGTTTGCTGTAACTGGAAATGTGGGGTTGCCCGGAGGGCGTCGTCAGTGTGCAGCTTACGGTGTAGTCATTGTCCGGAAAAGGCGTCCCCCAATTCAGGCCGGCGCTGGTGCATGCGGCTCCCGCCGCGGCTGCACTCGGACAGCTTCCCCCCAGGGGCGCGGGAAACCGCCGGTGCTTATAGCCACTCGCATCCGATGACATTCCACGCGGAACATACATGCTGCCGGCGTTTCGGTTCACAGAAATCTTGTTCGTCCCCGTGCCAAGGTCCAACAGCGGCTCGCTCAGCTCCGGGCTGAAATTATTATCCATGACGCTGTAGCGGTCCGACGGACCCGAGACAATTTCAATGTTGTGACGAGGCCGGTTTGCAGGAGACAGTCCTTGTACGTCGGAGAAAATGTTGCCGACCAGGGCAAAATCCGACACTCCGGCTCCCACCTTGATGTCATCAAACCTGTCATGAGCTGCCTGGCTGTTGTCCCCGATCCTCATATTCCGTATGGAAGCCGGCCCCGCCGCCATTAGAACCGCCTCGCGCTGCTGTTGCTGGATGTACCCCCCATCGAACTCCGCATAGCCGCCCGCAAAATTCTGCAGAATCCCACGCAGCCCCGGATCGATGACGATGTTTTTGAAGTGCGCGTTGCGGAAGCCCTCGAAGTCAATGGCAGGATTCCTTCCGCCCGCGAAAATGCAGTTTACGAAAAGCGCATCGTTCGCCAGCATACCTCCCGCCGTATGCTGAAACAGCACGGAGGTGGCGGAAATGCCATTGGACGCGATAGCCGCACAGTTGGAAAACAGCGGAGTGTCCGTGCCGTCGTCCAGCACGATCTGCGCCGTCGCGAACGGTGCGTCCGCCGTTATCAGCACATCCTGGAACGTGGCATTGGATACGCCTCCCTTGGCGATGCCGCCGATGTAGATCCCTGCATTCCAGTTCCCGGACTTGCTGTATCCCTGCCCCATGGTGATGTGGGAAAAATGCCCCGCCGCCGCCGGGCTTCTCAGATCGATTCCGTCCCAGGTCTTCTCGATCCGCAGGTTATCGAAGTAACCGTTCCCGGCCATGACGTTGAGCCCCGCACCCTGTTGCCGTTTCACCGTCGATCGCAGCGTGAAATCCGTGACTCGATCGAAAGTTCCCCGGACCTGCACGATATCTGCCGTCGCACTGCTGGTCTGCAGAACGGACTGCGTGACCGGCGCGGGGGCGGACGCCCGCGATACACCAATGAGGTTCACGCCGTGTCCTTCAATCAGAATTCCAGGAGACCCGGCAAGCGTGAATTCTCCCGCAGGCATCAGCAATGTGACGTTGGACTGGGCAATCACAATCGGGGCCGAAGCTGCGCGCTGGGTCAGGCTCCGGGCATCTACGATGCAGTTTGCTTGTTGTGCGCAGGCGGCCAGCGCCTTCGAGATCCGCTCCCCATCATCGGAACCCCGGAATTGATCGGCATATAGAATCCCGCTTCTCACGGATGACGCGTCCTGGGGACTGCCTCCATTTCCGGAAGCAAATCCTCCGAGCACGAGAAACAACGCCAGGAAGAACGTCACCACTGCGCAGCTGAGTCTTGCAGGAAGACCTTTCATGCTATCTCCGTCAGCCATCTGAGTTCGTGTAACAGCACTATGCCAGATAGGATGCCAGTCTTCCTCCGGCCCCGAAACTAATGTCAAAACTCCGTATTTAGTGCATAATTTCAGGCCACGATGGCTCCCTCACGGGTTCGGTGCTTTCATTGCTGATGTTCCGCTTCTTCACATTCTGCCTCGCGATCTCGGCGCTCTCGCTTTCCCTGGCCTTCGGTCTTGGAGAAAATCCCCCTTTTGTCCCCACCCTGCGCGCCATTCGCGCCAATGACAATCGCGTTCCAGCAGGCAAACTGGAGAATGGGGTCCTCACGCTTCACCTCGAAATTACCTCCGGAGACTGGTATCCCGAATCCGACGGCGGCCCCAGAATGAGGGTTGACGCCTTTGCCGAAGCCGGCAAAGCGCCCCAAATTCCCGGACCGCTCGTTCGAGTTCCGCAGGGAACTGAGATTCACGTGAGTTTCCGTAACCTGCTTCCTGCCACTGCCGTCATCCATGGTATGCACCCGCATCCTGGAGACAGCAACGACGTGCTGCAAGTACCGCCCGGCGAGACCCGGGAAGCCCATTTCTTGGCCGGCGAGCCAGGAACCTATCAATATTTCGCCAGCGCCGGCGGAGAGTTGAATCGCGGCCGCCCTTTTCGCGACGATAGCCAACTCCACGGCGCCTTCGTGGTCGATCCCCCCGGAAAGCCCGTCAAAGACAGGATCTTTGTGCTTGCCGTTTGGCGCAGCGAAGCCGCACCGACTCTGTCCAAAGACGTTGCTGTGATCAACGGCAAATCCTGGCCTTTTACCGAGCGGCTGAATTATGTCGCAGGTCAAAAGGCGCAGTGGCGATTTATTAATGCCAGCGACGTCAACCATCCCATGCACCTGCACGGCAGTTATTACCGGGTGGATAGCGTTGGCGATGGCGAGCACGATCGCATTTTCCCTCCGGCGCAGCAGCGCCAGGTGGTTACGGAACTGATGCCTCCCGGTTCCACCATGGCCGCAACCTGGTCAGCCGTCCCGGGGCGCTGGATTCTTCATTGCCATCTCATGGCTCACGTCGGCCCCACCCGGACCGTTGCCAATGCCTTATCGCCTGAGTCCCAACCAGGCCAACATCACGGATCCAACCACATGGCGGGCCTGGTGCTCGGCATCCTGGTCCCAGGAGAGCGCCCTGCGGTTCGCGCGGTAGGTGTTAAACGCAAACTGCGGTTGCTGGTCGAACCCCGACCCAGTGTTAACGGCGTCCCTCCCGGTTTCGCATATCAGGTGCAGGAAGCGCATCGCAAGTATCCGGGTGAACCCACTCTGCCGGGTCCCGCAATCATCCTCGAGCGGGGCCGTCCCGTCGAAATTACGGTCGTCAACCGGTTGCGGGAGCCTACCGCTGTGCATTGGCACGGAATGGAACTGGAAAGCTACTACGACGGCGTTGCAGGTTGGGGAATCCGCGGCGAGGAACTTACTCCCACCATCGAACCCGGGCAAACCTTTTGCGCGAAGTTCACGCCCCCTCGGGCTGGAACATTCATTTATCACACCCACCTCGACGACGAGGTGCAACTGACCGGGGGCCTTTATGGCCCACTGATCGTCCTGGATCCGGGTGCCAAATTCGATCCGCACACGGACCAGTCCTTCGTCATCAGCTCGTGGGGCGGACCCAGGTCGAATAATCCTGATCGTCCGGTCTCGGTCTTGCTGAATGGCAGCGGAAGCCCTTCAACCCTTCACTGGAAAACCGGGCAGCGCTATCATGTCCGCGTCATAAACATCACTGCCAACGCCATCGGAGCGCTCTCACTGACCGGAAAGAAACGCCTGGTGCAATGGCGCGCTCACGCCAAGGACGGAGCCGACCTGCCGCCAAGCCAAGCCGTGATTCGAGATGCCAGACTCCTGATCGGCCCCGGAGAGACCTACGATTTTGATTTCGACCCGACGGAATCGGGCAGGCTGGTGCTGGAATTTCAAGGCGCAGCCCTGCCGGTTAAGGTCGCGCAGGAGATCGAAGTAGAGTAAACGCCATTGTGGAGTGACAGCCGCCTCGGCTGTCACCGTAGGACTAGCAAGATCTTTGGATTGATGGTCAGGACGGGCAGATTTGAACTGCCGACCCTCGCACCTCAAGTCGTTACAGTCACTTTGCTTCTCTCGCTTTGGGTAAAATGCTTGTCGCTCTGCCTCGGGGGGAGGATCGAATGCGCAGGAGTACTCCATGTCTGCGATCACGCTGAGACGCTTCGGTGTATGTACGTTCGCTTCAACGTTGATGTTGGCTCTTTTCACCTGTTTTTCGGGTGCTCAGACCATGCCTGCGGTCTCGCAAGCATCCGCCAGTGACTGGAAGACAGTAGAGGACGCACTAGGACGGTCGGGGCAAATGCAGCCGGGAGACGTGTTCAAGGTCAGCTTTCCTCGGGCCGATCTGCACGTGACATTGGATGGCATCGACATAAAGCCCGGACTGGCTTTAGGAGGGTGGGTTGCGTTCAAGCAATTCGGCAATGAGACGATGGCGATGGGCGATCTTGTGCTAGCCGAGGATGAGGTCGAGCCAGTGATGATGAGTTTGCAACAGAACGGTATTCAGCAAACCGCCCTACACAACCACTTGATCAGAGAATCCCCCCACGTCATGTACATGCACATAGAAGGACATGGGGACCCGGCGAAATTGGCAAAGGCGATTCACGACGCAATGGCGCTCACGAAAACTCCGGCGGCCTCTTCTGCGCCAACGGATGTACATAGCAATCTAGGATTCGATCAATCAAAGGTTGAATCCATTATTGGACATACCGGAAAAGTGAATGGAGGTATTCTGCAAATCGGGGTTCCTCGTTCTGAGTCTGTTGTCGATTCCGGCATGACGATCCCGCCGTCGATGGGATTAGCTACGTCTTTGAATCTTCAACCGACAGGTGGAGGCAAGGCAGCAGTTACGGGCGACTTCGTACTACTTGGAACTGAAGTCAACCCCGTGATAAAGACTCTTCGTGAGCATGGCATTGCCGTAACGGCAATACACAGCCACATGTTGACTGAAGAGCCCAGGCTGTTCTTCATGCACTTTTGGGCCAACGACGATGCCCTAAATTTAGCGAATGGTCTGAAAGCTGCACTGGATAAGACGAATTCGAAAAAGTGAGCGGACGATGAGCGGTGATTCTGCAAGCCCGTGGACGTGACGCCACCGAGCCTCTTGCAGTTCATCCTGTACTTCTTTGCGCTTGGGTGACCCAATCGCTTGCTGGATACATGCAGCAAGACCTATGGAACACCCTCAATGGAACGAATGGTCGGGACGGGCAGATTTGAACTGCCGACCCCTCGCACCCCAAGTCGGTCTCAGGAGTAGCGGTCTCGTGTTTTGTTGAAGTTGGGAGTTCGCCTCACGTCGCAACCGGGCGTTTTCCTCCGAGCTACGTCACATTTACGTCACACTAGAAAGAGAGCCCCGTTCCTTCGCTACTACGCTACAATTTCTCACTTCGTAGATAAGGGTGAGGAGGTCTCATGCGAGTCAACTCCCTTGCATTGGCAGGCTTTTTCTATTTTTCCCTATCCTGCTTCGGACAGAACGGTACGCAGTTTCGAGATTGGCGACCGCTCTCTGGTGAGGTTGCGGTTCGTCCAAAGATTGCGTGCGAGAGTCTGACCGCACTGACGAACTACGATTTCTCCGTCGTCAGTGCCCGATCCATTCCCGCCACCGAAAAGACCCCTCGACATTGTCAGTTACGTGGGTTGATCGCTCCGCAGATTGCATTCGAAGTGGACATGCCTGAAGCGTGGAACGGTCGCATCTACATGTTCGGCAATGGCGGTTTCGCGGGAGAATCGCTGGACTATCCGTTGCACTTGGAGCAGACCGCCACTGCGCTTCAACATGGCTTCGCAGTCACGTATACGAATACAGGACATGACGAAACGATTGAGCCGCTTGCCTCATTTGCGACGAATCCACAGAAGCTAATCGACTTCGCTTTTCGTGCCGTCCACTTGACCGTTGTTACAGCCAAGACCGTGGTCGGTGACTACTACGGAAGGCGCTCATCGCATGCCTACTTCGACGGATGTTCAACGGGAGGTCGTCAGGGACTCACCGAAGCTCAGCGTTTCCCCGATGATTTTGATGGCATTGTCGTTGGTGCTGCCATGCTCGATTACGTGGGTACGATGATCTCCAGCGTTTGGATCGACAGAGCACTCAGCACAGCACCCATACCCACAAAGAAGCTTCAAGTTCTATCGGATCACATTTATTCACGTTGTGACGCCCTCGATGGGCTGAAGGACGGCTTGATAGATGATCCGCGACGGTGTGATTTCAAGCCAAGCCGGGACTTGCCTGTTTGTAAAGGGGAGGGAGACTCATCAGACTGTTTCACACCGAAGCAAATCTCAGCCCTCGAAACGGTGTATGCAGATGTCGTTAGCCAAGGGAAAAGAATCTTCCCGGGTTGGCCTGTGGGAGGCGAGGTTGACGGGCCTAATTGGTTCAGCAAAACGGGACACAATCCCGGATGGGTACCGATGTTGATCAACGATGAGGGAACCAGTTGGGCGACTAACTATACGCAAGCGTTCTTTCGGACTTTTGCATTGCCGGATTCAAGTCCCAAATATGAACTCTCACAGTTCGATTTCGACAAAGACCCCGCCCGTATGGCTTCCGTCCGCCAGTTGATGGATGCTACCGATCCCGACCTGTCACGCTTCAAAGCGCACGACGGCAAGTTACTGATGTATTGGGGGTGGGGCGATCCTGCCTTGAACCCCAAAATGGGGGTCAACTACTACGAACAGGTCTCGGCTCGTATGGGTTCGTCAACAACCGGACTTCTTCCGCTTGTTTATGGTGCCGGGTATGTTCCATTGCGGAGGAGGCATCGGAGCAAGCGAGTTCGACGCCGTGACCACGATGATCAAGTGGGTTGAATTGATCAAGGCTGATCGGCTCCCCATTTTCTGAGACACATTGAAGGTTAGTTTCCGGCAAAATCAACCAACGAAGGAAGGGGGATTTGCCGTGAAGAGGAAGCGCTTTTCTGTGGAGCAGATCGTAGGAGTGTTAAAGCAAGCCGAACT
>DASREM010000040.1:0-36491 GCA_035652095.1 Terriglobales bacterium | reverse complement strand
CGACAATGTTGCCGGAGAGATTCCCTTGTCCGGTGATCGCGGCGAATGGCTGGATCAGACGTTCGAATGGGAGAAGACCTACCTGTACCACCTCACGATCGTGACCAACGTTAGCCGGCCGGGCAAGCCGGACCTCCAGGTGGAGAGTGAGGACAGCCCGCAGGTCAAGGTGCTTACCCATGACTTGTTTCCGCCAAAAGTGCCCTCGGGCCTGCAGGCGGTGGCGTCGGGGGTGGGTCAGAAACCCTTCATTGATCTGATTTGGGCACCCGTTGCGGACGGCGATTTGGCGGGTTACAACATCTATCGTCACGAACCAGGGACAGCGCCAGTGAAGATGAATTCGGACCTGGTGAAAGCGCCGGCATTCCGTGATGAGAAGGTGAGTTCAGGACGCGAATACATCTACTCGGTTTCGGCAGTGGATCTGCGCGGGAATGAAAGTGCGCCCTCGCAAGAAGCATCCGAGAAGATGCCCTAAGGAATCAGCCAACTCCATAGCAAACCGAAGGTCGCCCCTGAGATGGCGACCGTCGTTCCCCAGCCCAGAACGTTTACCCCGATTCCATTGGCCTGGCTGCCCATGACTCTCCGGTTGTTCGTGATCAGCATGATGACCAGCATGATGGGTGGCGCCAGCAGTCCCATGATGAGACCGGCCCAGAACAGGGCGTTGATGGGATTAATTCCTGAAAAACCGATTGCCAACGCCACGCACGTTGCAAGTGCAATCACCGCATAGAATTCCTTGGCGTGTTCCGGAGTGTGATTCAGCCCTGTCTTCCATTCGAAGGTTTCGGCCAGCGCATAGGCTGCCCCCGTGGTGAGTACCGGTACGGCCAGGATTCCGACGCCGATAACGCCCGCAGCGAACAGCCATGTGGCGGCGTCTCCGGCGACAGGCCGCAGTGCCTGGGCCGCCTGCGCTGCCGTCTCAACCTGTTTTTCACCCGCTTTGAACAATGTCGCGGCGGTACCCAGGACGATGAAGTACGAAATCAGGCTCGAGAACAGCATGCCAATACTTACGTCGAGGGCTGCCGACCGCAACTCGTGGTTGGAAGCGCCCGCGTGATGTGGCGAGCGCGGATGTCCTAACGATGTGCTTTCTTCAATCTCAAGTCCCGCTTGCCAAAAGAACAGGTACGGCGACAACGTCGTTCCGATGATCGCAACCATCATGGCGAGATAGCTGGAATGAAACTGGATGGCAGGACGAAATGTATGGCTCAGGACCTCCGAAAGGTGAGGGTGCGCCAGGAAAGCCGCGGCCACATAGGAGAATAGAGCGAGGGCAAGCCAGCGGAAGATCTTCTGTATGAGGTCGTACGATCCCCAGACCTGTATCAGCAGAACGATAACAGTGATCCCTACAGTGATACCGATGACCGGGATGGGCAGGACCAGTCGCAGGGCCGCCGCGATCGCGCTGATGTCGGCGCCCGCCTCCAGGACATTGGCGACCACCAGGGCGGCCACAACCGGATAAAGAAGCCATCGCGAGTAATGCGAGCGGATCACGCCGGCGATCCCCTGCCCGGTCACCATTCCGATTTTGGAGCACAGATAAACCGTGGCCGCCATCATCGGAAACGTGGCCGGCATCATCCACAGCAAGGCGAAACCGAAAGAAGCACCGCATTTCGCGTAGGTGCCAATGGCGGTAGGATCGTCGTTGGCTGCGCCGGTAATGATTCCTGGACCTACCAGGCCTAAGAACGAGCGAAAGCGGTGACGTTTGGCAGGCCGAGCGGGTTCGACACCAGACACTGGAGCAAGTGCGCCGTGCTGCCGGATTGCGGGAGCCTCGGAAACCTTAGATGGATCTGGCGGAAGACTAGGACAAGTGGCCATATCGGCGCAATGCCGCGGGATTAAAAGGGCGCGGTATAAAGTGGATTGAGATGCACCGGCGTGCGCTGGGTTTGTGTGCTGCTGGTTGGAATGTGACGGAATTCATCGAGAATCCGGCCGCGATTTCACCGGTCGCCCGCTTTGTGGTTAGATAAACGCCTATGAAATATTGCCGTTTCCAAATGAACGGGCAGCCGGCCTATGGATTTGTCGAAGGCGACGAAGGTTCCGAACGCATTTCCCGCCTGCTGTTAAAGCCTCCACATGGGACTGAGGATGACGTGGAGGATCTTCCCAGCAAAAGAACAGAGCCGTTGCGATTGTCCGAGGCCCATCTACTAGCTCCGGTGGAACCCTCGAAAATTATCTGCGTCGGCCGCAATTACCGCGAACACGCCGCGGAACTCGGAAACGAGGTGCCGGCCGAGCCGCTGCTGTTCTTCAAGCCGCCATCTTCCCTGCTGGGAGTGGGCGCGCCCATCCGCCGCCCTAAGCTCTCGCAGCGCGTGGACCACGAGGGGGAGTTGGGTGTGATCATCCGCAGGAAGTGCTACAAACTTGGTTCGGACGTTGACGTTCGACCCTACATTCTCGGCTATACCTGTGTGAATGACGTGACGGCGCGCGATCTCCAGAACAAGGACGGGCAATGGACACGGGCGAAGGGTTTCGACACTTTCTGTCCCGTGGGCCCCATCGTCACCGATGAACTCGATCCCTGGACTGGAGTTGAAGTGCAGACGGAGGTGAATCAGGAGTTGCGCCAGCAGGGGAACACCAGGGATTTTATCTTCACCTTGGACGTCTTAATCCGCTATGTCTCACAAGTCATGACGCTCTATCCTGGAGATCTCATCGCGACCGGAACTCCCAAAGGGGTAGGCCCGCTTCACGCCAGCGATGTGGTCAGGATCAAAGTCCAAGGCGTGGGAACTCTGGCAAACCCGGTCGAAGATGAATAGCTGCATCGGGGCACTTTCGTAATCAAACTGGCCTCTTCCGCGAAATAGTTTTCCGGCTTATTCTGGTTTTTCCAGGACCGTCGTTCGTTTGATCCCATGAATCCGTTAAAGCTTTATACAGTTGTTTTGGGTAGCTCCGGCGCCCTGCTGGCCGTCTACTTCATGCTGCGGCGGAAGCCCAAGTCCGCCGAAAGCCTGGAGCAGGAAAGACGTCAGTGGCTGGACCAGATTGGCCGCATCACCGACGGTACTGTCATTGATGTGCAGGAAATGCGGTCCCAGGAACGGCCTGCGACTCTGCTGATCTACCAATATGACGTGGCGGGCGTGTCATATGAAGCGTCACAGGACGTGACCTATCTTCGCCAGCGAATCAACCTGCACTCATGCAGGTTGGGATTGCCAACTTCAGTTCGCTACGACCCCCAGAATCCCGGGAACTCCATGGTGGTATCGGAAAAGTGGATGGGGCTCAGGCAATAGAGCACTGCGAACCTGTTCGGCACAGCCGGTTCGGCTTTCCCCATGCAAGGTGAGATGACGGGATCTAGCTTCCGGCTGAGAAACCGCCGCCACGCGCAAAGGTCAGGCGCAGATATTTGTGGGGATTTACCGGAGTGTCGTTGATGCGCACTTCGTAATGGAGATGTGGTCCAGTGCTGCGTCCGCTCAGCCCGACGTATCCCACTGTGTCGCCGCGCTGCACATGCTGGCCTGAGGTGACGGCGAAATTCGCCAGGTGACCGTAGCGGGTCGTGATCCCGTGTCCGTGGTCAATGATCACCGCGCGGCCATATCCCCCCATAAAGTCGGCGAACACCACAATGCCATCGGCAGGCGCCATCACAGCGTGTCCGTAGGAGGAACCGATATCAATTCCGCTATGGAATGCGCCTTCTCCATTGAATGGATCGATTCTTTCACCAAACGAGCCGGTGACGGGACCTTCGACTGGCCAGAGATTCGGAGCCGAGTTGGCACGCAGCCAGTCGGCCGTGGTGACGTTTCGGGTCAGCCCCAGCGAGATTCCGGTCATTGCCGCCCCACTTAACGCCGAGGTCTTCAAGGCGTAGAACTGGCCCATGGACGAGCTTACCTGCGCGTCCTGCACTTCCTGAGCCGCGACCGTGGAGAGGATAGGCTCGGACTTCAGCCCGTATAGCGAGGAAACTTCGCTCGCCAGTGAGCCCAGCGATGCCACCTGGATGTCGCGCTCCTTGGCCACCTGTTCCAGACGGGAGTAGCGCGTCTTCAGTTGGTCCTTTTCGGTGCGCAATTCGTTGAATTGCGAGACCTTGAACAGCATTCGCAGGTAAGAACTGGCAATTCCGGTCAGGCTCAGGAACCCAATCGCGGCACCTACGATAAACACATAAAGATAATGAATTGGAATGGGAATTTTACGGAGCTGTCCGTCGTCGCCTCGGGCTACGAACAGAATGTAAAAACGCTTGCGCAATAGAGCCCTTTCGCTAAGTTCGATATCAAGATCCGGCTTAGACCAGAACGGCTCGCAATTTTGCGAGTTCTGGGCTTGTAGTTCTTGCTGGGCGTCCTCACGCGGTGGTGAGCTTGAAACCCGCCCTTTGCCTACCGGAACCCGGCGTGACTTGAATGCCAAATTGCTGCAATCCCAACTGGGAGCAGCACTTAAATCGATTAAAGGTATTTGGAAACAGCTTCGCCACGGTAACAAAGTAGGTTCCCTCGTGTCAACGGCGTGTGACACCCTTCGAGGTTACGAAGGGCAGGTAATCATCCGTAGTCCTCAGGGACAATTACCGCGTCGGGCTTGCGACGCCGAGTCTATGCCAGCCCGGAAGCGGATTCCGGCGGCTGAAAACCAATGCCACACCCTACGTCGGCCGGCGCAGGGCTCTTGGTAGATGGGTGCACCAGGGGCTCGGTTGCCCGGCGGGTAGCTCGGTTCGGCTATATTGGTGGCCGATTGTCTCTGAGTGAAAAGGCGTTGATTGAAGCCATCCGCCGGCGGACCAAGCGGCTGCCCGGCGTTCTCCTCGGGATTGGAGACGATTGCTCCATTCTCCGAATTCCGTCCGGTCATGAAGCTCTCGTCACCACCGACTTCAGCCTGGAGGGCGTGCACTTTCGCCGCGACTGGCACTCGCCGGAGGTCATTGGGCACCGCTGCCTGACGCGCGGCCTCAGTGACATTGCTGCCATGGGTGGTACGCCAATCGCGGCCTTCCTGTCATTGGCTGTGCCCTCGAATGTCAAGAGTTCCTGGGTGAAGCGGTTTGTTTCTGGACTGCTCAGGCTTGCCGAACGCTTCCAGGTCACGCTTGCAGGCGGCGACACCGCGCAATCTCCAGCCGGAGTTCTCGCCGATATCCTGGTGCTGGGGTCCGTGCCCATCGGCAAGGCGGTTCTTCGGTCAGGTGCCCGGGCTGGCGATTGCATGTACGTCACCGGGAAATTAGGCGGTGCGGCAGCGACATTGGACTTGCTGCGTGGCGGTCGCAAGCTTCGTAGCGACGACTATCCCGAGCACTTTCATCCCATGCCGCGAGTTGAAGTCGGATCAGCCTTGCGCGGAATTGCTTCAGCCATGATCGACATCAGCGACGGCTTGTCCATCGATTCGGCCCACATCTGCGAGGAGAGCGGCGTGGGCGCGGAGATTCTGGCGGACGCACTGCCGCGCGCGCGCACCGGCAAGCCCTCCCGGGAAGTAGACCTGCGCTACGCCCTGCACGGCGGAGATGACTATGAATTGTTGTTTACCGCGCCATCCCGCCGAAAAGTGCCGAAGACCATCGCAGGCGTCCCGATCACCAGGATCGGATGCGTCATCCGGCGGCAACGCATGTTCTTGCTGGGCTCGGACGGGTCCAGGACAGTTTTGCAAGCGCGCGGTTGGCAGCATTTCCGCAAGTCCTGACTTAGCCGTGGTTTCACAGATCAACTCTTAGTTAGGGGAGGTACTCAGCGCGAGAGTGGAACCCAACCCGGCGAAGCGATAACGATCACCAAAAGCCTTCTTCAGCGCCGTGAAAGCCGGCTCGCCGGTGCAGTGGCCGGGTGCGATGTGCTGAACATTAAAAGTGTCGTGTAGCGCCGTGACGATCTTCTGGATGTCCGCATCGTTCGCCACTACGAGGTGAAAGCCGCCCACGATCAAATGGATTCGCGGATCGATCGCGCTGGCCGCTTCGACGATCTTGTCAATGCCCGGATGTGAACATCCAACCACCAGCACCATGCCGTTGGGCGCTTTGATAGCCAGCGACAGCTCGTGCAGTTCCAGTGTGCCCGGTTTGTCGGAGACTAAAGAGATTAGATAGATGTTGGAAGCGATCTCGACCGTTTTATCCACAAGTTGGAAGTTTGCGCCGGGCCACGCTGATCCAAACCGCATGACGTCGGGGGGCGCTCCGCCGTAGTAACGCTGTTCCGGCGGTAGAGAAGGGTCCTTGCGAAAAAAGCTGCTCGGCAAGTCGGCGCCATAAACGCCAAACCCCTCCTTCGGCGCGTAGATCTTCACTTTGGGGTTCACCTTCAACACGTGCGCCAGCCCTCCCATGTGATCGCCGTGGCGGTGCGACATGACAACGAAATCCAGGCTCGACAGGTCGGTGCTTTTTGCCTTCGCGTTCTGGGCAAGGACCTCCGGGTTGTTGCCGGTGTCGAACAGGATTCGCTTCCCGCCGTACTCCACCAGCGCCGAATAACCCCAGTCCTTCTGCAAGGCAGAGTCTTTGCCGAAAGCATCGTAAAGAATAGTGATCTGCGCTTTGGAGGGATCGGCGCTTGGCGTGGGAGTAGCGGAGATTGTTATCGCATTTCCGACGAGAAGCAGTAGCGCTGCGAAACTGAAAAGGGCCGGGGAATAGGCTGTCATTCTGGCCTCCTGCGCGCACTGTGACCATTTGCGGTTCTTGGGAACGCGAAACCAATTACACCTGTGCGGCCCCCTGCAGTCAAGGCTGCCAATGACAGGTGCGCCTCCTATGGGAGATGCGCCTTTCTCGGTGCTCTCGACGGTTGGCCTTGGACGACGGGCAATCCGGAAATTGAACCAGGAACAACCAAGCGTGCCATAAGTCAGCTTACGGGCCGCCGAATCTCGAAAATTTCACCGGGATAACCAATTGACCGCCACCAAAGGAGTCCTGCCTCAAGTCAACGCGTGTTCTCCTGAATCCCCAATAGGACATGTCCTTTCGCCACCCCAGGTATCTGCTGTTTCTCTAGGTGCGGCCTGCGTTCCGGTCTACAGTAACCCCATGGCTATTCGTCTCTCACTTCTGGCAGTGGTTTTCGGGTTGGTGAGCTGCGCCGTTGCCCAATCGCAGACGCCTTTCAACGTCGACAATAATTTTGTCCACAAACAGTTCGGCGCCGATTGTTCGCTACTCGCCTCCCAATTGCCGATGGTGGCTGATCTGAACTCCGACGGCGTGGACGACATCGTGATGCCGGCCAACTGCACCAAGCCGCTGGTCAATGCCGCCGAAAATGGATACCGCGTGATTGACCCCTACAACAGCTTTTTTGGCTATGGCAATCCCAAGGTGACCACCGAGTTTGCTTCGGGAACTCCTGAGCTCAGGGGATACGCGTTGCTGGTCATTCATGGCGCCGGCCCGGAGGCATGGCATTCGGATTCTCCGAAGGCGAAGTTCCTGATCATTAACCTGCCCTACAAGGAATTTTCGGTAAAGAAAGTCGGTTTCAAGAAAAAGAAGAAAGCCACCATGGCCATCTACGTGGAAGAGGCAGGCGGCGACCAGATGACCTCCGTCGTGTCCTGGGATGGCAGAAAATACAAGTACTCTCCTCTCGGATCATCGCTCGAGTAGCCCGGCCCTCCCCAACTCCCGTCACAAGTGGCCCCGTCTGGGATCACAATCCAAGGTTCGCCCACCCGCTATAATTCCCGCCATGAACCTCGAACAGAAGCTGGAAGAACTGAAGAAACGCGATCACCTGGCGGAAGAGGGCGGCGGGAGCAAACGTCGCGAGCGCCAGCACAAAGAAGGCAAGATGTCGGCGCGCGAGCGCATCGAGTTTCTGCTCGATGAAAACACATTTGAGGAAACCGACAAACTGGTGACCCATCGCTGCACCGACTTCGGCATGGCCGAGCAAAAATATTACGGCGATGGCTTCATCACGGGATATGGACGCATCGAGGGCAGACTGGTGTTTGTCTTTGCCCAGGACTTCACCGTGTTCGGAGGTTCGCTCTCCGAAGCCAATGCGGCAAAGATCGTGAAGATCATGGACCTTGCCGCGAAAATGGGCGCGCCCGTGATCGGGCTCAACGATTCCGGCGGGGCCCGCATCCAGGAAGGCGTGATGTCCCTGGCCGGCTACGCCGACATATTCCTGCGCAATACTTTGTTCAGCGGAGTGGTCCCGCAGATCTCGGCCATCATGGGCCCGTGCGCGGGCGGTGCCGTCTATTCGCCGGCCATCACGGACTTCATTTTGATGGTGGACAAGACCTCCTACATGTTCATCACCGGGCCGGACGTGATCAAGACCGTGACCCACGAAGAAGTGACCAAAGACGAACTCGGCGGAGCCGCAACCCACAACGAAACCTCCGGTGTCGCCCACTTCATGGCGCACGATGATGCCGAGTGTCTCTCGATGATTCGTGAGTTGCTAAGCTTTGTGCCCTCCAATAACGTGGATGATCCGCCGCGCCGTCCCTGCACCGACCCCATCGACCGCGCCGACGCTGCGCTGGACAAGGTGGTTCCGGCCGAGTCGAACCATCCTTACGACATCAAAGATGTGATCCACGCGGTGGTGGACGATGGATATTTCTTCGAAGTCCAGGAGCACTACGCGAGGAATATCGTCGTCGGATTTGCGCGATTGAATGGTAGATCGGTCGGGATCGTCGCCAATCAACCGGCGGTGCTGGCGGGGACGCTCGATATCAATGCTTCAGTGAAAGGCGCCCGCTTCGTACGCTTCTGCGACTGCTTCAATATTCCGCTGGTGACGTTTGAGGATGTGCCAGGATTCCTGCCCGGGACGAACCAGGAATACGGCGGCATCATCAAGCATGGCGCAAAACTGCTGTTCGCGTTTGCCGAAGCCACAGTGCCGAAGGTCACTGTGATTACGCGCAAGGCGTATGGCGGGGCGTATTGCGTCATGGCGTCGAAGCACATTCGGACCGACGTGAATTACGCATGGCCGACGGCCGAGATCGCCGTCATGGGACCAGAAGGCGCGGTGGACATCGTCTACAAGCGCGAGTTGGAGAGCGCGGAGAACCGCGAGGAGCTAAGAGCGCACAAGATCGAAGAGTTCCGCGACCGCTTCGCGAACCCCTATGTAGCGGCGGATCGCGGATTTCTGGATGCAGTCATCCAACCTCGGGAAACGCGGAAGAAACTGATTCAGGCGCTGGAGATGCTGGAGACCAAGCGAGACAAGAATCCGCCGAAGAAGCACGGGAATATACCGCTGTAATGTTCGCCAGGAACATGAACTTCAAAGCGGCAGCATCGATCCGTGGCGAACGTGGAGAATGTAGACTCTCTTATCCAATATGACAAACAGAAAACGATAGGTACCCCGATTTCCTTTGCCAAAGAACAACTCCCGGATTGGCTGGTTAAAGGAAGCGCTTTCCGGAGCCAATGGGCAGCGCTGGGGACGGTGGGCAAGGCTCTTAGCAGCCTCGCGAGCCCGCCGCATCCAATTGCGAGCGGCGTGCGGCGCCTGGCTACGGATAAATTGGTAGATTGTTCTCAGGTCGCTCTCGGCTCGGGGTGCCATGATGACGCGATAGGTCATCGAGAGAGTCAGCCTTCGTGCTCCAGCTCATCGAAGATTTCATCAGCCGGTCGGCCCCAGCCTTTTTCGGCCTCGAGCAGACCCTGGCGTATCGCTGCAACCGCATCGAGTTGACTCGCGACTTGCCGATACATTGCGGGATCAACCACTACGGCTTCGGCTTTTCCATTCACCGTCAAAACCAGCGGACGGCCAGTCTTCTTCATTTGCTGCAACAGATCGGAAGAGTTGCGCTTGAAGGTGGTGAGTGAAAGAATGTCTTTGGTAACATCGATCATGATGCTATTGTAGCATCATATTCGCATCCCGTACGGGCTGAAATCTGCTTCCGTGAATTGGTTTTGAAGACCGGTGTCCGGGCTACAGCAGTGCAGATGCCTAGTCTCTATCAACGGGCCATGTGTCTCGCTTCCTTCTCCGGATCTCTATCGCTTCTCCGGCTCAACGTATACGTGTTCATCCTCTCGATTCTGTCTCCCACTTTCATCGTTGTGAGCGGGCCAAAGGTTTCCAACTCCACATAGGGAAAGGGATCGGCCCCGGCGTAGATAATGGCGCTGCTGCCCTGGTCGGCGTACTCGGCGCCTTCCACTCTGGGCGAGTCGATTCTCAGCACGTGTTTCTTATCCATCCAGATCAGCGTACTGGCGTCGCTGCCGATCTGGCTTTCACTCTTCCGGCTGCGAGTCAGCGACACCAAGCCATCTTTCACCGTCAGGTTTTCGGGTAAATCAAACTGGAGATGTACGTAGCCCTTAGGGAACTGAGACTTCTCCGGCAGCACCATGAAAGCGCGCACCGGATCGCGCAATTGCGTGATCACCCCGACCCCAACCCTGACCGGATCGCCGCTTACTTTCTCATATGTCGTTTTGATCTGCATGACGGGCTTCGACGCGTCGAGCCGGATCTCGCGACGTTCGCGAATTCCGTACTGGGGATCAACCGGCGATTCCAATTCGATCGCGTTGCCCTTGACTTCGGCTTGCATGGGGACCTGGTCAAAGGTGAATGGCGGAGGCCAATCGCGTCCGACGATCTTGAGCCAGTCGGCTTGCGGCGACGGCCAGCTCTTGTCGCCGCCGAAATTGGTCCAGTTCTTCGCGTCTTGCGCGGTCCGCGCTCCGTCGATCGCACGGTTTTCCCAGAACACGGGATCTTCGCCGACAAAGCGGAATTGCATCACCCGCCCGATGCCTGGGACGACCACAACTTCTGCGATTCCGTTGGTCAGGATGGCGGCCTCTTTCCACCCGTGATACTCCGCTCGAGAGGCTTTCACCGATGTCTGGCTGTTGGCAAGCGATGACATGACGACCAAAGCATAACTTGCTAAGCAAAGGAATCGTGACATCGACTGGATTATATTTCGGAGCGACGGTGTGGCACGCGAACCTCGCGGTTGTGCACGCGGGATCCCTCGCAAGGCTCGGGATGAGGTCAGATCTGAACGACTGAGGTAAGGAAGAGAAATGGCAGGGTAAAAAAATAAGAGTCCCGAAGTGATGTTGAACTGATTCGTCTCGGCCAGTAGCTCGCTTTAGACCCTTACCGACCTCTCTTGCTGCTTCCCTTGCGGGCTGCTGCAAGCGATCTTGGCTCGGGCTCCGGGCTTACCGCCAACCGGAAAAACTCGTTCAACGCTTCGGGACCCTATCCTGCCTTCGACATGAGTTCTCGTTCGCCTCGACCAGCGCTTAGCTATAGACCCTCGCTAGCCCTCTCCTGCTTTACCTTGCGGTTGCAGTGTGACTTCGCTTGAGCCCCGGACGCTGCACCAACCGGGTAAACTTTAGAACGTGTCAAAGAACGAGTTTGTTTTACACCCGCCATTTTTATAGTCAAACAAAATGACGAGACTCTATCTGCTTTGATTCGAGCGCAGTGCAGCTGTTTCACAAGCGGGTGCCCGAAATTTGTGCAGCAGCAATGTCGCCCCTCACAACTTGTGGCTTGTGATTCTGTAATTGCCCAGTGTTTACGTATATTTCACACTGTCAATTCGCTTACGGCAGGCAAACGCGATGTGGAAAATTCAACAGAATTCTTAATCTGCGCAGGATTGCTCGATCCGCTCCACGGCAACTCATGCCGCCCTCTTTACGCAAAAATCAAAATTAAGGGTCAGAGGCCACACATGAGTAGAGGAGAGAACCTCGAGGCCGGGATGGGGCGTTGCGAGCGTTCAATTGTAGCGCTGTCACAAAAAAAGCCGCCAGCGCGAAGCTGGCGGCCAGCAGGAACGTAAGACGTTAGTCCAGGTCCGCAGGCGGAGTCTGCGGATTCTTGGGCACCCGTCCTTCATGGTCCCAGTACAGCGACGGCCCGTGGTCGGAGCGCGCATTGGGAACCGCTTTCTCGCCCACCGAACTCAGGAACTCCGGCCCGGCGAGGACATCCAGACCAACGCTGGACGTGTACATGGCCTCGTTGAACACGCTTCCGGTCGGTTGCAAAGCCTTCGCGAACACGCCAAACGAAACGTCTCCGTTCACGTAGGAAGCGGAAATGTAGTCTCCCACCATGCGGCCCAGGCTCGTATTCGGCAGCCACGTTGTGCGCATCGGCCCGGCGAGCTTCATCGGCTTGCTCCAGGTGCTTCCGGCATTGGAGGACTTGGTGAAGCCGACATTCAAATTGCAGTTACTGCCGCAATTCGACACCGGATAGAAGTAGTAGACCAGTCCCAATTTCGCGGTGCTGCCCGAGGTGTTCTGGTCCACGGCCAGCCCAGGAATGAAATGGTCGACGGTGCTGGTGGTTGCATCAATGGGAATGCGCTTCACCGCAGCCCAGGTGGTGCCATTGGTGGAGCTGGAGAAGACAATGTCATTCGACGAGCAGCCCGTACGGAAGCGGCAGTCCTGCCACGCCACGTAGACGGTTCCGCCGCCATCCACTCCCGCAGTTGGCAAGGGGCCGCTGCGCAAGCTGCCGGCTTCACCGTGGTCGCTGATGGAACTGACCGTGCTGACGTTGCCCCAGGTGGTTCCGCCGTCGGTCGAAGTGAATGCCTGAATTCCGTTGCCCTCAAAGGGAACGACTACGGTGCCGTTCGGCTGAACCAGCGGTTGTCCACCGAGTCCGAAAGCATTTCGCACGTTTGCAGCCGCAGACCAGGTTGCGCCGCCATCCTTGGAGACGCTCATCCGGATCTGATCGCCGCCGAAGGCGTCATCCCACTCGACATAGCAGTTTCCGAAGAAAGCGCTGCCCGAGTTGGTATCGCACGCGATCCACGTCTTGTCGGCGAACCCGGTATTGCTGTTTACAGTCACCGGGTTGCTCCAGTTGATGCCGTCCGACGAACTGCTCACCAGCACGCTGTTGTTGGCGGACAGTCCTAACATAGCGATCACCCACTTGCCGTGTTTAGGATCGAAAGAAACGGAGGGGTCGCTGGCAGCGGAGAAGTGTCCGCCCATCCAGTTGACGGTAACTCCGGGAAGGAAGCCGTTGGTCCAGGTTGCGCCGCCATTGGTAGAGGTTGCGAAACCGATATCGGAGGAGCCGCCGCCCGAGATGCGTCCCACCTGGAACGCGCTCACGATGGTGGATCCGAAAGCAAAGGTGTCGGGTTCGACCTCGGTCATATGCTGCGAGTCGGGATTGGTAAAGGTGTCAGTGCTGAGTTGCACGAGGGTGATTTGCGCGTTCGCAATTCCGCTCAGAAAGATTAGGGTGGTTAGCACGATTAGTAGGGTCAGGAAGGCAGAAATGTGCCGTCGAGGGAAGCGGGAGACTCTTTGATTCATCGGGCATCCTTTGGTTCTTGGAATCGAACTCCGCTGATTGCTGGTGCGAGAGGGCAGAGGGAGCGCCCAGCAAGGCGCGGCTTGGCTCGGCGCGACTATAGTCTGCGCCGCTCAACACTGTCAACGTGCACTGTTTTGCACTCTGCAAAAGCTTTTTGATCGTGCAAAACACCCGCTCTTTGTTAGTTACTTCGCAGGAGCCAAACGTCTCACTAAAATCGCCTCTGGGGAGGAACTTGCGATGACAATTTATAGCGACGCCCGGGGAAAAGTAATTGACGTAAATGGTGGCGGAGCCTTCCGCCTGATCGGATTTGCGGTTCTTGCCTTCATCATCGCAATCCTGCTCTTTAACTGCATCACCCGCGTGAGCACTGGCCATGTCGGCGTGCTCACTCTCTTCGGGCGGGTCACCGGAGAGATGTTGCCCGAAGGCATGCACGTCATCAACCCGCTCAAGACCAACAACGAGATGTCAATCCAAACCCAGAGCCTCAAGGAGTCGGCCAGTGTGCCCTCGAGCGAGGGGTTGGTGATGAACCTCGATACTTCCCTCATCTACCATCTCGACCCCCAGAAGGCCGCCGACGTGTACCAGAAAATCGGCGCCGAGTTTGAGGCCCGACTCATTGAGCCCAACCTGCGGGCCGCGATTCGTGAAGCCACAGCCTCGCATTCCGCCAACGCCCTCTACACGGGCGAGCGCGAAATGGTGGCCAAGCAGATCAATGACCAGTTGGCCTCGCTGCTCGGACCGCGCGGGTTCATCGTGGAAAGCATCTTGCTTCGGGACATTCAGCTTCCGGCGACGCTCAAGGCTTCCATCGAATCAAAGCAGCAGGCCGAACAGGAAGCGCTGGCCATGAATTTCCGTTTGCAAAAGGAGACACAAGAGGCGCAGCGCAAACGCATTGAGGCGGCCGGCATTCGCGACTTCCAACAAATCGTGGCCCAGGGCATCAGCCCGGCTCTGCTGGAATGGAAAGGCATCGAGGCAACCGAGAATCTGGCCAAGAGTTCCAATGCCAAAGTCGTTGTGATTGGCAACAACAAGAATGGCTTGCCGCTGATTCTGGGGCAGTGACGTGCCTGTTACCATAACTTCGTGTCCGCGAACCTGGAAGTTCGCAACTTAACCATCAGCTTTCCTTCCAAGACGGGCGGCGTCGCCGCCGTCCGCGACCTCAGTTTCTCGATCTCCGCGGGCGAGGTTCTCGGCCTGGTTGGTGAATCCGGCTCGGGAAAGTCACTCACGTCTTTGGCTGTCATGCGATTGCTTCCCCCGCAGGCGGTCACGCACGGAGAGATTACTTTCCTCAACGGCAGCGATGCGATCAACCTGCTGCAGATTCCCGAAGACGAAATTCGTAACATGCGCGGATCGAGAATCTCCATGATCTTTCAAGAGCCTATGACCGCGCTCAATCCCGTGATGCGGGTTGGCGATCAGATCGCCGAAGCCGTTCTGGCTCATCATAAAGTCAGCAGGCAGCAGGCATGGAACCAGGCGGTCGAGGCCATGAGAGAGGTCGCCATCCCCGATCCCGAGCGCCGGGCGCGGGATTACCCGCATCAACTCTCCGGCGGCATGCGCCAGCGCATCATGATCGCGATTGCCATCGCCAACCGCCCCCAATTGCTGATTGCCGATGAACCCACGACCGCCCTCGATGTCACCATCCAGGCCCAAATTCTTGAGCTTCTCGCCCAATTGCGTGTGAAGTTCGGGCTCAGCATGCTTTTTATTTCTCATGACCTCGCCGTGGTTTCCGAAATCGCTCACCGGGTTGCGGTCATGTATGCCGGACAGCTCGTCGAATTGGGATCAAAACAAGATATCTTTCGTTCCCCCGCGCATCCTTACACGCGGGGGCTGCTGAACGCTGCACCCTCGATGAAGACTCCCCGGAACTCCTCCTTGCAAACGATTGCCGGCAGCGTACCGTCGCTGCAAACCCCTGCGCCGGGATGCGCTTTTGAACCGCGTTGCGACTTCCGTATTGAAAGTTGTGCCCGCAAGCCGCCAGCTTTGGTCGAGATCGGCCCCAGGCATTGGGCGCGCTGCCCCGTTATAAATTCTCCAGCGCAGGCTGGGCAGGGATAAGGTTTGCCCGGCGCGACTTAGAACGATCTATAATCCCCACTTCACCGGTGCAGAGTGCGAGTTCTCTTACTCAGCGACATTCACAGCAACGTGGAAGCCCTGGAGGCATGCCTTGTAGCGGCGCCCTCCTATGATCTTGTGGTCAATCTGGGCGACATCGTGGGCTATGGCGCCAGCCCGAACGAAGCCATTGAGCGCTCGCGTTCGTTGGGAAACTTGTGCGTGCGCGGCAATCACGACAAGGCGTCTGCGGGATTGATGGACCTCAGCGATTTCAACCCCATTGCGGGTCTTGCCGCTATATGGACCCGCGAACATCTGACTCCCGACAACCTGGAGTGGCTGAAGTCACTCCCGCCCGGACCCATCCAGTCGGAGAAAATTCCTGGAGCGCAGTTTGTGCACGGTTCCCCGGTTCACGAAGACGAGTACCTGGTCACCTTGCGTGACGCGATCGAGCCTATGCTGGTTTCTTCTGTTCCGGTCACATTCTTTGGCCACTCTCACCTGCAGGGCTGTTTTTCTGCGACCAACGTCACCAGCGACTCCTACCGTCCTACGTACCAGTCGGTGGGAAGAGCGGAAATTTCCCAGCTGCAATTAAAAAGCGGGGTCCGGTACATGGTGAATCCGGGCTCCGTAGGCCAACCCCGCGACGGGGATTGGCGCGCCGCATTCGCCGTCTTCGACTCCGAAAGTCATATCGTCACCTTCTGCCGCACTCCCTACAATTTGAAGGCCGCTCAGGACCGTATCCTGGCTGCGAACTTGCCGCAGCGGCTCGCGACGCGATTGGCTGCGGGAAGATAAGTTCGCTCCTTTTGCGCAAGCACGAATCCGGTACACTTCAGGGATGCCTTCCGACTTGCCACGAAACAGCGGAGAATTGTTCCCGTCGAAACGCGGAAATGCGCCTGAACATTACCTGGTCGCACACAGCGACGGGGGTGCGCGCGGCAATCCCGGCCCGTCCGGATATGGCGTCGTCATCGAAGATGAGTCCGGCAGGAAAGTCGCCACCTTGAGTGAATATCTCGGGCACCAGACCAATAATTTCGCGGAATATCAGGGGCTGATCGCCGCCCTGGAATACGCCGTTAAGCACCAGTACAAGGCCTTGAAGCTGATCAGCGACTCCGAATTGCTGGTGCGGCAGATCAAGGGCATTTACAAGGTGAAGCATCCGGTGCTGCAGGACCTGCACGGGCGCGCCAAGGAATTGATTCGGCAACTGGATTGGTTCTCGATCGGCCATGCGCTACGAGAACACAACCAGGAAGCCGATCGCCTGGCCAACGCCGCCATGGACAAGGGAACCGGCAAGGGCTTCGTACCTCCGTCGGTATCGCGTCAAGGTCCGCAGGAGTTTGAAGGGATTGTTGAGAATGGTCGCGTGAGATTGATGGGTGGCGAATTGCCGGAGGGAACGCGGGTGCAGGTGCGGGTGAAGCGCTAGCAGACTGGTGGTACGTGCCAGCGTTCAGGTCAAGATGACGTCCACGCGAGAATTTATTCCGCTGCCGAGGTGTGGTCGTGGACAATCTTCCAGCCCTCGGGAAATTTCCTGAAAACCAGCGTGAACAATCCGTGCGGAGTTTTTCCATCCGACATGGTCAAGTGCCAGGCCCCGCGCACGAATGCTGCCTCTGCGCCCAACGGCTGAATATTGAGCTCCGAGAATTCGAGTTTGCCCATCTCGTGACCTTCACCCTGATACGTTTTCTGGTAGCGCTCGAGGGTCGCCTGCCATCCGGTCGTCACTGTGGCGCCGGAGAAAAACGTTAACGCCGGGGAATTCCAGTAGCCGCTCAGGAAGGATTGGAGATCGTGAGCGTTCCACGCCGCCTGCTGTTTTTCGAGGACCCGTCGCACCGAGTTTTCGATTGTCTCAGCGGAAGCGGACAAGGGTAGGATGCAAAGAAACAAAGCGAGCAGGGCGCGCATGAGAACCTCCAAAGCGCACCAGTGTCTCACAGGGGCAGGGCCGTCGTTTTGATGAAAATAAAGTTAAAAGACGCGCGGATGACGTTCCGTTACGCGCGCCCTTTTTTGGCTGCGGCCATTGCTTTCGCCCCTGCCACTTCCCACGGGCGCTTGGGTTGCTCGGCCTTGGGCTTGTCACGATCCTTGATGCGATCGTAGTGATAGGACTCGCTTACCGTGCCCAATGATTCGTTGTAGAGACTCGGCAACGCCAGAGCTTCCTTCAGTTCTTCGCTGAACTGATGCAATGCCTTGAGATGATCGGCCGTCGCCGGCACTTCGTTCTTCGCCGTCTTCAAAAACTGCTGGTAGCCACGATTCACAAGCTTGGAAATTTCGCTTCCGATCAGGTATCCCGGATACGCGAAAATCTTTACCCCATCGTCTCCATTTTTCTGAATAGCAGCCGAAACGTTGTACTTCTTCAGGAACACCCGGCCTTGCGTTCCCGGCGCTTCAATCAGGTCGAAGCCATGATCGCGCAGCCAACTGACCGCCTCGTCATAGCTCCGTGATTCAACCTTTGTGGACATTCCGTTCGCCTTAATCCCTTCTGTCTCGTCAAATTAGATGCAGGAGGCCGCAGAAACGTGCTTTTCCGCATCCCGCCCAGCACTTTTACAATCTAACGCTCTTAGTTGCATACGCCTGAAATCGCCATTGCACCACATTACGATGGTCATGAGGATTTCGTTCGCGCCATGACGCCGTCTCCTCAATCGTCGCAACTCCATACGGCTGCAGCAGATGCACGCACGGGAAGAGAATTTGCGCCGCTCGGTCAGCATACTCTCGATCGCATCGGCAATACTCCCCTGCTTCGTTTGTCTCGCGTTACGCGGGGACTTCCGGGCGTCACCCTGCTCGGCAAAGCCGAGTGGATGAACCCCGGCGGCTCGGTCAAAGACCGGGCGGCCAGGAGCATCATCACCGAGGCACAGCGCTCGGGCGCATTAATTCCCGGTAAAATTTTGCTGGATTCCACCAGCGGAAATACAGGAATCGCCTATGCCATGATCGGGGCCGCGCTCGGCTTTCCGGTCACGCTTTGCATGCCGGAGAACGTTTCCGTCGAGCGCAAACGCATTCTCGCCGCTTACGGCGCCAACATCGTTTACACCGATCCCGCCGAAGGTTCGGATGGAGCCATTCGCGTCGCCCGCGAACTCCACGCCGGGAATCCCGATCTTTACTTCTATGCTGACCAGTATTCGAACGACGCGAACTGGAAAGCTCACTACCATGGCACAGCCAACGAAATCTGGCAACAGACGGAAGGACGCGTTACGCATTTCGTGTCCATGCTGGGGACCAGCGGAACGTTCGTCGGGACCTCACGGCGCCTGAAAGAACTTAATCCGGGAATCCGCTGCATCTCACTTCAGCCAGACTCGCCTTTTCATGGAATCGAAGGCGCCAAGCACATGGCCACCGCAATCGTTCCGAAGATTTACGACGCTTCTTTGGCCGATGCGGATCTTGGCATCGCGACCGAAGCGTCTTACGAGATGGCGAAGCGCCTGGCTCGTGAGGAGGGACTGCTGGTGGGAATCTCGGCCGCCGCCGCCGTTGTGGGCAGCCTGGAAATCGCAAGCCGGATCAAGAAAAACGAACGTGCGGTGATCGTGACCATCCTTTGCGATTCCGGAGACAAGTACTTGAGCGAGAGATTCTGGGAAGAAAAGTGAAGAATTGCGGAATCGTTGGATTTTCGAATTCGGCAATCCGCACATTCATTAATTCGTAAATCAATCATGCTTACAATTCCTGCCGGAATCTATCGATCGCTGCGCGAGCACGGCGAGGCAACTTATCCTCACGAGTGCTGCGGGATTCTATTGGGGCAGATGGATGGAGATGTGCGCATCGTCACCTCAGCCGTACCCTGCGGAAACGTCCAGGCTGATTCTCCGGAGAAGCGTTACGACATCGATCCGAAAGACCTTATCCGTATCCAGTCCGAAGGGCGAGATCGCGGGGAGGACGTTATCGGCTTCTACCATTCCCATCCCGATCATCCCGCGCAATGGTCGGCAACCGACCTGGCCGAGGCGCATTGGATCGGGTGCTCCTACGTGATCACGAGCGTCGAGAAGGGAAAAGCCACGGTTACAAACTCTTTCGAACTCGCGGGCACACTGGAGGAAGACAAAAGATTTGTCGCTGAGACATTGCAAGTCTGTAAAGAGTCGCGAGCCGGGGAGCGCCCGTCCTTGCTTTCTGATTTGTCCATGTCCCAGCGGGACGAAGGAAGTTAACCCAGCGCCGAGGTGCGGGGCGAGGCGCTGGACCAGGATCATCTTGTCTCTGCGCGACGGAAGTACTCGCGAATTTTCCCGCTCGTCATATAGGCTAAAAGCACCCCTGCAATCACTACTCCCACGCCACCCTTGAACCACTCTCCTCGAAACGCGTTGAACAAGTTCCCCAGCAGGTTGATCGAGATGATCGCAACGGCAAGCAGCCATCCCCACCGGCGACGCCGGAACCATCCCAACCCTGCGATAAAGAGTGCCAGCGCCAGCAATACATACGGGAAAGCCGTTCGTCTGCCCAGACTTGCGAGCTGCTGGTGCGCTACAGGATTCAGTACCCAGGCCTCATCGAGGATTGTTCCGGGGAAGGCCAAAGTGATGGCCGCATAGCTGGCCATCGTCGCCCCGAAAAACAAAAACACTCCGATTGCGGTGTAGCCGAAGGGTTTGTTTGTTGGGTGTGAATCCTGCCCGGCCGCAGCACTCATGTGAATCCTTCCGCAGACACGTCGCATCCTTTACGTCTAAAGCTTATGCCACGAATTCAGGTTCCCACGCCACTGCGCCAGTATGCCGGCAAGCAGGCTGCCGTCCATGTAGCCGGCTCCACGGTCGGAGAAGCTCTCTCCAGCCTGGTTTCCACGCACCCCGACTTGCGCCGCCACCTTTATACCGAGGACGGCAAGTTGCGCGCCTTCGTCAACGTTTACCTGAACGACGAAGACGTCCGCTATCTGGACAAGGATGCTACTCCGCTGGGCGAGGATGATACGATTTCGATCGTGCCTTCGATCGCTGGCGGGAAAATTTGATTGCTGATTGTTGAATTCATAAACCTGCAAAATGTCTTAATTCAAAAATCAAAGATCAACAATGCCTATTGCCGACGTCAAATCGGAAGTTGCGCTGTCGAACGACGAGATCTTGCGCTACTCGCGCCACCTGATCATGCCCGAGGTCGGCATGGAGGGTCAGCTCAAGCTGAAGGCCGCGCGTGTGCTCTGCATTGGCGCGGGAGGATTGGGATCCCCCCTAGCTCTTTATCTCGCCGCGGCAGGTGTGGGCACGCTGGGCATCGTTGATTTCGATGTAGTGGATTACACCAACCTGCAGCGCCAGATCATTCACAGCACCGCGGACGTAGGGCGGAAGAAACTCGATTCGGCGGCCGAGAAGCTGAAGGCGATGAATCCATTTCTCAACTTGCGCACCTTCGAGACGCGCCTCTCCAGTGAAAACGCGCTCGAACTGTTTCGCGATTTCGACATCATCGCCGACGGCACCGATAACTTCCCCACGCGCTACCTGGTCAACGATGCCTGCGTTCTGACCGGCAAGCCGAATGTTTACGGATCGATCTTTCGCTTTGAAGGGCAAGCGAGCGTCTTCGCGACCAAAGACGGCCCGTGTTATCGCTGCCTCTACCCTGAGCCGCCACCGCCGGGATTAGTTCCATCTTGCGCCGAAGGCGGAGTGCTCGGAATTCTTCCCGGCCTCGTCGGAGTCATGCAGGCCACGGAAGCGATCAAACTTATCCTCGGCCAGGGCGAACCGCTGATTGGCCGCTTGCTGCTGATTGATGCCTTAGGCATGAAATTCCGCGAGCTGAAGCTGCGCAAGAATCCCGATTGCCCGGCCTGTGGCACTCATCCCACCGTCACGAAGCTGATAGACTACAACGAGTTTTGCGGCATTCGTGGCGAGGAGAAGCCGGTGACAGAAACTGGAATTTCTGAAATGCAGGTAGAAGAACTCAAGCGCCGCCTTGATGCAGGCGAAGACCTGTTCGTGCTTGATGTGCGCGAACCGCACGAATATCAGATCTGCAACATCGGCGGACACCTGATCCCGCTCGGTGATTTGCCGAAGCGGGTCAATGAACTCGACTCCAGTCGCGAGATCGTTGCGCATTGCCGTTCCGGCGTGCGCAGCGCAAAGGCCGTCGGCTTCCTGCAACAAGCAGGATTCAAGAAGGTGCACAACCTGGCCGGAGGCATTCTCGCCTGGGCCGATCGCGTCGATCCCAAGATGCCGAAATACTGATCGATTGGCGCGAAACGAAGTTCCGTCCTCTGAATTACTGAAACCGAATCCTAACAAGAGGGGAGCCGTAGCATACCTGGAGGGTGCCCCGTCCAAGCTTTGCTTGGGCGGGGCTTGTTCATTCGTCACAGACGTTCGCGGGGCGCAATCCTAGACTCGACTCGTGCCGTGGGGATTGGCACACTTTCAGCAATCCGGACAACTCCACTTTCTGACTTTCAGTTGCTTCCACCGCCGACCGAACTTCGCAGGGTATGGGGAACGCTCAACCTTCGAACGGTCGCTGGAGCGTGTGCGCCGCGCATACGAACTCCAGGTTTACGGGTACGTAGTCATGCCCGAGCACGTGCATTTGCTGGTTAGCGAACCGGCTCGAAGGGACCTTGCGCATGCGCTGCAAGCCTTAAAGCAGTCGGTGGCCAGAACGCTCGCGTTGCGAGCCAAAGATCCGTTCTGGCAGGCCCGGTACTATGACTTCGCTACATTCACCGTATCCAGTACAACGAGGGCTAGTTGCACGTCCCGAAGATTGGGCTTGGAGTAGCTTTCGGCACTATTTGAATGGGGAGCCTGGTGTTGTTGAAATAGAATCCCAGTGGACGGCGCGACGCAGGGAGCGAGCCGGCATTTATCCGATTCTGAAAGTTCGTTCGGCGCCAAAACCCCCGCCCAAGCAAAGCTTGGACGGGGCACCCTCGAGGTAATTGGTAAGTACAGGGCGGCCCCGTCCCCCTCTTCGCTGTTTCTGACTACTTGCTGCTGCCCGTGCTCTCTGCCGACGCGGTCTCGGTGCCGATCGACAAGGCATATTTCTTACCCGAGAAACGCACTTGCGAGAGGGATTTCGTGCCGTCTTCGTGATTGTTCACGACGGCCGCGCTGTCAGGCGCCGACTTCGGCAGCTCCACCACATGCGCCGGAACGGTTGCGATTAAGTTCTTTCCCTGCGAGATGCTCAGCTGCACGTCGGGGCCGTTGCCTTCCCATGACAGCTTGTACTCGCCAGGCGACAGTTGCTTGCCGGCTACGCTGACTGGATCGCTGACCCGCACCGATCCTTTGTTCGCCGCGAACGCACCCGTCGCCAACAATAGAGCCAAAGACAGTACCAACCACTTTGAGATCGTCGAAACTTTCATGCCACTCCTTGTTTTCTTTCCCGAGTCACGTCGGGAAACGGTTCCAGGCGGCCGGCTGTCTCACCCTCAGGAAGAACTTTGCGTTTGTTCACAGAAGGCCTAGAATGCGGCATCGGGGTTAAGCCGAGAAACACGTAGCCGCAAGGCTGCGCGCTTTCCGCTCGGGGATTGTCCTCACCTGGGCCGCCAAACCGAGTGTGAGAACAGTCCCTTTAACCCCGGGTTATTTCCAAATTTTTCGCTTACCCTCGTTCCCCTCTATCTCGCGTCAAGATACGTTCCACGCTCATTCGAAGTTCCAATCATTTCGATCTCGAATATCCAATGGACGCCAGTTGCGCGCCATCGTTAGCAGAGATTGATTTTCAATTCCGTCGTACATCGAATGACAACAATTGTCGGCTCGTGATTGTCGATTGCCGATTTGGAACCTGCTGACTCATATCGGTTCGTTATTCATTCAGAAATCAACAATCAACAATTTCCCGCATATGTCTTGTTGTCCTGCCCCCTGCAACGTAGTGTATGCACACCTCTCTCCACCGCAATGGCGCGCAATTAGTTGGAATTTTGCAATGCTGAAGGACGAATGATGTCCGGAGGTGGAATTGCGTGTTCAGATTCGAACGTTATGGTTCCGTGTCCGAGTTAGGAAATCTTTAGAATTACTTTTCCGAAATTCTTGCCGTCCCCCATCAGACGATACGCTTCGCGAGCCTGGTCCAGGGGAAACGTGGCTCCAATCACCGGCCGTAGATGTCCTGACTCAATCCATGCAGAGAGTTGCTTCCATGCTTGCTGCATGAGGCCGCGGTTCTTTGACAGGTACGTAAGCCAGAGTCCGTGAATGCTCGCTCCCTTGGCATACAGGATGCGTGGATCGACAGCGCCGCTTTGTCCAGTCGCGTTTCCGTAAACGATGACGCGGCCGAAGTCGCGAAGACAACGCACGCTGTTCGCAGTGTGCTCGCCTCCGAGCATTTCAAAAACCACGTCCACTCCTTCGCCCCCGGTGAGCTCCTTCACGGCTTCGCGGTAGTCCTGCTGCTTGTAGTTGATCCCATGGCGAAGTCCAAGCGGCTTCACTTTCGCCAGCTTTTCCTCTGAAGACGACGTGCCATACATTTCCACGCCGAGCAACTTTCCGATCTGGACCGCGGCAGTCCCAACGCCACCCGCTACTGCCTGAATCAGCACGCGAGCCTTGTGCGCCAGGTCGGGATTCTCCGCCAACCCAGCCTTCCAGTAAGCAAAATAAGCGGTGAAATAGTTCACCGGAAAAGCAGCGCCTTCTGCGTCGCTCCAATCCCGGGGGACGGGCCACAACAAATCGGCATTGGCGGCGATCTGCTCGGCAAATGCTCCCCACTGCAAGTACCCCATGACTCGTTCACCGCTGGATTCCACGGTCCCGCTGAATTCTCGTCCGGCCACCAGCGGAGGCGTCGGTGTTCCGGAATAGCCCCCCGCAGCCGTCATCAGATCGGCAAAATTGATGCCTCCCGCCAAGCCGCGGACCATGCTCCGCCCTCGCGCCAACTGCGGCGCCGGTACATCCCGCACCTCGAGCACCTCCGGACCACCTAACCTGCTGATGACAAGCGCTTTCATGGGGAAAGTGTAGCAGGCTCGCTGAGATCGGATTCGGGACACCCCGAGGCCCGCCTCTCCGCCGCTATCTGCTCGGTTGAAGCGAATGGCGGGTATATACTTTAGTGGGTGATATCCACCTCATTCCAAGCTTGGATGAGGCCGGACACGTTCCTTGCCAATTCATAGTTTGAATCTTAAGAAGCAAATTTTTCTGAAGATCGTCGGGTGCCGACATTTCGGCATCCCCGACGCGGGATTCCGCCGTCGCTGCGACGGACATAAAGTGGGGTCCCGGGGAGGTCCAACGCGTGGACTTGATAATGGTTCGAATTTTATTCGTTCTTATCGTTGCCATCACCTGCTACCTGATCGAGCCGTTTCGCTTGCCTTCGAACTTGGACGCTGGGGTTGGAGTTCTGATTGGGCTCGCCATTGTCCTCTTCGAATGGAAGTTGCGGCGGGTCAGCTTAAAACGTCTGATTGGCGCCGCAGTGGGCAGCGTCCTGGGAATCATAGGCGCCTACCTGTTTGCTCTGATCATTCGGAATACGATTCCCGAAGAGCATACTCGCAGCTTCCTGCAAATCCTGGTCATGCTGCTGATGGCCTATGTGGGTCTGATCGTCGGAGCCAACAAGGGAGACCTGCTCAACTTGTCCGCCCTGGGTGGTGTTTTTGGCGGAGAGAAGCAGTCGCGCAAGAGCTACAAAATTCTGGATACCAGCGTCATCATTGATGGCCGCATCGCAGATATCGCGGAAACCGGTTTCCTCGATGGCACCATCGTGATCCCGCAATTCGTCCTGCGCGAATTGCAACTGGTCGCCGATTCCGCGGACTCGCTCAAGCGCAATCGCGGGCGTCGAGGCCTCGACATCCTGCAACGCTTGCAGAAAGTCGCGACCCTACAGATTCAAATCGTCGAAGATGACTTCCCCACCGTCCGGGAAGTTGATATGAAGCTGATTGAGCTTGCCAAGGTGTACGAGGGCAAGATCATCACCAACGACTTCAATCTCAACAAGGTAGCGCAGCTTCAGGGAGTCGAAGTTCTGAACATCAATGAGCTGGCAAACTCGCTGAAGCCCATCGTGCTGCCGGGCGAGATCATGAAGGTCTTCATCTTGAAAGAAGGCAAGGAATACAACCAGGGTGTGGCCTATCTGGACGATGGAACCATGGTGGTGGTTGACAATGCCCGAAAGATGATTGGGAAGACCATCGACATTTCCGTGACTTCGGTGCTTCAGACTACGGCTGGCAAGATGATCTTCGGCAAATGGGACGAGCGAATGTCGCCCCGCGCAGAGACGCGTACGACCGTGAGTACGCCGATTCAGAGCCCGTCGGGTGAGATTAAGAAGCCGCAGCCCATCATGGCCGACCGGCCCGCGGAGTAGTTCGCCACAGAAACCATGCGGGAGCCAGGGCGCTCCCGCTTTTTTATTGCTGCGGTCGGATGGAATCCACTTTCAAAGTCTCTCCATCGAGACTGCCGGCAACCGAAACCCGCTGCCCCGCGAGTTTTGCGATCTGGGCGGTATCTCCCGCCAGCATCAAACTTTTATCGCCGTCCACCAGCACATAGCTGGAGCCGTTTCGCACGCAGATCTGCGCGCACTCGGAAGGACTCTTGCTCGCGTCCTGATGACGGGCCCCGCAGCGGGAGTCGGTCACCACCCCCGCAAAGCTTTTCGCTCCCGAGCTAACATCTTTCCCACCGGCACGCATCGACTGTCCGATCGCGAACGCCGCGGTTGCGCCAGCGAGCAGGATCGCGAAACTGAAGGCAATGACCAGCGCACTGGTCGCGCAGAAGCCGACTACAGCCCACCAGGAACGAGTCTCTTGTGTCACAATGCTCACCCCAACTGATCTCGGATCCATCCCGGAGATCAATCGCTCTTTTCATTCGCAACTGGACTGCCAAGTAGTGCAGGTCAGGGTAGCCACGTTAACTTGCTTCCAATGTCATAGTTGCCGCCAGGAAGTGCAGATGAAGGGGACCTGAAGGCCGGAGTCTCTGGAAGAATTGCTCGGTACGAGAAAAATGCTCATACCGCAAACACCCTATTGGAGGGTTTATGAAACGCGTTACCGGAATTGGTGGAATCTTTTTCAAATCGGATAAGCCGGATGACTTGTACGCCTGGTACCAAAAGCATCTTGGCATCAAGATGTTGCCGGATGGCTCCTCCTCGGCCTTCGAGTGGCGTGACAAAGACAACCCCGATCAAATCGGAATGACAGTCTGGTCGATTTTCCCCCGCAGTTCGCAATACTTCGACCCCAGTCGCTCGCCTTTCATGATCAACTACCGTGTGGACAATCTCGATGGCTTGCTCCAGGAATTAAGAAAGGATGGAGTGCAGATCGACCCTCATCGTGAGGACTACGATTACGGTCGTTTTGCCTGGATCATGGATCCCGACGGCAACCGGATCGAGCTGTGGGAACCGCCGAAAGCGCAGTCAGCGCCAAGCTCCTAGCTCGAGTAAGGGCAGGTCCAGTGACTGATTTGAACTCCGCTCCGCCCCGCTCGTATACTTGACGCCCCATGAAAGTGGTGGTGATCATACCGGCGGCCGGACTGGGCACCCGCATGGCTCCGGTCGCGAGCGGCAAAAGCAAGGCGGCGCCGTCCAAGCAGTTTACCGAGCTGGGTGGCACTCCGATATTGATCCACACCCTTCGCAAGTTTGCCGCCAGCCCGGAAGTGAACGAAATCTACGTTGCCCTGAGAGCAAACGAGATCGCCGCCTTTCGCTCGCGTCTCGAAAAGGAAGGATTGCAGAAGAGAGTGGAATTCGTAGAGGGAGGGGAGCACCGGCAGCACTCCGTGGCCAATGCGATCGCGGCCATCACGGCTGCGCCCGAGGACGTGGTTCTGGTTCATGACGCCGTGCGCCCGTTTATCACCGAAGAAATTATCAGCGAAGTAGTGCATGCGGTGTCCAAGTATGGAGCCGCTATCGCCGGTATGCCTGCCGTCGACACCGTCAAGCAGGTGGAGCGTACGGCCGATGGCGCCCTGATCAAGACCACCATCCCGCGGGAGAAAGTTGTCATGGCACAAACTCCGCAGGGATTCCGTTATGACGTCTTGAAGAAAGCATTCGACGAAGCAGAGGCCGACGGGTTTCTCGGCACCGACGAAGCCTCGCTGGTCGAGCGCTCGGGCCACGAAGTCGCAGTGGTGATGGGTTCGCCGAAAAACATAAAGATCACAACGCCTGGGGACATGGAATTGGCAGAGTTTTATCTGAAGCGCTGAGAGGGGTCTTCTGTGGCCAAGAGCCGGCGACCAAAGACCAGACAAAGTTGAAACCTGACATCCGCATCGGCTACGGCTGGGACTCCCACGAATTTAAACGCGGTATTCCGCTGAAGATCGGCGGAGTCGACATTCCCTTCAGCAAGGGCCTCGGCGGACACTCCGACGGCGACGTGCTCTTGCACGCGCTTACTGACGCTTTGCTCGGCGCGATTGCCGGGCCTGATATTGGTTCTCTGTTCCCGCCATCCGATCCGCAATGGAAGGGCGCTGATTCCATCGTGTTTCTTGAGGAAGCATTGAAGCGGGTGCGGGCGGCAGGCTATGCCGTGGCGAACCTGGATTCAACCCTGATTCTCGCAGCCCCCAAAATCGGGCCCCACTCAGCGGCAATCCGCAATCGCGTCGCGGATCTGATGAGACTCGCTCCTGACTGCGTGGGAATTAAGGCGAAGACTCCGGAAGGTACGGGCACCGATAACGCAGCCATCGCACATGTGACCGTGTTGTTGCGGAAAGCCGCTCCACGCAGTAAGGATAACCGGAAGAAGTAACTTACCTGGCTTCGAGTTCTCCCACAGGCTTCCGCCACCGGGCCGCGGCTTCGACCAGCGCGCGGAAAATCGCCCGCGATGGTTCATCCTCTTCCACTGTCCGCTCAGGGTGCCACTGTACCGCTAATACGAAGTGATCGGGGCTTGTGCTTTCCAGGGCCTCGATGATCCCATCCTGAGGCGAGCGCGCCACGATGCGCAGTCCCCGGCCTGGCCGATCCGCGGATTGATGATGACTGGAATTCACCGCGATGGTCATCGTGCCATTGCATTCGCCGCCGACGATTTCCGCCAGCTTGGAATTCCGCTCGATCTCCACATCGTGCGCCAGCCGCATTTTCCTGCCGATCGCATGATTGATCGGAGACTCAATGTGCTGGACCAAGGTCCCCTCCCGATACACATTCAGGATCTGCAAGCCGTAGCAGATTCCCAGCACCGGCTTGCCGCCCTTATACGCATCATCCAGCAGCAATTCATCCACGGCGTCGCGTTTCAAGTCCGCGGGGGCGGTTCCCGGATGCTTGGCAGCCTTGTACTTTGAGGGTTCAACATCGGCTTTGCTTCCCGGCAGAACGATGCCTTCACAGCTCTCGACCAGTCTCATCACTTCCGCCGAACTCTTATCCAGCGGAATGCGAACCGGTTCCCCTCCGGCCATTTCGACGGCATGTTCATATTGAGGAATGGCCCGCGCCGCGTACTCGGGATCGCCGGAGTGCGGGACCGGAATGGCAATGCGGGGACGCATGCTTCAATTCTAACGTGCGAGCCTACTGGCTGGCTTTTTCGATTTGTGCCAGGGCCTTGGCTTGGCGGTAGTGGCGGATTTCCAGAAACACGGACGACACCAGCACGATGCTGCCGACCACCGCTGCCGTCGGGATCGCGATCTCGCGGTAAGCCAGCGTCATGTTGGGTGTATGCCCGCGAAGCCTGGCGCCCGCAACAAGACCGATGATTCCCAGCAGAAGGCTTACGGCGAACCCTGCCAGGGTGAACAGCACGGTGACCAGCAGTACCCGTAGCGGAATCAGGTACCATCGCGCGTGCTTTCCGGCGGTTGGAGAGGCTGCCATCTCACTCAAACTACAACATTCGGGCTGCATCGTGCAGGGTTGAAGGCTTGGTGCGCTAAAATACTCCTCATGTCTCAAGCTGCGCCAGCAATTACGCGAGCCCCGGCGGAGGTGGTCCGCCAGAGTCCCGTCTCGCAAGCGCCCAATGGAATCTGCTACGCGCTTTCCGGCGAAATCACAATCTCCGACTCCGACGTGGCGCGAATGGTTTCTGCGGTTCCCGACGCTGCCGCCGCCGCCCTTCATCGCAAAGCCTACTATTTCGTCCCGCTTACCGTGAACCAGGGCGACGAAACCGTCATCGCCGACCGTTACGATATCGCCCTCAGCGACAACGCCGTCTGCCATCGCAACCTCGATCTCGGCGATTCGCAGTGTGTGTTCATCTCCACGCGGCTTATGGACGACAAATTTTCCGTAGCGTTCGAGTTCTACATCAATGTGGGGCACGCCGTAGTCGAGCGCGCCGGCGTCTCGCAGGGGTTCGCGGACCTGGCCTGGAAGCAGGCGCAGGCCGGGGTCAAGGGCGAGACGTCGCTGGATGCCTGGGAGTCGCGCAAGTTAGCCACTGCCGGCGGCCCCGACGCCGAGAAGTACAAGAACGAATATCTCGCCGCCAGCTTTGCCGACGCGCTTTCGATCTACTTTCTGTCGTTGTTCATTGACGTGGATTACTACGATCTCCGCGAGCGCGATTACCCTCTGCTTGCGCCCTCTGCAATGGCCGAGCGCCTGAGAAAAGCCGCCGAACTGTTCCCCCCAAACCCGGGATTCGAGTTCGCGATTCACACCAAGCGGAGAAGCTAGGCCACGATCAGCGCGAGTCTATTCCTGGTCAAGCGGAAACAGCTGTAATGCTTGCATCGGGAAGTCCTTGCGATTATCAGTCACCAATATGCACTCATGTTCAAGTGCGGTGGCGGCAACAATGGTATCTGCCAATGAGAGAGTCTTGCCCTTTTCCGCCCACTCCCGCTTTATTTGTCCCGCACGACGCGACTCGATCGACGTGATCGGATAGCAATCCAGGATACTAAGAAACATCTGCGTTTCGTTTTCTTCGGCGGGGCGCATCCCGGCATAAACCTCCGCTACGTTGAGAGCAGAGGTCGTCAAGTTATGACCATCTCGAGTAAGCTGCGCGAGCAATTTTCGGCGACCCTTGCGAGCGCGAAGCACATCAATCAAAACCGAGGTGTCCAGAAGGAGGCGCATCACTTGGCGGAGGGGTCTCTGCCGGCGCGCGTCCGGTGTTCGTTCTCGTGGCGCATTTTCCGCACCCATGTCCCCGACCCGCCCGCCAGTTCCGGATGGTCTTTATCGTTCCAGGCAGGCGCAGCGCGATCCAAAAAACGCAGCAGTTTTTGGCGCTGAATTTCCTTCCGCGCCGTGTCCAGAAGAAATGCGGTCCGGCCACGAGGGCCGACGAGTTCATCGATCTCGCGGATCAGATCTTCGGGGAAAACAATATGGGCTCGCCTAGTGGGCATAATTTATGGGCTATTTAAGTGTGACATGCTTAGGCCCACATTGTCAAGGCTCTCGCCAAGCCCGACGAGCACCAGCCAATTGCTCGCAATCGCCACATTCGAAAACGGGCCGGCTAAACCTTACAATCGTTTCTCCATGCCGATTGCCGTCCATTCGTTCGCCAAGATCAATCTCGGCCTGCGCATTGGTGCGCTGCGCGCGGACGGCTTTCATGAACTGCGCACGGTGTATCAGACCATCGCGCTGCATGATGTGCTGCGGCTGAGCGCAGTACGTGGCTCCGGAATCGAGATCCGCTGCCCCGATCCTCGCGTTCCCACCGATTCCAGTAACACCTGCTACCGCGTAGTCGAGTGCGCGCTCCAGTCGCTCAAAGCAGAAGCCAAGGTCCGCATCGAAATCGAGAAGAAGCTTCCCGTGCAGGGAGGCCTCGGCGGCGCTTCCGCGAATGCCGTCGCAACCCTGCTCGCCCTCGAACGGGCGCTGAAGAAGCAGATCTCCGGTCCGGAAAAGCTGCGCATCGTCGCCGAGGTCGGTTCCGACCTGCCTTTGTTCCTGGTGGGCGGCACGATCCTCGGATTAGGCCGCGGCGAAGACGTCTACCCGATGCCCGACCTTCCCGCGACTCCGTGCGTAATCGCCACGCCTGCGATCGGCGTTTCGACTCCAAAAGCTTTTGCCGACTGGGACCTGCAACAGGGCCGGCAGAAGTCCGCAAAATTGACGGGTTTGTCTCACTCCGATAGAATGATTGAGTTCAGCCGTGCGGTATCTGCTTGGCTGAGTGGTACATCCGGTGTCCCTGGCAATAAAGGCAGGGGCCGGGCCGAGACCCCGCTTCTCGACCTCGTCCGTACCGGGATTGAAAACGACTTCGAACAGGTCGTCTTTCCGCAGCATCCCGACTTACGAGAGGTGAAGCGCGCACTGGAACGCGAGGGGGCATTCTACGCCTCGCTTTCAGGTTCAGGTTCGGCGGTTTATGGACTGTTCCGGGGGCGGAGCGCAGCGGTCAAGGCCGCGGGCAAGCTGAACGCCAGCGGCATTCCCGCGACCGCCACCAGCACTCTGACGCGACGGCAATACTGGCGCAGAATTTTTGATTGTTGATTTTCGATTGTTGATTGAGAATTGGGTAGTAGTTTGACTCAACCGTCAACCAATCAAAAATCAACAATGGTCTACTGGGCCGTCGACTAATGGTAGGTCAAGTGCCTTTGGAGCACTTTGTCTAGGTTCGAATCCTAGCGGCCCAGCCAAAACCAGCTTTTAGCAATTTCAGCTCTTCGGTTCCAGGGCAACGGGTTTGGCTAAAGGCTTAGGGCTAACAGCGAAAACTATGGCCACTCTTGCGACAGCGACGGATAAGAAGGTTCACGTGAGCGCCGACGAGAAACCGGAACGCAAGCCCCAGCGCAGTCGGGTGGATGACAAGTTCAAGATTTTTGGCGGTACCGCCAATGGGCCGCTGTGCGATGAGGTCTGCGCTTTTCTGGGGATACCACGCGGGCAGGCGCTGGTGACGCGCTTTAAAGACGGCGAAGCTTACGTGCAGATCCAGGAGAATGTGCGCGGCGCCGATGTATTCGTTCTCCAGCCCACGTGCCGTCCGGTGGACGAGCACCTGATGGAACTGCTGCTCATGATCGATGCCCTGAAGCGAGCCTCGGCGCGCCGCATTACAGCAGTGGTTCCTTATTACGGCTATAGCCGGCAGGACCGCAAAGACAAGCCGCGTGCGCCGATTTCGGCGAAGCTGGTCGCGGATCTGCTGACCACGTCGGGCGCGAACCGCGCTCTGCTGATTGATCCGCATGCGCCGCAGATCCAGGGCTTCTTCAATATCCCCGTGGATCACCTGTTCGCTTCTCCGGTGCTGGTGGACCATTTCAAGCGGCTGAATTTGCCCAACCTGACGGTGGTTTCTCCCGATGCTGGCGGCGTGGAGCGCGCTCGTTTCTTCGCCAAGAAGATGGATTCCGCGCTGGCCATCGTGGATAAGCGCCGCGTGGAGATGAACGTTGCCGAAGTGATGCACGTGATCGGCGATGTGAAGGGCCGCACCTGCCTGGTGATCGACGATTTGATCGATACCGCCGGAACGCTGGTGAAAACTGCCGCCGCCTTGATGGAGAGCGGCGCGATTGCGGTCTATGCATGCGCCTCGCATCCGGTGCTGTCGGGAAATGCGGTGGAGAATATTTCCAACTCCTGCATCACGGAGGTCGTGGTCACCAATACCATTCCGCTGACTCCCGAGGCCCAGGCGGAGCCCAAGATCCGAGTGCTGACCATCGCCGGCCTGATTGGCCGCGCGATCCAGTCCATTCACGAAGAAACATCTGTGAGCAGATTATTTTTGTAGACAGGAATTCAATTATGGCAACTCCAACCGAGAGCAATGTTTTAGAAGCCCAGCCCCGGACGCCGGGAAACAAGAATGACGCGCGGCGGGTGCGTGCGGCAGGCAAAGTTCCCGCCGTCGTCTACGGCGCCGGCAAGGATGCGAGCGCGGTCAGTCTTGATCCTCGACAAGTCTCGCGCATTCTGCATTCCCAGTCCGGACATAACACCATCTTCGATCTCAGCCTCGACGGCGAGCGTACCAAGGCCATGATCGTGGACTGGCAATACGAGCCCATTAAGGGCGCGCTGCTGCACATTGACCTGAAGCGCATCGCCATGGACCAGAAGCTCACGGTCGAGGTGCCGATCGTGATGAAGGGCGAAGCGGCCGGTGTGAAACAGCAGGGCGGCATCCTCGAGCAAGTGCTTCGTCAGGTCGAAGTCGAATGCTTGCCGGGTGACATTCCGTCCTCGATCGAGGCCGATGTTTCTGAACTGGTATTCGGCAAGGTTCTGCGCGTGGCCGACCTCCCCAGGAGCGATAAATGGGAAATCCTGACGGATGAAAATCAGACCGTGGCCCACGTCATTACGATCAAGGAAGAAGTCGTGGCAGCTCCGGAAGCGGTGGCGGCGGAAGCAGCAGCGGGTCCGGCTGAGCCTGAGGTCATCAAAAAGGGTAAGCAGGAGACCGAGGGTGAGGAGTCTGCCGAAGGCGGCGAGAAGCCCGAGAAGAAAGAGAAGAAGTAATTTTTGTTGGCCATCGGTTTGGATCCGGTGGCGGCCAGGAGCGAGAGAGCTGAGCGCGTGAAGCTGATCGTCGGGCTGGGAAATCCCGGAATCGAGTATCAATTCACGCCTCACAACTTCGGATTCCTCGCCATTGACCGAATTGCCGACAATGCCGGAGTGGAGGTTCGCAATCGCCAGTCACGCGCGCTGACCGCCCGCATGACGGTGGGTTCTGAGCAGGTCCTGCTGGCCAAGCCGGAAACTTTCATGAACCTGAGCGGGATCTCGGTTCGTGAACTGGTGGACAAGTACGAGGTCAGGCCGGAATCGGACCTGATCGTGATCTACGACGAACTGGATCTGCCCCTGGGCACGATCCGCATCCGCGAGCGCGGCAGTTCCGCCGGGCACAACGGGATGAAGTCGATTATCGGTGCGCTCGGTACCCAGGAGTTCCTTCGCATCCGCCTGGGAATCGCGCCCGAGCGCAAAATCCTGACGCCGTTTCGCAAGGCCCAGCTCAAGCTGGTCGGCGAGGTCCTCGATACCGCGGCTCAGGCTGTAGACGTGATTCTGAAAGAAGGCCCGGCAGCGGCGATGAATCGCTTCAATCGGAAAACCGAGGAAGACGGGCCGGAAGCAGTTTAAGAATTGGAGAATGCAATGAATCGTACTTATGAACTGATGTTCATCGTCCGCCCTGATATGGCGGAAGAAGATCAGGACAAGCTGGTTTCCACGCTGGAATCGGCCGTGACTTCCAATGGCGGCACGCTGAAGAGCGTGGAGCGTATGGGCAAGCGCCGCTTGGCCTACATGGTGCGCCGCTTCCAGGAAGGCATTTACATCCTGATGATTGTCGAAGGCGGCGGGGGCTTGATCCACGAGCTCGAGCGCCGTCTGCGGGTCAGCGAACCGGTCATCAAGTTCCTGACCGTGCGCGTCGACGAGGAGCAGAAGCGTCTCGACAAGATCAAGCAGATCCGCGAGGCGCGTAAAAAGGCCGCCCCTGCCCCTGCTGTAACCGCGGAGGCCGCCTCGGGCGAAACCGCTCCGGCGACGGCATAACCATTTTAGAAAGCGTTCTCCGCAAGGCTTGAGAACGACACCGATTTGAGGAGCATCATGGCTGACGAAACCAGATCTACAGCAACTGCCGGGGAAGTCTCCGGCGATCGTCCCGATCGCGGCGGAGATCGCCGCGGACCTCGTCCGGGTGGACCGGGCGGGCCGGGTGGCCGCGAAGGCGGTCGCAAATACTTCCGGCGCAAGAAAGTTTGCAAGTTCTGCGTCGAGAAGATCGAATCCATCAACTACAAGGACTACCGCCTGCTCGGACAGTTTGTGGCCGAGAGCGGCAAGATCGTGCCGCGGCGTTTGACCGGCGTGTGCATGCCGCACCAGCGCCGTCTGTCCACGGCCATCAAGCAGGCCCGCAACATCGCCCTGCTGCCGTTTGCCGGACGCGCGTCATAAAGGGCGCAGCTGAAATTTCTGAACGGAGTGATCCATGGAAGTCATACTGAAGGAAGACGTCAATAAACTCGGCTCTCGCGGAGACGTGGTGAAGGTGGCCGAAGGCTACGGGCGCAATTACCTGTTGCCTCGCAAGCTCGCCATCGAAGCGACCGCAGGCAACAAAGCCGTGATCGATCAAATGAAAGCGGCAGCCGTCCGCCGCTCGGCAAAAGAGAAGACCCAGGCTGAAGAGCTCGCCAAGCAATTCGATGGCGTGTCGGTCTCGTTCCAGCGTCGCAGCGGCGAGCACGATCAGTTGTTCGGGTCGGTTACCTCGAGCGATATCGGAGATGCATTGGCCAAGAAAGGCTTCAACGTGGATCGCCGGAAGATCCAGCTTCACGAGCCTTTGAAGACCCTGGGCGAATTCACGGTTCCTTTGAAACTGCACAAGGACGTGACTACGCACCTCAAAGTCACCATCGAGAAGGAAGCGGTCGAAGAGTAAGTTAAAGACGGGGCGGCGCCCGCCGCCCCTTTGTTTCGTTCTCCAAAGCTCCGCGCGACTTCTAAGAGTCTTATCCTGTCTGCACGGTTCTGCCTGACAGCGATCAGCTGATTGTCGCTACTCTGCTCCGGAGCGATAGCATCAGGCTTGGAATCCATCGGGAAAACCCGGGGACAGACGGAACGTTCCCCGAAGGAAAACCCGGGGACAGACGGAACGTTCCCCGGGTTTCCGTCCCAAGGTGGGAAGTCCGCACAGCGAACCTGGTTCTCCGTCACACGAGACGTCCTCGCTGATTGCTAATCTCCAGCCATGGCCCGGTTCAAGCGGGTGGTGATGCCCGACATCCCTCACCACGTCACGCAACGCGGAAACCAGCAGCAAGTCATTTTCCTCTGCGACGACGATCGTCGGACTTACCTGGAGCTGCTTCGTAACAGACTGTTACGAAACGCGCCCGCATAAGTGGCACTATCTATGCTCGCGGCTAGTTATAGGTATTGGTGGAGATGCACTCAGACGGTGCGATGAGATTAAGTTACGAGGATTGCTGTCAGCCGCTGCGCTCCCATGATGTT
>DASREM010000039.1:0-27733 GCA_035652095.1 Terriglobales bacterium | reverse complement strand
TCTAAGGTTGAGGGAAACATCGACACCTGTTGACGGCCTTCTCCACGAATGAATCCCATCGCCTCGCGCTCCTTTGCCGGGCATTCTCTCACTTTTGGCTTTGATTCCGATATTTACTTGTTAGAGTTTCGTAACAGTCTGGTATGCGAATGGTTCGGGATTGAGACAACCTGCCGTAGTACCACCATTTATTCCACTTGCGTTTCTCGCATAACCTCCATAAATTCGGCTCGTGATAAAGACTTGCTTCAGGTTTGGATAGCGCGGCGGAACGGGCGGATTGTTATTCGGCAGCCCCTGCTTGAGATAACGCATGATGTTTCCCATGAACTGCTCAGAGATGTAAGCATCCGGGGTTGTGCTGCCTGCGCTACAGTGAAGCCCACTGAGATCACACTGCGGCAACGCAGTGGATGTTTTCATGAAGATCACTTGCACTTGCGATTCGGAAAAGCCTCGCGACTGCAAGTCGTTTTTCACCCGATCGTAATTGCATTCCGGATCTGTCTGCGGCAGTCCCGGAAACATGCAATCATTGCCGGTGTAAAATCCGTTGGGATCCCATGTGGCTAGAGTTTGGGCGCCCATGGCGCCGTTGAAGACATAAACGTGAGAGCCTACTAAGTGCGGTGTGGGGTTGTAGACCTGATAGAGGAATGATCTCTGTGGCATCTCTCCGGCGATTTGGTTATATGGCACGCCAACGTTGTGGTTGAAGGGATTGGGACAGTTCGTCGCGCACGGTTGGCGGGTCAGACCCCCGCCATCTGCCGGCCAGATGTTTACGTTTCCTCCGCAGATCTCAATGTCGCAGTTTGAAAACCCGATGAAAAGAAAAACGATTGCGCCGTAGTTCGGGTCGGGTTGGCCCGTCAAATCTAACGGAACTACCTGTTGCCCAAGCTGCTTTCCACGATCAAAGTGATTTTTCGCCGGGCCGGGCTGTTGCTCGTCGTTGCCGTATTGGCCGTACAAAGTTACAGTTTCAATTCCTTTCGGCGCTATTCCGGGCGGATTATGCGGCCAAGTCATACTCACATCGCCGTCCATTAACGGAACCGCCTGAAAGCTGCCCTGCGGCAATGGTATGTTGGGCGGACATTGGGCTGCGGGTGGAATTTCTGCGGTCTCCCCCTCGCAAGGTCCTTGCGCGAGCGTGTACTGGGTTGAAAGAAGGAGCGCAAATAGGAATAGAGCCGTAACTGTCTTCTGACGATTGCGAGGCTGCACGGATGCTCTCCCCATGAAGTAATCCTCTCTCGGGGGAGTCGTACCGCCTGACGAAAGGCCTTATTTCGGCTTTGGACAGCTTATGTTGACAAATACGTTTGCGCAAATAACGCCGGTCATCTCCTCCTGGTTATCTTGGAGCCGTTACTAACGTGCCATGGGCGCTTGCTGTTCAGGGGGGCGATTTTGATCTGGCAGAGTCTCTTTTGATTGTCTCACTCTGTATTTTTGATGGTTCCAAACGAGCGGTTAAGTTTCACGGACTCGTAACTATCACGGTTTCCCGATTATCCCAAAATCGCGATTACACTCACAATCCGGTTCTCGTGATGCTCTTCGCGCCTGGCCCCATGCAAGCTCGGCTTTTGGCGTGAATGCGGATTTCCGGTGGAGTTGTGGAAGTGACGGATGTACAGAACAAACTCGCAAACTGAGTTCTACAGCAGCCGCGCCGCCTCTTTTGCGTAATAGGTAAGAATCAGGCTCGCCCCCGCGCGCCGAATTGAGACTAGCGACTCCATCATCACGCGCTCGCGATCGATCCAGTTGTTCCGTGCCGCCGCTTCGATCATCGCGTACTCGCCCGATACCTGGTACGCGGCCAGCGGCAGATCGAAGCCTTCGCGCGCCGCTGCAATCACGTCGAGGTAGGGCATCGCCGGCTTCACCATAATCATGTCCGCGCCTTCTTCCACGTCCGCAGCGATCTCGCGCATGGCTTCGCGAATATTCGCTCCGTCCATCTGGTAAGAGCGGCGGTCGCCAAACTGCGGCGCCGAATCCGCAGCCTCGCGAAACGGCCCATAAAATCCCGAGGCGAACTTCGCCGCATAAGAAAGGATCGGCGTGTTGATCAGCCCCGCGCCATCCAGGGCTTTTCGGATCGCCGCCACCCGTCCATCCATCATGTCCGAAGGCGCGATCACTTCCACGCCCGCTTTCGCCAGTGAAACCGACGTCCGCGCCAGCAACTCGAGGCTGGCATCGTTCACAATCTCAAACTCAGCAGTAGCCGGAGGATTCGCCACCGCCGCTGCCCCTAACGACTGCGGAGCGGGCGCTGACTTCACAATCCCGCAATGGCCGTGCGACATGTACTCACACAGGCAAACGTCGCCCATGATGACCAGGTCCGGCACTTCCCTCTTGATCGCCCGCGCCGCCTGCTGCACGATTCCGTCGTCCGCCCACGCGCCCGTCGCTACTTCGTCTTTCTTCTCCGGCAGTCCAAACAGAATGACCGACGGCACTCCCGCCGCCTTCGTCGAGCGCGCCTCCTTCACCGCCTCGTCCACCGACAGGTTGAACACTCCGGGCATGGAGCGGACTTCCTTCCGCACGCCTTCCCCCGGGCAGACAAACAACGGATAGATGAATGCGTCCGGGGTGAGCCGGGTTTCACGCACCATCGAGCGCAGGGCTTCAGTACGGCGCAACCGTCGCAGGCGGGTGACTGGAAATGCCATAGTCGCGATTCTAACAAAGCCTCCAGCGCGATTCTTGGCGGGAATGCCGGGAAAATCCGGGCAAATCGTCACCCAGCGAGGTGATCCTGATCACTGACAAGGAGCTCCTGGCCACCGAATAGTGAGCAAATTCTGCCTTTGACCCAGGTGCAGGTACCAAGGTAACGTTAGTGTCAATCCCCTTCCGCAGCCCAAATTCCAGAACGCTTTACAATCGAATGACCGGGATGAAGCTTATCGAAAAATGGTGGGCTGCTGGGACCGCCACGCTGCTGGTGGTGTATGGCGCTGTGTCCCTGCTGGTGCCGCGCGGGCGTTTGCTCCTGACCACGGCCAGCGATTTTGTCGGCCTGGGATTACTGCTGCTCGCCGCCGGCCTGATGCTTGCCAACGCCTTCCGCAATCGCGGCCACGCTCGCGCCTTTTGGGCCCTGATGGCTACCGGCTGCTTCATGTGGGCCGTGAGTCAAGGAGGCTGGGCCTACTACGAGGTGATTCTGCGACGGGAATTGCCCGACCCCTACTTCGGCGACATCATCCTGTTTCTGCATATCGTGCCCATGATGGCAGCGGTCGCGTTGCGGCCGCACCGCGCTCCCGAGGAACGGAACCTGCACTTCCTCACCCTGAACCTTGTGATGCTGCTGGTGTGGTGGGTTTTCCTGTACGCCTTCGTGGTCTTCCCCGATGAATACGTGGTGCTGCGGGTGCCGGTCTATAGCAAGAATTACGACATCCTCTATTTGCTTGAGGCTTTGGTTCTGATTGGCAGCCTGGCGGCCCTTGCCGCCTACACTCATGGATCCTGGAAGAAAATTTACCTGAATCTCCTGATCGCAACCAGCGTGTATACCCTGGGCTCGGAGCTGATGAATGCCGCCATCCTGAGCGGCCAATACTACTCCGGCAGCGCTTACGATCTCCTGTTCATCACGTCCTTGTGCCTCTACATTCGCACCGCGCTGCTGGCGCGTGAACAATCGCCGGAGCCGGACGCAACGGAATTGAAGTCGAACCGCTGGCTTTCGATGGCTCCGCGCCTGGCGATGCTCGCCATTCTGTCGTTGCCGATCATGGGCCTGTGGGCGATGTACGGTGGACAATACGAGCCGCGGCTGCGGCATTTCCGGCTGCTCGTGACTCTCGCCGCCATGCTGGTGCTCGGGCTGTTCGTCTTCGTGCGCCAGTTCTTCCTGGATCGCGAACTGGTTCGTCTCCTCTCGGAGTCGCACCGCAGTCTGGAAAATCTGCAACGATTGCAGAGCCAGGTCGTACAGAAAGAGAAGCTGGCTTCCCTGGGACAGCTGGTTGCCGGCGCAGCGCATGAAATCAACAACCCCCTGACGGCGATCCTCGGATATTCCGAACTCCTGATGGAGAACTCCAATCTCGGCACCGAGCAGGTTTCCATGGCGCGCAAGATCGGGCAGCAGGCCCGGCGCACGCGCGACCTGGTCTCGGGCCTGCTCAGCTTCGCGCAGCAATCTCCTTCCGCCAAAGTTCTGGTGAATGCGGGCGCGCTGCTGCAACGTGCCGTACAGCTGCAGTTGCTTCCGCTCGAGAGCAAGCGCATCCGGGTGGAAACCCAAATTGACCCCGAACTGCCAAAGATTCTCGGCGACAGCAATCAGCTGCTGCAGTGCTTCGTGGAGATCATCGGCAATGCCAGCGACGCGCTGGAGGGCGTCGGAGGCGGCCTGCTCAACATCTCGGCCTGGAGAGAGTCCGGAGAGATCGTCCTCGAATTCGCGGACTCCGGGCCCGGCATTCGCGAACCGCGCCGCGTCTTCGATCCTTTCTACACCACCAAGCCCATCGGCAAGGGTACGGGCCTTGGGCTCAGCGTGACCTATGGGCTGGTTCAGGACCACGGAGGTCAAATCACCTGCTTCAACCGTCCGGAAGGCGGCGCCGTGTTCGTGCTGCGCTTCCCGGCTTCTGCTGCCGTTTCCGCACCCGCCTGATTGTCTCTCAGCCCTGGTTATCGAATTGAATCCAGAGCGCTTGATGAGCCAATGCTAAAATCATTGGTTTGCGCCGCTCCCGTTAAGGACTTCTATGCCCAACACGATGATGGCTGTCATGAAACCCAGCGCTGCGCCAGGAACAGAAATCCGCGAGGTCAAGATCCCCGCAGTCGGGCGCACCGATGTTCTCGTCAAGGTCAAAGTCGCGTCCATCTGCGGTACGGACCTGCATATCTACGAATGGGATCGTTGGGCCCAGAACCGCATCCATCCTCCGCTCATTCCCGGCCACGAATTCTGCGGCGAAGTGGTCGCGTTCGGAGACGAGGTCACCAGCGTGAAGGAGGGGGATTTCGTTTCCGCTGAAATGCATGTAGCGTGCGGAAAGTGTTTCCAGTGCCGCACTGGCGAAGCCCATATCTGCCAGAACGTGAAGATCATCGGCGTAGACGCCGACGGGGCTTTTGCTGAATATGTCGTGATCCCCGAATCCAATATCTGGAAACTCGACCCCGCGATTCCACTCGAATACGCGTCCATCCTCGACCCGCTGGGAAACGCCGTTCACACTGTGCTTGCCGGGGAAATTGCGGCCAAGACCGTCGCGGTGACCGGGTGTGGCCCCATCGGGTTGTTTTCAATCGCGGTAGCACGGGCCGTGGGCGCCACCACCGTGTTTGCGATCGAGGTCAACGAGCATCGTCGGAAGCTCGCCAAGGAAATGAAGGCCGACTTCACTCTCGATCCCTCCAAAGATAAGGTCCACTCCATCATCATGGAGCAAACGGGCGGCGTCGGCGTGGATGTCGTGCTGGAGATGGCGGGACATCCGGACGCGATTCGAACAGCATTCGATGTCGTGCGACGCGGCGGACGCATTTCCCTCCTCGGCCTCACCTCCAAGCCCATCTCCCTGAACTTCTCCGAAGACATCATTTTCAAAGGCATCACCATCCAGGGCATCAACGGCCGGCGCATGTACCAGACCTGGTACCAGATGACGGCGCTGCTGAAGGCAGGCAAACTTGATCTTCACCCGGTGATCACGGACCGCATCGCGATGAAGGATTTTTCACAAGGAATGGAACGCCTGAAGACCGGGGAAGCCAGCAAGATTCTGGTCTATCCGAACGGCACAAAATTGCTCTGATCGTACTCTGGGTGAGGATGGAAATTTCTGAGGGAGCTACTGCAGGTCCGTCCGGTCCGGGTTGTAGAAGAAGTGGAAGCGTAACGCCAGGTACTGGCCTTTGAACTCTCCCGGAAGCGGCGGAAACGGATTCGACGCCGTAATCCCACCATAAGCCGCGCGGTCGAGCGCCACATCGCCCGAGCTGCCGACATAACGCAACCCCTGCACCGATCCGTCTTTCATGATGGCGAACTCGATCGAGACTTTGCCCTTCTTCATGATCGGGGCGCGAGCCACCTCGGGAATCAGGTTGTACCAGTTCTGCCGCACATTCTGAAGCACACGCGACAGGTAGGGACCGAAGTCCACGCCCATGGTGTCGCTGAGAACATCCAACTCTCCGACTGCCTTGGTAGCTTGCCGCCCTTGCCCTAGCCCATAATCGCCGCCTTCGCCCTCGCTGCCATATCCTGCGCCGCGATTCGCCAGCGCGGCCCGCGCCGCCTGCTCAATGGCCGATCCCGCCGACATGGGAGCGGTATTGAAGCTGGGCTTTGGCGGCGTAATCGGAGGCGTCGTCAGCTTGGCCATCTGATTGGTATTCGTCGGGGGCGGAGGCGCCGGCGGAGCTTGTTCCGGTTGTTCCTGCGGCGGCTGTGGAGGAGCATTCTGCGCTTGCTGCTGCGGCTGCGGAGGCGGCGCCGGCTGTCCACCTTGGCCTGGCCTTCCCGCCCGCGCGCTGTCCAGAATTTTCTTCAGCTCCTTCGGGTCTACATGCGGACTCTTGGAAGTCGCAATCCGGTTCTTGTCGGAGATCACATTGGTATCGGGCTTCCTGGTCAGCTTCTGCTCGTCCGGAGGCAGTTCGAGATACGTCAAGTCCTTCTGCCTGATCTGATCGCTCGGACTCACCATGATCACCGATCGCCGCGGAAATAATCGCAGCAGGCGGTCGGAATTCACGATGACAATCACCATCGCCAGGTGCACGATCACCGAGATCCAAAACGCCTCGCGCTTGCGCGCCCGCGCCAGGTCATCCTGCAGCTGAATCAACAGCGCCGGAACGTCATGCATCTCGCGGTAGGCAGTTTCCCACCGCGCCGCGTCGTACAGCTCGCTGGCTTCCGGGCGCGTGGCAGGAGGCGGGGGCACCGATCTTCCCGGCGGAATTTGGGTCGTTGACATCAAACGCTACTGAGTCGGACACGACGGCAGGCCCATATACGCCCGCTCCGTATCCTTCCAGGACGAACTTGCGGATGCTGGTTTCCTGGGTCGATTACCTCTATTGTCGCACCTTTGGAGCCAAACAGGGAATTACCAAGGGCACATTGACACCTGTCATTGGATGCGAGTGGTAAATATGCCAACTTGCTGATTACAAATCTTTACAGGTCAGATTCTCGGCAAAAACCGACAGACCGGGTCGCCAATTTTTAGCGGTGGAAGCACAACATCTCAGCCGCGCAGCCTGCGGGATTGATTATCCTTTCAATTCCGACAACTTCGCTTTGTGGCTGTGTTCCCGGATCGCTTCCGTAATCTGCAGTGCCACTGCCAGCGCCCGTCGTCCGTCCTGCAGGCTGACCTCGGGGGTCTGTCGCGATCGAACCGCGTCCAGGAACGACTTGAGTTCTGCCTCGAGGGGTTCCTGCGAGATCACCGCGGGTCTCGTCATCTTGATTTGCGGATTTACCGAGGGCGTGCCCGCTTCGTCTCCGACGGCAAAGGCGATCACATCCTGCCGCCCGTAGTCCACGGAAATATATTGTTGGGGCTGGAAGAACCTTAGCTTCCTGACCCGCTCGGTCGAAACCCGGCTTGCGGTGAAGTTTGCCACGCAGCCGTTCTGAAATTCCATTCGTACATTCGCGATGTCCACTCGGCCCGACAAGATAGGCAATCCCACGGCCCGGATTTCTTTCACCTCGGAATTCACGAATGACAACACGATATCCAGATCGTGGATCATCAAATCCAGGACCACATCAACATCCAGCGATCTCGGCGTGAAAACACTGAGGCGATGCACCTCGAAGAACATGGGCTGAGTCACCAGGGGCAAGGTCGCGCGGACCGCCGGATTGAAGCGCTCCAGGTGACCCGCCTGCGCTACCCGCCCCTGTTGCCGCGCTAGCGTGATCAACTCATCGGCTTCCGCCAGCGAAGCCGCCAGGGGCTTCTCGATGAGAACCTCAATGCCAGCCTGCATCAGGATGCGCGCAACCTGAAGGTGGGCCACGGTCGGAACCGCCACTGAGGCGGCGCGAAGATCTCCCCGCACCTGAATCATCTGCTCGATCGATCCGAACGCCCGCGCCCCGTACTCACGCGCAAGAGCATCAGCCCGAGCAACATCGGAATCCACCACTGCCGCGAGTTTGACCGCTTCTCCCGCGTTCGCGAGTTTGTGGTACACGCGCGCGTGGTTCTTCCCAAACGCCCCTGCCCCGATCACCGCCACCTGAATAATTTCAGATTTCAAGGAAATAAGTAATGCAATGACGAGCTTTGACTTCCGGCTGCATAGGTTCGTAGTTGTGCACGCAGGACCCCTGAGTGGAGCTTCGTCCCCTTCATGATGACCTCAGTACGAAGAAGTTCTGCGTACAAAAGAGCTATTTCTTCAGCATCGCAATCTGTCCCGCATGATAAATCTCATGCTGCGCGATGCCCGCGAACATATAGAAATAGTTGTAATAGCTCTGAGTCTTTCCCGGAACCTGCTCTTCCAGACGCGAATCGGGAAACGCGGCCACGGCTTTGACCAGGTCGCGATGAATCTGGTGCGCCAACTCCACCGTCTTGCGCCAGGCCGCTTCGCTGCTGTCCTTGACTGCAGGAAAATTCTCCTCGTCCGACAAGGTGACCGCCTGCCCGGCTGTCCGTCGCAGCACCGCCCCATCCCAGGCGGCAACATGCAGCACCAGTTCCCAAATGCTATGCGCACCTGGGATTGGCTTTGCCGCCGCTTTTGCGGCATCAACGTCCCTCAGCAATTCCAGCAACGAATCCCCGTGCCAAGCCTCGCCTTCAAAGGCCCGCCGGATCTGATCGGCTAACCGCGCAGTTTCCGCCATGCGATCCTCACGTCTTGTATTTCGCCATTCTCTGAATGTCGGCGCGGCCCTCAGCAAGCGGCCTCTTCAGGATTACTCAACCCGCCACCACGCTAATGCCCGCCGCATCTGCCGCCGCGACGATTTCGCTCCCGTCCAAAAACAAACATCCGCCGGCGTCCACGGCGAGGCAGGTTGCGCCGGCTACGCGCATGACGTCGATCGTTTTCAAGCCAATCACCGGAACATCGAAACGCATATCCTGGTTCGGCTTTGCGGTCTTCACCACCGTCAGCGAACGGCTCAGGGTAGAAGCGTGATCGTCGAGAGATCCCATGATCTGCCCTGCCCGTTCGATGGTGGCGTCTGTTCCCTCCATCGCTTCTACCGCGACACACGCCGCTTCCGCGACCACCACGGTCTGACCGATATCGTAGTTTCCCAGATTTCGGGCCACCATTCTCCCGTACTCAACGTTTTTCGACTCCTGCTCGGTCGGCGCTCTCCTGGTCAGCACACCGGGCTTGGCCAGCAGAGGCTCGAGCAACGCCGTGGAATTCTCCAATGAAATCCCTTCATCCCCCAGCACCTTCGCTACCGCTCCCAGCAGAGCATCGGTATTTCGCGTTCGCAAGGAGAGCAACAGCTTTGCCAACCGCCAATCGGGACGAATACTCGAAAAAATCTGCTTGTGCTTGACCTGCCCTGCCATCACTGCGCGGTGCACGCCTTCACGCTTGAAAGTCTCGATCAGCTTCGACAACTCACCGAGCGAGAGCCAGTGCACCGGCGCACCGCGCGACTCGACTTCCGGTGACGCTTCTTCCTTAATAGCGGCGACAACCACCTCAAGCCCCTGCGCCCGGGCCGCGTCCAGCACCAGCAGCGGGAATTTCCCATTTCCCGCAATCAACCCTAATTTTTCCCTGGCGTCCGCCACGGCGACAGTCTAGCATCCGCGTCGCAAGGCGCCGCCGTGGCACTCGAGATCGCATGGAAGCCGCGAAGTCCTACCCAGACGTGTCGCAACATGCAATCTTCCCAGGAAGCAAACAGGATTGCTGAATGCGGTTCAGGCAGGTTCTTGGAAAGACGCAGGAGTAAGCAGCCTCTTCGCTCCCTACTTAATCACCCCGCGCTCGGAACCCTCAATAAACCGGATCAGCAACTCCACATCTTCACCGCAATCCGGCTCGGCCTTGAGCTTCTCCAGGGCCTGCGAGGTATTCAGCTTTGAAGCCAGCAGCACCTTGTAGGCATGATGGATCTTCCGAATCCGTTCCTTGGAAAACCCGCGCCGCTCCAGGCCCAGCGCATTGAGACCGTAGGCATGCGTGTCGCGGGCCGCGGCCGTCTTCGAAAATGGCAGCACGTCACGCGTAATCGTGGTCCCACCACCCACGTAGGCGTGGGTCCCGACCCTCACGAACTGATGCACCGGGCATAGCGCTCCTACCACCGCCCAATCTTCCACGGTTACGTGCCCGCCGAGAGTCGCCGCGTTCGCCAGCATCGCGTGGTCCCCAATCACGCAATCATGCGCAATGTGCACGTAAGCCATGATGAACACATGGCTGCCAATCCTGGTCAGTCCGCCGCCCTTTGCAGTCCCGCGGCTGATGGTCACAAATTCCCGGATTTCATTGTGATCGCCGATTTCAAGTCGCGTCGGCTCGCCTCGATAACTCAAATCCTGCGGGGCCATCCCGATGGACGAAAAAGGAAAGAAGCCGTTATCGCGGCCGATTTTGGTAGGGCCTTCGATGGCCACGTGAGACACCAGGTGGCATCCCTCGCCCAACTCTACCTCGGCGCCAATCACGCAATAAGGCCCAACCTGGCAGCTGGGATGGATCTTCGCCCGGGCATCGATGATGGCTGTAGGATGTACGCTCATTCAGCGCGCAAGAAAATACTACGAACCGGCTTCGGACTCTTCTCCCGATCGCCTTCCTCGCGACCGGTCTACCAGTTGGCAGGTGACAGTTGCCTCCGCCACTTTCTTGTCTCCGACGTAGGCAATGCCCTCCATGCGCACCGCACGGACTCTCCATGCCTTCACTTCCACTTCAATCCGCAGCTGGTCTCCCGGCACTACCGGGCGGCGAAACCGCGCCCTTTCAATCCCGGTAAACACCATCAGCTTGTGATCGCGGTCCTCGACCTCGGTCAGCAGCAGCGCGCCGCCGGCCTGTGCGATCGCCTCGACGATCAGCACCCCCGGCATGATCGGAAGGTTGGGAAAGTGGCCGACAAAAAAAGGCTCGTTGATAGTGACGTTCTTGATGGCGACTATCCGCTGCTTTCGCGTCAAGTCGACCACGCGGTCGATCATCAGCAGCGGGTAGCGATGCGGCAGAATCTTGAGAATGTCCTGGATATCCAGCGTCGTCTTCTCCGCTGGCGGACTCTCCGCCGCAATCTGATTGGTTTCGCTCATGCCGTTTTTGATGCGCGACGATTATACTGTACACGGGACTCTGAAAGGCCTGCACCGGCTGTTCTCGATCCAGAGGATTCGCCTGCCGTCCGCACAATCTATGAAGAAGAAGAAGATTTCCAAGCAGAAGGCGAAGCCTGCTCCTTCGGTGGTGAAGGCCTCGTCCGTGAAACCCGAGCTCTTGGACCGCCTGCGCTACTTCGAAGAGCGCCGCGAAGCCATTCTTGAAACCACGCGCCAGCTCGTCGAGATCGAGTCTCCCAGCGACAACAAGAGCGCCGTGGACCGCCTGGGCTCGCTGCTTGCCGGTCGCTTCGAGAAACTCGGCGGCCACTCCAAATTTCATAAGGCGCAGGATTTCGGCAACCATCTCCAGGTTGACTTTCCAGGACGTCGCGGAGGCAAGCCCGTGCTGCTGCTCGGCCATTTCGACACCGTCTATCCCCTCGGAACCCTGGCCAAGATGCCGTGCAGAACTGCCGACGGCAGGCTTACCGGCCCCGGTGCTCTCGACATGAAGTCCGGCATCGCGATGATGCTGCACGCGATTGGCGCGCTGCGCGACTGGCATAGCGATGCGCTGCCCCGCCCCGTCACGGTCCTCCTGGTCACCGACGAAGAAGTGGGAAGCGATTCCTCGCGCCGCATCACCGAAAGCCTGGCCCGCAACTCTTCCGCCGTGCTGGTCCTCGAGCCCTCGTTCGGAATGAAGGGTGCCGTCAAGACCGCCCGCAAAGGGGTAGGCGAATACATGATCGAGGTCTCCGGTATCGCCGCTCACTCCGGCCTCGATTTTGAAAAAGGTGAGAGTGCAATTCTTGAACTCGCGCGCCAGGTCCTGGAAATTCCCAAGCTCATTGACAAGAAGCGTGGCCTCACTCTCAACGTAGGCCTGATCAAGGGCGGAACCCGCGTCAACGTCATCCCCGACTTCGCGTCGGCAATCCTGGATGTTCGGGTGACTTCGATGAAGGACGCGTCCTCGATCGAAAAAAGGTTGCGCGCCCTGAAGCCATTCAACAAGAAGTGCAAACTCACCATCAAAGGTGGAGTCAATCGCCCTCCGATGGAGCGCAATCAGGGTGTCAGCGCGCTCTTTGATCAGGCCGCCACGATCGCCAGACAACTCGGCTGGAAACTCGACGAAGCCGCCGTGGGGGGCGGCTCGGATGGCAACTTCACTGCCGGCCTCGGTATTCCCACCTTGGATGGTATGGGCGGGGTAGGCGACGGCGCTCACGCCACCCACGAGTTCATTCTCACCGACGAACTCCCCCGCCGTACCGCCCTGCTGGCGCAGATGATCAAGGCGGTATAGAGAGAAGAACGGCCGTCACAACAGCCAACGAGTCTTTGACTCTCCCACGCGAGTAGCCTAGAATTCCACAAGGGGGATTGCGCGAGAATCCCGCTGTTTAGGACCGCCCGGCGACCCCCATGGGAGGTTTCAATATGCCTGGAAAACTGGGTTTGCCCGAGATCCTGATCATCCTCGCAATCGCCCTGCTCATCTTCGGGCCCAGCAAATTGGCGGACCTCGGCAAGGGCCTCGGCGAAGGCATCAAGAATTTCAAGTCGTCCATGAAAGACGGCGAAGAAGGCACCGAAAAAAAGTCTTAGGTCCCCCGTATTGCAGGCGTTTTGCCGCCTGAATTGTAAGTTTCCATTCCGGCCACTGCGTTCCGCTCACTCTTGCCCTGACGTCACCCCATGCTCCCGCATCATGCGATAGACCAGAGAGACCGGCAGCCCCACCACGTTCGCGTAATCTCCCTCGATCCGTCGTATCCATCGCGACGCGATTCCCTGGATCGCATATGCACCCGCCTTATCCATCGGCTCTCCGCTTGCCACATAAAACGAGATGTCATCATCGCTCAGGGGGTTCATGAATACCCGCGTCTCCTCCGACCTGGTGTCCACAAACCCAGGGCCGATCAGGCTGACGCCCGTAATCACCTCGTGACTGCGCCCCGACAACATCCTTAACATACGTTTCACGTCGTTCGCGTCGGCAGGCTTGCCCAGCATCTCGCCATCCACGACAACGATGGTGTCCGCGCCCAATACCACCAACTCCGGGCGCGCCAGCACGGCGGCCTTTTCTTGGGCCAGGCGTTCCGCACACGCCCGCGCCGACTCTCCCGGCTGGGCATCCTCCGCAATGTTGGTAGCCTGCGCGGTGAACGCAATTCCCGCCGCGCGCAACAGGTCCTGCCTTCTTGGAGAAGCCGACGCCAGCACCAGCACTAGCGGATCCCTACCAGGCCGCGCACTGATTCGATCAGCTTCGCCGAATCGTACCCCACGCCGTCTTTGAATACGGTTTCCACGTTTTCGATATCGGAAATCTTTTCTGCCGGGTTCCCCTTTATCACCACCAGGTCCGCATTCTTCCCTGCTGCAATCGTTCCAATCCGATCCAGTTCTCCGAGATACTGAGCGCCGTTCGAGCTCGCGATATGAATCGCCTCCACAGGTGTGAAACCCTCCTCCACCAGCAATTCCACTTCGCGCTGGTCGCCGAATCCAGGAATCACTCCCCCAATTCCCGTCGGATCCAGTCCCGCCAGCAGCAGGCCTCCCGCCTTCACGAAGTCGCGCTCGAATTCCATGTCCATCTTGAAAGCCTGGCCCCATGCCCGCGGCTGCACCTCACCCGTCTTGGGATCTCGTCTTGGTAAATCCAGGGCCACGCGATTGCCCAGGAACTGGATCTTCGCGTAATCCGACATCGCCTCGAGCACCCGCTTCTGCAGCGGAGTCCGGTCCGGCACAAACAGCTCAAACACCGGCAGTGTGGACGTCAGCGCGACATGGTGCGCCACCAGGTCGCGAATCGTCTCCTGGATCGGCGCATCGCTCACCTTCATCTTGATGAGCTCTTCCGAAACAGCATCGTTGTCCGGGCACTCATCCGGCTTCTTGCCCGAATAGAACTCGGTGTCGACGTCCAGGCCGTGCTCCAGGTTGTCAATTCCAAGCGCGGCCGCTTCCCGAAACCCGATCGAGCACAGATGGCCCGTAACCTTCACTCCCCGCTTGTGCGCTGCCTGGATGGCGGCACCCAGTACGGCGCGGGAGACGAAGTTGTACGCTTTGAAGTTATCCACCCCGCGGTCAATCCAGAAATTCACCGTGGCCACCGCCTCTTCCGGCGTCTTTAACTCAGTCATCTGCGGAGTGAAGCTTCCAGGACCTTCAAGATAAGGCCCTGTGACATGCATGTGCGGGCCCACCGTCTGGCCGCTATCGATCCCTTTCTTGATGAGTAAGTCCGTGTACGGCTCAATGCTGCCCGTGGTGCGAATTGTGGTCACTCCCCCGGCGAGATAAAGCCTTGGAAAGCTGACCGCCATCTCGTGAAAGACCGCCCCGCCCGCCGGATAAAACATGTGATCGTGCATTCCTACCAGCCCCGGAATCACGCTGTAATCTTTCAGGTCCAGGATTTGTGCTTCCTTTGGGGGAGCAACGCTGGCCTCGGACACGGACACGATTTTCCCGTGCGAAATGACGATCGTCTGATCCTCTCGCGCAGGAGCGCCGGTTCCATCAATCACCCGCGCGTGGGTCAGGGCAACCGTCGGCGCGTCAATTTTTATGAAAGGCCGTACCGAAGGAGAAGGGGTTTGGCCACAGCATAGGTTGCAACCGATTAACAGGCAGAGCAGCCGAAGCGAATTGCGCATTGGTTCCTTTCAGCTTGCAATCAGTTCAATACGGTTTCCGAAACAATCGTTGATATGGCAGCGGGTCACCCCGGGAATACTGCGGTCATCATGCATCGCCACCCCGGCCTCGCCCAGTTTGATGGTCAGCGCCTGGTAATCATGACAAAGCAATGCAGGGTGAGCCTTTCTGGCAGGACGGAAATCCTCTTCGACCCCGAGATGGATCTGCACCTTGCCGCTCTGAAACCATACTCCGCCGCGTCCGGCGAGTTCAGGCGGTTTCGGAACTTCCACCATACCCAGCAGGTCGCGATAAAACATCCGCGCCGCATCCTCAGCCCCTGCGGGCATGGCGAGTTGTACATGCGCAATCGACCGAAATGGACCTTCTGCCATGCTGAGCCGAAATCTTAAACCGAATCAACTCAAAAGTGTGGCCCACGATTTATCGCTTTCCTGCCCCATCGCCTGACGTCATCCTGACCTGAATGGAAGGATCTGGCGTGCACGACTTCAGACCAACCGAGCAAGCGCCAACGACCACCCTGCTAGAATCAAGAGTTACCCCATGGACGCCTCTAACATCCGTAATTTCGCCATCATCGCGCATATCGACCACGGCAAGTCCACCCTGGCCGACCGGTTGCTCGAACTTACCGGATCCCTTTCCGCGCGCGAGATGCAGGCCCAGGTCCTTGACTCCATGGACCTGGAGCGCGAACGCGGCATCACCATCAAGGCCCATGCCGTGCGCATGGCGTACCAGGCCCAAAACGGCGAAATGTACCAACTCAACCTTATCGACACCCCCGGCCACGTGGATTTTTCTTATGAAGTTTCCCGCTCCCTTGCTTCCTGCGAAGGCGCGCTCCTCGTCGTCGACGCCTCGCAGGGCGTCGAAGCCCAGACCCTTGCCAACTCCTATCTCGCCATCAACAATGGTCTCGAAATTATTCCGGTCATCAACAAGATCGATCTTCCCAGTGCCGATGTCGCTCGCACCAAAGAAATGATCGAAGGTGCAGTCGGACTTGACGCCTCCGACGCCGTGCTCATAAGCGCCAAAACCGGTCAGGGCGTTCCTGAAGTTCTGGAAGCCATCGTCAAGCGCGTTCCTCCGCCCAAAGGAAATCCCGACCACCAGCTTCAGGCCCTGATTTTTGATTCCTGGTTCGATCCCTACCGCGGGGTGATCGTGCTCACCCGCGTCTTCGAAGGCACGCTGCGCAAGGGCCAGAGGATCCGACTCTGGTCGAACAATCGCACTTTCGATGTCGAGACGGTCGGCGTCCTCACGCCCAAGCCCGTCGAAATTGATGAATTGAAGGCCGGCGAAGTCGGTTTTTTCATGGCGAACATGAAGAATGTCGCCGATACCAAGATCGGCGATACCATCACCGACGACGCCAATCCCGCCATCGAAGCGCTCGCCGGCTTTGAAGAAATCAAGCCCATGGTCTTCGCCGGCCTTTACACCGTGGACGCCCACGAGCATACCGCCCTCCGTGAAGCCCTCGAGAAGCTTCGCCTCAACGACGCCTCGTTCTTCTTCGAGCCGGAAAGCTCCGCCGCCCTTGGCTTCGGATTCCGTTGCGGCTTCCTCGGCCTCCTGCACATGGAGATCATCCAGGAACGCCTCGAACGCGAGTTCGGCCTCGAACTCATCACCACCGCTCCCGGCGTGCGATACAAAATCACTAAGACCGACGGAGAAGTCATCGAGGTCGACAATCCCTCGAAATGGCTGGAACCAAGTGAAATCGCCAAAGTCGAGGAACCGGTGATCCTTGCCACCATTCTGACCAACGAAGAATATGTCGGCGGAATCCTCAAGCTTGTGGAAGACAAGCGCGGCAAGCAGAAAACTTTCGAGTACGTCAGCTCTTCGCGCGTCATGCTGCACTATGAACTGCCACTCAATGAAGTGGTTCTCGATTTCTATGATCGCCTGAAATCCGTCTCCCGCGGATACGCCTCTCTCGATTACCACTTCGCCGGATATTGGGATTCCCCGATGGTGAAGCTCGACATCCTGGTCGCAGGGGATCCGGTTGACGCGCTTTCCATCATCGTGCACCGCGACTTCGCCTACGAACGTGGCAAAGCCCTGGTGACGAAGATGCGTCAACTCATTCCCCGCCAGATGTTCGAAGTAGCCATTCAAGCCTCCATTGGGGCCAAGATCATCGCTCGCGAAACCGTCGCTGCGATAAGAAAGAATGTTCTCGCCAAGTGTTATGGCGGAGACATTACCCGCAAACGCAAACTCCTCGAGAAACAAAAAGAAGGCAAGAAGCGCATGAAGCGTATCGGCCGGGTAGACATCCCGCAGGAAGCCTTCCTGGCAGTCCTGAAAGTAGGCGAAGACGCCAGTTAGCGACGAGGCGCGGCAGTGGAGCGCCTCCCATCTCTCGCGTTTTCCGTTACCTCCATTACTCCCGTAACTCTCCCCCGCACGCATTTCGTTTCACCATCATCTAAACTACCCAAAAGCTCGTGCGCAGACTGTTCACATTCTTTCTTCTCATTATTCTCGCAATGGCCGGATGGCTGGCCTGGGCGCTCTATACTCCGGTTACGCCCGCAGGCCAGAAATTTGTCCTGCTTCATCCCGGGTACTCCACCCGGCGCATCGCCCACGAACTCAAAGCTGCGGGCGTGATTCATAATGCCCACGCCTTCCTGCTCTGGCATTACCTGCACGGACGCCGCTCTCTTAAGGCCGGCGAATATCTCTTCGAACGCCCCTCCAGTGTGCTCGAAATTCACGATCGCCTGGCCCGCGGAGACATCTATGTTCACACCGTCGTGATCCCGGAAGGTTTCAACATCTTCGACATCGCCCAGGCCATGCAGGACGCGGGCCTTGGCTCCCGTGACGACTTCCTCCAGGCCGCCAAATCGCAGACGCCTCTGATTTCGGACCTCGATCCTGCCGCTACGTCGCTTGAAGGGTACCTGTTTCCCAACACGTACGAATTCACCAAGACCCAGAGCGTACCCGAAATGATTTCCGCCATGGTCAAGCAATTCCGCCAGGTGGCACGCGAAATCGGTCTCACCAGTGATCTCACCAGGACCGTGACCATGGCCTCGATCATCGAAAAAGAAACGGCGGTTCCGGAAGAACGGCCCCTGGTCGCGAGTGTCTATTACAACCGGCTCGCCAAGAACATCGCCTTGCAAGCAGACCCCAGCGTGATCTACGCCGAACTCCTCGCGGGCGCCTATAGTGGCGCGCTGCATCATGAAGACATGCAGTACGATTCCCCCTACAACACCTATCGCCATCCCGGCCTGCCGCCCGGGCCCATCGGCAACCCCGGTAGGACCTCCCTGGAAGCTGCCATGCATCCCGCCCAGACGGACTACTATTATTTCGTCAGCGACGGCAATGGCCACCACCGCTTCGCCAATAGCCTCGAAGAACATAACCGCAATGTAGTCAAGCTCCGCAAGGCCCTCGCGGGAAGATGAGACTCGTACGGACACGTCAGAGATCCAATCCTCTTGCCATGCCGATGAGGTAGCGGCGACAGATCTGCCTCTGCTTCCCTTCGTGATACTTCGTGCCCTTAGTGGTGGACTTTAAAACCTGAAACTTTACGTTCACTCCGAGTTCTGACCACCTGCTACCGCAGTGCTCACTTTTCCTTCCCTCTCAACCGAATACTCGATTAATCCACAGCTTCTCCACAGCATTCCCCGCAATGCCATTACAATAAGGCGACTCTTTCCCTCACAATCCTGGTACCCATGTCCACCTCTGCCACCGACTTCAAGGAAACTGTCAAGCAACAGGCGGACATCGTTCGCATTATCGGGGACTACGTCAAGCTCAGGAAGGCCGGTGCGCAGAACTTCGCTGGGCTTTGTCCTTTCCATAATGAAAAGACCCCTTCGTTCTCGGTCCACGCCACCCGCCAGTTCTTTCATTGTTTCGGGTGCGGTGTCTCCGGGGATGTCTTCTCCTTCATTCAAAAAATCGAGAACCTGACCTTTCCCGAAGCTGTGCGCGCCGTCGCCCAGAAAATGGGAATTGCTTTACCCAAAGTCAGCTTCAACAGCCCAGCCGAAGCTGAAGAAGCCAAGCTCCGCACCGCCCTGCTCGAAATGCATGAGCGCGCTTGCGATTTCTTCCAGGAATGCCTGCGCCGCCCTGAAGCCGCCCACGCCCGCCAATACCTCACCGAGCGCGGCCTCAGCCAGGAAACTATCCGTACCTTCAGAATCGGGTATGCGCCTGATTCGGGCTTCCTGCTCCGGGACCGCCTCAAAGGCGAATTCCCCGAAGACCTGATGCGCGAAAGCGGCCTGTTCTCTTGGAAGCAAGACGAGATCCAGCCAACGCCCAATGACCGTGCTAAGGCTGCCCTGAGCGAAGCGAAGGGATCGACAGCCAACGACCAACGACCAACGGCCAACGACCAAAACCCAGCGACCATCTACTCCAAGTTCCGCAACCGCATCACTTTCCCCATCTCCAATGAGAGCGGGAGAATCATCGCCTTCACCGGACGCACTCTCTCCACCGACGAAAAAGCCGGCCCCAAGTACCTCAACTCCCCCGAAACCGCCATCTATTCCAAATCCCGGGTCCTGTTCAACCTGGACCAGGCCAAGGAGTGGATCCGTAAATTCGACTACGTGATCCTGGTCGAAGGCCAGATGGATTGCATTTCCGTCTTCTCCTCTGGATTTCAGAATGTCCTGGCCAGCTCCGGCACCGCTTTCACTGAGCTCCAGGCCAAGCTGCTGGCCCGTTTCACCAAAAATGTCATCGTCAACTTTGACCCTGACACCGCCGGCGCCAAGGCCACTGAGCGGACTCTGGGCTTGCTGGTTGAAGAGGAGTTCAACATCAAGGTCCTTACCCTTGAATCTGGGTTCGACCCCGATCTATTTATTCGCCGCCAGGGTAAGGATGCCTACGCCGCCGCGCTTCGCGGCTCGCAACGCTACTTCGACTACCTCATCGAACGCGCTCGCTCTCAGTTCCCAATCCGAACCCCGGAAGGCAAGGTCAAAGCCGTCAACTACTTGCTTCCCCATATCCAGCGCGTCCCCAGCCGCATCGTTCGTGACGAGCTCGCTGGAGAGATCGCGCAAAAAATCGGAATCGACTCCTCCGTTCTCCGCCAGGAACTGAAACATGTGGTCAGCAGCCGTTCCGCTGCCCAGTTGAAAGTTCCGACCGAGATCCAGGTCACCGCCGCGGAGAAGCTGCTGATTCGCGCCCTTGCCTCCTCCACCCAAATGAGCTCCGAGGAACATCTTTCCGCCCGGGACGGTGCCGAGGACGAGTTTGATCCCGCCCGCCAGGCGCGCTACGCACTCTCCAGCGAGCACCTTCATCACGGCTTGGCCACCGAAGGCTTGATCGATCTTCTCCTGCACGCCGATGAAATCAGCGGCGATGTCATGGACCTTCCCCTCTCCCAGTCCGATCGCAATCTGATGGCCTCCATTCTCATGAACGAAGACGAGGAACTCTCGGCGATCCGCCTCGAGGGTGCCGTCAAAGCGCTCCGCCGCATCCAACTGCGGCGACGTCTGGATACCGTTCAGAAAGAGCTTCAGAGCGGCAAAGTTCAACAAACCGAGCACATGCAGGAGCTTTTGCAGGAGAAGGTCCGCCTGAAACGCGCCCTGATGGATCCCGGTGTGTGTGGAAGCGGCAATGATGACAATGGCTTAGGAGGTCTGGGAGCGCAGAAGATTAGCTGACGAACCCTGAAACTAAACAGAGTGGTTTGCCATCTAAATCATTAGCGGGCAGGAACATAGAGCGGCCGTCGTGTAAATCGGCAAAATTACCGATATCGGCACCTGAACTTTCGTGCTAAAATCTGTGGGTTTGTGCCGGTTGTTGCTTCGCCACTCCCGTTCCCACCGTTCAACCAGGTTTGAAGGTCCACTCAGAAAGGACGATTGAGGATAATCCGTCTTGGCTCTTGACGACAAGTACGACGACATTAAAAAGCTGATCGACGCAGGGAAGGAGAAGGGATATCTGACCTATGATCAGGTCAATGACCTCATCCCGCACGATGTGCACTCTCCCGAAGACCTCGACGATCTGCTGACCACCATTGGTACGCAAGGTATCGATGTGCTCGAAGGCCCCAAACTGCCTTCTTCCGCACTCGACAAAAAATTCGACGAAGAAGAAGCTGGGGAAGACGTAGAACTCGATCTCACCCCCGGCGCCCTGGAAAAAACCAACGACCCGGTCCGCATGTATTTGCGGGAGATGGGGACTGTGCCCCTGCTTACTCGCGAGGGCGAAGTCGAAATCGCAAAACGAATCGAACGTGGACAGCTTCGTGTTTTGAAAGCTCTGTCCCGTTCGCCGATTGTCATCCATGAATTGCTGGCGATGGGCGAGGACCTGAAAAAAGGCGTCCGCTCCATCAAAGAAGTAGTCACCTTTGACGAGGAAGAGATCACCGACGAAATCCTTCAGAACCGCCTGAAGGAATTCACCGGTAAGATCGACGAACTCGCCAAGGCCTACAAGAAAGCCGGCCAGCTGAACGAGAAATTCGTTTCTGTTTCCCAGAAGAAACGCCCCAAGGACCACCGGCGCTATCGTCTTGCCCTCGCCCGGGGCATCGTGAAAGTTTCGCTGTGCGTCCGCAACCTGGGATTCACCAACGTCGAACGCAAGCGCCTGATCGATCGCGTCAACAAGACGGTCGACGGCATGCGCTCGCTCGACCGGCAGGCGAACAATCTCGAGAAGAAAGCTGACGCCACCCGTAGCGAAGATGTCCGCAAGGAATATCGCCGCCAGTCGCGTGCCGTCCGCAACGAACTCGAAAAACTCGAGCAGGAAGCCGGTGTCCTGTTCCTGGAACTCAAGCGCACGCAGCGCGAGATCATCCAGGGCGACATGGACGCCGAGCAGGCGAAGCGCGAGCTGATCGAAGCCAACCTGCGACTCGTCGTTTCGATCGCCAAGAAATACACCAACCGCGGTTTGCAGTTCCTGGACCTGATCCAGGAGGGCAACATCGGCTTGATGAAGGCGGTCGACAAATTCGAGTACCGCCGCGGGTATAAGTTTTCGACTTATGCCACGTGGTGGATTCGGCAGGCGATCACTCGTGCCATTGCGGACCAGGCGCGTACGATTCGTATCCCGGTGCACATGATCGAAACCATCAACAAGCTGATCCGCACCTCGCGGCAGCTTGTCCAGGAACTGGGACGCGAACCAACTTCAGAAGAAATCGCCAAGCGCATGGATATTCCTGTCGCGAAGGTCAGAAAAGTTCTGAAGATCGCGCAGGAACCCATCTCCCTCGAAACTCCGATCGGCGAAGAGGAAGATTCGCACCTTGGCGACTTCATCGAAGACCGCGGCGTGGTCTCGCCGGCCGAGGCCGTGATCAACGTCAACCTGAAAGACCAGACTTCGCAGGTGCTGCGCACCCTCACGCCTCGCGAAGAAAAGGTCATCAAGATGCGGTTCGGTCTCGAAGACGGCAGCGAGCACACCCTGGAAGAAGTCGGCCAGTCGTTTGCGGTCACGCGCGAACGCATCCGGCAGATCGAAGCCAAGGCGCTGCGCAAGCTGCGCCATCCAAGCCGGTCTCGTAAGTTGAGAGCGTTTCTCGACGGGGTTCGGGACTAAGTCAGAATTAACAAGTCAGAATGCAGAACAGGGCGCGAGCGATCGCGCCCTTTTTACATGCGCACGCGCGCCAGCGGATCCACTCCACTGGCTTTTACTTGCGGCGCCAGCGACTCCAGCACTTCGAGAAATACCAGCACGTCCGGCACTTTGTCAGACCGCACGCTCACCGCGCTCATCCATTTCCCTTGCCGCTTGATCTGCAGGTTGCTGGCTTTCAGTTCGGCGCTCGTGATCTGCGAAACCGGAATGGAATTGCCTTTGTAATTTACCGCCGTCGCCGACAGCCCTACCGGACCAAAACTCACCGTCTCCCCGCGTTGTACTCGCGCCTTCACGCTCTGCACCTTGGCAGGCAGAATTCGCTCCAGGATCATCCCGATCGCTTCGTCGGCATTGCGAAACGCCGAGGTCACTTTGAGCTTCTTTCCGTCGGCGCTCATCAGCTCCAGCGTGAGTTGCGCCCGCCCGGACTTGCCGGACTTGCTCGACATGGCGAGTAGCATGCCGATCAGCCCGAAATGTGCGTAAACATTGATCGGCACCACGCGGTAGCGCGTCTCCGCAATCTGCGACCACGCCATCTCCTGGCGCCCGAACATGGACTCCCGACGCACCCCCGCATCGCTCAAGGTCAGCGCCGACTTCCCTGCGACGAACCAAAACCCCGCCAGGGCAGCAATGGCCAGGATGCTGGCCCACTTCAATGTGTCATGCGGCGTGCCCGCCGGGTCCTCGGACGCGGCCGCCCAGAATCCCGCCAACGCGCCCAGGACGGCCAGCGCAGCCAGGAGTCTCATTGTGTACGCCGCTTCGAAGCGACGCTCGCCATACGCCATTGCCGGAGTAGCCATCACGCCTCCTGTGCAGGTGATCTGGAAAAAGCAGGAAATTCGGTTCTGGATATGGTAGGCCCGAACCGGCGGCGTGAGTTAGTGACGACGGTAACCTGCAACCATGCAGCCAGATTCTGCAGGGTTGGGCTCGGGATTACAATCCGTGCATGAAGCCCGATTCGCTGCGCGGAGGACTCACGCTGGTGGCGGCCGCGTATTTCCTCGTGCTGGCGTTCGCTTCGATTCTGGTCGTTCAGCGCTACCTGCAATATCTCTATCATCCGGATGACGCCGCGGCAGCGGGCGGCATGTACGCGGCGGGCGACGCCATGCTCGCGCTTTTCATCGCCTGCCTTCTGCTCGTGCCGACCTTCTGGCTGGCGATGGTGCTGCGCAAGTCGGAAGAACTGTATACGACTTACTCCATGGTGGTCTTCGGCATCGGAGTGACCGCGCCGCTCTGCCTGGGAGTGCTGGCCATTCCGGCGGTGGGCCAGTCCAGTAACCCGCTGGGTTATGTCTGCCAGTATCGCCTGATGTGCGCGCCGGTGGTGCTGGTCGGGATGGCCATCAGCCGGGCGCTGGCACGCTTCCCCCGCGCCAAGCGCATGACGTCCTGCGCCGTCGCTATCGAATTGCTCACGCTCGCGGCGATGGTTGCGATGCTGGTGTTGTAGGTCAGAAGTGAGAAGTTACATGCAGAATCGGGGCGCGAACGATCGCGCCCTTATTCTTTGTTCAACCACAAAGGACACGAAGTCTCACCAAGGTTACCCCCATGGACCTACGACTTCATCCCGGCAGGGCGGGCACAACGCGACTTCGAGCACCTGGTGTGAAACCGGATCTCGGCAGGTGATTGCGCGAAAGCTCCGCTCTGCCGCCGATCTCAGTAAATCCCCCCTCCCGCCTGCGTCGAACTCAGCACGCCCACATTCGCCGAGACTGAGTATGCAGTTCCCGATTTACCAGTCCAGTGCGTCAGGTCAAAGGTCCCGCTCGAATTGATCCGGTACACGGAAATATTCTGATAGGTCAGCGGCACTCCACTCTGGCACACCTGCGGGGCCCCCGCCGCCTGCATAAAGTACACCGTGCTCGATCCCACGACGGTTCCGATGCCGGACTTGTCGATCAGCAGTGCAGTCTTCTCGTCGATCGAGATGGCGCGCGGCGCGCCCGACCACCCGTTCAAATAAATCCGGCACATGAAAGCGAGATCCCGCCCCATGCGGTCGCGCGTAACAAAATGCGGATCGCCAATCAAGCCCTGCACGCTGGCAATGCTCACAAAATCCCGGTCGAGCGTGATGTATCTGTTGAACGGATCGGCCAGCGCCTGGCTCGAAGTAACTCCCTGGCTCCCCAGCGCCGAGTAGATGAACTGGGTCAGCACATTCATGCCGGCGCTGGTACCTCCAATCGGAGCTCCGCGCGCAATCAGCGCACTCACCGCATTGTTCAGAGGAGACCCTTTCCAGAATTTGATGTAGTCGGACTGGTCGCCGCCGGCAATCCACAGCGCCTCCGCGTTCTGAATGGTTGAGACCACGAACGGGTCCGCTGCCGCCGACGCGTTCGGCACAATCAGGGTTGCAACCGAGTTCTCTCCCGGACACAGCTGCTGAATATATGGATTGTAGGCGTCGGTGCCGGTGGCGCGAATGACCAGGAAATCTCCGTTGCCGCTAAGCTGGCACATCCACTGGAAGGCCGCATCCACGTCGGTCCCGCCGCCCATGAGCACGGTGCCGGGAGTGGTCGCAGTCGTGACATCGTTCGCGTTACCCACACGGAAGTAAGAGTATTTCTTGGCTGCAAAGCTTGGAGTCGTGAGCGCGAGTAACAGGGTGAGAAACAGGATTCGATTCACGGCAACCTCCGCAAGAGTGATCGGGAGAGTATAGCTGACCAGGTGGCGATGCAGGTCCTGGTCGGGGCAACAGCATTCCTCAGCGGCTAAAGCCGATCATCCACTGCGCCTTAGTGGCACGACTGAAGTCGTGCCCTTCCCCTGCATGCGAGTACCAGTTTTCGGGAAGGGCGAGAGTTCTACGCGCGCCGTTCGAAGTTTAACGCCCGGCAGCGAAGGTTTTCGGGACGGGCACAAGTTCTACTCGTGCCGTACAACGATCGCCAAGCTTGGGCTTCAGCCGCTGGGGTACGCTCGTCCAATTAGATCCAGGATAGCTCGCGTGGGCCGCGAGATCCCTTTCGACGCTTTCGCATCGCCTCTGGACGGCGTGGGACCTGCGTTTCAGTGGCTGGTACCTGGTTCGCACGATAGGGAGTATCTCGGCCAGTGCGCCCCTCCAGCCTTCATGTTCACAGATCACAGCTTATGGTGAGGCGGCAAGATAGAGTTGGAGTCAGGATTGTCGAGCTGCGCTCGACTGGACGGGCGAGCGCGCCCGTCGCCACACGGCGGTCCGGGTTATCCATGAAGCGAACGAAGCGCCCAGCAAAGATCATCAAAGACAGCAAGCGCCGCGGAGAGTGGGCGGAGTCGGTGTTTATGGCGCGCGCGGCGGAGAACGGCCTTCCGGTGAGCAAGCCGCTCGGCGAGTCCGATTCCTTTGATTGCGTCGTGGGGCGTCCGGGAAAGTTTGTCGGCGTGCAGGTGAAGTGCACCATGGCAAGGATGAAGGACGGCCCAGGATATGCCTGCTCGGTCAGGAGCAACAACAAGAGCTACCGCGCGGGCGCGTTCGATTTCCTTGCGGCCTATGTCATCCCGGACGACGCGTGGTATATCGTGCCCGCCAAACTGATTCGCGGCCAGCAGACCATTTGTTTGTCCAGTCCCCACGGAAAATATGAACAGTATCGCGAGGCTTGGCGTCTGTTGCGGCAAGCGGCCGCATGTGACGAGGAAGAACCGGAGACGCCGCAGAGTACCGAGGGCCCCGCCGCGACCAGGATGCGGGCTTCGTTTGCCTTTATGCGCAGTTGCCTGAATAAAAATACCTAGTGCCGAATTGCGGGGATCGAGCGCCTACGCCCTGCACGAGAAAGCATGCGGCTCGACGCTGTCATCGCGCCGGGCCTGCTCATCGGGAGATGAATTCTGGCGCCCAGCCTTCGAAGCCGCGATGGCGTTAGCGCGAATGGGCAATCCTCCAAGGATGCTCAAAACTTAAGTAAAAAATCACTCCTCGTTGTCCGGAACTCGGCCCGACGCCAATCGGAACGGCGATCCCAGGCACGATCTGCAACCCGCTTCGAAAGTTGTGCGCCCATCGTATTCCAGGACTGAGATAAAGGTCTTGTCGCCGGTCGGTCCGGCTGGGGCCGGACACGTTTTCGGTCGAGGTCCAAAGCGACTCAAGTAGCGCGTTGAACCGCTGCGATGAGAGCCATACAATCGATCCCCCTAGGTTTAGGTTCAATAGGCCGGCCTGTTCCCCTGAACCATTCCGGGCATTTGGCACCCAGGTGAGCCCCGCGTTCCAATGTGTGACAAGCCACCGGCTGTGCTGCAGGCTGAAGGGAAGGTTAGTTTGAATGCCAGCGCCTCCGGTTCCACGACCCCGTCTGAAATCTCCGGTCGGCAGAAGAACCGTGAATCGCGGTGCGATGGCCAGCTTTGTTTCTCCGTTGCCCACTAGCTGATAGCGGTAGTTCAGGGCGGTGTCGCCGTAGCCGAATCCGGAACTGGTCTCGGCGCTCGAATGCACGGCCGACATCGTCACACTCAACTGGTGCTTGAGACTGCGCGCAGGCCATTCATCGGTGAGTGTGTATACCCAGTCGCCGGAGACCAGCGATCGCTGGATGAAACTGATGTGTTGAACGACGCCATCCTCCTGGTTATACGCCTCTTCGATGAGGAAGCTGTTGTCCTGGATTGGCGAGGCCGGAAGCGCGCGACCGGCATCGACCGAGCCACTCTCAGCCGATGTCGAACCGGTGGGTATGGTCGAATCGCTGGCATTCAAGGACAAGTTCAGCGTGATACAGAGGAAGATGACAGTCGCGGCAGCTCTCATCGCGGCCTCCCATCATGAAAATGAAATTCAATTTCATTTTCATCATGGCAGGCGCGCCCCCGCTCCCTCAGTGACTTTCATCACAGGATCCTGTGCGGTCGGCCTGGCTCGCTCCGGCCCTTCGCGGGTCGAGGTTGATGGTACCAAAGGGGTCGCATTTGATCGGCTCCCCATTTTCTGAGACACATTGAAGGTTAGTTTCCGGCAAAATCAACCAACGAAGGAAGGGGGATTTGCCGTGAAGAGGAAGCGCTTTTCTGTGGAGCAGATCGTAGGAGTGTTAAAGCAAGCCGAACTG
>DASREM010000038.1:0-200957 GCA_035652095.1 Terriglobales bacterium | reverse complement strand
GCTTGGAAATCCCGAACCGCGCGGGATTCCCACTTTTCGCACAGCTTCGGCTGCTGCTGTATACAGGACGAATACTTATCGAACAAAAGGGGACATTTCTAATGGCGTGAAATAGGGGACATTTCTAATGCACTACGACACAGAGTTTGTGCGGATGGGGCCGAATTCCCCCGCCCGTATTACAATTTCAGACCTGCTACCCAAATAACCCTATGCCCAAAGCTTGCCGCAGTGCTCTCCTGTTCCTTTGTGTTTGCGCAACGCTCGTCGTAGCGCAGGACGTAGTCGTAAGTCCTCGCGCCCGTGCCATTCACGACAGCGCCATCGTCGTAGATACCCACGCCGATACCCCACAGCGGTTTCTGGACGAGGGGTTTGATATCGGGAACACCGATCCCAAAGACATCGGCCACATCAGCCTGGACAAAGCGCGCGCAGGCAATTTAGGGGCTGAGTTTTTCTCGATCTGGGTGGATCCGGGCACCATTCCCCCCGACCAGTTTGCGCAGCACACACTGGATGAAATCGACTCAGTCTACGAGCAGGCAGCGCGCCATCCCGATCGCATGATGATGGCATTCAGCGTGGCCGATATCGAACGCGCGCACAAGGAAAAGAAATTGGCGGCGCTCATGGGTATCGAAGGCGGTCACTCCATCCAGAACGATATTCACGTTCTCCGCGACTTCTACCGCCTCGGCGTGCGTTACATGACTTTGAGTTGGTCGAATACGAACGAATGGGCCGATTCCTCCGGCGATATCAACGATCCCAAAGTTCAGCATCACAACGGCCTGACCGACTTTGGCAAGCAGGTCGTGCTGGAGATGAACCGGCTGGGAATGATCGTCGACATCTCGCACGTAGCCGACAAGACGTTTTATGACGCGGTCGCCACCAGCAAAGCTCCGGTGATCGCTTCCCATTCTTCCGCACGCGCCCTGACCGACGCTCCACGCAATATGACGGATGACATGCTACGTGCGGTTGCGAAGAATGGCGGCGTCGTGCAGGTGAACTTCTTTAACGGCTTCGACGACCAGCAGTATCTCGACGCCAGCAATGCGCAAAAGAAAGACCGTGAAGCAGAAGTGAAGGCATATATCGACCAGCAAAAGGCGGCGGGAAAGGCCGTTTCTTACATCGAAGTGGATCGCATCGAGCGCAAGTGGGGAGCAAAGATTCCGCGTCCGCCGTTAAAAGTCCTGATCGACAACATTGATCACATCGCGAAAGTCGCCGGTACCGATCACGTGGGCTTGGGTTCCGATTTCGACGGGGTTAGCGGCGCAACTCCGCAAGGCATGGATTCCGCCGCCGATCTGCCCCGGATGACCCAGGCTCTGCTAGACCGCGGCTACAAAGCTGATGACATCCGTAAGATTCTCGGCGGCAACACGCTTCGCGCTTTCCGCGAAGTGGAACGTGTCAGTCGCGAGATGCAGGCCCAAGGCAGTGCAACGGCTGCAGCAAAATGAGCGTCTGTCGTACAATTCTTAGTTCTCAAGAAAATGACGTGTATCCCACTCGATCGGTTGAAGACGCCTTCAGCTGAAGCTTTTAAGGAGCCATTCATGCGCAAATTTGCCAGTATCGCGGTATGCGTTGTTCTGTTCTCGCTTTCCCTGTGGTCCCAGGCCGCCAAGTCGGATCAACCGACCGCCGTCATCGATACCACCGCGGGCAAGTTGACCTGCAAGCTTTTCCCCGACAAAGCACCCATCGGGGTTACCAATTTCATCGGCCTCGCCGAAGGCACCAAGGATTGGACGAATCCTGTCAGCCATGCCAAGAAACATGGCGTGCCTCTTTACGATGGAACGATTTTTCACCGCGTGATTCCGAACTTCATGATCCAAGGTGGCTCTCCCGACGGCGACTCAAGCGGGGAACCTGGTTTTCGATTCGGTAATGAGACCTCACCGGATCTGAAATTCGATCGCCCAGGACGTCTCGCCTACGCGAATTCTGGCCCTGATTCCAACGGATCCCAATTCTTCGTCACCGAAGTTCCCTATCCCAGCTTGAATGGCGGCTACACCATCTTCGGGCAATGCGACGACGCGAGCGTGGCCTTGGTGAAGCAGATCGCGCGCATGGGACGCGACTCGAACGACCGTCCTTACAAACCGGTGAAGATTAACCACATCACCATCACGCACGGCGGATCCTCCGGCATGGCTGCCAAGAAACCGGCCGACGCCGGCGCTGCGAAATAATTCATATCGAATTCGACGCGGTCGAACCGCGATGAAAGGAAGTCATGGCTCGTCAACCCGGTACGTATGCTGTCTTTAAAACATCGGAAGGAAACATTGTCTGCCGGCTCTTTGAGAAAGAAGCGCCGAAGACGGTGCAGAACTTCGTCGATCTCGCGGAGGGCAAGCGGGAGTGGACCCATCCCACGAGCCACAAGAAGAGCAAAGACCGCCTTTACGACGGCACCATCTTTCACCGAGTGATTCCGAATTTCATGATTCAGGGCGGCGATCCCGCCGGCACCGGCTTTGGCGGGCCAGGCTACCAGTTCGAAGATGAGACTAAGGGCTCGCCGCACAAGTTCGACAAGCCTGGCAAGCTCGCCATGGCTAATGCCGGGCCGAACACCAACGGCTCGCAGTTCTTCATTACGGTTGCGCCAACGACGTGGCTCACCGGCAAGCACACCATCTTTGGCGAGGTGGTTGAAGGACAGGACGTGGTGGACAAGATCACCGCGTTACCCCGCAATCGTCAGGACAAGCCGAACAAGGACATCGTCGTAGAATCCGTCACGATTGAGCGCTCATAGAGCGAAAGCCGAAGTCATGCTGAGCGCAGCGGCGGGTCGAGAAACTCGTGCAGCGTGCTCCGTCCTAATCGTGTCTGATAATGGGCTACTTTGAGTCGCCCACCACCTTCTGTATCACTAACTTGACCAGCGGTGCAATAATTGCTTCATGAGCTATGCCGAAGTGAGAGAAAAGACGCACGAGAAGGTTCTAAGAATCATCGAATCCTACACCGCTGAGGATTTGGCCAAGGGCATAACAATGATGCAAATGATGCGAGATCGCCCGGACGAACTAAAAGACTCAAATGCGTTAGTAGATGCGCTTCGGACTCTCGCAGAGCAAAAGAAGATCACACTGCAGAGAGAAACAGGGCTCGCAGATTACCGAGAAGGGTTTATCGTCATGGGGAGACAAGAGAACCCGAATGGTGGTCCAGGCTAACTAGTCTGATGATAATTCGGCGCTCACGACCTTACTCAGGGCCGTCCTAAGCTGAGATTTCATTGACACTGCTCCAAATCGGTACTAGGATTGTTTTTGGTTGAACGCCCGAGCGCATTGCGCCCGGGCGTTTTCTTTTTGCGCGAAAATCGTGCCCGCCTTCACTGGCGGGCATTTTCTTTGAGAGGAGAAATTCCGTGAACCTTTCGCTTTTCCTGGTCGCCGCTGGTTGCCTCATCGCCCTGGCCGTGCAAACTCATCCGACTCATGGTTTCCGTTCGCACTCCGAGAGACGTACCGGCTCCTTCCACATTGAAACCTCGATCGATGTCGCATTTCCTCTCTTCACACCCGAAGGGGAGAAAGCCTGGGCGAAGGGATGGAACCCTGAATACGTCTTCCCTGCCGACGGCAGAACAACACAGGGCATGGTCTTCCGCACAGAACATAGTGGACCCAAGACTTGGGTGATGACGCTCTACGATCCGCCAAACCATCGTGCCGAGTATGCGAATTTCAGCTCCGACCTGGTGATTCAGGTTTCGGTCAATTGCCGCAGCGAAGGAAACAGTACCGCGGTCGAAGTCAGCTATGTGCACACCGGCCTCACCGAAAGCGGAAATAAACTCGTGGACGACTACACACAGGAACGCCACGACCAGCAAATGCAGCACTGGAAGCAATCGATTGATGAAGCCATGAGGAAGGTGGGCAGATGAAGAACGGCGAGGGATTCCGCGCGGAATCCCTCGCTATGACTTTAAACGCCGATGACCGCGACCAGCTCTTTCACCGCGCTCGAACTGCGATCGAGAGCGGCCTTTTCCTCAGAAGTGAGCTTGATCTCGATAATCTGTTCAATGCCCTTTGCGCCCAGCTTCACAGGAACTCCGACAAATAGTCCCTTGACTCCATATTCGCCGTCCAAATACGCCGCGCAGGGGAGGATCTTCTTCTTATCTTTCAGGATCGCTTCCACCATCTCGGTCACAGCCGCTGAAGGCGCGTAGTAAGCGCTGCCAGTCTTCAAATACTTCACGATCTCAGCGCCGCCATCACGAGTGCGCTGCACCAGGCGCTCGATAGTCGCCGCGTCCATGAGTTCGGTAATCGGAATCCCCGCTACTGTCGAATAACGGGCCAGAGGCACCATGGTGTCGCCGTGGCCGCCAAGCACAAACGCGGTCACATTTTCAACGCTCACCTTCAACTCCTCAGCGATGAAGGCGCGGAACCTGGCCGAGTCCAGTACGCCGGCCATCCCGATGACGCGCTCGCGGGGAAATCCGCTCATCTTGTACGCGGCCTGCGCCATCGCATCCAGAGGGTTCGAAACGATGATCAAGATGCAATTCGGGGAGTACTTCACCACGTTCCCGACCACATCCTTCATGATCTTGTGGTTGGTGTTGAGCAGGTCATCGCGGCTCATGCCCGGCTTGCGGGGAATGCCCGCGGTGATCACGACGATGTCGGAATTTGCGGTGTCCGCGTAATCGTTGGTTCCAGTTACGTATGAGTCTCGCCTTTCGATCGGCATGGCTTCCAGCAAATCCAAGCCCTTGCCTTGGGGCACCCCTTCGATGATGTCGATCAGCACCACATCGGCGAGTTCCTTTGACGCCATCCAGTGGGCCGCGGTCGCTCCCACGTTGCCGGAGCCCACAATCGTTACCTTTTTGCGCATATGAGTCCTCTCTGATTGGTTCACAAACCGTTTAGAAAACCTTCAATTCTAAACCACGAAGGACACATCGAACCACGCGCGGTGGCCTTTGTGTCCTTTGAATCGTGAAGCGATGCTAAACGGCGGCTAGGACTGCGGTTTCCATGTTCTCGATGATGTAGCCGGCGAACTCGCTGGTCTTCACCTTCTTGGCCCCTTCCATCAAGCGCTCGAAGTCATAAGTGACTTTCTTCTGCTCGATGGTGCGCTCCAGGCCGCGTTCGATCAGGTCCGCCGCTTCGTTCCAGCCCAGGAAGCGGAACATCATCACGCCGGAAAGAATCACCGACCCCGGGTTGATGACGTCCTTGTCCGCGTATTTCGGCGCGGTTCCATGGGTGGCCTCAAAGCAAGCATAGCCGTCGCCGATATTCGCCCCCGGAGCAATTCCCAACCCGCCGACCTGCGCCGCACAGGCGTCGGAGATATAGTCCCCATTCAGGTTCGGCGTGGCCAGCACCGAGTATTCGTCAGCACGCGTCACTACTTGCTGGAAGATCGAGTCCGCGATGCGGTCGTTCACCATCAGCTTCGATTTCCAGGCGCCCTTGCCGTGAGTGGCGTAGATCTTGTCCAAAACCTCCTTCACTTCCTTGTACACGGACTGACGGAATTCCTCAGTCGCGAACTCCAGGCCCGGCTCAACCAGATTCGCGTTTTGCTCGATGCTGATCGAGGGATTTTTGTCCTTGTTGTCGATAATCCAGCTCTCCCGCTCGGTTACAACTTTGTCGCGGAACTCTTCGGTGGCCAGTTCATAGCCCCACTTACGGAACGCGCCTTCGGTAAACTTCTGGATGTTGCCTTTGTGCACCAGGGTGACGCTCTTGCGTCCAGAACTCAGCGCAAATTGGATCGCCATGCGTACCAGGCGCTTGGTGCCGGTTACTGAGATCGGCTTAATGCCGACGCCCGAGTCCACGCGAATCTGCTTTTTGCCGCCCTTCAGCATCTCCTTGTTGAGGAACTCGATCAGCCGCGCTGCATCCGCCGTTCCCTGTTCCCACTCGATCCCGGCATAAACGTCTTCGGTATTTTCACGGTAGATCACCACATCCATGCGCTCGGGATGCTTCACCGGCGACGGTGTGCCCTTGTAGTACTTCACCGGGCGCACGCAGGCATACAGATCCATGATTTGTCGCAGCGCGACATTCAGGGAACGGATTCCGCCGCCCACCGGCGTTGTCAACGGTCCCTTGATGGCGACGCGAAACTCGCGGATGGCGTTGACGCTGTCGTCAGGCAGCCAGTTGTTGAACTTGGCCATCGCTTTTTCGCCGGCAAACACCTCGTACCACGCCACCCGCCGCTTGCCGTGGTAGGCCTTCTCCACCGCGGCGTCGAATACGCGCACCGAGGCCTTCCAAATGTCTCGGCCCGTTCCATCGCCCTCGATGAACGGAATAATGGGGTTGTCGGGCACGGTGTAACGACCATTGCTGTAGTTGATCCGGGCGCCGTTTGACGGCACCGGCAGACCGTTAAATGACTCCGGCATGCAATCCTCCCTCATCAGTCGAAGAAATCGTTCAATTATAAGGCCGCTTGATAACCATCGAGAAATGACCGAGATCACAAGCCTTGGTGATCACGTCACAACCACGATGTTTTCAGGATCTCCGCTACAATCGGTGGATGTTTCCGGTTCGCGGTTTTGCGGTCACGATCCTTGCCTGCGGGCTTCTCTTATTCTCTTTGCCGCGACTCGCCGCCCAGGAGCTCCCCAGCGCGCCCCACGCGCAGAGGACAGAATCGGAGATTCACCGTTTCTGGGACCGTGAAAACATATTGCTCTTCTCCGGAGTGGCCGTTTTTCGAGGCCTGGATTACGCATCCACACGAAATTTTATGGCCCGCGGGCGCCAGGAAATACTGCTACCGGACGACGTGGTCAATAATTCCGCCGCATTTGCGGGAGTGGAAGCGGCTGCTACAGCCGCCTCAGTGGGGTTGTCCTACTGGATGCACCGCGCCGGCCATCACAAAGTGGAGCGCTGGGTCTCCATTACCCACATCAGCATCACGGCATTCGGCGTGGTTCGCAATTACTCGCTGAAGTCGGGTCACCACGGGCCATAAATTCACGCCCATTCCATTTCACGCTCATATATCTCCCGAATCAGCACGCTGGTTTGCTGAAGATGGTTGCAGAGGCCATTGGACAATTTTTCTCCCAGGCTGCGGGAAGCCAACTCCTCTACACGCTGCAATGCCGCCTCAGAACTGGGAAGCGTTCGGAGCGGCCTGCCGGTAACCAGACGCGTGGCATGCTCGACGGTGCGCAAGAACTCCGCTGCGTGGTCGAGGCTGGCCGCACTCGCCTTTTCCAGGGCTCCAATGCTGGCAAGCCGCCACAAGCGGTCGCGCAAGGTCCCGTTGCGGTCCGCAACCGCGTGCCGGATCATCAGGAAGCCGGCCAGGAAGTCGATATCGTAAATGCCGCCGGCACCGGCCTTGAGCCCGGACGGATCGGATGCCTCCAGTTTCCTGCGCATCTCCCGAATCGCGGTTGGGAAGTCCGGCGCGGTTGCAAATTTCTGGCAGAGTCTTTGTGCCGCCCGTGCCGCTTCCTCCGCGATCGCCCGCGATCCTGCTATGTAGCGCAGCTTGGTGTACACCAACCCCTCCCAGGGATTGGCTTCCGCTTCGAAATAGCTGCTCAGCTGCGCGGGAGAAACCAGGATATCGCCTTGGCTTCCCCTGGGCCGCAATCGCGTATCCACCGGGAAAACAGTACCGTCTCGGGTATAGGCTGCCAGAATGTGGACAATTTGCTCCGCACTCTTGCGCAGGCTTGCCGAATTGCCTGCTCCGTCGGCAACAAATATCAAGTCCGCATCGGACAGCACGTCGAATTCGCCGGCGCCGAGGCGGCCCAGGGCCATCACTGCAAATCCAGGCGGCGCACCCGCCACAACGAACGCCGTTCGAATTGCTTCTTCCGCAGCGCTTGTAGTTTCGGCAAACGACTCGTACACCGGCCGTGATTCGATGACATCCCGCGCACCGGACTCCAACGTTCGCTGCCAAAAGTGACGCCGCAACATGGCCAGTTTCTCGCCATAGGGCAGGCTGGCTCCGGCGATATAGGAGAAGACGGGATCTCCCGGGCTGCTCCTGAGCACATCCGCATTCTCGAAGAGGTAACCCGAAGCTGGAGCCCGCGATCCAGTTTCCAATCCGGCAATGGTCGCAAGCTGCCCCGGATGTCGGATGAGGGCTTCTGTCAGGTATTCACTGCTCTCGAATATTTGCACCGCCCTGGCCAGTCCGGACGCCTCTCGCAACAGGGCTCCGTAACCATCAGACGATGACATTGCCGAACTTAGAAACAGGAAAAGATTCTTGCGCGCATAGGCAGACAGGTCGTCACGTTTCGCAACTTCATAGATGGCAGGGGCGTCTTGCGAGAGCCGCTTCAGGATTTCCTGCTGTGACGAGTCCCACACCCGCAAAGGTTGACTGCTGAGTTCGAAGCTGCCTGAATCGGCGTGCCGCGAGACCTGCTGGCGGGTAAGGACCCGGCCGCAAATTTCGGCTACCGTTGACATCCGCCGGCGAATCAGCAGGACGAAATCGTCTATTTCCTCACCGGGGTTGAGACGCGGCTTTATCGCACGGTGCAGAATCTGCAACTCTTGTTCGGATTCCGGCAACTGGTGCGTCTGCTGTCCGTACCGTAACTGCAACCGATGTTCGACATGCCGCAGCAACTCATAAGCGCCCGTAAGTTCCCCGAATTCTGCGTCGCTCAGGTGATGCTTGTCGCAAAGCTTCTGCAGACACGACATGGTGCTTGCCGACCGCAGCCAGGGCTCTGTACCTCCGTACACGCGTTGCAGGCACTGGACCAGGAACTCAATATCGCGTATCCCTCCTCGGTCCAATTTCACGTCGATAGTTCGCGTCCCGGACCGGCGCAGATTCATTTTTTGGCGAGATTGCTGTGCCGTTTCAATGGCATCGAAATTCAAGTGCGAGGTGTAGATATGCGGCCGCACGGCGCGAAGGAATTCCCTGGCCAGCGCCGGATCTCCAGCGGCGAAGCGCGCCTTGGTCAGCGCCTGCCGCTCCCAGTCGCCCGCCGCGCTGGAGTAGTAACGCAACGCCTGGCCAATGCTTATGGCAAGTTCTCCCTCGCTCCCTTGCGGCCTTAGACGCAGATCAAGGCGAAAGACCGGGCCCTCCGACGTAACTTGGGAGAGAATTGCGGTCAGTTCCTGCGCCAAACGGACAAAGTATTCACGGCCGCCGAGGGCAGCTCCTTCCACGTCGGGCCCATCTCCGAACAAGTAAATGAGGTCCACATCCGAGCTGTAGTTCAGCTCATTCCCTCCCAGTTTTCCCAGCGCAAGCACTGTAAACGCCGTGGTTACCAGCCGCCCCTGCGCATCGGCGTGTTGCGGCAACCCGAATCTCTTGTGCAACCGGTTCTGCGCCTGCCGCAGCGCAGTTTCAATGAGCACATCCGAGAGTGTAGAAATCTCGGCCGTGGTTTCCGCCAAGGGAGCAATCCGGAGCACATCGCGCAGCATGATTCGCACATATTCCCGCCGCTTGAATTTCGCCAGGAGCAAAGAGAAATCCGATGGTCCAGAGCGGGCCAGAAATCGTGCCAGGTTCTGATGAATCTCCTCCGCCGAGCAACTGCGATCGAGACCCGGGCGCCGCAGCAGCGCTGCCAATAAATCCGGATTTTGGATCAACGTCTCTGACAAGAACCGGCTGTGCCCGAAAACCAGGATTGCGTAATGAAGAAATGAAGGATGACGCTCAATTTCCAGGAGTACTTCTCTCGGATAAACCGCCACCAGCCGCTCCAGAAAAGTCAGGCAGGAATCCGGATCAGGCGAGTCTCGCAGCAAAGACGGCAGGACTTGTTTCAGAGAAGGCGAGATCTGCGTTGCAAGTTTCTGCAGAAGCAATGACGCGTGATCCGGCAAGTTGTCCGCGATGGCTCCGTTCCGCAACAGCCCCTCATGGCCCTTCTCCGAAGAAGATGCTTGTGACGAAGCCGAGGGTTTAGCGCCGGGCACGATACGAAGAATGTAGCATGGATAATCTGCCTTCTATGCGCGTCTCTCCGCGCGAGAATTCTGCGGTTTCTTCAACTGCCGAGCGGTAAATGGATTCTGGCCTCGCATCCGGACCGGTCCCGGCGGTTTACCAGCGTGAGGCTTCCCCCATGTGCTTCGGCGATCTGGCGGCTCAGGGCGAGCCCGATCCCCGATCCCCCCGGCTTGGTCGTAAAGAATGGAACAAACAGATTTCCGGGATTTGAGATCCCCGGTCCCTCGTCGCGGATGTAGACATTCAGCGAACTGCCATTCTTCGACCAGCCTACCTGGACCGCGCCATGGGTTTCGAGCGAAGCGTCGACCGCGTTTCGGATGAGGTTAATCAGGACCTGCTGCAACTGGTCGGGATCCACCTTTATGATGGTCGTCGGCCCGGCATTCACTTCAACATTCAGACGCGTCTCCAGCCCCGCGGCAATTCGCACCTGCGTGCCAAGATCCACGCTTTGTGGCTGGGGTTTCGGCAACCTGGCCAAGCGCGAATAGTCGCGCATGAAGCGGCCCAAAGCGTCGGAGCGTTCCGCGATCACTCGCAAACCGCGGCGCAAGTCGTCCTCCCAATCGGATGGGCGTTTCTCGCGCTTCACCATGTCTTCCAGGCTTCCGGCAATGGAGCAGATGGGAGCCAGCGAGTTGTTCAGTTCATGTCCAAGCACGCGCACCAGTCGCTGCCAGGCTTGCCGCTCTTCTTCGCGCAGGGCCCGGCTGAGGTCGGTAAGCACAACCAGCGAGTGCGGAACGCCACCCTGCCGGAAGATCGAGCGGCGAACACTCCATCGCCCCGACTGCCCGGGAAAACTTCTTTCGACGGTTCTTGCGGACTCTCCTTCCAGGCAATCGACCAGGTCGAGTTCTTCCGCGGTTTTTCCCATCAGGCGTTCGTAGTTCTGGGACAGTAATCTTTCCCCGGCGCGGTTGATCAGCCGAAGCCGCCGCTCCGCATCGAAGGCAAACACCGCGACATCAATCTCGCTCATCACCGAGCTCAGCAGGGCGCTGGCCTCCATCGCTCCCAGACGCTGTTCCCGCAGCATGTCAGAAAGCGTGTTGACCTCCAGCATCAGTTCTCCAAGGGCGTCACCGCGCCGCGCTCCCCGGACGCGAAAGGAAAAATCGCCCTCCCGCAACGCTGACTGCATGTTCGATAAGGTTTGCAGAGGATGAATCACCGCTGATCGCACGGCAAAGGCAAAGCCCAACCAGAGTGTCACAATTACGAACGCGACTACCCAGCGCGTGCTGCTGTCATGGTCCCCGAGCCAAAGCAGAAGGAGCGACGCGAATACGCCCGCGGCCCCCGCCGCCAGCGCAAGCAGCAGGACGCGATTTTCAAATCCCAAGCCCTGCTTCCTTTTTCCAGGAATGTGACGTTGCCCCATGGGTGAGGAGTAGAGGCGGGCGTTCTTAGGGGCTTCCGATGCCATATTTCTGCAGCCGCCGGTATAGGGCGCTGCGGCTCAGGCCGAGCGCTTCCGCCGCCTGGCTGATGTTTCCGTTGTAGCGGTCAATCGCTTTCCTGATCAGGAAAGACTCTACCTCTTCCAGGCTCAAATCTTCCAATCTTTGTGAGCCCTCGCGCGCTGCTTTCAGGCTGAGATCGCTGACCCGGATCAAATCCCCGGCACACAGCAAAACCGCTCGTTCGACGGCATGGTCAAGCTCGCGGACGTTCCCCGGCCACGAGTATTCCACCATGGCCTGAATCGCTGCGGCGTCGAAACTCCGCGCCGGCTTTCGATAGCGCTGCGAGTAGCGGGTCAGGAAATGCGTTGCCAGTTGCGGAATGTCCTGCCGCCTCTCGCGCAGCGGGGGCACATGGATTTCCACGGTGTTCAACCGAAACAGCAGGTCCTGCCGGAACTTCCCAGCGCTGATTTCCTGGTTCAGTTCGGCATTGGTGGCGGAGATGATCCGAACGTCCACGCGCTTTGTCTGCGAGGATCCCACTCGTTCCATCTCCCCGCTTTCCAGGACTCGAAGCAGTTTGGCCTGTTGCGACAGCGGCACGTTTGCGATCTCATCCAGAAACAGAGTGCCGCCATGCGCGAGTTCGAACCTCCCGATGCGGTCGGTACGGGCGTCGGTGAATGCGCCTTTCACATGTCCAAACAACTCACTCTCGAACACTCCTTCCGGCAAGCCGCCGGTGTTCACTGAAACCAGCGGACGGTTCGCCCGGTTCGAAAGTGCGTGCAAGGTGCGTGCAACCACCTCTTTTCCACTTCCGTGCTCGCCCGTGATCAGGACGTTCGCGTCAGACGGTCCCACACTCGAAATTAGTCGCAGCACCGGCTGCATGGAGTCGGCATTCGCGATGAAGGTGGGCAGTCCTTCCGCCCGCAACAGGCGATTTTCGGCTTCCAGGCGCTGGCTGCGCCGCAGCGCGCTGCTTAGTTCGACCTGCGTCTTCAGTACCGAAAGCAGCCTGGCATTCTCCCACGGCTTCTGTACGAAATCGCGCGCACCGCGGCGCATCGCTTCGACCGCCAGCTCGACGCTTCCCCATGCCGTCATCACAATCACCGGCAGGGTGCTGTCCAGAGACTGGATCTGGTTCAGCAGATCCAGCCCTTCCTGTCCGGAAGTCGTGTCGCGCGCGTAGTTCAGGTCCATCAGCAGCGCGTCGTACTCGCGCGAATGCAGGGCATCCATGACACTGCCGGGCGACGATGCGGTTTCGATGACGTAGCCCTCCGCCTTGAGCAGCAACCGCAACGCCTCCAGCACGTCGCGCTGATCGTCGGCGATCAGCAATCGTGTGGGCGAATTGGCGGAAAATGGCGACATGGAACGGGACTGTGGAGATTCTATCTTCAACGAAGAGCATTCCTGTAAAGCGTTTCTGCCGGAGTCAGGTCCCATATCTATTTCAGCTCAGGCTCATTGGCAGGAGACAAATCCTGTCGCGGGGCTATGCCATCGAAGTGCGGCATCTGTCGCACTTGTCCGATCTCGACATCTTCGATCTGTATGCCGGTGGCGGTGAGCGTCAGGCCGGTGGCCCGGTCCAGTTCTACTCGCGATTTTTCATACGTAGACATCGCCGCCACGAGATTGGATTCAGCCTGCGCCAGGTCGCGTTGAGTCTGCAGAACATTGTTGCTGGTGGAGGCTCCCAGCGCGTATTTCTTCTGCTCGATCTCGAAGGTCTGTCGCGCCAGATCGCGGGCCTTGCGCGCGGTATCAACCCGGGCCCGATTCTGCAGCAAGGCGAACTGGGCATTCCGCACCTCAATTCCAATCTGGTTTTGAAGTTGCTGCAAGCGCAACTGGGCCTGACGGTACTCTAGTTGCGACCGAATCTGGTCGGCTTGCGCCGCCCGGTTACGGATCGGGATGGTAAGACTTAACCCCACGCCGTAGTCCGGGAAATCGTTGCGGAATAATGTGGAGAACGCGTTGGAAAATCCGGTCCGCGGAATCGGCGTTGCAATGGTCGGATTGTTGGGGTTTTGCACTCCGGCGAGCGCCGAGGCTCCGTACCAAGATAAGAAATCAACGGCGGGTAACAATGCATTGGCCGCGGATTTCCGGCTGATGTCGCGGTTGTTCAAATCCATGCGCGCCTCTGCGAGTTCCGGACGGTGGTTCTGCGCATCTCCGATCAGGTCCTGGATCGGAACTACAGGCTCCTTTTCCGGAATCCTCATGGTGTCGGTAGGCACTACCGTCGCAGACGCGAGCAGAGGATCGCTTAAGTCCCTGGTAACCGCGTTCTTGATGAGTAATTCCTGCAACTGCAGTTCGTTCTGCGAGAGCAGCAAGTCCTGGTTGCGAGTGGCAACTTCGCTTTCAGCACGCGTCACTTCAATCGGTGCCATCGCGCCGAGTTTTACCTGGTCGTTGTCGTCGGATAATGTCTTCTCAGCCAATGCCAGTGAACGCTGTTTCACCTTGACGTCTTCATAGGCATTCACCAGGTCCCAATAGATATTCTGGATCTGTGAAACGGTTGCAATCACCTGGTTTCGAAATGCCACATCGGATATCTCCCGGTTGTTGCGCGCAATCCGGATAAATCGAAGATTCGGTCCGAACCCGAAGCCTGATAGCAACCGTTGCCGGAGAGTGAACCGGAACCCGGAATTGAGCAGCGGCACCAGCGTGCTGTTGGTGGTGTTGTCGGTGGTGCGCAGATTGTCGAAGTCCACCTGCATGCTCGTCCCGGACGGAAACGCCTGGAAGTAGCTGAAGTTCGCCTGCCCGGTATTCTGTTTCAGATTAGATACGCCGCTCACCACCGTGTTTGACAACGGTTGCGTGAGATGCTCGATGTTGAGGCTGGAGAGTACCTGCGGATCGTAAGACTGAAGCGGTGGTCCGGTTCCCAGTGTGGATTCCACCAGTCCGGCCGCGCCGGTTCCGGCTCCGCCTGCCCCGCCCGAGGTTCCGCCCGCTCCGGCGCCGGGAGCTCCCGTTCCAAAACCTCCCACGCCGCCACCCGGAGTTCCCTCGACCAGGCCGGTGGCCACTCCGCGTACGGCAGCACCGCTGTTTGCCCGCAGGACATCCGTGTCCGCAATCGGGAGGTTGTAGCGGGCGATCGCCAAATCGAGATTATTTTCCAGGGCCAGGGTCACGGCATCGCTTAACGACAGCATCAACTTGTCGCCCTTGAGCAATCCCGCGATACGCGAGGTGTTTCCGAAGTTTGGCGCCGGCACCTGACGGGCGGTGTAGGGCCTTACCAGGTTCGGGAAGTGAGAAGCGGCCCGGACTTTGTACGTCTGCGCGCCTGCCGCGATGCATAGCAACACGCAAGCACCACTCATTAGCCGATATCGGAAAGCGACGACCATGCTTCTCCCTCTTAACTTCATTCGTATCGTAGAGCCACCATTGGATCGACTCGCACGGCACGCCGCGCGGGAATGTAGCTCGCGCACAGCGCTGCAGCCACCAGCACACCACACACTGAAAAAAACGTTGGGATATCAGTCGGCTTCACCGCAAACAGCAAACTGGCGATGGCACGCGCTCCGGCCAAACTGCAAGCCAAACCGATGAGCGTTCCCATGAGAGTGAGCCGTAAACCACTGCTCACGATGAGGCGCAACACGTCCCACGGTTGCGCTCCTAAGGCCATACGAACGCCCAGTTCGGGTGTTCGCTGCGCCACCGAGTAAGCCAGCAATCCGTAAACGCCGAGAATCGACAGTAACAGGGCAAGCGCTGCAAAGGTGGTCAGCAGGTACGCCGGATAGCCGTGCAACATCATCGTCGGACTTTGTGCGATGACTGACTCCATGGTCGCGACGTCATACACCGGTATGCCTGCATCGAGTTCACGTATGGCGCGGCGAATCGATTCCGCCACACTGTCCGGGCTACCCTCGCTGCGAATGCTCAGGCTGAAATACGGAGTTGGGTCCTGTTCGAACTTGTCGTAAAGGATCGGCTTCGGCGCGACATCTAACCGGTCTACGCGTTCGTCGCCCACGACTCCCACGATCTCCCACAGATTTTGCTCTTTGCTGTAGGTCAGGTTAATTTTTTTCCCGATGGGATCTTGCCCCGGGAAAACCTGGTTGGCCAGGGCCTGATTGATGATCACGACGTGCTTTGAAGTTTCGTTGTCCTGATCATTGAAGAATCGGCCCGTGAGCAGCGGTATGCCCATTACCCGGAAGTAATTTGCGCTAATCGTTGGAGAACTGGCTTCGTATTCTTCTCCTCCGCTTGCCTTGGGCTTGCCTTGCACGTCGAAGCGCGAGGTGTTCCCGCTGCCCGACAGTGGAATGATCGTGACCACTGCCGCCCCCCGCACCCCGGGCAGCGCATGAAGGCGTTCCATGAGTTCCCGTTGGAACTGCACCTGCCGCGAAGTTTCGTGATACGACTGCGCCGGCAGCGCCAATGACATCGTCAGCAGGTTCTTCGCTTGAAATCCCGGATTGGTGTCGAGGACGTTGCGCAAGCTCTTGAGCATGAGTCCGGCGCCCACAAGCAGCACCACCGCCAGCGCGATCTCAGCAGTGACCAGCGCATTGCGTAGGCGGTTGTGGCCGCGTCCCTCTCCTGTCCGGTTGCCCTGTTGCAACCTCTGCACCAGGTCCGGCCTGAACGCTTGCAGTGCGGGAATCAGTCCGAAACATACCCCTGTGACGAGCGACAGGCCCACGGCAAAAAGAAGGACGGGGACATCGAGGTTCAGGCCTTGCAGAGTGGGCATCGCCATCCGCTGCTGCTGCGGAATCATGGCGATAATAAGTGGAACCGTCCAGTACGCGGCGAGAATTCCTACAGCCCCACCAATCAAGGCGACTAATAAACTCTCGCTGAGCAACTGCCTGACAATTCTCCCGTGCCCCGCGCCCAGAGCTACGCGGACGTTGATTTCTTTCTGCCGTTGCACCGAGCGTGCCAGCAGCAGGCCGGCGACATTCGCGCAAGTGATCAGCAACAGGAAACCAACCGTCGCCATCAGCAGCTGAAGGATGGGTCGAACCGAGCCCACAAACACCTTTTCAAGCGGAACCACATTCAGGCTCAGTCCCTTGTCGTCGGTGGGATACTGCATTTCCAACCCTTGCGACAGCGTTGTGATTTCAGATTGTGCACGCTCGCGGGTGAGCCCCGGCTTGAGCCGCCCGATGGGATGCAGCCAGAATGCATTCCTACGCAACCTCCAGCCTCGCACTCGAAGACCTAACCAAATCTCTCCTGACTGGCTCGGCCCGAAGTGAAAGGACTTCGGAAGCACACCCACGATGTTGAATAAGGTGCCGTCCAGGTTGATGGTCTTGCCGACCACGCCAGGATCTGCCCCGTATCTCCTCTGCCAAGCGCCGTAGGTAAGGATCGCCGAAGGAGTACCGTCGCTACGTTCGTCGGCGGAATTGAATGTTCTGCCAAGTAGAGGTGTCACTCCCAACGTTTCAAAGAATCCGGCGCTCGCCAGGGGAACGATAATCTGTTCCGCGCCGTCGGGGCGGCTCAAGGTCGCCGTCGTACCCGAATATGCGGCCATCGCTGAAAATGCTTTGTTGTGTTCGCGCAGGTCGACAAAGTTGGGATAGGAGACGGGCATCTCCGGTATCGAACCATCGGTGCGGAACCCAATCAACTCTACGAGCCGATTTGGCTCCTGGAAGGGCAGGCTCTTTAGCAGGCTGGCGCGAAAAATCGTGAACACGGCGGTATTCGCGCCGATTCCGAGCGCCAGCGTGAGCACTGTGATGGTGGTGAATCCCGGCGCCTTCAGCATCATGCGCCAGGCATAGCGGATATCTTGCACTAGGGTATTCACTCTTTTTCACTCGTATCGCAGCGCAATCATGGGATCGACTTCGATCGCACGCCGCGCCGGGATGTAATTTGCCAGCATCGCCACAACCCCAAGGATCAGCGCTACCACGACAAACGTTCCCGGATCGGTGGCGGTCACTGCGAACAGCAAACTCGACAAGACGCGCATCGCTGCCACAGAACCCATCAACCCCAGGGACACGCCCGCCATCGCCAGCCACATGCCTTGGCCCACGATGAGTTTCAGAACGTGCATAGTCTGAGCACCCAGCGCAATGCGAATTCCGATTTCGCGCGTTCTCTGGGCGACGCTGTATGCCATCACTCCATAAAGGCCTATGGCCGCGAGAATGGCGGAAATGATCCCCAACCCCACCGCGAGGCTCGCCACCATGCGCACCGGAAACATCGATTCCGCTACCTGCTCGTTGAGAGTCTTCAGATCTGAGATGGGTAGATTCGGATCCAACTGCGCCACGGTCCTTCGTAAGCTGTCCGCAATCGTGAGCGGATCCTGACGGGTTCGAACGTAGAAAGTGGCTCGGGTCAGGCCGTCTTTTTGTGAAGCGGGAAAAAACGCAAATGGCACGATCGGACTTCGCGAGTCATCGTGCTTGCTATCCATCACAACGCCGATGATCTGGATATCAGGGTGAATGTCCTTACCGCCGCCAAAGGCGAAGTGCATCCCAATAGGATCCCGACCGGCAAAGAATTTTTGGGCCATGGTCTGATTGATCACCGCCACCTTTTGGGACGACTGGGTATCGGATTCGGAGATCTCCCGGCCTCGAAGCAATGGCGTACCCATAGCCGCAAGGTAGTGGGGAGTGATCCAGTTCCGGAAAACGTGGGCATCGTCTTCCGAAGCCGACGTGTATCCTTCGACGGTCACATTGCCTCCAGAGTCGTCGTCGGCAAAAACCGGAATGAATGCCGCACCCACCACTTCGACTCCAGGCAGAGCATTCAGCGATTCCCGCGCCTGCTGCACAAATGCCTTGCTCTTTTCCGACGTGTAGCCGTTAAGTCCCGGCGCAACGGTAAACTGGATTACGTGGTCTGGTTTTACGCCCAAATCGACTTGCCTGAGGTTGTGAAGACTTCGGACAAACAAGCCCGCACTCACCAGCAGCACCGTCGTCAAGGTGACCTGCGCGACAATCAGAATTCGCCGCAGCCGCGTGGTGGAGGCATTGCCGCAACCGCGCGATCCCTGCTCTTTCAGGGTTTCGTGGATATCGACTCTCGCCGCACCGATCGCGGGCGCCAATCCGAACAGCATCGCCGCAAATAGGGATAAGCCGAGCGCAAAGCACAACACTCGCCCATCCAGGCTCGCGTCCAGACCGCTGACTCCGGCACCGGTGGAGATCGCGCGAACCATGACTTCCAGAATCCATGCCCCAAGCAACACTCCGAACACAGCACTCGCCAGGGACAGCAACACAGACTCGACCAGCAACTGGCGAACGATTTGCGCCGTGCGGGCGCCCATCGCCAGCCGGACCGCCACTTCTCTTTGCCGGACAACTCCGCGCGCCACCATCAGGCTTGCAATATTTGCGCAAGTAATCAAAAGAAGGAGTCCGACCATTCCCAGCAGGATCATCAAAGGCATCCGGGCGTCACTCTGGAGCACCGGCCTGCCATGGGCGGCTTCTTGCAGCAAAAGACGTCGCGCCAGATATTGCTTCAGCACATCGCTCGACATTTTCATGGCCGGCGCTTCGGCTTCCAGAATTGAGTGATACGTCGCTTGAATCGCCGATTCAGTCTGAACCCGGTTGAACCCAGGCTTCAACCTGCCAAGGATTGCAACCCAATGATCTTTTCGATCGTTCAGCCCGTCCCAGCTCGGCGTCATCTGCGCCTTCATCGTGATAGGCACAAAGATGCCGGGCGTCTGTCCAACCTGCACCCCCGTGAAGCCGGCACGCGCCACGCCGACCACCGTCAGCGGCGTTCCATTCACTGTCAGAACCTGATTCAGAATCCCCGCGCTGCCGCCAAACTGGCGCATCCAGTAGCCGGAACTCAACACCGCCACTGAATTCGCTCCCGGCGCCGTCTCATCCTGTGCCGAGAAGACCCTGCCCAGCGCGGGAGTCACCCCGAGCACCTGAAAATAATTCCCTGAAACCAGTTCGCCATCTGCCGTCGCGCTTTGGCCGCGCGCCGCCACATTCAGCGGGATCGAGTAGCGCGCGATCAGGCCATTGAATGCGGTGGTCTGCTCACGCAGGTCCTTGTAGGTCGGATAAGAAAACGATGCAGCCCCATCTCCATCGGTTGAAACGTGTCCCGGACCTCGCCCCGGAGACCGCAACAGCACCAACTCCTCCGGATGCGCGATCGGAAGAGTGCGCAGCAAAACCTGGTCCGTCAAAGAAAAGATGGCGGTGTTGGCCCCGATTCCCAGGGCAAGAGTCAGCACGGCAATCAACGTGAACCCCGGGCTTTTGGCCAGCATGCGCCAACCGTAGCGGATATCTTGAGCAAGGCCTGGTAGCATGAAATCCTCTTCACAATCATTCGCGTCGCAACGCCAGCATCGGATCTGAGTCGGCAGCTCTTCGCGCGGGGATGTAGCTCGCAAACATCGCGGTAAGCATCAGCAATACGGTTCCGCCGGCCAGGGCGAGTGGGTCCGTTGGGCCTACATGAAACAGCAAACTCGAAAGCGCCCGCCCGGTTCCCAACCCTACGATCACGCCCAGCGTGAGCCCGGCCATGGACAATTTCAGGCCGTGTCCCAAAATCATTTGCAGAATGTCATGCGGCCGGGCCCCCAGAGCCATCCGCACTCCGATCTCCTGGCCCCGAAGCGAGACGAGGTAACTGATCAGTCCGTAGATACCGACAGCTGCTAGCAACAGCGCCAGACTCGCGAAGCCGCTCAGCAACCCCAACGTGAATGTGCGTTGCGCAAGGGAACCGACAAGTACCTGGTCCATGGAGGAGATTTTGGAGAGGGGCTGATTCTTGTCGATCCCGGCCACGGCCCGGCGCAGAGCATCGAACAAGTCTGTGGGCGGGCCCGCGGTGCGAATCACGAGCACGACGCCCGAATCCGTGAACTGCGTCTCAGGAAGGTAGATTTGGTTGGTGTGGGAGGCATCCAGTCCCGCGTGCAAAACATCGCCCACGACTCCAACAATGGTTCGCCACGGACCCTCCATGCCGCCAACTTTCACCCTCTTCCCAAGTGGATCCTCATTGGGCCACATGCGTCGCGCCAGCGTTTGGTTTACCAGTGCCACTGGCTGCGAATCTGCGCGGTCCGATTCGTTGAATCCGCGCCCCCGGATGACGGGAATCTGCAGGGTGCGCAAATAGTCCGGAGTAATGCTGTAGCGGTCGGCGCTCGGATCGTTTTGCGGATTTGGCGACAGCTTCCCTTCCACATGTACACCGTAGCCATCCACGTTGCCACCCAATGGCAACTGGCTTGTAATGCCCGCGCTATTTACGCCCGGAAGAGCTCGCAGTTGCTCCAGCACCTGCTGGTAAAAAGCCAAAATTTGCGAATCCTTCTTGTAGTTGGGCCCGGCCACATCCAGGTTCGCGGTCAAAAGCTTGTGACTGTCGAAGCCTGGATCCATCCTTAGGAGGTTTGCCACACTTCGCAGCAGCAACCCTGCTCCAAGCAACAAGACTAGTGCGATGGCCAGGTTCGCAATTACCAAGCCGCTTCGCAGTTTCTGCCGGCCCCCGCATGCAGAGCTTCTCCCGCTCTCTTTCAGCGCGTCATTCAATGAAGACTTTCTGATGTGCAAAGCTGGGACGATTCCAAAAAACAGGCCACTGACCAGCGACAAGGCCAGGGTGAACAAGAACACGTGTGAATCAAGAGAAACTCGCTCAATCAGCGGAATTTTGTTGGCGCACAGTGCGGTAAGCATCCGCGTGCTGAAAACCCCGAGACAAATCGCGAGCGCGCCGCCAAAACTGCACAGAACGATGCCCTCCGCCAGCAATTGCCGGGCTAGCCTTCCTCGCGTCGCGCCCAGGGCGGTTCGCACCGCGATTTCCCGACTGCGCTCAGTAGTCCGGCTCAGCAACAATCCTGTAACGTTCGCACACGCAATCAGCAACACGAGCAGCACCGCGCCCAGCAGCGCATACAAGGGGGTCCTGGTCGCGCCCACTGTTTTCTCCTGCAACGGAACCAGGACGATACCGGCCTGGGAATACTCCTTCGGATAGGCGCGACACAGGTCCTGCGAAATGGTCTGCAGTTCGGCAGAAGCCTGATCTAACGAGATGCCTCGCTTGAGGCGTCCGATGGCCTGCAAGTGCCGGCAGTCTCGACATGCGTATGGCAAGCTGAGGTCGTATCCGAGGGGGGACCAGATGGCAGCGCTGTCCCCATTGCTGTCAAAGACCGAATCGAAGCTGGCAGGAAGAATGCCCACAACCGCATAGGGGCGGCCGCTGAGTTGAATCTTTTGCCCTAGAATTCCGCGGTCGCCGCCGAAACGTCTCTGCCATAACCCATAGCTCAGGATCACCGACTGATTTGCACCAGGGCGGTCTTCCTCTGGGAGGAAATCGCGCCCGTACAGAGGCTTGACCCGCAACGTGGAGAAAAAATCCCGCGAGACACGGCGCCCGGGCACTCGCTCGGCCTCGCCCTCGCCACCCAGGATCGGAAGCCACATGCTGCTCACGGCCATGTGTTCGAAGGTATGGGTTAGCTTTTGCAGATCAACGAACGTGGCGTAACCCGTGTTGCTGCGGCCGTCGACTTTGTCGTTCTCCCATATCGTGATCAGTCGCGCAGGCTCGGAGAATCCCAATGGCTTCAGAAGTACGGCGTTGACTATGCTGAAAATGGCGGTGTTCGCGCCGATGCCCAGCGCCAGGGTGAGCACCGCGACGGCGCTGAACCCCGGATTCTTAGCCAACATCCGCAGCCCATAACGAACATCCTGAAGCACCGTATCCATCCTTACCTGTGCTCCTGAGCCACGGCTCGCTTTGCATCGGCTTGCGCTGGCGACTGGTGGGGATCGTTCACAATCCATCCATCCAGCAACTGAATGGTGCGATTGCCATACCCCGCATTCACCTCGGAGTGCGTCACCTGGATGATGGTGGTTCCCTGATCGTTCAGCTTCTTGAAAAGCTCCATGATCTCCTTCGCTTGGCTCGAGTGCAGGTTTCCGGTGGGTTCGTCGGCCAGGATAATTTTCGGATTCCCCACTACCGCGCGCGCAACGCCCACCAACTGCTGCTGTCCTCCAGAAAGCTGGCTGGGATAGAGGTCTTTTTTCCCGACGATCTGAAAGCGGTCAAGCGCCTCGGCCACCATGCTTGCCCGCTGCGCCCGGCCGATGTTGCGGTAGGAAAGAGGCACATCGAGGTTCTCGTAGACCGTGAGATTGTCGAGCAGGTGATAGCTCTGAAAAACGAATCCAATGTATTGCCGGTTCAGGTCGGCTCTCTTCTTGCGGTCCAACTTGTGCACAGCATGATCCAGCAGGTGATACTCGCCCGTCCAGGCATCGTCAAGCATTCCGATGATGCTGAGCAGGGTAGACTTCCCCGCCCCGGATGGCCCCATGATGGTCACGAAATCGCCTTCGGCAATCTCGAGGTTTATGCGCCGAAGGACGTAGGTCGCTCCCGGTCCCGTTTTGTACTGCCGTTCGACGTTGCGAAGCTGAATCATGCAATCTCCTCGCTAAGCTCTCCATCACTCGTACCTCAACGCGACCATGGGATCCACCTGCGAGGCCCTCCAGGCCGGCACGAAACAGGCAAAAGTTGCAACCACAACCAGTAGCACGGCCACTCCGGCGAAGGTCAGCGGGTCGGTCGCGCTCACGCCATACAACATGGTGGCCATGAGCCGCGTGAGGACCCAGGAAACGATCAATCCGATTCCCACTCCGAGCACTGCCATGCGGGTGCCCTGTCCCAGGATCAAGCGCAACACGTCTCCACGCTGTGCTCCCAGGGCCATGCGGATTCCCACTTCCTGCGTGCGCTGTCCGACGAAGTACGAAATCACGCCGTAGATTCCGATGGCAGCGAGAACCAGTGCTAGTCCCGCGAATATCCCCAGAAGTGTCATCGAGAAACGCTGAGCGGCAATCGATTCAGAGACGATGCGTTCCATGGTTGCAAATTCGTACACCACCGCCTGCGGATCGAAGCGACTTGTAGCTGCCCTCACCGGACCACTCAACGATTCGGGAGCGGTGTTCGTACGCATCACTAGTGTCATGCCTCTCGCTACAAGCGGCGCGAACTTGTCCGGGAACTGATCGAAGGGAAAATACAATTCCGCCTTCAAGTGCTCGTGCCCGGTATCGCCAAGCCCCCAATGGTTCACGTGGCCGACGATGCCCACAATCTGCGGTTGTGTCTCAAACAATCCAACGTTGAGTCGCTTGCCGATCGGATCCTGATTGGGAAAGAACTTCCGCGCGAACTCATCGTCAATGACCACCACGTCGGGCGTTCCTTCTTTGTCCAGCGTGCTCAGCAAGCGGCCACGCAGCAACGGGATCTTCATGGTCTTCCAGTAATCGGCCGACACCCCGTAGAACAGGGTCCAGTTCATGTCGCTGTCGGAGGCAGGCTTGGGCTGACCCTCCATCCAGAACGGCAACTCGGAGTCTCCCCGCATCGGCAACGAGCCGCCGAGGAGAGCTGCATTCTGGACTCCTGGCATGGCCTTGTACGTGTCCAGGAGTTCGCGATAGGACTGGCGAAGCTGGGACGCGCTGGAGGTCTTCGCAGGTGACAACGTGAAATTGAAGCTGAGTACGTTCCGGGAATCAAAGCCCGGATCTGACCGCCAGAGTTGCGACAGAGTTCGCAACATGAGTCCGGCGCCGATCAGAAGGATGAGGGCTAAGGCGGTCTCAAAAACCACAAAAACATTTTGCGTGCGGTGGTGCGCTCCACTGGCTCCGCGGCCGCCTTCCTTGAGCGTGCCGTGGAGGTCGGGCCGGACTGTCTTCAGGGCTGGCGCGAGTCCGAACAGTACCCCGGCAACTACCGAAATGAGCAGGGTGAATAACAGCACGCGCGCGTCCAGGCGGATCTCATCCGCTCGAGGAAGCGCAGTCGGAACCAGGGCCAGGACCGCCTGGGTTCCCCACTTCGCCAGCGTGATGCCCAAAACTCCTCCGGCGAAGGCGAGCAGCACGCTCTCGGTTAACAGTTGCCGCAGAACGCGGGTCTGGCTTGCGCCCACCGCCAGGCGAATCGCAAACTCACGCGTACGCCCCGTGGAGCGAGCCAGCAGCAAGTTGCCGACATTCGCGCAGGCGATCAGCAGCACGAAGCCGACCGCGCCCAGCAGCACCAGAAGGAATGGCCGAACATTGCCCACGATATCTTGCTTGAGCCAGGTGATGTTTGCGCTGGTCTGCGCATTGGCCTCGGGATATGCCGCCGCCAGGTTACGCGTGATCGCTTCCATGTCGGCGCGTGCCTGGGCCAGGCTCACACCCGGCTTCAGGCGGCCTACGACAAAACTGCCCATCCCGACTCTTCGATCGCGAAAAGTAGGATCGTCCCACTGTCCAATGGGAACAAATATCTCCGATGGCGTTAGGAAGGGACTTCTTTGGGTCACAACGCCCACGACGGTGTAAGCGGAGCCGTCGATGATGAGAGTCTTTCCAATGATCTCTGGTGATGCGGCGAACTTGCGCTTCCACAGACCATCGCCCACCAGCACGACCCGATTTCCGCCGATCTGATCCTCATCGGGACGGAACTCTCGACCGAGAATAGGAGTGACTCCCAGGAGAGCGAAGAATCCTGCCGAAATCTGGTGTCCATGCAGCCGCTCCGCTTCGCCGGCATTGGTGAGATTGAAGTCCTCGCTCCGCAGCGCCGCCATGGCTGAGAACGTGTGATTTTCCTTTTGCCAGTCGAGGAAATTCAGGTACGGAACGGAACCTTGCTGAAACTGATTGGTCTTCCAGTACAAAGAGACCAGCTGATTGGGTTCCGGATACGGCAACGGATTCAGCAGCACGCCGTTCACCACGGAAAACAATGCCGAGTTTGCGCCGATCCCGAGTGCGAGAGTTAGGATGGCGATGGTGGTGAAACCCGTGCTGTTCCGCAACATGCGAACCGCGTAGCGGATGTCCATCCAGAAAGTTTGCATTTAGCCCACCTCAACGCTCTCCTCGACGACTCGGCCATCAAACAAGTGAATCCGCCGCTCGGCATGGGAGGCAAACCGCGGATCGTGCGTCACCATGCAGATGGTGGCGCCTTCCCGATGCAGATCGCGCAACAGATCCATCACCGCCTCCGCATTACGTGAATCGAGATTGCCAGTAGGTTCGTCCGCCAGCAGAATCGAGGGCGACCCCGCCAGCGCGCGTGCCACCGCCACTCTCTGCTGCTGACCTCCGGATAGCTGCGAAGGATAATGCTTGGTCCGGTGACTCATGCCCACGCGTTCCAGCGCCTGGTGCACCCGCTGCTTGCGCTCGTTTGCCGACATCCCGCGGTACGTGAGCGGCAACTCGACATTCTCATAGACATTTAAGTCGCCGATCAGGTTGAAGCTTTGAAAGATGAACCCGATTTCGCGGTTGCGAATCCGGGAGCGCTGGCTGACGTCCAGGTTGGCAACCGAGGTCCCATTCAGGACGTATTCCCCTTCCGACGGCGAATCGAGCAGGCCAATCAACGCCAGCAACGTGGACTTGCCGGAGCCGGATGGGCCGGCGATGGAGACGTATTCCCCCTTTCGGATCTCCATGTGCACGCCCGAGAGCGCATGCGTTTCCACTTCATCGGTGTAGAAGATCTTGCTGATGTTCTCCATTCGAATCAGCATTCCTGCGTCTGTCATCCGCTTCCCCTTCACCCGTAGTTGCCGGCTATTCCAATTTGACCCGGTCGTACTTGTCCCAGCGCGACATGTCCGACAGGACGACCTGGTCGCCTTCTTTCAGTCCTTGCAGAATCTCGACCGTGTTCACCGAACTGCGGCCCAACTTCACCTGCGTCAGGACCGCTGTCTTGTCATCGGGCCCCAGCTTGAACATACCGACAGTACTCTGTTCCTGGCCGAAAGCCGGACGTCCGACGTAGAGCACGTTCTCCATTCTTTCCAGGTCAATGGTTCCATCCACGCTCAGATCCGGTCGCGCGCCTTGCGGCAACTGCCCTTCCAGCGCCACGTCCACGGTCACGGTTCCGTTGACCACCGAGGGATCAATCCGCATCACGCGCCCGGAGATCACTCCATTGTGCGTGTCCACTGACGCCGGCTGCCCCAGCTGAATGTCTTTCGCTTGCGTCTCGGCGACTTTCAATTCCGCCTTCAAGTGCTGCGGTTGGACGACCTTAGCGAGCGTTGTTCCCGGTGTGACCCATTGCCCGACTCGCAGTGTCTGCTCCTGAAGAACGCCGCTAATCCCCGCCCGCACTCGCAATCCTTCGATCTGAGACCTCTTCAAGTTCGCCAGCGCCCGGAATTGCTCCACATCGGCCTGCTTGGCCTGAAGCTGCGCATCCAGCACCTGGCCGCTGTTCACCAAGCGCTGCTTCTCGATCTGGTCCCGAGTTCCCAACTCCTGGGCCTTCTGGGAAGAGAACTTTTTGGTCATCTCTGAGATCACGCCCAGTTTTGCCAGCTCGGAATCCGTGTCCGCCTGGATCTTCGCCTGGTTGTATTCCGACGAAGCTCTTGCCGCCTCTGACTTCTGCGCCAGTACCTGGCTCGCTAGTTGCATTTCGAGATTCTTGTAGTCGGCCTCTGCCGCCTTCAGCTTCCATTCCGCGTCCAAGCCTTCCTGTTGAAGCTGAGGATTGCTGAGTTCCAGCAAAACCGTGTCCGCCTTCACCGCAGTTCCCGGCAAAACCAGGATTTTGTCCACTCGCCCTTCGGTCACTGCAGGAATCCATTGAATCTCGACCGGAACCAAGGTTCCAAGCCCGCGCACCTGGCGCAGAACTGATCCGCGCTTCACCGTGTCGATCCAGACGGTGGACCGTTCCACGCTGGGCGCAGCCGGCTTCAGCCGCGACAGTCCCATCGTCACCAGTGCAATCACCGCGACACCTGCTATGACATAGACGATCTGGCGACGACGACGTTGGCGTGCAATGTTGGGCCGTGCGATATCCATATCAGTAACCTGACTTGGGCAAGCGCCCTGCCACAGCAGCACCCAGCCATCGTCTGAATTGAAAGATGTTACGGGTTCATGAGGCGGAATGGAAAAGGCGGTTCTGTTCGCTCATGGGAAGCCGTGTTCGAATCCGAACAGGGGGGATGGGACCGCTGGCCGCAGTGAAATTCGGTGCTCGCCCTCGCAAAAGGTGACGTAAATGGCGACTACGCATTCTGGCGGGAACAGCGATGGCGCCATCCGCAAAGTTCGGCGTAGCCAAGTACGACGTCAGCAGCAGACCTGCCGAACCAGGCCTAGATATCGTAGTACAGCGCAAACTCAAACGGATGAGGCCGTAATCTCACCGCGTCCACTTCCTTCGTACGCTTGTAATGAATGTAGGCCTCGAGCAAGGGCTCGGTGAATACGTCGCCCTTCAGCAAGAACAGGTGGTCCTGCTCCAGCGCGCTGAGCGCATCTTCCAGCGAGCCCGGCATCGAGGGGACCTCGGCCAATTCTTCCGGGCCCAGGTCATAGATGTCTTTGTCCAACGGCTGTCCCGGATCCATTCTGTTCTCAATCCCATCCAGTCCCGCCATCATCATTGCCGCAAAAGCCATGTACGGGTTGCAACTCGGGTCGGGTGGACGGAATTCCACCCGCTTGGCTTTCGCAGAAGCCGAATACATCGGGATCCGGCATGCGGCGGAACGATTGCGCCGCGAGTACGCCAGATTCACCGGCGCTTCAAACCCCGGAACCAGTCTCTTATACGAGTTCGTGGTCGGCGCAATGATCGCCGACAGCGCCGGCCCATGCTTGATCAGCCCGCCGATATACCACAACGCCATCTCCGAGAGTCCCGCATAGCCATCTCCGGCAAACAGCGGCTTGCCACTCTTCCACAATGACTGGTGCGTGTGCATGCCGCTGCCGTTGTCTTGAAAAATCGGCTTAGGCATGAATGTCACCGTCTTGCCGTATTGGTTGGCGACATTCTTGACGATGTATTTGTAGAGCATCATGTGGTCCGCCGAGCGCACCAGGGAATCGAACTTCAAATCAATTTCTGTCTGCCCGCCGGTCGCCACCTCATGATGATGGCATTCGACTTCCATGCCGCAGTTTTGCATGGTCATCACCATTTCGCTGCGCAGGTCCTGATAGTGATCGGTCGGGGGCACTGGAAAATACCCTTCCTTGAATCGCGGACGGTACCCGAGGTTGTTGTCGCGCCGGCCTGAGTTCCAGCGCCCTTCCTCGGCGTCAATGAAGTAGAAGCCGTGCTGCTCCCGCTGGTCGAAGCGCACATTGTCAAAAATAAAAAATTCCGCCTCCGCCCCGAAATAAGCGGTATCGGCAACACCGGTCGAACTCAAGTACATTTCGGCTTTGCGCGCGATATAGCGCGGGTCCCGGTCATAACGCTGCTTGGTCACGGGATCAATCACGTCGCATGTCATCACCAGCGTGGGCGCTTCAGTGAAAGGATCGAGAACAAGCGTATCCGCATCCGGGACCAGCAGCATGTCGCTTTCGTGAATCGCCGCCCATCCTCGTATCGACGATCCGTCCATGCCAAAACCATCTTCGAACGAAGCTTCGGATAATTGCTCAATGGGATAAGAAATGTGGTGCCATAGTCCGGGCAAATCGGTAAAGCGAAGGTCCAGCAGCTTTACTCCATGCTTCTTTGCGAACTCCAATACGGCTTTCGGTTCGGTCATAGTCCTCCAGGGGTGCAGGTTCTCGCAGGATGTCGCGGCGGGAGCTTGCCGGTATGCTGTGCGCAGGAACCGGTCAGTCTACTTGCCGGCGCCGCAGCCGTGAAATTGATAGTTTTTATGGGAAGGATAAGCGCACATTATTTGCCTGCGTACGCGTCGCGGATCACTGCATTACTTCGCTGGTCATTTATCATGATCCCGGTATCATGATCCCGGCGCATCTCTGAAAGCCGAGCTATGGATTTTGACCAACTTGAAACGTTTCAGGAAGTCGCGCGACTGAGCTCGTTTTCCCGTGCGGCGGAAAAACGGTTTCGGACCCAGCCCGCCATTTCCTCGCAAATCCGCGCTCTCGAAGAGGAGGTTGGAGCCAAGCTACTCGACCGCTCCGGAGGCAAGGTTTCACTCACCGCTCCCGGCAAGCTGTTCCTGAAATACGTCGAGGAAACACTGGATTCTAGAAAAGCCATCTTCACCGCCATTGCGGAGACCGAGCGCGTGCCGCGCGGCGAGATCATTGTGGGAGCCAACGAGGGCACTTGCCTCCACATTCTGCCCGAAGTATTCGCACAATTTAAAAAACAATATCCCGACGTCGCAGTGAACATCAAACGCTCCGACTACGCCAAGATCCTCGAGTCGGTCATCGACAATTCGGTGGATTTCGGAGTTGTCTCTCTTCCCGTAAACGACAACCGCCTCACCGTGGTCCTGATCCATCGCGACGAACTGGTTATCATCACTCCACCGGTTCATCCTTTAGCGAAGCTCAAGTCTGCCACGGTTAGCGAAGCAGCCAAGTATCCGCTGGTTTTGCCCAAGGCGGGACACACACGCGATGCCCTGGAAAATCTGTTCCATGACCGCAAACTAAAACCCAACTATGCGATGGAGCTCGATTCCAGCGAACTGCTGAAGCGCTTTGTGGCTGCCGATGTGGGAATTGGCTTTATCGCGCGGTCCAACGTGCTTGAAGATGTTCGCGCGGAGGCCCTGGCAGTGATCCCGATCTCGGATGCGCAAGTCCGGCGCGACCTTGCACTCGTCTTTCGCAAAGACAAAGCTCTCAGCCGCGCCGCGCTGGCATTCATTGATGCCACGGTGAAGCTTAAGACTTCCAGCCTGGCCTCGGCTGGAAAGCCGTGAAGGTTAGTTCAAGCGTTTGCTGAGCACGGCGGTCACGTACGACAGCACGTTGTCGAGATCCATACCGTTTTGCAATAGTGCGATCAGATCTTCCGAAGACAAGCCGGCCTGTGCCGCCGAGGCCTCCAGCCGCTCCACGGCGTCCACAATCGGCATGAATTCATTCTCGCGCAAGTAGTCCATTCAAAACTCTCCTCATCCAGAACAAACGAAAGGAAAAAAGGGGCAGCACGAATCCGGGTCCTTCCCCAAGTAGCCCGGTGCATCACCGAGCTGCCCCCACGCTCGAAACTACCGAGCGAGCTTCGGGGCGTTCGGAGAAGCCGGTCTAACAGAGAAGGCAGCGATACAAGATCGGAAGAAAGTTATTTTCGCTGTGAAGAATCGGTTTCAGGCACTGCTTTCGAGGCTCCCAGAACAGCAGAAACAATGAGCAAGGCAAGACCAAAACCCAAACCAGCGGCGTGCGAGTGGGACTCACCCGTGCATGCAAGACGGTCGGAGCTGTGTTGGTATAGAAGGCAGTCGCCGGAAGCTCCACTTCGGGCAGCACCAATACCGTGACAATGGACGCCAACAGCAAAGCAAGAACGACCCGCGACTCCGGACTGGACTTCAGGTGGCGCATGCTCCTAGCAAGCTAAAGTCCTCGGCGAACCCCGTCAACTACCCGAAAGTGCCATTCGGCACGCTTTCCCTGCGATCAACGGGTTGGCTCCGTAGGCAACCGGGCTTCAGTTAGAATGCGGGCGTGTCCCCACGCAAAGTTCATTTGCTGCTGCTGCTTGTCGGATCGGCCCCTGTTATATGGGCCCAGGCGCCGCGAAAACTTTCCCCCAAAGATCTTCCCTCTTCCGCCTTCAAACTGGTCGCCATCAACGTGACCGGGACCAGGCGCTATACCCCGGCTGAAATCATAGATGCCAGCGGCCTCAAGGTGGGCGAACGAGCCACCGATGCAGACTTCAAAGTTGCTGCACAGCACCTGGGCGATACCGGCGCTTTCAGCAACGTCGCTTACAGTTTCCAATACGCGAACACCGGAACCAGGCTCGACCTTCAACTCACGGACAACGATCAGCTGGTCCCAGCCCGGTTTGAAAACTTTGTCTGGTTCTCCGACCAGGAGCTGATGGACAAGCTTCATGCGCGTGTTCCCCTCTTCCAGGGTTCATTGCCGCTCTCCGGTAATCTTGCTGACCAGGTCTCGGAGGCCCTTCAGGCCCTGCTCATCGAGCATGACATTTCCGGACGCGCCGACTACCTTCGCGCCGGGAACCAGGATGGCGGGCCCATTCAGGCGTTTCAATTCAGCGTCACAGGGATCAGCATCCGCATCCGCAACTGTTCTTTCCCTGGAGCCTCAGCCAACGAACAGCCTCTGCTTGAGGCGGCGGCCCGGCAACTCCAGAATAGCGACTACAGCCGCACCGTTTTGCAAATCCAGGAAGACAAGAACTTTCTGCCGGTCTATCTCGCGCGCGGCTATCTGAAAGCGAAATTCGGCGCCGCCCGGGCCAAGGTTGCCGAGACCAGCCCACAGTCTACCCTCGTGGACTTGGACATTCCCGTGGACCGCGGCCCTCAATACAGGCTGGACTCGATTGAGCTCTCCGGCAACAAAGTCTTGACTGCAGACCAGGTCCACAAAGCGCTGCACTTGCAGGTCGGACAACCCGTGGACGCCGTGCAACTCGGAAACGACCTTGGGGCCATCAAAAAATTATTTGGCACAAAGGGTTACATGGCGGCGTCAGTCGAAGCGGAGCCCGCCTTCGACGATGCTCAATCCACCGTCAAGTATCAGCTTCGCATTGCAGAAAATGACGTGTACAAAATGGGAGACCTCGACATCCAGGGGCTCGACAAGAAGACCACGCAAAAGCTCTTCGACAGCTGGAAAATCCTGGGCGGAGCGACTTACGACTCCAGCTACCCGGAAAAATTTCTCCACGATTCCGCCGACCAGGTCATCGAGGTCGCCCGTTGGAAGGTCGGGATCTATCAATCGCTGAACAGCCACGACAAGACAGTTGACGTGACCCTCCGCTTCGATCCCAGAGAACCGTGATATTGTTGCCCCTCTGTGTCAATTTCTCGGAACCTTCTACCCGATTCGCGAATCCATTCCTGTAGAATGGCCTATTCATTCACGCACTTAGGAGGACCTCGCACATGATGACCATCAGGACTTGGAGCCGCTCGGCTGCAATATTACTTTTGGGAGCGGGTTTAATGGCATTCAGCGCCTTCGCCGATAAGGGTCAAACCTACACTGGAGAAGTCAGTGATGCGGTTTGCGGCGCCAAGCACATGATGGCAGGAGATGCCGCCGGATGCACACGGGAGTGCGTCGGCAAGGGTTCCAAGTACGCCCTGATCGTGGGGACCAAGGTTTACACCCTCGACACCAGCGACAAGGCTTCGCTGGATGAATTGAACAAACTGGCAGGGCAGAAAGCCAAGCTGAGCGGGACCGCCAGCGGAGACACCATTGCCGTCAGTTCCGTGGCTCCAGCAAAATAGGTTTGAGTTTTCCGGCGCCCTCCCCTAATTCACGCCGGATTAAAAGCGGGAACCTTCCCCGGGTTCCCGCCTTTTTTCGTCTGCGGGCCACTTTTCACATTCCTGTCACATTTCGCTATGTTAGATTTGAGCCCGGATTCATTTGAAAACGCTGGAGGAACATCGAATTGGCCAAAGACATGGTCCCCAAGAGGATTTTTTTCACCAAGGGGGTCGGCAAACATCGTGAACGTCTCACGTCTTTTGAGTTGGCGCTTCGTGACGCCGGCATCGCAGCCCAGAATCTGGTTCGCGTCTCATCCATTTTTCCGCCGCAGTGTAAGTTGATTGCGCGCTCCCAGGGCCTGAAGTATCTCAGCCCGGGGGAAGTCGTATTCTCGGTGGTGGCGGAGAACTCGACCCGCGAACCCCATCGTCTTCTCGCAGCCAGCATTGGTGTCGCGATTCCTGCCGATCGCAACACGTATGGCTACCTGAGCGAGCACCACTCTTTCGGTGAGACTGAAGACTCAGCCGGCGACTATGCCGAAGAACTCGCCGCCGAAATGCTCGCTACCACACTGAATGTCGAATTCGATCCCGACCGCTCCTGGGACGAGAAAAAGGAGATCTACCGGATCTCCAACAAGATCGTCCGCACCGCCAATGTGACCCAGTCCGCGGTGGGCGATAAGCGCGGCTTATGGACGACTGTCATCGCGGCCGCGATCTTCATCTTCGACTAAGCGCTTCGTTACTGGGCTGGACTCCAATCCGGCCCACATCTTCCCGGTCGTAACCTACGTTCTTCTTGCCGGCTTCCTCACAGTTCCGGGAATATCGGCGAGGATGAGACTTCGCGCCACAATGGGCCGTGGAAGCTGCTGAAAAGGATCTTGTGGCCAACCTCGCCCGGCCTGAAACTCATCCTGAGGACCGCTATGATACGCAAACTGAAGTCAGGAGAGTTCCGGCTGTATTCGCGAAAGAAAAATGCCAAGACCGGCAAGCGCCGCAATCTGGGCACGTTCTCCACCCGTGCCAAGGCTCAGGCCCATGAGAAAGCAGTGCAGTACTTCAAGCGCTCCGGATAAAGGGAGCTTGCCGGCAGCTACTTCCTTGCCGTCTTTGCCGGCTTCTCACCCTTTTTCGCGCTCTTCGTCACCCCCAACCGCTCAAACACGGCCGCCACGATCAACGGCAGCCCTACGGTCGCGTCCACAAAAACTTCGCCAAACCTTCCGCCTTCGGCCGGTGGCACGAATTTGCCCCACGACACCGCTTCGCTATAGGGGCTGCCCGATAAGCCTCCCCAGTAAACGGGTTCGGGGCAGATCCTGACCCCGTAGTGATATCGCTTGAGCGGCACGTTTTCACCCAGTCGCCGATGGCGCAGTTCAATGAACGGCCCGAACTGCTGCGACCAGTTTCGCGGTACCCCGCCTCCGATCGTCAGAATGCCCAGCCGCTTTTGCCGCAACAGCGTGGCGGCAAAGTGTTCGAGATCTTCAAATGGATCAAAGCGCAGTTTGTGGCGGCCTGTGGATTCGCGAAGCCGGTTGTTCAGCGCGAGGTCCAGTCCCAGTTCTGAGTCCGTAAACGCCGGCACAAACACCGGCACTCCCTGCTCATAAGCGGAACGCAAGATTCCCCGCTGATCTTTCGCCCGCTTCGATAGATGATTGCCGATCACGTGATTCAGTTTGTATGAGCAGACAATCTCGTTGTGGTCCCAGTTCTCCAGGATTTCCGACATCACCTCTTCCACGTCATCGAGATTCTGCTCCGGCTCCAGGGTGTCGTAAACGCGGTTGTAACCCTGCTCGTAAAGTTCTTCGTCGGAGACCTCGGGATTATGGCGGAAATGCGCCCGCCCGGTGGCCTCCACCAGGCCGTGAGCCATGAGCGCTCCGGTCGACACCACGGCGTTCACGATCCCGCGATCAATCAGGTCGGCGATGATCAGTCCTTGCTTGGCAACCGTCATTGCTCCGGCAAGGGTCATGACCACGAAGCAATCTTCATCGCGGGCCATCGCTTCCAGCACATCGGCAGCCTCCCCCACCTGGCGCCCGGTGAAAGCCGTTTTGGCCATGGCGCGCACGAGCCCATCGATCGACTTCACCTTTCCCAGGTCGAGCGGCTCCAGCGGCGTCAACCGGTCTTCGATCGGATTGTGCAGCTTGCGATCGATTCCAGATCCATCGTTATGATTGCCGTGCTTCAATCACCCACCTCCGGAATTTCTGCGAAGCAATACTTTACTAGAGAGCGCCGATTCCTGCAGCGCTTGGCGTTGACAAGACTCTGCTATCCTATTTGCCGATTCCCAGACCAGGAGCCAGGCATTGCCGCAAGACAAGTTTCGTGTCGGGCTGATTCAGATGTCGGCGACTCCCGACCCTGACAAGAACCTGCAACGCGCCATTGATCGCATCCATCAGGCGTCGGCTCGTGGAGCACAGGTCCTATGCCTTCCGGAACTGTTTCAGACCCAGTATTTCTGCCAGCGCGAAGACCACGCCCTGTTCGATCTCGCCGAGCCCATCCCCGGCCGCACCACCAATCAGCTCTCCGCTGTCGCCAAGCAGCTGCGCATCGTGCTCATTGCTTCCCTGTTTGAGAAGCGCGCCCCGGGCGTCTATCACAACACCGCGGTCGTCTTTGACGCGGATGGCGCTTTGCGCGGCATGTATCGCAAAATGCACATCCCCGACGACCCGCTCTACTACGAAAAGTTTTACTTCACCCCCGGCGACCTCGGCTTTCGCACCTTCGACACCGGATACGGAAAGGTCGGCACGCTGGTTTGCTGGGACCAGTGGTATCCCGAAGGCGCGCGGATCACTGCATTGCAAGGGGCCAATGTGCTCTTTTATCCAACCGCGATCGGATGGCACCCTTCAGAAAAAGAACAGTGGGGCGCCGCACAGCACGATGCCTGGCGCACCATCCAGCGCGCACATGCGATCGCCAACGGGGTGTTTGTGGCTGTCGTAAACCGCGTCGGATTCGAAGACGGAGACATCCGCGGCAACAAAGCTCCGGGAGCAGGCCTCGAGTTCTGGGGACAGTCTTTCCTCTGCGATCCGTTTGGCCGCATGATCGTAGAGGGATCGCCGGACAAAGAAGAGATCCTGGTGGGCGAGGTGGACCTGAAAGCCATGGAAGAAATTCGCCGTAACTGGCCCTTCCTGCGCGATCGCCGCATCGAAAGCTACGCCCCAATCACCAGCCGGATGATCGATTGAAACGTAAGACTTGTCATTCCGAGCCGAAGGCGAGGAATCTACTCTCCCATGCAGCAACATGGACCCTGCATGGCTGAAATGCTGAGTGCTGAGTGCTGAGTGCTGACTGCTGCATGCCATCCAAATCCAAACCGCGTTTCCCCGCCGAGTGGGAACCTCACGCCTCCACTTGGCTCGCATGGCCCCATTTCAAAGACGACTGGCCGGGAAAGTTCGAGCCCATTCCATGGGTCTACGCGGAAATCATTCGCAATCTGGCGAAGCACGAGCGCGTCGATCTCATCGTGAATGACGTCGCTTCCGAGAAGCGCGCGCGCAAAGTTCTCGGCCGCGCGAACGCCCTGAGCGACAACATAGTGTTCCATCGCTGGCCCACCGATCGAGTCTGGACCCGCGACTCAGGTTGCACCTTCGTTGAGTTCAATTCGTCTCTCGCCGCCGTAGCCTGGCGTTTCAACGCCTGGGCCAAATATTCGAACTTCAAGAACGATCAGAAAATCGGCGCGAGAATGGCGGAAAGCGCCAACGCGAAAGTAATGGCACCTCTCCACGGCAAGACTCGCATCGTGCTCGAAGGCGGATCGATTGACTCCAACGGATCGGGCACGCTGCTCACCACCGAGGAATGCCTGCTAAGCGCCACCCAGCAGCGCAATCCGGCGATGAACAAAAAGGAGTACGAGAAAATCTTTGCTGCCTGCCTGGGCATCTCCAAAGTGATCTGGCTGGGAAGCGGCATCGCCGGAGACGACACCCACGGCCATGTTGACGACATCACCCGCTTTGTTTCTCCAGATACGGTAGTCACCGCTGTCGAATCCGAACCCAGCGATCCAAATTACGAACCCCTGCGCGAGAACATCCGGCGCCTCCGGGCGGCCGCCGATCAGGATGGAAATCCGCTGGCCATCGTCGAACTCCCCATGCCCGGCCCTGTCATTTTTGAAGGACGGCGTCTTCCCGCAAGCTACGCGAATTTTTATATCGCCAACGGCATGGTCCTGGTTCCGGTATTCAACGATCCCAACGATCGGGTGGCCCTCGACATCCTCGCCGACCTCTTCCCCGACCGCGACGTCGTCGGCATCTACTCCGGAGACCTGATCTGGGGCTTCGGTGCGATGCATTGCATGACCCAGCAGCAGCCCGCAATCCGCTAGCAAACCGTCCGACACAAACCCGCGCCCCAAAGCTGCATCCCATCTCCCGAAGGAGAACCCATGGCTAATGCCCTGAATCAGAAGCTGCGGCCCTCACCGGAGCTCGCCCGAATCACTGGCAGTTCCCAGCCGGTTACGCGCGCCGAGGCAATCAAGAAATTGTGGGATTACGTCAAGCAGCAGGACCTGCAGAATCCCGAGAACAAACGCGAGATTCTTGCCGACGACAACCTGCGCCCGCTGTTTGGCAAAGACAAAATCACCATGTTCGAGGTGGGAAAGATCATCAATTCACACTTGCTGGCAGACAAAGCGGGAAGCCAGAAGAAGAAAGCGGCGTGATCTACTTGCGATATTGCGTGGGCTGGGGACCCTTTTCCAGCATCTCGCGATTCCAGATCATGCCCTCGCGCGTGTAGTTGGCGAGTTCGAAATCCTGGGTCAGCTCGAGCGCGTCGGTCGGACACGCGTCTTCGCAGAGTCCGCAGAACATGCACCGGCTCAGGTCGTAGGTAAAGGTGGTGAGTTCTTTGCGGCGCGTTTTTTCGTTGCGTTCGCTGGAGACCACGATCAGGTGCTCGGGACACGCCAGCGCGCACAGGTCGCACGCGATGCACATGGTCTCGTTCGTGTCAGGGTTCACGTTCAAGCGCGGCGCGCCGCGGTAGCGCTCAGCCACCTGCGGCCGCTCCAGCGGATACTGCTCGGTGTAGATTTCCTTCGGATGCTGGTAGCGGAACGTGACACTTAGACCTTTCAGCAGGTCTACCATGAACACTTTGCGCAGGATGTTGGGAATCCCCATAACCAGTAAAGAATACCACGAGGGCGTGTAGCGATAGCCGTTTCCGCTGCCCGCCTCCGATAGAATAATTCTTCATCCAGGAAAACCCATGACCCACTCTGACGAACTCTGGATGGAGGAAGCCTTGCGCGAGGCGCAGCGCGCACTCGAGGCCGGAGAGGTGCCTATCGGAGCAGTCGTCGTTCTCGATGGCAACATCGTGGGCCGCGGCTCGAATCGCAACATCACCGACTCCGACCCCACCGCGCACGCAGAAATCCTCGCCCTGCGCCAGGCAGGCGCGCAAGTCGGCAACCATCGCCTGGAAGGCTGTGAGCTGTTTGCTACAATTGAACCGTGTCCGATGTGCGCCGGAGCTATGGTGCATGCGCGGCTCAAACGCCTGGTGTACGGGGCGGACGATCCGAAAGCCGGCGCCGTAAGTTCAGTGATCGAAGTGCTGAACCATCCCAAACTGAATCATCGGATGGAGGTGAGAGCAGGGGTCCTGGCAGGACGCAGCGCCGAGTTGCTGCAGGAATTTTTCAGAAGCAGGCGTTGAGGAGTGCTCTTCGAGTGCGGCACCTCGAATCCCGGGATGGCTGAGTGCCGAATGCTGAGTGCTAAGTGCTGAATGCTGTACCACGCGGAGAGGTGCGTGAGTGGTTGAAACGATCCGCCTCGAAAGCGGACATACCTTAACGGGTATCGTGGGTTCAAATCCCACCCTCTCCGCCATTCCCTCCCCTCAATTTCTTTTGAGGTCCGAGTAAGTTTCGAGTCCGGTGCCCGCATCCCTGAAACATCGGGAGCGCCCAAATCAAGAAATCCATCTTTATTGAATCGCCAACAGCTAGCGATAGCCCCTATTCTCGCCGGACACCGCCCCTACCGTATCGCGCTTGCCATGCCAGAACTTGCTTGGAGATACTCCTGTGCCTTTAATAAAGTGGACACGAAGGTCGAGTTTTCAATCATGTGTCTCCCCGGTGCTTCGAAATAGGCGTATGCCAATTGCTTGACCTCGTTCTCGGACGGTCCAGCAGACACGTACGAGAGGAATTCTGGCAATCGGCAGAGATGCACGAAATTCCAAGTCAGAGAAATGCTGTCGCTGACAGTGTCAAAGTGGTGATACCAGCCAGCCGGGACGAGAACCATTTCTCCGGCGCGCAAGGTATCCTGCGCAGTCGGACGCGCTTTTCCGAACTCCGGGAACGCATGTGAATCCGGTGCCGCAACATCTACAAATCGACCTTGCTTCGCCAAGAATGCTCCTTGCGACGGTTCGTACAACAGGAAGTCTTTTTCGCCATAGATCTGGCAAAGCAATGCATCACTGCACCAGGGGTCAACATGCAGCCGCGTCCGCGCTCCGCGCGCCGAAATGAAGAGGCCTCGAGCAGGAAACCAGTTTCGAACGGGATCGATCATGGCCCAAGGCGGGCAGAATGGCAGAACGAACGAGTCCGCAGGAAAAAACGCGGGACGCGACCAGTCCTCCGCTATCTGCGTGAAAATCTCATCGGCCCACGGTACGCGATCATCCGCGACAAGATGAGAGTACCAACGCACGTACGGCACTGAACCGTTCCTGCCCGATTCCTCATTTTGCCCAAAATATTTTCGTAAGTACTCTGACAAGGTTGTAATGTCGAATAATCGGAACAAGTCACCGTACACCTGAACGCGTTCGTTGCCGAACCGCTCTTCTAAGTGAGTCGGCTCCCACTTTGTCAGGGCCTTCCAATCGCTCATCGCGCCGGTCACGATCACCGGACGATTCTTCATGAGGTACTCAGACAGAAACGTCTCAACTGTCAGATCTGCAACCCGTGGGACACGTTCCGCGGTGACTGAAGTCGGTTTGATCAACTCTTCACCTCAATGAACTTCTTTTTCGAAGCGCGCGCCCGGATCGCCAGTTCCATTGCCGGTCACGGGATGTACTTTTCTGAAAGGTTCGCCGCGAGGCGTTATGACCTCGCAGTCCCCATCTCGCAACATCACCTCAGCTGGAGTCGGGTGGCTCAGAAACCTCGCTGGACTCGCGGTCAGCCCGTATGCGCCGGACTGCAATATGCCTATCAGGTCTCCAGGCTTGGGGCGAGGCAACGTGACTCTTCGGCCCAGCGTGTCGATCGGGGTGCACAGAGGCCCCACAAGCGTGACCGGTTCGTCAGATGGTCCGTGGTTCCGGCTCAGATTCACGATGGGATAGTCCCGTCGCAAAACTTGTCCCAGGTTTCCGGAAGCCGCAAGATGATGGTTCATCCCGCCATCAAGAACGACGAATGTGTCGCCACGGCATTGTTTTACCGATCTCACGGACGCTACATAGATTCCCGCAGGGCCAACAAGGAAGCGGCCGGGTTCCACTATGAACTGAGAGTCCGCTAATCGGCTGTCCCGCGTTGCTTCTTCGAGAATCTCAGTCGCCCCCTGCCTCACTGCATTCAGATCCAGCTCCTTTTCATGGGCGAAGTAAGGGATTCCAAGACCGCCGCCAAAATCTATGGTGGAAACGGGCTTATGGCTGAGATCCGAAACCTGGGCTGCAAGTTGAACCGCGTGCTTCCAATGCGATAGCAACGAATCGGCATCCAGGATCTGTGTTCCGACGTAGAGATGGATTCCGCTAAGGTTCAGACGCCCGCAACCGCGAATTGCCACAAGAACTTTTGCCAGCGATTCTTCCTCAAAGCCAAACGCTGTTGCTTGACCACCCATCAATAATCCGGCGCCTGAGCCTGCGCCGGGGTTGATGCGAAGCGACACGGCTACGGATTTACTGAGAGAGTCTCCGATGCGCTCGATGGTCTCAATCTCCTCAAAACTCTCCACGTGGACCTCGCCGATACCTTGCGAGATCACGAAGGTGAGTTCATCCTCACCTTTGCCGGGCCCAGAAAAGACAATGCGGCCTGCATGCGCCCCCGCGCGTTTTGCCAGCACATACTCTCCGCCGGAGGCGATTTCGCAGCCGCATCCTTGCCCGACGAAACTCTCGATCACCCTGACGTGGGGGTTCGCCTTCACCGAGTAGTAAATCTCGACTTGTTCCGGCAACGTGCGTCTGAGCAGTTGAAGCTGCCGCAGCATCACGTTTTCGTCATACACATAAAAGGGGGTGTCGACTTGATGTGCGAGGTGCTCGAAAGAAATCCCCTGCAACAGAGCTTTGCCGTCGTGACGCTGCAACAGCAGAGTGGCTAGACGACTGGTGAGATCACCGTTCGAACTGTTGGCTCTGCTCACTGGTCTTGCCTCACTCGCGCGGCACGCAAAGATTTGTAGTCAATTTTGCCATTTGGTGTCTTCGGCAGCGAATTCACGACCTCGATGCTCTTTGGAACCATGTAGGACGGCAGGCGAACCGCACAGCGGCCCAGGATTTGATCCGCATTCAAAGCCGCGGACGAGATGGGCACAACAATCGCATGAACGTTCTCCCCCGCTTCGGCCGCGGGCAAACCGATCACGGCCGCGGCGGAGAGTTCGCCTCCCTCCATCAGCGCTTCTTCCACTTCTGCCGGGCTGATTCGATACCCCTGGCTCTTAATCTGCCCATCGGCACGCGCGATGTAGTAAATAAATCCCTCGTCGTCCGTTTTAACTAAGTCCCCGGAATAACACACCATTCCTCCTCCTTGATCCAGAGGAATCAACGGGTGGGGGCGAATGACCTCGCTGGTCAACTCTGGCTTTCCCCAGTAACCCAGCGACACGGTGGGCCCACGGTGGACGAGCGTTCCCACCTCGCCTGGCTGGCATGGTTTTCCATCAGGGCCAATCACCAGGATCTCGGTTTCAGGAATCGCTTTGCCGATCGAGTTAGGTCGCCGATCCACTTCTGCGGGCGGCAAGTAAGTGGAGCGAAATGCCTCGGTTAAACCGTACATCAAAACAATCTGCACGTTCGGCAGCAGTTCCCTGAGAGTTCGTACGGTCGAGGTGGGCACACATCCACCAGTGTTCGTGATGTAGCGAAGGGTTGTCAGCGTCGTTTCGCGCAAGCCTGACATATGGTGAATCAGGCCTGCCCAGATCAGAGGCACACCGGCGAAGCCAGTAATGGACTCTTCTTTAAGTGCACGAACGATCTCGAAGGGAAAGCGGAAATGCAGCAACACGATGGCCGCGTTGTACTGTACCGTGGTCAATAACTGGTTCAGTCCGTAGTCGAAGCTGAACGGAACCACAGATAGAAGGCGGTCTGCCGAGCTGAGCTCAAGATAGGTAGAAACAATGCGCGCACCTGCCAGAAGATTGCGGTGAGAAAGCATCACCCCACGCGGCTTGCCGGTTGAGCCCGACGTGTACAGAATCCCCGCCAAGTCCTCCCCTATGGCGGTTGAAGAGCGCAACTCACCATCCTGTCGAAAGACATTAGCCACCGCGTCGATGGCATCAATCTCGTGGCGATGATCGTCCAGCAACAGCAGACAACGTAAAGATCTTACGTTTGTGACTTCACCGCAGATTTTTTGCCACCCCTGCCTGGAGGTAACCAGGTATTTCACGCCGCAATCGGCGAGGATGTGGGCCACTTGAGGAGCCAGAAGGGCCGTGTTCACGCTTACAAACACACCTCCGGCCATGGTAGCTGCGAAGATTGCGGCTGCTTCCTCCGCCGACTTTGGCAAGAAGACAGCCACCCGGTCAAGGCGCTCAAGGCCTTGCTGCTGTAGGACCGAGGCACAGCTTCTGGCCGTCCGGTACAGCGTTTCATAGTTAAAGGAGCGCCGCTCGCCGGCAAGGTCGACCACTGCCTCCGCCGCCGGAGCACGCATGGCCGCTTGTTCGAGCAAGTGTTGGAGGAGGTAAGGCTGGTTCATGGTGCCCGTACCGCAACTGTTTATTCTTTGAGTCGATCCACCAGCCTGGCAATGGATGTGATCGTTTCGAAATTTTCGTCGGTCAAATCTGAAGGACTCAGCTGGATGGAGAATTCCGGTTCTATGAATCCGACCAGGCCCAGAACGGCTAACGAATCCAAAACACCTGTGAGCGTATCTTCATTGGATAGACCCTTCGCCTTCACGGCCGGATAACGCTGATAGATGTAGCCCCGAATTGCATCCTGAATCGTCAACATCATTCGCAAGCACTCCGCTCACGCTGCTGCCTGCGCCTTTGTACCAATGCTTGAAACCGCAGACGGATTTGGCGCTTCTTTCAGAATCCGGCTTGCGAGCCCAGGCAAGGGTATTTGGAATGACGCGCTATTTCCGTGAAGAGAATGGTCGTCGCTGAACTTGGCTAGGAAGTTATATAGGACGTCATTGTCACGACCCTTCACATAAGGGACGGAAATCAACTTGGCGTGCCGTTGCCGAGCCAAGTCTGCGATCCAACGAAGAAAAGCATGCTCAACCTGCTTGCCGAGCACGGGACAGGTAAGAAACAAAAGCCCGGTATGCATCACTTCAGAGTGAACCGCAAGGCTGATCGCGCCCGAGATTCCGTAGTCACCAAAACGGTCCCGTACCCGCAGCACCCAGGTCTCGGTAGCCGCGTTCCCGTCCCCCAGAAGACGCAGGTTCTCACGGGTCCATTTGCGATCGGGAAGATTTATGAAATGTGTGGTATGGCGAACGAGGTCAAGCGTTGGCTGCTCGTCAAGACCGTTCATGGGTGCGGCGGCAATCTCGAGTTGAAGCGCGCCCAAAAACTTCTGCAGATCAAGTCCGCTGCCGGGGCTGTCACGGCTGATGACACGCGTAGCCGGCAACCGATCGAGCTGCGCAACCAGGAATGCCGTCAGAGCCTCGAGTCCTTCGGGAGTAAACGGCACATGTCCCAGACGATCGCCGGCAACGTTGAAAGGATTGGAGGGGGCCATTTTCTCGAAATCCGGCCAGGAAAGCACGATGTGGCGCTGCTGGGAACGAATCGTAGCCGCGATCTTATGCTCGGCGACGCGGATGTAGTTGTCCAGAAAATCCACGCTGTGGGCGCCGCGCCCGGATGGACAGATCAGCAATATAAGCCGCATGCGCGATATGCGATCCAGCACATCAATGAGCTGCTCAGTGCGCTCGCGAAAAATTCTCACATAAGTCTCGCGGTCGAATGCGCCGCTTTTGGCAAGCGCCATCAGTTCTAAGCGGATGAGATCTTCCACTCGCACCAGCAAGATCACCTGAGCAGGTTGCGCTGCTGCAACGAGCGAACCCGGATCGAGCAGGAACGTATGCAACTGGTTGTATGGAACGCACAACACTGAACAAGGCCGGTCCGCTCTCGCCAAGACATCGGCGAAAGGTTTCTCAAGCGCAGCGGTATAGAAGGTCGAACCCAGAACAACGACGGATGAGGCTACAGAGTCAGGGGCTGGCATTGGCACACTCACGACAAATCGCACGCCCTGTGGGGCGGGACTATAGCACACGTTAGACCCTGGGAATAGTCTTTTCTTCGCCGCCAAATCTCCTTCTTCTCTTAGCTGTTTACAAGTTGACTCGCAATCTCTCAGGCCGCCGGCAGCGAGAAGTAAAACACCGATCCTCGTCCAAGCTGGCTGGTGACACCAATCGTTCCGCCGTGCAGTTCAACGATGGCTTTTGCGATGGCCAGGCCCATGCCCGTTCCCTGGATGCTGGCTCGCTGATGCCGCCCGCGAAAGAATTTCTCGAACACCATCTCTTGTTCCAGTTGATCAATACCCGGCCCGTGGTCTGCGACACTAGTCACAACCTCGTTATGGCGGAGTTCGGCGGTGATCTGAATCACCGAATCGGGCGGAGAGTATTTCGCGGCATTATCCAGCAGGTGCACCAGCACCTCAGTAATCCGTTCCGCGTCTATGCGAACCGGAGGCAGATGCTCCGCGATCTTGGTTTGCACAGTATGGCGCTGCAGCGCTGGCTGCAGCTTCACCAGGGCAGCTTCGATGGCTTCGGCGATCTGGTGCAGCGCGAAATGCAGCTCCAGTTGATGAGCATCCAGCTGCGCCACCTCGGCGGCCTCCCCGATCAGCCGGTTCAGGCGGTCGCACTCTTCGTTGATCACCGCCAGCAAATCTTTGCTTTGGGGAGAATCCAGTTCCACCCCAGACAAAAGGGTCTCCGCCGAGGCCTTGATGGCAGTGAGCGGAGTACGAAATTCGTGAGTCACCGAATCCAGCAGAACCGAGCGCAGCCGGTCGCTCTCGCGCGCGGCTTCTGCCCTGGTCAACTTCTCCACCGCGCTGGCGCGTTCAATCGCGATCGCCGTCAGGCTTCCCACCGCTTCCAGGCTTTCCCGCGAAAGATCACAGTTGGCCAACCCGATGCTTCCCACCGACCGCACTCCCATCCGCAGGGGCATGAAGCAGACGCCATGCTCACGGTCGAGCACCGGCTCACCACGCTCGTTAATGCCTCGAAGCTGCTCGGTGGGAAACTTGGACTGGCTGTCGGGATCAAGATAGTAAGTTTCGTTCTTTGCCTCCAGGAACACCGCGGCCCCGCTGACCCCGAAGGTGTCGACGATATAGCGTGGGATCATGTTGAGCAGTTCAAACACGTTTTCCGCGACCAGCAACTGCTGGCTGAAAGCGTAAAGGCGCTCTACCTCGTGCCGCCGTTGATTCGATTCCACCGCCTCGCGCCGCGCTCTCTCCGAGAGCTGGCTGGCAATGACCGCGGTCGTGAGGAAGGTAAACAGGGCCACCCAGTTCTGCAGGTCGGCAATCGTAAACCGCATGATCGGCGGAAAGAAGAAGTAGTTGTACGCGGCCGCGGACAGGAACGCCATCAGGATGGCATAGCGAAGGCCCCACGCCGCCGACACCACCAGGATCGCCAGCAGCAAGGTAAACCCGACGGTGGTGGGATTCACGTGAATCCATCGGAAATAAACCAGAACAATCGCGCAAACCACCGCCGTCGCCATGGCGAAGCGTAATATCGGATTGTCACCTGCGTGCTTCACGTGGCAGATTGTAGCTGATCCCGACGGCGCGCGATTGCAGGAGAAAGTCGAGCATGGCAAAGACACCCGAGCAATGGCTCGAGGAGACCGAGGTCCAACAGAAGAAGAAAGGGATTTTCAAGCTCTTCCTTGGTTATGCGCCCGGTGTGGGAAAGACGTTCAACATGCTTAGCGAGGGCATCCGGCGCAACAGCCGCGGCGAAGATGTCCTGATCGGTTACGTTGAAACTCACGGCCGCAAAGGCATAGCAGAGCTGGCCTCGAAATTGGAGGCCATTCCCCGCCGCATCATGGACTACAAAGGCGCCTCCTTCGCAGAGATGGATGTGGAGGCGATTCTCGCGCGCAAACCCCAGGTCGTGCTGGTCGACGAACTTGCCCACACCAACATCGAGGGCACCAAAAATGCCAAGCGCTATCAGGACGTCATGGACTTGCTGGACGCGAACATCGACGTTCTCTCCACCATGAACGTGCAGCACGTGGAGAGCCTGGTGCCCATGATTTACCGCATTACCGGCGTGCAGGTGCGAGAGACGGTCCCTGATTGGGTGCTGCAGCGCGTCACCGAGATCGTGCTTGTAGACCTGACCCCGGAAGCGCTGCAGACCCGCATGCGGCGCGGAGACATCTACCCGGTCGACCGGGCGGAGCGCGCGTTAGGACACTTCTTCCGTCCGGGCAATCTGCTCGCGTTACGTGAATTGGCCCTGCAGCAAGTCACCCGCGCCGTGGACCGCAGCCTGGAATCGTACCTGGAAAAAGAAGAAGGCAAGAAACCGGTCGGGGTGCGCGAGCGCATCGCCGTATGCGTCAGTTCCAGCCCCGCTGCCCAGTACCTGATCGCCCGGGCCGCGAGGATGGCGCAACGCATTGATGCGGAGTTGTTCGTCATCTATGTAGATATCGGTCGCGATAACGATCCCGCCGATCGCAGGTCCCTGGAACAGAACGTGAAATTCGCACAAGATGTCGGCGCCCAGATTATTCGAACCACGGGCAGAAATGTCGCGGAAGCTGTCGCCAAACTCGTGCGCGAAAGGCACATCACCCAGGTTGTCTTTGGCCGATCCGCGCAGACCGGTTGGCGAAAATACTTTTACCTTTCTGCGATCCACAAATTCCTCAGAGATGCACCGGCGGTAGACGTGCATATCGTCACTCAGGAAGTGAAATAACCCGCATGCCATCCTCCACATCCAAAGGCAACATCCTGGTGGTTGACGACGAGCAGCAGATCACGCGTGTGCTCAAGACTACCTTATCCAGCCATGGATACGGAGTCCGGGTTGCCGGCGATGGTGACCAAGCTCTCCAGCTAATGAAGGACTGGTCTCCCGACCTCATCATTACCGACTTGCGAATGCCGAACATGGATGGCCTGCAACTCTGCCAGCAGGTTCGAGAGCAGTCCCAGGTCCCAATCATCGTGCTTTCGGTCCGCGGTGAAGAGCGCATGAAGGTGGATGCCCTCGATGCCGGCGCTGACGACTACGTGACCAAGCCCTTCAATGTGAATGAACTTTTGGCCCGGGTACGGGCATCCCTTCGCCGCGCTGCCGCGAAGGAAGCTCCGGAATCGCAGGTGATCGAGGTAGGCGACTTCCACATTGATTCGCAAACCCGCACCGTTTTGGTCAGCGGACGCAGCGTTCACCTGACGCCGAAAGAGTTCGATCTCCTGGCGTACCTGGCTCGGCATCCCGGAAAGGTCATCACCCATCGCGTGCTGCTCTCTGCAATCTGGGGACCCAATAGTACCGAGCAGCCGGAATATCTTCGCGTCTTTGTGGGTCACTTACGCAAAAAGCTCGAGCCAAACGAAAGCACTCCCCGTTACATTGTTACCGAACCATGGGTAGGTTACCGCTTCGAGCCATGAGATTAAACGAAGCGCGATCCACGCCCCCTCTGACCAAGGCCACCACCCTCAGTTAGCTCGATGAAGTTGCGCACGGAACCCTGGGGAGTTCACCACTTCCGCCATTCGTGCAACGCCTGTTTCCATTCGGAAACTCGACGGGTATTTATGTCTTTTTTATGGATTGTTTAGCGTTTTTTTATGCGCTGTCACTTTCAATGTAAGCGCGAACAAGAGCAGCCGATTTCAAACACAGATCCAAGGACGAGATGACAACAAGAACATTCGTATGGCTGCGAGCATGCGGTGTGGTTTTCACTTTTACATTGCTAATAACATCAACCCTCTTTGCCGAGGACAGCGGCAACGACCAGAACACTTCCGCTGCTGCATCCGACAGAACGAACGCTCAAATCCTTCAAGAACTCCAGGCGATGCGGAACCGCATTGCCGAACTCGAAGCGCAGTTGAAACAGCGGTCCGGCGAAGCTGGCGGAAGCGCAAGCTCGGCACAGTCGGCGAGCTATGTTGGCAACGACGCGCAAACTGGCGCCCAGCAGCAGGCAATCCCGGCTGAATCCCCAGCCAAACCCGAACCATTCGCGTTCGCCGACTGGACATGGTTGAACGGCAATCCCCGCACCAAGACCCCGGCCTTCGACACCAAGTTTTTCACCCCTGAGATCCGGGCCGATGTGGATTACATCTACGACTTCCGGCATCCCAAGGACGACACCATCAGCGGTTCGAGCGAAGTCTTCCGCGCCGGGGAGGTCCAGCTTACCCAGCTCGGCGTCGGCGGGGACTTTCATTTTGACAACGTGCGCGCTCGACTGATGACGCAGTTTGGACTGTATTCGCAGACCACCCCGCGCAACGACGCCAGTCCCTCTCGTGGCCAATGGAATCTCGACAACGCCTATCGCTACGTCTCGGAAGCGTATGGAGGCTACCACTTCAACGCATTGCACGGGGTCAATGTGGATGCTGGAATCTTCATGTCCTATGTCGGACTGTTCAGCTACTACAACTTCGACAATTGGGCGTACCAGCCGTCGTATGTTTCTTCAAACACGCCGTGGTTCTTCAATGGCGTGCGGGTGCAGATCTTTCCCAGCGAGCATTTGAAAATTGAGCCCTGGTTCGTCAACGGATGGCAGGCGTATGGAAGGTTCAATCACCGGCCTGGAGTCGGAGGCCAGATCCTGTGGCGCCCCAATGGCTGGTTCTCATTCACCGGCAATCAGTATGCGCTCGGAGCCGACGCGCTGAACATCCCCGATCGCATCCGCTATCACACCGACGACAGCATCCAGGTCAAGTACTACGACAATCCGGAAACCTTCATCAGCAAAGCCGCCTTTTCTCTGACCGGGGATGCCGGTTGTGAACATGGCGGCGGCGTGAGCTGCGCCGGTGGTTCGACCCAGATCATTGACGGCAAGCGGGTGTTCGCACCTAAGCAGAGTTTCCTGGGCTTCATGTTCTACAACCGCCTCTGGTTCAGCAAGGACCGCTATGCGGTAACCGTCGGCGGCGGGAAAACTAACAATCCCGGACGGTATCTTGTACTGTTGCCGCCCATCAACGGAGCGACCGCGGCATCGGGCACGCCTTACTTCACAGAGAACCCGGGCGATCCCTACAAGGCATGGGACATGTCCGGCACCTTCGACTGGATGCCGAGCCAGTACATCACGTTTCGCTGGGAATACAACTATCGTGCGGCAAACGTCCCGTACTTCTCCGGGCCGGGCGGGGTCACACCTCCGGGCGGCAATCAGGGCCCTCCCGGCTCCCTGGTGGCGGGATTTCAACCGGATCTGCGCCGAAACGAAAACCGTTTGAACATGGCGATCCTGGTGAAGTTCTGACCTCTGCGGACCGACGCCCGCAGGTTGGGCCGAGCATGGCAATGTTTTTCGATATCCGTTCGTGGAGCGTGTTATGCAAGACATTCTTTGGATAGGCGCCACGGTCGCGTTCTTCGCGGTATCCATCGCGTACGTGCATTTCTGCGACCGCGTGAAGTGAGGCTCAAAGATATGAATCTGGAATCTCTGATCATGCTTGCCATCAGTGCGGCGACCACGGTGTACCTGATCTACGCATTGCTGCGTCCGGAGAAATTCTGATGGCCACGCATCCCTGGGTATTTGTCGGAATCGTGCTGGTCTCGTTCGCGATCGGCTACCTTCTTCCGCGCAGAAAATCCAGCGCTAGCGGGCCGGCAGGCGAAGAGAAGCAAAGGTAGTTGTCATGACAACCAATGGCTGGTTTCAAATTCTTCTGTTCCTGGCGCTCACACTGGTCGTCGCCAAACCCTTGGGTGTCTTCATGGCGCGTGTGTTCAACCGCGAGAAGACTTTCATGGATCCGGTGCTTCGTCCGGTGGAACGCCTGCTCTATCGACTGACAGGCGTAGACGAGAATCACGAAATGCGCTGGACCGAGTATGCGATCACCATGCTCCTGTTCAGCCTGGTTTCGATGATCGTGTTGTACCTGATGCAGCGCTTGCAGGGATACCTCCCTATCAATCCCCAAAAGCTGGGCGCGGTCACTCCGGCTCACGTCGCTTTCAATACCGCGGCTTCATTCACCACCAACACCAATTGGCAGGCCTATTCCGGCGAATCGACGATGAGTTATTTCACGCAGATGGCCGGGCTCGCCTATCACAACTTCGTTTCCGCGGCGGTTGGTATTGCGCTGGCCATCGCATTCATCCGCGGCGTCGCTCGCCGGCAGACGCAGACCATCGGGAATTTCTGGGTTGACCTGGTGCGGGCCTTGCTGTGGCTCCTTCTTCCCTTCTCCGTCGTGGGTGCGCTCCTCCTGGTTTCACAAGGCGTGGTCCAGAATTTAAAGCCTTATGACACCGTCAAACTGGTTGAGCCCATGCGCGTGCAGAAAGTGACAGATGGCAAGCCCGTGGTCGGACGCGACGGCAAGCCGGTGATGGACACAGTCACGGAGCAGATCATTGCGCAGGGACCTGTGGCGTCGCAGGAGATCATCAAGGAGTGGGGTACGAACGGCGGCGGTTTTTTCAATGCCAACAGTGCGCATCCTTTCGAAAACCCGACTCCGCTGTCCAATTTGATTGAGTTGTTTACCATCTTCGCGATTTCCTCCGGACTCACTTACACCCTGGGACAGATGACCCGTTCCCAGGCGCACGGCTGGGCAGTGTGGTCGGCGATGGCAATCTTATTTCTTGCGGGTGTGACCGTCGCATACTGGGCGGAGGCCCGCGGCAATCCCCTGCTGGCGGGTACTAATCAACAAGCCAGCGCTCTCCAATCGGGCGGCAACATGGAAGGGAAGGAAGTTCGCTTTGGCATTGCGAACTCGGCCCTGTTTGCTACCGTTACAACTGACGCCAGTTGTGGCGCGATCAACAGCTGGCATGACTCCTACACTCCGCTCGGCGGCATGGTTCCATTGGTGAACATCATGCTGAGCGAAGTAATTTTCGGCGGCGTCGGGGCCGGCATGTACGGCATGCTTATCTACATTGTCCTGGCTGTCTTCATCGCCGGGCTGATGGTGGGCCGCACGCCCGAGTATCTTGGCAAAAAGATCGAAGCCTACGACGTGAAAATGGCGATGCTCGTGGTGCTGGTATTTCCTCTCGTCATCCTCGCGTTTACTGGCATTTCCGTCGTGCACGGATTCGGGACTTCCAGCATCAGCAATCCGGGACCGCACGGGTTGAGCGAAATGTTGTACGCCTTCACTTCGGGTGCAGGCAACAACGGGTCAGCATTCGGCGGGCTCACCGCCAACACGCCCTGGTACGACACTACCATCGGGATCACCATGCTGGCTGGGCGCTTCCTCATGATCATCCCCATGCTGGCCATCGCCGGCAACCTCGCGGGCAAGAAATATGTTCCGCCGTCGCTGGGCACATTCCCGGTGACGACTCCCCTGTTCACCGTGCTTCTGATCGGCGTGATCGTGATCGTGGGTGCGCTGACTTTCTTCCCGGCCTTAAGCCTGGGACCGATCCTTGAGCACCTGCTCATGATCGCAGGTAAGACCTTTTAAAGGACGCAACATGGCCATGACCACGCAAACGCCAACTCTGCCGCCAGTTGAAACGGTTCGGCTGGGACACTCGCCCATGAAGCCCAGGAAGAAGGCAATCTGGGAGTGGAAGATCGCGAGGCGAGCGATCCTGGAATCATTCATCAAGCTGAACCCGCGCACCATGATGGGAAATCCTGTCATGTTTGTCGTCGAGATCGGCAGCGTGATCACGACCGTGCTTCTGTTCAAGGGTGGGACGGCGTTCAAATTCAATTTACAGATCACGCTCTGGCTATGGTTCACGGTATTGTTCGCAAACTTCGCCGAAGCCATGGCCGAAGGCCGCGGAAAAGCGCAGGCTGACACCCTGCGCAAAGCCCGCTCCGAAACCATTGCCAACCGGGTGACCGGGAACAATGGACAGGTAGAAAAGGTTCCAAGTTCCAAGCTGCGCGCCGGCGACTTCGTCATGGTTGCCGCGGGTGAGTTCATCCCTTCCGACGGCGAGATCATCGAAGGGGTCGCCTCGGTGGACGAATCGGCGATCACGGGCGAATCGGCTCCCGTCATTCGTGAAGCGGGCGGCGATCGGTCCGCGGTAACGGGAGGGACCCGCGTCTTGTCTGACCGGATCAAGGTAAAGATCACTTCCAACCCCGGGGAAACTTTCCTTGATCGCATGATTGCTCTGGTGGAAGGCGCGGAGCGGCAAAAGACCCCGAACGAAATCGCCCTGAACATCCTGCTGGCCGGCCTCACGATCATCTTTCTTTTGGCAGTGGTGACCTTGCAGCCGTTCGCAATTTACTCGGGCTCGCCACAAACCGTCTTTGTCCTGGTTTCCCTGCTGGTCTGCCTGATTCCCACCACCATTGGCGGCTTGCTCTCCGCCATCGGAATTGCGGGAATGGATCGGCTGGTCCAGCACAACGTTCTGGCCATGTCGGGACGAGCGGTTGAAGCCGCGGGAGACGTGAACACGCTGCTGCTCGACAAGACCGGGACCATCACTCTGGGAAACCGGCAGGCCTCGCGCTTCATTCCGGCCCCGGGAGTGACCGAGCGGGAGCTTGCAGACGCGGCCCAGTTATCCTCCCTTGCCGATGAAACTCCGGAGGGACGCTCCATTGTGGTCCTCGCCAAGGAGAAATATGGACTAAGAGGTCGGGATTTGGGTTCGCACGACACCCATTTTGTGCCATTCACGGCGCAAACGCGGATGTCCGGAGTGGACTTGAACGGGTTCGAAATTCGCAAAGGTGCGACCGATGCCATCGCGAACTACGTTTCCCAGAGCGGCCGCAAGATGCCCCCCGAAGTAGGCGCCACGGTGGAAGCGATTGCGCGCTCCGGTGGCACGCCCCTGGTGGTGGCGGAGAAAAACCGCGGCCCTCTCGGAGTAATCGAGTTGAAGGACGTCGTCAAAGGAGGAATGAAAGAACGGTTCGATCACTTGCGCGCGATCGGCATTCGCACGGTCATGATCACCGGAGACAATCCGCTTACTGCCGCCGCTATCGCACGGGAAGCCGGGGTGGACGATTTTCTTGCCCAGGCCACTCCTAAAGACAAGATGGATCTCATCAAGCGCGAGCAGGCCGAGGGCAAGCTCGTGGCCATGACCGGCGACGGCACGAACGACGCTCCCGCATTGGCCCAGGCCGACGTGGGCGTGGCCATGAATACAGGCACCCAGGCCGCCAAGGAAGCCGGAAACATGGTGGATCTCGACTCCAATCCCACCAAGCTGATCGAGATCGTCGAAATCGGCAAGCAATTGTTGATGACACGCGGCGCCTTGACTACATTTTCCATCGCCAATGACGTGGCCAAGTACTTCGCGATTATTCCGGCCATGTTCGCCGGAACCTTCCCGGTACTGAACGCATTGAACATCATGCATCTGCAAACGCCACAGTCCGCGATCTTGTCGGCGGTAATCTTCAACGCCTTGATCATCGTCGGCCTCATTCCGCTCGCCTTGCGCGGGGTCAAGTACCGGCCCATGGCCGCGGCCATTCTGCTGCGGAATAACCTGTTGGTCTACGGCTTTGGGGGAATCATCGTTCCCTTCGTCGGGATCAAGATCATTGACCTCCTGATTACTCGCGTGGGACTGGCATAAATGGAGCGAGAAATGAAGAAGCACTTCGTCACTGCATTACTGATGACCATGGCAACGACCATTCTGCTGGGGATCATCTATCCCCTCGTCGTGACCGGTATCGCTCAGGTACTGTTTCCTAAGCAGGCCAACGGCCAATTGATCACGATCAATGGGAGGACGGTGGGCTCACGCATCATCGGCCAGGCTTTCAGCTCGCCGGCGTACTTTCACTCCCGGCCCTCGTTTGCGGGACACGGCTATGACGCTGCAAACTCCAACGGCTCGCAGTTAGGTCCGACCAATCAAAAGCTCATCGATCGCGTAAAAGCAGATGTGGCCGCCGCGCACGACGAAAACCCCAACTTGCCGGTGCCCGTGGATTTGGTTACCGGATCTGGTTCGGGACTCGACCCCCATATCACGCCCGCTGCAGCTGAATTCCAGGCGCCGCGCGTAGCCCAGGCCCGCGGCATTCGAGAAGACCAGGTAAAGCAACTGGTCGCAAAATACACGGAGGGCCGGCAATGGGGTTTCCTTGGCGAACCCCGGGTGAATGTCTTGGAACTGAACCTGGAACTGGATGCGCGTTTTCCTCTGACACAACAGGCGCAAAGGTAGAGAACGGACTCGAGATTCGGAACCACTCCTCTTCCCTGCAGGTACTCCGGTTCGACAGGTGAGCTCTTGAATACTCCCCGGGACGATGTGAGCCAACCCATCAACTCGCGACGCCATCTTTGCTTCCCGCAACAGCCCACAAGCCGTTCCGGAGGCAAACATGCGGCACGTATCCGTTCACGTGCGTGGTACTCTGCTTTTGGTCATCACACTTTCCATCCTCTCAACCATTGCTTCCGCTCAATACGGCGCCGGGGTACAAGGAACCGTTACTGACCAGTCGGGTGCGGTAGTAGCGGGAGCAAAAGTCAGCGCAACCAATCAGGCAACCGGAGTAAGTCGTGAGACCACCAGCGGCAATTCCGGTTTTTACCGGGTCACGGGGCTAACGCCCGGAACTTATACCGTCACCGTGGAGGCGGCAAGCTTCCCGAAGAATTCCACGCCCAATATAGAGGTCAACGCCGAGGCCGTGCAGGAGTTCAACGTCGTCCTCACGTCGGGCTCAGAACAACAAACGGTAACTGTTACGGCCTTAGGCGAGGGCCTGGATACCGAGACCGCGACTGTCTCAGACACTCTCACATCGCGCCAGGTGGTCAACTTGCCGGAATTCGGCCGCGATCCTTATGAACTCATTCGCCTGACCCCGGGAATATTCGGAGACGGTTCTCGACAGGGCAACGGGAATTCGGCGGCCCTGCCCCAGCAAACCGGCCCGGGTGGCTCGAACAACCAAATATTCCAGACCGAAAACCAGGTGCAGGCCCTGGCCAATGGACAGCGTGTGACCGCCAACAACTTCCTCCTGGACGGCGTGAGCGTCAACAGTCTGGATTGGGGCGGTGCGGCGGTGATCACTCCCAACCAGGAATCGGTGCAGGAAGTGGTCGTTGCCTCAAGCAGCTACTCTGCGCAGGATGGCAGGAACTCAGGCGCCCAGGTGAAAACCATCTCGAAAAGCGGGACCAACAGCCTGCATGGCAGCGGCTTCTTCAAATTGAACGACAAGGGCCTGAACGCCTTCAATAAATTCTACGGGCCGACGAACGTGCCTCTGAATACCATCACCTGCGAGGCCGGGACTCCCGACCAGTTCACCGTCACGGCCAGCCACTGCCCCACGCGAGTGGATCAGAAGTACCGCGACTTCGCCGGCAGCATCGGTGGACCCATCCTGAAAGATCGCTTGTTCTTCTTCTTCTCGTACGAAGGAGTACGCCTGAACAACACCACTCCAGTTCGCGATGTGAAGCTGGAAACGCCGCAGTTCGAGCAGTATGTAATCCAAAACAACCCCAACAGCCTTGCGGCCCAGATCTTCAGCACCCCTGGAACCCAGCCGCGAATTTCCACCACAACGTCTGTGACCGATTGTTGTTCCTTGATTCCAGGCTACGGACTGGGCAGGTGGTATCTGCCGGGGAACGGCCTCGGACAAGCGATCGGGAACGGCCCCGACGGCATCCCCGACTGGGGCATTTTCGATTTGACCGAGCCCAACTCCAGTAGCGGCAACCAGTACAACGGGAGGGTAGATTTCACTGCGGGCAAAAACCAGTTCTTCGCCAGCACCTATATTGTCCGCCTGAACAACGTCAATGGAGGCCAGCGGCCAATCCAGGATCTCACCCTGAAGCCCAGCAATTATGTTGGAACCATAGGCTGGACGCGAACACTCACCTCCACCATCCTGAACGAGTTTCGCGCCAACTACACCCGCTTCAACTTTGACCAGAGGCAACCGGCCGGACTCACCAATTTCGGCATCCCTGCCATTTCTCTGTTCGACTTCGATGCCGGGGGTCTGGGCGACATCGGAACCTTCCTCGGCATTTCCCGCTCTCCTACAACACCCCAACTCGCTTCCCAAAACACCTATGCGCTGGCTGAGACCTTGAGCTGGATCCACAACAACCACGCATTCAAGTTTGGCGGCGAGGCGCGGCGGGAAGAAAACAACAACGATCAGCCAGGGGGAGAGCGGCCCTTCTATCAATTCCGAGGGCTGCTGAACTTTGCCAATGACGCTTGCTGCTTCGATGAGCAAGTATCCGTCGATCCGGTCACCGGGCTGCCCCCGAACGCTCTGCGTCACTTCCGTACGTACGACTTCGCAGTTTTTGCGCAGGATGATTGGAAGGTCCGCCCCAACCTGACTGTCAACCTGGGCCTGCGCTGGGAATATTTCACGCCGGTAAGAGAGACCAATGACCTGCTGAGCAACTATTTTGCCGGGAGCCAGGGATTCATCAACGGCGCCGTGCGGCCGGTCACGCAACTCTACGCGCGTGACCGCAATAATTTTGGTCCGCGACTTGGCTTCGCCTGGAGTCCGAACCGCTACCAGAACAATCTGGTATTCCGGGGCGGCTTTGGCCTGGTGTTCAACCGCTTCTACGGGGTGCTGTTCGACAACGTGCGCCAGAACACTCCGTTCACCGCCGAAGTTAATACCTGCTGCTTCTTTGATAACGGCACGAACGTCGGCTCACCGCCGGGATCGAATATCCAATACTTCCTGGGAGCAAACAACAAAGCAAACAGCTTCCCCGCCAACCCGGTGTTCGCGAACGGTGTCGCCCCCGACGGCGCGCTCTGCGGCGATCCAACCTGTTCGACCGTTACCAAGGTGGACATCTTCGGAGCGCTCCCCCAGGAACCGAATCCGTACGTCTACATCTACTCGCTCGAAGTGGAGCAACAGCCGGTGCGGGACCTGACTCTGAAGATCGGTTACCAGGGAAGCCGCAGCCGCAAACTGGTGCGCACCATTGACGTGAACCGGCTTATACCGGGGGATACCTTCGACGGGCTTCAAGACAAGTTCCAAAACAGCGGCGTGAATGGCCTTCCCTGTGGGCCCACGAATCCAACCTGTCTCGCTCCGCATCCCACGGGCAACAACCGCTTCAACCGCATCTTCATTCCCCTGCCGGACGTGAATGCCAGCTACGATGCCGCGATTTTCCACGTCAGCCGGCGGTTCTCCCATGGGTTCCAGTTGGATGGAACCTACACCTGGTCGCACGCGATCGACACCGCTTCGTACGAGATTGGGTTTCAACAAACGGACCCCTTCAACCAGGCCCTCGACCGCGCGGATTCCGACTACGATGTTCGACACAATTTCGTGCTCTCCGCCATATGGGAACTCCCATTCCTGCGAAGGCAGCATGGCTTCCTCGGCTCTGTGCTCGGGGGCTGGACGATCAGCGGCATTATGAGCAAGCACAGCGGCTTCCCGTTCTCCGGACTGATTGGAAGCTGTGACACGAATAATGACCGCAACGGCGATGGCTACTGCCCTGACCTTCCCGCTGCTTACTTCGGAGGCGCAATCACGTCGCCCGACAAGCGGCAGTGGATCAACGGAATCTTCCCCAATCCCGCGGCGGAGTTCGACACCACCACCCGCGGTCCGGGATGCCGTTGCCGCAACATCTTTACCGGGCCGGGATACACCTCGGTGGACCTTGCTTTTGGCAAGGACTTCGCGCTGCCAACCGTCGCCTTCCTGGGCGAAGGATCGAAGCTGGCATTTCGCGCGAACTTCTTTAATGCGTTCAATATTCTGAATCTGACCACGCTGGCGCCGGCGACTGCGCCTACCGATATCATCAACACCACCAGCTTCGGCAGACCCTCAGACGGGTTGGCGGGACGGGTGATTGAATTTCAGGCCAGATTGAGCTTCTGAGGGTGAGCCTTCGGCACTTGGCACTTGGCATTCGGCATTCAGCACTCAGCATTCAGTCAGGATGAGAGACGTCATCCTGACGAGGGCTGGAAGCCCGGAGGAAGGATCTCGCTTGCACAGTGTATGAAATTTGCTCGCTGAAACTTAGCACTCAGCCAACAAGAAAGTCGTCATCCTGACGAGGGCGTAAGCCCGAGGAAGGATCTCGCGTGCACAGCCTATGAACTGTACTGGCTGAATGCTAAGTGCTGAATGCTAAGTGCTGAATGCTAAGTGCTGAAGGCTGAATGCTGCTTTACTGCCGGACTTTGTCTCCAAACTTCTTTTCAAATTTCTCGACCTTCGGCGCCACCACGAACATGCAATAGGGCTGCCGCCGGTTGTTGTCGAAATAATCCTGGTGGTAATCTTCGGCAACGTAAAACTTCTGCGCCGGCTCGATCGCTGTGACCACGGGATCGCGCCATTGCTTGCTTGCATTCAGTTCGGCAATTTTGGCTTCCGCGTCGCGCTTCTGCTCTTCGTTTTCATAGAAGATCACCGACCGGTACTGCTCGCCGACATCGTTACCTTGCTGGTTCAAGGTGGTTGGGTCGTGGACGGTGAAGAACACGTCCAGCAATTCCCGATAGCTGACCTCGTCGGGGTCAAACGTGACCCGGACAACCTCCACGTGCCCGGTATCGCCTCCGCAGACCTGGCGGTAGGTCGGGTTTTCTACCTGCCCACCCATGTATCCCGACTCGGCCTTTTTTACTCCGGACATGCGTTTGAAAACCGCCTCGATACACCAGAAACAGCCGCCACCAAACACTGCTGTCGCTTCTTTTTCCATGACTATTAGATACTCCAACAGTGTCCAGGGTTCAAAGTTGCCGGTGCTGGCGGACGATCCGAGCCGTCGTGATCGCCTGGCCAACGTGGCGCTGGGTGTGATCGGCAATATGGACTAAAAGGCCTCCCAGCGATGTGGGAAGCCTTCGTCTGCCGACAAAACGAGGCTGCTGCAGATCGCCTTCGGTAAATGCGCGAAGCCGATCTTCACTGCGCGCCAGGGTTTGAGCCAGTTGACGGAACAATATAGGTCCGTAAGACCGAAACTCGACCTCCCGATCCACCATGGACAACTGGTTCTCATCGAGTTCTCTGCCTTCCGCATAGGTCAGCAGCCGGTCCAGGCTTCCGCAGATGTGATTTACATGGAAAGCAACGGATGGCAGTCCTGCTGGACGCGCGTTCAGTTCGTCATCGGATAGCTCGCCACACCAGCGCTGGATGTCCTCATGCGCCAATTCCAACGCATGCAGCGCGGCGCGGATCACCGCCGGCAGCTCACCGTGGGTGCCTCGCAGCCAGGGCTCGGGTTGTGATGGGTTGGTCAATCTCAATGCGCTCCTCGCAAGGCCCCTCTCCATCTAGCATTATCAATCACGAGAATCCGACCACCGGATGCGGAACGTAGGGTTCTTCCACTGCCTTGATCTCCTCCGTCGTCAGTTGCATAGACAATGCCGCTACCGCATCGTCCACGTGCTGCAGCTTGGAGGCCCCGATGATGGGCGCTGTGACAACCGGTTTCTGCAGTAACCATGCCAGTGCCACTTGCGCCGGCGGGACGCCGCGGCGGGTCGCAATCTGGATCACGCGTTCGATGATCTGGCGATCGGAATCCGCGGCCACAACGTAGAGCTTCTTGCCATACTCGTCGGTCTCCATCCGGGGAGTGCTCTCTCCAAAAGGACGCGCCAGGCGGCCGCGGGCCAGCGGACTCCAGGGCAGAACCCCTATTCTTTCCGCAGCACATAACGGCAGCATCTCCCGCTCCTCTTCACGGTAGAGCAGGTTGTAGTGGTCCTGCATGGACACGAAGCGCGTCCATCCGTGGCGCTCGGACACATACAACGATTTTGCGAACTGCCAGGCGAACATGGACGAGGCGCCGATATACCGGACTTTCCCTGCTTTCACCACATCGTGCAGCGCTTCCATGGTCTCTTCGATGGGAGTTTCGTAGTCCCAGCGATGGATCTGGTACAGGTCCACGTAATCCATGCCCAGCCGCTTCAGGCTGGCATCGATCTCCTTCATGATGGATTTGCGCGACAGTCCTCTCTGGTTTGGGCCTTTGCTCCAGTGAAAGTAAACCTTGGTGGCGATGACCAGTTCGTCGCGCTTACCGAAATCGCGAACCGCGCGCCCGATGATCTCTTCGCTGCTGCCGTCGGAGTAAGTGTTCGCAGTGTCCAGGAAATTGATGCCGCGCTCAATCGCGTGGCGAATGATGGGACGGCTCTTCTCCTCGTCGAGCGTCCAGGGATGCGACCCTCGTTCGGGCACTCCGAACGTCATGCATCCCAGGCAAATGCGGGACACCTGGAGGCCGGTATTTCCTAGCTTGCGATATTCCATTCTCGTCCTTTGGGTTTGCTGAAGTGTAGATGCCGGACCCGGCATGGCAGTCGGATTTTTTGAGAACGGCGGCGTCCTCCGCGCCGTAACCGCTGCTAAACTGCAAAGACTATGTCCAACCTGGCCAGCAAAACCTGCGTGCCCTGCCGCGGGGGCGTTCCGCCCCTCAGGGGAAAAGAACTTGCCGACCTACACCAGCAGTTGCCGGAATGGGCGCACTGGAAAGTAGTGAATGAACACCACATCACCCGCAGTTACACCTTCCCGGATTTCAAGAGCGCCTTGAGTTTCGTAAACCGGGCCGGCGCAATCGCCGAGGAACAAGGACATCATCCCGACATTTTTCTCACGTGGGGCAAGGTCGAGATCACCTTGTGGACGCATAAGGTAGACGGCCTCACAGAGAGCGACTTCATTATGGCAGCCAAGATCGACCGTTTGCAGAGCCAGTAGCGGCATCGCCGTTACACTCTGGGGACAATTTGGCCGGCTTCGTCCCGCGTGATGGATGACTTTGTCACGTCATTCCGCCAGATCCAATACGCCCACAGCGTGGCCGGGAGCAACATGGAAACCCCCGCGGCGCTGGCAAGAGTCTTTGCCGAGACGCCGTGGTCGAGAAATACGCTCACCAGGAAGGCTCCGACCGCGATCGTAAGCATCGAGATCGCGTTGTCTGCGGCAAAGACGCGGCCGCGGTAGCGGTCTTCGGTGCTCAGTTGCAGCAGGGTGGTCGAAAAGACCCATACCACCGAGCCTCCGGAGTGCGCGAGCACAATCCAGGAACATGCCGCGAACACGGAGCGCGCGAATCCCAACCCGAAATAGCCGATCGCGTCTGCGACGTACCCGACCAGGATCCAGAGGCGAAGGCGATTCTCGCGATCCCCCGCTGAAGGAGAGGCTGCCAGCGGCCCAAGCATGGCCCCCACGCCGCGCGCCGCCATCAACATGCTCATGCCCAGCATCGCTCCACGTTGGGGGCTGAGATCGTGCCATTTCACAGGGAAATAGCGCTCTCCCATGATCGTGTACAAGACCCAGCTGGGGCCGATGACGAACAGTCCCGCTTTCGCAAAGATAGTGGCGCGGAGGCGCGGGTGCTTCCGCACATAGCGGAAACCTTCGATCATCTGCGTGTAATCAACCAGATCCCGCAATCGCAGCCAGCGACTCGCATCAGCGTGCGGTTCGGAGAAGTGCATGCCACCGATGAAGTACGCAGATGCCAGAAAAGAGAGCCCATTGATCACGAAGACAGCGTCCCGCCCGAGCAACGCAGCCACAAATCCGCCCAGCGCCGCTCCCAACACCAGATTTACAGACCAGGTAGTAGAAGACAACGTGTTCGCAACAATCACGTCCTCGCGCGAGGTGATGTTGGGAATCACGGAATTGCGCGCCGGCTCGAAGAAGGCAACCATCATCGTCTCCATGAGCAGCAGCGGATAAACGAGCCACACCATGGAGGCCGAGCGCACCAGCAGCATAGAAACCACAATCACGAAGCGAGTCAGGTCGGCAACGATCATGACTCGTTTGCGGCTGATCCGGTCGTTGACCAGACCTGCCGAGGGAGCGATGAATGTAATGGGCAAGACCTGCAACATCAGCGCCAGCCCCACCGAACTCGCCCGGCCCGTCAACTGTAATAACAAGGTATAAATCGCCAGGGTGTAGAACCAGTCCCCGATCTCGCTTACGATCTGCGCAATCCACAAGCGGCGGAAATTGCGGTTTTCACGCAGCAGGCGGAGATACGCTGACAGTGAAACCTTGCTCCGGTCGTTATTTAACAGGGTCTGCACGAGAGAGACATTCTTGTTTTAGTGCCGTTCCAAAAGGAAAATGCTTTCCCACTTGCCACAATCACGTAGAACCCATTTTCACCCTGACACTTTTTGTCACTTCTATCTTGGCATAGTTGCAGAATTTCCACCGAAGTAAAGGACTTAGCCGAAGCTCCCCCCGCTCAGACCTGCACGATTGGTCTCACAGTTGCTACTTGTAGAAGTGCTTTGGCAAATGGGGCATCAAGGAGTCTCGGGCACATGGTCAATCGAATTCTGAAGTTCATCGCACTGTCTTTCCCCCTCGTCTTCCTCTTTCCTGGCGCGGTCTTCGCGAACACATGCAACAACTTCGCCAGCTACTCATGCGCGCACGCCACCCCGAATATCACACACGTGGGCGGTGGAATCGCCAGCGGTCAGTCGGTTGGAATCTTGCTCACCAGCAACGTCTTCAACATTTCGACCGCAAACGGCTCAGCCGGATCTGATGTTCTGGTGATTGCGGCATTCGTCAACTCCGCTCCCACCGGCAGCCTGAACGGAATCCAGTTCTCCAGCCTGGCAAGCTTTCCTGAGGGGGCGGCGGTAAATGCGATTACCAGCAGCCTGCAAGGTCTGGGCTTCTGCTCGACCACATGCAACCTGTCATTCGGATATGTTGATCTGCATTCGGCCTTGGCCGCTAATGGCAGCGTCAATGTCACCGCCAGCGGCGTACCTGCTGGCACGGTCTTTTACGGACTGGTTCTGAATTCCAGGGGGCAAATCAACTACATCACGCCTAATTCCGAAGCTGCAATTCTGGGGCGCACGAGCGTTGTTCCCGAACCTGGGACGCTCACCCTGCTCGGCACTGGACTGATTGGATTGGCCGGGATGGTCCGAAGAAAACTCAACATCTGAAGCATCTTTTCCTCTTCTCCGACCCCCGGACTTCGTCCGGGGTTTTTTGTTTGTATCGCTGAAGCGGTGTATCCTGCAGCGTTCTCGACTTCATAACGCTGCCCAGGAGTTTCCGTGCGAACAACCCTGCGTTGGTTCCTGCCGCTCTTTCTTCTCACTCTAGCCACGGCACAGGTTTCCGAGATTGGCGCAGCCGACAACTTAGTGGTAGAAGGCGTGCCGACAATTCCGTCGTCGCTGGTTGAGACCGTGGAACGCTACACCAACTTTCGGGGCGCATTCTTCGAAAGTTGGGACCCGATGAAGCGCGAGATGTTGATCTCCACGCGCTTTGGCGACACCAACCAGGTGCACCGGGTAGCGATGCCAGGCGGGGCACGTACCCAGTTGACGTTTTATCCCGATTCCATCGCCGGGGCAGCCTTTCCACCCACTCGCGACAACTCTTTCCTGTTCTCCAAAGATGTTGGCGGAGGAGAGTTCTTTCAACTGTACCGCTATGACGTCGGCACAGGAGACATCGCTCTGCTGACCGATGGCAAGTCCCGGAATACCGGTTCGGTGTTCAGTTATCAGGGCGACAAGGTTGTTTACGGATCGACCCGGCGATCGGGCAATGACGTGGATCTTTACATCATGAATCCCGACGATCCCAAGTCGGACCACATGCTGGCCCAATTACAGGGCGGCGGATGGGGGGCGCAGGACTGGTCTCCGGATGCGAAGAAGATTCTCGCCATCCAGGAAATTTCCGCGAATGAAAGTTATCTATGGGTTTTTGATTCGGCCACGGGAGAAAAGACTCTATTGACTCCGAAAGGTGCCGAGCAGGTTTCGTATTCGGGAGGCCAGTTCAGCAAGGACGGCCAGGGAATCTATACCAGCACCGACAAAGACTCTGAGTTCCACCGCCTGGCTTACATCGACCTGGCCAGCAAACAGCATACTTACCTCTCGAGCCAGATTCCGTGGGACGTTGAGGAATTCGATTTGTCCTATGACGGCAAGACCATCGCTTTCGTCACCAACGAAGATGGTTATGGCATGCTGCACCTGCTCGACACCAAGTCCCGGAAAGAGAAGCCCGTTGCAAGCCTCCCCAAGGGCATCGTCTCGGGAGTGAAGTGGGCAAAGAACAACCGCGAACTGGCTTTCAACCTGGTTTCTGCCCGGTCCACCTCGGATGTGTACTCGCTCGACACACAGAGCGGAAAATTGGAGCGCTGGACTTATAGCGAAACCGGCGGACTCAATACGGCCAATTTTGCCGAGCCACAACTGATTCACTGGAAGAGTTGGGACGGCAAGAGCATCAGCGGGTTTCTTTATCGTCCAGCCCCCAAGTTCAACGGCAAGCGCCCGGTGATCATCAACATTCACGGTGGCCCCGAGGGGCAGTACCGCCCCGGATTTCTCGCCCGCAACAATTACTACTCGAATGAACTCGGGATCGCGATGATCTTCCCTAACGTGCGAGGTTCGAGTGGCTATGGCAAGAGTTTCCTGGCGGCCGACAACGGGTTCAATCGCGAGGGCTCGTACAAAGACATCAGTTCCCTGCTCGATTGGATCGCGACACAACCGGACCTCGACGCCAGCCGTGTCCTGATCACCGGGGGCAGCTATGGCGGCTTCATGACCCTGGCCGTTGCCACGAATTACAACGATCGGATCTGCTGTTCGGTGGACATCGTCGGCCCCTCAAACCTGGTCACGTTCCTGCAAAACACTTCGGGGTATCGGCAGGACCTGCGGCGAGTCGAGTATGGCGACGAGCGCGATCCCAAAATGCACGAGTTCCTGGAGCAGATCGCTCCCGCCAACAAGGCCAAGAACATTACCAAACCGCTCTTCGTGATCGCCGGGAAAAATGATCCCCGCGTTCCCGCCAGCGAATCGCAGCAGATGGTAAACGTTGTCCGGCAGAACGGCACGCCGGTGTGGTGGCTGATGGCGAATGACGAAGGACACGGCTTCCGCAAGAAGAAAAACCAGGATTACCAGTTCTATGCGACAGTAATGTTCATCAAGGAGTATTTGCTGAAATAGTCGCTGGCTTTGGCGATTGCCGCTTCGCCCTATAATTCCAACATGCTTGATGAGAACGCATACCGTAAACATGCCGAGCCCGCGATTGAGTCGTTGAAGAAGGCATTGATCGCGGCAGAGGATTCGGCAGACATCGAGGTCGAAGATCAGGCCGGGGCGCTGCACGTTTCTTTCGACGATGGCTCGCGCTTCGTAATCTCCTCAAATCCTCCGGCGCGGCAGATTTGGATTTCGGCGCTGGCCACGAGTTTCAAGCTGGATTGGTCGGAGTCGGAAAACGACTTTGTGCTGCAGAAGTCAGGTGAGCGGCTGAAGGCCCTGGTCGCGCGCTTGATCAATCAGCAGTTGGGGGAAGAAGCGGTGCAGTTAGGGTAGGCGTGCGCGTCATTCCTTACCCGACGAAAGTTTCTGCCGCAGGTCGGCGGCGATTTGCTTGCCGTGAAAGCGTCCGTTCTCGATAAAAATTTCGTTCGTTCGTGAGCCCGCGACGATCACTCCCGCCACGTAAATTCCCGGCACATTGCTCTCCAGCGTTTCCGGATCGCACACCGGGCGGCGTTGTTCGGTGGAAAGCTCAATGCCCAGCGCGCTCAAAAAATCGTAGTCGGGGTGGTACCCGGTGAGCGCAAACACGAAATCGTTCTTCAGGCGAATCACGCCATCGGGAGCGCTGATGACTACGTAATCGGCCCCAATCTCGGTGACCACGCTGCTGAAGTAGGCGTTGATCTCGCCATTCCGGATGCGGTTCTCGATATCGGGCCGTACCCAATACTTGATGTGGTCGTGCAGCGTGGGGCGGCGGTGCACCAGGGTGACCCGCGCGCCGTGCCGCCACAGGTCCAGCGCCGAGATGGCCGCCGAATTCTTGCCGCCGACGATCACCACGTCGCTGTCGTAATAAGGATGCGGCTCGTGGTAGTAATGAAAGACCTTCGGCAGGTCCTCGCCCGGAATCTGCAACATGTTTGCCAGATCGTAGTACCCGGTCGAAACGATGATCTTCTTGGCGTTGAAATCGTGGATACCGCCCAGCCGGTCGGTCGCGGTCACGCGGAAATTTCCGTCTTCCCCGGTGACGGTTTTCACCCAGTGATATTGCAGCACCTTGAGCTGGTAATGGTCCGTGACTTTGCGATAGTACTCGAGAGCTTCCTGGCGGTTGGGCTTCATGTTCGCCGTGGCGAAAGGAATGTCGCCGATCTCGAGCAACTCCGGCGTAGTGAAGAACACCATGTTTGCGGGATAGTGGAACAACGAGTTCACAAGACAGCCCTTGTCCGCTACCAGCACCTTCAGTCCCAACTTCTGGGCCTCGATCGCGCAAGCCAGGCCGGTTGGACCTGCTCCGATCACCAGAACGTCAACGTTGCGATCAGGCCGGGAATGTGCTTTTTGACGGGGCAGAGTGTCGGGAATGGAATGTGTGGTGGCCAAAAGCTCGTTCCTGGTGAGAGACCCGCTGCGGGGTCTCCGCGGTTGCTCTCGATTTTAGCATGCAGCTTGAGGCGCTTTTGCGCCGTCACACGCGAGTGTGTCGCAACGCACTACCTGATGCGATAGGCGCAGTATAATCTCCGGTTACTCTTAAACCTTTGATTCGCACTGAGCAGGAGTTTGTCATGTCCACCCTTACTGAACCCGCCACCCGCACGCGTATCGAGTCCGACAGCATGGGCAAGATTGAGGTTCCGTCCAATGTTTATTGGGGCGCCCAGACGCAGCGTTCGCTGCTGCACTTCAATGTCGGCCGCGACACGATGCCGCCGGAATTGATCCGCGCCTTCGGCATCTTGAAGAAAGCTTGCGCGCTGGTGAACCAGGACCTGGGCAAGCTTCCTGCCGACAAAGCCAAGCTGATCGTGCAGGCGGCCGACGAGGTGATTTCCGGCAAGCTGAACGACCAGTTCCCGCTGCGCATTTGGCAGACCGGGAGCGGAACGCAAACCAACATGAACGTGAACGAGGTCATTTCGAATCGCGCCATTCAGATTGCCGGCGGCGAGATGGGATCGAAGAAGCCGATCCATCCCAACGATCACGTGAACATGTCGCAGTCCTCGAACGACACATTCCCTGCGGCGATGCACATCGCGGCGGCGGAGCGGGTGAAGAACGCGCTGGTTCCGGCGATCCGGAGCATTCGCGATGCGATCGCGCTCAAAGCGAAGGCCTTTAAAGATGTGGTGAAGATCGGGCGCACGCACCTGCAGGATGCGGTTCCGCTGACCATTGGGCAGGAATTTGGAGGCTGGGCGAGTTTGCTGGATCGCGATATCAAGCGTCTGGAGCAGACCTTGGATGGTCTTTACGACCTTGCCATCGGCGGGACCGCGGTGGGAACGGGGTTGAATACCCATCCCGAGTTTGCCGAACGGGCCGCAAAGAAGATCGCGGAGTTGACCGGCCTTCCCTTCCGCTCGCATCCTGACAAGTTTGCGGCGCTGTCGGCGCATGACGAGATTGTGTTTGCGCAGGGAGCGTTGGAGACAACTGCCGCCTCCCTGATGAAGATTTCCAATGACATCCGCTGGCTGGCTTCCGGGCCGCGCTGCGGGCTGGGTGAGCTGAGCATTCCGGAGAACGAGCCCGGGTCATCGATCATGCCGGGCAAGGTGAATCCGACGCAGTGCGAAGCGATGACCATGGTGTGCGCCCAGGTGCACGGTGCAACGGCGGCGGTAGGATTCGCCGGATCGCAGGGAAATTTCGAGCTCAACGTGTTCAAGCCGGTGATCATTTACAACTTCCTGCATTCGGTGACGCTGCTGACGGACGCAGCGCATGGCTACGTCGAGTACATGGTCAACGGCATTGAAGTGGACAAGGCGAAAGTGGACTGGTATGTCAAGAATTCGCTGATGCTGGTCACTGCTCTGGCACCCAAGGTCGGATACGACAACGCCGCAAAGATCGCCCATACGGCGCATGTCGAGCACACCAGCCTGCGCGAGGCGGCCGTGAAGCTGGGACACCTCACCGGTGAAGAGTTTGATCAACTTGTGCGGCCGGAAAAGATGACCAAACCCGAGTAGCGGTCTGAAACATCAACCCAAGCTGGCATATCGCACCTACATAGTATATACTATGTATATACACGGACGGTACGCTATGCCGAAAGCACAAGTCGTCAAGTGGGGCAACAGCCTGGCGGTGCGGATACCGAAGGCGGTCGCCGAAGAAGCTCACATGCAGGAAGGCGATGCCCTTGTGATTAGAGCTGCCGGGGACCGCATTGAGCTGCGCCATGCCAAGGTGATCCCGACCCTGGAAGAGTTGGTGGCCCGGATCACGCCCGAAAACCGCTACCAGGAAACGGACTGGGGACCGGACAGAGGAAAAGAGAAAGTTGAATGGTAACCCGCTACGTGCCGGAAGCTGGCGATATCGCGTGGTTGGACTTTGATCCGCAGTCTGGCCGAGCGCAGGGACGCCGCCGGCCCGGCCTGGTGTTGACCGATCGAAGCTACAATCGCGCCAGCGGACTGGCAGTCGTCTGCCCTCTCACCAGCAAACGGAAACCTTATCCCTTCGCCCTTCCTGTAGTTGTCGACCGGGTGGAAGGAGCAGTGCTGATAGACCACCTTAAGAGCATGGACTGGGGAGCGCGACGGGCGTCATTTCACTCCAAAGCCGACCCAGCCCTGCTGGCTGAAGTCCGGGCTCACATCGCGGTTCTGCTGCGAATCCGTTAGCTGACAATGCGATCTATTCATCGTCCCTACCGTTGCGCTTTGCTGAAGCTCAGGCCACTCAGTCGCGCAAACTTTGCCGGATCAATCCCCCTGCTGGCAACCAGCACCCGGAATGTTTCCCCCATGCCTTCGGGATTGATCAGGTGCTTCAGTTGGAGAGCGCGCTTGGCGCGTTCCTGTGGGAGACGGGTATCTTCGAACACATCCGCGAACTGAGTAGATTCTCCGATTCCTAATAAAAATTGCGACTGAGTGACGAGCGGCTGGACCTGCATTCCGTTTTGTTCAGCGGCGGCGGCAAGTGCCGTGAAGTTTACGTGGGCAGTGATGTCCTGATCGCCGGGCGCTTCGTAGGGATCCGTTGCCGCAGAATGGCGCCGGAAGGTCATCAGGGTCCCCCGATGCCGGCCTGACAGTTGCTCGCTCCGTGTATAGCCATAGTCGACAATCACGAAAACGGCTTTCTCTACCGCGGCTGCAAGTTGATTCATATAGCGCATCGCGGCGAGCGGAACCTCGATACGCTCTCCGGGCTCGGGATGAACTCCATAGCGGTCGAGAAATTCCAGTTCTGCCTCTGAAGGCTGGGCCCACGTTTCTCTCAGCCTGCCGTTCTCAAATACGATCCACAGCGATCCCCGATCGCTAACCATCTCTACCGGGAATGCGTCAAAGAATTCGTTGGCGAAGAGAATGAGCGGAGATTCATGACTCGTATTTCGCTCTGTAACGGGCGAGGACGCCCGCCTCTCTTTTTGTAGGGACGCCTTACCAGTTTCAAGATGGGGCGCCAGCGTGGATTGAATCTTCGCTCGCAGCGCAGGCGAGCGTTCGAACAACGCGTAATGCATGGCCACAAAAAACTCGGGGAATTTTCGCGCGCTCCACTCGAGAACATCCTGCGCGAACAGGCCCCGTCCCGGGCCTAATTCCCGAACTTCTACCGTTGCCGGCGACCCCATGATGCGCCAGATTTCTTCGAACTGGCGGGCCAGCAGGCGGCCGAACACCGCATGCACATCGCTCGAGGTATAGAAGTCGCCGCTTTTGCCGAACTTCTCCGGCTCGCGAGAGTAATAGCCGAATTCGGGATCATACAGACACATCTCCATGTAGCGTGAGAATCGCATGGGGCCGTGCTCCCGGATCTCCTGCTCGATTTTGTTGCGCAGCGTCACAGGCCTTTTTGCCGGCGGTCGGAAAGATCCTGGGGAGTCCGGATAAACATCTCCACGATGTAGTCGTGAAGGCAGTCGTAGAGCTGGCGCTGGAAGCTCCATTCAAATTGCGGATGGTCGAGATCGCGCGGATGCAGGTCAAAGGTATAAGTGTGAACCGGAACCGGTGGATTCTTGAAATCGATGGTGACCCGCACCCCTTCGCCGTTCGCATGAGCGCCGAAGTTCATCAGCGGGTGCTCATAGAGCCGCAACTGGGCAAGTACGCGATCCAGACGAGGATTGGCTTCGGGCACGCAGAAGATTGTAACGCCTGCGGTTCGCTTCGGAACGCGAGGGCCTTTTCCCGTAGCTCTGGCTTTTTTACTCGTAGCGCAGAGCTTCGATGGGGTCCAGTCTTGCCGCCTTGATCGCAGGCAGCATGCCACTGACGATTCCAACCAGGCTCAGAATCCCGGTGGACCAGAACAACGTGCTCGAGTCGATGATCAGGTGAATATCGCCTTCATCGGCATTCTCGATGAACGCGCTCCACAGAGGCAGAGCTCCCACCGACCATGAGATCAAGTAAGCCAGCACGACCCCGGCGAGTCCGCCGATGAAGGTGATCACCAGCGCCTCGGCGAGAAACTGAAAGAGAATGTGCCAGCGGCGCGCGCCCAGGGCCTTCTCAACGCCAATCTCGCGTGTCCGCTGGGTGACTGAAACCAGCATGATGTTCATCAGGCCAACGCCGCCGATTCCAAGCGTCAGCATCCCGATAAACCCGAGCAGGATCTTGATTCCCACGGTGATGACCGTGAGGTCGGCAAGGTCCTTGACCGCGTCGAAGATGAAAATGGCCTTCTCATCCTTGGGATCGTATCCGTGGTGATACGCGAGCGAGCGGCGAAGGTCCTGCACGATCTTGGTGTGGTCGCCTTCGTAATCGAGCACGATGCCGTCCAGGTAATACGTGTTCTTCAGGTCGCTCATGGCGCTGAAGGGCACGTACACCATGCCATTCATGTTGTCATCGCCATCCTGGATCATGTGCTTGAGAATCCCGATGACCTGGTACGAGATGCCGTCAATGCGAACGCTCTCGCCGATGGCATTCTGCCCGGAAAAGAGTTTCTTTTTGACATCGTAGCCAAGCACGGCTACGCGACTGTGGTTGAAGTCTTCCTGTTCACCGAAGAAACTGCCCTCCGCAACCTCCACATTGCGGATCTTCTGGTAGGTCGAATAGGCGCCGCGAATGTTGTAGTTGTTGCTGCGGGTGCCGTAAGCCACGATGCACTGCTTGTTCACCTCCGGCGACATATGCTTGAGCATCGGCACTTCGGCGCGAACATAGTCCAGATCCACCATGCTGAGCTTGATCTGGGTTCCGGCCTTGCTGCCTCCAGCCTGGAGCGATGTGCGTCCGGGAAAAAGCGCGATCAGGTTTCCGCCAAAGGTTCGAAAAGCCACCATCAGGCCGCGCTGAAACCCGGTGCCGTAGGCGAGCAGCAATACCACGGTCGCGATCCCCCACGCCATGCCCAGCATGGTAAGCAGCGAGCGCCGGCGGTTATGGCGTAGCGCGTTATAGGCCTGCTGACCTAACTGGCCGATCATGGCTACTCTTGCCTCAACGCTTCCACGGGGGGAAGCATCGCAGCTTTCCGCGCCGGAAACACGCCGGCAACGATTCCGGCAATCGCGAGCGACAGGATAGCGGTAATGGCTGAGGAGGGCACGATGCGCGGCGTGTCAAAGCCTTCCGGCGACGGCAACTGCGCCAGTAAGGTGACAAAAGCCACGGTCATTGCCAGGCCGATGCCCCCGCTGAAGGCGGTCAGAAACGCGCCTTCCACGAAGAACTGCGTCAGAATGTTGCGGTGCGTGGCGCCAAGCGCTTTTCGCAGTCCAATCTCCCGGGTCCTTTCAGTCACCGAGACCAGCATGATGTTGATAATTCCGATCGCGCCCAAGCCCAGGGTAACCACGCCCACCACTCCGAGGAACCAATCCATCGCGTCAAAGATCTTTGCCACCTTCTGTGAGTTCTCGATCGTGTCCCAGTCTTCGAAAGCGTCCTCCAGCCTGGGGTCAAAGCCATGGCGGCGCGCAATGATGCGGTGCACTTCCTGCTTGGCTTCGAGATGTTGTTCCCTGGTAATGGGCCGGTAGTTGATAAACGAGATTGCGTTTTCGGAATTTTCCGTCTTGAGCGGGAACAGCATGCGCATGGTTTCGACCGGGATGAAGATCCGGCCATTGGTGCCGTTGTTCCCTTCCTTGCCAATCTTCTGCACTACTCCGACAATGTCGAAGCGGATCCCATTCAGCAGGATGGTGCTGCCGACTGCGGGCCGGCCCGGAAACACTTTTTTCAACAGCTCCCATCCCACCACTGCGACCCGGCGGTGTTCGCTGTTGTCTTCATCGTTGAACCAGCGTCCCGGACTGACCGGAACATTACGGATCTGGTTGTAAGTGGGCGCGACCCCGAAAACCTGGCCGTTGGTGCTGCCGAACTCGCTGACCGCGCGAATGTCTTCGCGGTTCAACACCGGCGAAACCGCGCGCAGGAACTTGGCTTCGCTGCGAATGGCGACATAATCGTCGTAACTGAAGTTATATTTCTGGCCAGACTGCAGGCTGCCTTCAATCGCGGGAATCCTGCCGGAAAAGGTGAACATGATGTCCTGGCCGAGCTCGGCCAGGTTCTTCTGCTGTCCGCTGCGAAAGCCCTCGCCCAGTCCAACCAGCAACAGAAGCGAGCCGACGCCCCAGGCGATCCCAAACATGGTCAGGAACGAGCGCAGCTTGTGCGCCCACAGCGTGGCCAGGGATTGCCGGACGATATCGGCGAGCGCTCTCACAAATGTCCTCGGAGTATGCAGTGCTTCAAACTACGGAGCGATCCCGCCCCGCTGTCTAGTTGTACGAACCAGGCTCGAAAAATGTTCCCTGAGGCTTTAGGGGAAATCCTGTTTAGAAACAGTGCCCCGGCGCTAACCGGAACTCAAAATTCGTGTCTAAGAGCCTGTTTCAACACCAGGGTTGAGCGCCTCGAGCGCCTCAGGAAATCTAAGGAGGTTTCTGTGCGGAAACGATACACATTGACACTGTTATTGGCAGCAGGATTGTGCCTGGGGGCAGGCAGCGCGGTAGCGCAATCCGTAACGTTGAATCTGCCTCGGGCAAGCCAACATGCAGTCCTGATGCAGCGGGTTGGCATTACCGATATCACTTTGAATTATCACCGGCCTCTCGTAGGCGGGCGCAAAATCTGGGGCACGGTCGTTCCTTATGGGCAGGTGTGGCGCGCGGGTGCCAACGAGAACACGACCATCCAGTTCACCGACCCGGTGAGCATTGAGGGCAAGCCGCTGCCCGCAGGGACTTACGGCTTGCACATGATTCCAAATGAGAATTCCTGGACCGTGATCTTTTCCAAGGCTAACGCTTCCTGGGGAAGCTTCACCTACGACCAGAAGGAAGATGCGCTGCGGGTCGAGGTCAAGCCGCAGACGGCCGAGTTCCACGAAGCGCTGACTTACGATTTCGACGACGTGAAGCCGAACGCGACGGTGGTGACCATGCGTTGGGAAAAAGTCGCTGTACCCTTCCACGTTGACGTGAATACCAATCAGATCGTGGAGCAGAGCCTGCATAGCCAGTTGCGCGGGCTCTCTCAGTACACCTGGGATGGCTGGGATGATGCGGCCAACTTCCTGCTCGCACAAAAAGTGGACCTTCCTGAAGCGCTTCAGTTTTGCGATCGCTCGATTCAGAACGAAGAGCGTTACGAGAACCTGATGACCAAGGCCAACGTGCTGGCGGCTCTCGATCGCAAGGATGAGGCGGCGCCGCTGCGGGCGAAGGCATTAGCCAAAGCTAACGCGATCCAGACCCACACCTATGCGCGTCAACTCCAGCAGGAGGGCAAGGACAAAGAGGCGTTCGAGATCTTCAAGCAGAATGCGGAGAAACATCCCAACGACTGGGTGGTGCACGTGGGCCTCTCGCGCATGTATTCCGCGCAAGGAGATTTCCCGAACGCAACCAAGGAGATCTCCACTGCGCTGGCCAGCGCTCCGGACAACCAGAAACTGCCGCTGCAAGGATTGCAGAAGCGGCTGGAAGCCAAGCAAGACATCAACAAGTAACTCGGCCCAGGGCCGGTGGACGACTCGCCGGCCTTTACTCTCCACGGGTTCGACAATGGCGCACAAAGAGGAACTCGTATGCGTACCTTTTTAAGTATTTTTCTGCTCACCGTGCTCTCATGGGCCCAAAGCGAGATGCCAAAGCCCGCTTACGATCTGTCCTTGCCGCGTGAAGATCGCATCAAGCTTGCGGAGTCGGCGGCCCCGCCAGAGATCTCCGGCAAGGCGACAATTTATCTTCTGGAACGCTCCGGCTATGTGAAGGTGCGCGATGGCTCAAACGGATTTTCCTGCCTCGTGGACCGCCAGCATCCATTGAACCTCGAACCGACATGCTTCGATGCCGAAGGCAGCCGCACCACGCTGCAGACGCGAATCTTCGTCGAAGAGCAGCGCTCAAAAGGCAAAACCGAGGAGGAGATCAAAGCCGCGGTTGAAGATGGTTACAAGAGCGGAAAATTCAAGGCGCCCGGCAAGCCCGGCATCGCTTACATGTTGTCGGATGCGGGCTTTTTGTTGGTTCCGGGGAACAAGCTCGTCCACATACCACCGCATCTGATGTTTTATGCCCCCTATGCAACCGATGCGGACATTGGTTCGCCTCCCGCCGGCGCGAGCATGCCACGTGTGCTGAGAGCCGGGCAGCCGGATACGTACATTATCGTGATGTCAGGGCCGCTCAAGCGTGCAGGGCAATAGCAAAGTGGACAGCACATCAGCTGTCCTACTGGGTGGATCCCTAGGTTGCTGACGCCGGATAGTCATAGACTCCCCGCCCGGCCTTGCGTCCCAGCCTCCCCGCTTTGACGTACTGCACCAGCAGCGGTGACGGGCGATATTTTTCGCCCAGACTTTTGTGAAGATATTCCAGAATGTGCAGGCGCGTGTCGAGTCCTACCAGATCAACCAACTCGAATGGTCCCATGGGATGGTTCAGTCCCAGCTTCAAGGCCTTATCAATGTCCTCCGGGCTGGCAATGCCTTCCTGCAGCATGTAGAAAGCCTCATTCCCGATCATGGCATTGATACGGCTGGTGATAAAGCCCGGCGCTTCTTTGATCACCACGACTTCCTTGCCCATGCGCTTGCCAACTTCCACGGCAAAGGCCAAGGCCTCATCGTCGGTCTCCAGTGCGCGCACGACTTCCAGCAGCTTCATTTTGTGGACCGGATTGAAGAAGTGCATGCCCAGAATTTTCTTCGCCCGGTAAGTGACGCTGGCAATCTCAGTAATGCTGAGCGATGAAGTGTTGGAGGCAAGGATCGTATCGGGACGGCAGATTTTGTCGAGCAGGGTAAAAATCTCGATCTTCGACTCCATCTCTTCAGGAACTGCTTCAATCACCAGATCGGCCTGGCGGGCGGCCTCTTCCACGCTCCCCGCGTATTCCAGGCGCTGGAACGCCGCGTCGGCATCTGCCGCCGCCACCTTGCCTAATTCGACGGCTTTATCGAGATTGGCGCGAATCTCGCTCTCCGCCTTGCGCAGGGCGTTCGGCAGCAGGTCCTCGAGAATAGTTCGGTAACCGCCAAGCGCGGCCACATGCGCGATGCCCCGGCCCATGATGCCGGCGCCGATCACCGCAATGGTCTTCAACTGCGCCACTATTGACCTCCCTTTTCCAGGTTGGCCAAAACGGTATTCAGGTTGGTGCTGGCAGCTCTCACGCTCTCGGCCAGGCGTTTGCGTTCCTCGGCGTCCATCATCGGGATGGAAGCGCTAATGCGCCGCAGAGTGGTATTGATATCGTCAACGTAATTGATTAAGCGGATGAGTTCCCCGGTCGCGGCCATGATTGCTCCTGTCTGTGAATCGCGGTTGTGTGCGCCTGCGCGAGCAGAACGCGACAGGCGAACCGATTATTGTCACTGGATAATGGAATTTAGTAAAGGACGCCGGCATTGCCTTCTTCTTTCCGTTTTCCGGCGTGTACACGAAATGACATCAGCCCCGATCAGGGAGTTCATTGGACCCATACCGACCCGCTCAACCTGAATGCGGTCTGCTTTGAAGGCACGACCGGTTAGGCAGTTGGTCCGAAGGGCATGATCGCACGCTTCCACACCCATCGTTAAGATTTATGAATTTATGCAGTGACTTCAAACACTGCTCCCTCGGCTGGACCGTCTTCTTCATTGCAGTGAGGAACACATTGCGGTTCGTCGTGCCATCCGGGCGTGGTGCTAGGGTGTGGCTCTGTAAACTGTCTGCCCGCCCACCACCGTCTCCAGCACCTTCACGTTGGCGAGGTCTTCGGCTGGGATTTTCAACGGATCGCGATCCAGCACGATGAGATCCGCGAATTTCCCAACCTTCACCGATCCGGTCACGTCGTCTTCGTGCAGTTCGTACGCTGCCTCGATGGTCGCGGCGCGAAGAACCGCATCACGCGACAGGCCAGGATCCTCGCCTAACCTGCCCTGGAATCCCGGACCGGCATCCGGGGCGTTGGTGCGGGTCACACCGACCTTGAGGGCAAACCATTCGTCGAGCCTGTCAACCGGCCAATCGCTGCCAAAGACCACACGCGCGCCAGCGGCTGCCAGAAAACCCGCCGGTTCCAGGATCTTCATGCGTTCCGGGCCAAAGTAGTCGGTCAGGCCGATCGTGTCTCCGGCCGGCTTTTCCCACTGGAAGGAAAGGACTGGCACGGTATTGAGCTTTTTGAATCGTGGAAAATCATCGGGGCTGACAATCTCATCGTGGGCGATGGCGGGACGAATGTCGGCTCCGCCAATCTCTTTGCGCATTACTTCGACGGCGTCGAGCCCTGCGCGCACTGCAGCATCGCCATCGGCGTGCATGTGAGGATCGATACCGGCGCGGCCCAACCGCGTCAGGATCTCTGCCAACGACTGCGGCGGAAAATAGACAGCTGGACCTCGGTTGTCCCCCTCGACCCAGCGAGGATGTTGCGACGTTCCGGCGTTCTTACGATACGGCTCCAACATGGCGCCAGTCAGCGCCGGAGCCGCGATCACGCCATCGAGAAACAGCTTTGCGTTGCGAACCGTAACCCCGGGCCTGGCCTGCATCGCCCCCTGGTCATATTGTTTCTGGTAAGAAGTAATTTTCGCGACCGCTTTTGCCGGATCGCTTCCTTCGTATGCCTCGATCACCGGCGCGAAATGGGCGCGTGCCATGAGTTTTCCCGCAGCCTGCACCGTGGTGAATGCTGCCATGTCGTCTGGCGCCGCAGCCGCGTCAAGAAACGAAGTGACGCCTTGAGCGTTCATGGCCTTCAACGCTGCCTGTGCCGCCACCACGTTCTCCTCTGGAGTCGGCTTGGGGATGAGGTCGGAAAATACCGCGTGAGCCGCGTCCTCGAGCAAACCGGTAGGATTCCCCTCGGTATCGCGCCAGATCTTTCCGCCAAGGGGGTCCGGCGTGGCCTTCGTTATCTTTGCCAGAGCCAGCGCGCGCGAGTTCGCCAGCACTGTGTGTCCGAAGGAGGAGCGTACGATGATGGGCCGTGACGTTTTCAGCACGTCGAGCGTGGCGCGCGAGGTCTTCACCCCGGCGGGCCTCATACTCTCCTGAAACCAGCTGACCACTTCCAGCCAGCCATCGGGCTCCTGGTTTTTCGTCTTATCCAGACAAGCTCGCACGCGTTGCTGCATCTCGCCAACCGTGAGCGGCTCGTAATTCAGACTGCACTTTTGCAGTTTCAATCCGGCCTCGAGCGGATGCATGTGGCCATCGATGAGTCCAGGCATCAGCACGCGGCCATGGAGTTCGGTCACCTGGGTGGCAGGCCCGATCCACGGCGCGACACCTTGGTCGCTACCAACATATACGATGCGTCCCTCGCGGACGGCGACCGCTTGGGCTACCGGACTCTCCGTTTCCGCGGTGTATACCATGCCGTTACGAAACACCCGGTCGGCTGCCGTGGTTTGAGCAAAGCATGAGGCGAGAAGCAGCGTAGCCAGCTGGAGGTGAATCAGGAATCGTTTCATGGCAGTGACGCGCGCAAGGATAAATGACGGCGTTGCTGGAGTAAACCGGTTTCGCCGCCAGCACGATGAGCCTTGGCGTGGGTTGCCGGAGAATACGTCGAAGCTGCGAAATTATTGCTTGAGGATCGTTCTCGCGGCTCGGTTTGAGGAATAATGTCCTATGCTTCGCGACAAGAGCCTGGTGCCGCTCTCCCGGCAACATCAGCATGCCCTGGCTTTGTGTGTACGCATCGATCGCGCGTTGCAGGCAGGCGAAGTGGATCTCGAGGCTTGGCAGGCCGAGATCCAGCAGATCGTGGAGCAAGAGATCGAACTGCATTTCGCGGCAGAGGAGAAGGAAGTGTTTCCGCTAGCCGATAGCCTGCCCGAAGTGCAACCCCTGGTGGCTGAATTGAAGCGGGAGCACGAAACTTTGCGCGCATATTTTGCGAAAGCGATGGATCGGGGGTTCGGCCGCCAGGACCTTGCCACCTTCGGGGAAACCCTGTCGCAACATATTCGCAAGGAGGAGCGGCAACTGTTCGAGACCATGCAGGCAAGACTGGGTCCAGAAGCCATGAGCAAGATGGGAGAAGCCTTGGACCGGGCACTGGCTGAGCGGGCGCAAGCCTGCATCGTGCCAAACGAGAGGACCAGGCTGCGCCCGAAGGCTGAACTGCCGTAGCCTAGTGGAGTACCGTTAGCCCCGCCTAAGGTCCACACTCCCAGATTTGCTCCTACCTACCTGAAGACTCAATACATATAACGTATTGTACATACAGTATTGACAATATTACATATGCTATAAGCTAATTTATCCATTAAAGGCGATTTAAGCCACGCGAAGTCGGCGGATAGAGTTTTTCCCTGGTGGTCACCCCTGGACGCGAACCTGGGGCAGCAGAACGCCCGCGCGGGCCATCCTGGGCGAGGGTTGGAATGCCAAACTCGGAATACTAGTCCCCCGCCGGCACGAGAAGAGGCCCCCCGGCAAGTCTGGTCGTCCGTACGGATCTTGCTTCGGTTTCGCCCTTGCCGACCCTTCCGTGCCGGGACGGAATGGGAAAGGGAGGCAGCCCCGACCGGGACGGTGTCCCTACCCCTCAGACGCAACCTGCATCCGCAAGCACCGCCTCTTCATCTATGCATTGTGGCTCACGACAATCATTTCTTTTCCCCCCTCGCCGACTCGTCTTCGCTTTTATCTCAGCCGGGCTCGGTTGGAGCAATCGACGATTCGGTTCTGCTCGACGCTTATTCCCATGCTGTCGTAACGGCTTCGGAAAAGGTCAGCCCATCGGTGGTCAAAATTGACGTCACCCAAGCTTCCCCACGCAATCGCTCCGGCGAGCCCGGCGAACGTCAGGGTGGCGGCTCGGGATTTGTGTTTACGCCGGATGGCCTGATTCTTACGAACAGCCACGTGGTTCACGATGCCAGGCGCATCGCGGTTGCGCTGGCGGATGGGCGCCATTTCCCTGCCACTATCATTGGCGACGATCCCGCGACCGACTTGGCGGTCATTCGAATCGAAGGACCCGGGCTGATGGCGGCGCCGCTCGGCGATTCGCAAAAATTGCGCGTGGGGCAGCTTGCCATCGCCATCGGCAATCCATACGGTTTTCAATACACCGTGACCGCTGGCGTGGTGAGCGCGCTGGGACGTTCGTTGCGCTCGTATTCCGGGCGCCTGATCGATGATGTCATCCAGACCGACGCTTCTTTGAACCCGGGGAATTCGGGCGGGCCGCTGGTGACCTCGGATGGAACAGTCGTGGGCGTCAATACCGCGACCATCATGGGAGCCCAAGGGCTTTGTTTCGCCATCGGGATCAACACCGCAAAATTTGTTGCCAGCCGGTTGCTGACCGAAGGGCGGATTCGAAGAAGCTACATCGGCGTCTCCGCGCAGACGGTGCCGCTGCCCCGGCGAGTGGTGCGTTTTTACGATCTGCCGCACGAGAGCGGGATCGTGGTGGTCGCCGTCGAAGACCATAGTCCCGCCAAACGAGCGGGCATTCGCGAAGGCGATGTCATCGTCAGTCTGGATGGAAAGGCGGTGGCGGGAGTGGATGATCTGCATCGGCTGCTGACCGATGCGCGCGTAGGGGTCAAGACTCCTCTGACCGTGTTGCGCTGGACGGAGAAGATTGATCTGGATGTAGTGTTGGAGGAGTTGAAAGAACGCTGACGTTCTTGCGAAGCCCGTGTAGCGAACTCGCCGAAGCGTCCGGCAGGCATATTACCTTCCAGCCCGGAAAGCGGACTCGGGTCGCATTCGCTCCGGCTTGGTCGGAATGACAATTGCTTCATGGACCGTCACGCTTGTGTGCGCACGTTTTCCCGTTTTACGGCGTCATTGCGAGCACCCCTTTCCGTGTGTTAGCTTCAGCTTGCAGAAGAGGTTAGCTTGCAGGGAACAATTCCTGCCGGGCTGGATCGCAAGGAAGCGGAAGTTTACCGAGAGCTCGATCCGGCACGGCTCCCAAAGCACATCGCGATCATCATGGATGGGAACGGACGCTGGGCCAAGCGGCGGCACCTGCCGCGCGTGGCCGGGCACCGGGCCGGGGTCGCATCGGTGCGCTCGACGGTGGAAACCGCGGCCCGCATAGGAATACACGCTCTCACGCTCTACGCCTTCTCCGAAGAGAACTGGAAGAAGCGGCCGAAAACCGAAGTCGACTTCCTGATGAGCCTGCTCAGCCGTTATCTAAAGCAGGAAGTGCCCACGCTCAACAAGAACAACATTCAACTGCAGTACATCGGGCGCCGGCACGAACTGCCGAAGCCGGTGCAGGAAAAGATGCAGTGGGCGCAGGATGCCACAGCCAGGAACAATGGCATGATCCTGACGCTCGCGCTGAATTACAGCGCGCGCTCGGAGCTGGTGGACGCTTTTAAGTCGATCGTGGATGCCGCGCTGAGCAATGGCGGCCTCGATCACATGCAGATTGACGAAGATGCGGTATCGCAGAATCTTTACACCGGGCACCTGCCCGATCCCGACCTGGTGATTCGCACCAGCGGCGAAATGCGGCTGAGCAACTTTCTCTTATGGCAACTCGCTTATGCCGAGATCTATGTGACACCTACCCTGTGGCCTGAGTTTCGCGGTACCCATCTGTTGCAAGGTATCGTCGAATACCAGAAGCGGGAGCGGCGGTATGGCGGGCTTGCCGACGCTCCTTCCGACCATCACACCTCGCGGTCGGCGCGGAGCTGACCCGGCTTGCACCTGCTGAAACGGATCCTCACCGCGGTTGTCCTGATTCCAATCGTTCTGCTGTTGATCCTGAAAGCGCCGGTTCCGCTGCTGGCGATTGTGGCGGGAGTTGTCGCGTTGCTGACCGTCCACGAATTCCTTGAGCTGGTGAAGGCCTACGGCGTTCGCCCATTTCGCCGTTCCACATTCGTCTTTGTAGCTTTGTTTTTTGTTCTTCTTGCCATTGACCCCGGCAATCAAAAGCCGTTGCTCTCCACGGCGATATTCATCTACACCGTGGCCTTCGCGGCCGTGATTGCGCCATTTGTTTTTCTGGTGATCGGCATGATCCGCGAAGACCTTTCGCAATCCTATCCGGCGGCTTCCACTTCGGCATTCGCGTTTGTTTATGCGGCGATGCCGATGGCGTTCCTGGTGGAAATCCGGCAGCAGTGGTCGGGCGCTTTTCTGCTCATGTACCTGCTGCTGGTGGTGTGGGCGGGAGACATCTTCGCTTATTTCGTCGGTAAGTCCCTGGGACGGCATTTGATGTCGCCGCGTATCAGCCCCAAGAAAACCTGGGAGGGGGCGCTTGCTTCGCTGATTGCAAGTCTCGTGGTCGGCATGTTGCTCTATAACTATGCACTGCCCATCAGCACGGCCCTGCTGAATGCGCACCTGATCGAGCGCCGGGACGGATTTTTTGCCTTGCAGAGACCTCCGTTGCTGCCGGCCCTGCTGCTGACCGCGGCGCTCAACGTCGCAGCCCAGTTAGGAGATTTGGTCGAGTCCCTGATCAAGCGCGGTGCGGGGGTGAAGGATTCGGGCGCGATCCTTCCCGGACATGGCGGCATGCTGGATCGAATTGATGCCCTGCTCTTTGCCGCTCCGGTGCTGTGGTACTATGCGGTTTGGCGCGTAATGCAATGATACAACGCAGTTTAACCACAGAGGACGCTGAGGATCACGGAGGTTTTACAGTCGCCATCTCCCCCGTGCTCCTCAATGCCCTCTGTGGTTTTTCTTTTTGCTCATGAGAAACATTGCCATTCTTGGTTCGACCGGTTCGATCGGTCGCAGCACGTTGAGCGTGGTCGAGTCTTACCCGGAGCGCTTTCGCATTGTTTCCCTTGCTGCCGGGTCCAATCTCGAACTGGCTTTTGAGCAAGCCACACGCTGGCGACCCAAGGTGCTCTCTCTCGCGAATGAAAAAGACGCTGATGAGGTACGCGCACGACTCAAGTCTGCCGGAATCGAAGGCATCGAAGTAGTTCACGGCGCTGCCGGCACTGTACGCGTCGCAACTCATCGCGATGTCGGATTCGTGGTGAGCGCCATCGTCGGTGTCGCGGGACTGGAAGCGACCTACGAAGCCGTGCGCGCCGGAAAGACTCTCGGGCTCGCGAACAAAGAATGCCTGGTGGCCGCGGGCGAACTGATCACCGCCGAGGCGCGTCGCCAAGGCAAAGCCCTGCTTCCAATCGACAGCGAGCACAACGCGGTACACCAGTGCCTGCGTGGCGGGCGCATGGAAGAAGTGCAGAGCATCTGGCTCACCGCCTCCGGTGGACCATTCCGGAACACACCCAAGGCGCAATTTTCATCCATTACTGTGGATCAAGCGCTCGATCACCCCACCTGGAAGATGGGGCGGCGCATCACCATCGACTCCGCCACCTTGATGAACAAGGGTTTCGAAGTGATCGAGGCTTGTCGTTTGTTCAACTTGCCGGTGCAGCAGGTGAAAGTGATTGTGCACCCCCAGTCGACCATCCATTCCATGGTCGAGTTTGTAGATGGCAGCATACTTGCTCAATTTTCAGTCACGGACATGCGCCTGCCGATTCTGTATGCATTGACCTATCCGGAGCGCATACCTTCGAGCATGCGCTTCCCGGTCATGGACTTACGACACCTCGAATTCGCCCCGCCCAATATGGAAAAATTCCCTTGCCTGGCCCTCGCCTATGTAGCGGCAGAAGCAGGTGGAGCGAAACCGGTCGCACTCAATGCCGCCGATGAAGTGGCAGTGGCGGCTTTTCTGGACAGATTGATCCGCTTCGATCAGATCCCCCGAGTCATTGAAAAAGTCCTGGATGAAACGAAAACGTCAAAATTGGAATCTATAAGACAGGTGCTTGAGGCGGACACGGAGGCGCGGCAGCTCGCCCACGAACAGGTGGCGCGAATTGGCGATAGCTCCCGGGTCTTGCGGCCAGCCTCGGTAGTTACAGGGGAATAACGCAAATTTATGTCAGGATTTCTTACGGCTGTCTTCGCTGTCGGGGTGGTACTGGGATTCATGATCCTGATCCACGAATTTGGCCACTACGCTGCGGCCAAGTTGCTGGGGGTTCGGGTTGAGGTGTTCTCCATCGGTTTTGGAAAGCGTCTGCTGGGCTTTCGCCGCGGAGAGACCGACTATCGCATCAGCGCGATCCCGCTCGGCGGGTACGTGAAGATGAGCGGCGAGAATCCCATGGACGAACGGACCGGGGATCCGGCCGAGTTCCTGTCCCATCCGCGGTGGCACCGCTTCATCATCGCAATTGCCGGGCCGGCGATGAACATTCTGCTCGCCATCGGACTTCTTACAAGCGTGTACATGCTCCACTTCGAATATCCGGTCTTCATGTACCAGCCCGCGGTGCTGGGGTGGGTGGAAGACGACTCACCCGCATCGAAATTGGGCTTGCAGGCCGGGGACCGGATTGTTCGGATCGACGATGTATCGAATCCGACCTGGGAGCAGGTCGATCCGAAAATCATGCTCAATCCTAACCAGCCGCTGAGCATTGAAGTGCAGCGCGGGGACAAAGTTCTGGAAAAGACCATTACCCCGGAGGCGATTGGCATCTCGCAGATGGGTTATGCCGGGTGGGTACCAGACCAGCCTAATATCGTGACCGACCTTGAGTCGGGCATGCCGGCGGAAAAGGCCGGGATTCGCGAAGGCGACGAGATCATCTCGCTGGACGGCAAGCCGGTAAAGGCCATTGCGCAGATGATCCAAACCCTCAAGCAAACCAAGGACAAGCCGATCGATCTGACGGTGCTGCGCGACGGAAAGCAGATGACCTTCCATGTGCAGCCGGTACTCGCCAACGTGGAAGGAGCCAAGGAAAAGCGTTACCGGATCGGTATTCAAAGCATTCCTACGAAAGTCGGGAGCCTGCCTTTCACTGCAGCGTTCAATCGCTCACTGGAAGAAAACAAGAAGACGTCTCTCCTGATCCTGGAACTGGTGCAGAAGCTAGTACGGCACAAGGTTTCGATTCGCACCATCGAAGGACCGATAGGGATCGGGCGCGCTGCGGGCCAGGCTGCCAGCGAAAAAGGCTGGACGCCGTTGATGGCGTTGACTGCTGCGATCAGCCTGAACCTTGGTATTTTTAATCTTTTGCCCATTCCTATCCTGGATGGCGGGGTTATTTTGTTACTGTTTGTCGAGAGCGTGATGCGGCGGGATATCAGCATCCCGATCAAGGAACGGATCTACCAGGCCGCGTTCGTGTTCCTGGTACTGTTCGCCGTGATGGTGATCTACAACGACCTGGTGAAGACGATTCCCGGGTTGACACAGCATCTGCCTTAAAGTCTCTTCACCACAGAGGACACTGAGTTTCACGGAGCTTTCTTCGTGAGACTTCGTGTCCTTTGTGGTTTAAGAACTTTTTTAAACCACCAAGGACACCAAGGACCACAAAGGAAGCAGACGCTCACCAACAGATAATCTTGCGTGCTAAACTAAAGATTCCGCATGGCAAATATCCAACGTAGAAAAACCGTGACCGCTTTGGTGGGCGGGGTTCGAGTCGGCAGCGATGCACCCGTTGTGGTGCAGTCGATGACCAATACCGATACCGCCGACATCGCTTCCACCGTAAAGCAAACCGCAGCCCTGGCCCGCGCCGGATCGGAACTGGTGCGGGTGACGGTGAATAACGAAGAAGCGGCTGCGGCAGTCGCACCCATCGTCGAGCAACTCGACAAAATGGGAGTTCACGTCCCGGTGGTGGGCGACTTTCACTACAACGGGCACCTTCTGCTGAAGAAATATCCCGAGTGCGCCCGGGCGCTGGCAAAGTACCGGATCAACCCGGGCAATGTCGGCATTGGCCGCAAGGACGACGCGAACTTCCGCACCATGATCGAAGTTGCGGTCGAGAACCAGAAACCGGTGCGCATCGGGGTCAACTGGGGATCGCTCGACCAGGCGCTGCTTACCCGCATGATGGACGAGAACTCGCGGCTGCCTGAGCCCAAAGATGCGCGCGAAGTAACCATGGAAGCGATGGTAGTCAGCGCGCTGAATTCCGCGGAACTGGCGCAACAATGCGGCCTGCGCAAGGACCAGATCATCCTGAGCGCCAAAGTAAGCGGCGTGCAGGACCTCATTGACGTGTATCGCTCGCTGGCGGCGCGATGTGATTATCCGTTACACCTGGGCCTCACCGAGGCCGGCATGGGCGCGAAGGGGATTGTTGCCTCGAGTGCGGCGTTGGGTGTGCTGTTGCAAGAAGGAATTGGAGACACGATCCGCGTGTCGCTGACCCCTGCGCCGGGCGGCGACCGCACTGAGGAAGTGCGCGTTGCGCAGCAGATTCTGCAGTCGATGGGCATCCGCAGCTTTACGCCGCAGGTCACGGCGTGCCCGGGCTGTGGGCGTACGACCAGCACCTTCTTCCAGGAAATGGCGGAGCAAATCCAGACTTATCTGCGCGACCAGATGCCGGTTTGGAAGGGCCGTTTCACCGGCGTTGAAGAGATGAAGGTCGCGGTCATGGGCTGTGTTGTGAATGGGCCGGGAGAATCCAAGCATGCAAGCCTGGGCATTTCCTTGCCTGGAACCTTTGAAGAACCCAAGGCCCCGGTTTACGTGGATGGACGCTTGTTCACCACTCTGAAAGGCGACAAGATTGTGGAGGAGTTCCTCCAAATTCTCGATGAGTACGTGGAATCGCACTACGCAGCGAAGGAAGAGAGCATCGCGCAAGTGTGACCCGAATGTCGCGTAAGACGCGGCGCTGCTGCCTTCTTTACACCAAGCTCCCCCCGACGCATTCACCGGCTCAGCGCAAGTTTCGGATAGATCGTTCGCGTCCTTTTCTCCATACTTAAAATCAAATCCCTATGCCATTCCAACTGGATTCCAAAACCCGCCGCGAACTGGGGTACCGGCTGATTGACCGGATTGACGAGTACTTCGCTTCCCTGCCGGACCGGCCGGTCCAACTTCCGGCCGGACAACGCACCTACGGGCCCCTGCACAACCCGTTGCCCGAGACCGGGGATGATCCGAAGCAAGTCCTGGACGATCTGTGCCGGGAGATGGTGGACAAGGGATTCCACGTTCCAAGCGCAAACTACTTCGGCCTGATGAACCCCACTCCCACTTACATGGGATTTCTGGCCGAGGCCCTGGTCGCGGCATTAAACCCGCAACTGGCCACCCTCGCGCGCTCCCAGTTGGCTTCCAAGATCGAACTCGAAACCCTGCGCTGGATCGGAGAACGCGTGGGATGGAGCGGAGAATGCAGCGGGACATTCACCTCCGGCGGCAACGAAGCTAACTTCAGCGGCATGGCGCTGGCCGTGGCTTCCGCATTTCCGGATGCAATCGAAGAGGGCATGAACGCGATCACTGGACGCCCCATTGCGTACGCCTCGGCGGAAGCCCACCACTCTCTCGACAAGTCGGCGGGATTGCTGGGCATGGGACGAAAAGGATTGCGGCGGATCCCTGTCAACCGGGACCTTCAACTTGATCCGGAGAGACTCGAGGAGGCGGTTCGCAGCGACAAGCAAAATGGCGACCAGCCGTTCCTGGTTGTGGCCACGGCCGGAAGCACCAATTGCGGCACCGTGGATGAGTTGCGCAAGATCGCTGAAATTTGCCGAACGCATCAGTTATGGCTGCACGTGGATGGCGCTTATGGAGCTTCCGCAATTTTTTCGGACCGTCACCGCCACGTTGTGGACGGCATTGAACTGGCCGATTCCATAACGGTGGACCCTCACAAGTGGCTGGCGATGCCCTTTGCAGCAGGAGTAATCCTGACCCGCCAACCCAAAGTTCTGGAGCAGGCGTTTGCGGTATCAGCGCCCTACATGCCGAAAGCGGCCGGAGCGCATTTGCCGGACAACTCCCGGATCAGCACGCAATGGTCGCGCCGTATGAATTCGTTGAAGCTCTGGCTCACTTTGCGAGTTCACGGGCGATTAGCCTATGAGGAGCACATCAATCGCCAGATGAAGCTGGCTGGGGACTTCGCAAACTGGATCACGTCATCGGAGATCTTCGAACTGGCGGCTCCGCAGACGCTGCCGATCGTGGCGTTTCGCCTGAAGTCCAGGCAGTTGACTCGAGAACAAAAGGCAGCGGCTCATGAGGGCATCGTGGAGCAGGTCACCAACGATGGGCAACGCTGGATCTCGGACACGATCGTCAACGGCGAGAGCGCCCTGCGCATGATGATCATCAGCTACCTGACGGAGCCGAGGCATGTCGAGGATTTGGAAATCGCGCTGCAAGCGGCGGTACACAACCTGCCATTACCAACCGCGACTCGTTGAGCGCAGCGGACAATACAAATAGTGGAAAATGTCGTTTCAGTATGCTTCGCGCTCGAGCGCGAGCCGTTACAGATTTAGCTACCGCCCCGGCAATCGCTGACGCTCGCGTTGGCGCATTGATGTTGAATTCCTGGATTCTCCCACGACGGAAGACGCACCCGCAGGCAGTAGAAGCGATATGATTCCAACCGCGCCGACGCTCTGAGCACTTGCGAAAGGCCTTAGTGCAACCATTTGCACCATTGACACGAGATGCGGGTTAAGAGGTACACTTCTGCAACCCCATCGCCACGAGGCCCACTCTAACGCAACGTTGTGCTCTGAATTTTGGAAAGAGGATGGAGGCCACCCATGAATCGCTCCTGTTCTACCTCGAGGGTGCGCAGAATTAGCTTCGTCGTGGCTGCAGTCATGCTGATCACTGCCGGCTATTGGCTTTTGAACACCACCAGATCAGATGTTCGCGCCCAGACAATGTTGGGCGACCCTATTCCGAACCTAACCTCCACCGAGATGACCATCTTTGGGGGCGGTTTCCAGTCTTTCATTCACATATGGGACCCCCAGCAGGGCTTGGGGCCGGTGTTCACGCAGGACGCTTGCAGCGATTGTCACTCCAGTCCGGTGACAGGCGGAAACTCTACCAAGATGTCCACATTCTTCGGGACCATCACCAATGGAACCTTCGATCCGCTGACGAACGAAGGTGGGATGTTTCTGCAACCCAAGTCAAACCAGATCTTCAAGCCGAACTGCATCCTGAAGGGCGAGAAGGTTCCCGCGGACGCGACCATCATCGCGGTCCACCAACCGCCGCAATTGTTTGGCATGGGACTGCTGGACAATATCCCGGATGCCCAGATCATGGCCAACGCGGTTGACAAGGGCATGGGCGTCCACGGCATGGCGAACATGGTGCTGGACCAGAACAATAAGCTCAAGATCGGGCGCTTTGGACTGAAGGCACAATTTGCCACCCTGGAACAGATTGCCGCCTCAGCCCTTCAGCATGATATTGGGGTCACCAACCCGCTGTTCCCAACCGAGGACCTGCCTTCCGGTAAGCCGATTCCACCCAACTGCTCGATCAGCAAGCAGCCGAATGATGACGGCACCATGATGCTGGATGGGTACCATTACGTGTTGTACCTGGCGCCAAACACGCCCGGCGCCGGCAACACCAACGGGCAGACCCAGTTCAATACCGTCGGGTGCAATCTCTGTCACATTCCGCCGGTATCGCCCACCAAGGGCGCCTTCACCACGAAGGCGACGGTGATCGTTCCCTTGATTTTCAAAGGCTCAACCCTCGAAAGCAAAGCGCTGGAGCAGCAGCCGGTGAATCCCTATTCGGACCTGCTGTTGCACGACATGGGTCCCGGTCTGCAGGACGGACTTCCGTTGGGCTTGGCGACGGGCTCGATGTTTCGCACCACGCCGCTCTGGGGCCTGTCCTCCAGAGTCACGAACGGCAACGGCTTACTGCATGACGGCCGCGCCAAGACGGTGATGGATGCGATTCTGCAGCATGGGGGAGAGGCCAGTCAGGTAATCACCAAGTTCTCGGCCCTCTCGACGCAGGACCAGACTGACCTGATCGACTTCATCAGCTCGCTGTAGATTCAACCGGACCCCAGAGAGGAATCTCTGGGGTGTTTCTTGTTTGGTCCCTGGTTACTTCGAAACTGCTTTACTGGCGAGTTTCCCGCTCACGAACCGCTCAATCTCGGCGATCGTCTGGAAGTTGTCGTGAACAATCTCTTCGTCCGAAATGCGCACGCCGAATGAGTCCTCCAGGAAGGACACCAGGCGGAAGATTCCCAACGAGTCAACTACGCCGATCTCGGTAAGAGAGTCGGTATCAGAGACGGTGGTCACACCTTTGCTTTGGGCGTTCTCCAGAACGAACTGCCTTATCTGAGACTTTACCGAACTTGGATCCAAGGTAATTTCCCCCTTACGTATTGCCGCCGCGAGCGGCTAGATTCCGTCTGTCTTCGAGCGATCTACGTTCGTCAGTCGGCTGCATGCGCCGTGGCCTGTGCCAGTCGTACGCGATCGATTTTACCGGTTGAAGTCTTGGGCAGCACGTCGCGCATTTCGATGGATTCCGGGATCATGTATTTGGGCACGCGCGTTGCACAATGCTGCTGCAAGTCCACTGCCGTAAGCGTACCGGCCTGGTGGAGATAAACAAAAGCCCGAATGCGATTTCCGATTTCTTCGTCGGGAACCGCAATCACCGCCGCCTCACAAACCCCCGGATGACTGAGCAAGGCAGCCTCGATCTCGCCCAACTCGATGCGATAGCCCCGGCTCTTGATCTGATTGTCACGGCGTCCCAGAAAGTAGTAATCCCCGTTTTCGTCGGGCGAGACGAGATCGCCGGTACGATACATTTTCTCTTCGAAGTGGCGCTGAAATTTGTTGGGCACGCACATCTTCTGGGTTTTTTCCGGATCTCCCCAGTACCCTGGAGTCACTGAGGGGCCGCGCACGAAAAGCTCGCCCACACCGCCTACGCCCACGATGCGGTCCTGGTCATCCACCGCGAACACCTCGGTGTTCGCGCAGGCATGCCCGATCGGCAGCTTGTCCATGGAGGGCAACTTCGCCCGGTCCACCTGGTAGTAGGTGCAAACATTGGTTTCGGTAGGACCGTAGAGATTGTAGAGATCAATGTGCGGCAGCATCTCCGCGAGTTGCTTCAGATATTTCTGCGGGAACACTTCGCCGGCAAAGAGAATGGTCCGAAGCTGGCGGAACTTTTCCGCGCTGATTTTTCCATGCAACACGAGGTAAACCAACGCCGAGGGAACCGAATACCAAACCGTGATCTGCTGCTGTTCGATCCAGTTGGCAAGACTTGCCGGGAACACCGCAATCTCATCCGGCACCATGTACACGGTGGCGCCCGCCTTGATGCTGTTGTAGACATCGAAGACCGACAGATCGAAATGCAGAGGCGCATGGTTCGACATGCGGTCCTCGCTACCGATGTGAAACGTGTCGGCGCACCACTCAGTGAAGGTCAGGGCATTCTGATGGGACAGCATTACGCCCTTGGGACGCCCCGTGGATCCGGAGGTGTACAGGATGTAAGCCAGGTCGGTGGTGGTGGACTGCAAAGCAGGAGAAGAATCAGCCGAGTAGCGATCCAGTTCGCTCCAGGGCAGCGAGTTGTCTCGCGGCGTGCCGTTGGCGAACTCATGCGTCAGGAGCGTGAATTCGACCGAGGGGATGATTTCAGGCGGGAGCAACTTCAAACGCTCGTCGGTGGTCACCAGGCCACGGATGCCGCAGTTGCCGATGATGTAGCTGATGCGGTCCGCCGGTTGGTTGGGATCGAGCGGCACATAGACCGCGCCGGCTTTCAAGGCGCCGAACATGGCGACCAGCGACTCTACCGCCTTGGGAAAGAAGATGCCGATGCGATCACCCTTCCTGATGCCGCGCTCATGCAGAAAATTCGCCAACTGGTTGGAACGTTGATCCAGCTCGCGATAGCTCAGCGTGCGTCCGCGGGCCCAGACCGCGGGATGATCGGCGCGGCTTTTCGCGCTCTCGGTCAGGTATTGCTGCAGGATGTAAGGCACGTTGGTCCCCTCAAAAATAGTTCGATCACAGGCCGTGGAAGCCGGCAATGATCTTTTTCTGAATCTCAGTGGTGCCGGAGTAAATCTTGCCGGAAATCGCGTCCCGCAATTCCCGCTCGATCTGGTATTCGGTCATGTAACCGTAGCCGCCGTGAATCTGGATGGCATCGAGAGCCGTCTTGATGCAGGCGTCGGCTACGTACGCCTTGGCGATAGAAGCTTCGCGTAAGGGGTGCTTGCCCTGGCTCTTCAGCCACGCTGCTTTGTAGAGCACCAGGCGAGATGTCTCGAGGCGAATATCCATTTCGGCGATCTTGTCGGAGATGGGCGGAAACTGGCCGATAGGCTGCCCAAACTGATGACGCTCCTTGGCGTACTTCACCGAAGTTTCCAGCATGCGCTGCATCGCGCCGAGATGGCTGGCGAGGATGCAGATGCGCTCCCACTCCATGGACGCGGTGAAAATCGCTGGACCGCCGCCTTCCTTTCCCAGAAGATTTTCAAGTGGGACTTCACAATCCACGAACGCCAACTCTGCCATCGGAGAGGTGCGCAAACCCATCTTGTGGAGTTTTTTGCTGATGGTGAAGCCGGGCGTGCCCTTGTCGACGATGAAACCTGTAACGCCGCCGGCGCTCTCGGGAGAATCCAGCTTGGCAAAGACGATGACGAATTCTGCGTTCTGCGCGTTGGTGATGAACGTCTTGGAGCCGTTGATCACATAGCAATTGCCTTTGCGCTCGGCGCGGCTGCGCATGCTGTAGGCATCGGATCCCGACATGGGCTCGGTCATGGCGTGAACGCCGACCCACTCGCCGTTGACCAGGTTGGGAAGATATTTCTTTTTCTGCGCTTCGGTTCCGAAGGCGGAGATGGGAATCTCGGAACTCCACATGTGGGCGTTGATGGAGAATATGAGCCCGTTGTCGCGGCAGCCGTATCCCAGGGCTTCCAGGCCGCACACAGTGGTGAGAATATCGGCCTGGCTGCCGCCATATTCGGAGCTGATGGGAAGACCCTGGATGCCGAATTTCGCGCACTTCTTCCAGAGGTCCCAGGAGAATTCCTCGTTCAAGTCACGATCAATGACATTGTCGTTCAACTCTTCCCTGGCGAAGCGAATGACTTCCTGGCGAAACTGACGCTGTTCCTCACTCCATGCAAAGTCCAAGAGCGGCTCTCTCTCCAGGCCCTTTTAGTTGGGCGTGATTTTCGAATTCTTAATTCGATGCTGCGACTGTCTGAAAACGGCGCGGCTGCCCGCCGGGGAGACGAATGCGCGCCGGAACACCCACGATGGTCGTGTTGTCGGGAACGTCCGACAGCACCAGGCTGTTGGCCACGATCACTACATTGTTGCCAATCCGCGTATCGCCGATGACTTTCGCACCCGGGCCGAAATAGACGTTGTCGCCCACTCCGCGCGACCCGCCGGCGATCAGAACTCCGGTTCCGACCGTGCAATTGCTCCCAATCCTGGTGGGACCAATACAAATTCCATAGGGCGTGTGGACCAGCAGACCTGGGCCAATGTCGGCTTCCCTGGAAATGTAAACTGCGGTCCACAGCTCGACCCAGCGCTGAAAGATCACGGCCACAAGGCTCAGGAACTGGCGAACGACAGGAATGCGCAACTTGAACACCCATCGCGAGAAACGGTACGAGATCACGCACCAGGTTGTCAGCGCCAGGGTAATGCGCACATTCTCAAGAAAGCTGGAGCGCTTCCATCCGCCGTTCCGCAAAGTGCGGCTGCGGTCCACTCTCACCCTCGCATAATCCGCACGCAGGTTTTCAAACATTGCAGACCTTTACCAAAGGATTTGAAGCAGATAGCAGGCCAGATCAAGAGAATGGCGAGCACCTGAAAACTCCGCCGCAAGCGGAGTTTGACGTTGCAGGATATTGTTCGGCCAGCTCTCGTATCCTGTCAATAGTCAATAATTTGCACTTGTTAAGGAAAATATTTGGATATGGGGGGCCGTTTCGCCAGAAAGAAGAGCAAATGCCCGGGCAGCACGGCCCGGGCATTGCGAGGGGAAACTACTTGCAGAAGGTGACAAGGTCATTCACGATCTTGTCGGCCCCGTCCTGCACGTCGCCGATGCGGTGCGGAGCATCCTGGACGCAGTCCACGGTGGGCGCAGCGCCGCCTTTGCCGGTGATCTTCATCCAATACTCGGTTCCCTGCGCCACCCCTGAGGTGGGATCCTGGCCGCCGTAGACGAAGTGCATATCAATGTTCGGGTAGTCCAGCTTGGCATCGGAAGCAAGAATGCTGTCGCGCAGGAAGGTCGCGGCATTGGTCGTGTCGCCGGTGTTCTCCGCAGTCGAGCAGAGGCGACCGGTGGGACTGTAGGCAGGATCGATAAACATGTTGCCGTCAATCCCGTAGCACTCCTGAATGGGTTGCGTAATGCTGGAGCAACCGGAATTCTGGGCCGCGTTGCGCGAGCAAATACAGCCGTTATCAATGCGGCTGAAGGGAGGCCCGCTGGTTTCCTCGAGCATGTTGAACATGTTGTCTTCGCCATAGAAGGAAATGGCGTAGGCGGCCGCTCCGGAGCCGGCGCTGTTTCCAGTGGCGCAGAACGGCGCCGCTGAGTTGGTGATCTGGGGATTGTCATGGACCCATTTGGCGATGGTGGCCCAGCGGCAGGCAAGCTGGCGCGGACCGCCCGGCCCGGTCAACCACCCGGCAAAGTTTCCTCCGCTGGGAAAGCCCACGGGCGTGTATCCCCAGGCGAACTGTACGGTGGCGTAGTTGGCGGCCACCATGCGATCGACGATTTGTGTACCCAGCTGGAAGTGCTGGTCATACCATTCCTGGCCACTGCCGCCGGTGGTGAACAGAACCGTGCCGACCGGAGTTCCGACCGGCGTCTTAACCTTGACGCCAACGTCCTGGTCGGCCACATTCGGGCAGGAGATGGTCACTTGATAACAGGATGCGCCTTGAGACCCTCCGTCTCCGCCCAGCACCTGCGAGCAACTCTCCGGGCCGCCCTTGGTCGTTACCGAACCGAGGGTACCGGCATTGAACGGTGGAGTTGGGGCGCTGGCATTGGAACTACTGCCGCCGCCACAGGAGATGGAGACTACCAGCAACGCGAGCGCGAACAGCAAACAAAAAGCGAACAACACTGGGGGGAATTGACGTTTCAAAGTCGATCCTCTTCGCTTGGGAATTCGCTATCACCACTTTGGTTATTCAGTTGAGTAAACCCCGACTTGGAGAATTTGTCGCGTTGCCGACAGCATTCAAGCCGACCGCCAGGACATGTCCAAGGTTGATTACCCCTGCGGTCAAAAAACTTTCTTCTCTGGCCAGCAGCACACACTTTCTTCCATGCTAGACGCGGGATGTGAACCGGGTTAAGCTTTCAAACCTCAAGTGGATGGCGGGAAGTCGCCTGGAAGTTTTTCGAGTCAAACTCGACTCGGCCAGAATTTGGGATTAAGAGCCAAAACAATGGTTTCCAAGTTATGCAAAACTTTGAACACTGTTTCCCTTTCTCTCCTGAATGTTGCCGGTGCGAGCGTGCGTGGATGCCGTGAAGTGTCAGTCCCAGCAATGACTTGGAATTCTTTTTGAAAGCGCCCTGCGACCTACTCAGATGGCAAGGTGCTTGCTTTAATGGTTCGCTGTCAAGAACCTACGGGCGTCGAGTGAACACGCACCCAGGCTAATCCGTTGCACTGGCAGAGTACCAGTCGAGGATTCGATTGATCTTCATGTCCGGGTTCCGGGGCCCCCGGATTAGAGGCGGTATTACTCAACATTGGAGAAAAACCGTTCGCGAAGCGAATGGCTATGAATGGCAGATCAGTTTCTCTGAACTGAACTCTGCGAGGAAGTTTTTTCCTGGAGAAGCAGTGATGAACAAGAGGTTGTTGACGTTTGCGGTATTAGCCGCGTTGATTCTGGTCGCCGGAGCGCTGGCACAGGATGCGGCCCAGAAGCCTGATTCGGCCCAACCGGCCACGGTCGCGGCGGATACAAACAGTAACCAGCAATCCTCGAATGTTCCCACCCTGAAACAACGTGATCCGCGGTATCGTTTGATGAAGAACGATGTGCTAGTCATCGAGTTTCCGTTCACGCCCGAATACAACGAGACGGTCACCGTGCAACCTGACGGGTTCATCAACCTTCGTCAGTTGCCGGATATGCACGTGGAGGGCATGACCACGCCGGAATTGACCGAAGCTTTGAAGAAGGACTACTCGAAACTTCTCCACGATCCCACCGTGACCGTGACCTTACAGACTTTCCTGAACCCGTACTTCATTGCCTACGGCGAAGTGAACAGTCCCGGAAAATTCACCTTGTACGGGGATATCACCGTAGCGCAGGCGATCGGCATCGCCGGCGGGTTCACGAGCAACGCCAAGCATTCCGAAGTTTATTTATTCCGACGCGTTTCCGATCAATGGGTTTCTTCGCAGAAAGTCGATGTGAAACACATGCTGAAAACAGGGAACCTGGCCGAAGATCTCCATCTGCAACCGGGAGACATGCTATGGGTTCCGAAGAGCACCGTGGCCAAGATGATTTCCATCCAGCCGATTATCCCCTGGAACGAGTTCAGGATTAATTTCGGGCCCTACTAGAGCACTCGCAGCTGAGCTGACGCGCATAGGAGATGCATGATGGAAAAGAACGGCAAACGCAACGGATTTGAGTCCTCGAAAACCATCTCGTCGACCATCAAACAGTTCCTCGCAATCGGGTTCCGGCATAAAGAGCTGGTGCGCGCAGCGTTTCTCTGGAGCACGCTGGCGGCGCTGGTCGTTGTGTATCTGTTCGGGCTCACCTGGGAGTCAGACTTCGAGATCCTTGTCCGCCACGATCGTGTCAGCCCCGCTGTCACTCCGGATGACAACCCGCGGCCGCAACTGCCGACCGACTCCACAGCGACCACGATCGACATCACCAACGAATCCGAGCTCCTGCAGAGCACGGACCTGCTGCGCAAGGTGGTGGACAACTGCCCGATGCTGGTCTGGGGCGAACCCAAGTGGTATTCGCCGTATATCCGGAAGGTCACCGGAATCATTCCCGGCTACAACGAGTCCCGCTATCCCAAGGCCCTGCAGAAACTGGCCTCGGCGATCAGCCCGAACGTAGTCAGCAGCACGGGCCTGATGCAGGTCCAGTACACCTCGAATGATCCAGTGCAGTCGCAGTGCGTTACCAACAACCTGACCAAGTTTTACATGGAGAAGCACCTGGCGGTGAATCGCCTGCCTCGGGTTTTCGACTTCTTTGCGGAGCAGACCGAAGCGTCTCGCAAGAAGCTGGTGGATGCCGAAGCCGCGCTGTTGAACTTTGCCAAAACGCAGGACGCTGTCTCCGCCACCAACCAGGTGAACATCGCGGTCGACAAAGGCAGCCAGTTCGAGTCCGATCTGCACACCGTGCAGAAAGGGATTGATGCGACGAACAAGCGCCTGGCGGAGTTGAACGAACTGCTGGCGCAGGTGCCGGAACGTCAACACACGCAAGTCAGAAAATTCGATAACGCCGAGCTGATCGCGACCTTGAAACAGACTTTGAACACGCTGCAATTAGAGCGCGTCAACCTGATCGCGAAATACGACCCCAGCTACCGCCTGGTGCAGGAAGTTGATCAGAAGATTGCCGAGACCAAGCTGGCGCTGGACAACGAGAAGAACAAGCCGTTGACCGACGACACCACCGATCAGAACCAGGTGCACCAGTGGGTAGAGAGCCAGATCGCGCAAGCGCGCGCGGACCTGGCCAGCTACCAGGCTCAAGCGGTGGCAGACCGCAGGATCGTCAAGGCCTACCATGATGCCGCCGTGTCTTTCGATCAGAAGGGGATTACGCAGGACGACCTGACGCGGGAAGTGAAAGCCGCGGAGAGCAATTACCTGCTCTATCTGGGCAAGCGCGAGCAGGCCCGCATTCAGGACATGCTGGATGAGCGGCGGGTCCTGAACGTGGTGATTGCAGAGCCGCCGACCAATCCGGAGCAAACCCTGTATTCGCCGGTCTTGCTAGTCGCGTTGGCCCTGATTTTTGGGACCTTCGTCGCAGCCGGCGCAGCTTTAGTTGCCGACTACCTGGATCCGTCGTTCCGCACGCCCGACGAGGTCAGGGATTTCCTCGATGTGCCGGTATTCGCGTCCATACCGGAGAACGGATTCGAGGTTCCAGTCAGTTCGGCGCCTAGAAACGGCCACTGAGGCCGAATCATGCGGTTCGGTTGCAAGAAAGAGCGAGGACAAGAACTTGAGTAGAACTTTCGAGGCCCTTCAGCGTTTGGAAAAAGAACAGCAGATCACTTCCCGCCCCGCTGCCGAGGTGACGGCCATCGTACATCCGATCCACGGATCGGGATCCAACGGCGCGTCGTCGCAGGGCGTCAAGTCGGTGAAGGTCGGGGAAGAGGAAGTGCTCAAGCTGGTGCAACGGGTATTTCGCTCTACCAATCCCGACGCTCCTCGCATGGTCGCGTTTTCAGGAGTCGATCATGGGGATGGCTGCAGTTGGATCACAGCCAACGCGGCACTCACCCTGGCGGCCCAAACTTCGTCGTCCATCTGCGTCGTGGACGCAAATCTCCGGACCCCCTCGCTTCACCGCTTCTTTGAGATTCACAATCGCTTTGGATTGGTGGATGCCATCGCCCAGTCCGCTCCGGTTCGTGATTTCGCGCAGCAAGTATCCGGCAGCAATCTGTGGGTGTTGACCTGCGGATCGGCGTCGGGAAAAGCTGCCGCCAACGCTCTCAGTTCCGAAGCTCTGCGCGCACGGATGACGGAACTGCGTTCGGAATTCGATTACGTGTTGATCGATACGCCCCCGGCCAATTTATATGCGGACTGTCTGACGCTTGGCCGCGTGGCGGACGGAACGATCCTGGTGCTGCAATCCAACGCATCCCGGCGAGAGGCCGCCCTGAAAGCCAAAGAAAGTTTCGAGAATGCGCACGTTCGCCTGCTGGGCGCAGTGCTGAACAAGCGGACATTCCCGATCCCTCAGAATCTCTACAACTGGCTCTAGGGTTCTTCTTGGCAGGGTGATTCGTTACGCCTGTCTTGCGGCAGTGGCAGCGTCGCTCTCGTGGGCACTTCTCCATGGCGTTCGCCTGGGGGAGCGGTCTGAAAGTGGCAGGCAGTTTTTTCAGATTTCCTGGTCCTCAGCATCCTCATGCTGGGACTGACGGGGCGGAGCTATGTCCAGTTTCAGCCAAGTGCCCGATCCAGCCGGAGATGACGCCGCATGGTATGCGGTCCAGACCCGATCCCGTCATGAAAAGAAGGTCGCTGAAGATATCCAAGAAAAGGGCATCCAGTCGTTCCTGCCCCTGGTGATCCGGGTGCACAAGTGGAGCGATCGCCAGAAGCAAGTGCAGCTGCCGTTGTTCCCGGGATACGTATTTGTCCATACAACCTCGGCGGCGCCGGACCGCATTTCAGTTTTGCGCACGCCCGGTGTAGCGGGGTTCGTAGGCAGCAGCGGTAAGGGAACGCCGATTCCCGAAAAACAGATTGAAGACATCCGGTTGATTCTCGATCGTAACGTGCCGTTTGAGGATTATCCGTTTCTGGAAATAAGCCAGCGGGTACGCATCCGGGGAGGTTCGCTGGATGGCGTGGAAGGAACGCTGGTCGCTAAGAACTCCGACCAGAGCCTGGTAGTTTCAATCGATCTGATCAAGCGTTCGATCCTGGTACGCGTGAGCGGATACGAACTGGAACGAGTTTGACGTCCAACTAGCTGCAAGTTGTACCACCTTTAACCGTACCGTTTCTGAAATTCTCCTGGAGGAGTCTGCGAATGGGTGACCTTGGTCGGATCACGAAGACGAGTGTCGAGAAAACAAAAATCGCAGTTTTGGGCATGGGGCATGTGGGACTTCCAACTGCCCTGGGACTTGCTGAATTGGGCTGGGAAGTGATCGGGGCGGATTCGAATCCCGACACTATCGCTACGCTGAAATCCGGCAAGTCGTGGTTTTACGAACCGGATCTCGAACCGCTGTTGAAAAAACATTTAGGTACCGGACTTTTTCAGCCAACCGAGGACGTTGATGGAGCGGTTGCCGCGGCCACCGTGCTGTTTGTTTGTGTAGGAACTCCCCAGGGAGACGACGGCAAGGCCGACCTCACACAGGTGGAAAGCATTGCCCGGCTGGTGGCCAGGAACCTGAACGGATACAAACTGATCGTCGAAAAGAGCACGGTGCCAGCCATCACCGCGCAATGGGTCAAGAAGACGATCGCACGTTATGCGCGGGTGGAGTCCAAGCCCAACGGGAACGGAAAGAATGGCAAGCGGAGCCGCACTCAAGCGCTGATGCCGCACTTCGATGTCGCTTCAAATCCGGAATTCCTCCAGGAAGGCCGCGCGGTTGAAAACTTCTTCAAGCCCGACCGCATCGTGATCGGAGTGGAGTCGGAACGGGCGCGGGAACTGCTGGAAGCGATTTATCGTCCCTTGCAATGTCCGATTGTGGTGACCAATCTCACAACCTCGGAACTGATCAAGCACGCCGCCAACGCTTTCCTGTCCACCAAGATCTCATTCATCAACATGGTTTCCGACATGTGTGAGGCGGTGGGTGCGGACGTGGTGAAAGTAGCCAAGGGAATCGGGCTGGATCCGCGTATTGGCACAGGGTTTCTCAGTGCCGGGATCGGCTTCGGCGGATACTGCTTCCCCAAAGACCTGCGCGCGTTTGCCTATCTGGGCGAAGAACATGGCGTGGACTGCGGACTGTTGCGGGAGGTCGAGCGGATCAATGTTCGCCGTATCGAAATCTTCCTGAAGAAGGTCCGTAAGGCGCTGTGGGTGGTGCAAGGAAAAACAATCGGGGTGCTGGGGCTGGCATTCAAGCCTCGCACGGACGATATCCGCGAAGCCCCGGCATTGAAGATCGTCGAAGCTTTGTTGCGCGAGGGCGCATCCGTCCGGTTGTTCGACCCTGAGGGTATGCCGAATGCGCAACGCGTGCTGCCACCGCAGGAAGGACGGGTCACCTATTGCCGGACTGCTTACGAAGCAGCGGCCGGCGCCCACGCGCTGCTCTGCCTCACGGAGTGGAGCGAATTCAAGGAACTCGATCTGCGCCGCGTGCATGAACTCATGGAGGTGCCAGTGCTGATCGACGGGCGCAACGTTTATGAACCTGCGGACGCGCGCCGCGCCGGCTTTGAGTATCACTCCATGGGACGTGAAAGCGTGGTGCATCACTTCCCTGCCGTAGCCAGCGTCAGCGAAGTTCCCAAACGCAAGGCTGTACCGCCGGTGGCCAAGCCGCAAAAAGCGAATGCCAAGATTCGCGCGGTTGTGAACTAGCGGTCGGCATGGAAACAGCGGCGGGGCCGGCCGAGAGTCGGACAATTCCGGTGCGGCCCACGACCTGGTCGTGGGCCCGCAAAGGGACGCTGGCGATTGCCGACCAGGGATTGATTACGTCCTCCAACTTCCTGGTCGCACTCATGCTGGCACGACAGGTTTCCCCCGCTGAGTACGGAGCTTACGCAGTCTCGTTCGAGGTGTTCTTGCTGCTGGCCGCGGTTTACCTGGCTTTTATTTTGGAGCCGATCAGCATCTTTGGCGCTTCCACGTACAAGGATTGCCTGCGCGAATATTTCGGAAGCATGCTGAAGAATCAGGCTTGGGTAACGGTGGCTACTTTGCTTCTGGTAGGTAGCGCGGCGGTCGCGATCCACTTGGCGCATGGTTCGCAAACTCTGGTGTCAGCATTGGCCGGAGTAGCTGTTGCATCCCCATGTGTGTTGTTGTTCTGGATTGCACGCCGCGCCTTTTACATTCACCTGGCTCCCGGCGCCGCATTGTCGGGAGCGGTTCTGTACAGCAGCACTTTATTAATCGGCTTGGCAGTTTGCTCTCGTAAGCATGTACTGTCGCCCCTGATGGTGTTTGTTCTGATGGCCGCAGGAGCGATGGTCACCAGCATGGTTTTGTTGTGGAAGCTGAAACCGACGCTGGTGCGTTCTCAGCCGCTTGGCGAGATCGTGCGCCGGCACTGGAATTACGGTTGCTGGGCGCTGGCCAGCGCCGGTGCAAGCTGGGCCATGAGCGCAGTCTTTTATATTGCCATCTCAGGCTTTCATGGCTTGGCCGCAAGCGGTGAGATGAGGGCCCTGATGAATCTTTCTGCACCGGCGGCCCAGGGTTTCACGGCAGTTTCGCTGTTATCACTCCCCTATGCTTCACGCATTTATGACAACCGGGATCCGGCTGAAATCAGAAGGCTGTCGCTACGGCTGATTGCGCTTTATGCGGGCGGAACGGCGTTGTATTTCGCCGTAGTAATCGGACTGGGGCCATTGCTCTTGCAGTTGCTATACCAGGGTAAGTACCAGAGCGTGGCCGGATTGATTCCATGGTTGAGGTTGGCGATGGTTTTGCGCATCGGCGCGACCGCGCAAGCTCTTCTGTTGCGGGCGGTGCAATCGCCATTCTTGGTTTTCAGTGCGTATGGAGCAGCAACGGTTGTTGCAGTAATAGCCGGCATTCCAGCCACCAAGCTATTCGGGCTGAAGGGCGCAATCGCAGCCATGATCGCGGTAGGCGCAACTGCCCTGGTGGTCTCAAGCGTGTTGCTGAGAAGCCGGCTACGGACGATCGAGCCCAGGGGGGAGTTGCAGGCAGCATGAGTTTCACACTAAAACAGTTCGACCTAGCCAAGGAAAACGTAGCAGCGGCGCTGGACGTAGGCCCAAGTCACATTGAAGTTCATCGCTACGAACTAAGCCCGGAGAAAAGATCCACGCGGGTATGGGGCAGCGCGCTGGGCAAAGGCTTCTTTGCGAAGACCCTGCTCACCGAGCCTTACCAGGTCACACCACGGATCTCAACTCCATGGGATGAGAGCCGGGCGAGCGCTCCGACGATGCGCCCGATCGGCGAGCAGATCGAAATCGAGTGGAGCACGACCTTCCAACTGCGGCGCTTACTGGACCCAAACAACCTGCCGGAGCCGGTAGGTCGTTCCCTCGCCACAAAGACCATCGTGTGGGGCGACGTGCATGGCCTGTCGCTGAATGAACTGGTGAAGCGCCCACGTATATGGGGAACGGGCAGTCCGGTTTTAGCGAAGGGGATGTCTGCCGCTGGCAGCTGGCTGCGTTGCCTGCACGAGCGCTCGATGAGCGGCCGGAGCGTCATCCTAGACCTGGGCGAGATGCGCCAGGGACTACAGGCTCGCATGCGACAGAGCGGATTAATGTCGTTCCCATATGCCAAGCGGGCCTTGCAAGCGTTAGACGCCGCGATCTCGGAAATTGGCAGGACGGTTTTTGAAGCACCCGGAGTTTTGAGCCACGGGGATTTCATGTTGACGAACCTGCTGTGGAATGCGAGTTCCGGAACATTGTTCGTGGTGGACTTCGAAAATTTTGGACCGTCCAGCGTGTGCCAGGACCTGCTGAGCCTGGTGTTCGATTTCCGGTCGCAACTGTTGAACCCGCTCATCCCTCGCAAACTCATCCTGGGCCTCGAACGGGCCTTCTGGGAGGGTTACGGGCCGGTGGCAAAGGAAGTCAAGGCGTTCGTAAACGGCGTGGCTTCGTCGCGAGTGTTCTATTACCACTTACCTCGCGTTCTCTCGACCAGGAAAGAGCAGGGAGGGTGGGCCGCGGCCACGGCGTCGGTTTACGAAACCTTCTTCCAGTCATCCATGCTGGCGCGCTGCCTGCAAATCTGAACGCTATACCTCGAGATATGAATATGACGATGGAAAATTCAAAGACCGACTCCTCGTTTCGCCCGCCTCGCCCGAAGCCGGGACTGCAAATCCAGAACCCTGGCTTATTTCGCCGCCTTCGCCGGTCTATCGGAGGCACGGTGGCCTATCTAGCCAGCTGGTGGCGATACTAAAGAGGACAGGAATTGATCAGCGCAAAACGAGTCTGGTATCAAATGGCGAAGTCGGGGCTGCGCGCGCCGCTGACCCGGGTCCGGCACTGGGGATTGGACCGGAATGACGCTTTTATCGCCTCCTATCCACGGTCCGGAAATACCTGGCTGCGCTTCGTCCTGTTCGACATCCTGGTAAGCGGGCAAAGCTCGGGGTTTGACGAGGTGAACCACATCATCCCCGATGTCGGCCTGCACCAACCGGCGATCCCATTACTGCCCGGTGCAGGACGCCTGATCAAGACCCATGAGCCTTTCCAGAAGGAATATCGCAAAGCCATTTACCTGGTGCGCGATGCTCGCGACGTCGTACTCTCAGAGTTCGCTTATCAGAAAGCGCTGGGTTGGATTCCTGACGACTTCGAGACCTTCCTACAGCAGTTTGTAAGAGGAGAGGTCAATCCGTTTACGGCATGGCATGAACACGTGCCCGACTGGATTGATTCGAAACTTGCGCAAACTCCCAATTTTCTGCTCATCAAGTTCGAGGAGATGCGGCGCAACACTGAGCAGACCGTGGTGCAAGTGCTCGACTTCCTGGGGGTAGAGGTAGACCGCCAGGTGGTGGTTGCGGCCATCGCGAACAACACGCTGAAGAAGATGCAGGAGAAAGAACAGAAGTCACCGCAGTTGTCCAGCACCGCTCCCAGCGCGAATGGTTCGGAGGAGAGCAGGTTTATCCGCAGCGGCTCGATCGCTGGTTGGCGCAACCGGCTCAGCCTGGAGCAGGTCGGATTACTCGAAGATAAGGCTGGACCAGTCCTCGAGAGGATGGGATATCCCATCGGCGAAGCGGCGCGACAGAGGCAGGCAGTTGCGGCGGCCGAACCCTCAGCGGTCAACATGTAATGGTGGAACCCCGGAGTAAGAAGTGAACCCTGGTAACGGAAAATTCGGAGATGGGTCGGGCCGAGCGCTGGGAAGCAACTCTGCCTGGCAAGCGGTGCTGTTTGCGGTTGTGGGCTCGGTGGGATTCCTGCTGATACTCAGCCTGGCGGACTTCGTCACCAAGCACAACCAGAATCACCGCAGCTATACCGAGTACATCGTGCTCGCCCTGTTGGGATTGGGAATTCCGGTAGCGCTCTACTTCCGTCGCACGTTCGGGCAGTTCTATCCGGGTGTTGTCTCCATGTTCAAACGCCTGGAATGGTATCACTGGCTGTGGTTCGTGATTTTCATGAGCGGGCTAGTGTTCCGCAAACGAACTGCGTCAGAAGGCATGGAAGCTCCGGTGGACTCGGCGGCTATGTTCCGTATCGCCGCGGTGGGGGCGGTAGGAGCGACGCTGCTGGTAAAGCTGTTCATGAAGAAGCTGGACTGGATCCGCTCCGCCTTCACTGGAATCGTGGGCTTGCTGGTCTGGTTCGATTTGATGACGCTGCTGTCGACGATCTGGTCGGTTTACTGGCAGTGGACTTTGTACAAGTCGATTGAGTATGGCGTCGACGTCTGCCTGCTGGCGGTGATTCTCTACGTCGTCAAGAAGTCCGATGAATACCTTCTGTTCATGAACTGGACCTGGGCGCTGTACGGGGTGATGCTCCTCAACATCTGGTTCGGATGTATTTGGGACCCCAAAGACGCCTTGCTGAAGGGCGGAATTTACGGGGTACAGGGGATCGGCGGCCTGGGCGTGTGGCTGCAAGGCGTGTTCCCAGACGTTTCGTCGAACCAGATCGCCGAGTACGCGGGTTGCGTGGCCGTGATTGCGCTGTGCCGGCTGCTGCCGATGAATCGCCGCAGAGAGAAGACGGCCCTCTATTCGGTGATCTTCATCTTTGGATTCGTGACCATGATCTTTGCGCAGACGCGTTCGGCGGTCGCCGGATTCTGCGTGGCTGTCTTCCTGATCTATCTTTTCTCCAGCCGCGTCGGGCAAGGCGCAATGATCGTCTTTTCGGGCTTGACGCTCACCATCGTCTCCGGCTTCGGACAATACATTTTTGATTACCTGAAGCGCGGACAGAGCGCGAACCAGCTGGAATCGTTCAGCAGCCGGCTGGAGTGGTGGGAGGTGGCACTGGAGAAATTCGCCATGTACCCATTCACCGGACTGGGCATGTGGGCGGCGGCACGGTTCGGCGTACTGGCCAAGCTAGGCTTCACCCAAACTGCAACCATTCATAGCGACTGGGTCGAAATCATCGTGGGGACCGGCGCCTGGGGCTTGACTCCGGTGCTCCTGCTGATGGGCACGGCGTGGTACATGCTGATCAAGTGCACCATCAACCAGCGCCTGAATATGAAGGACCGCCAGCTGGCCTATGAGGGTATGGCGGTGCTGGCAGTGGTGACTGCCCGCATGTTCTTCATGACCGACTTGAGTTTGCACCCGCCATGTCACTTCTTTGCCGCACTGGGCTGCGCCGAGTTCCTGCGCCGCAAGATCAAGAAGCAGGGATTGGAAGAGGACGACGCTTCCGCAGAGCTGTCGGCAGCGGCCGGGGCGTAGACGTGATCCGCAGATATGGACTGGTTCTCACGATCGGCATGTTGTTGAGCATTGCGGGGATTGCAGCCGAAAAGAAAACTTCGAACCAGGAAACGCTGCGGCAATATGCGGACAAATTGAATTTCCGGATCGGCTCCGGAATCCGGCCCAAGACGTGGGCGGAAAACGCGAAAGGGCAGCAAATTCTGGCGCGGGAATTCAACTCCACGCTCACCATGGGGATGATGGGAGTAAACGAGCCGGAGCGGGGGCGGTTCGATTTTTCGCGAATGGACACGCTGATGCAGTTCGCGAAAGAGCACCAGATGAAGATCTGGGGCTCGGCTCTAATTTACCGCGCCGATTCCCTTCCCCAATGGATGCAGGACCAGATGCATTCGGGTCCTCCCCGGCGCTCGTTCAGCGAGTCGGAACTCGAGCAACTCATGCGGACCCACATCCAGAGCCTGATCCGGCATGGAGGGGACAGCTTTTATGCATGGGGGGTGGTGAACGAGCCGCTTTCCGGTCATAACCAACCGTGGCAACTGATCCTGGGCGAGGAAGATTACATTGCCAAGGCATTCAAGTTCGCCCGGGAGGCCACGAGCCTGCCACTGGTGCTCAACGAAACTTTCGGGCACAAGGGAATTGATAAGGAACGAGCGGATGAGTTTTTCGCTCTGGTGAAGCGGCTGAAATCGAAAGCCGTGCCGATCGATGGCGTCGGTACCGAGATGCATCTGGAAATGCAGCAACTCGATTCCGACTACCTGGAGCAGTTCAAAGAGTTTCTGCGGCGAGCCCGGGAGTTGAAGGTCAGCGTTTACATCACCGAGATGGATGTTTACCAGGGACCGGCGGGCGCGGTCGCAAACGCATTCGAGGTCCAGAAGAAGGTCTATCACGATGTGGCAGCAGCGTGCCTGGCCGATTCCAATTGCAAGGCCTTGACTGTTTGGGACCTTTCCGACAAAGACACCTGGCTCAGCCACAAACAACGAAACGCATTGACGGATCCAAAGCCGGACCTTTTTGACGAGGACTTCGAGAAGAAGCCGGCTTACTACGGGGTGCTCGAGGCACTCAAAGAACGCGCCGCCAGGAACTAGCCGTGACCCGGAAACTCAAAATCGTAACTACCAGCTGGGACGATGGCGACGTCCGCGATTTGCGGATCGCTGAGATGCTGGCCGCACACGGTATGACGGGGACGTTTTACGTGCCCATTGAGCCGTTCAACGGAAACCCCTCCCTCAGTGTCAGCCAGATGCGTTCCATGATTGCAGGCGGATTTGAGATTGGCGGGCATACCATCAATCACGAAATTCTCACTGAAGTTCCGGTGAAAGATCTCGATTACATCGTCACCACGTGCAAGAAGATCCACGAGGATAATCTGGGCGAGCGGTTGCGCATGTTCTGCTATCCCCGCGGCCGCTACACCCCGCACGCGGTGGCGGCGCTGGAGAAGGCGGGCTACGAAGGAGCGCGCACGGTCCGGCTTCTGGCGACCGAAACCACGTACGGCTTGTTCGATCTACCGACCAGCATCCAGGTTTACCGGCACACGCGGAGCGAGTATCTGCGCAACATCGGCCGCGCCCGCGCGGTGGGACGTCTTTTCGACTACATCGGCCCGCTGGGATTCGGGGACAACTGGATTGAGTTGGGAAAGAAGCTTTTCGATCGCGTTCTGGAAGATGGTGGCGTCTGGCATCTCTGGGGACATTCCTGGGAGATCGACGAGATGGGACTCTGGGACGAGATGCGCGAGATGCTTGACTACGTCGCGGGACGAGACGACGTGGTCTATCTGAACAATGGCGACATGGTGCAACGGCTGATGCAGAAGCCGTCCAGCCTCGCGGTGGCGTGATGAAGATTCTCCTGGTTCACAACCGCTACCAGATCCCGGGCGGCGAAGAAGTGGTGTTCGAGCAAGAACGTCAGATGCTCGAAGAGGCTGGACACGAAGTCCTGACGTATACGAGAAGCAATTTTGAAGGCGAGAATTGGACCGGCCTCAAGCGCTTCGCGCTGGTCAAAAACATCGCCTGGTCGAGCAGCACCAGGGACGAGCTTGGGCAGTTGCTGAAGGAGAACAGGCCCGACATCGTGCACGTGCACAACACGTTCATGATGATGTCGAGTTCAGTATTTGCAGCTTGCAGGCAGGCCGGCATACCGGTCGTGCAAACGCTGCATAATTACCGGCTGTTCTGCCCCGCGGCGAATTTCATTCGCGACGGAAAAGTCTGTGAAGAATGCTGCGAACACAGCATGCTGCGCGGGATCCGCTACGGTTGCTACCGGGGTTCACGGGGGGCAACGGCATCCGTAGCGTTGATGATCCAGACACAGCGGCAACGGCAATCGTTTCCCGACGTGTTCATTGCGTTGTCGGAATTCTCCAGGCAGAAATTCGTCACCGGCGGAATTCCTGCGGACAAATTGCGCGTGAAGCCGAACTTCGTGGCGCCCGACCCGCAGCCGGGTGCGGGAAACGGCAATTACGCGATCTTCGCCGGCCGCCTGTCGGAGGAGAAGGGACTGGATACTCTATTGGCGGCGTGGAAACAGTTAACGGGTATTCCACTGGAAATCGTGGGTGATGGCCCTCTGCTTGCACCGTTAAAGGACAGAGCAGCGGCCTTGGGGCTCTCCACCGTCAGGTTCCACGGGCGCCTTCCACGCAATAAAACATTGGAAATGATGAAGTTGGCGAGGTTTTTAGTGGCACCCAGCCAGTGTTACGAAAATTTCCCAATGGGAATCGCAGAAGCATTTGCTTGCGCAGTTCCAGTGATCTGCTCGCGGCTGGGAGGAATGCAGGAAATCGTGGAAAACGGCAGAACCGGGCTGCATTTCACGCCCGGGGACGCGAAAGATCTTGCCGAGAAAGTACAGGCTGCGTGGTCGAATCCCGGACAAACCGCCCGCATGTCACAACAGGCAAGGTGGGAATTTGAAACAAGGTATACAGCGGAAAAGAATTACCCACTTTTGCTAAACATTTACCAACAGGCTTTGACCGCGAGGCTGCCCATGGCTTCAGCAGAGAGAGAAGTGTTGAGTCTTTCGCACAATTAACCATTTCGTAAATCCAGGGACACGGGAAGAACACAGACCATGAGCGTGGCAATCATTTCCGGATCGGCGGGATTAGTCGGATCGGAAACCGTCACTTACTTTGCGAACAAAGGCATGGACGTTGTCGGCATTGATAACGGCATGCGGAAGGAGTTTTTCGGCGAGGAAGCCTCCACCGCATGGGTTCGAGACCGGCTGAAGCGGGAAGTGCGTGGCTACGTCCACAACGACGTGGACATCCGCAACGAGGCGGAGATTAACCGGATCTTCCAGGCTTACGGCGATGAGATCAAACTCATCGTGCACACCGCAGCGCAGCCATCGCATGATTGGGCCGCGCGCAAGCCCTTCGTGGATTTCACAGTGAACGCGAATGGGACGCTGACGCTGCTGGAGGCAACACGGCAGTTCGCGCCAGAGGCCGTATTCATCTTCGTTTCCACCAATAAAGTTTATGGCGACACTCCCAACTATCTTCCGCTGATCGAACAGGAGACGCGCTGGGAGATCGATCCGACCCACTCTTACGTGAACGGGATTCCGGAAACGATGTCGATTGATCACACCATGCACAGCCTGTTCGGGGCCTCGAAGGTAGCCGCGGACGTGCTGGTACAGGAGTATGGCCGTTACTTCGGAATGAAGACGGCGTGCTTCCGCGGCGGGTGCTTGACCGGACCGAATCATTCAGGAACGCAATTGCACGGCTTCCTGGCGTACCTGATGAAGTGCGCGGTGACGGAATCGCCTTACACGATCTTCGGGTACAAACGGAAACAGGTTCGCGACAATATCCATAGCAACGACCTGATCCGGGCTTTCGACGCCTTCTTTGAGAACCCGCGTTCCGCCGAGGTTTACAACATGGGCGGCGGCCGATTCAGTAACTGCTCGATGATTGAGGCGATCGAATTGTGCGAGCAGATCACGGGAAATAAGGTGCGCTGGGAATACGTGGAGCAGAACCGGCGTGGAGACCACATCTGGTGGGTCAGCGATGTGGCGCGGTTCCAGCAACACTATCCGAACTGGCAGCACCGCTACGACGTCCCCGCCATCCTGCAGGAAATTTACGCGCTGAACGTCGACCGCTGGAAGGTGGCGGCGTGATCCACGCGGGCAAGAAAAACGTGGTCGGCATCCTGGTGGATGTCATTGACTACGAGGGCGCAATTGACTACGTGATCAAGGCGGCCAAGGAGCGGCGCGCGGCGTCGGTTTCGGCACTGGCGGTACACGGGGTGATGACAGGAGCGCTCGACCGCGAGCACAAGCATCGGCTCAATAACCTGGATGTGGTTTTGCCGGATGGGCAGCCTGTTCGCTGGGCGCTCAACCTGCTCTACCGCGCCCCTCTGAAAGACCGCTGTTATGGCCCGAACCTTACGCTTTACCTGTGCGAGCGGGCGGAGAAGGAAGGCCTGCCGGTATATTTCTACGGCGCTACGCCCTCCATTCTCGATGGTATGCGCCGGAACCTGCTCCGGCGGTGGCGCAATCTGAAAATTGCCGGGATGGAGCCTTCGAAGTTCCGGCGCCTCACGCCTGAAGAGAAGGTGGAACTGGCCGAGCGCATCAAGGCGTCGGGCGCAAGCATGGTATTCGTGGGGCTGGGTTGTCCGCGGCAGGAAGTGTTCGTTTACGAGTTCCGCGACCTGCTGCCGATGCCGGCGCTGGCGGTGGGCGCGGCGTTTCCTTTTATCGCGGGAGAGGTGAGGCAGGCGCCGCGATGGATCCAGGACTACGGCATGGAGTGGTTTTTCCGGCTGTGCATGGAGCCTAAGCGTCTGTGGCGCCGTTACGTGTATCTCAATCCCGCGTATGTGACATTGCTCACGCTACAACTGCTGGGTTTGCGGGCTTATGAGACCGATGGCGTGTCGCCCAGTTCGGAACTGTTGTACGGATAAATTTTCTGCTGACGGGCGAGGCGCACTTGCCCTGGAAAAAATAGGAGGAGTTCATGGGTTTACTCAATACGGCTCAGCGGCGTTTCGGAATCGCGGGAGAATTGCTCTCGTTTTTCTGGAACAACAAGCGCTGGTGGATGCTGCCGATCATCACCATCATCCTGGTTCTCGGTGTGGTGCTGGTGCTGGCGCAAAGCTCGGTCATTGCACCGTTCATTTACACGCTTTTCTAAATCAAAACCATGGCAAATCCAGTGTGGCAAGGACTCAAGAATTTCTGGGCAGCGTGGACCCGCCTGGCCAAGAAGATTGGCAATTTTCAGGCGCGCGTAATCCTGACCATCATGTACGTGGTGGTGCTGCTTCCCTTCGGGATCATGGTGCGGCTGTTCTCAGACCCATTGCGGATCAAGAACCGTCCCACGGCATGGCTCGACCACCCCGACGAAGTAATGGACTTGCAGTGGGCAAAGAGGCAGTGAACCAGTGGATATCCTAGGGATCTCGTGTTACTACCATGACGCGGCAGCGGTGCTGCTGCGTGATGGTCAACTTATAGCGGCTTGCGAAGAAGAGCGCTTTACGCGCATCAAGCATGACTACGGCTTCCCCAAACAAGCAATCCAGTATTGCCTGGAAGCGGGCAAGACCACGGGGCCGGACCTCGACTATGTAGTGTTTTTCGAGAAGCCGTTCCGCAAACTGGATCGCATTCTGGCCAGCGTTCTTGGAACCTATCCGAAGTCATGGAAAGTATTTCGCGAGTCCATGATCACCTGGGTGCTGGACAAGCTCTGGGTTGCGAGCACACTGCAGAGCGAACTCGGGGTACAGAAGGAGAAGGTCCTCTTCTCCGAGCACCACTTGTCGCATGCCGCCAGCGCATATCTGTGCTCTCCGTTTGACGAGTCCGCCATCCTCACCGTGGACGGCGTCGGCGAATGGATCACGGCCACCTACGGAGTGGGCCGCGGAAACGATATTAAGCTCACCAAGCAGATGGACTTCCCGCACTCCATCGGCCTTCTTTACAGCGCCTTCACCGCGTTTCTCGGCTTTGAAGTCAACGAGGGCGAGTACAAGGTGATGGGCATGGCTCCCTACGGGAAGCCGCGCTACGTAGACAAGGTCTGGAAGGTGGTGCGCCAGAACAGCGATGGCTCCTTTGCGCTAGACATGGACTACTTCTCCTTCCACCACTCGACGGAGAAGACCTACAGCAGGAAGTTTGAGGAACTGTTTGGAGAGCCCCGGCCTCCAAAACTGCACTTCTTCACCGAAGGCACCGGGTTTCCGAAGTACTTCGGCGAGCCTCCGGCGAACATCCATGAGATATCGAAGCTGAATGAGCACTATGCCGACATTGCGGCCAGCATTCAGAAAGTCACGGAAGAGCTGGTCCTCGGCATGGCCCGCAATCTTCAAAAAGAAACGGGCATGAAGAACCTGTGTATCGCGGGCGGCGTGGGACTGAACAGCGTCGCCAACAGCAGGATCATCCGCGAGACCCAGTTCGAACAGGTCTTCGTGCAACCAGCAGCGGGCGACGGTGGAGGAGCCCTGGGAGCAGCGTTGTGGGCCTACAACACGCTGCTGGGCAAGCCTCGGAATTTCTGCATGGACCATGCCTACTGGGGACGGCAGTACGGCGGATCTGAGATCAGCTCCTTCCTGAAGGGCAACAATATCCCGTACACGCTGATCGAGAACGAAGACAAGATGCTCGACCAGGTAGTGGAGCGAATCAAGGGCGGGAACGTGATCGGGTGGTACCAGGGGCGATTTGAGTGGGGGCCGAGAGCGCTGGGGAACCGCAGCATCATTGCCGATCCCGGCAATCCCGAGATGAAGGACATCGTCAACTCGAAGATCAAATTCCGCGAGCCCTACCGTCCGTTTGCTCCATCGGTGCTGGCGGAGAGCGCTGAAAAGTATTTCGAACTGCCGCATGCCACAAGTCACTATCCGGCGCGCTACATGTTGTACGTGGTACCAGTGAGGGAATCGGCACAATCGTTGCTTCCGGCGATCACACACGTGGACGGCACGGGGCGCTTGCAGACGGTTTTCAAGGAGCAGAGCCCACGTTACTACAAGCTGATTGAGCGCTTCGGACAGGCGACCGGCGTGCCGGTACTGTTAAATACGTCTTTCAATCTGAGAGGCGAACCCATCGTCACCACCCCGGCAAACGCGTTCAATACTTTCTCCAAGAGCGAAATGGATTGCCTGGTGCTGGACAACTACCTGGTGGACAAGGCGGCCCTAGGCTGAAGTTTCAATGCACTCGAACCCGGGCAGAGGGATCGCTTCTCTGCCCCATCAAGACGAATGAGCACAGAGACGACATTGAAGCCTCTCGAAGTGCTGGAATCGGACCTGGGCCCCGGGACCAAGCCACTGGCTGATCCGGAAATGAACACCTACAGCCCCCCGCTTAGCGCCGATTACATCATTGTGGGTTCCGGGCTTACGGGTGGAACCATCGCACGGATGTTGACCGACGCGGGGCGCGACGTGGTGGTGATTGAGCGGCGCGCTCACTTGGGCGGGAACGTTCACGACCACAAGCATCCGAGCGGCGTGCGGATCCATACTTATGGACCGCATTATTTCCGGACTGGATCGGAAGAGATTTGGGAGTTCGTCAACCGCTTTGCCGAATTCTACAAGTTTGAAGCAGTCGTTAAATCCTATGTAGACGGACAGATCGAGAATTGGCCGATCGCGGGCAGTTACATCGCTCGAGTGGTCGGCAAGGACTGGAAGCCGTCGTTCACGGGCAAGCCCACCAACTTCGAAGAGGCATCGTTATCCATGATGCCGGAAATCGTGTACCGCAAATTCGTGAAAGGTTACAGCGAGAAGCAGTGGGGCGTAAAAGCCTGCGAACTCTCGGCGGAACTCGCCAAGCGCTTTGATGTGCGCGAAGACGATGAGCCACGGCTGATGCGGCACAAGTACCAGGGAATTCCGCGCGAGGGATACGCCGAGTTCAGCAAGAACATCCTGGCCGGAATTCCGGTCGTGGTTGGGTTCGATTACCTCAAGCACAAAGAAGTGGTGACGGCGAAGAAGCTGTTGGTGTTCACGGGACCGATTGACGAATTCTTCGGCTACGACCTGGGAAGGCTTCGTTATCGCGGGCAGCGGCGTGAACACTCCTACATTCCGGATCGGGATCTGGTGCAACCCTGCGGGCAGGTCAATAATCCGGACCCGGAAAACGGGCCGTACATCCGCACTCTCGAGTGGAAACACATGATGCCGCCCGAGGACATACCTCACATCAAAGGCACGGTTTTGACCCGGGAATACACGTACAGTCCGGAAGATCCAAACCATCAAGAGTATCCCTTCCCTGACCAGGAGAACCAGGAACTCTACAAGCGGTACAGAGCGCGAGCGGAAGCCATTCCCGGAACCATGATTTGCGGCAGGCTCGGCGAGTACCGGTATTACGACATGGATCAGGCGATCGGACGAGCAATGATGCTTGCGCGGCAGTTGCTCGCCGAAGAAGGTGTACGCGTCGCCTGACCGGAAGTGGAAGTAAGGACCCCCCGGTTCCAAGCCACGCCACTCCGGCGGCGTGGAAGCAGTAGATCATCACTCGCAAGAAAGTAACCAGCAGCACGGAACGATATGTGGTGGTTCACTAAATAACTTGTCGCGGGGATGAATTCATCATGGGACTTGAACCAATCAAGGCTTCTCTAGAAGGAGACGCTACCGAAGCGGCGGCGATTCCAGACTATTTCTACTCGGCCGCAGCGGTGATCGAGAGCGACCGCTACCGCTGGATCATGCAGGATCTGGATCGAGTGGAAACGGAGCTGAAAGCGAAATCCCGCACCCTGTCCCGCCGTATCAATCTGGCCATTAAGCGCGTGATTGATATCGTGGGAAGCTTCCTGCTGATCATCGTGCTGGCGCCGTTTCTGCTTGCCACGGCGATCGCGGTGAGGCTCACCTCGGTGGGGCCAATTTTCTACAGCCACAAGCGCTGGGCGATGAACCAGGGGCACTTCATGTGCCTGAAGTTCCGCTCCATGCGAACCGATCAGGACAAGGTTGTGAACCAGGCACAGTTGAAGGAGATCGAGAAGAGTGGCGTGCTGTTGAAGTTGAAGAAAGACCCTCGCATCACGCCCGTAGGCGGTCTGATCCGCAAGACCAGCATTGATGAGCTTCCGCAACTGTGGAACGTGCTGAAGGGCGACATGAGCCTGGTCGGACCGCGACCGCTGGTGCTCCACATGATGCAGCCGTATCCGAAAGTCCGCCGCGTGCGTTGCACCATGCGCCCGGGAATCACCGGCTTGTGGCAGATTCGCGACCGCGAGAACAACACCAGCGTGATCGGAATGATGCCGCACGATGTTGAATACCTGCTGAATTTCAACGTTTGGTTAGATATCAAGATCCTGTTGGCGACGCTGCCCGCGGTTTTGTGGGGCACGGGCGCCTGCTGAGGACTTCCAGGCTGAGGCCCTTGTATGAAGCAGATCTCCACCTACCGTAAAATCCGGCACAAAGCTTCCAAGACGCTGCTGCGCGCCCCGATAATCTGGATGCGCCATCGTGGAATCGATCGCAACGACATCATGATCGCGTCGTACCCCCGGTCAGGCAATACGTGGCTGCGGTTCCTACTGACGAAGATTCTGACCGGCCACTCGGCTGCGTTTGATGACGTCAACAATGTGATTCCAGAAATCGGGATCCACAAAGACGCATTGCACCTGCTGCCCGGGGACGGCCGTCTGATCAAGACCCACGAGGTGTATCGTCCGACCTACAAGCGCGCGGTTTACTTGATCCGCGATGTTCGCGATGTGCTGCTCTCGCAATACTCCAGAGAAAACGAACTGGGCCTGGTATGGTGGGGAGACTTCGACACCTATCTTGACCGTTTTTTGAAGGGAACGGTCAATGGCTTCGGCTCCTGGCAGGAACACATCCCCAACTGGCTGGATTCGCCGCTGGCCAAGCGCGGCGACCTGCTTCCCATCATGTTCGCCGACATGCGCCGCAACACGCAGGAGACACTGGAGAGTATCGTCGACTTCCTGGGCTTCGCAGTGCAGCGCGAGGTGATTGCTGAAGCGATCGCCGATAACACCGTTGACAAGATGCGAGCACGAGAAGCAAGCGCGCAAAAGCTTCACAAGACCAACAGCGAAGAAGGCCGATTCGTCCGCAAAGGCGCGGTCATGGGATGGCGGGACAAACTCACGGAAGCACAATTGGACTTCATCGAACAGTACGCCGGCGAGACCATGGCACGCATGGGATTTCCAAGTTGGAAGACCGTGGTGAAAGCTTCAACCGAGCAGGCACTCACCGGAACCAACGCTTAGGACTGAATACCGGCCATGATTGAAACCTCGCCCAAACTCGAACCGGTGAATGAAATTCCCGCCGCCAACAAGGGAACGCGCGTGCAGTTCGTGCTGCTCATCGTGGCAATCCTGGCGGTTATCTTCCATGGTATCTACATCCGGAACATTCACCTCGACTGGCTGAACATCATCCCGCTGGTCGCGACGCTGTATATCGGGTATGCGGTGATCGCGATGGGAAAGGTCTGCGGCCACATTCCGTTTGTCGCGCGCAGCATTTCGACCGATCCCGGCGCGAAGAAGCCGTTCGGGGCGTTTCTGTGTTCTCCCTGGTTTCGGTCCATGATGGTGCTTCCGATCCTGCTGGTCGCGTGCGAATTCGGTCTGCGCTGCGCGAGCTATGATCGAGTGCTTCTCTACGAGCGCCAAGGCGACTTGCTATTCACGCCCATCCCCAACCAGGAGTACGTAGAGAAGATTTCGCTGACGCACTCGACCATCAACCAACTAGGGTTGCGCGGTGGACCGGTGGAACTTGCGGGCAAACACGTCATCCTGTGCCTGGGAGATTCCGTGACATACGGGTACGGAGTGGATGACCAGCACACTTATCCCGCAGAGTTGCAGCGCGCCCTGGACCGGGATTATCCGGGTCAGTTTGCGGTCCTGAACGGCGGAGTGGACGCTTACCCGGTCCCGTTCATGCGGCAGAAGTTCCTATATTTGTGGAACCGAGGCGTTCATCCGGAATTTGTGATTGTGGGGTACAGCTTTAATGAAGGTGGTCTTGGTCATCTAGTAGACAGTGATGCCAAAACCAAAGACCGGTTTGCGGCGGCCGTGCGCTTCAAGAACCACGTGCGCAGCATCGCGCTCTACGATTTGATCGTAGAGAATTGGGCGCGTTCCTCCTATAACCGGATGAAGAAGTACATGGTTCCAGGCACCAATTTCCGGACCCTGTCGCAGGAAGACGTGGATCTGCGCTACACGAAATCGCTGCAGAGCTTCTACGACGACCTTCAGGCACGAAACGTGAAACCGGTGTTCCTTCTGTTCACCGGGTTCGACGCGCGCACCAACCAGTACGACACCAAGGGGCCGTTCCAACTGAAGTTCGGCGAATTTGCCGAACAACATAAAATCCCGTTGCTGCGGACCAACCAGGCTCTTGCGGACAACCAAGCCGCGGACCTTCCGCAATATTTTCTGGATCAGTGCCACATGAACGAAAGTGGCACACAGAAGGTTGGGCAACAGCTGGCAGGTTTCCTTTCCCCTCTGTTGGGAAGCGGGCATCAAACGTCAACCAACATGGTCCCCAGCAGGCCGTAAGAGCAGAAAATTGTCCTAAAGCCGCAAGAGACTGCACGTTTGGCCGAGCGCCGCGGCACTTCCCCCTTCTTTCTTGTGACTTACAAGGTGAAGGGTTCACCTGGGTGGCAGTGAAATTGCCGTATTAAGCGGCAAGATCGGTAGCCAGCGCCCAGGCTTCCACCCTTACTTATCGAGGAAAACATGAAGACCCAGCCAGGCAATCCCGAGCCCGTGTCCGCGGGCTTATGGCCGCTCAAGGAAGGACCCGCAGTATCCTGCCTCCGGTGCAATACCGAACTGACCGACTATCGCCCGACGCGGTTCACGTTCTTACCTTATGGGATCAGCCGCGGTCACGCGATGCTGGTCTGCCCAAAATGTGGACACGTCGAGTTTCTAGCCAAGGAAAGTCCGCTTCTGCTCGAACTGGACCCCATCGCCAACAGCGGTGGAGACGACGACTAGGGCCAACATTCGCCTGGAAGATTTTGATCGGGATCACGCATGCTCATACTGGGGCTGACTTCTTTCAAACACGATACCGCGGCCGCTCTGTTTGAAGACGGAGTGATCAGGGCTGCAATCGAAAACGACAAGCTGACGCGTTCGAAGAGCAGCGGTGTGCCGGAAGAGGCCATCCGCTACTGCCTCGAAGCCAAGGGCGTGTCGTTGAACGATTTGGACATGGTGGCGGTGACGGGCAGGCCTTTCCGCGGCTGGAGCCGGCGTTCGCTGCTGCGCGCGCGGTTGTCCCCATTCTCTCCCATTTCCGCGGCGTACCACGAAGCCAACGAACTCGGGGTGATCGCCCGGGATTTGCAGAGCCTGCGCAGTTTGCGTAAGAAGCACGCAGTGTCATCTACGGTACGAAGTTTCGACCACCACCTTTGTCATGCCGCGAACTCGTTTCTTCTTTCACCATTCGATCGCGCACTGGTCCTGACGCTGGACCAGGAAGGGGATGGAAATTCCGGGATGCTGGCGATGGGCGAGGGCGCCTCGCTGCGGACGTTGAAGACGATCGCATTTCCAAATTCCCTGGCGTGGATTTATGCGCAGGTTACGGCGCTTTTGGGTTTCATCCCACGGCACGACGAGCACAAAACGCAATGGCTGAGCTTGAAGGGCGAGCCTGCTTACAAAGACGTGTTCCTCGCCATGTTGCGAAATCCAAAGAACCATCTGCCCCGGCTGAATTTTGCCTACACCAATCGGGGGCTGGCGGGGCGGCTTACCTTCTCGGAAAAATTCTATCGCGAAGTGGGAATCGACCAGAGCAGCAAGGAAATGTCCGAAGAGCAGCGTGCGAGCCTGGCCAGCAGCCTGCAAGCGGCGTGCACGGAACTGATTGGCTCCCTGATGGAATACATGCGGGAGAAAACAGGAGTACGCAACGTATGCTTCGCCGGGGGACTCTTTCAGAACACACTGCTGGTGGCGAACCTGGAGCGGCGTTTAGGAATGGGGGAAGTTTATGTGCCTCCCGCGCCGGGCAACTCGGGAAACGCAATCGGGGCCGGCCTGCTCGCCTGGCATCAGACTCTGAATAAGCCGCGCGGAAATGCCATGTTCGAACTTTATTCCGGGCCGACCTGCAGCCGGACCGACATCAAGGACGTGCTGGACAATTGCAAGGCGCGTTACGCGCTGCAAATCACCGAAGATCGGAAGCTGGATACCGCGCTTAGCTTTCTGGAGTCGGGGAAGATCGTCGGCTGGTTCCAGGGCGGAAGCGAGTTCGGACCGCGTGCCCTGGGTCACCGCAGCTTGCTCGCCTCCCCCTGGGCGGAATACGTCCACGAAAATCTTAACGATTACATCAAGCACCGTGAGTGGTTCCGGCCGTTTGCAGTATCGGTGCCGGAGGAGGATTGCGCCCGCTACTTCGAGGCTTCCGACCTGTGCCGCGGGATGAATTCCCTGGGATGGGCCAAGCCCGACGTGAAGGTTCTGCCTGAAGGCTTCCTGCTTCCCGGCAACCTGGTCCGTTTGCACGTGGTGAGCAAGGAAGCGAACCCGCAGTACTGGCGCCTGCTGAAGCGTTTTGGAGAGAAAGCGCCGGCGCCGATCCTGGTCAACACTTCGTTCAATTTGTTTGGAGAGCCCTTAGTTGTGAAACCACGCGACGCCGTGCGCAGCTACTTCTGTTCCGGCATTGATGCGCTGGTCATTGACAATTTCGTGCTCTCGAAGGCGGCCACCAGTTACGTTCTGGCAGCAAACCGGGCATCTTGAAACGCGCCCGGTGGGGACCGGTAGTTTGCAGTCGACTTCCCTCTTTGCTCGTAATTTTTGCGGGCGCCCGGGACAGCCTGAGGAAAAAATGCTTGGGCCGCGACCGGCCGCCTGCGCGTGGCATTTACGATCCCGCTCCCAGCGGTTTGGTAGTGAGTGTCGACATTTTTTAGCAGGAGAGTAAAAATGAGAATCACCAAAAGCTATACACTTCGCGCAGTTCTGAGTGTGTTTTCTCTCTGCGCCTTTCTCGCGCTCGCGAGCTCCGGACTGTGGGCCCACACTTTCACGTTCAATGCAGGGTTTGTGGGAACCGGGAACAATCCGCAAGGAGTCGCAACCGGGGACCTGAACAATGACGGCCATCCCGACGTGGTAGTCGCGAACTTCAACGACAACACGATTTCCGTACTGGTGGCCAACGTTGATGGCAGCTATCAGCCCCATGTTGACTACCAGGTCGGCACCAACCCGATCGCAATTGCCACCGGCGACATGAATAACGACGGCAAAACCGATGTGGTGGTGATCAATAACAACTGTCCTACTACTCCCTGCAGTTCGGTGGGAAGCATCTCGGTGCTGCTCGGCAATGGCGACGGCACTTTGCAGACGCATGTGGATCGCAACATCGGCAATTCTCCCAACGCGCTCGCGCTCGGCGACGTGAACCGAGACGGGAAGCTGGACGTGCTGGCAACGAACGGGCAGGACAACACCATGTCGTTCGTGATCGGAAATGGCGACGGTACGCTAAAAACAAATCGAACCATTCCGGTGGGCACAAATCCGCACGGAGTGGTAATCGCGGATTTCAATGGCGACCTGATCCCGGATGCGGTGGTGGCGAACACCGGAGACAGCAACATCGGATTGCTGCGCGGCGCGGCCAACGGCTTCCACACCCAGGTAACCTTCGCTACCGCGGCGAATCCGGTTTCCCTGGCAGTCGCGGACTTCAACCAGGACCTGAAACCGGACGTAGTCACCGGGAACAGCGGCATCGCCAACGTCTCTATCATGATCAACAACTCGTTCTTCACGGGCGGGTTCCTTACGCATGTTGACCTGGCGACGACCGATAAAGTCAGTGCAGTCGCGGTTGGAGATTTCAATCACGACGGCTTCATCGATGTCGCCGCGGCGGCCACAACCAGTGACGTAGTTTCGGTTGAGTTGGGCCGGGGAGATGGAACTTTCCAGTTTCACATTGATGTTCCCAGCGGTTCCGATCCGGTTGCACTCGCAGCCGCGGACGTGACCGGAGACGGCCTCACTGATCTTTTGATTGCAAACAATGTAGACAACAGCGTTTCAATCCTTCCCAGCGTAGGTACGCTCGGATTGCAGGACATGACGACGATCGCAACCGGGAACATGCCGAACGGCATAACGGCGGGAGATTTCAACAACGACAACAAGTTCGACCTGGCGATCGCCGACCGCTCCGACAACAATTTGCTCATCTTGCTCGGCAACGGGGATGGGACTTTTACAGCGCAGTCCGGCAAACCGGTGACCGGGAACAAGCCCTCGTCCGTGCTGTCGGTTGATCTGAACAACGACGGCAACATGGACCTGGTCGCAACCAACGCCACCGACAACACCATCTCGGTGTTCCTGGGAAATGGAGACGGCAGCTTCCAGGCGGCAAGAACTTTCTCGGTCGGAAAGCGTCCAGTTTCCGTGGCAACCGGCGACTTCAACGTGGACGGCAAGAAAGACCTGGTGGTTGCAAACCAGAACGATCTGAACGTTTCCGTCCTGCTCGGCAACGGAGACGGGACCTTCCAGGCCCAGAAAACCTACACCACGGGGCCGGTGAGTAACCCGTTGTGGGTCACGACAACCGACTTCGGAAACGGCAAAATCGACATCGCGACCGCCAATAACGGATCGGGCAGCGTTGCCGTGCTGCTGGGCAACGGAGACGGAACGTTCAGCCTGCCAGTGCAGTATTCGGCGGGATCTGGTCCAAGCTCGATCGCCTTTGGCGACTTTGACGGTGACGGAAAGCCGGATTTGGCAGTCACCAATAGTCTCAGCAATACGGTTTCGATTCTGATTGGCAACGGTAATGGAACTTTCCAGAGCCATGTTGACTATCCCACGGCGAAAGGACCCTTCTCGGTCGTAGTCGCCGATCTGGACAACGATCTCAAGAACGATCTTGCCATTGGGGCCAGTTCGGCATCCGCCAATCGCATTTCGACGCTGCTCGGCAATGGCAACGGAACCTTCCAGTTCCACGTGGATCACCTAACCACGGCGCTTTCACAAGGTCCAAGCGAGGCGATTGCAGTGGCTGATTTCAACGGAGACACAGCTCCAGATATCGCTGCCGCAAACCAGATCGCGAACACAGCAAGCATTTTCCTGAACAATCCGGTGCCGGTGCTGGTTCCGGGAAGCATCAATTTCGGGGCCTTGAACCTGGGAGTGCCTAGTTCCGCTCAAACGGTCACGTTGACCAACTCGGGTTCCGCGTTATTGGGCAATCTCACAGTTGGATTGACCGGGATCAACATGAGCGACTACTCGCAAGTGACCACCTGCGGCTCGGCGCTGGCGATTGGGGCAAGCTGCACAACCCAGGTAACGCTCACCGCCACGGACGTGGGAGATCGGATTGGAGCCCTAACCTTTACCGACAACGCTCCCAGCATGACTCAGAACGTCGCGTTGACCGGCCAAGGAAACGGGGCCGGAGCGAGGCTCAATGTCAGCAGTCTTACCTTCCCGGTGACGCTCGTGGGCAGCGCCAGCGTCATTCAGAAAGTCACGTTAACGAACTACGGGAATATGAACCTGACGTTTACTGGACCTACTTCTTCGAGTGCGAACTTTAAGACCTCCAAGGGCGCTTGCGTTTCGCCTTTGGCGCCTGGAGCAAGTTGCCTGTTCAACGTCCAGTTCACTCCCAAAACTAGCGGGCTCCTGACGGGAACCATCACGCTGACAGACAATGCACCGAACAGTCCCCAAACAGTTTCAGTCTCTGGGACGGGCACCTTCGGCAAGTTGACGCCGCCCAGTCTTGCATTCGGCAATACAACGGTCGGAGGCACCAGCAGTCCACAGACCGTTACGTTGATGAATACAGGAACGCAGGCGATGACAATTGTCCTGCCATTCACGCTGACGGGGACGAACCCAGGGGACTTCATGGTGCAGTCCAACATATGTCCCGCCAGTCTGGCGGGGGGCGCGAGTTGCACCTTCGATGTAGTGTTTAAGCCAACTGCAACCGGCACTCGCAGTGCGTTAGTCACGATCAACGACAACGGAAATGGCTCACCGGAGACTGTCCCGGTCACCGGTGTAGGCCAGTAAACACAAAAGGCCGGGAGATCCGAACGATCTCCTGGCCTGCTTCTTGAGGGCTAGCTTTTTCGCAATGGGGGTTGTTCGCCCAGGATTACCGTGAGCGCGGCATTTCTTGTCGGCTCTGCTCCCAGGCCCACGCGGTGGAGACGATTTGTTCCAGCGACCGCTGGGCTTTCCAATTGAGCAATTTCTGAGCGCGGCTGGGATCGGCAACCAGTTGCGGCGGATCACCGGGGCGGCGGGGAGCAATGCGCTTGGGCACTTCTTCTCCCGTGACCTTCTCGATCATGGAAATGACTTCGCGCACGGAAGCCCCCTTGCCGGTTCCGAGGTTCAGCTTTACGGACTCTCCTCCGCGATCGAGGTGTTCCAGGCCGAGCACATGGGCATCGGCCAGATCCGTAACGTGGATGTAGTCACGAATGCAGGTGCCGTCCGGGGTGGGATAGTCGTCGCCGAAGATTTCGAGAGCCGGGCGCCTGCGATGGATGGCCTCAAAGGCACATGGGATGAGATGGGTTTCAGGAGAGTGGAGTTCTCCCACTCGCCCATTTTCGTCGGCGCCGGCTGCATTGAAATAACGAAAGCTGACGAACCGGATGCCGTAAGCGCGATCATAGGCTTCCAGGGCATACTCGAAGCCCATCTTTGAAGCGCCATAGGGATTGACTGGAAGCCGCGGCGTCTCTTCGGTAATCGGAATCTTGTCGGGAGTGCCGTATACCGCACAGGTCGAGGAGAAGACAAATTTGCGGACCGGCGAGTCCAGAACGGCATTCAGCAGAACCATCGCGGACTGGACATTATTTTGAAAATATTTGCGAGGGTCGGTAACCGATTCCCCGACGTAAGCGTGCGCCGCAAAATGCATGACCGCATTCACGCGCCGTAAGACGCCGGCGAGCTTTGCAGAGTCTGCAATGTCTCCGACGACCAGTTCAAAGCCATCCGCCAGTTCTCGAAAACCGGTAGACAGGTTGTCATAGATGATGACCTCATGTCCCTGGCGGCGCAAAGAGTGTGCGGCGTGGCTGCCGATGTATCCAGCACCTCCGACGACTAGGATCGACACTGTTTCACCTTGAAGTGGATTTGATTCCGAGCGAAAGGACGGGGGTTCCCGGCAGGCTGGATTCTAACAGAGTTTGCGGGCTTCTCCTGGAGCGCAGGGGAGAGTCTTTCTTCTCAGTCCGGAGCGGATTCGCATTGAGATGTCACGAAAAGTGCAAATCCTTGCAGTAGAGGGCCGAAGAATCTAAGGTCTTTAACGAGAAACTTCTAGCATTCAGCAGGTTAGTTGATAGAATTCTTTGGCCTGCGAAGTGCAAATATGACTTCGCCTATCCCTTCCACCCTAGGCGCAGTATCAACTTCAATTCATCGTCCTCCACCTGTTGAGGGAGGGCTTACTGGGGATGCGTGTCTGAAGCCTGGGCGTTTTAGCCCTTATCGGCGAACAAAATTATGAGAGAACAAGTTGATGGATCAGGAGGTAGCATGAAGATTCGATCTACCTGGATTGCCAACAGGGGCGCCGTTTGCGGGAAGAAGGCGAATCGTTTTGCCTCGTTTGCATTGGCGTTGACCGCGGGTGTGTTGTTGTTGAGCGCACCGGTGTTCTCTGCCCAGAAAGCGGCAACCCAATCCACAAAGACGGCGGGAGCCGCTACCGGACCCGCCTCAGCGGTCGGGGTCTGGACGGCCCCCATCAATGTCGGGGTCGTGGCGATTCACGCTGCGTTGCTCAATACCGGCAAGGTGCTGATGTGGTACTACCCCTCCACGGTAGGCGCGCCGAATCCGGCCGTTGTGTTTGACCCGGCCACCAACACCACTCAAAGTGTGAACATTCCGTCGTCGAGCGATTTTTTCTGCGCCGGACTGACCATTGGTCCGGATGGCAACGTGTTTGTGATTGGCGGATTGAACGGCATTCCACCCGCGCCCGATCTCGGCATTACCTCCGCGGAAATCTTTAATCCAACCACCCAGACCTGGACAGCGGCCAACCCGATGGCAAACGCGCGTTGGTACCCAACCGCTGTCGAAATGCCTGACGGAACGCTGTGGGCTCTGTCGGGAACCAACGCCTCTGGAACCGCCATCGTACAGCCGATCGAACAATGGAAACCGTCCACCGGAATCTGGAAGACCCTGCCCAAGTCTGCGAACATGGCGCCAACGTCGCAAACCTACCCAAGGGTGAATGTTCTGACCGATGGCACGCTGATCATGTCCGGGACGGGATCGATCACCCGCAAGTTCGATCCGGCAACCAACATCTGGACCACGCTCGGAAATATGAACTACGGAAACCGGATCTATGGTGGCGTGGTTCTGCTGCCGGGCTTAACCAAAATCCTGACGGCGGGTGGACACGATACCAGTACCGGTCCCGCCACCAACACGGCGGAGATCCTCGATCTGACCCAGCCGACCCCAGCGTGGGCCTACACCGGATCCATGACCAACCCGCGCTACAACGCGAACCTGGTTCTGCTGGCAGATGGAACGGTCTTGATGGTGGGCGGCAACCAGGTCATGAAGTACAGCAGCCCGGTTGAAGCCGCAGAGCTTTACAATCCGGCGACCGGAACGTGGTCCGTGATGGCGTCGCAGGTCGCGCGGCGTGGCTATCACTCGACAGCGCTTTTGCTGCCCGATGGCCGGGTACTGTCGGCGGGTTCCGACGATTTTGCCAGGCCGGACAACTCGAAGACGGTTGAGATTTACAGCCCGCCGTATCTGTTCAACGGCCCGCGGCCGGCGATCACTTCGGCTCCGGCGACCGCGAGCTACGGTTCGGCGATCACGATCAACACGCCCGACGCGGCCAACATCACGCGGGTCGCGCTGATCCGTCCGGGCGCAGTCACGCATGCGAACAATTTCGACCAGCGCTACGTAGATCTCTCGTTCACGGTTGGCAGCGGCGTAATCAATGCCACTGCTCCTCCCAACAAGAACTACGCCCCGCCTGGATATTACATGCTGGTGATCGTCAATTCGTCTGGCGTGCCGTCGGTGATGCCATTTATCCGCATCACGAACTAAACAGTCGGGGTTATTTTCTGAGCCGGTCCTACTGGACCGGCTTTTTTATTGCCCGGCTTACTAAAAGTCGTTGGGATCGAGCAACTGCAGCGGAAATGCCGGGGGCACGGGAGGGGCTTTCAGCACCGGATGTGAGCGCCCAGCCTCTTTGGGATCGAAGGCCACAAAACCAATCTGCTTGGCAGCCGCAGTGTTTCGGACGGTGAAGTCGTCGACCGGAGGATGCGGGTTGGCGAACATCGGATCGGCAATGATCGAGTGCTGATCTTCTCCCATCTGCTGCCAGGCTTTGAAATCGTGACGAGTGATATCGCGTCGGGGGTTCTCCCTGCCGGTGGTGATGAACTCCGGCTTCTCACCCTTGGTGTGCCAATACATGTTGTAGTCCAGGAAAAAATAGTCCGTGCAGTCGTTCGTGCAAGACCACTTTCCGGGCTCGGCCTGAATTTGACCCTGGTCGTAATAGACGATGTTGTGAGTAAAGGAGAAGGTGTTGCGGCTCTCGCCTCCACGCTGCAGGAGGCGCTTTTTGCTAAACGCGAAAATGTTGTTGCTGACGACGTTATTCTGCGGGGTGTCGCCGTCGAAGATGTCGGCGAAGTTCACGAACAGACCCGCACCGGAAACGCGGTAGACGAGGTTATTCTTGGCCACGATGTTGCTTGAACCCTGGTCGAAGTACAGGCCGCCGCCGCCGTAGCCGCCGGGACCGGGATCGTGCACCACGTCATGGATCACATTATTCAGAATCTGATTACCCTTGGTGTCTGAGTTCGAGGTGTAGATCCCGCCCATGTCGCTGGTAACACCCTGTCCCAGGTTGTAGACAAGGTTGTAGGCGGCGAGATTGTCATGAGCATTGCCTCTGCCATTTCGAATGTTGAGTTTGAACCCGATGCGAATGGCGCCGTTATAAAAATCGTAGATTTCGTTATGCGTGACCTTATTGTTGTGGGAGTTTCCAATCCAAACGCCGGTGCCGATGCCGGAGGGAATGATGCGCCCGCCTCCCTCGATCACGTTGTTGTCCACGAGGTTTGCGGCAGGGACATTGTCATCGTTGTCCTCTTCGACCTTGGTCTGGCGGCCAATGCGGATTGCGCCATAACCGATGTCGTAGATCGCGCTGTTCACAATCTGGTTGTCGGTGCTGGCGCCAAAGAAATCGATACCCCAGGCTTGAATGTGATCAACAACATCGCCATCGAAGACGATGTGACTGGAGCGCCGGAAACTCAAGGCGCCAGGAACCTTTGGACCGCCCTGAAAATCGCCCAGGCCTTCGGGTCCCGGAAACCAATTGTCGTGGGAGAAAGTCAAGCCGCGGAAGGTCACATATTGCAGTTCCTCAGCGACGATCAACTGCGAAGCTTGAGGCACGATGACTGGCACGCGATTGGGATCTTCTCCTCGTTTCGCCAGATAGGTCAGGACCCATGTGCCCTGATCGCTGCTGCAATCGGTGTTGGGACAACGGTCCAGATACCACTGCCCGGGCTTGTTCAACGCCTCTTTAACATTTTCGATGAGATAACGATGGTTGGGGAAGAAACCTGAAATCTGGGAAGCCGGAAACGTGGGCCCGGTTAAATACGCGATGTGCTGACTGGTGTCCACTTCTTTCAGCCGAAGCCGGCTCATGGTCCACTTTTCAAAGTCGAGGATCTCGACGTCACCGAGTTCCATGGCATGGTAGTGGGGCTGGATGTCGTCATTCTTGTAATGGAACTTGTCGAAGCAGATGAAGCCTGCTTCGCCGCCCTGCCCTCCACCGGGTCCGCGTCCACCCCCAGGCCCGCGGCGTCCTCCAGGACCGCCCGGAAACCGCCGTCCTGGGAATCCGCCTCCGCCGCCCGGATAACCTCCGCCACCGCCAGGGCCGCGCCCGCCCTGACCACCAGCACCCGGCCGGCGGCCTGCTGGGGGGGAACTGAGCTCCTGGTTGGGCGGTTGGTTACAGAACTGGGATCGCTCTGGGGTAATTACAGCGCGATCAATGTAAAGGTAGCTGTCGTTGGTTGTGCGGGGGCGATAACGACGCTCATCGTTGACAAAGAGGGCTTCAAAATTGCTGAAGTCTCTCGAGTTGAGGTTCACTGTCCATATGTTGCCGGACTTGTTTGTCCATCCAGTCAGCAGGCGTCCGCCGCTGATAACCGGCTTTTCGTTTGCGAATGCTTCATAAATGACAGGAGCGTTGGCGGTACCAGAATCGCCGCGGTCGAAGGTAAGCGGCTGCGAAATAAAGTAGCTTCCTCCTCGCAGAGCCACCACGATGGGCGAACTACGCGAACCTTTCTTCATCTCCCGCACCGCCTTGCGAGCACGGTCCAGCGAGGCGAATGGACCATCGCTCTTAGCAGGGTTGGGAGATTCCAAGGTGCCGCTCCAGGTGTCGCGGCCGTCCGGCGAGACATAGAAGTCCGCCCGACGATTCGCGGCGGCCGACGCAATGGGTGCCTCAGAGGAGGATGCGATGAGGAAAATTGCCAGCAGTGTGACAGACGCAAGAATACCCAGGAGGGGGAGAAACCGCGACTTTCCGTTCATCGGCGGAGAATATAACGGTAAGGTGCCTGCAAGCAAGGCTTGAGGCACCTCCGATTGCACCTGCCTGGCAAATCAGTATGCCGACGGGTCCATAGTCTGAAGGGGAAACGCCGCCGGCACATCCGGAACGCTTATGTCTGCGGAGGTCCGTCCCGCCAGCTTGGGATCAAAGGGAACGAATCCAAGCCCGATGGCGGGAGAACCAGACTGCAGAGTGAAATCATCATTCGGGTAAGAGGGATTTACGAAGAGTGGATCTTGAAGGACCGAGTGCAGATCCTCGCCGAGAACCTGCCATTCGGACAGATTGTAATGGTCCACACTGTAGCTGGGCGGGGTAGTGGTAATGAACTTGGAACCACCCCTCAGATCCCAATAGGTGTTGTAGTCGAGAACGAAGCGGGTTGAGCAGGGTACCGACACTCCGGACTTGCCGACGTCGAAGCAGGACCACTTTCCACCCTGCACCTGGGCAATATCGTAGTAGACAACGTTGTGAGTAAACGAGAAGGAAGCGGGGTTATCGCCACCGCGCTGAATCGTTTTGTTTCCGAAGGCGAAAATGTTGTTGTCCACGACGTTGTTCTGCGGGTAAGTGTCGCTGATTGAATCCGAGAAATTCTGGAAGAAGGCCGCGCCGTTAATGCGATACACCAGGTTGTTGCGAGCCACAACATTGGAAGAGCCCTGATCGAAGTAAATCCCATGGGCTCCGTAGCCGTCGGGGTTTTGCCAGTTGTGGGTAACGTCGTGGATTACGTTGTTGAGCGCTTGATTGCCGGTCGTGGCCGAGGTGGCGAAGTAAATGGCCCCCATATCGCTGGTGACGCCCTGCCCGAGGTTGTAGAGCAGGTTGTAGGAAACCAGATTGTCATGCGCGTTTCCGACACCGCTGGCGATGTTCAAATTGAAGCCGATGCGAATAGCTCCATTGTAGAAATCGTAAATTTCATTGTGAACGATGGTGTTGTGGTGAGAATTGCCGATCCAGACGCCGGTGCCGATCCCGGTTGGCATCACGCGTCCACCGGAGGCAATCACGTTGTTCCGGATCAGGTTGTACTGAGGAACATTGTCGTCCGTCTGGTTCGAATTCGCATGCTTGCCGATACGCAGGCCGCCCCCGCCCAAGTCATACAGAGCTGAATTCAGGAGTTGATCGTTCGCGGAAACTCCTTTGTCATTGCCAACGAATTCGATCCCCCATCCGGCGGTATGGGAAACGGTCACACCGTCGAAGGTGACATTGCTCGAATTGGTGAAGCTCAGGGCGGCGGTTACAAGCGGGCTTCCCTGAGAGTCGCCCAACCCGGCGGCGGGCGGTAGCCAATTATCGTGAGAGAAAGTCAGGCCACGGAACGTAACGTATTGCAGTTCGGTGGCGACCAGGAGTTGAGACTGCTGCGGAACGATGATTTCATCACTCGGCGGATCTTCACCCGGCTGCGCCAGGTAGGTGAGGGTCCAGGTTCCAGCGCTGCTGTCGCAGACTGGGGGATTCGCGCAGCGGTCGAGATACCATTGCCCGGGCTGATTGAGCGCTTCCTTCACGTTTTCGACCAGGTAACGATGACCGCTCATGAACCCGTTGTTGGTCGCGTCTTCGATGGTCGGGCCAGTGAGATACGCGATGTGATTGACCGTATCCACGGACTGTAGCCGCAGCCGGCTCATCGTCCACTTTTCGAAATTAAGAACCTCAACGTCGCCCAGCGCCATGCTGTGGTAGTTCGAAGCAATGTCATTATTGCTGAAGTAGAAGCGGTCGAAGCACTCATACTGCCCGTTCACCGAAACGCTGCAATTGTCACTCGAGGACGAGGTGTAAACCGGCCCGACGTTGAGCAGATAGCTATTCAGGGTGGTTCTGGGACGGTAACGCCGCTGACCGTTGTAAAACAGACCTTCAAAATTCTGGTAGCTCGCGGACGGGAGTTTGGCTGTCCATGCGGCCCCAGAACCCTTGGTCCAACCTGTGATTTTCGCGCCTCCGCTAATGACGGGAGTTTCACAGGGATAGGCTTCGTACACAATAGGAGTGGAAGCGCTGCCGGAATCGCTTGAGGAAAATACGAGCGGAGCGCTCAGAAAGTAATATCCGCCGCGCACCATAACGGAGTGCTTGCCCCCCGGCATTCCCTGAACCGCTTTACGGGCGCGATCCAAGGTTGCGAAGGGCCCATCACTGTTGTCGCTGGCCGGGGTGTCGAGCGTGCCGCTCCAGCTATCGTTGCCGTTGGTCGCCACATAAAAGTCTGCGGTAGCCGGGCCGCAGCTTCCACCCGAGCCATTGCCCCCCGAACCGCCATTCAGGCCGCCGCCCGGTCCTGAACCCGCCCCGGAACCTCCGCCGGAACCTCCCGCGCCACTGCCTGAGCCCAACCCGCCACCAGGACCGGGGGTTTGGGAGACAGGTGCGGAGTTACCCGCAGAAGAGGCCGGAGACGAGGACGTTCCACAGCCCAGGACTGTGAGTGAATAAAGAACGATGAGGAGGGCCACCAAGCATTTGTTCAAAACTGCCTCCGGAAAGCTGAGGATGCATTCGCGGTAACGCTTTCCAGAGACTAGCCTTCTTGGTCGCCGCCGACGAGGTCACGAACGACACAAGGTACTGCACCGCAGGTGGACAGTAACCGACTGGACGGACAGTGTACGAAAGGACAACCCGGGAGTTCCGTTGGGCATGGCTTTAAGTGCAAGGAGAATCTCACGATACAGAATGATTCGGCATCGGTTACAGACTCTGCCGGATGGGAAGGTGGGTCGGGGTGCCTTAGTTTCTAAGCGGTGGGGCCGATTTGTGAGTGTGCCCCGACGCAGAGCTGAGGCCTTTACCGTCAAGCCTGCGTTTCGCAATCTCGACATCGGAGGAAATATCGTGGGAACGATTTTGATCATTATCCTCGTTTTGCTGCTGCTTGGCGCGCTGCCGACATGGCCCTACAGTTCGGGCTGGGGATACTATCCCAGTGGCGGGTTGGGCCTGGTTCTGCTGATTGTCATCGTGCTCGCCCTGATGGGCCGGGTTTAAGCAACCCGCAATCGAAACGAAGGCCGACGCCAGGAGGACAGATAAGTGGGCGCAAAAGGAACGCATGGGGATTTTGTCTCCGACATTACAGCCATTCGGCAACGTGCTCGCCAGCACATTAAGAACGGCGCCGTCACTGACAATTACAAAGGCAATCGCGAGACGGTAATCAAGATCCTCAACGATGCCTTAGCCACGGAATTGGTGTGTGTGCTTCGTTACAAACGCCACTACTACATGGCGTCTGGCATCCACTCCGAAGCGGTGAAAAGCGAGTTCCTCGAACACGCGGAGGAGGAACAGAAGCACGCGGACCAGATCGCGGAACGGATCAGCCAACTGGATGGCGCACCGGACCTCAATCCGCAAGGGCTGGTGGACAGAAGCCACTCAGAATACGTAGAAGGGTCGACTATCGTGGACATGATCCGAGAAGACCTGGTAGCGGAACGGATCGCGATCGAATCCTACGGCGAAATTATCCGCTACCTGGGAGAAAACGATCCCACGAGTCGGCGCATGATGGAAGAGATCCTGGCAAAAGAGGAAGAGCACGCGGACGACATGAAAACGCTTCTGGAGGATCTGGGCGAAGCAGAAGACACCAAGTCGGAGTCGGAAGACCAGCAAAAAGCTAGACCGATCAAAAAGGCCTCGTAGCCGCAAAGGAAGATTAATGAATGAAGGCGCTCTTGCAAAAGGCGCCTTTTTTGTTGGGCCAAGTTCATGCCCCGTCTGGATGAGGGACTCTTCTCACCATCAACAAAATGAGTGGATAACCTAAGTACCTGATAGGGCCTTCCGCTGAAATTGCTTACATGCTTTTATGTATTTGCCTACAGGTTCGTCCGCATTGTGAAATTCAGGCGACGCCAGTACTTTGAAATCGTGCCAAAAGTCTCGAAACGCCGAGCGTGGGTATCATCGTCGTTCACCGGACAGAGTCGTCGGACCGAGCGCAAACTGCTTCATCACGACACCCCCTATGTTCCCGGGCAGAAAACCCTGGTTTGGATCGATGACTACGAACCCGGCTTAGCGCTCTACAAGTTGATGTTCGAAATGCTTGGGCACCGGGTGTTAACGGCCTCGTCCGGAAAACTCGGCCTGGAACTGGTCGCGAAACACGTGGTAGACGCGGTTGTAGTTGACTACGAGATGCCGGGCATGAACGGCTACGAAGTGGCTTCCGCGCTGAAGCGAATTCGTCCCGACTTGCCGGTTGTGCTTTTTTCCGGCTTGACTACAATCCCGGCCAAAATCCTGGGCGTGGTCAATGCATATTGCGATAAGGCGGCGTCCCGGGAGCAGCTGCTTGGCACGATCCAATCGGTTTTGAGCAAGAATCCGGTTTCCCACCTGCAACCTACGTCCTTGCCACATGCGTCTGAGCAGACACAGAGGACTGTCGCGTAAGACCGTCCCGAAGTCAAACAGAGAGCGGTTCGATTCTGACCGTATCAGGAGAGCGAAATGAAACATTTGTCTTTGGCGTTAGGTACTGCATTGCTGTTTGCGGTTGCGTCCATGGCGCAAACCACTCCTTCGACCGACAACTCCCAAGGGACCCAGGGGTCGTCTCCAGCGATGTCCGGGCAGTCGGGGCAGACGGGTCACGACTCGAGCATGGGCCAAGGATCGACATCGGGATCCAGCATGGGACAGAGCCAGGGATCGTCTTCCATGGGTTCTGAAAAAGGCGCCACGAAAGGCGAAAAGAAGCTGAAGGGGTGCATTCGTTCCGAAGGCGGCAATTACATGCTTGAAGAGAAGGGCGGAAAGACCGTTACCCTGGCTGGCGCGGACGTCTCTGCACATGCCGGCCACGAAGTGACAGTTCACGGCAGCTGGGAGAATGGCGGGGCGATGTCCGAGTCCAGCAGCGGGTCCGGTATGAGCAAGGGCTCCAGCGGCAAGACCTTCAACGTAACCAGCGTGGACATGGTTTCCGAGAGCTGCTCAATGGGCAAGAAGAGCAAGAGCAGCAGCATGGGCGGATCGGACCAGCCCAAGCAGTAAGTTACCTCACCTTCTAACCAAGGCCCGGGTCCATTCCCGGGCCTTTTTGCTGCCCTGGCGTGCAGAAATCGCAGGGCTAACTTTTCAAAAGAGGAGCGCGTATGAGGTTTCCACGGCTGCGGCGCCGGCCGGACTGGGTACGAGGAGCGATTGCGGGCCTGCTGGGCGGCTTGGCAGGAAGTTGGGCCATGAATCAATTCCAGGCCGCACTGAGGAAGGCCCAAGCAAACTGTTCAGGAACTTCGGGGCTGCAGCAGCCGGAAGAGAGTGAGGACGCAACCATGAAAACCGCCGCATGGCTGCTTGATTCGCTGGCGGGCGTCAAACTCGGTAAAGAGCAGAAGAAGATTGCTGGGCCGATGGTCCACTATGGCTTTGGGGCGGCTATGGGAGCAATTTATGGAGCTTTGGCGGAACACAAGCGGCGCCACCGTGTGGCCGATGGCGCCCTATTTGGTGCCGCGTTATTTCTGGGCGCCGACGAGTTGGCGGTTCCCGCCCTCGGACTTTCACAGTCCCCGGCCGAAAATTCGCTGTCGCAGCACTCCTCTGCGCTGGGCGCGCATCTCGTATACGGAGTAACGCTGGAACTGACGCGAAGAGAAACCCGGCGAGCACTTCTGTTGATATAGCCGAAGCAGGAAAAGCATAAGCGAAACCCGGGGAGAAGGTCCCTTGTCGGGAACCCCCGGCCCGGGTCGGGAGGCGAACCACAACGTTCTCACAGCTGGCCGCAGAGGCTAAACTCCAGTCCTGCCACGTCGGCCCAGACCCATGATCAAGGTGATCAGGAAAATCACGAGGAAAACATAGAACAGAAGCTTGGCGATTCCGGCGGCGGCAGTGGCAATTCCAGCAAAGCCCAGCACACCGGCGACGATGGCCACGATCAGGAAGACCAAAGCCCAATAAAGCATGTTAGAAACCTCCTTTGAACTCGCGTTGTCAGTCGCTAGGGCACACATTAACCCGGTGTAGCCGCCTTGGGGATCAGGCCGAACCTGTAATTGCCAACTTCTGTTGCCGTACGGATATCATCGAAAATGGTGCAGAAAAGCGGGTATGAATGGGCACCAGGCAAGAACTCAGGCGGCTGCGCGTAAGCCGACAAACCCCTGCAGCGTCTGTGCGTTCCTCACTGCGAATCCCCCTTGGTCATTGTTGAAGTAGAGGTAGATCGCCGCCAAGCTGGTTCCCCATCCCTCAATCCGGCTCGCCCAGTTCTCCAGCTGGAAGTTGCTGTAGCTGCCGTGGTAGGCCCCGCTCGGCCCATGCATACGAACGTAGGTAAAGTCTGCCGTGATGACAGCTGGACCCTGCGCGGCACGCCAATCATGGACACAAAGAGCAGCATTGTGGCGGCGCAAAATCCGGTATACGGATTCGCTGTGCCAACTTTCGTCGCGAAATTCGAAGACGTAACGCAGGCCGGACGGAAGGACGGCAAGAAATTCTTCGAGGCGGTCTAGATTCACCGGCCAGCCCGGCGGCAACTGGAACAGGACGGGGCCGAGCTTTTCGTTTAGCAGTAGGGCCCGTTGGAAGAACTTCTCCACCGAGCTGTGCGGATCCTTAAGCTTCTTCATGTGGGTAATAAAACGGCTGGCTTTCACAGCGAAGGTGAAGCCCGGCGGAGCCTGGCTGCGCCAGTGCAGGAACGCATCTTCGGTCGGAAGACGATAGAAGCTGTTATTCAGTTCAACGGTGCGAAAATGCCGGGCATACCATTCGAACATTTTGGCCGGTGGCAATTTCGGGGGGTAGAAGTTGCCCAACCAATGCTTGTAGTGCCAGCCCGAAGTGCCGATGTGCAGCCTGGCCTTCATGGCAGTTTCTAGGCTGCTTTGCGCGACTGGCCTGCCTTCTTTCCGCTGCGGGACCGACGGGTTCGGGCCGCAGATTTCGCGTGTCGTGAAAGCGCAGCATGCGAGGCGCCGGACCGCCCTTCCCGCTTCAAAGCGCGGGTAGTGGCTTGCGACCGCTTGCGGGAAGTCGCGCCGGAGCGCTTGCGTCCGGTGCTCCTGCTCTTGCGGGCCGAAGCGGACCCGCGCGGCGCCGGCGGCAGCTTCACTCCCGCTTTTCGGGCCTTGGAGAGGCCGATCGCGATCGCCTGCTTGGGATTGCGCACCCCGTGCTTCCCGTCGCGCACATGCTCAATTTCTTCGCGCACAAATTCACCCGCCTGCGTGGTCGGCGCTTTGCCTTCCCGGGCGTCCTGGCGGGCCCGCTCAATGGTCCGTTTTTCCGGCATGAATTTTGCCTCCCGTTCTCGGGCAAGTCGGATGCGGGCTGAGAAAGACCCGTTGCATTAAGGCCGCTATCCCAGTGTGTCTCCCGAAGGACAACCGGCAGTTTTGCGCCCCAAGGATGAAATCCTGAGTCCCTCACCCAACCTGCTGCCCGGGACCCCCATCTAAGTCGGCACTAGGTGCGGTGGAACCGTCCCCGGGCTTGCCGGACCGCTTTAAAAGGCTGGTCAGCAGCCTGGGGGCGGACGGTTCCAGATCGCTCCGACACTCCCCTGCCCTTTCATCGTTTTGCGATGCTTTCCGGTAACCTTACTACTCAGGCGCTGTCCGGCCGTTGTGTGAGGCAATACGTGGGATGATCGTGCGCGCCCCACGAGTACTTGTACGACTCGCGGCCGCGAAGAAAGTCGATTTTCCCTGCCCGGTGGCGAATCGCATCTTCGATCACAGCGCCAAGGATGAAAGTTCCCGGGCTGAGCTTGCTGTACTCGGGATCAAAGCCTTGGAGGTAGCAGTACACGACGTCATGTTCGAAGAATGCGTAAAGGGTGGCGAGGGTAGTGTCGTTCAACCGAAGCAGGTAGAGGCGTAAGATGCCCGCCGCGACGAGTTGCGGCGCAATCTCATGATGAAAGCGGCGTACCTCATCCTGCAATAAGACACCCCGGTGGCCGGCGCGATTCCAACGATCCGAATGCAGGCGAAACAGAGTCGAGAGGGACTCCTCAAGGTTCGCCGCGGTTGCGATCTCAATTCGGAAAGGTCCAGCCTCACCCAGGCGACGCCTGGCATTGCGATAGTTCCTCAGCTTGTGCGCTGGAATGACAGATCCCATGAGGCCAACAGAGGACGGCAGTTCCAGAACCGGGCAAGTATCGTGGATCTCCAAATGGAAAGTGCGGTTCTTCTGCAACGCGATCGAAGCCTGCGGCAAGTCGGTAAGCTCAACTCGATCCCAGGAGCGCCGGTGCGATCCGATGGCTTCGAGAATTGCATCCCACACTTCGGAGGCATGGGCAGGGTCAATCAGCACGTCGAGATAGTCCGAGACGCCGCCACCGGCAAAAGCCAGCACAGATTGAGAGTCTCTGTTGTAGATGAGGAGCGGCGCCAGGCCTACGAGCAGAGATTCATGCCAGACGGCAACTACGAATGGTCTCGCGGGACGGAATACGTGGAACCAACTCAAAATCCATTGCGGGCGCTGAAAGGTAGTGGCGCCGGGGCAGCGTCGAAATAGATCGTCCCACTCATGTCTCAGCGATGAGATCTGGTTCACATCGGTGAACAACCGGGCCTGCAATCCCAGGGCAGGCATCAGCAGGGCACCTCATGTTCGATCTGGCGTGCCGCGTGCGAGGTCGCTCGCGCATAGAGACCGAAATAATCAGCTACCATGCGCTGCTCGGCGAAGCGCTCCTGGGCAATTCGCATACAGTAATTGCGGTCTAACAGATCGGCATCCAGAATGGCCCTTGCCATCTGTTCCACAGAATTCACCAGGAACCCGGTGCGGCCATGCTCAACGAGCTCCGGCAGCGCACCGTTGGGAAAGGCGATCACCGGAGTACCACAGGCCAAAGCTTCCATGGCGACCAGAGAACTGGTTTCCTGCGCGCTGCTTGAGATCAATAAACATCGGGCACCCGCCAGCAACTGGCGTTTTCTTTCTCCGCCAACTGGACCGAGAAATTTATGAGGCGCGCGCAACCGCGGCTTGATCCACTGTTCGAAATAGGCGCCATGCTCCGGATACTCGAATACTTCTCCGGCCAGCAAGAGGGGCAGGTCGCAATGGCTGGCAGCCTCCAGAGCCAGGTGAAAGCCCTTCTCTGGGCAAATTCGTCCAAGGCTGACGACGTAATTCCCCTTCTTGGGCAGCGGCCCCGGGTGCGCAGCAACCCCATTCGGGATAACCGCTGCAATGTGCGCACGCGGTGGGCATGCCCTGCGTTGCGACTCCGAGACACATACCCGATGAAGGTTCGGCATCTCTCCGTTGAACGCGGCAGAGGGATACCAGCTCGGCGGCAGGTGCAGTGTGACAATGGTAGGAACCTCCGCTGGCGGCAAGTACTCCATGAAATCGATCCCGTGAAGATGAACGAGATCGATGGGGAAGGTCTCGAGGGCAAGTTGAATCGCCTTCGCGTTTTCGGAACAGGCTCGCTGCTTCGCCTGCTCGTCCAGGTTTTTGGCCGATCGCGGGATGGGAAGCAGTAATCCGTGAGTTCTGGACCCTGCGGGCGCAATCACAATCGAACGGTGACCCGAACGCACCAACGCCTGGTCAAGGGTCAGCAGCACCTGCTCCGCCCCGCCAGCTGTGGCTGGCGACACATGCGCCAGGGGATAGCTGACGTTGAGCACGGTCAGACGCATACCCGATCCATTTCATTCATGGCAGAGGAGGCGAGCGAGCGCCAGCGGGATCCGGTCATGGCCCATCCCAAACACTCGTACCAGAGCTTGCCAGAGTGGGGCGGAAGGCTGAAATCATAAAGCGGGGCCCGGCGCAGCATCTCAGTGCCCAGGGCAAAGCTCTGAAGGACTCGCCATTGCGAGCGAAAGGAGCGCAGCATTTGTTGTTTGCGATCCAACTCGTCCGGATGTAATTCGATCAGCAAGGAGGGGTTGGAAGTCTCATCGAGGAACTGGCCCGTTACCAGGCTTCCCTCCCTTGCGTGATAAGAGGCCATTTCCAGCAGATCAGGCACGGTCGCGTTTTCCCGGTGTAGGATCTCAATGGCAAGTCTGGCAACCAGCGCCGCCGCATCATGATCGGGATGGCCGCCTTCATAGGGATGGGTGATGACGACATCGGGACCAACACTCCGCAACACTTCGACCAAGTACAGGGCCCGAGGCACCACCTCAAAGATCGCTTCCTGATCTACGCTTCCGAGAAAGATAATTTGATGCCGTCCCACGCCGGCCACTTGCAGTGCAGAAATCAACTCCGAGGAGCGAAGGTTTGCGTAGTCCGCGCGGGAACCGCTCGCATCAGGAGAGCGCAATCGAGGATCGCGAGGCGCGCCATCGGTCAAGTAGACCAACATGGCAGTCGGCGAACGCATCATGATGGCCGAGGCGCCGAGGGTCTCGTCGTCAGGATGAGCTACGAAAATCAGAGGCCGCAAGGAGCGATCGGATGCTCGACTCTCGACAAGTTTCATCCAGCCACTTGTGTGCGACTTGGAACTATCGCTCCACCCCATGGTAGGCAAGCTGGGCTGATGACAGCAGCCGTACCGCCTCTCGGTAGCCGTGTACCGTTCCAACATCGACGTATTGATCGCCGCGTTTGATTCCAAGGGCGATACCCCCTTCGGCCAGGTGCGCATTTACCAGGGTTCCGAAATACTGATCCGAACGTCCGCGACGCTGCCACAAGTCATGTAACGTCGCCAGGCGCTCACCGGAGAGCTTGAATGCGCCCCACACCCATTCCGATTTTGCCCCGTTCTGCTTGACTTGAATTTCCTGCACAGTACTCCGGTCGTCGGTGATGACGGCGTCAAACAGTTCCGGCTGCGCGACTGGAAACAGTAGAAATGAGAATTGGCGGTCCGGAAGGAAGGTATAACCCTCGACCGGGAACCAGATGGTGTCAGGCAAGCCGACGAGCACTTCGTCTTGTGGAGAGATAAATGGAAGCGCTCCGAAAACGGCATCGCACAGCCCGGCGGGGTTTTGCTGGATGGCGTAGCAGATGGCCGCATTCTCCAGCCGTCCCCCGAAGTAGCTCATGATGTCGGTCTTGCTGGGTGATATCACGAAGCACACGTGCGTGACGCCCGCCAGAAGCATCCGTTCCAGAAGATATTCGCAGACGGCGCGTGGATGCTCCGTGGCGCCCTCGTGACGAGTGCCCACCGGCAGCAGTTCCTTGGAAAATGCCAGCGGTTGGATTCTCGTAGCCAGCCCTGCAGCGGGGATGATTCCCCAGCGGCGGTTCATGCGTTCACCTCCAACAGGCGGATCAATTCCTGGCAGCGATGATCGGCGGTGTGTTCGGCCATTACACGCTGGCGGGCGGCAGTGCCCACTCGGCGCAACTGTTCGGGCTCTTGAGTCAGAGCCGAGAGAACCTCGGAAGCCGTGGATGCGACCAGGATCTCGCGACCGGGTTCGAAAAACTCGTCAAGACCGTCCCACCAGTCGCTGACCAGCGGCGTCTCGCAGGCGGCGGCTTCAAACAGGCGTCCTGATGGGCAATAGCCCATTTCCGCCATCGCGGCGCGCGTTACGCTGAGCGTGAGCTTTGAAGAGCAGTAAAAAGCCGGGTGTTGCGCGGGAGGGACATGGCTCACAAACCAGATGTTCTCAGTCCAGGGAAAGTCGTCCGGATATTGCGCACCGCCGATCAGAAACCGTTTTTCTGGCAAACGCCGCGCTGGTTCGATGAAAAGGCGATTGAGGGTTGGCTGCCGGTCGGCAGCGTAGGTGCCTAAGTACGAGAGGTCAGAACCATACCGCGCATTCGGTTGAACCGGCCGATGGGTATCGGGATCCACACTGCCGTAGAGAGGGGCTACTTTCCTGGCTCCGAGGCGCTGCTGCAATTCGCGCAATGCGCGTCCGCCGGTGTAGCTCAAAACCAGGTCGAAGGGTTCCAGTCCATACGACGGAACATACTCGACGGTGCCCTGCTCACGCAGGCGTTCGAGGGTCACGGGAGTATCGAGATCGTAATAAACGCGAACCGGCACCTTGGACGCCAGGATGAGTTCGGCGGCGGCGACGGCATCGGGGCAATAGGAAGTGATCATGGCGGCGTCTACCCGGTTCAGCACTGCGCGGGCCTGAGGCTCAACCTGGTCCCAATCCGAATAAAAGACGATGCGATAGCCGGGAGGGTCGGCCAGGTCGCGATGATTGGCATAGTAAGAAACATCGCGCTCGAAAAAGGTCACTTCATGGCCACGGCGAGCCAACGCGGCGCACAGTCCGCGCCAGATCGTGGCGTGGCCGTTTCCCCAGGAGGAGCTAATCGTCAGTCCGAAAATTGCCAGCCGCATCCTGCTCCTGACACTCTTGCCACAACGTAAGGAAAACTTCCCCGAGATGAAGCGCTTCGACTGTAATGCGCCGGGGCCGCTTCAGGAACTCGGGAAAGCGTGTACAAAGCTGCGGAATTTCCTTTAAGCAAGTTCGTTCGCCCACTTCGATGCGAGGTTTGAAGGACAGGGCTGCATTGTGAATCGCGATCGAGGCTTGTCGCCGGGGCTGGACATCTCACAAAAATCCATGCGCATCAGAGACTTCACCGGATTCGGGATTGCAGAGCTCAGTTCGCCGTGGACCGCATCGAGCATAAACACCGGGCCAGCGACGCGTTCCGCACCGTCATCCTTATGCGCTGGATCTGGATTCTTCTTTTCTTCTGCTGCCTGGCGCAGGCCGCTGCGCAGAGCGTCGCGGCGCCGGCGACCTCCTATGAGGGGCAACCGGTCTCAGGGGTCGATCTGGTCGGAGACCCGCGGCTCAATCTGGAACAACTGCGCAGTCTGGTGGAGCAGAAGGCGGGAGAGCCGTATTCCGACACAAAGGTGAAAGCCAGCGCCACCGCTCTGCAAGGCACAGGCAAATTCCACAACGTCGAAGTCAATGTATCGCCGCAACCCACAGGACTGTTAGTCAAGTTCGTCCTGCACCCGGCTTACTACGTGGGGGTGATCCAGTTCCCGGAAGCCACAAAACTGTTCCCATACACGCGCCTGCTGCAAGTGGTGAACATGCCGGACGAACAGGCATTCGACAAGGAACAACTCCCGCAATCGGAAACCGCTCTGCTGAATTTCTTCCATGACAATGGGTATTTCCAGGCGCAGGTGCGCAGCGATGTTGAACTGGATGAAAAGAACCAACTGGCTAACGTCACCTTCCACGTGGATTTTGGAAAAAGAGCGAAGATCGGCAGAGTTGAAATTCAGGGAACAACTCCGGAGGAAGCCGCGAAACTTCTGCATGCGATGCGCGCCTGGCGCGCCAAGCTCACCTTTTCGACGCTGAAGCCGGGGAAAGACTACACACCCGAGCGCATCAAGTCAGGAATTGGATTGCTGCGGAAGTGTCTGGCTGGACAACACTATCTTGCCAACCAATTGCAAATTGATCCGCCGCAATACCACGCGGCGACCAATCGCGCCGACATCACCTTCAGAGTATCAGTAGGACCGAAAGTCTCGGTGAAAGTCGCCGGCGCAAAGCTCTCCGTGATCCCCTACGTTGCCAGCAGACGGGAGAAGAAGTTGATTCCCATTTATAGCGAGGGCGCCATTGACCGCGAACTGGTGGAGGAAGGCCGGGAAAACCTGAGCACCTATTTTCAAAGCAAGGGGTACTTCGATGTCCGGGTCACCACTGCCTTCCAACGAACCCCGACCTTGATTTCCGTCGTATACGAGGTGGACAAAGGGCATCGTCATAAAGTGGAGGAACTGAATTTTACGGGCAACCACCACATCGGCGCAGAAGAGCTTGCCAGGAATGTGCAGATCAAGAAACACCGACTCTTCTCGCACGGGCAGTTCAGCGACAAGCTGTTGAAGAACAGCGTCAAGAATATTCAAACTCTCTACCGCGACCGCGGCTTTGAAGAAGTAAAAGTTGTTCCCCAGGTAGAAGACCATGAACCGGAGATCGATGTGCTGTTCAAGATCGAGGAGGGTCCACAAACCCTGGTTGGAGAATTCGAGATCGAAGGAAATAGTCATCTGGCGCTCGATCAACTTCGACCGGAGACCGGGTTCGAAATTCGGCCGGGAGGCCCTTTCTCGGCGCGCAAACTGGAGGACGATCGAAGCCACATCCTGGCGCGATATCTGGACCTTGGATACTTGAACGCTGACGTGCAACTGCAGGTGGCGCGGGCGCCCGATGACCCTCACCTGGTCAACGTTGTGTACCGGATCACGGAAAACCAGCAACTGCGAGTGAGCAAAGTATTGCTCCTGGGGCAGAAGGTCACCCGCCCTTCGCTGATTCACAAAACCGCAAACATCGGGCCGGAGACCCCGCTGAGTCAAGGCAAGCTGCTGGAAGCGGAGAGTAAACTTTACGACCTCGGGATCTTCGACTGGTCCAGCGTGGGCCCGCGGAGACCGATCGAAGATCAGACCGATGAAGAGGCGTTGATCAAAGTACACGAATCCAAGCGGAACACGATTACTTACGGTTTCGGATTCGAGGTGTCAAAGCGCGGAGGAAATCTCCCCACGGGAACGGTTGCGGTGCCGGGGCTTCCTGCGGTCGCCCTGGACACGTCGAGCTTTGTTTCGAGTGAGCGCACTTTCGCCAGTCCGCGTGGATCGCTCGAGTTCACGCGCAAGAACATCCGCGGCCTGGGTGAAACCGGCGCGGTTTCGCTGCTGGTGGCCCGCCTCGATCAGCGCCTGCTGGCAACGTATGCGGACCCGCATTTCCGGGGCCTGAAGTGGCGCTCCCTGTTCAGCATGTCGGGAGAGCGAACGACGGAAAACCCTCTCTATGCTGCCACCCTGGCGGACGTTTCATTCCAACTGGAGCGGACCATTGACCGCAAGCAGACCACCACGGCGCAGTTCCGTTACAACTTCAATCACACGGCGTTGTCCCAGATCCTGGTTCCGGAACTTGTGCTGCCGCAGGACCGAAACGTGCGGCTGTCAACGTTCTCGGCCTCGATCATTCAAGATACGCGAGACAAGCCGCTGGACCCGCACAAGGGTCATTATGGGACGCTGGATTTTGGAGTAACACCGACAGCGCTGGGTTCGAGCGCGAATTTCACACGCCTCGTCGGGCAGTACGCCACGTATCGCCCGGTCACACCGGCCAAAATCATTTGGGCAAACAGCATACGGCTTGGGCTGGCGGCCCCTTTCGCGGGCAGTTTTGTGCCTACCAGTCAACGTTTCTTTGCCGGAGGTGGAACCACGCTTCGCGGATTTCCAACCAATGGCGCTGGTCCGCAAAGAGCAGTGGCCGTCTGCCCTCCCGGACAGACGACGGGCTGCTCTCGAATCAGCGTCCCTGTTGGGGGGAACCAACTTGTAATTCTGAATTCAGAGTTGCGCTATCCGATTCCCATCATCAACAACCTGGGCGGAGTTGTCTTCTATGACGGAGGAGATGTTTACAGCCACATTCGTTTCTCTGATTTTGTGGAGCACTACACCAGCACAGTTGGAATTGGATTTCGTTATTCAACTCCCGTCGGTCCAGTGCGGATTGATATTGGACGCAACTTGAACCCAATCCCCGGCATCAACCCCTTCCAGTTTTTCATTACGTTGGGTCAGGCATTCTGACAATCATGAACTGGAAACGAATCCTGGGCTGGACCGCGGCGATCCTGTTGGGACTTACCGTCCTGATCCTGGTGGGTGGATACGCGGTTCTTCGCAGCAAGCGCTTTCACCGCTATGTGCTCTCCAAGGTGATGGAAAAAGGATCGCAGGCGACTGGCGGCAGGGTCACGATTCAGAGCTACACTTTTTCCCCTTCCAAGCTGACAGCCGACGTGTACGGGGTTGTCATTCATGGGACAGAAGCGGCGGACCAGGCTCCACTGCTTGCGGTCGATCGCCTCACCATTCGTCTAAAGATACTGTCAGTCATGCAGCGGCGGGTGAATCTCAACGAACTTCTCATCGAGCATCCAGTCGTGCATCTGATCGTCAACCGTGAGGGACAGCTCAATCTACCGTCTCCGAACGCTCCAAGGGATACGAGTTCCCAAACCAACATTTTTGATTTAGCGGTCAGACATGTCGGACTGTACAACGGGGCGATCTTTTACAACGACCTGAAGATGCCGTTGCAGGCGGACATCGCCGATCTGAAGACGGATGTCCGCTTCGAGACTCTTCAGAAACGCTATAGCGGTTCCGTGGCGTACCAGACTGGACATTTGAAATACGGCAACTACACACCCTTGCCACACGGATTACAGGCGCAATTCGCGATGACCCCGTCAGAGGCCTCGCTCTCGTCGCTGCAGGTGAAGATCGGAAATTCGCAAGCCGTGGCCAGCGCCACGGTCACAAACTATGGCAGCCCGCGAGTCGAAGGATCGTATCGTCTTTTGCTGCATTGCGAGGACTTCGCAGAAATGATTAAGAATGGGTCTGCATCCGGAGATGTAGCTCTTGCAGGATCCATTCACTACCAGAGCTCGAACGAGCCTTTCCTGAAAAGCGTGTTGCTGGACGGCAATCTGGAGAGTAAGGAACTGCGCCTCTCCGCCGAACAAGGAAGGCTGGCAGTATCCGCAATCCGCGGACGCTACCAACTTGCAAATGGAAATTTGTCCCTACAGCCATTCACGGCGAACCTGCTGGAAGGACGTGTTGTGGCCGATTTCACGATGCAGCATCTCGAAGCCACACCGGCTGCGCGAGTTCGGGCTGAATTGCAACAGATCTCATTAGAGGCGGCGAAACAGTCACTCAAGCGTGGCTCGTTGAACAACGTTCCCCTGACCGGCACGCTCAAGGGAATGGCCGAGGCTTCTTGGGTTGGCAGCATGGCAAACCTGAGAGCGAATTCCAGCTTGAGCGTGCTGGGAGCACTACGCTCTCAGTCGGGTAATGCGGATACTCCTTTAAATGCCGATGTTCATGCTGCGTATGACGGCAAGGAACAGCGGATCACGTTGCGGCAAACCTCGATCAAGACACCGGCCACTTCGGTTACCGTGGGCGGGGAGATCAGCCGCCGGTCGAACCTTGTGCTGCACGCCCAGACCGCCGACTTGAAAGAAATGTCCCGGCTGACAAGTGACTTGCAAAGCGGAGGGAAGCCGTTAAACATTTCCGGGACTGCTGAGGTTGATGCCACGGTTCGTGGTTCACTGCAGCGTCCGCTGGTGGACGGGCAAGTGAATGCCCGGGACTTACGGATCGAAGGAAGTTCATGGCGCAGCCTACATGCCGGCTTACAGGCCAGTGCGTCTCAATTCACGGTGCAGAACGCTTCCCTCCTCAGTTCAGGCCAAGGCCAGGTGAGCGCGAAGGCGACGGTTGGCTTGAAAAATTGGAGTTACACGCCGGCGAGTCCTATCACGGCCGCCGTTTCAATCCGCCAGATGCCTGTCGCCGACCTGCAACGATTGGCCAGACTCGATTACCCGGTTTCAGGGATTCTGTCGGGCGATGTCAATCTGCACGGCTCGCAACTCGAGCCGGTCGGAAGCGGCGCGCTGCACTTGGTAAAAGCGGAGGCTTACAATCAGCCCATCCAAAATGTCACGTTGAAAATCCAGGGAACGGGCGAGTCGGTGCACTCGACCCTGATGATCGCGACCCCCGCCGGAAATGCCAATGCTGATCTCACCTACTCTCCGAAAGCCCGCACCTATCAATTGAACGCTTCTGCGCCGCAGATTGCCCTGCAGCAGCTTCAGGCAGTCCAGGCGAAAAACTTAGCCGTTAACGGCTATCTGAGTGCCATGGCCCAGGGGACTGGAAGCATAGACAACCCCCAGCTTGTCGCCAGTGTGCAGGCGCCGCAGCTGCAGTTTAAAGAGACCACGATCAACGGAATCAAAGCAGATTTGAAGGTTGCGAATCATCTGGCCACATTCACCATGGGTTCGGATGTGGCTGAAGCCGCCGTGCGGGCGCACGCCGTCGTTCACTTGACAGGGGATTACTATGCCGAGGCGAACGTGGACACGACGCGCGTGGCGCTGGATCCACTATTGGCAGTCTATGTCTCAGCGCTTCCCACCGGGGCGCAGGCCCAAGTCGAATTGCATGCATCGCTCAAGGGTCCGCTGAAAGACAAATCGCGGCTTGAAGCTCACCTGCAGATTCCGACTTTGCAGGCAAGCTACCAGCAACTGCAGATCGGAAATTCGGGCCCAATTCGTCTGGATTACGCTAACAACCTGATCACCATTCAGCCGAGTGAATTGAAGGGCACCGACACCTCGCTTCGAATTCACGGCCAAGTCCCGATCGAGACCGGTCGCGCGATGGACCTGACCGCACAGGGCCAAATCAATCTCAAGCTGCTAAGGATTTTGACTCCCGACATTCGAAGCGCCGGATTGGTCAACCTGGACTTGCGGGGGACAGGCAACTTCAGGAAACCCGGAGTTAAAGGGCAAATCCGGCTTCAACAAGTAGCCCTCACGACCAGCGATGTGCCGGTGGGGGTCGAGAAACTGGATGGTGTTCTCGACGTGGCAAACGGGCAGGTCCAAATTACGAAGCTGGAAGGGCAGTCAGGTGGTGGACAGATTTCAGGAAGCGGCACCATCAACTATGAGCCGCACCTGCAGTTTAATATGGCATTGAACGCCAAGAGCGTGCGTCTGCTTTATCCAGATGGCTTACGATCGGTGTTGGATGGCAACATCTTGCTCACGGGCGATCCTCAATCCGCAGCCTTGAACGGCCAAGTGCTGATCGACAGCTTGTCGTTCACACCCGATTTCGATCTTGCGAAATTCGCGACCCAGTTCGGGACTCCTTCGTTGCCGCCTCCTAATCCAACGTTCGCGGACAAGTTAAAGCTCAACGTTGCGGTGCAAACCTCATCCGACCTGTCGGCGATCAGTTCGACGGTTAGCATCGAAGGTACGGTGAGCCTGCGAGTCATCGGCACGGCTGCGAACCCGGTGATCGTGGGCAGGACAGACCTGACTTCGGGCGAGGTCTTCTTTGCCGGGCAACGGTATCAGCTGGAGCGGGGCTTGATTAATTTCACCAACCCCTCTCGCACCGAACCCTATTTGAATGTTCTTATCACGACTGCCATTCAGCAGTACAACCTAAGCTTGACGATCGTGGGACCGGTGGAGAAGTTGGAAACCAAGTACACCGCGGATCCGCCGTTGCCACCCGTGGACATCATCAACCTGATCGCCCGCGGTCAGACCACGGAAGAATCAGTTCCCGGCAATTTCAGCGCGAACCAGGTTCTGGCAAAGGGACTGGCAAGCCAGGTCAGCAGCAGACTCGGGAAGTTCGCAGGAATTTCGAGCTTAACCATTGATCCGAACCTTGGCGGCAACAATCAGAACCCATCGGCCAGGATCGCGATTCAGCAGCGCGTGACCAGGAACTTTGTTTTCACCTTTTCAACCGACGTCACCCAGCCGCAGAGCGAGATTGTTCAGGGGGAATACCAACTCAACAAGCGCTGGTCGGTCAGCGCGACCCGCGATCAATTTGGCGGATTTGCCTTCGCAGGGAAGTATCATACGAGCTTTTAAGCGCGGGAACATCCACATTTGGCACAGTCTGATACAGGTCGTTGCGAAGGAACTTACGTTGTTCTCCGTATAGAAAAAGATGCATCCCAAGCCTCACTCTACTTCTTAACCGTTCACCGTCCGCAATGAGAAACCGGTCTTTGAGCACGCGAGTAGACCTTTGGGTGTTTCGCGACGGCCGAAAGGCCATGCCCACCAGCCAACTGCTCGCGGATCTTGTCGCGGACCTGGAGAGATTGCGGGCACATCCAAGAGATCACTCGGCTGTCCTGAATGGACTCATTCGAGCTGGAGAATTGGAAGCTTCCCTTGCGGACCAAGGACTGACGTGTTCGACGCGAATGGCCGAGGTCACGGACGCCCTGGCGCGACAAATAGTCCAGGCGTCTACATCCGCCACGTATGGCGTTCTCATTAACACGCTTACCAAAATTGATTACCCACTCAGCATTCCAGTTTCGCCTCCCGAAGGTTTTTCATTTTATGGACTGAATCCCGCGGACTTCATCGGGCTGGCTCGCAGCGTCAGCAACATCGGAGATCAGGTCGCGGTGATCGGCATCCGGAGTATTGGCGTAACTCTAAGCGCCGTAGTTGCCGCCGCTTTGGACCCAGGCGGCGCGGTGGATCGTATCAGTGTCAGGCCGAGCGGGCACCCCTACGATCGGGTGGCAGGCTTCAGTGTAGATCAGGTTCGGTGGATCCATGACAAGCGAGCCAAAGGTTCACGGTTCCTGATTGTTGATGAGGGACCCGGACGCAGCGGTTCTACATTCTTGAGCGTAGCCGAGGCACTCACGGCGCTGGGTGTGGGGGAGGAATGCATTACGCTCCTTGGAACTCGGGAGCCGGTTCCCGGCGAGTTGTGCGCAAGTAACGCCGCGGCACGCTGGAACCGTTTTCGATTTGTCCCAGTTCAGACCCACTCCACGCGCCGATTCCAGGGTTGCACGTATCTAGGCGGGGGCGAATGGCGAAAGCCTTTAATGCCTGACCCAACAAAATGGCCTGCCTGCTGGCCGCAGATGGAAAGGTCGAAATTTCTTTCGCAGGATGGAAAGTGGATATTTAAGTTCGAAGGCCTCGGGCGGATCGGAGAGGAGGTTCGGGAGCGAGCGCGGGCGCTCGCGCAATCGGGATTTGGGTGCGAGATCCAGGATGCCGGCGATGGCTATTCAGCTTACCGGGTGGTCAGGGGACGACCGTTGGCGGCCACGGACTTTTCCAACGAACTCCTGGAGCGTATTGCCCGGTATTGCGCGCTGCGTGATTATGAATTCAGAGTGTCCGCGCCCACGGACCCCGTCAGCGACATGGTCAGGTTCAACGTCCAGCAGGAATTCGGGTTGGATTGGACCCCTAACGAACTGCCGGTGGAAAACCTGATCGTTTGCGATGGTCGCATGCAGCCTCACGAATGGCTGTTAGCTAGCTCGGGAGAAGTCCTGAAATCCGACGCTGCCAGTCACGGGGACGATCACTTCTTCCCTGGGCCCATTGATGTCCTTTGGGACCTGGCAGGAGCGATTGTGGAATGGAATATGAATTCCGATGCGAGAGACTTGCTTCTGAATCGATTCGGCGCGCTCACCGGGCGCCGGTTCAAAGACGGCATTGACTCGTATTGCGTTGCGTACTCGGTCTTTCGCATGGGCATCTGCAGGATGGCCATTCCCACAACGGACGAACCAGAACAAGCCCGGCTGCGGCGTGCCTATGCCTACTATCGGCAAACTGCCGAAAGGCTGCTGCAAGCCTCTTCCCCGACCATCTCACCCACGGTTCGGACAGCGGACGGGGAACAGGCAGCCTGAAGCGAGTACAGCCGTTCATGGGGCCGAGTACAGCATCGTCTCGATTGCTCGATTGCAGCGGTCTTCTTATGCTCGAGGCGTGCTCGAGATCGGAGCGTCTATCTCATAGTTGGAAGGACGATTTATGGATATCGATACAAAGAAGATCATGCGTATGGTCCGCGCCGTTCTTGCGGGGGATGTTGACATTGACATTCCGTCGCGCCGCGCGTCATCCGGGGTGCCCCTGTTCCTGGCAGGCCTGGCATCCGGAGTCGTACTAGGGATCCTGTTTGCTCCCGGTGCCGGGGAAGAAACACGCTCTCAGATTGCGGATCGGGCCCGCCAGGGATTCGAGAATGCAAAATCAAAGGGACAGGAATTTGGACGGCGAGCCCAGGAAGCGGCAGGACGCGGCAAAGAGCAAGTGAACGAAGCGTTTGGTGCAGCGAAAGAAAGCTACTCTGAAACCAGGAAATCCAGCGTATCCTAAAGGCGAATGCGCAGCATTCGCCTGAAACATACGTTTCGTGTAAGTGCGCCTTAGCACGTTTGTGCCACCGCCCTACCCTCCCGAGCCATTGTCCGCTTCCGGACGAAATCACTATCCTGAACAGCACAACAGGAAGGCGCTTGTAACAGATTTCTCTGGCCAGTCTCTTGCACGCGCGGTTTCGGAGAGAGAGATATTCGTTACTACGAGACTGGAGTTCCAAGGCAAAGTCATGCAACAAATGCTGAGGTCTACCCCCACGACGACAGCACCTGTCCGCATTCTTGTGGCAGATGACCACGAGGTGATGCGGCTAGGCATTCGTAATCTGGTCGAGGCTCGGTCCAATTGGTCGGTGTGCGCTGAGGCTTGCGATGGCAAGGAGGCTATCGAAAAAGCGCTCCAGTTCATGCCTGACGTCATCATCATGGACATTGCCATGCCGGAAATGAACGGATTAGAGGCTGCCAACCAGATCACACGCAGCCATCCTGAGATTCCGGTGATCCTGTTTTCCCTTCACTTGTCCAAAGAACTGGTGCGTCAATTCGACAATGGTGTGATTCGCGGAGCCGTGTGCAAGAGCGATGCGGCTCGAGATCTGCTGGACGCCATTGACAAAGTCTTGGCGGGAGGAACTTTCTTTCCGCGGAGTGCGCCGGCACCCGCCTTCTAACTAAGCAGCACAGCCTGGTTCTTCTTCCGATACTAAAAGCGCGACCGGAAAAGTTGCGAACAACCGGTTGGCCGAGATCCAATTCTCACCTTCCGCCTGTTCCGACGCCACAAGTTCAGCCGTGAATACATTGCGGTACGTTGCAGGGGCGGCGACCGCAATACGAGTGTCTTCCCATACCGCGGGAGCGGTCACTGACTCGTGGTCGCGTTGCAAGAGACGGGCGGTAAACCGAGGCACCGCGACCACGGCGGACTTGCCTTCGTGGTTGCGCGCAAAAGCCAAAATATGCTCCGATTTTGCGCCCTTTACCGGCAAAGGATCATAGCTGCCTTCCTGGAATAATTGGCGGTTCTGCTTTCTGGCGTTCAAGGCCAGATAGGTGACAAATAGCTTGATCCGCCCGTCATGCATGGATCGAACGATCATCTTTGCTTTGTCAGCAAGTTCCGACGAGTTCATCCATTCCGGAAACTCGGAGAGTAGCCGCCGTCGCAGATCGTAGTCTACGGGCCGGCGGTTATCGGGATCCACAAGGCTGAAATCCCATAGCTCGGCGCCCTGGTAAATATCAGGAACTCCCGGGGACGCCAGCTTGATCACAGTTTGGGACAAGCTGTTGTAGATGCCGATGCGAGCAACGTATTCCTGAAATTGCGAAAACTCCTTCAAGAAAGCATTCGCCGCAGAGGGTTCGAGCACCGCGGACACGAACTTGCTGACAGCATCCTCGTAATCTTTGTTCTGGTTCGCCCAACTGGTTTGAGCTTTGCTCTCGCGAGTGGCCTTCACCATGTAATCGCCAAGACGAGTCCGTAGTACCTCGCTCGAGCGTTCCCCCTCGTCCCATGGCCAAATTCCGATCAGGGTTTGATAGAAGAGATACTCATCATTACGGGTTGGCGCTTCGGCGCCATTTACCAGGAGTTTGTTTCTCTGATTCAGTTCGCGCCAATGACGAACCCGCTTCCGCCAGAGCATGGGAATTTCCGAAAGTACGTTGATGCGCGCTCGAACATCTTCAGAACGCTTGGTGTCGTGGGTGGACGTGCTGAGCATGCTCTGGGGCCAATGGCGTGCCCGATGATGCATGCTGCAGTGGAAATCCTGCGGCGAAACGCCGAAGCGACGCGGATCGCCGCCGACTTCGTTCAGCGACACCAGGCGGTCGAAACGGTAAAAGCTGGTATCCTCCAGCCCCTTCGCCATCACCGCACTGGTAAACTGCTGAAACTTACTGGCGAATGCGGACACTCGCTCATGGTAGACCTGCCCGCGACCTTGGCTCTGTTCGGTGAGAAGTACGTGTTGGATGAAATCGAACACACTGCCATCCGCGACCGAGCTTCGCTCCCTCGCTAATTCCACGGCTTGCGTAATGTATTTCCTATCGTCCGCCGAGACGCTATCAGCGGTGACATAGGTGCGATAAACGGGAAAGCTGGCCACGATTTCCATCAGGGCATCGCGCAGGTTATTGACAGTGAAATCGCAGGTATGACGGTCCGCCAGGGCAATGCGGCTCAACAGGTTGGCCAACACGTTCAATTCACTGGCCAGGGCACGGTCCATCACCAGCTTCTTACATTCATAGGCGAGCAGATCGAAATCCACGTTATGGCCGATGAACGCGCGGTAAATACGATCCATGCGGTCGCGAGCATCCGGATCTACGAACAGCCCATTGACCAGATTGAGGAAGTCATAGCCGGTGGTGCCATGGACGGGCCAACTCTCCGGCAAGTGCTCATCCCCGGTCAGGATCTTTTCGATCGCGACGTAAACCGACTTCGCCTCGCACTGCTGGTTTTCGGCCCGGCAATCTCGTCCACATTGCAGCCGATGAAAATACTGCGCGGGGTCGTAAAGACCGTCGGGGTGGTCGATGCGAAGCCCGTCGATTTTCCCTGCCTTGACCAGGTCGAGCACATATTTGTGGGTAGCGCAGAATACTTCGAAATTTTCCATCCGCAGGGCGGCCAGATCGTTGATATCGAAAAACCTTCGATAGTTGATGTCGTCGGCTGCTACACGCCAGTACGCCAATCGATAGGCCTGGGCCTTAATCAGCTCATGCAAAGCGTCGAAGGTACGGGAATCACCGGGAACACCGCTAATCTGGCGAACATTGGCTTCCATGAATTCGCAGATTTCCGGAGACTGCGCACAGAGGGCCGCTAGTCTCCGCTTATGAATCTCCTTGTCCCGGTTGCGTTCAATCCGGGCCTGGGGGTTGGCGTCCTGGCGGACTGGCAAGTGACTGAAGGCTGCACTAAGACTCTGGAGTTCGAGAAATTGCTCGTTGTCCGCTCCAAGGCTTGCTTCCAGCGTCTCAGTTCGAAGCGACAGAATTCGGGGATATTCCTTCGGATTCACCGGAAAACGGTGTTGAAAATAGTAGATGCTGAACTCGCCTTTTTCGCGATCGAAGGTCAGTTTCAGTTCGCCACGGTCAAGGACAATCCCGTATTGATCTCCTAACACAGGGATCAGCACTTTACCCTGCAACTCATCTTTTAGCGGCTCCCAATCGATGTCGAAGAAGTCGGCGTACTTCGAGGCCTGGCCATTTTCGAGAACGTCGAGCCACCAGGAATTGTCACTGCCCATTACCCCCATATGGTTGGGGACAAGATCGAGAATGTGCCCCATCCCATGTGCCTGGAGGGTTTGAACAAAGCGCTCGAAATCCTCCGGGGTGCCGATCTCGGGATTGAGAGTATTGTGATCGATAATGTCGTATCCGTGCGTGCTACCCGGACGCGCGCGCAAGTAAGGCGAAGCATAGCAGTGGGTAATACCAAGTTGCGCGAGATAAGGAACGAGTTCGGTCGCTTTCGCAAAGGTGAAGTCGCGATTGAATTGCAGCCGGTAAGTCGACAATGGAATATCGGGCCTGCTCATGGCTTGAGAAGCCACGCGAGCGACCACAGTGGCATCTCCTCCGCTGTCCTGAACTCCGATTCCTTCCACTCCGCGTCAGGTTTGAGTCCGAAGATCAACTCGCCCTCGGGCATGTGATGAATAGAGATTGGGTGAGGCTGCAGATTTGCCAGCAAGCTAAGTTGGGTACCTTTGGCCAAAGACCACCTCACATGCAAGCTCCCGTCCTCCAGCACTTCGAATTCGCCGTGCGCGCTCTTAAGACCAGTCAGCAGCGGAACGATGCGCCTTTGCCTAAGGGACAACAGTTGTCGGGTAAACCGTAACTGCTCAAAATGCCGGGTACGACCTGCCGCATTCCAATCAAGTTTCGACTTGGCGAAGGTCTCCTCGTGATTCGGGTCTGGAATCTGCTCGCGCGATTCAGGCGACTGGAACCGCGTAAAGCGAGAGAACTCGCTGCGACGTCCCTCGGTCACTGCGAGCGCCAACTCGGGCCCAAAGTCACAAAAAAATAAAAACGGAGTCGTAGCCCCAAACTCCTCGCCCATGAACAACAAGGGAGGGGATGGCGCGAGCAGAAGAATCGCCTTCGCCGCCCCGACCGCCACGTCGTCCGAGAGGACTGAGATTCTTTCGCCGAAGGCCCGGTTTCCTATCTGGTCGTGGTTCTGGAGAAACTCAACGAAACAAAGGGTCGGGAGCGCACGGCTGGGCTCTCCTCGGGGTTCGCCGTCGCGATAAGGGGACGGCTCTCCCTGGAATGCAAAGCCTTCCGCCAGGCAACGGCCGAGTTGCCACAACGGCCGCTCAGCATAGTCGGAGTAGTAACCGTCCGTTTCTCCGGTTAGCACCACATGCAGCGCATGATGAATGTCGTCATTCCATTGTGCGTTGTACAGCTTGGGAAAAGCATCGTCGTCGCGCTTCAGGAAATGGGCAGCGTTGTTGTCGTTTTCAAGCACCAGGTGAATGTGGCGCGCTGGGCCAAATCTCTGACGAACCGATTCGGCCAATTCGGTCAGGATGTCAGGCTCGGAGTCGTCCTGGATCGCATGCACGGCATCCAGCCGCAATCCGTCAAAGTGAAACTCCTCCAGCCAGTAAAGCGCGTTGTGAAGGAAAAACTGCCGCACAATGCGACTCGAGGCCCCATCGAAGTTTATGGCATCGCCCCACGGCGTTTGGTGACGGCTGGTAAAGAACTGCGGAGCATACCCGTGAAGGTAGTTCCCTTCCGGCCCGAAGTGGTTGTACACCACGTCCAGGAACATCATGAGGCCTTTGTGATGGGCGGCCTGGATCAGGCGTTTCAAATCGTCCGGAGCCCCATAAGAACTGTCGGGCGCGAATGGCAGGACCCCGTCATAGCCCCAATTCCGTTTGCCAGGGAAGTCCGAAACGGGCATAAGTTCAACGGCAGTCACGCCGAGTTCCACCAGGTAGTCGAGTCTATTCTGGACTCCCGAAAATGTGCCTTCCGGGCTAAATGTTCCAACGTGAAGTTCGTAGAAGACGGCTTCCTCCCAGGGGCGGCCGTGCCACGCGGAGTCATTCCAAGCGAAGCCGGCGGGGTCCTGGACTTGACTTGGACCGTGCACGTCTTGAGGTTGAAACCGAGAGGCAGGATCCGGAACTTCCAAATCCTGGTTGATGCGGAACTTGTACAGCGTGCCCGGAGACAGATTTGGAACCACGGCTTCGAACCATCCCTCGGGAAGGCGGCTCAGCGGGAAGTCCTGTTTGCGGTCCAGCAAGAGGACGTCAACACGATCGGCCTTGGGCGCCCATAAGCGGAATCGGACGCTGCCATCGGCGCGATACTCCGCGCCGAACGGCATGCCGTGACTACGCTTCATTCCTGCGCTCCTTGCGGCGCAGTTGACCCATCTCACGCTCCATCAGCACCACCAGGGAGCGAGCCTGCAACGGGTAAGCTTCGCCGCTCGCGTATTGAAGGTCCTCATGGTCCGTGGTCTGGCAAGAGGTGTCCACCACAGGAACCCAGCCCGCTCCGGACCTTGGGGCGGGCAGGTGAAAAGCGATTTCCTCGTGATGAGCGTTCATCAGCAGGAGAAAAGTGTCATCGCTAATGGGGTGTCCTCGCTCATCCTGCTCCTGTAAACCCTCGCCGGAGAGAAGAACGCCCAACGACCGCGCGGATTCCTGCTTCCATTCTTCATCGGTCATCTCCTTTCCATCGGGCATCAACCAAAGGATGTCCTTGATCTCGGCGCCCTTGATGGCCCTGCCCTGAAAGAAGTTGCGGCGACGGAAAACGGGATGGTTCTTCCTCAAAGAGATGATGCGGCGGGCGAAACTGAGTAGTTCCCGGTTTTCCGGCGAGAGCTCCCAATTAATCCAGCTGAGCTCGTTATCCTGGCAGTATGCATTGTTGTTCCCCTGCTGGGTGTGACCAATCGCATCTCCGGCAAGGAGCATGGGAACGCCTTGCGACAGAAGCAGCGTGGCCAGGAAATTTCGTTTCTGCCGGGAGCGAAGCATCTTCACTTCCGGATCGTCGGTCGGTCCCTCTGCTCCGCAATTCCAGCTGCGGTTATTGTCGGTGCCGTCGCGATTCTCCTCACCGTTCGCCTCATTATGTTTCTGGTTGTAGCTGACCAGGTCGTTGAGGGTAAACCCGTCGTGTGCGGTCACGAAGTTGATGCTGGCATAAGGCTGGCGGCCGCTGCGGGCGTAAAGATCGCTGGATCCGGTGATGCGGTAGGCGAGTTCGCCAATCAGGCCGCCATCGCCCTTCCAATATGCGCGCACCGCGTCCCGGTAACGATCGTTCCACTCGGCCCAACCCACGGGAAACTTGCCCACCTGGTATCCGCCTTCACCCAGGTCCCAGGGTTCGGCAATGAGCTTGACCTGTGAGAGCACCGGGTCCTGGTGAATGATGTCGAGAAAGGCTCCGAGACGATCCACTTCATGCAATTCCCGCGCAAGAGTCGCCGCCAGGTCGAAGCGGAACCCGTCCACGTGCATGTCGAGCACCCAATAGCGCAGGCTATCCATGATCAATTGCAGAACGCGCGGATGCCGCATGTTCAGCGTGTTGCCGGTGCCGGTGTAGTCCATGTAATAGCGCGGCTGATCGCCTACCAGACGGTAATACACGGGGTTATCAATACCGCGAAACGAGAGCGTCGGCCCCAATTGGTTGCCTTCGGCGGTGTGGTTGTAAACCACGTCAAGAATGACCTCGATGCCAGCCGAGTGCAACGTCTTCACCATGGTCTTGAATTCGTTCACGCTTCCGGTTGCGGAGTAACGCCGCTCGGGAGCGAAATAGCCGATCGAGTTGTAGCCCCAGTAATTCCGGAGCCCCTTAGCCACGAGATGCCGGTCATCCACAAACGCATGGACCGGCAAGAGCTCGACGGCAGTCACCCCAAGCCGAGTCAGATAGTCAATGACCGGAGCAGTCGCCAGACCTGCGTAGGTGCCGCGCAGGGCAGGGGGCACCTCGGGATGTTGTATGGTGAATCCTTTTACGTGAACTTCGTAGATCACGCTTTGATGCCAGGGAATAGCGGGGGGACGATCGCCTCCCCAGGTGAAAGCGGAATCGATCACGACGCCCTTCAACATTCCGGGAGCGCTGTCGCGGCGATCGAATGACAGGTCTTGATTGCGATGCCCGATGCGATAACTGAAGTGAGAGTCGCTCCACTTGATGTCACCGTGAATCTGCTTGGCATAGGGGTCGAGCAACAGTTTATGGGGATTGAAACGCAGGCCCTTCGCGGGGTCGTAAGGCCCATGGACCCTATATCCATATAGCCAACCGGGCCGCGCCTCGGGCAGGTAGCAATGCCAGACCTGGTCGGTTTGTTCGCGCATTTGAATGCGATGTACTTCGCGGCGCCCAGTTTCGTCGAACAGGCACAACTCGACCTTGCTCGCGTGCTCTGAAAAAAGAGCGAAATTGACCCCCTCACCGTCCCAACTCGCGCCCAGCGGATAGGGCCGCCCTGGCCAGATGATCAGGCTATTTCGATTGAGCAAGGGAATGTGCCTTTCCAAGAAGCTTTCGAAGCAAGGTTGGCGTTGCTGAATCAGCAACAAACCACTTACTCTAGAGCCCCCCTCGTTGCGTCACTATCCGGTTCAATCCGTAGGCATTCGGGCGAATTCGCTGTATAGCGGGTGGAACTCCAAGCAAGCCCACGCCCTAAGGATTCTTTTCCGAAGCTCTACATGAGAAGCCCGATAGGTGCGTCTGACATTAGACGTTAACCTCAAACCAGCTTGCAATATTGGCGCGGGCCAATAAGTCATGAACCGCAACCGGACTGGTTGGATCGTTTTGCTTTTCGCATGGGGGGCCCTTGCCTGGAATGCCTACGGACAGGATCCCGTCCCAAACCACGCCAGCACGAGTTCCGCAAAGCCCGCCTCAGTTTTGCCTGAGACTTTGTCATGGAAGATTCTAAAAGAAGGCGTTTCTGATCACCGGGCCGTAAAGCGGCAAGGAGCTTTGATCGCGCTTTCAACCGTGGGACCGTTGGATCGAGCGCTCAAGCTGGTTTTCTCCGCGGTTCAGGACAAAGACGCCGCCGTGCGCGAAACGGCCGTATCGGCGCTAGGCGAGATGCATTCGATTCGCGCGGTCCCGGTGTTGAAACAAAGCCTGGAGGACGATTCCGGGCCTGTGCGGTTCGCCGCAGCCAAGGCTCTGTGGCAACTAGGCGATCACAGCGGCCGTTCCCTGATCACTGAAGTCCTTTCCAAGCAGGATTCTTCCTCGGATGGGATGCTGAAGCAGGGACTGACCGATGCCAATAAGAAGCTTCATAGTCCGAGCGACCTGGCGCGTATTGGGCTGACCCAGGCGTCAGGAGTGTTTTTAGGTCCGTTCTCATACGGTGTAGTGATGGCTGCGGAATTGACTAAGGACAAAGACGCGCCCGCGCGGGCAATCTCAGCTTCGCTACTGGCCAGTGATCACGATCCCAAGTCCGTACGAGCGTTGCAGGATGCGGTGCAGGACGAGAATGCAGGTGTCCGGACTGCAGCCGCTAAGGCCATCGGAAGCCATCCCTGCAAACAGCTTCTGCCGGCACTTCAATTTCTTCTCGATGACAAAGATGAAGTCAAGTATATGGCGGCGGCCTCGATCCTGAGGATCGAGTCCCGCCCACATGCGAAGCATCCCGCACCGGAATGCGAGGGCCTGACTGAGAACCTCGCGCAGCAAACCCCAGCCGAGGTCCGTTGACCTTGTACCTGAAAAACTCTGCCATTTCCTAGATTCCGAACTTTCTCTGAAAAGTAGGGGTTCTACAGCATTGTTGTTGGTATGAAGTGGCGATAAAACATGCCACAAGGATGGCGTGGTATGACACTGGGGTATGCGGTCCGGGTTCCTCTCCACTCTGCTGTAATTGCGGTCTTCTTCCTGGCAACGATCATGCCCGGTTCCGCTCGTGCACAAAACAGTCTCGACGAGGCGCATGTCTATCCCAGGGTGGAGCAGGTCCGTCCGTCGGATTCCGTCATTGAAAACATCAAGACCAAGCCGATGCGAGTTTACGTGGACCTGGTATTAGTACCAGTAACGATTCTCGACACCATGAACCGGATCGTGAAGGGCTTGAGCAGGGACAATTTCCAGGTGTTCGATGGAAAGCGGTCAGAACAGATTCAGTACTTCTCCAGTGAGGACGCGCCGGCGTCGGTTGGCATCATTCTTGACAACAGCGGAAGCATGAAAACCAAGATTGAGCGTGCACGGGAGGCAGTCAAGGAATTCCTGCGCACTGCAAACCCGCAGGATGAATTCTTTCTGATCAGCTTCGCGGACCGGCCGCAAGAGATCTCGGATTTCACGCAAGATGCCGACAAGTTGCAGAGTTCGCTGCTCTTCATTAACCCTAATGGCCGCACCGCCATGCTGGATGCGATCTATCTCGGCCTCGCCAAGATGAAGGCCGCGAAGTATCAGCGAAAGGCCTTGTTGATCATTTCCGATGGAGGCGACAACCATAGCCGATACAGCCAGCGCGAAGTGTTTTCGATTGCGAAAGAGTCCGATGTGATGATGTACGGAATCGGAGTCTTCGACCGGCATTTTGCGACTCAGGAAGAACTCATGGGGCCGGACCTGTTGAACCGGCTCACGGCCATCAACGGAGGGCGGGCATTCACCATCGACAATCCGAATGACCTGCCGCAAGTCGCGCATGCGATCGGGCTTGAACTACGAAATCAGTACCTCATCGGGTATCGTCCGCAGGATGCGCCCCGGGATGGAAAATGGCACAAGATCAAGGTCAAGTTGAACTGGTCGAAACATTGGAAACTGCCGCGGATGACCGTCTACGCTAAGACCGGTTATTACGCTCCGGCGGAATAGGCAAAGTTCCGGCGGTCTGTTTAACAGAGGCTGAGCCAGCCATGACCCACCCGTAGCGAGTGAACAGCGACCCAGCAATCCCGGCGAGTGCGGCCCAGCGACGTAACTTGCGAGAAGTTCTTTTCCCGCTCACCGCAGCAGCCAGGCGCAGAGCCAGGGGCACGGGTCCTGATAGCAGTCCACCGACGCGGGTCACCCACCCACTCTTCCCCCGCTTCAAGGGCTCCAGGATGGGGTCCTGACGGCCTTCCAGAAGGACGCCTTCAAGGGTCTCCCAGGCGGCGCTTCCGATGCCGAGGGAGTTCAACGCGCCGTTATCGGCATGACCCAGAAGCTCAAGGACAGAAACCGCGGACTGCAAACCCGACATCCCGAAGTGAATGGGTAAGGAGCCCACGTTATTGTTCCAGACGGGGATCGCAGTGGCTCCGATCAGAACGCCCGTGTAGTTAGAGAACGGCAGAGCAAACAAACTGGAGAGCGCCTTGGCGAGTCCGCCGACAAGGCGAATTGGAAGCAGGTCCGCACCCTTATCACAGATCAGGTCCGAAGTAACGGCCGCGCCGGTAAAAGTGCCGAACGAGGCCAATATCCATGCGCCCATGGACATCGGGCTTTGAGGCTTGAAAACCCGCAACATGGCGAGGAACCGCTCCGGGCGTCCGAGGTCGGAGATCAGAAGCAGAGAAGAAATTGAAATCCCCGCCAACGATACCCAACGAGCGTTGCGCGCCAGTTGAATGTCGTCCCCGACCCACTCCGCTGCGGTGGCGATGACGGCCGCGGAACCAGCTGCTCCGCCGACGAAGAAGTAGAGCGGAATCTCCCACGTCCAGGCAGGCTCTTCGAGAAGCGGTATGCCGTAATAGCCATGCTCAGGTGTCGCTTTCGGGAATGGTGCGCCCAGCGCACGAACCCCACGCTGCTGCAGAGTACCCTGCTCGGCCTGCTTCCGAATCAGAACGAGCGCGGCTTCTCGATCGTACTCCGAGTCGCCGGGCGAGACCTTACCGACCATTGCGACCTCCGATAAAGGCGGCGAGCGTTCCCAACAACAATGCAGCCGATGCGATCGCGGAGGAGGTCCATGCTGGTTTCAGATAAATGGTGGGCACCTCGGGCTTCGGGGGCAGATTGTAGGCGCGAGGATCGCCGCGCACGATGAACATGGCGTGGATTCCCCCGACGCTGGTGTCGGTCGGGTCGTATATTTGCGCGTCCAACATGCCGCGATCATGCAGGGTGTGCACCCGCTCTTTTGCCTTTTCGCGGAGATCGTCAATCGCCCCGAACATGATTGACTCGGTGGGGCACGCAGTAGCGCAGGCTGGTTTCAATCCGACTTTTTGACGGTCGTAGCAGAATGTGCATTTGAACGCGCGACCATCGTTGCTGTCCTTGGCGACCACCCCGAAGGGGCAGGACACGACACAGTAGCCGCATCCATTGCACACGTCGGGCTGAACGAACACGCCGCCGAACTCGGTCCGCACAATCGAGCCAGTCGGACACGCCTCCAGGCATCCGGCTTCTTCGCAGTGTTTGCAAACGTCGGAAGAAAACGACCAGGTATTGAGTTCGGGGGCATTGCCTCCAAACCCAGGCTCGGGTGCGTTCTCCACAAACTTCACGTGACGCCAGGTAGTTGCTCCAACTTTGCGAGTGTTGTCGTAGGAATAGCCGGTCCAGTGCAAGCCGTCTTCCGGGACATCGTTCCATTCCTTGCAGGCTACCTCACACGCTTTGCAGCCGATGCAGAGGGTTGAGTCGGTGAGAAAGGCTGTAGTGCTCATGCCCGTTGGTTCCTTTGTTCAGCAAGTTGACGAGAAGCCAGAGTTCGGTTGGATCGCGGGGCCGGCGCGATGTTGCACACCAGTGCCTTGGTTTCCATGATGCGAACATTGGGTTCCTCGCTGATCACCAACAAATCGTTGACCACATCTCCCCTCGCGCGCCCCAGATACCCCCAGTGGTAGGGCAAACCGACCTGATGCACTCGCTCGCCCTGTACCCACAATGGACGCATGCGAGGCGTGATCAGGACGCGCGCCTGCACCTTGGCCCGCGGGGTACTGATGGTCGCCCACTCGCCATGCACCAGGCCTAACTCTCCAGCCAGTTCGGGAGAGACTTCTGTGAATAAATCGGGCTGCAGTTCGGCCAAATGAGACAGTGTGCGGGTCATCCCACCAGCCGTGTGGTGTTCGGTTAATCGGTAGGTGCTGAGAATGTACGGATACCGAGGATCGGCTGGGGAATTGGCATAAGGGTTATCTGGCCGCCGCTTTCGATCAGCCGCGGGATCGTCCTGTTGCGAATAGAGTGGATTGGAAACCAGCGATTCGAGAGGCTCGTAGTGCGCCGGCAAGGGGCCATCCTTCAGGCCGCTCGCAACGTAAAGCCATCCCACTCCGTCAGGATGCAGGGTGAAAGGCCTTGCGCCCCCGAGCGCCTCGACCCCGGTACCTTGATGAATATTCGAAGGAGCGTCCGGCGGAGTTTTCTTATCGTAGTCCGGATTGTCGAGCCCAGTCCATTCCTGCTTGGCCGCGTCCCACCAGATGAGTTTCTTGCGCTCGCTCCAAGGCTGGCCGTCCGGGCGAGCCGAAGCGCGGTTATAGATGATGCGGCAATCGTTTGGCCAAGCAAACCCCCATCCATGGCCGAGCAGATCTTTGGGATCGCGTTCATTGGCGCGATTGCGTCCTTCTTCTGGAAACACGCCACAATAGATCCAGGCTCCACAGGCAGTCGAACCGTCCGCTTTCAGATCGTTGATATGCTGGATCTGCTTGCGATCGGCGCTTGTCCATCCGTTGATCTCTTTAAGGATGTCTTCTGCACTCGGCTCAGAGTACCGGCCGTAGAGTTTGTAATCCCAAACCAGCGTGTTGAGCCCCGCGTTCCGAGGACGCTGATCCTCTCTTGCCTTGGCTTTCAACCTGCGACCAAGATGATAGATGAACCAAGTCTCTCCGCGGGCATCTCCGGGGGGCTCGGGCCCCTTGTTTCGGAATTGAAGCAGGCGCTGGGTGTTGGTGAAGGTGCCATCTTTCTCGGCAGTCCCCGCAGCCGGAAACAGGAAAACTTCGGTGGCAATCTTTTCCGGTGAGAGTTCGCCCCGAGCCACCTCCGGTGACGCGTACCAGAAGGCGGCGGTCTCAGTTTCGACCATATCTCGGACCACCAACCATTTCAATTTCGATAAAGCAGTCCGTTCCAGGCGGCCATTTGAAGCTCCCACAGCTGGGTTCTGGCCCATGACAAATAGGCCATCCATTTTGCCGTCGGCCATATCGAGCCAGTATCCAAAGTGCGAGTGGTCGCCAGTGACTCGCGGGAGCCAGTTAAATCCGAAATCATTCTCCAGGGTTGCGCTGTCGCCGTAATACGCCTTGAGCAGACTGACCAGATATTTGTCGAAGCTGGACCAGAGGCCGGTGCGCGCCTTGTGTTTCTCGATGTGATCGGAGAGCCGATTGGAGCCGGTGTTGAAAAACGGCATCGGAATGTAACCGGGAAGGATATCGTAGAGTGTGGGGACGTCGGTGGACCCTTGGATCGAAGCATGGCCCCGCAACGCCAGAATTCCTCCACCCGGCCTTCCTATGTTGCCAAGCAGGAGCTGGAGAATCGCAGCCGAGCGAATGATCTGAACGCCTTTCGAATGCTGCGTCCAACCTACTGCATAACAAATCGCACCCGTCTTCTCCGGACCGGAAGCTGAAGTGAATGCTTCTGCCGCTTTCAAGAACACTTCCTTCGGAACTCCGCAGGCGCGTTCAACCATTTCCGGTGTGTATCGCGAGAAGTGGCGTTTCAACACCTGGAAAACGCAGCGCGGGTGCTGAAGGGTTAGGTCGGAGTGAAACTTGGTCGTATCCTGGGCTTCTCCGCCGCGATCTTTGCCGTGTCCTCCTCCGGCGGGAGCGTGTCCCGGAGTTGATCCCCCGCCGTTTTTGCTTGGAGCACCTTCGTAAAGCCAAGTCTCCGGATCATATTGCTTCTTCTCGGCATCCCATCCCGAGAAGAGTCCATCCAGGTCTTCGGTATCCCGGAAATCCTCCCGCAGTATCGTGGGAGCATTGGTGTAGTTGACAACGTAATCGTGGAAATACTTGTTGTTCTCGAGCACATGATGGATCAGTGCGCCCAGAAAAACGATATCCGAGCCTGCCCGCAGCGGAACCCAGATGTCAGACATCGCGGATGTGCGGGTAAAGCGCGGGTCCACGTGAATGACGGTCGCGCCTTTTTCGCGGGCTTCCATTACCCACTGAAAGCCGACCGGATGGTTCTCGGCCATGGACGATCCCATGATCAGGATCACATCCGAATTGCTTAAGTCTTGCTGCGCAGTCGTGGCCCCGCCGCGTCCGAACGAGGTGCCCAGACCGGGCACCGTCGAGCTATGTCATATACGGGCCTGATTGCTGACGCACACCATGCCCAGCCCCGCAGTAAACAATTTGCGGATAACATAATTTTCTTCGATATCGAGGGTAGCTCCGCCCAGGTGCGCCATGCGCCTGGTCTGCATCAGGGTCTCGCCGTCTTTGGTCTCCTCAAAGCTTTGCTCTCGAGTCTGCCAGACGCGTTCCGCCACCATGTCCATAGCAGTCTCAAGATCCAACTCCTCCCATTCACGCGAAAAAGGACGCCGGTATTTCACCTTGGTTAATCGCCCGCTATGAGTGTGGAGTTCGTAGGTGTCAGAACCCTTTGGACAAAGCCGGCCGCGCGAAATGGGAGAATGCGGGTCGCCCTCAATCGAAACCAATTTGTTGTTTTTGTGAAAGACAAGCTGTCCGCACCCGACGCCGCAATATGGACAAATCGAGCGTGCGACCTTGGCATCGTGATTCTTCGGCTTGAGGGTTCGGCTACGCTCCGTCATCACTTCAGGCCCGGTACCGTCAGCCCCGGTACGGAGTTGTTCCAGCACCGGCCAGCGAGAAACAAGCTCTGTCAATTTCATGAGTTTTCGACCAGATCTCATGCTAGAGGAAAGGTGCGGGATAGGATCACGCGTGAATGCGCCGCCCTTCCCCGGATACGGATTGTACTGTACAGGACGTGTTCCGGAAGCTCTATCCGGTTTTAAGCGTAATTGCTACATGCTGAATCCTGTAACAGCTTCGCAGAAGAGTTGGACGTCCGCTCCTCTGAGCAGGGAGTGATGTGACTGCGGGCGAATCAAACGCACCTTAGAAAGTGCCTACAGTATTTCCCTGATTTTCCGGACGTCCAAATAGTGGCAAGATTTCTGAACCTTTCGATCGGTATCAATCGGCTTCGCCTCAACCGAAATGGTTTCTCATTGTGCAAACCCGGCTTGTCAAGTCCCCCTGCGCTATTTCAGGGACGGTCGACTTTTTCAGTTCGAAATCCGAACCTCGAGTTCGAAAGGTGCTGATAAAGTAACGTCCGATCTGAGCACCCTCTCACGGCAGACCCACCACTTCTGGCTATGCGGGCGTTGTGCGCCAAATTTGACCTTGTCCTTCGATCACGTTAAAGGGCTTACCGTCTCGCCCCTGGCGGCTTCTATCCCGTTGGTATCGCCGCCCCCGATGCAGCCTAGTGCTTAGCCCGCGACCCTGATACGGAAATCCTGTTTCCAATTCAAGAATGACAGACCGGTAGGAGTGTAGTTGTAGCCCAGTTTCTACGATTGAAGGCTTACTTGGGGCGGGATCTTAGGGAGGGGCAGGCACCAGTTCGAAAAGGGGAGGTAAACTGGAGCCTGCCTTCCGTCTCCTTCGCGTTGGGGTTGAACCAGTAATACTGGACATGGAACTCCACCGCTATCGGGATGATCCTGTATTTTTAGGCAGAGTTCCAGGAAGTGTTGCTTAACGGGCAAGTGCCTCCCCGGTCCTTCTCGCCTGGGACCCTGTCACCCGCTGTTCCTGCAACCTATTCAGCCGTTTATAGATAACGAGAGCAGGATTCGGAGGGACGGAACTGGCAGCTACCCAAGGCTGCGGATTTTCCGGATCGGACAGTGCCAGGACACGTGCCGGGCCCCGTAAATGTCCGGCTTACTTTCCAGGCCGGATCTGTCGGGACACTGTGCGTTCCCGTCCTTACAGGAATGAGCGTGATGATTGATTGACCTGCACCTCATGGGGTTTTTCTCTCGTTGGTTTAGGGAGTGAACAGTATCCCCTCCGGCGAAACAACGCGGTATTCTCCCTGAATCGGAGCGATGGCGGCACAGGTTTTTACCGTTTCCCCTGTTCTAGGTCTCAGCCGAAGCAGAACGGTGTCACGCTGACCACGCCATTTGCTCCGCATCCAACTGAGGATGGGAGCTGTTCCGTGATTCAGTTCACTTGCGATTCTTGCCGCGCGATTAAGGGCGAGGGCGAAGTTTGGATTTTGGGCCTGGCTGCCGAGGCTGTAGGCTTCACCGCTGCCCGACGAGAGGTTAACATTCTAAGCGGCTGGGATTACACCAATGCCGTGCACCCGCTTGCGGTTCACTTTTGTTCGGAAACCTGCAAGGACCATTACATCAACAAGCTGTTCGGCAATGGCGACAAGGAAACAATCAGAGAGACAGCGCGAATCGCCGACAAGCCGAGAGTGCGAAGCAGGACGAAAAAAGTCCGCCGTTCCGCTGCCTGAGTGCTCAGTATGAACTCGCCGGAGCATTCGCGGGCGAGGCCGCACCGTCTTCGAGCGGAAAAAGTATTTCTACGATGGTCCCTGAATGCCCTGACCGAATCTGCATCTGCCCGCCCAGCTGCCGAACTCGCTCACGAATGCCACTGATGCCTACGCCTGGCGTCTTGCGCTTTCGGCCGGGCTCAGCAGCGAGAGGCAGCGGCATCCCACGGCCCTGATCTTCCACCTTGATTCGAAGCTGACGCGGCTGCCGGTCCAGCGTAATGGTGGCGCTGGAGCTTCCGGAATGGCGATGAACGTTGGTTAAAGTTTCCTGGACAATACGAAATACCGCCAGCTCCAATTCTCGACGAAAACGGCCGATATCTTCGGGAATCACGAGATTTACGTGGATCTGGCTGCGCTCCGAGAATCCTGTCACATACCATCGCAACGCCGACAGTAGGCCGATTTCATCCAGCAAGGGCGGGTGCAGGAGGTACGAGATGGTTCGAATCTCCTTCACGCTCTGCTCCAGGAGCTTGGAAACATCCGCGAGCAGGCCGGTCATTCTGTGGTCCCCCGGGGAAATATGGCTGGCAAGGATCGAGACATTCATAGTCGCTCCCGCCAGCAACTGGCCGACGCTATCGTGCAAATCGCGCGCCAGCCGCCGCCGTTCTTCATCACGCAAAGTGAGCAGGTGCCCGGACAGGATCCTCAATTCGTCCTCAGCCTGTTTGCGGCGCGTGATATCGGTATCAAGTTGAAAACGGCCGAGCACTTCGCCCGCGTCATTGCGCCATCGCGCCCAGCGGGTTGCGACCGTAACCCATTCTGCAGCTTTGGTTTTCTGGCGAAGTTCGCAATCCCAATGCTCCTCGCGTTGCAGAATGTTTTGAATCTGGGCCAATGGACGCGGTAGTTCTGTCTGAAGAAGCTCGAGCGGCCAAGCGCCTAAGGCTTCGTCGCTGCTCCATCCATACAGGTGTTGGGCGCCGCTGCTCCAAAAAATGATTCGCCCTTCCTGATTTACCGCCAGGATCGCCTCTCGGGATAAATCGAGAATCCTGCCGCACTGTTTCAACAGCTCTTCAGAGGTGGTTGGATTTCGGTTGTTGGAATACGAATGACCAGTCCAAGCAGCCGCCTTTGCAGTGTTCGCAGCTGGATTTCGGTCGGTCATCGAGGGAATCCCCAGTTAGAACCCGTGTGCGACGTGAAAGGCAGGCGCCGGATATTGCAGCCCTACGTGGAGTACAAGTTATCGATTCCGCAACTCTTCGTAGATATTGCCATATTTCAGCGGAGATTGCGAAGCGAATTCGACTCACCTGTTCATCGCCGCCGCCGTCCCTCTGTGGGGAGCGTGTCCGCGCCTCCGCAGCGATTTTGGAATCCGCGTGCCTACGGTCTATACGATTCGTGAAAGCTTCAGTGGGCACGACGGACGTGTGGTTGTTGTTGCAGATCGTGAAAGGTTCGACGCCGGACTTTAACAGGGACTTACGACATTCAATGGTAAGGTCTACGTGGCAGGACGGATAACCCGCGTTCAGGTTGAGCTCCGCCCGGCCGCATCGTCCGGCCCCGCTCCCGCAAGTTCGCGCTTGCGTTTTTCAATCTCGCGCAGTTCCAGAATGATCTCGCGCTCCGCGGCAACGTATTCTTCTTCGGTGAGATCTCCGTTTTCCAGGTCCACCTGCAGTTCCAGCAGCCGGGCCTTCAACGGACCGGTATCGGTGTATTCCTGTTCGGCAACCTGCTGAAGGGTGCGGAAGATAAACTTCAACCCCGTGGTTGGAAATAACAGGATGTCGTCAATCAAGAACATACCGGTTCCCTGCTGCTCCTGACTCTAAGAAGAAGACCCGCGCTCCAGCTTCAGCCGTATGTTGACAAAATTATACGGCGGCCATGGCCCGGTGTATTTGAATTTCAAGCGTTTTCCGTACTTGCGCGCGATCTTATTCACCACACTGTCGAACTCGGTTTCGCGGCTCCGCTCCACCAAAAATGCCGCGTTCATGATCATCTTGTCGCCAATCGGCTGATTGTCCCGTGAAGCGACGCAACAGCTGCGCAGCGCTTCGTAGATGTCCCGCACATATTGAGTGGAACGCTCCGCCAGCGCCTTGTCAATCATGCGACCCAGCTGCATCCGGGCAAAATAGGTGGATTGCAACTGCTTGCGGATGATCTCGTGGTGAAACCGCCGGATCTCTTCATCCTGCTGTTTCAATTCTTCGATGATCTGATCGCGATCCCAGTTCACTTTCAGCCCGAATTCGAGCTTCCCCGCCATTTGGCTCAAGACGTCTTTCACAGAGGAATAAATGCTCTTCAGCACGGCGCGAATATCCTCATCAGTGCGAAACACCGTTCCAAAGCTCATGGGAATGATGGTGTGATTCTTCATCACGGTTTCGATGACATGCTCGTGAGCGAGCGCATTCTCGCGCGTGGGATCGAAGATGACCAGCGAAGTCTTGCTGACTACGGCGGCGATATCCATGTAGTTGACGGTATAGACCAACTCTCCGGCGCCGCCGATGCCGATCTTGCCGAAATTCGTGTGCTCCTTTGCCTGAACGATGCCATAGACGTAACGCCCGCTCTCGCCGGCCGTCGTCTCTGGCGTGTCCGGACGTTCAATCCGCACGTGCAGGTCGTCCTTGGCTCTGCCTACACTCTTGCGTGAATTTCGTACGTTGCTGGCAGCCATAGTGCCATTCCCCTTTTCCATCAGTTACAAAACGCAATGCCAAGCGAAGTGCTCAGCCCGACCGCGAAATCGGCACCAGAACCCGTATGACGGTCCCTTTTCCTACCGTGCTATGAACCTTGATTCGCCCGTTATGGTTTTCGACGATCCCTTTGACGATCCACAGTCCCAAGCCGGTACCCTTTTCACCCTTGGTGGAGACAAAGGGCTCGAAAATCGTCTTCTGTAAACGCGGGTCGATGCCGGAACCTGTATCCGCAAGGGTGAGGCTCACCCACCCGTGCAAGCCGCCGGCGGTGCGAAGTTCTCTGGTGCGGACGATGAGTTTGCCGCCCGCAGGCATGCTGTCACGGGAATTGATGACCAGATTGGACAAGAGTTGTCGAAACTGGTCAGCCGAGCCCTTCACCGCCCCAATATCGCCTAGACGTTTGTCCACCTGTATCCCAAGCTTCGACAGGGGGCGAGCAAACAGGGTCAGTGTATCTTCCACCACGCTATTCAAATCAAAACTGCCGAGGTTCGCGGTATTCCGGTAGAGCCCGAGCATCTGCCGGACGATGCGGTTCACGCGCTCGGTTTCGTTTTTCAGGACGTCGAAAACCGGCTGGAGGTTAGGATCCAGTTTTCCGCCCAGCAAATGAATGGCGTTCTTGATGGCCTCCAGGGGATTGTTAATTTCATGTGCGATAGTGCCGGCCAAACGACCGGTAGCGGCGAATTTTTCCATTTCGAGCATCCGCCGTTCCAGTTGCAATTGTTCGAGTCGCTTCCAGGTAGAGAAGTCGCGCAGCACTGTAACGGTATAGGCAACCTGGCCGCGAGCATCATAGATCTTCCCGGAGCGAGCGGCGTATTCCACCTCGCCTCCTGACCTGGGATTGAACAGATGAAGGTTGCGGTTCTCCTTGTCTGAAAAAGAGAAAGTGAACGAGGTGAGGTACGCATCCAGTTTGGCCTGATTTTTTACCACCTCGGGATGCTTGGCATCCGCTGCAAAGCCAAACAGTTCCTTAGCCAGGGAATCGAGCAAAACGATCTTGGCGGAATTGTCGGCAACGATGATGGGATCTCCGACATTCTCGATCACCAGGTTCAAGCGATCGCGATCCTGGCGAACGATCTCTTCCGCATTGCGCAGCTTCTCCATGTTGGCGCGCACTTCTTCGTCGGCCCGGCGGAGGTCCGTGACATCGCGCATCACCGTTACCATTCCGGAGCGCACGTCGTCGGCACTGTAGGTGGGAGCGCTGACCGCCTCAAACAGGACTTCTTCGCCTTCCATGACGTCCACCAGGGTGAGATCGCGCGACATGTCGCGGGCACTGACCACCATGGATGAGAGTGCAGCCGAGAACAGGAGATTATTGAGTTCCACCGCGCGTTTTCCGCCCTCACTCACGCCTTCCGGAAAGCGAAAGAAGCGCTCCGCCGCACGGTTTTGCGTAATGACGCGGTGTTGATTATCGGTGAGGATCACCGGGTCGGTCATGCTCTGCATGACGGCGCGCAATCGCGAGATGGTGATTTCCATGTCGCGCATGCGGTTGTAGTAGTGCTCCACCTTGAAAAGGCGGGCAAGGTATCCATTCGCGCGTTCGACCAACTGCTGGAAATTGCGAAGTTGTGCGTTTCCAACCTGTTTGCCGAGTTGCGCCAGGACCATGGTGACATATGCCCGCATGCCACAGGCGGAACATACTTGTTCTTCGAAGGGCAGTTTCTTGTGCAGCCGGAAATTCCGCGTGGCGAGACAATCCTGTCGGCGCTCTCGTTCCGCCTCCCAACATCGGGTGCGGCTGCGATAAAGGATCGGGTAAGCGTAATAAGACTTGCCACCCGTGTACTCGGACGGAAGCACCCCGGGATTCAAACTCTGGAGGATGGAAATCAAAGGATTTTCGCTCGCCCACAAGGAGGTGTGGTAGCGATCGAGTTCGCGCTTGTCACAGTTCAGAGACGCAGTAGGTTTGATCTCGCCGGTATCGAAATCGACATCAAGGACCAGGGCTTTGGGAAAGCCCAGATTGACGATTTCCTCGAGGAGAATAGGGAAGATCTCCTCGGAGCGCTCCGCGGAGAGGATCCGCAGAGCGGCAGAATCTGTGCTAGAGCCGCGCGAGGGGAGCGCCGAATCCGGTCTTCCGTTCACACGCGGGCTCGCCATCTGAGCTGGTCCCCTCATAATTGCGACAACCCGTCATCCCCGGCGAGCAGCGCGGCGCGCGGGCACCCGCGTCACGCGGCGCGTGGTTTCGACCGCAACTTCCGGCTCTTCCACCTCGCCCGTAAGCTGCGGACGGGATACCAGGCCGGTGAGACCGACGGCGTCGGCATATTTCAGGTAGGTGTCGATGGAGGCCACGACGACGCGGGCTTCCACGGTGATCAGGTCGATGCCCACCAGCGAAATTCGGACCCAGGCATCGATGACAATTCCCTTGTCAAGAACCCGGTCGAGTACGTCAATCAGGCTCGAGCCACCCGATATGCGTTCGACTGCCATGAAGCTTCCCTCCTATGTGATCCGACTCAGGCTCGGCGCCTACCGGCCTTTCGTCGCGTCGGTTTTGGCACTTGAACGGCCGCAGGTCTCGCCTCGGTAAGCCGCGGGGGAGCAGCAGGAACCTGCATCGTCAGATGAGGATCGTATTTCCACCAATTCAGCCCAATCTGTTCCGCCTTGTCTACCGAACAGATCAGGAGACGGATACGGATCGTCAACAATTCCACGTTCGCCAAGGAAACCCGCACGTCTCCTGCGATGACCAATCCCTTGTCCAGCACGCGGTCGAGAATGTCGACCAGATTAGTTGTTCCTGAAACCGTGGGCACTCTTTCCATAGGCTTAGGTCCAGTGCGAAAGATCAGTCCTCGGCGCGCACTGAGACGAAGATGCTAACGGCTCAGCTCGTCACGTGTCAATTAAGTAAACCCAAATCTTTCCAGGAGAGGAACTGCGTCAAGCGGCAGTAGATTCTGAGTTGCTAGATAGCGTTGCCTGGCCGGAGGTCTTTATTCCAAAAGTCGGCCCAACGGGCCTAAATCGAGGTTCAAGTCGGCTGGGGAAAGGCCAAACTCGGTCGCTAGCCTGGCAATGGTCGCTTCCAACTTCATCAAAGCCTCGCCCATTTGCTCGACCTGCTCTTCGGTAAGAGAGCCGCCTTCCATGCGGCGGATCGCCTGCCGCTCGAGCAATTGCCGCAAAAGTTCAACCAGGCCCAGCACCAGCTTGGCCAGGCCCTGCTCAACGTTTTCCGGCGTGCAATCCAGTCGCTCCCCAACACTGCTGGCCAGGTTGGGCGAGAGGTTCTCTTTTGTCATGTTTCGCTCATGAATTCGCTGACCGGCCAGGGACCTGTCATTCTGGCACGAATATCGTCTGGGAGTCGTACGCTCTTGGCTTTTTGACAGAAATCGTGCAAGGCGCTCCGCTGCAACAGCACATAGCAGCGCGTGCGACTGGCAGACGGGCGTGTCCGCCATTCAAGAATGCAGCTTTTCACTCCGCTACGCAGGTCCGAGACCGCCCCCTCAAGGACTGCTGCCCGTGCCTGGCGCGTGCGAAGGTAGCCTTGACCCGACTGCTGCTGCCCAATAGTTGCAGGCACGTCGGACTGGACTTCAATTTCCATCTGCACCATCTCGCGAAAGCGATGCAGGTCACGGAGGAGTTCTGATTCACGCTCCTGAAGATAACGAGAGATCTCGCGTTCATTCTCTACCAGGGTGGGAAAACGGAAGGGGACAATTGCCGCTTGCTGAAATACTGCCTGAAGCACCCGGTTGAAGACTAAAGCAGCTTCACGAAGCGGCTCATTGCTTCCAGACTTCACAGTCGTGAATTGGGACACCAAGCATGCCAGTTTTGATTCCCGTATTAATGAGATGGGCTCACCCTGCACTCCGACTTCAGGAACGCGAATTTGAGGATCAAACTCGAAAGTGCAATAGGCAAGCACCGGCATTTTGAGGAATCATCGCTTTCGATGCAATGTGGGAAGATCGCAACTCGCGACGGTATCCATGTGACGCAAAGCGGTTTCGATCGAGGTCAGGATAACATCGAGCCCGATATAAACCAGGTCCACTCCAGCCAGAGAGATCACCAGGTTTCCGCGAATCACGACGCCCTGATTCAACACGTGGTCGAGGACATCGAGCAGCGATACTTCGTCGTTTGCGTCGTTCCCGCCAATCACAATCGTATTCGGACTAGCCATCAGTCCACTCTCCGGGATAGAAAGGAGTAAGGTGGCCAGGGCCCGGTGCATTCGATGGATTTTTGGTTTTTCCAGTGCGTGGAGAACCGGCGCAGCAGAGCCTCGAAGCGCTCCCGCTCACCGCGTTTTATAAGCAGTGAAACCTGGTAAACAATGTCGCGACGTCCCCCGCTGATCTTTCCGGCTTCTGCCGTCTCGGTTGCTAACTTTCGCAATTCGGAGTCGAACCGTTCCACTTCCTGATCGGATTTTGCGGGGGCCTTGCTGTGAAGTACCTGCGACTTGGCTCGAAGATAGTCTCGACCGGTGATTTTGCCCGGCGAATTCGCAATCACTTTGGTAGGAAGCGCAAAAACCTTTACGCCCCATTCATCGCTTCCCCCAATACGCTTGAAATCAGACTGAATCTCGCGTTTTCTGCGCTTCATATCCGCCTGCAACGATTCCTCTCCAAGAAAGACGGTGCCGAACCTGGTGGGAAGAATGTCTGCGACTTCCGATATGGAGGAAACAGCGCGCTGGTGAGCCACACTTTTTTCGGAAAGCCAGTCGAGGTTCTCCATGTTTCGGGCCAGCTCGTCGGCAAATTCAGATGCCGAAACCCGGCTTATCCAACATGTCAGGCCGGAGCATGAGATTGCCTCTACGCGAGTGCTACCGTCTACCCCGACGATCTTCGGCAGGGTGGAAGGAGCGGACTGCGTAACGCCATAAAGATATAGAACAGTGCCCGCTGTTTTGGAGGTTAACTTGCCCGCCATATCTGTCTCGCCAGTATTCGCAGTCCCTTCTTTCCTGCGATTGCCTCGGGGAATTCCTTTACCACGTACGGCTGCAAATCAGGATGCCGGGCGACCAAGCTGGAAAGCGTCAGCCTTTGCCAGCGCTGCGCCTGCCGGCAGCGCGAGCACCTCGATTCGGTTGAGAGGTCCAGCCGGTTTACAAAGAGTGAGCCCAGGCGCACGTTCAGTTGCTCGAGAGCCGACAGCAATCGTTCGGTTTCGCGGTCCGGCAAGGGTTCTGCAAGCATGACAACGATGATTCGCGTTTTCTGAGGGTTACGGAGTAGTTCAAGAAATTCGCGGACCCGCTGTCCGAGTTCAGCTACCTTCAATCCCGCATCGCGGACGATGGCCAGTGTACGGTGCGCAGCAAGAGTTTTCAACAATAGCCGCGTCCATGCCAGAATCCGTTCCGGGATGCGCAGAAGATCGAGCGCGTGACCAGTGGGAGCCATGTCAATCACGACCCGTTGGTCCTTCTCCGCGGTCAAATCAAGTATGCGAAAAACCGCTAAAATTTCATCGAGTCCCGGAGGAACACTGTCGAGCAAGTGAGAGAACAATTGCCGCTCGAACCATAAATCCACATGCAATCCCTGGTCTGCCACCGGCTGTTCGAGCATACCCTTGATCTCCGCAGCCCATTGCCGAAACATGGCGGCGGCGTCGAGTTCCGACGCCCGAAACTTTGCGTCGCCGAGAACAGGCGCCGGTGTGTCTCCAATATCGGCCTGAAAGACGTCGTCGAGTGAGGGAGCCGGGTCGACAGAGCAGATTTCGACTCTCGATTGTGTTTTATCGCGGGTTCGCAATCCCAGACCGGCGGAGATTGTGGTCTTGCCAACGCCGCCTTTCCCCAGAACCATCGACAAAGGCGTATCCAAAAATGGCCAGTCTGCTGTTCTGAACTGCAGCTTGACGGCCCGAGGAAGCTTCGGCTTCCAACGTAACGGATCGCCCGAGAAAACATGAGCGCCGAACATTTTCAAGCCCTCGGAGGAGACAATGGGCGCGCCGGGATCCTGCGCGATGTAGGCCGTTGCACGGGCAAAATTGGTTTTGATGAAGCGGCGCGCCGCTGCGGCAGCCTTCGAGCGGCCAGCGCACAGCTTACAGTGGCCGGGGCGAAGAACAACCCGGTTCAGCACCACATCGCTGATTCCCAGTGGCGGTGAATACGCGCGCATGGTGTCTCGACAGCGCAGCGACTCGTTCAGGGCAAATGGCTCGGCAGTGGTCACAAGCAGTATCCGCGCCCGCTGTGAAAGCGCTTTCAGAAGTTCCGCCGCCATTTGCCGCCAGCGGTCGACGAGTTGCGCTCCATGAGCCTTGGGAGCGCCGCCGAAGTGTTGCGCCAGAACCTCATCGCGGCTCGAAGCGAGTTCGAGGAAGTCGAGAAACCGGACAAAATGGGAAGGCATATCGAACATGCGGAGGGTGTGCCCGAACGGTGCCGTGTCCACCACGACCTGGTCATACTTCCCCGACTGGAGCGCGTCATGAATAGCCAGAAGAGCAGACATCTCCGCCATGCCGGGCAGCGTCGTATCGAGCAGGGGGGCGATATCTTCGCGCGTGAAAATCGAACCGCTCTCCAGGATCGAGAGGACCTGATCTTTTTCCTGATCCAGAAATTTCCGGAATCGTGCTTCCGCGTCAACCTGCCAGACGTAGAGATGGGCACGGGGAAGCTTCGCGGCCGTAGGCCTGGCCCCGAACTTCTGCTCGAAGACGTCGGAAAGAGAATGCGCAGGGTCGGTGGAGATCAAAAGGACCCGAGCTTTGGGATGCTTCAACGCATAATGGACGGCAAAGGCCGATGATACAGTGGTCTTGCCTACCCCACCCTTGCCCACGAAGAAGCATAGCCTCGCCACGCGGTCATTCTAGCGGAATCGTTCCATGCCCCGTCTTGGGAGCGGTCCAAACAAGTTGAGCGGCTGTCATTCGCCGGCACACGGTATCATCGTAGGAACATCTAGAGCCGCGAGGAACCCAGGGATTTGAAGACTATTTCTACCGCAGCCAGTCCGCGGACTGATGATCAACATGCACCAGCACTTTGCCGTCCCCGCTTATGGTCGGCATTTCTATTTCTGCTGCTTTGCGTTGTCTACCTGGGATCGGCATTCTCTCCTTCGCTGCAGGACGATGCTGATTCAACCCATGCTGAGGCCGCGCGGGAGATGTTCCTAAGCGGCGACTACGTGACGCTTCACGTGAATGGGGTTCGCTATCTGGAAAAGGCCCCCTTGCCTTACTGGTTGGTTGCCGCGGGCTTTCACTTGTTCGGCGTGAACGAATTTGCGACGCGGCTGCCCAATGTGCTCGCCATTTTTCTTCTGGCGGGGCTCGCGGTACGGTGGGGAGCAAGAGCCTTCGACGAGAGAACCGGTATGTATGCAGGCCTGTTTGTCTGCACCTCGGCGGGATGCTATCTCTTCACACGAATCCTGATACCGGAAGCGATTCTTAGCTTATTTATTGCGGCTTCTTTCTATTTTTTCCTGACGGCGCTGGAGACCCGGACGCGCCCGTGGCGCTGGTATGCCGGCTACGCGTGCCTAGCGCTGGCAGTACTAACCAAAGGTCTCATTCCCCTGGTCTTCGTTGGAATCACGGCAGTGGCTTACGTCGCGCTGACCGGCACGTGGCGACGCTGGCGAGAATTTCATCTTGCCAGCGGTCTGCTCCTTTTTCTCGCTATCGCCGCTCCATGGCATTTGTTTGCCGGAGTTCGCAACCCGCATTTCTTCTGGTTTTATTTCGTAAACGAGCACTTCCTGCGGTTCCTGGGAAAGCGTTATCCGGCCGACTACAACAAAGTTCCCACGTTGCTCTACTGGAGCCTGCATTTGGTATGGCTTTTCCCGTGGAGCCTGTACTTCCCGCTGGCACTGCGGCAACTTGTTACCGACCGTCGTGAGGTGCTCCGGGCCGGAAGCTTCGGCCTGCGCACGCGGCTTCTTTGCTGGCTTTGGACGGGAGTCGTCCTCTTCTTCTTCGCCTTCTCGACCAGTCAGGAGTACTACACGTTCCCGGCCTACTTGCCTTTGATGCTGTTGCTGGCGAACGCTCTTGCAGAAGCCGAGCAGAAAACTCCGCGTAGCCGATCGTTGCTTGGACTCTCCACCGCTATGGTTGCTGTTTGCCTGAGCGCCGCAGCAGCCCTGGTTGCGGGCCTTTGGCAATCGCGGTCTCTTCCTTATGTGAGCGACATCGGAACCGTCCTGGCGAATCACAACATGTCAGACGACACTCTTTCGATGTCGCATATGCTTGACCTCACCGGTCAATCGTTTGCAGCCCTGCGCTTACCCGCAATTCTGGCGGTGGTTGCGTGGATAATCTTCCCTTTTTCCATGCTGGCATTTCGGCTTCGGCGAAAACAGGTGGCAGCAACGGTTTCCATGGCCCTGGGCATGGCTATGTTCCTCGCGGCTGCACATATTGCACTCATTCGATTTGCACCGTACCTGGGGTCCCAAAACTTAGCGGCTGAGATCCAGAAGCAGATCAAGCCAGAAGACCAGATCATGATCTATGGGGACCAGGCATTCGGCTCATCCCTTTTGTTCTATACCGGGCAGCGGATTTACCTAGTGAACGGAAGGACCACATCGATGTGGTTCGGCTCGACCTACGCGGATGCACCGCGAATCTATCTGGAAGACTCCGACCTGCTGCGAAGCTGGGCCTCTTCCAGTCGCATTTTCCTGTTCGTACCTCAGTATGAGAAGGCGAGGGTGGATTCTCTGCTTCCGCAGGCGAAATTCATCGTGGGAGAGAGTTCAGGCAAGATCGTCTACAGCAACCGTCCCTGAGGCGGATTTCTTCTGGGCTGAGCCGCCGTCTTTTACCATTCTGCCGCCGGACTGCAGACGGTATCGCTGATCTCGCCAGACAATCGTGCTGCCGAAGAAACTGGCACACCAGAAGGCAAATCCCATCAGGTCGCGCACAGGATACAGCCAGCAATATCCAACCGAGACTCTGTCTTGAACTACCATCCCGCCTGAGATCAGCGCCAGCAGCGCTCGATTCAGTATTGAGGCTGCTAGCAAAGCCAGGCCAACGGCAACGTGATCGGTGGTGAGCCCCCAGAGCAAGCCAATCAGCCCAAAGGGAACCGCAAAGGTCAAGCCATTGCCGATATGCCCCATGCGGCGGGAGAAGCGTGTGCTCTTCATCCACCGGACCTGGTGAAGAATAGACGGACGAAATGCGCGGCTGACGACGATGTGATCGATCACATGATGCGAGAGGACGACCGCCTTTCCGAGCCTGTGGATTCTTTCTCCCAGGATGTAGTCATCGGCGCAATAATCGGCCAGAATTGAGAAACCGCCAATCGCGTCCACCACGTCCCTGCGAGTCGCCATCGTCGGCCCAAGCGCAAAGCGCATGCCTTCGAGCATATTGGCGACGATGACCCCGGAGGTCATCTCCACCGACATCCCCAGTGCCTCCAGCAGCGCCCACACCCCACCGGAAGGAACTCCGCGATAGAGGCAGGTCACGAGACCGACGCGCTCTTCGCGCAACGGGGCAATCACCTGACGCACGTAGTTCGCCGCTACATGAACATCGCTATCGCTGATCACGATGTAGTCGGAAGCCGCAGCCGCGTACATTTTCTCCAGCGAACAAACTTTCGCGTTCGGCCGCTGGGGAACACCCGAAAAAACGATCTGCACTGGAATTTGGGGGAATTGTTTCTGGAGCGATCGTACGGCGTCCAGAGCCGGATCGCTGGCATCGCGTGTTCCGAATACGATTTCGAATGCTGGATAGTCCTGCTGGAAGAAGCTCTTCAGATTGGATTCGAGGCCGGGCTCCAGTCCGCACAAAGGTTTGAGGAGGCTCACTCGCGGCCAGGCTCCACCCCCGTTGTCAGGCTCCGAGGGGCGAGAGCGACGGTAGCGCATCGCTGACGCGGCAACCAAGACCAGGAAGCTGGTCGAGCTCATCAACCCAATTAACGCGAATCCTAAAAGTAGTATCTGGAGCCCCAAGTGAATTTATCCAGCCATGCCAAGGTTGAAATGCTATTTCAAGTTTAAACCGTCCCCATGCTGTGAGAGAACTTTGCGTGCGGCGGCCCTGTTTACTTCCGTGCAGCAGCCCGAGTGTGGCCGCCAAGACACAATGTCTGCTTCCGGCCACAAACCACGCCTCTGAAGTCGCTCACAATGGCTTTGTCTTCAAGAGTTTAGAGGACGGCGCGCAGCGTGCCTTTCATCTCGACGAAGCGGAGATGAAAAATGGTACGCCACACACCAACCCAAGAGCATGGAAGCCGAAGCGCAGCCCTTTTAGGAGCGGTCTTCGTGGTTTTCGCCAGCATCTGCTGGGGACAAAGCAGCACGCAAACAATTTGGAAACCGGTTGCGCGACGCAGAATCCTGGTCAGCATACCCGACCGCAAACTGGCGGTCGTTGAAGGCAATAGGGTCATCCGCGTTTTCACAGTTGCAGTCGGCGCTTCGGTAAGCCCGACCCCTAGCGGGAAGTTTGAAATTGTCACGGCAGTTTCCCAGCCAACCTACTTTCACTCTGGCGTGGTAATTCCTCCGGGCGCCGACAATCCAGTCGGAACCCGCTGGATCGGCCTGAACCAGAAGGGCTACGGCATTCACGGAACCAACGATCCGCAATCCATCGGCAAAGCCGCCTCGCACGGCTGCATCCGCTTGCGCAATCGCGACATTGAGCAACTATTCGAGATGGTTCGCGTAAGCGACACGGTTGAGATTCACGCCGAACGCGATGAGCAGATCGCAGCCATCTTCGATGAGGGCATGAACCAATTTGCGGCACAGACATCCGGCCACGAAGCAGGAGGCCAGTAACTCGTCAGTTCAGTTCCAAGGAGACGTTATGCAATTTGTGATCACCGCACTCGCCGTAATCGCCGGTCTGATCTTCTCGCTGGCAGTCGCTCTGTTAGTCGAGGAATTCATCTTCGGAAAAGTATTTCGCCTGTTCCTGACGCCGGCCGCGCAATTGAAGGCTGAGCAGAAACGCTGAAAAGGAGAATCCTTATGCTGTTCGTCAAACACTTGCTGATGTTTGCCGGCGTGGGCATGATTCTGACTGCAATCGGAATTCTGACCTATGACTGGTACCTGAATGTGCGGCGCAAGCTCGCGGTCGCGTCAAACATGGAGGCGCTTCCGCCGGCGTCTCCAGTACGTTGGCGCGCCGCGCTGGCGCTGGCCCTGCTTGGGTGGGGACCGATCCTGGTCGCGCTCGGCATTGTGGTGGTCCCCAGCGGCATGGCCGGAATCCGGGTCAGCCAGACTCAAGGCATCCTGGCCGGAACACTCTATCCAGGAGTTCACTTCATCACTCCGCTGGCTGAAAGCGTTGTGCTCTTCGACACTCGCGATCAACTCTTCACCACGGGCTCTTTCGAGCAGGACGGCAATATGGCCGCCAGGCTACAGCCGCTAAACGTTCAGGCAAAAGAGGGGCTGACGGTCGGGCTTTCGATTACCGTGCGCTACCGGATTGACCCCAAGCGGCTCGATTACATTCAAAGCAACCTGCCGCAGCCGATCGAAAAAGAGATCGTGCCTCCGGTGGTGGCCAGCGCCTGGCGGGAACTGGTGCCGAACTACACCGTGCGCGATGTATTCGCGACCAAACGGGAAGAAATCAGACGGCGCGCCGCAGACGTGATCACCCAGAAGCTGGCGGTGGACGGCATAGTTGTAAAGGAAGTCATGTTACGCGACATACAACTCCCTCCGGAATACGCCAAGGGCCTGGAAGACCTGCTGCTGAAGGAGCAAGAAAGCGATCGCATGGGCGTGGAAACCGATATCCAGCAGAAGCAGGTTCGCATCTCCGAATTGCAAGCCGAGGCCGCGAAAGTACAGCAGGTAAAGCAGGCGGAAGGCCGGGCGCAGGTCCGGGTGCTTGAAGCCAAGGGCGAGGCCGACGCCATGCAATATACGCTGCCCCTGAAGCAAAAACAGATCGAGCAATCCCGCCTGGAGGCCCAGGCCCACAAGGAAGCGACGGTGCAGAACGCCGAGGCTCTGGCTGCGGCAAAGGTGATCGACAGCAAGGCCGAAATGGAGCGCCGTAAACTCCTGTCGCAGGCCGAGGCCGACCGTATTCGCGTAACTGCGGCAGCCGATGCCGAGCGCATGAAGAGCGAGGGCGAGATGCTCAAACTCAACCCATTGCTCATCAATAAGATTGTCGCAGAACGTCTCTCCGATAAGCTCCAGATCATGATGGTGCCCGCGGACGGGAAGTTTTTCTTCGCTAACGACGTAATGCGAAGTATGAACATGGCCAATCACGGCAGCCAGGCGGAAGACAGCGCCGCCGCCCCTCAAAACTGATCTTCTTACCGGCCGGAAGAGGCGGCCTGTCGGTAAACATGACAGGCCGCCTCAAGCGAAACCGATCAGTACTGAGGCAGGGACCAAAGCCATGAACAACGGAGTCTATAATTCGAGAGTCCTGCAAATGCTGATCCTGTCGCCACGATTCTTTCGCTTCGTGCGTTCACTGCTGGTGTTTCTGGCGCTATCCACAGGACCATTGGTTGCCAGCGATTTCAAGGCTCCCGAGGAGCAACTCGCTCGCAAGATCGCCTCCGTCACGGGCCCGGGAGCGATCGCCATGGAATTCAGCAATCGCTCGACGCTACCCAAATCCAATTTCGATACCGTTCGCCGCGAACTGCTCACAGAACTCGCTTCCCTTGGACTGCACTTCGTTCCGGCCGAGCAAGCCGCGGTGACGGTGCGGTTCTCCCTGTCCGAAGATTTGCAAAGCTACGTCTGGGTTGCCGAGATCATCCAGGGCACGAACGCGCCAGCCATCCGTATGGTTACCTCTCCCCGAGACGATAGTGCATTCAGCGCTCGCCCTGCTGTTTCCATGACGCTACGCAAGACGCCGCTATGGTCACAGCAGGTCCGCATCCTGGATGCTGCCGTGATCGAGGGGAATCCGAGCCACCTGATCGTGCTCGATACCGAGAAAATCGTGGCCTACCGCTACCAGGCCGATCACTGGCAAGCGGAACAATCGTTTCCAATCGTTCACTCCCATCCATGGCCTCGCGATGCGCGGGGAAGGCTGGTGCTTCGCCGGGACCACCTGCTGGACGCTTATCTTCCTGGGCTGTTCTGTCAAAGTTCAGCGGGGAGCCCGCTTGCGCTGGCCTGCCGTCCCAGCGATGACCCGTGGCCCCTCGGGGGAGAACAGAGCGCGGTGAATGCATTCTTTGCCACGACCCGGAACTACTTTACCGGCGCCTTGGCGCCGGGGATCGGCAAGCTGGCAACGACAGCTCCGTTTTACTCAGCCGCCATATTGCCGCACGATAAATACACGCTGGGTGTGTTCGCAGGCGTGGACGGCCAGGTACATCTGTTGGATGGCATTACGGACCGCATCGCAGGCAAATCAGGCTGGGGAAGTAACCTGGCCACGATACGCAGCCCTTGCGGTTCCGGATGGCAGGTGGTTGCCAGTGGTGATGGACTGGGACCTTCCGATGCGATCGGCGCGTACGAATTCCCGGACCGGGAGCCCGTGCCCATGAGTCAGGCGCTCGAATTTCCGGGGCCCGTTACCGAATTGTGGACCGAATCACCGGGCACAAGTGCGGTCGCTATCGTTCGAGATTTCCAAACGGGGCAATATGAAGCGTTCCGCATTACTGTCGCTTGTAATCAGTAGCTTTTTGCTGGTTGAAGTGGGGACAGCAGCAAGTCGTCCGCACTATGGTGGGACGGTTCGCATCGCAACCCGCGGCGCACCGTTGTCACTCGATCCGGCACAACAGGCCGATTCGCTTATGAGCAACAACCTGACCCGGCTGTTGTTCGATACGCTAACCGTACTGAACGACCGTGGAGTATTGGAGCCGTGCCTTGCCGTATCGTGGGAGGCGGAGCCTGGCAATCAACGCTGGCGGATCAAGCTGCGCCCGGATGTGAATTTCGCCGATGGATCTCCGTTGACTACTGATGTAGTTGCAACATCGTTGCGCGCAGCCAATCCGGACTGGAAGGTCTTCCCGGCCGGCGATTCTGTCACGATCGAGACCCTCCGTCCGAAGCCAAACTTTCCAGCCGAACTGGCGCTAAGCCGAAATGCCATCGTCAAACGCGGGGGAGCCCTGGTGGGCACGGGACCTTTCACCGTGTCAGAGTGGCAACCGGGAAAATACCTTGCCCTTCGCGCGACCGAAAATTACTGGGGAAACCGCCCCTTTGTGGACACCATACAGATCTCGCTCGGTCAGAATTTGCGCGAACAGATGATTCGGTTCGACCTGGGCAAACTGGATCTCGTGGAGATCGCTCCTGAGCAGGCACATCGGGCTGAGATGGAGAATCGTCGTACCAGCCTGACTCAGCCGATCGAACTCCTCGCCCTGGTCTTTGCACGTGACATTCAGAATCCGAGTGATGAAGTCTCGCGGCAAGCACTTGCATTGAGTGTGGATCGTGCCACCATCAACAACGTTTTGCTGCAGGGCGCGGGAGCGCCCACCGGAAGCTTGCTTCCAGCGTGGATGTCGGGGTATTCATTTCTGTTTCCCAGCGCCTTCGACATTTCGCAAGCCCTCCAGCTGCGAAGTCAATCTCGTCAAAATGTCAACTGGACCTTGGGATACGACATCAACGACCCTTTGGCTCGAACCATTGCCGACCGCATTGCCTTGAATGCCAGGGATGCTGGAATCTCCATCCAGGTCTCCTCGAACATCGCCACGGACATTCGGCTGGCACGAGTCAGAATCGACTCGCTGGACTGTCAGCTGGCGCTGAGCAGGGTTGCGCAAGCACTGGGTTTGCCTGAGCCAGCAGTCTCAGGGGCGTCAGCAGAGGATTTGTTTTCAGCGGAGAGTTCCCTTCTCCGGTCAAAACGGGTGGTTCCGCTGCTTCATCTTCGGGCCGCTGTCGGCTTGTCAAGTTCGGTGAAGAACTGGAAGGAATCTCCGGATGGGTCCTGGCATGTTTCGGATGTGTGGATGGAGGCCGACAGGCCGTGAGCTTGCGCCGCAAACTGCTGGCTCTTTCGGCGCTGACCGTGTTCTTGTCCGTAGCGGCGGTTACCTGGATTGTCTCCTCTCTGACCCGCCAGGCCTTTGACCGCGCTGATGAGGACCGTCGAGCCAGTCTTGTGGCCCAGTTCCGCCGGGAATTTGACCGTCGTGGCCAGGAGGTCGCAAACCGCGTGCAGACCATCGCTTCGGGAGACACTGCCCTGCAGATTGCCACTGCCATCAATCGAGGTTCTCCCGACTACGCCTCACACCTGAATGAAGCCAGAATTCTTGCTGAAAACCAGCAGCTGGACTTCCTGGAATTTGTGGAGAAGGACGGAACCATCATTTCGTCGGCCCAGTCGCCTGCCGCCTTTGGTTACAAAGAGACTCTGTTCTCGGATGTCCCGCTTCCGGCGACCGCATTCCTCCATAAAGAAAGTTCAAGGGAGGGCCCGGCGTTGGCATTGTCTGCGGCGCGAACTGTGACGGTGGGCGACAAGCCTCTGTACGTCGTCGGCGGCAAGCGGCTGGACAAGGAATTTCTCGCCAGCCTCGAATTGCCCGCGGGTATGCGGGCCATGTTGTACGCGGATTTCGGAGCCGAATTTAGTCCGGCGAATCTGATCTCCGCTTCCCTGAGCGCTTCGCATCCCGAACAGCTTTCGGGACTGATCGCTAAGGTGGCTCAAACCAATCGTGACGCCAGCGAGATTGTTCACTGGTCTTCAAACCCCGCCGAAGACGAGCTCGTGCAAGCCATACCCCTCGACGGACTGGATGGCCGCCTACTCGGCATGCTGATCGTAGGAAATTCACGGGAGCCCTACGTGGAATTGCGGAAGCACATTCGCTCGACCGGACTGTTGGTTGGGGGCACCGGAATTGTGCTGGCCATCTTATTCAGCGGTTGGATTGCCGCCCGGGTGACTCGTCCAGTCGAGCAACTCGCCAAGGCAGCGAGCGATGTTGCTGCGGGAAACTGGGACATTCAGGTGCCGGTTGCGTCTCGCGACGAGCTCGGCTTACTCGCGGAGTCGTTCAACCGCATGACTCGGGAACTGTTGGAACAGAAAGACCGCGCTTTGCAGGCGGAACGTGTTGCCGCCTGGCGTGAGCTGGCGCGCCGTCTCGCTCATGAACTCAAGAACCCGCTCTTCCCTTTGCAGCTCACCGTGGAGAACCTGATCCGGGCGCGCGATCAAAGCGCGGAACTGTTCGATGAGATCTTTCGCGAGAGTGCTACGACGTTGTTGGCGGAGATCGCAAACCTGAAAGTCATTATTTCCCGCTTCAGCGACTTCTCAAAGATGCCTCAACCGCAGCTTCGCGCGATAAACGTAAACGACGTCGTACGCGATGTGGCGCGACTGTTTCAGGCGCAGCTCAGCGCGCCCAACCGGAACCCGATCGCCTGCGTTCTCAATCTGGACAGCGACCCTCTTACGATTGGGTGCGATCCGGAACTGCTACACCGCGCCCTGTCGAATCTGGTTCTCAATGCTATGGACGCAATGGCCTCCGGCGGAACATTGACGATCAACACACGTCCTCATGAACAGGATGCAACGATTGAAGTATCCGATACCGGCTCGGGCTTGACGCCTGAGGAGTGCTCACGCTTGTTTACTCCCTACTACACCAGCAAAACGCATGGCACAGGATTGGGTCTCGCGATCGTGCAATCGGCCATCAGCGATCACGGAGGCCGCATTAGCGTTCACAGCGTGGTTGGCCGGGGTACTACGTTTTCTATTGAACTTCCCGGCAATATGGAGAAGCTGGGGTTGGCGCAAAGCAGTTCGAACGCAACTTCTTGAGGAACGACGGTGCCACAAAAAGCTAATCTGCTGATCGTTGATGACGAACCGAATACCCTGGCGTCGCTGTCCCGCGCATTTCGAATTGCCGGCCATGAGGCGACGGTTTGCGATAACGCGGGAAAAGCTCTGGAGCTTGCCAAGGCGCAGACGTTCGATCTGATCTTTTCGGACGTGGTCATGCCAGCAAAGGACGGCCTGTCTTTCCTCGAAGACTTAAAGGCCATGGGGGTATCTTCGCCAGTGGTGATGATGTCGGGTCAGGCCCATATTGACATGGCAGTGCGAGCGACTCGGCTTGGCGCGTTAGATTTTCTGGAGAAACCCATCTCCACCGAAAAGCTGTTGCTTACAGTCGAGAATGCTCTGCGGCTGCAGCGCCTGGAAAGCGAAAACCGCCAGTTATTACAGCGCCTGGGAAAACATGAGCTGGTATGGAGCGGTGAACCCATGCAGAAAATCATGGTCCAGGTTCATCGCGTTGCGAGCAGTGAAACACGGGTGTGCATTCTGGGCGAAACCGGGACCGGCAAGGAATTGGTGGCCCGCACACTCCATGAACGCAGCCCGCGAGCCAGGGAGCCGTTCGTGACTTTGAACTGCGCCGCAGTCCCTGCCGAATTGATCGAGTCAGAGCTTTTCGGCCATGAGAAAGGCTCGTTTACCGGGGCCGCCGGGCGTCACCTGGGCAAGTTCGAGCAGGCCAGTCATGGAACGATTTTTCTCGATGAGATCGGAGACATGCCGGTGCCCATGCAGGCGAAACTTCTGCGCGTTCTCGAGGAGGGTGAAGTGGAACGCATCGGAGGCGACAAGCCCATCGCCGTAAACGTTCGCGTGATCGTAGCCACTCACCGCAATCTCGAAGATCTCGTGAAGCAGGGCAAATTCCGGCAGGATCTCTTCCACCGGGTTTACGTTTTTCCGCTGTACCTGCCTCCGCTCCGCGAACGCAGAGAGGACATTCCTAAGCTGGTCGAGCATTTCTCGCAGCAGGTGTGTCGTCAAAACAATTGGAAACAAATCTCGTTTACAGCGGACGCGATCACGGTCCTGCAAGAACACTCCTGGCCAGGGAACGTCCGCGAATTACGCAACGTGGTGGAGCGGCTGATGCTGCTGGCGGAGCATGACCAGGTGACGGTAGAAGTTGTTCGTGCCGCACTGCCAATTTCGGGTGCAGCGCCCAGCGTTTCTTCGGGAATGGGCACACTCGCAGAGCGGGTACAGCAATTCGAGCGGGAGACCATGATCTCGGAGCTCAAACGCAACAATTTCCATATCACCAACAGCGCCAAAGCTTTGGGACTGGAAAGAAGTCACTTCTACAAAAAGGCCGAACAACTCGGTATTGATATACATAAGGGCCGTCGCGACGGAGAAGAAGATGTTAGTAAGTGACAATTTTTGTCAATGAAACATCACAGCCCAGTTCGGTCCTGCGTTCGAGAACTTTTTGGACTAGTTCTGGTAGTAGCGCTCGAGCCGCATTATGCTTACCTCGTCTGTCTGCGGCTTGGCCTCCATGGACGGGCATACGCTGAGAAGCCCGCTGGAATCTACGGCGGGCTTTTGTTCTTGGATCATTGCGTTACTCGGCGGCGCAGGCCCCAATGGGTTTGATAACAAAACCAGACCACCGTTGCCACCATTCCACACCAACCTAGGATGCTCACGCAGCCGCCGATGGCTGTGTCGTACTGCACGATGCCCAAGCTTCCGAAGATGTTGCGCCAATCATGCTCGATGTAATCCGATGATCCCGCGCTGACCAGAGGCAGCGCCACTGCGCGGGCGTCAGACATGTAGGTTGCGGTGTAAAGAAAATTTTCAAAGAAGAAGAACATGCAGAAGGTAAATCCGGTGATCTGCTTCTGGCTGTAGAAGTACCCAGCAAGCAAAAGCGGCACGCTCCACTGGAGGATGGTTCCACCCCAGATGCCGAGCGTCTCACCAAACCATCCGAACAGTAGGTGACCTCCCTCGTGCACCACCAGATTTGCTGAATCTACGAGAAGAAAAGATCCGCGCTGCAGGAATGCGTACACCAGGAACACTCCATAGAACACCAACCACGAGACGGCGGAAAGCCGGGAAACAAAGCGCCAGTCCTCCTCGCTGCCAAACAAGCGCATGCTTCATTGTAAGTAGCAGGCTGGCGGAGGCCACGTTACTTCAGTGGCGTGAACCGGGGATTCCACGCATTACGGTCATACCAGTTCCGTGATGTGCAGTTCTGATCGCAGATACCGTTGGGTGTTAGAGGGCAGCTTTGATCCGCGCAGTATTTCTTTTACGATCGATTTTGGCAGGGAACGAGCGAAGGCCAGCGCGCACGCCAGAGGAACCTTGTCGCAACGCAGCAACGCGACGCGGACTTCCCGTCGTAGAGACCACTTTCCATGGTGACAAACCGATTCCACCATCGAGATGGGTGCAGAAACGTTGCCGATCGTTTTGATTAGTCGCGCTTCGGTCAATCTCGAATTGTCCAGCGCGGTGCGGACCACGCGAGAGTCCTTGTCGAACAGCAGGCTTCCGGCAATTTTTCCAGAGGCCCGCCGAGCCAGCGCAAGACGTTCGCCGGTCGGAATGCTGTCCAACCTGCTGATGAGCACATCGTCGGCTGCATTCTTGACATCTGCGGGTGCGGTAGACGATAGCGCAGCATTCATCAGATCAAATGTGAACAGGTGCCGAAGCAGCGGGAGCGTAATGTGCCGCGGCGTGAGCGGATGTTTCACCATCGCAAGTCTCACCTTGCGGCTGTTCATCAGCTTCGAGTTTCTGATGAGTTGCTCGAAATCCGACGCCTGAAGATCATGGCGCTGTAAGAATGCGAGGGCATGGTCCTCTGAAGCGATGGCACTCGAAGGAGCGGATTCTGAAGACGAATCAACTGGAACCGCGCCGTCGCTTTCGAGCCGATCCTCGGGTTCGTGCCATGGCATGCTATTCGACCGACTGCGTTTGCTTCCGCGCTAATGCCAATGCTCCCAGGACTGGTTCCACAACGGTCTCACTGACGCACGCGGCAGGAAACTCCGACAACAAATAATTGTAGAAGACCTGCCGGACAAAGGCGCAGTTCCCAAATACACCGCCGGACATGGCCAATGAAACCTTTTGTGCGTCCCTGAAAAGCCGTTTCAAAACTACAAGGGCAAGCCCACCGAGTTCCTCGGCGGCGGCCTGAAGCACTGCTCTGGCGATTGGATCACCACTATCCGCCGCGGCGAGTACTGTCGGAAACAGGCTGGCGAAGTCGGGGGACGGGCTCGCGTTAGCTCTCAGGATCAATTGCTCTCGCGTATCTGCCCCCAGCGACTTCATGAGTACCGCGAGCAGCTTAGATCCGCCGTGCCCGCCCTCATCGGAGGCACGGAGGCAAGCCGTGATTGCTTTTTTGCCGATCCAGTATCCGGAGCCTTCATCAGAAATTGCAAAACCCCAGCCACCTGCGCGCGCCGTTTCGCCGGCGGAATTCCTCCCGTAAGCGATAGATCCCGATCCCGCCACCAGAATGACTCCCGCACCCTCCCCGAAAGCTGCCTGCAAAGCGATGGTCATGTCACCGACGACCTGTACGTCTCCCGAAACCACCGTGCGGACGAATTTCTGAAGCGGGAGGCGCACCCTCTCGCGATCGGAACCAGCGGCGCCCACGCAGGTGCTTTTGATTTGTGAAGGTGAAATCCCAGCGGCTGTGCAAGCTTGCACGATGCTTGCAGCCAATGATTCCTGTGCTCTCGCTTCGCCGACGCGGGTTGGATTGCTTGAGCCTGCAGTTGCGTGGGCAAGAACCGTTCGTTCATCGCCCACCACGCAGGAGGTCTTGCTTGCGCCGCCGTCAACGCCCAGAAAGTAGGCCACGAGGTACTTCTATCACAAGCGCCGCTACAGTCAGTCAGGAAGAGTTTTCCGGCTGGGATCGGGGGGAGTGAACTGCTCAAGGTAGTGCAAAAGTTGTTTCACGTCCATCGGTTTGGGAAGATATCCGTTGAAACCCGCCATCAACGCCTTCTCCTCGTCTCCACTCATGGCATAAGCCGTGAGTGCGACCACCGGCAATTTGCTGAAGCGAGCATTACGCCGGAGCTTCGAGACCGCTTCCAGCCCGTCAATCAGCGGCATCTGAATATCCATCAGCACCAGGTCGGGCAGTTTCTCTTCGATTTGCTCAAGGGCTTCGAGACCGTTGGCAGCTTCCAACACCTCGTATCCTTGAACTTCTAGAATTTCGCGAATCAACTCGCGATTTGCAGGATTGTCTTCTGCTACCAGAATCCTCATCTCGCCATACCTCCAGCGGGGGGACGAGTCTGACCCACCGCACGGCTAACCTGTCCCAGGAAGTGTTCCTGCCAATCCTGGCTCTTGCGCATCAGAACTCTGGCTTGTCGTGATAAGAGTTCGACCTGGGTTTCCGAAAGCTCTCTGGCCGTCAAAACCAGCACAGGAATTTCCTTAAGCACAGGATCATCGTTCAGCCGTCTCAGTACCTCAAAGCCATCCATCTCCGGCATGTTCAAGTCTAAAACGATAGCATCGGTCGTGATGCGACCAAGAACGCTCATGGCCTCCCTGCCGTTGGGAACCGCCAACGGGCGGTATCCCTCGCCTTGCAGCAATTCCGAAACAAAATCACAGATTTTCGGATCATCGTCCACTACCAGGATTTTTGCATCCTGGCGCGGAGAGGGCACGTGGCGGCTGATGGCGTTCAGTAACGCACTCTCATCAAGGGGCTTGGTCAAGAATTCTGCTGCTCCCAGTGCGAAGCCCGTCTGCTGGTCCTGTTCGAGCATGGAAACGACGATGACCGGGATATGCGCGAGTTCGGGCGCGTGCTTCAGGTCGAACAAAGCACCCAATCCGCTTCCTCCCGGCATGAGGATGTCAAGGGTGATTGCATCAGGTTGTAATTGACGCGCCTTCATCAACGCCTGTGCGCCTGATGTGGCCGTGGCAACAGCATATCCATGGCGCTCCAGAATGACCGCCAGCAGTTCCCGGACGGCCAGTTCATCATCTACCACCAGGATCAGGGGCTTGAGACGTGGAGCATGACCAGACCGGCCGTCGTGTGTACCATTGACGATCGAATTGAGTGCCGGTTCCGCGATTTCGGGTTTGCACGGCAATGTGAAGGTAAAGCGACTCCCTTTGCCAAGCTGGCTCTGCACCCAGATATGTCCGGCATGGTGCTCGACCAGGCGCTTGGTAATTGCCAGGCCTAAGCCTGCGCCTTCGCGTACCCCCTTCGTAGTCTCGCCCACCTGGCGAAATTCATCGAAAATGGAATCCTGCTCTTCAGGGAGGATGCCTAAGCCGGTATCGGAGACCGCGACCTGAACGAACTGGTTCTTCAACTTCGCGTCCACGGTGATCATCCCGCCGGCCCCTGTGAACTTCACCGCATTGCTGAGAAGATTCATCAGGATTTGCCGGACCCGCAGACGATCCGCGTAAATTTTGAGGTCCGCAGGAATATCGGTTTTCACTGCCAGACGCTTGCTGGCAGCCAACGGCCCAATCGCCGTCAAGACCTCATTCACCACGTCTACCACGCGCAGAGTTTGAAACTGTAGTACGAGATGGCCGGCCTCAATTTTGGACATATCCAGAACGTCATTGATGAGTCCTAAAAGGTGTCGGCCGCTCTCCAGGATATGCTGGGAATACCGTTTCTGCTTATCGGTCAAGGGACCAGCGGTTTCGGCGCTGAGCAGGTCCGAGAATCCCATGATTGCTGTCAAGGGAGTACGCAGCTCATGGCTCATGCTGGCAAGAAATTGGCTCTTGAGTTCGGTCGCCCGTCTCAGTTCCCGGTTCCGCGCTTCCAATTCGCGGTTGGTGACTTCCAGGTTCCGGCTCAACTCCGCCGAAGCTTTGGCCGTTTGCACCAAGTTCATCGTTTTCGGGACCAGGGACGGCAGGGCAATCGCTGTACCTACCGATGCAATCGCGGTGACTGCCTTGACCGTTCCGGCAAGCCAGTAATAGGGAAGCCAGAGTACGATGACTTCCATGAAGTGGGTAAAGCCGCAGGCGACAATGAACGCGCCGAAGGCGATGTAGATCCAGTGAAAAGGAAGCTGCCTGCGAAACTTGCGTGCGATATACCAAAGGGTCAGTGAGATGCCCACATAGGACAGCCCGATGAGCAAGTCGGAGACGAGATGAAGGGAAAGAAGCCTGGAGTTCCACAAATAACAGAAGCCGTGTGGCAGGAAGTCCGCCGAAAAAGAGGCGGCAAAAGCTGCCGGCGTGAATACGAACAGAGCGGCACCGGTGAGAAGCAGTGCCAGTGTCATCAAGGTCGATGCTCCGCGAGGCGCCCAACATGAGTGAAGAGGTCCAACGTCCACTCTCCGCATCATCTACTCCTTGGGGGAGACAACCGCTTCACCTTACTACTTTTTCGCATTGAACAAACCATTCAGATGCGGAATTTTGAATGCCGAACGCAATTCTGGACCAGAAACTCCAATTTACAGAATCGGTTACCTGTCTCAACTCCTTGAGAGTTTTGAACCACGCGCGGCTAGAATGGCACTGAACCTTGTTCCCGGGCGGCGGCCATCTCAAATTGAGGAATTCTGGATCTTGCGCCTGACTACTCCCGACCTGCTCATCGTCACTGCCTACCTGGCCGGGATCACCCTTTTCGGAATTCGTTTTCGCAAGCGCCAACGCTCCCTCCGTGACTACTTCCTGGCTGACCGGAACATCCCATGGTGGGCGATCGCGTTGTCCATCGTAGCGGCCGAGACCAGTACCCTCACCATCATCAGTATTCCTGGTCTTGCCTACGACACGAACCTGACATTCCTGCAGGTAGTCTTTGGCTACGTGGCGGGCCGGTTTGTCATCAGCTTCCTGCTCCTTCCCCACTATTTCCGCGGCGATCTCTACACGGCGTACGAACTGATGGAACGCCGCTTTGGAAGGACCATCCGGTCCCTGACCGCAGGGCTGTTCCTGGCCACGCGCGCCGCGGCGGAGGGAGTTCGCGTGTATGCCGTCTCTATCGTGGTTGGAATCGCTATCGGCACCGGGCAGATCGCATCCATCGCTCTCATCACTGCCTTGACTCTGATTTACACGTTCGAAGGCGGCCTGACGGCCGTCATTTGGACCGATGTCATCCAGACATTCATCTACATTGGAGGCACGCTGGTCGGAGTCTTCACTGTCATTCATATCGTGCCGGGCGGATGGTCCTCGATTCACAGCCTGGCTGCCAGTGCAGGGAAACTGCAAGTGTTAGACTTTTCCTTGTCATTGGGACTGCCCTACACATTCTGGGCAGGGCTCATTGGTGGCACGTTCCTGACCACCGCCAGCCATGGGACTGATCAATTGATTGTTCAGCGCCTGTTGGCGGCACGCAACCAGAGACAGTCCGTGCTGGCCTTGCTGACCAGCGGCATTGCGATTCTTTTCCAGTTTGCTCTTTTCCTGCTGCTGGGAACTATGCTTTACGTGTTCTACCAGCTTCCTTCGCAGAATTTCGGAAAGGCCGATCGAATTTTCCCGACGTTTATTGTGTCCGAGATGCCACACGGAATTTCCGGGCTTCTGATCGCTGCAATCCTGGCGGCGGCAATGTCGAATCTGAGCGCTGCTCTGAATTCGCTGTCCTCAAGCTCGATGATTGATTTTTACGTGCGGGCGAACCCTGAGACATCTGAGCGCAAACGACTGGGTCTCTCCCGCGTCGCAACCGTGATTTGGGCATTCATATTGTTCGGACTGGCGGTCCTTGCACTTCATAAAGCAGGCCGCGTGGTAGAAGTTGGCCTGCAAATCGCCTCCGTGGCTTATGGGGCCCTGCTGGGCGCCTTCCTGCTGGGAGTTCTCACCCGACGCGCGAACCAAACGGGCGCAATCTTCGGCATGCTGAGTGGCCTTGTAACGGAGCTATATCTCTGGCTAGGCAGCACGGTGCCTTGGACCTGGTGGGTAGCAATAGGAACCACAGTCACATTCATTGTGGGTTACGTGGTCAGCGCGGCACTCAGTCACGAACACCGGACTGGGTAACAATCCTGTGAGTTCGCAGTTTCGTGCCTTTGGTTAGTCCCGTATACTCGCCTACTTGATGTCTGCCCCGGCTCATAGCCCTAAACCGGACCTGGTTCGCGATCTCGGCGCGCGTCACGCCACTGCCGTCGTGGTGGGAACGATCATCGGCAGCGGAATCTTCCTGGTTCCCGCCGAGATGATGCAGGCCGTCGGATCAGCCCGCCTGGTCTATCTCGCATGGCTCGTAGGCGGCCTGCTTTCTTTTTTTGGAGCCCTCACTTACGCCGAGCTTGGAGCCATGCGCCCGCAAGCTGGAGGCGAGTACGTTTACGTGCGCGACGCATATGGTCCCCTTGCCGGGTTCCTTTATGCCTGGACCTGGTTCATCATCGCTAAGCCCGCGTCCATCGCCACAGTAACCACGGGGATTGTCCGCATTCTGGGAACATTCCCTGCCCTAAGTTTCTTCAGCAGCAATTGGATCAGCCAACCCATTGCGGTCTCCTACGGACAACTGGTGGCCATTAGTGCCACGGTGCTGATTTCGGTTTTGAACTATGTCGGTATTCGCAAGGCAGGCGAGTTTCAATTTGTATTCACACTGCTGAAGGTGGGGATCATCCTCGCCATCGTGGGGCTCGGTTTCAGCTTCGCCGGCGGGAGTTGGAGCAACTTCGCAGGATCGTTTGCCGGGGCGAAAGGTGGCATTGCCGGCTTCATGGCGGCGCTGGTGGCAGCACTTTGGGCCTACGATGGATGGAATGACCTCAACATGGTGGCGGGAGAGGTCCGCAATCCGGAGCGCAACATTCCCGTCGCGTTGATCGCAGGGGTTGCAGTCGTCGGACTGCTCTACATTCTGGTGAACGCAGCCGTGCAATATGTGTTACCAGCTTTTGTGATCGCATCATCCCCGCGTCCCGCATCCGATGCCATCGGCCTGGTGCTGGGTCCGCTAGGCGCAAGCGTAGTGTCGGCGGCAATGGCCTTCTCGATGCTTGTAACCTTGAACGGCACCACCATGAGCGGAGCTCGTGTTCCTTTTGCAGTCGCTCGCGATAGATACTTTTTCAAGGCCCTGGCTGCTGTGCATCCGCGTTTTCACACTCCGTCGGTTGCAATCATCGTTCAAGCGCTGCTTTCGATTGTTCTTCTTCTGTTGGGCGGAAATTTTCGCCAGCTATTCTCCCTTGCGATCTTCTCGGAATGGCTCTTTTACATGATCGCGGGAAGCACGATATTTGTGTTTCACTATCGCGAACCTGACGCGCCGCGACCCTATCGAGTGTGGGGTTATCCATTCCTTCCGGCCATGTTCGTGGTCGCGTCCGCGATTCTGCTGTATTACACCTTTACCGATAACCTTCGTAATTCCGTCTTGGGTAGTTTAGTAATCCTGGCCGGCATACCGTTGTTCTTCTATTTTCAACAACGGCGCAGCCGATAGGCTTCCGGGGTTCTCCAAAACGGCACCGTTCCCCTTTTAGATTACGTGAGTTACCGAAGTACACCGGCAACGGACACGTTTACCCATATTCCCTGCTCCCTTACCGTAGTGGTTCCACCCGCAGCACCTTCCCCAGGCTCGGGTCCTTGTTGGAGATATGGATAGCTATGCCTGAGAACTTCCAGTTGGGACTACTTCCCGAGCGCAAGCTGGACTGGTGCACGCTGGCTTCGAGCTATGGGCTGGTAGTCTTCCTGCTGTTCATTGTCGTCAACATTGGATTGATCTGGCCCGACCGCCTTCAGCTTTCGCAGAAATACCATGTCACTGAACTGATCCCGATGCCGGGGTTGCAGCCGAAGGCGCCGAAGTGGAAAGCACCGAAGCCGGTGCTGCATGCAAAACTCCTTCCGCCCGCATTGTTTCCCGCACCCAAGCTGACAGTGCCCCGTGAACTACAGCGAACTACGCACCAAGCTCCTGAAATAGCGCCTCCGAAAGTCGTGGTAAACAGTTTCACACCCACGGTTCTGAAAGTGGCCGGAGGCGCGCGTCCGGCGTTGATCGTTCATACGGGTGAGTTTGGCAGTTCCGCAGTTCCAACACTGAATGCCCCCGTGCAGAAAGTGCAAACCGGCGGATTTGGCGATCCGAATGGGATCAAGGGGGATGGCAAGCCCAACGCGCGACTTGTCGCCATGAACACCGGCTCCTTTGATCTTCCGCAAGGCCCGGGACAAGGCAATGGATCAGGCGGTGCGAATGGTTTGAAAGGCACGATCGCGAGCACGGGCTTCGGCAATGGTATCGCGAATGGTGGAAATGGCGATGGCCGCAGTAACGGCCGTGGGCAGGGTGGGATACAGACTGGAGGTTTTGGAACTCAGTCCGTAGCTCAAACCGGCGGCCTGAAGCCCCAGCAACTCGAAAGCGGTCCTCCCACCACCCCCGTGCAAATTACCTTCAAACCCAACCCGACTTACACCGAAGAAGCAAGAAACCTGAAATTAGAGGGAGAAGTCTTGCTGGAAGTGATGTTCCGCGCTGACGGGCAACTGCATGTGAGCCGCGTTGTTCGAGGCCTAGGCCACGGTCTGGATGAAGCTGCTGTGGTGGCTGCAAACAAGATGCGTTTCAAAGCTGCGTTGCGGAATGGCGTTCCAGTGGATTCCACCGCGGTAGTTCACGTGGTTTTCCAGTTGGCGTATTAGCAATCGTAAAGAAAAAGAGGACCAGAGTTATGCGTACTTGGAAATGGATGCTCACCGCCATAATGCTGGCGTCGCTGGGTGCGGTGGCGCAGCAGAAGTCCAATGGATCGCTATCGAGCCAGACGCCCGCCGGCCCAGTGGCTGCCGCACAGAATGCCCCGCCGGCAACAACTACAGGGCAAAACTCGGCGCCCGCCCAGACTGCCGCTGCTCCAACCACCATGGACCAGGTTGTGGATCGCACCATCGAACGCGAACACGCCTTGATGTCCATGCTGAAGGAGCGCACGCCGCTCGTCGAAACTTATCTCCAAAACCTCAAACTCGATCCTCAAATGGGCCCCGTCCCCAAGGAAGATCACTACTTTCTCGGGCGCATGGATATGGGCGACACGGTTGACCGTCGCGACTATCTTTCTAAGGACGGAAGCTTCCAGGCCCGTATGCTGGGCGGGTTCACCAAGATGTTTAAGTTCGAGTACAAGCCCCTCGGTTTCTCCTGGATGGTATTCGCCGATCGCGAGGATTTCGACCGCAATCACTACGAGTTCAAGTACGTTCGCCGCGAATTCCTCGGTGACATCCGCTGTCTGGTGTTCGATGTAACGCCGAAAAAGGACGCCGGCAAAGGTCGCTTCCTGGGACGCATCTGGGTGGAGGATCAGGACTACAACATTGTCCGTCTGAACGGAACCTATGCTCCGCGTCCGCGAAACGCATATTTCTTCCACATGGACAGCTGGCGCCTGAACCTGATTCCTGGATTCTGGGTGCCCGCTTACATCTACAGTGAAGAAGGCGATTTCAGCTACGGGTCTAAGGACAAGATGGCCTTCAAGGCGCAGAGCCGCATCTGGGGCTATGACCTGAAGAAAGAAGGACAGGAAGACGAACTGACTCAGATCCGGGTTGACAGCGTGAAGGACGAGAGCGCTGCCGCCTCCGACCCCTCACCGCTGCAGGCGCAGCGCGAGTGGCAACAGCAGGCGGAGGACAACGTCGTCGAGCGCCTTCAGAATGCCGGCTTACTGGCTCCTGAAGGAGAAGTGGACAAGATTCTGATGACCGTCGTCCAGAACCTGGAGATCACGAACAACATCGAACTGCCCCGGCCAGTACGGACCCGGGTCATGCTGACATCTCCGCTGGAGACCTTTAGCGTAGGCAATACCATCATTGTCAGCCGCGGGCTGATCGACACCTTGCCGGATGAAGCCAGCCTGGCGATGGTGCTTTCGCACGAACTGGCCCACATCGTCCTTGGGCATAACCTAGGCAGCAAATTCGCCTTCAATGATCGTATGCTCTTCTCCGACGAATCCACTTATTCGAACTTCGGATTCCGTCACGTTCCCGAAGAAGAAACGGCGGCGGACAAGAAAGCCCTGGACATGCTGAAGAGCTCGCCCTATTCGCAGAAGCTCGAAACCGCAGGCCTGTTCTTGAAGGAGCTGGGTTCGCGGGCCCCTGAACTCTCAGCATTGCTGACCGCCCACCTGGGGAACAACTTCACCGATAACAAGGGCAACATTGAGCGCATGTCAGCACTTATGGCGTCCGCTCCAGCGCTCGATCCGAACAAACTCGATCAGATTGCAGCTTTGCCCCTGGGAGGACGCGTGAAGTTGAATTCCTGGGACAATCACGTCGAACTGATCAAGACAGCTCCGGTTGCGATCACTTCTTCGCGTGACAAGATGCCTTTTGAAGTTACTCCGTTCTTCCCGCGTCTTACCCGCCTGGGAAGCAGTGTGCCGACGAACGCAAATGGCGCAACCACTGCCTCCAATGGTGCGCCCTCGAGCAAGTAGGGTACGCGGCAGCGAGGTGAAGTAAAACAGGGCCGGGACCGAAAGCAATTCCGGAATTCCCGGCCCCGTATTTTGTGGCCTGCGTGAATTACGAGCCGGATTGCTTTCGCGACCACGCTCCCACCAGCGAAGGTGAAGTGATCACGCCACCATTTTCGGAAACTTCCCTTCGCAAGCGGTCGGCCAGTCCGTCCACGTCCAACTCCTCGGCGCTCGCAATCCCGAACTTCTCCATCGCGGGCATTAAGCTTCCTACCACGTCAGCAATGTGTTCACACAGCGGGTTATCCAATCCGCCGCAGATGTATCCGCCCATGCGCAGTCGTGTGTCAGGGAACCCTGCGGAAACAAATAATGGGTAAAGTTCCAATCCAAGTTGCGGCCGCGCACCGCTGATTTCTAAAGTCCGCCAAATCAGGTCTACACATTTCGAATACGTCGGGCTCACCGGGAACGAACGGCAGGCGCCAGGGTCAAGCTCCTGAAAAACAATCAGTCCGCCCGGACGGAGCTTATGGTGAAGTTTTCGCAGCGCGCTCGCAGGGTCGCGGTAGTACATCAGGACTAATCGGCCGATGATCGCATCAAAGGGCGCGTCGAATTCCAGCTCGGTCGGATCTCCCCGGATCCAGGAAACATTTCTCAGGCCCCGGTCTTGGTTGCGCCGCTCTGCGCGGGCCAGGGATTCCGGTGCGCGATCGACGCCCACCACATGTCCGTCCGGGCCCACAAACTCGGCGGCCAGGAAGCTCACGTCTCCGCTGCCGCAACCCACATCGAGGACTCGCATGCCGCGTGCGAGTCCGGCCTCTCGAAACAGCTCCCGAGTCAAAGGCTCAAACAAAGCCGCCTGCGCGCTCAGGCGATCAAGCTCGCGCCGGGAATGACCGAGAATGTAAGCGGGTTCAGTGGTAGTTTGTAATTCCATATTGCACTCCAAAGTGAATAAAAGTTGGGCGGGAACCGCAGGGCCCCCGCCGTTCGGGCGATTTACGGATTGCAGGTTCCGTCGTTGTTGGGGTTCGTGCACAGGGGGCCGAGGTTGGTGGTCGCGTTTGGCACTGAAATCATGGCCACTGGTCCCGCCTTGTGCTCGCCATTGAACGGTGTTGGCTTGGTTACGTCGAAAACGCAGCCGTTCATATTGGCGTCCTGGGGATTGTTAAACCAGAAACCGAGGTGGAAAGTGTTGATCGGGTTCGGGTTCGTCAAATTGTCAGGGTCGAACCCGAAAATCTGGTCCAAGAGGATGGTTTTTATGCTGGCGCTGATCTTGCCTTCGCTGTTGGCTTCCAGATCCGATTGGTACCAGGCAAAGCCAAAATTGGCAAAGTCCGGGTCCACTGTGTGATCGGCAAGAAGGTTGCTTCGTTCAACCGTAAACATGTCGAAGCCGAGGCCGGGCCGGATGTTCTTAGCATTGATCACCAGGGTGTCGGCAAGGCTACCCCGATACTGTGACCTGCGCCTGAGGCGTGGGGCCACCGGTGACCCCCATGATCGGTCCCCTTATTCTGTAACACTCCCAGAGTTAGTTTCCGACGGTTTTGAGCCTGGCAAATCGCCCTTGCAAGCGATTTGGCAGGCGAACTCACTCGGCGTTCGTTCTCCCAGAGATCGGTGAGGACGACTGTCATTGTATTCCCGTCTCCAGGCTTCGATGACTTGCCTGGCTTCGGTCAAGGTTGC
>DASREM010000037.1:0-26299 GCA_035652095.1 Terriglobales bacterium | reverse complement strand
ATTCGACCTGCGAAATTCACCGATCAACTTCCGGATCGTAGACCGTCGATGGCAGAGCGTTTCCACCAGCCGCTCCAGACCGACCCTGTCTCCCTCGTACCACTCCTCGGGAATATCGGCGGCACACCGCCAAATGGCACCCGCATCCATCTCTTCTGCCCTGCTGAGCGTTGGCTCAAACGATTCCCATCCCGCAACATCCTCGTAGACGCAGTTGTTCGCGTACACGCCTCGCAGCGGGAAATCAGGAAACATCCACTCGCTGGCATTGAAGCAGTAGCCCTGATCAATAAACGTTGCTTCGTATCGGCGGCTTCGCGGCGTCTTGCGCGAGAAGATCGCTTGCCGCCCATCGGCATTGCACGTCCACTTGTCCAAGACAAGAACGCGGGCAAAGTCCCCAAGGTTGCGAACACCCTCCAGCAACTCGCGAGGCAAGTAGTCGAAGGTAAGGCCGGAAGTGTCCGGGCCAACAAAAAGCGATGCCAATTGTTTGCCGCTTTGACACGACATCTCCGTCCCAGCCAACTGGATTCGCAACTCAGGAGTGTGCTCGACAAGCCAACCGGAGACCTCGATCACCTCCACGCGCGGCATCGGAAGACCGAGCGCCAAGCCTAGCCTCGTAGCCAGCATTTCGTTCGCAAGGACACGAATGTGCTGGGGATTGTTCTGAAATTTGGTCACGTAGGACGCGCCATCCGACGCTCTGAGCAGGTGGGACTGCGATCCTCCTCTGAGCCTGCGCAGGTGTTGGACAGCGGAGATGCAAGTGGTCACAGGCACCTCCTCGAATTGACTGTGAGTGGATCAACGGAACGGGAAAGCGAAGGATGGGACGCGCGTGAACGGCGCGAGCAGGCAGCATTACTTGCCCCGTGGCGCTGCAGCTTCGAGCGCGACTACAATCTCCTGCAGGGTCTTGAGGTTGTCCACCTGGTCCAGCGAACTCAATTTCAGAGACCCGAGAACGGCCGCGAAAGCTTCTAGTCCGGCTTTGTCCCGGGCAGCTTCTGCCCGGCGTAATCCTCGTTCGGCCGCTTGCAGGTGGGCCAGCACTTTCTGTTGGGTCGCAGGACCCTGAATGTCTCTCGGGTTCCACACTCTCGCCAGGGCCTTCAATAACCCGCGATACATGCGTTTTCCCACTACTTGTTCCATCTGCTCGATCTCCTGAACGAGGTCGCAGGCGCCGGCACCGTTGCCGTTGTCCTGGCCATTGCCGCCATTTCCGGCTACTGTTCGTTCTGATGGTTTCTGCCCAACTGCGCAACTGGGGCGGAGACCCTGTAACCAACCTGCGGGCGTCGCCCACCCAGCCAATTGCGGAACCGTCTTCGGTCGCTTGCGGTCGTCCAGGTCAACCCAGGTTCCAGTGAAGTAATACAGATAACGGCCGAGGCCAAAACAAGCGCAACTCCGCTTAAAGGATTGGGCTTCCGCCGCGGTTCCTGCATTGTCATCATCGGCCCATTCTTCTCCTGTGGCTGAATGCGAGCCCAAGCCGAAGATGGTCAGCTCACAGGTGACCAGCACTTTTGCAACGATCTTCTGGTCCTTACTTCGTTCGAAATTCGCGCTCGTGTGGATCGCGTACTTGCGCGTCCACCCTGCTGGAGTAAACAGTGCATTCAACCGATCGGTATAGGCCCGCTGGTCGGCATATGGAACAACCTGTCCGCGTGCCGGCTGCTGGTTCTTCGTGGTGTTCATGACTCGCCATTCGATTTGCGAGGGATCAAACGGCACTTCCAGGGCCGCGACCAATTCTTTGACCCGTTCCACGGCGACCTGAAGAACGCCGGGTGCCAGAATCGCAGCCGGCGGGCCGGACGCGGGAGCACGATCTTTCTGCGCATGACCGTTTGGGGCGCTCATACGGGGTCCTCCTTACTTGTCGGCGTTTCTTCGTCCAGGCGCTGGCCGTACATCCAACGCTGGGGCTTGAGCTGCAGGAGCCAATCCTGCGCTGTGGGAATTCGACCGAGATCCTCCCGGACATGCTGCTCTCCCACGTAGCGGACGGGAACTTGGTTTCCGTCGCTATTCACGATGGCAACGCCAAACAGTTTCTCCGCCTGGAAAATGCCCTCGGCATGATGGCGAAGTGCCCGGTGACGAAAGTCCGCTAGGAACGCTTTCGATTCATCGAACCAGTTGTGAATCGGAAGGTAGTCCTCCGCTTTGCCGCCGAACTTCCTCGCACTGCTTTGTGCGTGCTTGACTGGGTGGGCCATAAAACTACACCTCATACGTTGTAGTCGTGTAATCCTCGAACCGATCATTGCGCTCGACTGTCAGCTTGCGGGAGGTCACATCGAGGACTACGTCCCCGAACCCGCCACAATCGTTCTCGTAGCCAAACGGCACCAGGGCTTCAAACTGTTCTTGCAGATGCGAGGCGTCATAGGCGAGAGATTCGTGCTCTGCGTATGCGTAGTATTCGCTGTCGAAACACTTCACTTCTTCGGTGGCGCCATCGTCTCCATATCCATCGAAATGAACTGCCACAAGAGTCACGCCTGCTTTCGCAAGCTTGTCGCATTCGGAAAGAATGGCGGCTTTGGCAATCTCCTCCTGTGGGCTTAGGGCATCTTTCTTGCCCCCTGCATCGTTTCCCATGTTTCTTCCCTCCGCTGAGCTAATTTCCTCAAAATTGCACAGTGATTATTTCTCTGCTGGACCATTAATTCCCGCTTCCGGCAAGTGCAATCAGCCATAGTCAATCATCTGAAAGCCGTGCGGTTTCCTCGACTCCAAGTTGTTCTTCCGGATGGGTCGGAGCACGAACTACGATGCCCTGCCCTTCTGCGGCCCTTCTCTTTGCGATCCGGACGTAAAGGTGAATGACATGGAGAGATTCACACCCTTCACAATTCCCATGTTGTGGCCGTCCATCGCGCACGGGGTCATAACGAGGATGCAGGCTACATTTGCCATCAAAACGAAATCGGATTCTTAGCGACATCGAATACCTCAACAATCACCACGTGAACCGTGTCTTCCATTGAGCGCCTGGGCGACCAGTTCGCTAAATGCGTCCGAACCGGGTATCTCCCTCACGGCGATGAAGGAGCAAAGGCCGTTCACAGGTATGGGCCGCTCATCTTCAATTCGGTAGCCGCGCTCGATATGCTGTTGTTTGCGTTCCTCGAACAGAGCGGCCCTCGTGGTCACACGAATTCTCATGACAATCCTCATTTCTCATCACTTGACGATCGGGTTGAAGTCGGCGTTAACCGGGTCGTTGACTGTCGGCTAGGCGCAGTGCGCTGAAACTAATCTCGCTGTGTGCGTGAAACCGTTTGCGGACCCTAATGGACCGCCGTGGCGTCCCGCGGCATGAGGAAACAGTCGTGACTGGCGCGCCCGTCTTCCGCAAATCGGCAGAAACTCAAATCACCACCAGAGGTTTTTAGGAAACGGGATTCACATTTACCCCGGGACTGCGGACGTGTTTTTTGCGGCGGAGATGCATGTAGTCACTGACGCCTTCCCTTGGTTTGACTATGAATGGGTCAATGGCGCCGGGCGACGGGCGAAGGTAGAACGCGGGCAAAACGCTGGGGGATCGAACGGCTGGCCCGGCTCGCTAGGATGGATCCGTAACTCTTACAGATTCGAAAGGGGTTTCGTTCCCTCGCTCACGATATTGACGTAGCGGGAATACGCAAACAGACGGTCTCTGTGCTTTCCCGAGATCTCTCTGACAATACCAAGCCGCACCAGATGGTTCACTGCACTAGTGACAGTCGGAACAGTGAGATCCAGGGCTTTCGCGGCTGTCCGAATGCGAACGTACGGATTCGTTTGCATTAGTTCGTGGAGCCGCGAGGCCGACGGAGCCGCTCTTCCCAGATTCTGGATCTTGTCTTTGTCTTTCGCGAACAGTCTCAAGGTCCGCTCGGCGGTGTCCGCCGCCTCCTCTGCCGCTACTCCAATTCCTTCCAGAAAGAATGCAAGCCAATCCTCCCAGGCACCTTCAGTGCGAATCCGCTGCAGTAGGTCATAGTAATGGCTCCTGTGAGATTTCAGATAAAGGCTTGGATACAGGAGAGGCTCCGTTATGACTCCCTTTGAGCACAGTAGAAGCGTGATGAGCAATCTCCCCAGCCGGCCATTGCCATCGAGAAACGGGTGAATCGATTCAAACTGAACGTGTACGAGTCCCGCCTCCACAAGCACCGGAAGCCTATGCTTGTCATCGTGGAGAAATCGCTCAAAGCTCTCCAGACACTCCATCAATCGCTCGGGCGGAGGCGGAACAAAGGAGGCGTTCCCAGGCCTGCTTCCCCCAATCCAGTTCTGTGTCCGGCGGAATTCGCCCGGCATTTTGCCGGCGCCCCGTCCACCTCTCAGCAGAATCGCGTGGATTTCCCGAACCAGGCGTAGCGAGAGTGGAAACCCTCCCCTTAAGCGTCTCAAACCATGTTGCATGGCGGCCACGTAGTTCGAAACTTCTTCTACGTCTTCAACGGGGACGTGGGGGACCTCGTCATTCTCGAATAAAAGCAGGTCGACGAACGAGGACTGAGTGCCTTCGATTTGTGAAGAGACAAGAGCCTCCTTACGGACATATAGATAAAGAAGAAATCGGATGTCCGGTAGCAGCCTAGTCATGCCATTAAGGCGACCAAGTCCCTGATTGGCACGCTCAAGTAGCTGATGTAGTCCGCTCAAATCTAGTTCTGCCGGCGGCAACGGCGGGGGGATAAATGCACGGACAGTTTCCCCAGCGACGGAGCTGCTCACGTAGGTTCCAAGCCGACTCTGCGATTTCGGTGCTGACATGGTCAGGGATATCCTTTAATAACGCATGTGGCTAGTAAAGGATAATGCGTTATCCTTTAATAGGCAATTGAGCGTGATGCATCCACTCATCCGTGACCCGATTCAGTCCATATCGAAAATGGTTGGTGAACCGCTCTCACCTCTTGTAGACCGAACCTGGAGACCTCTCCGGGGCGAATGCGGCCTGTTTTGCCCTATCGCGATTGCGCAATCGTCGCCAGTATTTCGGGTCGATCGGCAAGGCCTGTACAGTAGCTATCGACGAAAGACTGACGAAGGCACCGTGATAAGAGATCGTCCCGTATCGAAACGAGCGAGCAAGCAGGGCGAGAGCGTGATTGGCCAACGTCGGATTGACGAACGGTTCCTGCCGGTCGAGGGCTTCCGCTGCGCTACAACTCGGGAGGCCATCTCCGTCAAGATCAGACTGGATCACTTCGGGGAAGAGTTCGGAAACCGTGCGGAGCCGGAGCCTGTGGCGCCGATTCCTTCGATTCAGCGGCTCTCCGAGCACATATTGCCCACTGTCGGCGTTGTTACCCAGGTCCAGCCAGTAATCCACTTCGCTCCAATCTTCCGCGCACTTTGCGATGGCCGCTCGTGCCTCACGCGTGTCGACACAGCCGATTACGATGTCCACGCCGTCCAGGCGCCGTTTCATGTCAAGCCGTTCGGGAATTCCCTTCCAGTCGAGACCCCAGAAAAGATTGAGACGGTTGGCGAGGACGACAGATTTGTAAAGACCGATTTCAGATCGGCTGAAGGGCTGGCGCACGCAATTCGTCGGGGAGATGACGTCCGGATCCAGCAACGTAACGTGGATTCCTTCGGGATGTCCGTATGCCAGCAAGGCCTCATGCAAGTACGGTAATCCGGCGGCAATGGCACTTCCATTACCACCGCATCCGACGACCAGCACGCGTACCTTATGCTTCAGCAGTTCAGGATGAATATGGTGTGTTTGCATGGCTTCATCCTTCACCTCTTCTCTCAACGAATTCCTGAAGGGTTTGCTTGCTGTCGGCCAGAAACTTCACAGGGAAGTTCTGCTTCCGCCCGGCCAGGCTTGACCACAAGCCAAGAAAGCCGCCGGGATGAGTCGTCGACCGGACGGCGCCACTGGGATGCGTAAATTCGCTGGCAAAATAGGCGCTCTCCCAGCCCGACAGGGAGCCGACACTCACCTCCTCTGGAACTCGCATACTGCCCAGACAAACTCGGCCGTGCGCATCGGTGTTCCAGTAGGGAGCGTTTTTCAGGCGCGTATCGGCTGTTGGCCGGCAGTTTTCTGCGAGCGCACGCACGAACAGCTCCCGCCCGTGGATCATGAAGATCAAGGCGGGGTGGGGATACATCTTGCCGTTCAGCTTTGTTGCTTTGGCATTCCCAGCGCCGAAAAACATCAGCCGACGTTGCGCGCGGCTCCACCAAGCAATCAACTCCGGCGTTCTTGCTAGCACACGTTCCGGCAAGACTTCCGCCGCCGTGCTTGCGCCTAACCCCTTGGCGAGTGTTTGAAGAAAGCCCGTTGTAACGGACTGGCCTGCGCACAAGTACGGCGCCTCATCTGGCCGACTCATCACCTCATGCAATGTGGCAAAGGCCCTGCTCCCTTCTTGGTACAAGAGCACGGCCTGCTTCAGACTAAAAACGCGGTTGTCGCCAATCCGCACATGCGCATCCATGGCTATCCTTCACGAGCGATCACGCCGTCTTCGTTGCCCGGCATTAGATCAATCAGCCGATTGGCGGCGGCCAGCGTATCGCACACGACCCCCAGGGTTCGGAAGCCTTGCCGCACGCTGCTCGGATCGGAAAGCTTGAGGGGAATGATGAGGTTAGGTTGAGGCGTTCTTCCATTGCCGTTTGGGCCTCATCGTCAAAACATCCCACCACCGCATCGCCTGCTGAGAATGCCGCGAGCAGACATGGCAGTGGTGGATTGCTGTCCATCAACTGCTCTCCCATGTCCTCAGTGAATTCCGGCCGTTTGGCCTGGTGCGAGATCCTACAAAGCTCCAGCAAACCACTGACGAGACCCCTGACTTCCCTGCTCCGTATGCTACGGCTCAACTTCTTTAGCCCGCGGAGACTTAGAGGGCGCTCTTTCAGACATTTTGGGGTGCATCCCTCAATGTCCGGAACTTCGTACTGCTCCGGATTCTCGTCGCCTTCGTACCATTCGCGCAGCATGTCTACTCGCTCTTCGGCGTCGTGGTAGTCATAAACACGCACCCACCGGTTGAGTGATCCCGCAAAATGCGTGAAGAGTGTCGCTGGCAGACGCGGATGAATCCTCTCCAGCAACTCAAGAACCGGATTCAGAAGCGCGAATGCTGCGCTGTCCGGATCGACGATCAGATAGAGCGTTCCCGCTGGCCCCCGCTCATCTGAGTAGTCAACCAGTCGGTCGCTGAGTGTGAGATCCAGATCGAAACGGCGCTGAATTGACGCTCCGCCATGGTCGCCAATCCATCGCCGCAGAGTCACTAAGAGGTACTTGGTCGCATCTCTTCCGCTCTCCTGCCAGTCCTCCACGGCCGCGATATCGGATTGAACTAGGATCTCGGCTAACGCGATCACCTCGCGGTCATCTGCTGAGAAACGCTGTTCAACTGGCACCTTCTCCAAGGTGGGCAATACAACTTCACATGGCGGGGCGATCAACAGGTTGGTGGCAGGGCTCCTCCAGGTGGCGGGAGGCGTTTCCCGGCGTGCCAGCGGGAGCATTGCTCGACCGCCCTCGCCAAGAGTGCTGAGGACATTTGTAGTTCCTGACATTGCAAGAACCTCCCGAGCGCCGTCTGACGGTGCGAAATTCGGTCTGCTGCTAGTCTCCGAAGCTCCCGCAGGACCGTCTCTTTGCGTTTGTCGCTGGAACAATTCCGTCGCAAGTTTCGAGCCATCATGTTCGTATCTCTCCGATCGGATCGCGTTTCTTGTGCAGCTTTGCATCCCGATTCATTTGGAGTAAGCTCGATGGCGAACGCGAGACTGGTTACCTTCCATCGGCCTTCACGCCGCGCCAGACGCCACGGACCAGGTCTCGTTTTGAGGGGGTCAGGCCGCCGTCCGCAGCCTTAATCGGTTCCGCCGAGACGGCGGCTTGTTATGTTCTATGGTGGATGTCGCGAGTTGATGGTGGTTCTTATCGCGGCCCTGTTGCGACCCTGACTCCGCGTTACGGTTTATCCCTTGGTCCCGATTGCACGAACAAAGCTGTACTGCAGATGTTCCCCCGAAGCTTCTGGCCCCGTGATTGCGGCCGTAGCGAGTTCGGGATATTGGTGGCTGTAGATGGTTCTTACTTCTTCCGGCGTCATTCTCGGATCCGGGTCCGGAAGTTTCACGCCGTTGTACGTAAAGCTGCGAGACAGCACTTTCGCATCGATCATGATGTGGCTTTCCCTCCTTCTTCTCCGGGCGCTTGCGTCGTTGGTTCGGCGCTTTGCTGCGCAGCGAACAGACTCGGTGTCGTATCGGCTGCAGGCGCTGTCGGTCTTGGTGGCTCGTCCTTCTTCGCAACAGCCGGATCAGGCTTCGAGGCCTGTTGCGTTGTCTTCACCTTTTGGCGCGCCGCCTTGGCAGTCGCATCCATTTCCGCCTTGGCTTCAGCCAAGGTATTGCCGAGCGCGAGGTGAGAGTCGACATAGCTGGCAAGATGTCTGCCTAATTCTGAATCCAACTCCTCGGCTGACCCAGTAAAGCTCAAGGGAGTCGTGAGGGCGTGGTCCTCGCCGTCCTTAATTTTCGCGGGGATCACGTTGACCTTCAGCTTTTCTTCAACTCTGGCAATCGTGATGAGCAGGGTTCGGTCTTTGAGCAATGGCATGAGTTCGACAAACACGGTTTCTTCCCTCCTTGGTTTTTCTGTCGGTTTGCAACTTTGAAATTTGAGGATTGACGTCAAGAAAGCGCCGGGACGGGCACTCAACCGCGGGGATGGGGGTGAGTAGGAGGCGGCGTGTGCCCGTCCCTGTCTGTGGCTCTGCCAAAGTCAGAGGTTTCCACAGATCTCTTTGGTCCTAGAAAGGAATGTCGTCTTCGGCTACTACCGGGGCAGGCTGCGGGCTCGATTGTTCGCCAGGCATTTCTCCCCCGGCTTTCTGCCCGTTGTCCCGCGAACCGATCAGGACAATATCCCGGGCGACAATCTCTGTTCGATATTTCTTTTCCCCGTTCTGCCGGTCTTCCCAGGTCGATGTCTGCAGCTTGCCTTCAACGTAGAGCTTCGATCCCTTGCGGACGTACTCTCCCACGATCTCCGCCAAACGCTGCCAAGCCACAACGCTGTGCCATTCTGTTCTGTCTTGCCATTGATCGTTCCTGTCTTTGAATCTCTCGTTCGTGGCGAGACTGACCTTCGCGACAGGAACTCCACTGGTGGTGTACTTCACCTCAGGATCCTGACCTACGTTTCCCACCAAAATTACCTTGTTCACGCTTTTCGCCATGCCATACTCCAGTTGCTTCGCTTTACGAGCACCCACTCGTGCTGCCACATTCCATGCAGCGATAACAGGAACCGTTTCTCACCATCAAAGAGCCGCAAAATTGGCATGCAGGCGCATCTCCCAGCCCGACGACCGTCCCCAGTGCTTTGACCACGCTGAGTGTCTCGGGCGGCGGCGTGACCAGCCTCGGCAAGTCAAACAGAATCCCTTGCTCACCTTTCAGGAAGCGCAGTTCGAGCCAGCGGAACAGGTAATCCATCAGCGACTTTGCGTAGCCAATCTTTGGATTTCCGGACCAACCGCTTGGCTCGAACCGTGTGTGGCTGAATTTGTCGCAGAGCACTTGCAGCGGCACGCCATATTGCAGGGCTAGAGAAACTGCGGTTGCGAAGGAATCCATGAGCCCGGAAACGGTCGATCCCTCCTTAGCCATCCTGATGAACATTTCGCCCGGCAGGCCATCTTCGTACAGGCCGACAGTGACGTAACCCTCCTGCCCGCCCACCGAGAAGTGATGAGTCAAGCTGTGTCGCTCGTCCGCTAGGCGTCGCCTCACTGCTTGTGTCCCGCGCGGCTCCCCCGACCCGTTGCCGCCTTCCTTGCTCGGGTTCACGGGACTTTCTTCGCTCTTCTCGATACTCGCAATTTCCTTTGCTTCTGACATGGGAACCTCGTCATGGGCCACCTAACCTCACCTCGCGCTTTCAGTCCTCTCGAACAGCACGGCAACCCGATCCTGATAAACGGGCTTCCAGTCCCGTCTTTCGTGCAACACCGTTGCCAAGCCCGAACCAACAGGAAGGAGCGCGGCGTTCACGCGATACCGAGCCAGGATATTGGCCCAGTCCGGGCATGCGTCCCACGCGCACAATCCTTCTTCCACAAAGGCAGGACCGTAGAAATCCGTTCGACCATCGTCGAAAACGCTGAACGAAGGCCAAAGGCGGTAGATCAGATACCCGCCCCACTGCCAGCTTGAGTACAACCTGATAGCTGGCACAGACTCCCTCTGGGAGAGAAAAACCGCCGCATCGACTGGGAAACGATTCCGGTCGAATTCTGGGTAAAGAGCTTTCACTCGACCGGGATGGGTGAGAAGCAATGCCAGCACCAGCACACCAACCCAGGGTACGAAATGCCAGTGCCTTCTCTGGTGGATGTTCGCGATGCTTCGCAGTCCAGCGTCGAGTTCTGCAAGACTCGCACTGAATCTTCCCGGCCACTGCAGAGGCCAACGTGAGTCCGTGTACTCCAACCACTCCCGCACTGCCAAACCGATGCCGGGCGCTGCAACGACCGCGAAGATCGGAATGTTTCGTGCCGAGAACAATCCCAGGTGTGACCAGCTCAGGAGCAGAAGCACATGGACCAATCGTCCCGCGCCCAAGTGCCACACCGCGGCCGCGATGGCCAGCACCAGCAAAGTCTCGAAGTAGGCGGCCGTGAATGAATGAAAGTCGATGGATTGAAATTCACTGATGCGCTGAAAATAGAACGATGCACCCAGGTACCCTGCAACGTGGACATGCAGCTGATATCCGTAGGGGTTAATGAGACTGGCGAGCGCACACGCAACCGCCGTCCAGGCATACTTTCGTGCTCGAACCCATACATTGTGTCTTGCCCCGTGGATCAGTTCTTCAGCCACCGCTCCAATCGCATAGGTAATCAGCAAGACGATTCCGACGAAAAATCCTCCATGTAAATTCACCCAAAGGATCGTGAGCGCGGGTAGAGCCCAGAGAACAGCGGGTCCCCGTTTCCTCTTCGTCCGGTTCAGTGCCCAGCAAAACACCGCGGCAAACAGAGGGGTCACAAGATGTGGTCGCGCAAGCCAGTGTATGGTGCTCGCCGACATTGCCAGTCCCGTCAGAACAATCGCAATCACTCGATGCCCAGATTCTTCCAGCGTGCTCCTGTAAACACAGACCGACGTAGCCCCCAGGAGCAGCAGGCTCACAAGAACAATTCCGGCTAAGCCGAAATGCCTGTGAACTACCGCCATCAGAACGTCTGAGAGCCACTCCCAAGCAAACCAAGGCTGGCCGGCTTTGGTGAAAGAGAAGAGATCTGTCGCGGGGACCCGCCCGTTCTTCAATATCCATTCCCCGGCGCGGATGTGCCATCCAGTGTCGGAATCGGTGAGAAGCCATCCCACACCCGTGGTGCACCAGAACAGCACGAGAATTGGTGTCGGGAACGCCAGATCGGATAGGGATGGCATGAGCGAGACCCATGCTCCGAGTGGCCGCCTGACAACGGCGACCGCTTGCGCTTCTTCCGGACGGACACCCATTTGAATGGCTCACTGTCGGACCACGGTTTCAGTCTCGAAGGGGCGCGGTGTGGTCCGCTTCATGTCCTTCAGTTACGTGGCGCACAGAACTAGGACTTCTTGATGAGAGCTGTGGATCGTGGGCTGCCCTTCCCGCCCACCGTCGATTGAAAACATGAATTGCGAGGGGCGTGCCTGTTGCCGCCGCAAGAAAAGCTCCGCCCGGGTTGAGGTGCAGGCCGCCCCCAATCACAACGAATAGGAATAGAAACAGGCAAACAACCAACGAACCTTGTCTGATCTTCGTGACCACGACGACCCTCCAATGCGGCCGGGACTTGGATTGTTTCAGCCGTTCTTGTCGTCTCTCACCTAGCCGGTTAACGTCTCCGTCGTGTCAGCGCAGACAGCGTTTTGGTGTGCCGACTCATTGAGCCTCGGCTGACTGACGGGACGGGGCTTTCGCAAATAGTGCGCGTGGGTACAGCCGATGCAATTGACACCTTTTGTCGTTGCGCGAACCAGCGCCAGGAACTTCTCAGGCATCGCAATCGCCTCGCCGGCCAGCGAATAGAACGTGGGTACCACGTTGCCGGCCTGGGCCTTATCTTTCCCGCTCAGGTCCACCTCCAAACGCCCATGAACGCCTCGGAAAAGAATCTCGGTTCCGAGCTGCGGCCTCTGGCCATCCGTCACTGAAGTTAGCCAGTGCCGTGTGATCAACAGTTCGTACGTCCGTCCCTTCCGAAGCATGTCCGCGCGCATGATTGCCGTAGAGATGACGACTGCGTGCAGGCCATTGACCCCGATCGCCTCCACTGGGTGCAGATACTCCAACGGTTGGCCGTCGTCGGTAGCAAAACTTACATACCGGCCCACATCGCCTGCGGAGCCGCCCGACTCCAGGCCACGCACCACGTACCGTTGCGCTAATTGCTGGTGTTCGATGCTTGTCAGGGAGTGCGCAAAGATCCCTCGGTCCTTCAGCACCCTCACTGCGCGCCGCGACAGCGGCAACCCTGCAATGCCTGTGAACTTTTGCCTGCTCATGAAGGTCACCTCCTTATCCTTATCTTTGTCATGCTCGTTGCTGGACACGAATCGGGTGCCCAAGGGCCACACGAATCATTTCTTTTGTGCAGCCCGCCCAGCACTGATAGAACCGCGGATCTGAGACTAGGATCGCCAGGTTGTCGCCACTGCGATCGTGTCCAACCTGCGCACAGGATGGACACCGAGCCACATGGTTCTTCCCCACAATTCTTGTCTTACCTACGTGGTCGAGAATGAAAAACGCCTTCCGACTTCCTCCGGTTCGCAGTTCTCCAATTGGCTTTACTTCACCGTGCGACTTCGCGATATCCGCAGGGAACTCCTTGCCAGCGGTGAACCGGTCCAACTCCTCTTCCGTGACTCCGCGTAGTCGCTTCAGGAACTTCATCTGGGCTTCCAACGCGTAGTCGGCGCCATAGAACCAGAAGCGTCGGTTCGCGCCGCGGTGGATTCCCAACGGGCCTCGGATCGCGTTGCCGAACGCCCCGTTCGCAATCACGTCGTGTTTTGGGAACACCTCGATTCCCTCAGCCAAACCAGATCCCTTCACCGGCACCCCCAGCCTCCGTGCCAGGTCGTAGATATAGATCCGGCACTTCATGGCCAGCAGTGGCACTGCCAGGAAGATCCACAGATGCCCGCCTCGCCTGCTCATTTCTAGGGCAGAGTCCACCTTGTCCTGCGTGAGGTAGTACTGCAGTTTCACGAGGTCCTCCATCGCGGTCTTGTAGTCGGCATCGATGGCGACCCACTTGCACCGTTGGCTAGACGGGTTGATAGCGTACAGACCAATGGTGATCTTGCCTTCCAAGTGGTCCCAGACTGTCTTTTCGGTCAGATGAAGTGGCGCACCGGAACCACGTTGCTTCGGGCGGTAGTAATAATGACGGCCGCTCTCCGGATCGGGCCGGGTGGACTGGACTGTGTAGGCCCGGCGATTTACAAACAGCGAAACGTATTCCTTTATCAGCGCTGGAGTTGCTCTCACTCGTCGCTCCACGGCCATTTCCTCCTTTTCGGCGTCTCCAGCCCTCCGCGTGCTGTGTGCTAGATATGCCAGGACTCGATTTCTGTCAAACGGCCTCAACAAGTGCCCTTACTACTACACTTGGTCGCGCCGACCGTTTCGGCTGGCTCTCCAGGCCGCAACAGCCATGCGAAGCCGCCCTTCAGCAAACCGGGGCGTTCGACCAGTCTGAGGAAGTCGTAATCGCGCACGAGGATCTCAAAGTCCCTGATGCTGTAACCGCCGTACTGCTGGTCCTCGAAGTCAACCCAGAGCCAAGTCCCGCTCTTGCGATCCAAGACGTAAAATGCACCGGACTGTGGGTCTCCGGTAACGATGACAAGAACCAGAACTGCCGCTGGAAACTCTATCCACCGAACAGCTTGGGTCTCGTCGGTTGCTTTGGTCAGAGCAACAACCGCCTCTTCGACCGCGCAGGCAGGCCCCACTCTGAGAATTGGTTCCGCTTTCATGTGACCGAACATAACTGTGCTTCCTTTCTGGGGCGCTTTCCGCCCCATTGCTTAGACCAAGGCGCGGCCGAGAGCCGCGTATGGTTCGACTGTGAGTAATCACTTTTCTGGAAGTGAAGAGGGGTGCGTCCTACGTGTCCCCAACGGTCGCGTCACTCCAATGAAGCTACTGCGATACAACCCCGGACTTACAATTGCTACATGACGAATGAGATGACGCCGGAGCAGGGCGCCGAGTGGGTTAAGAAACTCATGGAGAGCTATCTCACGTGGGCTTCCAAAGTACACTTCCAGCCCTACGTGAAGCAGATCAGCGAGGGCCTGCAGCGAGGTTTGAAACTCGTTGGGGCTGCCGGGGAGACCGACAAAGAAACCTCGGAAGAGATTCTCCGAGCTGTCGTCGTTCTGAACCACGCCTACCTTGAGGACTTCCTCCGCAGCGTAGCATTGTGGCTACTACCAATCGCCAACGAGGACGCGCTGAACGACGTGCCCCTGGTGGGCACCTCCGGACGGGCTGAGAAATTTCAACTCGGGAAGCTCGCCAGACACCGCGGTAAGAAGATCGACGACGTAATCAGGGAGTCGGTGGCCGCCTACATGGAGCGCTATACCTTCAACAACGTCCCCGCGATCAAGTCATTCCTAGCAAGTGTCGACGTGAAGCTGCCAAGCCGTGAAGAGGTCGATAGCTCATCCAGCCCGATTCCGCGTCTCGCGATAGATGGAGAGGTCCTCGCACTCCTGGAAGCGATGATGAAGAGGCGCCACCACATCGTTCACCGCGCTGACAAGGCCAAGACCGGTGACGGTTTGCAGGAGATCACGAAGGGAGAAGTCGCAGGTTGGCTCGCAGCCACGATGATGTTCACACTCAGTATCACGACTGAGAACTTCATACAGAGCCACAGCAAGGACGAGTTTCAAAAGGCAGTTGAGGCGTTGGCGGCCGCTGCCGAAAAGAAAAAAGAGCTGAGGCCAGGGACGAGGTCCTCAAAGCCCAAGGGGAGCAAGTAGCCAGGACTGTTTTGGTAGGTTCCGAGACTAGAACGCGGCGAGCGCTTCCTCGACCGTCTGGAAGTCGCCGTCTAGCTCCTCGATCCTGCCGTCACGCTGGACGGAGCGCTTCCACCTCGCACCACTAGGGTGTTGACGAGCGCGATCGGCGGTGATGAAGCCAATCACGTTTCCGTGTTCCCGCACTTCGTACCGGAATGCGTGGTGTTCGTCGTGTGAGAGGCGCGAACCTTCGTGAGTCCACATGACAGCCTCACAGTTGAGGCCGCGTTCTGTAGCCGTGATCATGTACCCAGTATGAGGCGAACAAATTATCGCAGTCAAGACCGTGGACAGTTCCGGCGCGCACGCGGTAGGAACGGACGGTGCTGCGGCGCGACCGAACCAACCTTCAGCATCACTCCCCTGGCGGACGACTGACGCTCGAAGAGTCGGGCTAGCGAAGAGAAGCCGGGGTCTGGCGGTTCCCACGTGGTCACCGTCATCGCAGAGTTAGTGTTGGCCATCGCTCCCGAGCCGCTGATGCCGAGGAAGGTCGAACCCTGGTGTGGCGGGTGCGGCTGGTTGTCTGGGTTAGGTTGTTCCTCGGCGGGAAGTGTTGGAGTCGAGCCGTCATGCGGCACCGTGAGCGAGGCCACCGGATTGTCGTCCGAATCTTGGCCGGCCACAAAGAAGCCGTTCAACTGTTGCTGCCAGTACCGCCCGCTCAGAGTGCTCGAAGAACCTGAGTCCACAACCACACGCCTGGCTGTTTGAATGATCGGCGGAGGCGCTTGTACCGGCGAGGTCTGCCCAAACACGATAGAGGCGACGAATGGAACGCACAGAGTGCACACTCGCACCCAGCGCTTCACTCCATCCCAGACTATTCTCTCAGTTCCAGGGGCGATCGCGCAGTTGCAGTGGTCGCAGCACATAAAGGAGGACTCGTTCCTAAAAGTGATGCGGGTGGCCGACTCCTGGATGCGGAAAAATCTGGCGGGTGGTCAACGCTCCTGCCGAACCACTCGACGAAGGCATATAGTCAACGTGCAAGCTGCTGATTCTATTAATGGTTGCGGGGTAGCCGGACATCCCAAACACACCCCAATGACACCGCAATCACACGGCAATGTCCTCCCAGAGAGAACCTGTCTTTTGTACTGCCTGCCCGTGGGTCAAGACAGAAGTAAGCGTCATTGAGACGGGGGACCCGTTCCTTCTCACTGGCAGTGCCAACGTTAGCTGAAGAAAATCCTTGAGCAGACCAAAGTGAACCGCGCGCCTACACTCCGACAGCTTGTCAGCAACGAACCACAGGAGATCGTAGTTCGGCATCAGGTACAGAAAATGCGTGATTGACGTTTCCTGTTCAATCCGCTGGCGGACGCTCAAGTATTGGCGTGCTGCTTTGGGTGTGCGCTCGTACTCCAGCGCGAACTTGCAATCTTGTCCCCCGGCAAGACGGACCACCACGACCGCGTCGTAATACTTCCAATACCCGGCAGTCGTCAGGTCGTTTCGGGAGCGGATCTCCGTTTCGGGTGTCCAGTAAACCAGCGCGCCGGTGCGCTTCAATGCCAAATGAATTTCGTTCAAGTCAAGAGAATGGTGAAGGTGGCCTTGTCCGTCGCTGGACTTGAGATGGTCGATTGGCCGTGCACCGCATTCCCCTTTGCCGGCCATTTCTGATGCTGACGCCTCCGAAACTGAGTAGACAGCTTCGCGGTTGATGAACGGCAGTTCGTGCCGGATGAGCAGGCCGTGCTTGACTAACCGGAGTACACGGTTGTTGAAAGCGTTGCGCGACGACGCGTAGTGATCCAGTCTCATGAACTGGAACAGTTGGCTGTGTGTGATGAAACCCGAATGCAACACCTGGCGCAGGAGTGGATAGTCGTGTGTGGTGCTTAACGTGATTGACCCTTTCCAATACCGCACGGTCTGTCCCCATCACTCGCTGCTGCTAAGTACAAGTCGCGCCATCCAAGGTTGCCGCTCTGAAGGTTCGAGCACGAATCGACCGAGCTGACCCCGAATCCAGCTGTACGCCTGCATCAGCAACATACCCTCCTGTTGCTGAGCAAACTCGCTGAACGAGAGAAGCCACGTGTCTGGCGATCTCCACCCCGCCGTTCCCACCGCCATCGTGCCTGTCACTTCCGGTCGCAGGACCACAAGGAAGCAGTCGGGACGTTCACCGATCGTCACTATGCGCTTGAAAAGCAGCTTGTTGTATCCCATCCATACGGACGGTTCTGCGCATTCGAATACACGATTGATCATCCGAGCGGGGAAGTTTGGATTGAACCCGCCGACCGCATCGAATCGTGCATAGCCACAAATCTGGGGCCGCTGTCGTACGTTGCCTCTGACAATGACACCCGTGGTGTTGTAATAGACCCCCCGAGCAAAACGACGAGCATCGTCCGGGTCCTTTCCGAACCTGTTGCGCCACACTCTGCCGAACCCTGTAGCCGCCACCAGCATGTTTCTACGCGCCCTTCAGTTTTCGGTTGTTGTTCCGCTCGGCATACAACTGCTCTTGCAGGTTGTTGATATGAGTCACCAACTTGGGATCCGCGCCCCGCAAATCAGAGGATCTCTTGGCATCCCCGGTTGTGCCAGACTTGTTCGTGAGAGCCTCCAGACGAATGGACATCTCGGCGAGGATCTCTGACTTCTTCCGCAACTCCTCTCGTGCGAGGTCCCTCTCCTTTGTTGCTGTGTCCCTCTCCCCGGTCACACAGATCAATTCGCCTCTTAACTGTTCGATCTCGGAGCCCTTGCCGGGAACAGGTTCACCATGTTCTGCTGCCTCAACTGCGCGGTTGCAGCGTTCAATGTGTGCGTTGTACCTGTCGATTGCCTCGTGAGCGATGCGGCGAGAATAGGCATCCTGGTTATAGATGTCCGCCATCATTTCCGCTGTGATCCACATGGCCCGGCGATGATCGATCCGGAGTTTGGCACATACCATTGCCATCAGTAGCAACACTACCGTCGTGCCCAGGCTGTACAAGAAGTAGGGATTCTTGAGTCGAGCTTCAATGAACTCGCGGCGTTCGTGTTCGATCCAACGACCGTAGTCAACATCATCGGGATTGAACTGCCTCAGCACGAACTCGTACCAGGTTTCATGATGTTGGTACGGAGAGTGAGGAGCCGGAGCGGCAGCTCGTTGGGACTGTGATGGCCGCGTTTGAGACTGTGCCGCACTCGGAAGACCAAATGTGCTTCCCATCGCCAGTCCTAGTGTCAGAGCACACAGTGTCGTTCGCCTTCGGTTCACAACCACCCTCCACCGCGGCGCCGTCGGCCAACCGCAGCTAGTTCCGGCGTCTTGAATCTAAGGTTCGCGCCAGCAGAATCCTCACGTGACTGCCTCGATGTCGGGTAGATCTGTGGTTTGAACCGGGGAATCCTGACGTCTTCCGGCGCGCGCACATGCAACAATCCGTGCAGAGTTCCCCGCGCGTCGTCGGTCATCAGAATCTCCATCTGGGCCTTGGGAAGATTCTTAATGTGCTCATCGAGCGCACGGGTCTCTTTATCCTCGTGCTCGACTGCACCTTCAGTTTGGGTGTATGTCTCGAAGCCAAAAAGCCTTGAGCGATGCATCGACACGCTGCGCCGAGCGACGCGGTGCTCCGCCGAGGCGCGGAGGAAATAGCGTGTGGTCTCTTCGTCCCGAGTCCGCAGAATCATCGTCGTGTTCGGCGCAGAGGAGACATCCTCCTTGAACCCCCTGTCGACTTGCATGAGTTGCGGCAACGCCTGCATCGAAAACAAAAATGCGGTGTTCGTTCCGCGTGCGGTCTGCAGGATTTGGGCAAAGTTGCGATAGCCGAACGGCGCAAACTCGTCTAGCACAATACTGAGCATCGGCCGATTCTTGCGCTGCCGATACTCGTCGCTTTCGTACCTTTTGCCTATGACCAGCTGCAGATTCTGCAGAAGCATCTTTCCTAGCGACCGCATCGGTTCCGGGTTTTTGTTGATGTTCAGGGAGACGACCAGGACGAGCTCCTGGTCAATCACGTCGTCGAGCGACAACAGCTGTTCGTAGGGGCCAGTGAGAACGCTAAGCTGGTCGTCCAGAAAGGTCATGCATTCGTTGAGAAGTCCCTGGATCTTTTGCACGCGTTCCCGATCTCCGAGCGATGTGTAGAGGTTCTTGACCGACATCTCGAAATTCAGCCGGCGTTGCGTTGGAAGCGATGAGTCCAAGGCAATGCGCTTGCGAGCCTTCTCGACCTGTTCCTTCATGACCCGTTCGTCCATGGCCATGACCAATACGTCGTAGAAGTTGAACTTCAGGCCCGTGTAGAACAACACACGCACGATGTCCGCCAAGTAGTTCAACTGGTGTTTCGCGAAGAACTCCTTGCGCAAGTTGAATGACCCGAAGATCATGGCGACTACGGGCATGTATTCATCGTCAGAACATTGAAATGGGTTGTATCGGACGGAGAGATCCGGCCGCGCAGGATTCAGTAGCCGGAGTTGGTGGAGCCGGCCCGCTCGGTGCACGTGTGGCAGCAAGTCCTCGAAGAACTCAAGGTCGCCCTTGCCGTCAAAGATGACCATGGGCAAGCGGTGAGGCTCTTCGGGAGGACCAACCACGCGCGCAAGATCCTGCGAAATGATGTTCCGAAGTAGTGTTGTCTTGCCGGTGCCGGTCATCCCCAGCACGATCCCTTGCATGACACGTACCCGGTCGGGCCAATACCAGGGCTGACCGTGAATGTCATAGCCGAGAACAACTGAATTCCGTTGCCAAGCTTCTTCGATGACTTGCTCGTCGCGTTTGCAAGCGATGGCGAATGGTGGATGAGGCCATTCTCTTTCTCGCCGGGAGCGTCGTGTAACCCACAGAACCACCGTACCTGTGAGGCTACAGACCGCAACAATAAGGTAGGTGGCCAATTCTTCCAGTTGGCGGCTCGTGAGGTGGTAACGCTCGCGGGCAAGGTACCATGCCAACCAGCACGTCGCCATGAGGACCATGGACACTACGATTTCAGCGCTCTCCAGCAGAGGAGGATGGTGGTGGCGATCGGCGTAGGTTTCTCGCATCATGACGCAGCCGAGACGTTGCCGAGGAGGAACAGAAGGCCTTGCATCGCGACCAGGGCCATTGCCAGGCACCACAAGCGCACGAAGGCCCGCCGATTGAACATCAACTCGCTGTCAGTCCAGCACCTCGGCGGAGTCAACATCGCAGTAACGCGATAGATGAGTACGAGAAGGGCTCCGAACAACCATCCCTGCGGCAAGGCGAACCCAGTCCATTCGCCCATCCCATTAAGTGAGCCGTCGGGAGTGGCATGTACAAGCGAATGTCCAAACAGCCAATAGACGACGGCGCCTTCCAGGATGACGGCCAGAATCATCGCCAAAAAGAAAGTGAGGGCTTCAAGTTTACGCAGCACGGTTTGCACTTTCTGTCTGAGCTTTAGTTCCACAAGTTGAAATAGACAAAGGCTCCGATGGCGGCCAAAGAGGCAATCGAGAAGAGCACAAACCACCGCTGTGGTTTTCGCATCGATTCCGGGTCAAAGGGATTCCTGGGTCCCATGACGCGCATTGCCACGGCGTTTTGGACTCCTAGATCTGGGCGGTTGCGCAGGTGTTGCTCAAGCATCGCGTGAACTTGATTGACTGTCAGTTGCTCTGCCATGGCCTATCGCACTAGGAACGCTGCTATCTGCTCGCGGTCGTCGTTCGCGAATTGAAAACGAAACACGGTTGGCTCCGTGCTTGACGGCAGGCGAACCGCCACGATGCCCAGAGACTCCTGGCCGGGGGCGAGATGCGAAGATTGCACATGGCCTTCGAGCACCGGCACGGGCGTCTCTTGTCTGCTCCTCAGGCGCGCAGCTTCCTGATCGCCCAATTGCGAGTTCACCAAGCTATAGAGGGATTGTGGGTAGTGCGCTCCAGTGAGCGCATACACCTTGGGCGTTGTAACGTCGTACACATGCGTGCCTCGATTCCGCACAGCGTACCGAACTAGCACGCGGCCATCTCCCTCGTAGAGGTCACGAATGACAACCTCCACCGGCTTCCTGGATGGTTTCGCCGACTCGAGCCTCACCGGTTTTCCTGCGAGGAGGACTTCGGTGGGCGATGGTTGTGGAGGCGTAACGCTTGCAGGTTTGGGCTGTGCGACCTGGAGAGGAATCTGGTCCACCGCAAAGTCCATCGACGCGACGGCGCCGGCCGGCTCAAGCTCGTAGTTCAGCCGCTGGGACGCCGTCCAAATGAATAGATTTGTGGAAGCATCGGCCTCGGTTGGCTGAACAAAGACTTTGTTCTCCCTCCACTCGACTTTGAAGGATTGACTGCCCGTTGCGACTTGAATGACGGGATCGCGGAGCTCGATCACAGTCAGATGGTTGAGGGCCGTCTTGAGGTGAACAATCTGGCTGCCGTCGTTCGTTTCGCGCTCAATCTTTTGTCCAAGTACCGGTATCGTAGTCGTGACCAGCACCGCAATAATAAGGATGGTGCAGAGCCGTTTCATGGGGTTCCTCCTGACGATGTCTTGTTTGTCTTTCTCGTACCAGGTCAAAATTGGTTGTGCCCAGGAGGTTTCGAGGCGAACCTCCTGGACCGTTGTGTTAATTGGGTGATCCCGGCAGCGCGACTCTCCCCTTCGGGACTTCAGGGCGCCGCTGGGATCCAGGAAATGTGACCATCCCGTCCTGGACCTCGCTCCGGCCGGGCTGGATGGGAAACGGACGAACTCGCTCAACAACAATGGGCGAGCCCTGCGCGTCCCGCTCGCGGAAGACCTGACCTTTCCTGGTCACTTGCGCCAGAAAGATCAGGCGTTCGTGCACTTGACCATCGCCGTTGGTGAAATGGCTGACCAGGAAGATTCGCCCTTCACGGTCGATTTCCACTTCACCGTCGCGGAGACTGGGAATCTCCACGATGACGGGTCGGCCTCCAGTTCGTGCTGCTATTTGGTCTACGACTTCCTGCGGGAACGCGTAGAACACAATCGACCCCGTTCCGGGTACAAACTCGTGTTCCGGGTCTGGCCGTCTGTCTCGACACACGATTGCGTGCAAGGCAGACAGATAGGCCAACCGTGTTCCATTCTTGCCTTGGGCCCAGATTCGTACTTGGTCAATCAAGGCCCTCAGCTCTTCTTTTGAGCGTTGCTCATAAGCCAAGTAGGCGGCAGAAGCCTGCTTGCGCCGGAACAACAGTTCTTTCCGAGCCTCGGCGTCATCCTTCTTTGCCTCGACTGCGGCATTCGCTTTTTCCAGTTCGTTCCAGAGTTCCCTCCGCCGGCTCAGGATCTGAGTCACCACGTTGGCGTAATACTTGTTGATCGTGGAGCACTCCGCGAAGATTTCCGGAGTGAACTCTCCACCTCCAATGAGCCCGCGGAAGTCGCTGAGAGGCGCTACCGCGGCGTCTGAGAAGTGCCGGCCAAGCTCTTTGCGCAGAAAGTTATACAACTTTCCGATCTTGTCGCGTTCTGTGACGGGCAGATGCTCGTCCATGTCCGCGATGCGCTGCTTCTGCTTGAGCTTCAGCCAGGGCGCTTTGCTAACTTCATTTCGGACGTTGCGAATGACGTCCTGGTCGGGCTGGGTGCCGTGCTTCAACTGGTCGAGCGCGTTCTGAAGTTGGTCCACCAGTTGCCGCGCCAGGTCGTCCCTTCCGTTTGCCAGGCATGAAGTCTTCAGGTCGGTGATTGAGCCGATCTGATTCCCTCGTGCCTGCATCGCAACCTGTGGGAGGTTCCACCAGGGACTCGGCGGCTTCGGAGCTTTGTTCTTTTGGGCCGCGTGCTGTTCCTGGTACATGATCCGATCTTGGACAAATCGCGGAAACTTGTCTCCTTCGACCACGCATACCTGGTCGAAGTCGAAGTCGCCGCCGTTGCGTGCAGCTGCTTCTGAATGCAAGGTCAACGTGCCTTTCAGTCGCAGTTGCTGATCCACCACCGCCGCGGCTTGCTGGTCTGACATCCGGCAGCCGCGCTTTTCGAGATCCGCAGCTAACAGGCTGAGCACCTCGTCGACAGATAGGTTCTCGAAGGGCAGCAGATCCTCCTTCATGCGGATTGGATAGCGAACGATCAGACCGTGGCGCGATGGAACAGAAGCAATGCAACGGTCTTTCGGGATCCAGTCCGAACCACAGAAGACTTCGCCGTCATGAAGCAACAGGTAGCCGTCGTCTGCCAGCGCGAAGCCGGGAAGACGAAAGCCGCCACTGGTGCAGAGGCGGTAGGCCCATCGGGCAAGCACTTTCTGCAGGTGGTGGTTCACGAACGGATGTTTGAGCATGTAGCCCGTGCCATCGGCAACGAGCGCACCATCGGCGACGGTGTATTCGCTGCTGGTGTACTCGGGATCTGGTTGTTCACCGACATCGAGCACACTCTGGGCTTCCTGCGTGCCGAGCAGTTCGAAGAGTTCCGTGAAGTTGTTCTCTTCCCAGGCCTTTCGCAGCCTCTCGATCTGCCTGAGAGCGTATGGCTTGATCTCAAGCTCAATCGACTCGTCTGGTGCGTGTTCCACCAGTGTGTAGCTCGATTGGAATTCGAGATCACAGGAGACATCGCGGATCCCAACCAACACAGGCCCGCGAAAAGAGTGCGCTTGACGGTCGCCCAAAATCGATCGAATCGTCCGTAGCACTCCTCCTTGGTACTTGGGTTTGACCGACGATTTCGGCAGGATGATGTCGGCCTCGAGTTTCCGGGCGAGCTCATCTGCCATGATCTTGAAGGAGCCTTTCGCCTGCGCTTTGTCGAACGCCAAGCGAAACTGGTAGAAGCGATGGCCACGCAGAACCTTGTGGTCGATTTTCGAATGTGCGTGCCCTGCGAGTGTCGCTTGTTCTTCTCGGTTCAGTTGGCAATCTTCATGCTCAGATGGACACTGTTGCTTCCGGTTTGCCAAAAGCTTCCGCATTTCCTGAGCGACAAGGTCGTCCCGGTGCTTTGCCTGGAGCCTCTTGAACAATGACTCCGAGATCCATCCCCGGCAGTCGTTGGTTCCAAGCTGACGGTCCTCCACGACCAACAATCGGCAGTCCGGCACCTCGATCATCACTTTGCACGAGGACACCAGAATCCCGAAATAGGTCATGGCCGCCTGCGGTGAAAAGTGGAACCTCTCCGCCAGCCGTTTCTCGTACTTCGCCTCGACTGCGTAGAACTTTCCTTTCTTCGCACTGCCACTGGCTCCAACCAAGCTGTAACGAACCCCATCGAACTCGACCCGCGTGAGAGCTTGCTCCACGATCGCTTGCTCACAGGCGTCCAAGGGCTCCGTGGGCACATCAACTGTGGCCACGCGGATACCTGGATAGAATCCCTGCAATAGAGTGTTCGTGAGCTGCTCTTCTTGGGCGAGTTTCATGGTTTTCTTCGACAAATGACCGTCGCGATCAAGTTCGAGCGCGAAGATCGGCATCGTGTTGCACTCCATAACGTTTGGCATGTCGGATCTCCTTATCTGTCGGGCAAGGGACAGAAAAGGAGGTGGCTCGTGCCAGTCTCCTCGCTGCCCATTGCCGAAAACGGTGAAAAGATTTCGGCCAAGCAGCGAAGCGCCAGGCCTGCACGAGTTGTTTGTTGTTAGACCATAGTTCCCGCTACGGATCGTGTGGTTCTGACTGTTCGCGGACGCCGGCGATTGTTGAAAGCTTGTTTCAGCTCGCTACAAAACCGCCGAAGACTGCGCAGTTTGAACCAGCACCACTCTCCCCATGCCCACAGCCCACAGAGCAGGCCGATCGCGAGGAGAGCAACTGTTGCCGCCACCACAACATCAACGCTGTTGAGGGGTGCGTATTGAAGGTACGTGCGAGTCTCATCGAAGAGTTGATACCCAACAATGAGCCCGACGACTTTAATCACGGCGAAGAGCCACGGCTTGAAGTGTGTCAGGAACCGTTGCTTCACCATTTCTCTTCCTCCTTTTCTGTCTGGAACCAGAACAGATAGGAGGGCGCTAGCGCGGCTCTCTTCGCTGTCCTGGTCGAAACGCATTTAGGTTTCCGGCCAAGTTCGCGAAAGAACCGGACCAGCACTCATCCACAATCAGCTTGTGGATCGCTCACTACAGACCAACGTCTGTGATGAAACCGTGTGCCATGAAGTCCGACTATCCTGCTTGTCACGTTGTCGTTCCCTTTCTCGGGACTGCCTCGCGTTTCAGCTCGGGATTCTTCCCGGCAAAGTCTGCAACAGGGCGCCACTCTTGCACGCTGTAATAGGTCACACCCAACTTCAGCGCCTCGACCCGGGCCTCGCCCTCGTTCGGCAACTCCCGGCCTAATTCCGGAGCGTGGCCGTTGGCGCCTGACTTGGGCAAGAAGAAACGCGCTCCTGCCACGATTTCCTCTTCTTCCGCGGGGCGTGCCCGTCGGGCCCCCCTGCCGGTCGGATGGCTTGCCATCTGGCTCGTTTTCGCATCGGGTGGAGTTGCAATCATGGTTGCCATCTTGATCTTCTCCGTCCATTGCAGCTCCGCTTTCCCGGGCTGCCGTCCGTTATCGCGCCAGGTTGCCCCTGGCCGGCCGTCCTCTTGCCCCCTTCAATCCGGGCGTGAGAGAAGACGTTCACTTATCCAGCTCACTTCGTTGCAGAAGATTGTTGTCGCGTTCACCGACCATTTGTTGCTCGGAATATTCGGCAACGAGCAGTCCGCTTGGGTTCAGCTCCGTACGCCGCTCTTCCATCAGGCGTAGGTTGTACTGGCCAACGATTCGGTCGGTCACCTCGGTTCCGTTCTTGATTCTGTGAACTTCCTTCACGCCAAACACCACGTAAGTCCAGGGTGCATCTTTGGATCGTTCGATGGATCGAATGCGGAAGTCCGAAATGATCTGGTCCTGCTGGATCTTCCCGATGGTGTCGTCGTCCCGCAGCTTGTCCATGGTCAGCTTGCGCAGGTTGCCGGTCATCATGTTGAGGGACTCGGCAAAGTTACGGGTGACGGAATCGGGCGTGTACGACAAGTAGTGTTGGAGAAATCGCCGTAGCGCGGCCTTTCCTTCGAGATCCGTGGGAGCTGTGGAGTCCGACGCCGCACTGCCTGTTGCCGCTGGCGCCGATAGCATCAATTCAAGCTTCGACGCGGAATCGGCTGCGGTTCGTGCGCCCACTACCGTCGCGTCTCCATCCTTGTCGACTCGGATGATCGTAGGGGGCTGGATACGAACGTAGATCGCGAACCCTAACGATCCGCAGGCAATCAGGCCAAACAGGATT
>DASREM010000036.1:0-75080 GCA_035652095.1 Terriglobales bacterium | reverse complement strand
AGAGCGGCAAGAAGCGAGCCATCATCGCGACCGCAAGAAAGTTGGCTGTGTTGCTGCATCACCTGTGGGTGAGTGGAGAAGTGTACGAACCATTGCACAACAGCAATCGAGTTGCACTTGCGGCAGCCGCGTAAGACAGGAAGAACGACAAAGTCAAAATCGTTCCACTAAGAGAAAACTCAAAAGCTCAAGCCGAGTTCCGGTGACTGCGTCAATCGCCTGGCCCAGGTTCCACTCGCGAAGAGCAGAACCACAGGGCGCGAATCAGGTGGCAGCACCGGCTGAATTGAGAACGCCCAACCTGCACCGAGGGAACGAATCGCTCCTTGAGAGTGCGAATGGAAGCATGGCGACAGTGGCTGACTCGGCAGAAGAAAACTTTTCTCTAAGACAAAGAACAAAAACTCACTATGACCGCAAAATTCCCTTGACTCCGACCGGCCTTCTCATGGAAGGCCATTACACTCAGAACCGCAAGAGTCGCTCTGTTTCATTCAAAAGGGCGGTGGTCAATTTCCTCAGCTTCGCATTCACTCTACTAGCTTTCCAATTTAGGATGTCGTATCCGGCTTGGGGAGTGATCGCAATGTCGTTCAAGCTGCCCATCCCGCCGAAGGATTGTCTAGTTCTGTCTAAATGGGCTGCAAAGCCGGAAAGCGGCGTCTGCACGCGCACCATTTGCTCCAACTCTGCAATCCACTTTTCCAGTACCTGTGTCCATTGATGCTCCCCATACCGGGTTAAGTGGGAATGAAGCTCCCTGAGGAGCTTGTCGTATTGATCTACTGGATGCTTCACGGGCCTGCCTGCACGCGACGGTTCTCGCTGCGAAGATATTGTAGCGAAGGCAGGTTGGGTTTCAATCATGATGTAACCAGATGGGATGAGTTCTACATGTCCGTTACGGGGCACAACGGCGGATGAAAACGACGCTCCTTGAGAGTGCGAATGGAAGCATGGCGACAGTGGCTGACTCGGCAGAAGAAAACGTTTCTCTAAGACAAAGAAAAAAACTCACTATGACCCCAAAAGTTCCTTGACTCCGACCGGCCTTCTCATGGAAGGCGATTTCACTCATTATCCCCGTTTCGTTTCCGTGCCGTTCGCGCTACATTGCATCGAAAAGACTGTGAAACGCGCCCTCTGCCACGTGCTATGTCGTTGAATTTACGTCATAGCGCGGATTCGATTCCTTCCGCGCTCACCACGTCTAAAGCATTTACAACTTATCAGCGTTTGAGTAAGTCCACCGGTTCCCGCACATCCGTCACCCGAAAATACTTTGCCAGCGACGGATACTTTTTCGCCACCGCTTCGTACATCGCATATGCCACTCTGCGATAGGAAATATGACCTGCCGGACCGGTGCGCAACTCGGAGATGTATGCCACCTCGGCCAAATCCATCTTGAAGAGCGTCCGTTTGCGAAAACCTAGAGGGATGGCGTACTGAGCGCTGTCCGCATCCACGCACGCCAGCTTCTCTACCACGCCGGCTAGTCCCTTCATCAGCGATTCGTACTCGTCTCTCTCGCCCGCCGCATCCACCTCGTCCGGCACATCGTACCCATGCTGCACGCTAAATCCCTGGCCGATCTGGATACAGCGCCGGTGCCGGTGCATGTCGCGGAAGCCGCCGATATCCATCAGAATGTCGAAGCGAAATCGTTGCCCGGAGCAGAAAGGCCGCAGCAATTCGTCATGCCGGCCGCGATGACGCATCCCGAGCTCAATGATCTCGTTGCGCAGTTTCTCTCCGCCGGCTTCGACCGCAGCTCGAACCTGCCGGTATGGATAGTGGCAATGCTCGTATAAAAGCGTCGTGGCCAGTTCGATTTCCAGCGGGTCGTCTTCCAGCAATTCAACTGTTGCCGCATGCTCAATTGCCGCTTCCTTCATCAACTCTGAGGCAGCCTGGCGCAATTCGCGGCGAGTCTCCATGACATATGGATTCGGATCGGCATACTTCACCAGTGTCGGCGCAATTCGCACCTCCCGCAGCAACTCCTGCTCGGCGCGATCCGCCAGTTCCGGCGCGGCCGCTCGAATTTGCTGCAGCAAGTCCTTCAGCGATTCCTGGTTCACGTTGTAGGCAGGCGAACTTGCCGCGGACTTGAGCAATTCCCCCAACTTGCGAACTTCCGCGTGCGTGTGCGAGAGCAAGCGCGACACCTGCGACTCCAGCGTTCGCGCGTTCACGATCTGCCCCAGCGAAGTATTGGTGGCTAATGGCAGCAGGTATCGAGAAATATCGAACGCCCGCGCCTTCAAAGTGCGCTCGTAGGCGTCCTGCTTCATCTCTTCTGGCTTAGGAGTGATTCGCTCGAGATATCGAAACATCCGCTCCGAGAGCTTCTCGTAGCGCGCAAACAAATCGTCCATCGTGTCGCGAAATAGCTTGCGCATCAGGCCATCGGCAAAAGCAGGCGTGAAATATCCACTCTTCCTGAAATCCTGGTAGCGCGTAGACCGCTCCTGCCCGTCCCAGCGCTGCTCGTCGGCCACTTCGATGGCCGCCAGGATCGACAGCCGCTCAATCGCCAGCGCAATATGGGCTAAATCCGCAATCGAGCGATGTCCGTACTGGAAATAGAAGGTATTGAGAAACTTCTCGGCCTTCTGCGCGCTGATCTCGCGCAATGACTCTTTCATTGAGAGCGACGATCGCGAATACTTTGCCATCGCATATGCCTGTACTTCGGGATCGGCCCCGAAGACCGCAAACACTTCCACGGCTGGAGTCGCTGGATCGTTTCCATTCTTGTGGACAGGCGGGTTCGCAACCGGCATGAGCGCGCTTAACCTCGGGTGGAAGTGCCAGAATCTTACACGATCCCCGAGTTGTGTTGCGAAGAGCAACGCGATCTCGTTGCCAACAAACGCTTTTGGAACGTTTTTGCTTCCAGAGGGACGCTCCGAGGTTACTATTGCTACTTTTCGACCCTGGGGTGAATCAGATATAAGGTTAGGTACGTAGATCCCAAATGAGTATTCGCCGTCTCGCAATATTAAGCATAGGATTTTTTGTTTCTGCGCTTGCGTTCGCCCAGGAGCCTCGTTTCGTCGCTGCCGAAGCGTTTGCGGATCGTCTGCCGTGGTCTGTTCCCGGAGACGGTCCTCTCGCGGCGGTGATGACGCCTTCATCCCGGGTAGAGCTGCCGAGTTCAACCCCCATCCCGCAACTGGGGCCCGATCTGGCGCTCTCGGAATACGAACAGCGGGCTACGCGCCAGGCGGAAAAACTGGCCGGCTATACCGCAAAACGAGTGATTAAGGCTGCCCTGCCCGAGACTGCGCAGTACGGTGAATATGAACTCGAGCAGCGCTTTGCGGCGCCGCGCAACCTGGAATTCAAACCCATTCGTTTCACCGGAGACGGGTTCGTAAAAAGCAATATCATTACGCGTCTGCTTCAATCTGAAGTTGACCACTTGCAGAAGGACGACACCTCGCTTACAGCCCTGAACTCTTCCAATTACAAGTTCTCCTATAAGGGGAAGACCCAGGTGGGCAGTCAGTTGGTGCACGTTTACCAGGTGAAGCCCCGCAAGAAGCGCGTAGGACTGTTCAAGGGACGTATCTACCTGAGCTCTCAAACTGGCAGCCTGGTGCGAGCCGAAGGCACGCTGGTCAAGTCGCCCTCGTTCTTCATCAAGAAGATCGACTTTGTGCAGGATTACTGCGACTTCAACTCCTTCACCTTTCCGGTTCACATCCACTCCGAAGCCGCCACTCGCCTCATCGGGCGCACCATCATTGACATGTTCCAGAGCGACTATCAGCCTGTGAAGTCGGAGACCTCGGCACAGATCCTCGGCACCCGCTAGCGAAAGCGCCGGCCGGCATCGCACAATGGAGATGTGCATACCGCCCTTGCTTTTGTCGCGCACCGTCCGTGGCCCTTGCCAACCCGGCCATGGATCATGGCCCAGGTCTGGCACGACCTGCTGTTTGCCCATTGGCCAATCCCTGTCGAGGTCATGCGAGCCGTGGTCCCTGCACAATTGCCTCTCGATCTCTACGCAGGATCAGCCTGGATCGGTATGGTGCCTTTCTGGATGAGCGGGGTGCGTCCTCGATACCTGCCGCCCATTCCCGCGCTCTCCACTTTTTCCGAACTCAACGTCCGCACCTACGTCACCGTAGGCAACAAGCCCGGGGTGTACTTTTTCAGCCTCGACGCAGCCAGTCGTCTTGCGGTCTGGGGCGCGCGAAATTTCTTTCATCTTCCTTACTACTTCGCTCGCATGTCGAGTCGCAGTCATGGCGCCTGGGTGGAATACCAGTCTCGTCGTGTGCATCGAACCGCAGAGCTGCAGTGCCGTTATCGCCCAAGCGGACCGGCATTTGAAGCTCGCCCCCAGAGCCTCGAATACTTTCTTACCGAGCGCTATTGCCTTTACACGACCGTCCGGGAACGAGTCCTCCGTTGCCAGATCCACCACCGGCCGTGGTCCTTGCAGGCAGCCGAGGCTGAGATCGCGCATAACAGCATGGTCAAAGCAAGCGGCATTGAGCTTCCCGACTCAGCTCCGCATCTGCTTTTCTCTGGCCGGCAGGAGGTCCTCATCTGGCCCTTGGAAGAGATAGAGGCGTAGCAGTCCGAAAACGCTGGGCGCTGCTCTGACCAGCTACATGCGAGTTTTGTTGCGACCCTCTCTGCCTTTCCCTATTCTCATGGCATGCCCCACGGTACGGAAGAGCTGCTGCTCGAGCTCTTCGCAATCTTCGTAACGGCGAAGGTGTGCGGAGAGATCTTTGAGCACCTCAGCTTACCCGCAGTTCTGGGAGAAATCCTGGCGGGGGTGGGCCTCGGACCTTACGCTCTGGGTTGGATACGACCCACCGACATCATCCATTCGATGGCGGAAATTGGCGCCATCTTTGTCCTGTTCAGCGCCGGACTCGAAACCAGCCCTCGCGACCTCATCGAAGTCGGACGCAAGTCGATGCTGGTTGCGGTGGCCGGCGTAGTCGCGCCCTTCATCCTGGGCTTTGGCTACATGAAGCTGCGCGGCGACGTTAGCACGGAAGCGGTGTTCGTGGGCGCGGCCATGGTTGCGACCAGCGTAGGCATCACCGCCCGCGTTCTGGCCGACCTGCATGTCTTGAACACGCGCACCGCCAAGATCATCCTCGGCGCTGCGGTCTTCGACGACCTTCTCGGCATGGTTCTGCTCGCCGTGGTTGCGGGCCTGGCATCGGAGGGCGGCTTGCAGTGGCTGCATCTCGGAGTGCTGATCGGCGAAGCTGCCGCGTTCGCCCTGTTCATGATCTTCGTCGCGCCACGAATCCTCAGGCGCATACGCCCCGGCGTCGAGCAACTTTCCATACAGAACGCTTCGCTGATTGTGGCCCTGGCGATCTGCCTGTTCCTGTCGTGGCTCTCTGCGAAGATCGGCATGGCTGCCATCATCGGGGCCTTTTTCGCCGGGTTGATGTTCGCCGATTATGCGCCGCAATGGAACCTGATTCCACGCGTCAGCGGAATCACCGAATTCCTTGCTCCCTATTTTTTCTTCGCGATTGGCGCGCGCCTGAACCTGCAATTATTCGACAGCAATGTAATGGTCGCCGCTGTGATCATCTCTTTGCTCGCCATTATCTCCAAGGTGTTTGGCTGCGGCTTGCCGATGCTCTCGGAAGGATGGCCCAGCGCACTCCGTGTCGGCGTTGGCATGATGCCCCGCGGCGAAGTTGCCCTGATCGTCGCCCTGGTTGGATTGCAATCCCAAATCGTCACTCAAAGCACCTACGCGATCGTGGTATTTATGACCGCCGTCACCACGCTCCTGGCTCCGCCAGTGTTGCGTTACCTGTTCCGCTCTGAGATGCCCCAACCTGACGAAGAACCCGGCGAAGACACCAGCGTCGCTCCTGTGCAGTTATAATTTCCCGTTTCTACTCCAAGGAGAAACTCATGTCCCTGAAAGGACGCGTTGCGCTGGTCACAGGTGCGTCCCAAGGCATTGGCCGCGCCTGCGCTTTGAGGCTTGCGCACGCGGGCGCCAGCGTCGCGCTGGCCGCGCGCAATCAGGAGAAGCTGAACCAGGTCGCTGCCGAGATCACTGGCGCCGGCGGCGTTGCCACCCCGTTTCTGATGGATGTCGCCGAGGAAGAGCAGATCAAGAGCGGATGCAAAGCTGCCCTCGCCCAGTTTGGCAAAGTCGACATCCTGGTGAATAACGCCGGAATCACTCGCGATCAACTGGTCATGCGCATGAAGCGCGCCGATTGGGACGCGGTTCTCAACACCAACCTGACTTCGGCGTATCTCTGCATTCAGCAGGTGATCGGATCCATGCTCAAGCAACGCTGGGGACGCATCATCAATGTCACTTCGGTGTTCGGACAGATGGGACAATCCGGCCAGGCAAATTATGCCTCCTCAAAAGCGGGCTTGATTGGATTGACCATGGCTATGGCCCGCGAAGTCGGGTCGCGCAACATAACCTGTAACGCCGTCGCCCCCGGCTTCATCGAAACCGCGATGACGTCCAGCCTGGGCGACAACTTCAAGCAGGACGCGCTGAAGATGATCCCACTCGGACGCATAGGAACGCCCGAAGACGTCGCCGGCGCGGTAGCTTTCCTGGCCAGCGACGAAGCCGCTTACATCACCGGACACGTTTTGAGCATCAATGGCGGCATGCTGATGGGATAGCGAACTTGGCCATCCCGCAGGCGGATCGCCGGCCACTCACTACTAGATCCATGCTCCATGCTCGGCATCTTCGGAGGCAAGGACCAAGGCATCACGCCCGCCGATGTCAATCAGTTTGAACGCCAGATGAAACAGGCGGGAAAGAAAATCAAAATTGTCATCTATCCGGACGCCGGGCACGCCTTCGAAAATCCGAATAACAAAGCCGGCTACCGCGCCTCCGATGCCGCCGACGCCTGGAAGCGCACAGTTAACTTCCTTGCCAGCACTCTGAAACATTGATCGAGTTCAATTGAAGATTGCGCATTCCTGTTCGTCAGGTTGGGACCGCAAAGGTTAGCTCCTCTAACCGACAATCCGGATTCGCGCAACCAATTTTCACTTGCCATCCGGTACTACTCTGGTTACTATTCAGCCATTCAAGAGCAGCCTGAGTTGCAGGATTGAATATGAATATCGGCGAAACCATTCGCAATTACCGCCTGCAAAAGGGCATGTCACAGGGTGACATCGAGAAACGCACCGGCCTGCTACGCTGCTACTTGTCGCGAGTGGAAAACGGTCACACCATCCCCTCCCTCGACACTTTGGCCAAAATCGCCGGCGCCATGGAACTGCCGCTCTCGCAATTCTTCGCCGACTCTGGCCACACCAACGGCAACAAATCGCTGCCACAACTTTCCGATGATGAAGTACGCTTCCTCAGCCAGATCCGGCGCTACTCGGTAAGTCTCAATGACAGCGATCGCAAGCTGGTGTTGGCCATGGTGAAAAAGATGGCCGCCAATACAGCGAGATAAGCGCCCGCTCCAAACTTTCGTTCCATCCCTTCAGTGCCCCGCGGGTACCTCCTCATCCTGCCCTTCTGGCCCTAAACTGATGCCTGGAGAGTTCCTGTGACCATCGATGAAGAACTGTCTCTTCTCGACTCGCACCTGCGTCGGCTGAAGATCGAATACGAAATTTATTTCAATAATCCGACCAAGAAGCCGCCCACTGACATCGAGTGGAAGGTGCTCACGTTGCTGCGCAAGTTCAGCGACGGTGGCCGCATGAACTTCTCGCAGCGCTTTCGCTACAACGAACTGGCCCAGCGCTACGCGATTTACAGCGACTTGTGGCGCAAGAAAGCCCGCATCCGTGAAGAGGGCTATCGCCGCCCCCAGGACGCTTTGCTTTCCATCCAGGGCGTCAGGCCGGAAGAGCACGAGGTCACCCACAAAGCCTACGGCGTCGGTAAAGGCCCCGCCGCGGCCGCCCCGGAACCCCAGCCCTTCTCCATCCGCTGCACCGATCCTACTGCCGAACGCGAGCAGGTCGAGCGGCTTTACAACGTGCTCACCGAAAGCAAGAAGCGCTCCGGCGAAGCCGTTACCGGAAACTTCGAGAGCTTCAACACCTTCGTCCAAAAGAAAACCGAGCAGCTTCGCAAACAGCACGGCTGCCACTCGGTCGAGTACTCCGTTGAACTCCAGGACGGCAAAGTGAAGCTGAAAGCCAAAGCGAAGGTCTAAAACCACAGTTTCGAGTTTTGAGTTTCGCGTTTGCCCTTTTGCATTCTCCCTGTCGCAAACCCTTCGGCTCGGAATCACGGTCCCGAGACCTGTGGCTCTTTTTTTCCTTGCTGCCCTTCGTGTCCTTTGTGGTTGATGGTTTTTGAAAACTTGAAACCCGAAACTGCTAGAATCTTAGGTTCCCGGTTCACACTCCCACCCTTCTGAGGCGGTCATGTCGAAAATTCAGAGAGCCATCTTAAGCGTCACCGATAAAACCGGACTGGTCGATTTCGCCCGCAAACTTTCCAGCCTTGGCGTAGAACTGATCTCGACCGGAGGAACCGCCAAGCTGTTACGCGATTCCGGAATCAGCGTCAAAGATATTTCCGAGCTCACCGGGTTTCCCGAGATGCTCGATGGCCGCGTTAAAACTTTGCATCCCAAGGTACACGGCGGAATTCTCCATCGCCGCGAAAATGCCACTCACCGCAACGCCGTGGCCGAGCACGGAATCCAGCCCATCGACATGGTGGTGGTGAATCTTTACGCCTTCGAGAAGACCGCCGCCAAGCCCGGGGTTCAGTTCGAGGAAGTCATCGAAAACATCGACATCGGCGGACCGTCAATGATCCGTTCCGCGGCCAAGAATTTCCACGATGTCGCTGTCGTCACTTCTCCTTCCGACTACAACGCCATCGCCGACGAACTCTCCAAGTCCGGCGGGGAACTCTCTTCCGCCACCAAGTGGCGGCTCGCGCAACGAGCCTTCGCCACAACCGCCGCCTATGATTCTGCAATCGCCTCGACGCTCGAGCGCGTCAGCGCCAACGGACACTTCCAGCTTCACCCTCAGAAAGAAGGGTTTCCGCAAACGCTTCGCATGTCCTTCAACAAGGCGATGGACCTGCGTTACGGTGAAAACCCCCACCAGAAAGCCGCGATGTATTCCGACGGCTCAGCGACAGGCGTGGCCAACGGTCACCAACTCCAGGGCAAAGAACTTTCTTACAACAATATCGTGGATCTGCAGGCCGCCTGGGACCTCGCCCAGGAATTCGAAGAGCCCGTGTGCGCCATCATCAAGCACACCAACCCATGCGGTACCGCCACCGGAAACACCTTGCTGGAGGCTTACAAGAAGGCCCTCGAGTGTGACCCCGTCTCTGCCTTTGGAGGCGTCATCGGGGTGAATCGCGAGATCGACGGCGCCGCTGCCGAAGAGATGGCCAAGCTGTTCCTCGAAGTGATCGCCGCCCCGTCGTTCAGCGCTGACGCCAAGGCAAAATTTGCTGCCAAGAAGAACCTTCGCCTGGTTCAGATCAACCATGCTCCGCAAAAATGGGTTCTGAAGAATGTCTCGGGAGGCATTCTCATGCAGGATGCCGACGTGCGGCCATTACAGGAAAGCGATTTGAAAGTTGTCACCAAACGGGCGCCCACTCCGGAAGAAAAGCGCGCCCTGCTGTTTGCATGGAAAGTCTGCAAACACGTTAAATCCAACGCCATTCTCTATGCCCGCGATGGCCAGAGCGTCGGCGTAGGCGCCGGGCAGATGAGCCGAGTAGATTCCTGCCGTATCGGCGCCATGAAAGCGGTGCTGCCTCTCAATGGGACCGTTGCCGCTTCTGACGCCTTCTTCCCTTTTCCGGACGGCGTAGAGGAGATCGCCAAGGCCGGAGCAACCGCGATCATTCAGCCCGGAGGCTCAGTACGCGACCAGGAGGTCATCGAAGCTGCCGACCGGCTCGGCCTGGCCATGATCTTCACCGGGGTGCGGCATTTCCGGCACTAACCGGTTCTGATTGCTGAACCTTAAGGTTTGCTGGGTTTTCGCTTTCGACAATCGAAACGCAACAATCAACAATTCTAGAGTTCCTGTACTTCTGGTAATCAGGGTTACCCTGTAAACCACAGTAATTTTCAGTCCTCTGCAAGGCTGGGTTTACAATACTCCAAGCACCCGCCGGCAGCGGTTCAGCATCAAATCGCTATGGCTTTGGGAACCAAAGGTCTTTCATGAAAAGTCTTTTCCGTTTTACCTCTTTGCTGTTGCTGGCCGGAACAGCGCTGGCCCAGCAGCAACCTGCAACCCCCAAGACCGAAGCGAAGCCCTCGAGCCCCGCGGCCCACAAAACCGATCGGGCCGCCGCTTATTATCACTATTCCCTCGCTCACATGTACGAAGAGCAGGTCGCGGTCTATGGACGCAGCGATCTGGCAAATAAAGCCATCGAGGAATACCGGCTCGCGATTGATGCCGATCCCACCTCTGAGTACCTGACTTCAGGTCTGGCCGAGCTGTATGCCAAGACGGGACGCATTCATGACGCGGTAGTGGAAGCCCAGGACATTCTCAAGCGCGATCCCAATAACCTGGAAGCTCACAAACTCCTCGGACGCATTTATCTCCGCTCGCTCGGCGACGTCCAGTCCGGCAATGGCTCGGAAAGCGTTCTGAAACTCGCCATCGAGCAGTACGAGCAGATCGTAAAGATCGAACCCGATAGCCAGGACAATCACCTGCTTCTCGGCCGCCTTTATCGCTTGAACAACGATCTGCAGAAGGCGGAGAGCGAATTCAAAACCGCGGTCAAATTACAGCCGGACTCCGAGGAAGCGGTCACCACCCTGGCCTACCTCTACAACGAAGAGGGCGACACCGCACGCGCCTCGCAGGTGCTCAGCTCAGTTCCGGAAACCGGCCGCTCCGCGAAGCTCTACTCCGCGCTCGGTTACACCTATGAGCAGCAGAAGCAGTACAAGAAAGCTATCGATGCTTACCGCCACGCCATTGCATTGGATCGTGACAATCTGGATGCGATCCGCGGCCTGGCGCAGAACTTGATGAACGATGGCCAGACCGATGCCGCTCTCGAACAATATAAAGTCATCGCCGATGCCAATCCTGAGGATGCGCAAACCTACCTCAAGATGGCGGAGATCTACCGCAAGGCGGGCAAGTTCGACCTCGCGCTTGAGAACCTGAAAAAAGCCGAGTCCATGGTCCAGGACTCGATCGAAGTTCCCTACAACATCGCCGCTGTCTACCAGGCCCAAGGCCGTTATGACGACGCCATCCAGGTGCTGCAAGAGCTGCTGAAAAAGACTGAGAAGCCCGATACCAGCTACTCGGCTGGGGAAAAAAGCAATCGCGCAGTTTTCCTCGAGCGCCTTGGGACCATCTACCGCGACAACAACAACAGCCAGGCGGCAATCGAGACTTTTCGAAAGATGATCGCGCTCGGCGACGACAACGCGCAGCGCGGCTATCAGCAGATCATTGATACCTATCGCGAAAATAAGCAGTGGCAGCAGGCCACCGACGTCGCCAAAGAAGCCACGACCAGACTGCCCAACGACCGCGGCCTGAAAATGGTGTACGCTTCGCAACTCGCCGACATGGGCGATCCCGACGGCGGGTTGAAGCAGGTTAAGACCCTGCTCAAGGGTACGCAGGAAGACCGCGAGGTCTACATCACTCTCGCGCAGATGTACAGCCGCCTCAAGCGCTGGCCCGATGCCGAAGAATCCTTGAACAAGGCGGAACAACTCTCCACCAAAGAAGAGGACAAAGAGTACGTTTACTTCCTGCGCGGCTCGACCTACGAGCGGCAGAAAAAATATGACGACGCTGAAGCCCAGTTCCGCAAGGTGCTGGCCGCCGACGCGCAAAATGCCACCGCTCTGAATTACCTGGGCTACATGCTCGCCGATCGCGGCACCAAGCTTGACGAGGCCCTGACTCTGATCAAGAAAGCAGTCGAACTGGATCCCGCAAACGGGGCCTACCTCGACTCGCTCGGCTGGGCCTATTTCAAGATGGGCAAGTACGACATGGCCGAAGAGAATCTCACCCGGGCATCGCAGCACATGGGCAGCGATCCCACGGTGCAGGACCACCTCGGCGATCTTTACCAGAAGACGGGCCGCCTCAAACTCGCCGCCGCTCACTGGGAGCGCGCCATCAACGAGTGGAACAAGACCGTCTCCGCCGAAGTTGACCAGGACGAGGTAGCCAAGGTCACGAAGAAGCTCGAGTCCGCCAAGGTGAAGCTGGCGAAGGAAGACTCTTCGAACAAGTAAAATTGCCGGCTTTCCTTCGTGTGACTTAGTGTCCTTAGTGGTTGATCTTCCTCCGCGTTCTCTGCGGATTTCCTGTGCGTTCTCTGCATTTCAGGATTTTGGCCTGTAACTTGAAGCGTGCTCAGGAATCATTGCTCTCAGCATGAGGAAATTCCGAATCCCGTTGATCGGCGCCGGCGTGCTGAGCGTGCTTGCCGTAGTCCTGTTCGCGCAAATGAACCTGCCGAAGCCGCAGTCCAACTTCACCCAGGGCCACGCCGCTCCCGATTTCACCCTGAAAGATCAGGACGGCAAGGATTTCCATCTCGCCGACCTGCGCGGCTCGAAAGCTCTGCTGATTTTTTATCGCGGCTACTGGTGACCGTTCTGCATGAAGCAACTGCGCGAGTTCGCGCAGCACAAAGCAGACTTCGATCAACTCCATGTCCGCGTGGTGGGCGTAAGCGTCGATGACCAGGAACATGCCAGGCTCGTCTGGGACAAGCAAGTGAACCAGGCGTTCACGATCCTCAGCGACCCGGGCGCGAAAGTGATTCGCGAATACGGATTACTTCACCAGCACGGCAAAGGCGGCGAAGACATAGCCATCCGCACGACTCTGCTGATCGACGAGCAAGGCCGCGAGCAATGGCGCCGCGTCAGCAACACCGTCCCCGATATCCCGAGCGCCGACGAAGCCCTGAAGCAAATCCGGGAAACAAAGTAGTCGTGTAGCGAACGCTGCTTTAGCTGGCCGGGCGGCCCGCCCGGCATCAGTCGTAAAAGCGCCGCTGCCTAACATGACGAGGGATGCCAGAGGGGATGTTGTTAGGGGTGCCCCATTTCTCGCGTTTTTTTGCGAGAAGTGGGGCCGTTGCCGGCATCGCTTGGCAATCTCTGCACGAGTCACATCCTGAGGCTCGCTGATCAGGAGATGAAAGTGCTCCGGCATGACGACGTAAGCGGCCACCACAAAGCTGTAGCGCTGGCGCATGATTTGGCGCACGTCAAGCAGAAGGTCGCGCCGCTCCGCCGAACCCAGCCATGGATGCCGGTGATAATAACTGGAAGTAATGAAGTGAAGATGTCCGGCGCCAGAGTAGCGCTTGAGTCCCCATGGCATGGAGAAATGGTAGGAGCCGATTCGAGGATGGTCTGTGACGGTTGAACAAGCAGGTCGTGAGGGTGGCCCATGTCTCGCGCAGTTTGCGGGAGGTTGGGGTTTTGATGATGAGGGAAGAATCGGATTGCCGCACACAACAGCCCCACTTCTCGCAAAAGACGCGAGAAATGGGGCACCCCCTAAGCGGGACGTTCGCCACTCGCCCTGATCAGATAAAACACTTTCTGACAAACCCGGCCAATGCGAACCACGCCTGGGTCGCGCACTGGATTACCTGACAATGGCCATGAGTTTGTCTATGAGTCCCTCGGATTTCAGCCCACGAGCGAGATGCGCCTGAAACTGAAATAGCCCAGCAGGGCTCATGATTGGCTGAATGCTGAATGCTGACTGCTGTTAAACTCCTCCCATGCTCGCCGATTACGCGGTCCGCGTCGAAACCTCCCGCGGACGCCGCTTCGCCGAGCTCCAGCACCGTTACCGCAACGACTTTCAACGCGACCGTGACCGCGTCATTCACTCGCGCGCCTTTCGCCGCCTGGAAAACAAAACCCAGGTCTTCACCCGCCGCTATTCCGACCACTTCCGAAATCGACTGACCCATACCCTGGAAGTAGCGCAGATCGCGCGCACCATCGCGGGGCAGCTGAACCTGAATGTCGATTTAGTCGAAGCGCTCGCGCTGGTGCATGATGTCGGGCACCCGCCCTTCGGGCACGCAGGGGAGAAGGCCCTCGACGCCGCCATGCGCAAGCACGGCCTGTTCTTCGATCACAACCTGCACGCCTTGCGCATCGTCGAAGACTTCGAATTGCGCTACGCCGCCTTCCGCGGGCTGAACCTTACCTTCGAAGTCCGCGAAGGCATCATCAAGCATTCTCACGACTACACCGTCGCCGAACATCCGGAACTCGCCGAGTATCTTCTCGATCAACGACCTCCTCTCGAAGCCCAGCTCATCGACCTCGCCGACGAGATCGCCTACAACACGGCCGACCTCGACGACGGATTCGAAGCCCACCTGCTCTCGCTCGATCAGGTACGGGACGGCGTCCCTGAGCTGGACCGTTTCTACCAGGAAGCGGACCAGAAGTACCCCGAAGTTCACGACAAGCTCAAGTTCAACGAAGCCCTCAAGCGGATTCTCGACGGCTTCGTCAGCGATCTGATCCAGAACACGCAGCTTCAACTCGCGCAGGCACGCATCAAGACCGTCGACGATGTGCGACGCTGCGGCCAGCGACTCGCCACCTTCAGTCCTCCTATCGAAGAACAGCGCCGGAAAACCAAGGCCTTCCTCTATGAGAATCTCTACTTCAGTTCCGCCCTCGATCCGGAAAAGAATGACGCTGAGCAGATTGTGACCGCCCTATTCGATTTCTGGATGGCTCACCCCGAAGACCTGCCTCAGAGCTACCAGGAAAAAGCGGAAGCCGAACCTTTGGCGCGCATAGTGTGTGACTACATCGCTGGCATGACCGACAGCTTCATTTACGATCAGCACCAGAAATACTGCGCCTGACGCAAGCCGGTTGACAAAATGTGGCAAATCCCCATTCGGCAACCATTTTCCCTGGCCGAAGTTTTTATATGCGAATTGCCAAAATTACCTCCAGAGTACCCTTTCGTGTCGGCGCAGGGTCTACAATGTCTTAAAACACAACAGCTTAGCTTTTCACCAGTTTGGCATTCCAGTTGATAAAGTAAGGCTTAGTACCTGCATCCAAGGTACAGAGATTCAGGTTTTTGGCCGGCGCCGCGTCAGCGCTGGTCGGCATTTGCCCGTGAGGGACGCACTTAAAAATCACGTAACACGCCCGTCAATGGCGTGTGGAGTGGAGCCCCAACGCTCCCCCATTCGGAGGAAGTTGAAAATGAAGAACCGTGTATTTGTAGCGCTGCTTCTGGCCGTCGTTATTGCGCTGCCCGCAGTTGCGCAGACGAACTCGGCTACCCAGGATCAAACCACCACGACCAGTCAGCCCGCGCAATCGACTGATCAAAGCACCACCAGCACCGTGGGCGCCAGCGGCAAGCAGCCGCTCGGACCGCCGGCCCGCGAGGGCTTCTGGGGCCGCGTCAATCCCTTTGCCCGCAAGAAGTACGTACAGCGGCAGACCGCTCCGATCCGCGATCGCATCAACGAACTGGATGAGCTCACGGCCTCCAACAGCAAGATGATCAAAGACGTCGACTCGCGCGCCCAGGAAGGCATCAAGATGGCCTCCAGCAAGGCTGCCGAGGCCGACCAGCACGCCATTGACGCCGGCAACAAGGCGCAGATGGCGCAGCAGACCGCGACCCAGGCCAACACCCGTCTCGGCACCGTCGAGCAGGTGGTCGGAAACATCGACCAGTACAAGGCTGCTACCCAGACCGAAATCCGCTTCCGTCCCGGACAGAGCGTGCTGAGCCAGAACGCCAAGTCCGCTCTCGACGACATGGCGACTCCGCTGAAGAGCCAGCGCGGTTACATCATCGAAGTGCAGGGCTTCTCGTCCGGCAAGGGCCAGGCTGCGATCGCCACTTCCCAGAAGATGGCCGACTCCGTTGTGCGCTATCTGGTGCTCAACCACGACATCCCGGTCTACCGGATCTACGTGGTCGGCATGGGCAACGCTCCGGTCCCAACCGCCGATGCCGAGCAGGGCAAATCCAAGCGCATGAGCGGTGGACGCGTGGAAGTCAGCCTCCTGAAGAACGATCTCGAGCAGCTCGCTTCGACCAGCACGACTGCTCCGGCCACCCAGGACCAGCAAGCTCCTCCTAAGTAGGACACCGGGCCGCAAGGCCCAGCGCCCTCCCCCAGAGCCTCGTGTGAAAGCACGAGGCTATTTTTTTGTACACTGGAGCATCGGCATCCAAGATCCATGCAACGGATCACCATCAAAACTCACAAAAAGCGGGAAGTCCTCGACATCACCGAGCGGGTAGAGAAAGCCCTGCACTCGGACTCAGGAATTTGTCACTTACTCGTGCTGCACACGACCGCAGCTCTGACCACCGCGGATCTCGATCCCGGCACCGATATTGACATGCTCGACGCCTTCGAAGCCATGATGCCCAAGCTGCGCTACCGCCATCCGCATGACCCGTCGCATGTGCCGGATCACATCTTGTCGGCGTTAATCGGGACCTCCGTGTCGCTGCCATTCGAAAAAGGCCACCTGGTGCTGGGCACCTGGCAGCGCGTGGTGCTGATCGAACTGGATGGCCCACGCGAACGGGAGATCGTGGTGACGATCGCAGCAGCACAGTAACTTTGTCATTCCGACCGAGCCGGAGCGTAGGCGACGGCGACCGAGGAATCTGCTATTTCTTCTACGCGCTTTCCGCTGCCCTGTGCGTTTCAAAGTTTCGTTGCATGACGAACTTGACTGGAGGAACAAAAAAAACAGGGCACCCTCTCGGATGCCCTGCGTTAGAAGTGAAGTCGACTTAGTAGCTTCCCGCGTGCGCCCTGGCTGCACGAGTCAACTCCGCACCCACGTTCACCGTGCCGCCAGTCACCTTGATATTGCGCTCCCAGTTCGAGTAGCCCTGCTTCTTCACCGTGATGGTATGGTTCCCGAGAGTCACTGGAACCGCCGACGGCGTGCTTCCGATGTATCCGCCGTCCACTTCGATATCAGCGCCCGAAGGGTTCGAACTTACCGATAGCGTCGCACCCGGAACTCCGGCCACCGCGCCGTTCGCGTTCGGAGCCGCGCCCTGCGCCAGCTTCACCGGATCGAGTGAGACCGCGCCGCTGCTGTACACGTTGAACTCATGTCCCTTGGGGACGGTGATGTCTTTGCCGTGCATGAACAGGAACAGCGGCGCCGCCGGCCAGAACACGATTGCGGTACCGATCATTGCGCCAGTCATCGCACCGGTGTGGCCGCCACCCTGGACGTCCTTGGCGCCGCGCAGCGCCACTTTGTCTCCGGCCACGGTCTTGGTGAAGTCAATGTTCACATTCAGCTTGCCGCCCTTGCCCATGCGCCCTTTCGCTTTGGCGTCGGTCACGGTCCCGATCGCGGGCGTGCCGTGCTTGATGACGACCACATCGCCGACCTTCACGTCGTCTACGACTTCGAAATCAACCCGGTCATCGGGATGCGCCTCGGCCGACGAGATGGTATTGGTAGTGCGCAGCCGGATCGGGGTCCCGTCATCGAGCGTGATGGCTCCCGGATTCTGTGCCATTCCCCGGACTGGCATCAGCAACAGCGCCGAAAAAACAACCAACATTTTGCGGATCATTTGTGTTTCTCCTTGTCTGATTTCAGGCGTCCGAGCAACGATTGCCGTCCAGCTCTCCACCCTCACTCACTCACGCGCAAGAGAAAAAGAAAGTGGCTCAAGAAAACTTGGAATTTTGATGAGACTTGTTCGGGTATGAGTCGACCGGGAGACCCTGTCGTTATTCCGTCTCAGCAACCAGATGAGACCCGCCTCGGCTGTCCCGCGATGCAACGCGAGCCGGAATGCAGCGGGCTTCAGATCGCCCCGCTGCGAGCTCTCGCTCGCCGCCTGCCCGCACCCACATGGCGCAGTCAAAAAAAAGACGCAGCCGAAGCCGCGTCTCTACGATCAGAATTGAACCTGTCCCTATCGCACCGAAAACGCCCAAACCGAGTTGAACAGCAACCCATCTCCACTATTCTGCGCGACACTCGAGCCGGAGAACTTCTTGTTCTTGTTCAGCGGCCTGAGCGCGATCCCGTACTCCCCGGCAGCAAGGCCTCCGCTGGGCTGTAGTTTGTATTGCCCGCTCTGCAATTTCTGCGACTGCGCCGCCACTCGCTCCTCCACGAAGGACGAATACACTTCCCAATCCATGGCGGAAGAGTCGAATACGTCCTGCTTGGCCTGGGTCGCTCCCACCAGCCGGAAGTTGTTCGCCGACGGAGCCAGCTTGATCAGCACCGGCTCGTACTCGTCAGGATTCACGCCCGGAATATTGGCGTATCCGATCTCAAAGCTGGGCTGGTTGCCGGCCACGGTGTCAGCCTTCTGTCCGGGAAGGGCCCACACTTCGGTGACCGTAGGCTTCTTGTGCGACATCAGGCCCGACATGAGCCCGCCGGCGCTGCCGATCATTCCCGCTCCCATTGCCGATCCACTGTGTAGGGCCGCCATGGTTCCGGCCTGGACCGCCATGCCCTGGAACGCCTGCCCCAATACCGGATCTCCCGCCAATGCTCCCAATGAAGATGGCTTGGTCTTGGTCTGGCTGATCTGGGTCTTCGACAGGGGAATCGAGGTCTTGCTTTCGCCCTGCACCATGAACACCGTGGGCTGGGGCACCGACGCTGCAGCCGGCATGGCCGGAAGGGCTGCCATGGCCGCAGCTGCGGCCGGAGCAGGCGCCGCTGCTGGAGCCGGGGCCGCCTCTTTCTTTTTCGCCGAAGTGGCAATCATGGCGTCCATCACCTGCTGGCTCACGCCGCTCTTCTTCAGCGAGATCAGGCCCGCGGCCGACAGATCGAAGGTGTTTTCTTCCGACTGCACCGCCGCCAGGATGGTGCTGGCCGGCAATCCGGCCTTGAACATGGCCACCACATCCTCGTTACTCAGCGGTTTGGGTTGGTTTTGCGCTGCCACCAGGCTGGCCAACAGCATGAACGACGCAAGCAATCTGCTTCTTAACATGGGATTCTCCTCCTCAGCTGCGGACATTCGGAAGCGAACCCGAAAGTTCGTCCTTACTGGTGCACGCGCAGGCGGGAGGAGGTTTAGCTCACGAAATCAGCATTTATTGCAACGAACGGTGTGGTTACCACGGAACACCTGTCCCGTCTGATCCATGTGGGATACTGTTTATGGACGGATCCCGGCCAATCACCGGGGACGCCTCGAGCCAGCACAAGGAGTCCCGAAGGGACAGCACCAAGTTTGTGACACCGATGTTCAGCGCAGTACCAACGAGCACGCCCAAGCCGTACGTGGTTTACGCCTCGATCGCTCTCCACTGCTTGCTGCTGGCATGGTGGGTGCGCAGCCCTTCGCCGATCTTCGTGGCGCCCACGTCGGTTTCCGCCGGAGAATACGGCACCTCGGTCACCCGCCTCTACTGGTACGGTCCGCAAAGTTCCGCGCAGCCCGAGACCCTGCCGTCCCGACCCCGCTTGACTTGGGCGGAAAAACAGAAGCAAAGGCGCAAAGAGGAGCAAGAGCTCAAAGACGCCCTGATGTCGGACGCTCCCCAGACGGCCGCAAACCACGTGCAGCCCGGGCCGCCCGCCGGAACTCCGTATGGATCTCTGACTTACGGCGACATTACCGGTCTTGAAATCCGCCCCGCGATCCGCATCGCGGGCTCGGAACCCTACGTTGATCAAGACGATCTCCAGGGAGTCCAGGCCGGAAACGAAGTCATTGAAATCGTGATTGATGAGCAGGGCAACATCGTCAGCCACACCGTTCTCGCCAGCCTGGGTCCAATCGCCGATAGCAAAGTCCTGGCAGCCTTGCAGAACTGGCGGTTCCGGCCGGCTACCAAAAACGGCATCCCCATTCCATCGAAGCAGGACGTAGAGTATTTCTTCCCCACCCGGCACTAGCCTGAGCGTGGCAGTCCTCAACAAATTGAAGAGGTCATCCCGAAGGGCGGCGCAGTTCAGCCGACCGAGGGATCTCGCGTGCACAACTTTGCATTTCCCACGCTCGGAGATCCTTGACCAACCCTGCGCAAAACGACTTCAATATTCAGCAGCGGATGAGTCTCGCCCCTTTGACTTGCGTCCCCTCCGGCGTTATCGTTTTCGTCACTACCTGTTCTCTCCCGAGGATCCTGATTGACTCCCGAGCGCTGGGCGGAGCTGAAAGACGCATTTCAGGCTGCGGTTGAGCTCGCACCGCAGGAGCGCGTGGCTTACCTCAACCAGAACTTCGCGACCAATCCCAAGCTGCGCGAAGAGCTCGAATCCCTCCTCCACAACCATGACCGAGCCGGAGACCTGCTCGAGAAACCTGCCCACCTGCACTCCGAGCCACTGGAAGACGCGCGCGTCGGATGCAACATCGGTCCCTACTTCACGGTCGCCAAAATCGGGGAGGGCGGCATGGGCGCGGTCTATCGCGCCGTGCGGGTGGACGATCACTACCTCAAGCAAGTCGCGATCAAGCTCGTGCGTTCTGGATTCTCCGGACGCCAGCACATCAGCCGGTTCAAGAACGAGCGTCAGATTCTCGCCAGCCTCGATCATCCCAACATCGCCCGCCTGCTCGACGGCGGCGCGCTCGAGGATGGCACGCCTTACCTGGTCATGGAGTACATCGAAGGCGAGCCCATTGACCAGTTCTGTGACTCTCACCGGCTCAATACTGTGGATCGCCTCAAGCTGTTCCTTGATGTCTGCGCCGCGGTACAACACGCGCATCAGAACCTGATCATCCACCGCGACCTCAAGCCCGGCAACATCCTGGTCACGCCGGGCGGAACGCCGAAGCTTCTGGACTTCGGCATCGCCAAGCTGCTTGATCCCGAACTCTTCTTCCAGACCGTTGACGGCGCCGCCACGCTGATGAAGGCCATGACGCCGGAGTACGCCAGTCCTGAGCAGGTTCGCGGCGTACCGGTTTCCACTGCGAGCGATGTCTACTCGCTGGGCGTGATTCTTTACCGCCTGCTCACCGGACATCCACCCTATCGCATGGACGGCACCGCCCCAATGGATCTGGTGCGCACCATTTCCGAAACCGATCCGCCCAAGCCCAGCGAGGTCATCCAACGGGTCGCGGCTGTGCCCGGCGCGGAAGGAACCACTCTGGAGTTGACTCCGGAATCGGTCAGCAGCACCCGCGAAGGACGACCCGCTGCCCTGCGCAAGCGTCTCAGCGGCGACCTCGACAACATCGTCCTCAAGGCGCTACGCAAGGAACCTGCGCGGCGCTACGCCTCGGTCGAACAACTCTCGGAAGACATACGGCGTTATCTCAACGGAATGCCGGTCCTCGCGCGCCCCGACACTCTGACCTACCGCGCCGGCAAATTTGTCCGTCGCAACACCGCGGCTGTCCTCGGAGTCGCGTTGCTCTTTCTGATGTTGGTAGCCGGGATCATCGTTACCGTGCGTGAGGCGCGCATCGCGGAGATGCAGCGCGCCCGCGCCGAGCGCCGTTTCAATGATGTCCGCAAGCTCGCCCGCGATCTCATGTTCGGCGTCCACGATTCCATTCAGTATTTGCCCGGCGCCACCCCTACCCGCAAGCTGATCGTGGACGATGCATTGCAATACCTCGATAGCCTCGCGCAGGAATCGAGTGACGACATCTCCTTGCAGCGCGAACTCGCCACCGCCTACGAAAAGGTCGGAGACGTGCAGGGCTGGGATGCGCGCTCGAATCTCGGCGACACTGCCGGCGCCGCCGAAAGCTATCGCAAGTGCCTGGCGATTCGCGAGGCTCTTGCCGCCAAAGATCCCCATGATGCGCAAGCCCGCTCCGACCTGGCCGAAGCGTTGGAAAAGCTCGGCAGCATCAGCGCGCAGATGGGCCGTCATGACGAGGGCCTGCAATTCAGCCAGCGTTCGCTCGACCTTCGCAAACAGCTTGCCGCCCCCGCTCCCCACGATAGCGTCGCGCAATTTAACCTTGCCTCCAGCTATGACCAGATCTCCGACATGCAGGCCGATGCCGGCAAACTGGACGCCGCCCTTGAGAACACCCGCGCCAGCCTGAAGATCTTCGAAGCCCTGCTCGCCGCCAATCCCCACAACGACCGCTATCGTCGCGACACCTCCCTTGAACACAAGAAGATCGGTGGCATCTTCGAGGCCCAGGGCAAACTCGACCAGGCATTTGCCGAATACCAGAAATCTCTGCCGGTGGATGAAGCCCTCGCCGCGGAAAATCCAAATGACGGCCTTGCCCATCGCGACCTTGCTATTACCTACAGCAGTCTCGGCGACGTGGCTATGAAAAATGGCGCCTTTGCCGAGGCGCTGAAGCTTTACCGCCGCGCCGCTGACATTGACGATGCCATCGCCGCCGCCGATCCCAAGGATGCATGGGCGAAGCGTTATCAGGTGTACAACAACCGTCAACTCGGGGACGCATTGTTCAAGACCGGAGATATCGCCGGCGCCCTCTCAGCGTTCGACAAGGCAGTACGCGTGGCAGAATCTCGGGTGCAGTCCGATCCTGCCAACGCTGCGGCCCAGTCCGATCTGGCCGAGAGCTACACCAAAGTGGCGGGCCTGCATTTTGCTGTCGCTACCCAACGCGGAAAAGCATCCGCGGCCCGACGCCGTGAACTCGTCCTCGCTCGCTCCTGGTACCAGAAGAGCATGGATGTGTGGAGCGCGATGCGAAGCAAGGGTACGTTGCGCGGATTGGACGCTCCCGAGCAGGAAGCCGCGATCGAAGGCTTCTCGAAGTGCCAGAGCGAGCTGGAGAATTTCGGCAAGCGCGAGGACGCGAAGCTGCAATGAACCAGTAGCGACAGCCGCCCCGCAGTGATGCGATGCCAAACGAGCCAGAACACCCGTCAATCCGGGAATCGCAGGCAGAAATCTGCTTCTTCCCGTCCATCCATTCCCTGTAAAATAAGGCGCTTTTCCATGGCTGCCAGCGACCCCAAGCCCGGACGCGACACCACGCAGGCAGTTACCCGCCTGCTCCTGCAGTGGACCGATGGCGATGCCAAGGCACTGGATCAACTTCTCCCGCTCGTTTACGACGAATTGCGCCGCCTGGCGCAAAGCTATCTTCGAAGAGAGAACGTCGGCCATACTCTGCAAAGCACGGCTCTTGTTCACGAGGCGTATCTGCGCCTGGTCGATCAGAGAGACGTGAACTGGCAAAACCGCTCCCATTTTTTTGGCATTGCCGCGCAGATGATGCGCCGCGTGCTGGTGGACCACGCGCGCGCGCATCACGCGGCCAAGCGCGGTTCCGGAGGTATCAAGGTGACCCTCGACGAAGGCCTTGTCGCTGCGGAGCAGCGCGATGTAAATGTCATCGCGCTCGACGAAGCATTGACCAGGTTAGGCGAAATCGATCCTCAACAGGGCCGCATTGTCGAGCTCAGGTTCTTTGCCGGACTTTCTATCGAAGACACTGCCGAGGTGCTGAAAATTTCTCCCGCCACGGTCAAGCGAGACTGGGCCATGGCGAAAGCTTGGCTGTATGGAGAGATGAGCGCGTAAACCCGCGACGGTGAAGACAGCAGTAGGGGAGAAACGCTCTCGACAAAACCTAATCTTTATTGCTGCCTCGCTTGCCTAACTGCCGCACGCTCTCGCGCAGTTTGTCCCAGCCTTTGGCGGCGAGATTACCCAGATTTTCCTTCGTTTCCACGTCGCTGAACCCGGCCTGTTGCATCTGTTTCGCAGCCGCAGCAAACCGTTTTTCGCTCACAGCGTCCATCTCAAGAAAGCGGAAGGCCTGCGCGTGCGGCTTGCCATCAGCGCCCATGTGGATGAACTCAATCTGGGCCTCGACTTTTCCGAACACGGTATTCAAAATCATCTCGCCGACGGTTCCCTCCGGGATCGGCCCTTTGACCAGGACCGCAGACCCGCCGGTCAGCGATAGCCGCTGCACCACCCCGATCAACTTCTTCTCATCCACAACGAACAGGGCGCGTTCATTATTGGGCACACGGATCCGAGGGGGTCGCGTGCTCTTCGGACGCATTCTTGATGGGGAAGCCATCGCCACCCAGCATGGCAAGTACCGGGCCGACGGTCAACGTTACCTACGTACCCCAGCGAGTTCGATGCGGTTGAACTTCTGCCCTGTCGCAGGTTGCAGGCCCCGGCATCGCGCCTTGATCGCCTGAACCACGCGTTTTGAGTCGCGTCCAACCCCGGTCAAGGTCGCCGAGGTCATGGCAAACAGAAAGTGCAGCCCGACGAAATATAGCCCGGGAACTTCGGTAACTACTCCACGATCATGAATCGGTCTGCCATCCTCTCCGAACACCGGTAGATCGATCCAGGAAAAGCCGGGATCGTATCCCGTGCACCAGACTACATTTTTCACCTCGAGAACACCGCAGTCGGCGAGTTGCGGAAAACCGTTCTGTACCCCGATTACGCGGCCCACTCGCTCAATTCCCGCCGTTGCCAGTTCGTTCGGCTTCACCCGGACCAACGGGGTGGCCTGCCCAAGCATTTTCGGACGTACCTTCCGCCCGATCGGCGTCGCTACCGAGAGTATGTGGTGTCCAAGCAAGCGAACCAGGCGGACAAAGACGAATCGTGCCAGGAAACTCTCAATCGAGAACGGAATATGTCCCGACTCCTTCCCCGCCATCCATGTGCGGTGAGTTTTCGCGATTTCTATGGCGATATCTGCCCCGGAATTTCCAACTCCCACCACCAGCACGCCTCCGTCCTGCAACTGTCCGGGATTACGGTAGTCGTGCGAGTGCAGTTGAACGATGCCCGTATCCAGCTCCCGCGCAAACGGTGGCAGTTTCGGCACCTGGTAATTCGCCATCGCCACCACTACGTTGTCGGCTTCAAAGCGCTGGTCCCCCGCCGAGGCAATAAAACGGCCATCTTCCTTGTAAAGACGATCGACTCGCACTCCGTTGCGCACTGGTAGCTTGAATCGTTGCGCGTACGACTCGAGATAATCGGCAACCTCGTCCTTGGTTGGAAACGCATCCCCGCGTGCCGGAAAACGCATCCCGGGAAGGCCGTCGTACCGTGCCGGGCTGAACAGCCGCAAGGAGTCCCACCGCCTTCTCCACGCATCGCCGACACGGGGATACGCATCGAGAATCTGGAACGGAATGCCCTGCTGCTTCAGGTAATATCCAACCGACAATCCGGCCTGGCCGCCGCCGATCACGAGAGTTTGAGACCCTGATTTCTGATTTGTCATTTTTCACCCCACCCGGAAAAACATAGCGCAAGCGGGCACGCCGCACATCGAACGAAGTGCGTAGATTCGCAATTTTGCGATATGGGTAATTTTATGCAGGCCGGACCAGCGCATGTTCGTATGCATAAGCGGTGGCCGCCGCTCGCGAGGAGAGATCAAGCTTCATGAAAATGTTGCTGACATGGCGGGCCACGGTTTTCTCGCTGATTTTGAGTTTGCCTGCGATCGCCCGATTTTTCATGCCGGACGCAATCAAGCGCAATACTTCGAGCTCACGCTCTGTGAGTCCTCCGACCCTGCACGCGGCTTTTGTCTGAAATAGTTCATCGATTCGCACCAGATCTGGAGTGGCGCCCAGGCGCTCGAAAGCCTGCCGCGCCGCAGCGAGTTCCAATTCCGCTGCATCCAGATTCCCTATTTCCCGGCAGGCCAGGCCCATCAGAACTCGCACTCTTGCTGCTTCGTAGGGCGTGTCCTGTTCGCACCACATCCTCCAGGCCTTTCGCAGCTCACGAAGCGCTACCCGATGCTCGCCTTCGGCAAGGAGCACCGCCCCCATAGCGCTGCAGGCCAGGGCATGAAGAAATGTCACGCGATAGCGCTCCGCCGTCGCGGACAATTCCTCTGCCGCTTCCCGGGCTGTTGCCCCATCTCCCCCCGCCAGTGCGATTTCCACATAGGCTTCTAGCGCTCGCGCACGCTTTGCCGGCTCTTTCAGGTGTTCGAGTGCGTCCCGAAGCGCGGAGGCCGCGGACTCGGTCCGGCCTTGCGCCAGCCGCAGCAGCGCGAGGCCAGGCTGGGCCGTATGGTTCCACTGGCTCGCTTGTCGGTACGCCTGCTCGGCTTTGTCGAACTCCCCGCGCAAGCGATGCAATTCAGCCATCCGGTACAGAGCATTCCCTGCCGAGGGTTTCGGCTCCGGCTGCGAAAACCACGTGCTGGCACGCTGCGCTTCCGCCAAGGCATCCCCCCATGCCCCTCTGAGCTGCAGGATCTCGGCGCGTCGTACCAGGCAATGGCCCCGGTAAGGAACCGACTCGGATTGTTCGGCGCACCAACGTTCCAGCGCGGCTGTCCATTCCTGCGCCCGGCGAACGTCAAAGATCTCGCCGCAAGCCTCAATCACGCTGCAATACACTCCTCCGGCAACGATTGGCGAGACTTCATTTGCCGTCACTGCCACCATCGCCTCGTCGAGTAAGTTCACGCCACGCTCGATTTCGCCTTGACGTATCAACGCGCGGCCCTGGCCCTGTAAGGCAAGAGTGGCGAGATCCTTGTCGCCAAATCGCCTCCCGATTTCAGCTGCTTGCCTGAAGGTCGCGTAGGCGCCCGCGGGATCGCCGCCATGAACGCACCGGTAACCCGATGGCAGCAGCAGGTAGCCACGCTCCACGCAATTGGCTTCGCCCTCAAGAAACCGTTCCGCCCGCGAGAGCCACCCGCCCGACTGCGCCGCCTTGCCCTGAATCAGCGCCAGAAAGCCCAGCCAGAATGCGCACCGTGCAGCTCGCCGGTTCTCTCCGCGCTTGGCAAACTCCTGGTGCGCTCGCGCCAGCAATTCTTCGCCTTCCGCTTCCTTTCCAGTCAGGTGCGCGGCATGGGCGCGGGCCTCGAGGTCGCTTGGCTCAACCGGGCGCTCGCGATCCGCGCCCGCCAGACGGGGCAAGGCTGTACCCCGGTCTTGCTGGCGCAGCCATGCCCGCCGATCCGCGATTGTCCGCGTTCTCGTCATTTCAGTGTTGGCCGGCTTGAATCCGGCAAACTTCGCGCATCACCCTGCAATCCGTAGAGATCCGCGCTCCTCAAGTTTGATGGTGAATCTGGATTTTTCACTCTAATTTTTGACTTGCATTTTGCAAGTTACTTTGCTAGAGTTCCCCAAGTGCCACGGAAGTCGAAGACCAAGCAACGCTCCGGATGTCCGGTAAGTATTTCCCTGGAGATGCTGGGCGACAGCTGGTCGCTGCTGATCATCCGGGACCTGATGGTCCGTGGATATCACACCTTCAAGGAGTTCCAGGAGTCGGGAGAAGGAATCGCCACCAACATTCTTTCCGATCGGCTGAAAAAGCTTGAGGCCTCTGGAATTATTACGGCCGAACGGGAAGCCAGCGACCGGCGGCGGGTGAACTATCGGCTTACTGAGAAGGGCATTGATCTGGCGCCCGTGATGTTGGAACTGCTGATCTGGGGCGCGCGGCACGAGAATACTGGCGCCCCCTGTGCGGTGATCGACAGGATGGCGCAAAATCGCGAGCAAGTTCTCCAGGAAGTTCGGCGACGCTGGCAAAACCACGATCTCACTCCGGTGCTGCCGCGATTTGAAAACTAACCGATTGGCGAAAATTTCGTCACTCATATTCTGAGGGCAATTATGAATATGGATTTTTCCATCATCAGAGGCATGTTCAAAACCAACGCTGATATTTTCGACAAGGTGACGAGTAGCGTGCCCGCGGAGCAATGGCTCACCCAGCCCAGCGATGATTCCAATCACCTGACCTGGGTGGCGGGGCACGTAGTCGTGCATCGCGCGCTCGTTGCCGAAATGCTGGGCGCCAAGTGGTCAGCACCCTGGCGAAAACTGTTTTCACGCGGTGCTAAGCTGGTCCCCTCAGACCAGTATCCTTCCGCGGAACAGATTCGCGCCGCCTGGGACGAAGTGTCCGCAAAACTCTCGACTTCCCTCGCCAACGCGACCGAAGAGGATCTTGCAAAACCGGCCCCCGAGGGCGTTCCTACCATGGATGGCAAAGTTGGCGGCTTCGTCGCGTTCCTGTGCCTGCATGAAACGTTCCACGTGGGTCAACTGGCGTACCTGAAAAAATTCCTGGGACACGGTCAGACCGTCGGCTAAATAAAAATTCCAGTCGTGTCGATTTCGCGCTCTCTCGCCCGACGTGATGACAGGGCGAGGCAAGACACGCCCTCAACTTCAGAACCTTGAGGAGAACTATGCAATCGGCAACTACATCACGGACCAGCCTCTGGGCTGGCCGCATCATCAGCGGGCTCATCGCCCTATCTATGACGTTCGACGGCGGGATGAAAGTATTGAAGGCCAAGGCCGCCGTGGAGGGCACTGTGAAGCTTGGCTTTTCCGAGAACGTGCTGGTTCCTCTCGGAATCGTCGCCCTGTTATCCACTGCTCTCTATGTCTTTCCGCGTACGTCTACCTTAGGAGCAATTCTTCTTACCGGGTTCCTGGGAGGAGCAACCGCAACCAACGTCCGGACGCAGCCTCAATTTACGTTGTTTCCGGTTGTCCTGGGCGTGCTGGCCTGGCTGGGACTTTACCTGCGCGACCCGTCTTTGCGAAAACTGATTCCACTTCGAGCTTCGGAAAGTTAGAGCACCAGGAGTAGCTATGCTCGTTAAAAGCAATGTTTCTACCCGGCTTCCGGCCCAGGACCTGGCTCGCGCGAAAGCCTTTTATGCCGAGAAACTGGGCCTGAACCCAGTCGAGGAACGGCCGGGCGGCCTTCACTATCGCTGTGCCGGCGGCTCGTTCTCCATCTTCAAGTCGGCCGGTGGACCTTCGGGCCAACACACTCAGATGGCTTTCGAAGTGGACGACATCGAAGCCGTAGTGAACTGCTTGCGGCGACGCGGCGTGGTGTTTGAAGACTACGATCTCCCTGGCCTCAAGACCGTGAATGGAATCGCTGAGATCCCCGGAAATTATCCCAGCCGCGGGACCGGCGAGAAAGGCGCATGGTTCAAGGATAGTGAGGGCAACTTGCTGGCTGTCGGGCAACCCCTGAACGGATGTTGCGCAGGTTTGTCTGAGCCGGCCCGGGAACTGATTTCAATACTAATTGCAGAGGAGGAACGATGAGTAAGGTTCGAGTGCTGGTGGGAACCCGCAAAGGCGCTTTCATCCTGACAGCAGATGGAAAACGCCAGAACTGGGAGGTCAGCGGTCCGCACTTCGCGGGCTGGGAGATGTATCACCTGAAGGGTTCGCCCGCCGATCCCAACCGGATTTACGCTTCGCAAACCAGCGGCTGGTTCGGACAAATCATCCAACGCTCCGACGATGGAGGGAAAAACTGGTATCAGCCGGGCGCTCCCGCGGGCCAGCCCGCCACGCCGGAGTTCCCGCCCAAATCGGCGAGTAACAAGTTCGTCTATGACTCCTCGTCTGAATCGGGCAAGCCTCTCACCACCCACCAGTGGTACGACGGCACCCAGCATCCCTGGGAGTTCAAGCGGGTATGGCATCTCGAGCCATCGCTCACCCAACCCGACACCGTTTATGCCGGGGTAGAGGACGCCGCCATTTTTAAGTCGACCGACGGCGGAGAAAACTGGAAAGAACTCTCCGGGCTGCGTGGTCACGGCACCGGCCCCAAGTGGCAGCCAGGCGCGGGCGGCATGTGCCTGCACACCATCATCCTCGATCCCAGCAACCCGCAACGCATGTTCATCGCAATTTCCGCGGCCGGCGCCTTCCGCACCGACGATGGTGGCAAAAGCTGGAAGCCCATCAACCGCGGGCTACGCTCGCAATACATTCCCGATCCCAACGCCGAGATCGGACACTGCGTGCACCATGTCGCCATGCACCCGTCGCGTCCCGGCGTGCTCTTCATGCAGAAGCACTGGGACGTGATGCGCAGCGACGATGCCGGAGACAATTGGAAGGAAGTCAGCGGCAACCTGCCAACCGACTTCGGATTTGTTATTGACGTGCACGCGCACGAGCCGGAAACCATCTACGTTGTCCCTATCAAAAACGACAGCGAGCACTACGTGCATGAAGGAAAGCTGCGCGTGTTCCGCAGCCGCAGCGGCGGCAACGAATGGGAAGCGCTGACCAAGGGCCTGCCCCAAAAAGACTGCTACGTGAATGTTCTGCGCGATGCGATGGCTGTGGACAAGCTGGATGACTGCGGCATCTACTTCGGCACCACCGGTGGCCAGGTTTACTGCTCGGCCGATGCCGGCGACAGCTGGAACCCAATCGTCCGCGACTTGCCGGCAGTGCTATCGGTAGAAGTGCAAACACTCGCCTAAGCGGAAACTTTATGGGGACGGACGCATTCGTTCGTCCCCGCTTGTAGCGAGAGCCCATTGATTGTCCCGCGAAGCGAACCGGAGACCGTCATCAGGATATCGCTTCCGAGATAGCAAACCAGACGAGTGCAATGCGCCTTAGCGCCCGATTAAAGACATGAATACAATTCGAGTCACCCTCCCCTTCCATCTCCGCAACCTCGCTCACGTAGGGAGCGAGATCACGCTTGAAGTGGCGCCGCCAATCACGCAGCGATCTGTGCTCGATGCGCTTGAGGCCCGATACCCGATGCTGCAAGGCGCCATTCGCGAGCACGGCACACTCAAGCGCAGGGCGTTTCTTCGCTTCTTTGCCTGCCAGGAAGACCTGTCCCATGAATCTCCCGACGCTCCTCTGCCGGACGATGTGATCTCAGGCAAGGAACCCTTCATGGTGATCGGAGCCATCGCGGGCGGATAACAGTTTTCCAATCCAACCACCAGGAGTGCACATGCAATTCAATCCTTATCTCTTTTTCAACGGCCAGTGCGAGACAGCCTTCAAGTTCTACGAAAAGATTTTTGACGGCAAAATCACGGCCATGATGACCCACGAAGGCACGCCGGCAAGCGAGCAGGTGCCGGCAGAGTGGCGGAAGAAGATCATGCACGCTTGCCTGAACATCGGCGACCAGCGACTCATGGCTTCCGACAATCCGCCGGAGCATTTCCAGAAACCGCAGGGATTTTACGTCTCCGTGCAGATCAAAGAACCGGCCGACGCCGAGCGCGTGTTTGCGGCGCTTTCGAAGGACGGCAAAATCAATCTGCCGATCCAGCAGACCTTCTGGGCCCGCCGCTTTGGCATGCTGGTGGATCAGTTCGGCACGCCGTGGATGATCAACTGCGAATAATGTTTCCCGACTACGTCATTCCTCCCCGGCGCAAGCCGGGCGAGGAATGCCGCCTATTCAGGAACAGCCGCTCGCTCCCGCGCCGATCATCTCCGGCACAGTCACGAACTCATAACCTTCTCCCTTATATCGGGCAATCAGCCGGTCGGTGGCGATCACTGTAGGCGCTCGGTCCGCGCCCATGCTGCGATGCCCGCCGTCATGCAACAGGATCACATCTCCCCCCCGCACCTGCTTGGCGACCTTCCGTTCAATTTCCTCGGGCGGAGGCGCCTCCCAATCCCATCCGGTCACATTCCACATGACGGGTTGCAGCCCCAACTCGCGCACAATCCGCAATGAAGCCGGACGCCTTCCGCCAAATGGAGGCCGAAATAAATTGGAGTGCTCTCCCACAGCGTCTTCAATCGCACGCCGGCATTGCGTAATCTGGTTTCGCGTCTCATTGGAAGAAGTAAAGATCAGGTTAGGATGAGTAAACGTATGGTTGCCGACCACGTGCCCGGCCCTGACCACCTCGCGAACGATGTCGGGCCGCTCCTGCACATACCGCCCAATCAGAAAAAACGTCGCATGCACCTCATGCTTGGCCAGCACCTCAAGTAGCCGCAAAGTATGCGGATCATTGGGCCCATCATCGTAGGTCACGGCCAATTTTTTGGAACCACGTTCCAAACCGGTAAACGTCCGGCCGTACCACTGTCCGGTCGGAGCCATGCACTGGTAGCCGGCAGCAGAGGCTGCGGCGGCAGCAACCATCGAGATTCCAATTCCCAGCACAAGCAGATTGTAGAGGAGATTGCCGGATTGCCGAATTTTTGCATTGCCGGATTCATGACAATTCCTCAATCCGGCAATTCCGAAATTTGCTAGTAACTTTTCCCGCAATTGCCTCGAAGCCGAAGGCGAGATATGCTGCCATTGAACCTACGTACACATGGCCAACCTTTTCGAGCTGCCCCGGTACATTGCAGTTGAAGGTCCTCTGCGAGTCGGCAAAAGCACGCTGGCGCGTATTCTCGCCGACCGTCTCAATGCCCAGCGGGTGATGGAACCGGAGGACAATCCGTTTCTGGCGCCTTTTTACGAAGGAGAGCGTGGCGCGGCCTTCCAGGCGCAGTTTGCTTTCCTGATCCGCCGCTTCGAGCAACTCAAGGCCCTGGATCTTGGCCCGCGTTCCCAGCGCACCATCGTCACTGACTTCATCTTTGAAAAAGACAAGCTGTTCGCCTGCCTGAATCTTAACGACCAGGAACTCGACATCTACAACCGCTACTACAATTCTTTTCGTGAGCAGATCCCAAATCCCGACCTGGTGATTTATCTGCAAGCCAGCCCCGAGGTGCTCAAGAAGCGCCTGAAAAAGAAGAACGCTGCCGGCGAGAAAGCGATCAGCGAGGATTACCTGGAAGAAGTAGTCAAAGCCTACGAGCATTTCTTCTTTCACTACACCTCGTCCGACTTGCTCATCGTGAATACATCCGATATTGACTTTGTCGAACGCAACGACGATTTGCAGGAACTGCTACGCAAAGTCTCCGCGCCCATCAAGGGCACGCAATACTTCCTGCCGCTGGGAAGCCAGGAAGCCGCCAGCGCGTAGAGACGGTCTTTGGTCTTTGGTCGTTGGTCGTTGGCCTTTGATCGTCGGCCACCGCATAATAGGTGATGCATGGCCACGTTTCAGCTGAAGGTCGAGAAGTTCGGCAATTCTCTCAAAGTGCTTTTCCCAGAGGAACTCGTTGCACAGCTCAAGGTCCGAGAAGGCGACCGGCTCTATTTGGTCGAATCCGGAGTCAAGGACTACCTGCTCAGTTCTGATCCCCCAATTTCCTGAAAAGATGAAGAAGGCAGGAAAACAGCACAACCGTAGCTAAAGCTAACCTCTCTTATTTGAGCTACATGGAGCGAACGCGACCAAGGACCAACGACCATCGACCAACGACATTTTTGGGTCTACAATACCCCCAGCATCATCCAAGATGCTGACAGGCTCTATCCGCCACGGCGGAGGGGCACTGGAGGATATCGTGAGTCTGACTCCGATTGGCGAACCTCGCCACAAGATTACAGTCGCTACTCTTCGAGAAAACAAACTCAATCACCGACCTATCACCTGTCTCACTGCCTACGACTACGCCACCGCGCGCCTGGTAGACGAGGCGGGCATTGACATCGTGCTGGTCGGCGACTCGCTCGCCATGACCATGCTCGGTTATGAGAACACGCTCTCGGTCACCGTGGACGAGATGCTGCATCACACCCGCGCCGTGCGACGCGGGGTGAAAAATGCCTTTCTCGTCGCTGACATGCCGTATGGCTCGTATCACCTCAGCGTGGACGACGCCGTTCGTAATGCGGCCCGCTTCGTTAAAGAAGCCGGGGCAGAGGCGGTCAAGGTGGAGGGTGGCGAGAAGCGCGCCGACCTGATTCGGCGCATTGTCGACGCCGAAATCCCGGTCGCCGGACACATTGGTCTGACCCCGCAATCGGTCAACGTCATGGGTGGATTCCGCGTCCAGGGCAAGACTCTGTCTGCCGTGGAACAACTCATGCGCGACGCGGTTTCTCTCGACCGTGCGGGGGTAGCCTGCATCTACCTCGAAGGCATCCCGCGCGAAGTGGCGGCCATGATCACTGCCGAGGTGAAAACTCCGACCATTGGAATCGGCGCCGGACCGGAATGCGATGGTCAGGTCCTGGTCATTCACGATTTGCTCAACCTTACGTTTGCGCAGCCCGCAAAGTTCGTGCGCCGCTACGGGGATGCCGCAGCCGTGATCACCGAGGCGGTCCAGGCATTTCGCGCCGACGTTCTTTCGCGGCAGTATCCTTCCGATCAGGAGTCGTATCATCTCCCGAAAGACACTCAGGCGGCGCTTGAGACCGTGCTCGATCGCAAGCGCGCCATGCGGAGGTAAGCTTCGCAATGCAGCCCGCAATGATCGGCGGTTCTGGCGCTGTGAAGTCCTCTGCCGGCATGCAACTCTGCCGGAGCATCGCCGAGATGCGGTTCGCGGTGCGTGGATGCAAGGCGAAAAATCAGAAGCTCGGCTTCGTTCCTACTATGGGCGCGCTTCACGAAGGGCACCTGTCGCTGGTTCGCGCAGCCCGGCGCCAATGCGATGCGGTTGCAGTTTCAATCTTCGTAAATCCGACTCAGTTCGGGCCAAACGAGGACTTCTCGAAATACCCGCGCACCTTCGAGCGCGATCGCGAGCTGCTCGAAAAAGAAGGCGTGGACCTGCTCTTCGCACCCGCAACGGAAGAAATGTATCCGCCGGGCGCACTCAGCTACGTTACCGTGGAAGGCTTGAGCGAAAAGCTCGACGGCAGGTCCCGCCCCGGACACTTTCGCGGCGTCACCACCATTGTCAGCAAGCTTTTCAATATCATCGAGCCCGACGTGGCGTTCTTTGGCCAGAAAGATGCCGCGCAGGTTGCAGTGGTCCGCCGCATGGTGAGCGACCTGAATATACCGGTCACCGTCGCGGTGTGCCCCATCGTGCGCGAGCCCGACGGCCTGGCCATGAGCTCCCGCAATCGGTATCTCAGTCCCGAGGAGCGGGTTTCCGCGCGTGCCTTGTCGCAATCCTTGGCAAGCGTAAGAGGGCAGTTCGAGGCAGGCGAGCGCGACGCCGCCAAGCTCATTGCAGCAGGTACTCGTACCATCGCGCGCGATCCTGCTGTCCGTCTGGATTATTACGAGATTGTAGACCCGGACACGCTGGATCCCCTGCAGAGCGTCAGTCGCCCCGCCCTGGTGGCGGTTGCTGCTTTTGTCGGAAGCACGCGCCTGATCGACAACGTCATGCTTACCCCTTAACTTTCTCCACCTGCACAATCGTTAATGGCGGAAATGTATCGAGGTTGATGCCTCCACGACTAGCCTGGGCGCCTGCGGCCTGAAACGCCTTCACATAGTCGCCGGTGTTCTTGTAATCGGAAATGATGGCCTTCCCTCCCGGCTTGAGCACGCGAACAATTTCAGCGCAAGCCTTGTCCCGACCCGCTCGCGATGGAATATTGTGCAGGCACAGGTTCGAGAACACCACGTCAAAGCTGTTGTCCGGAAACGTCATCGCAGTTGCGTCATCGTCTCGCAGTTCAATCCTGTTCCGGACTCCCTCTAACTCTGCATTTCTTAGCGTATTCGCCGGCGCATTCCCCGAGAGGTCCTTTGCATTCCAGATATCAATTCCTATCGCGGTCCCTCTTTGGAGTTTCTTAGCTGCGCCAATCATCAGCAGCCCGCGTCCGGTCCCTACGTCCATCACCCTCTCGTCACCCCGCCAGTTCACCAGCGCCAACATGCGATCTCGATGCCGGAATTTCCCTACCTTTGCGTAGAGCAGCATCAGCAACCCACTCACGGCACAAGTAAAGCCGATGCTGAAGGCCATCGGCCTGAATTTCAACGTGACCGGACCGGCATGAACGACGGGGAACAGTGCACCCAGCACTAGCAGCAGGATTCCGAGAATCACAAAAGTCCGAACCACACCCGGAGCATCGATCCCGTAATCAGGCTTCATGTGGAAGAAACTCTTATTTTTTTACCGTCGGGTAGGTGATCCCCAATTGCTCCATGTACGTCTTGTACTTCGTCGAATCAAAGTAGAACTTCTGCATCTCCGGCCGGAACTTCGCCATTTTTTCTTTGTTCAGCTCGACGGCGGGCTGGTCCTCCGGTCCTATCAGTGGCGTGTACTTCAGATCTTTGGTTTGGACGTTGTTGAAATAGTCCCATGCCTGCTTCACCAGTTCCGGCGACATCAGGAAATCGAGCGCGGTCGTGGCTTGCACCTTCGCTCCTGCCGTGGATCCCTTGTGCGCAATCGGAGTCGCCATGGCAACGCCGTCCACCCAGCTGTGCCCCGGCGTGTGTGGAATGTTGGCGGGATAGCGCAGATACACCGTCGGCATCACCCACGAGATGTCGCCGATGTCATCCGATCCACCCATCTCGCCCTCTGGCGCCGGCGGCTTTAGCGGTTCGACCTTCGTCTTCAATCCATCCACCGGCTGGCCAATTTCTTTTTGCAACGCCTTCGCCAGTGTCTGGTCGGCATCGCTCCAGGTGGGCATTCCCACACGCTCGATGTTCTTCTGCTGAATCTCGGCAACGACTTTGTTGAAGTGCGGAGGCCACGCCGACCCCACCAGCCTTCGCGTCACCGTAGTTCCCGTCATCATGGTCGCAGCCTGCGCCATGGTATTGCCGAGATCGTACAAATCCTTGATATGCGGATAATCCAGTTCGCGGAAGTAGTACCACACCGCTGCCTCGGACGGCACCACGTTGGGCTGATCGCCTCCGTTGATGATCACGTAATGGGACCGCTGCTGCAGCCGCATATGCTCGCGGCGGAAGTTCCATCCCGAGTCCATCAACTCGACCGCATCCAGCGCGCTGCGTCCGTCCCAAGGCGCGCCCGCCGCATGAGACGCTTTGCCGTGAAAAAGATACTGCACCGAAACCAGCCCTTGCGGCGCGAAAGTCTGCCCATACCCCGTGCCCAGCCCGTCAAACACATGCGCGCCCAGCATGATGTCGACGTCTTTGAATAAGCCTGCGCGAACGTAAAACGCCTTCGTTCCCAGCAACTCCTCGGCAACTCCCGGGAAAACTTTCAGGGTGCCGCCGATCGCGTGCTTCTCCATCAACTCGCGAATCACAATCGCGGCGGTCACGTTCACCGCTTCACCCGAGTTGTGGCCTTCGCCATGCCCGGGTGCGCCCTCAATAATCGGATCGTGATACGCCACCCCCGGCTTCTGTGAAGCCCGCGGAATGCAGTCGATATCGGTCATGAATCCGATGACCGGCTTGCCCGATCCGTAGGTTGCGACCCAGGCGGTCGGAATTCCCGCCACTCCCCGCTCTACCTTGAATCCGTTCTTCTCCAGGATTTCGGTGACGTAGCGCGAAGTCTCAAATTCCTGGAAGCCCAGTTCCGCGTAACTGAAGATCTGGTCCACCATCTGCTGCGTGAACGTCTGCCGCAGCTCCACTTCGCGGATCGCCTCGCTCTTCAAATCGTCAAGGCCAGGCTTTTTTTGGCTCCAGAGAGGGATACTGAAAAGCAGGAAGCAGCACAGCACACAACGTGAGAAGCAGCGCATTCGGATTGGGCTCCTGGATTTAAGCGGAAAGCGAAGCACCAAGATACATGAAGCTGTCCAGAGTGGATACAGCTAGCACAGCACTTGCGGACTTTTGCAGACTGTCACCATAACCTATCCCATCACTCGCTTCCCCGAAACAAATCGGTTCCCGGCAACCAGATATCGCAACGGCATGTCGGCCGCCTTGGTAATCCCGATCCGCTTGGTCACCAGCACCTTCTCCGAGACGTGTCCGTCGTCGGCCAGCCATAAATCCGAGCGGACTGAGGTCAGGTCCTTCCCATTGTCGCGTTCCCGCGTAATCCCGAAGGCTTCGGCCAACCGCCCCGGTCCGGAAGTCAACAGACGCAGGTCACGCCCGTCCAGGTCCCGAGCCAATGCCATCTCCTCGATCCCAACCATCGGTTCGACCGCCCGGAATAAAACTCCCCCGGCAACTCCCTCCGGCAGAGTCGAAACGTTTAGGCAGAAATGATTGCCATAAATGAAATAAATGTAGGCATACCCCGGAGGCCCGAATAGCACCGCGTTGCGCAAGGTCTTGCCAGAGGCCGCATGGGCCGCCGCATCTTCCGCGCCCAGGTAAGCTTCGACTTCTACCACCCGCCCGGCAATCAACTTTCTTCCGTGACGCCGAACCAGCACTTTTCCAAGCAATTCGCGACTTACTTCCCGCGGATCTCGATTAAAGAATTCCCGCGGCAACGTATTGCGCAGGTTACGGAAGTGCGTCGTATTCGGGGCCGTCATCCCGGACTCGCCTGCACCTTTGGACACGTGGGCGCACGTCCTCAGCTTTGCTATCTTCACGTTCAGCAATCCAGAGTTCAATTCACCCATTACATTCGCGGAGGTCTCATGCTCGGGAAGTCTCTGAAATCGTTTCTAGGCGTGATGCTACTTGGAGCGCTGGCGGTAGCGCAAACCATCCCCGCCGGCACTCACCTGACGGTGCGCATCGGTAGCCAGATCAACTCCGGCAGTGCGCAAACCGGCCAGAAGTTTGATGGCGTTCTCGCGCGCGACCTGGTCGTCAATGGCAACACCGTCGCACCAAGCGGAACCCCGGTGCACGGCAAAGTGAGCTATGCCAAGCCGAGCGGACGTTTACACGCGCCCGGACAGCTCACCCTGCGCCTGACCTCCATGGACCTCAACGGCAAGCGCGTCGCTCTTTCCACTACCGGCTACTACGCCAAGGGTAAGAGCCACACCAAGAGCAACGTTACCAAGATCGGTGGAGGAGCTGGGGCAGGCGCCCTGATCGGAGCTCTGGCAGGCGGCGGTAAAGGCGCCTTGATCGGAGCGGCCGTCGGAGGCGCAGCCGGCACCGGAGTCGCCGCTGCCACCGGCAAGGAAGAAGCCGTCATTCACGCCGAAAGCGCTGTGACTTTCAAAACCACAACCAGCGCCACAATTCACTAAAAGCCATCTCGACACGGGCCTCCCCCACCCGTGTCGAACGTAGCGCCGGCCCGGCTTCCTGGACGCTGGCCGTGCCTTACTTGCCCAATTCCTTCACCACCGCCAGCACCTCTTCCGCATGCCCCTGGGGTTTCACTTTCCGAAACACATGCTTGATCTTGCCCTCCGGGCCAATGATGAAGGTAGTGCGTGCCACACCGATCACCTTGCGACCGTACATGTTTTTCTCCTGCATCACCCCATAGGCGTTGGCGACCTTCTTGTCGGCATCTCCGAGCAGCGTGAAGGGCAAATCGAATTTCTCTTCGAATTTTTTCTGCGCTTTTGGAGTATCCGGAGAAATCCCAAGCAGCACGGCGCCGGTTTTCTGAATCTTCTTATAAGAGTCCCGAAATTCGCAGGCCTCGATGGTGCACCCAGGAGTGTCGGCCCGCGGATAAAAGTACAAAACTACGGTTTTCCCGCGCAGACCTTTCAGCGATATCGGTTCGCCATTCTGGTCCGGCAGGGTAAACTCCGGGGCTTTATCATTAACATCCATGGCATCTTCTCCTCGTCGTTCAGAGTTATACCGCAGCTGCGCCCGCATCGTCATGCTGCTGGGACTGAGCCTGATCCTTGCGCAAATTTGCATGGCGCAATCCCGCAAGCCGCGCCCGCCCAAAGGGCCGCGCGCGACTGGCCTGCTGCAACTGACGGCGAATGGACAGGCGCACCTGATCCCGATCGTCATCCTCATCGACGGCAAGTATTACGACGCTGGCGCGTATAAGGCATCTCCCGTGCCCATGGCGCTCGAGTCGGGCACCGTGTACGAAGCGTTTCGCACCGGCAATTCCGAAGGCCTGTTCACGGTGACCCAGGTCCGCCAGCTTAAGGACGATTGGATCGCCGACGGGACGTGGCGCGTCGCCGGATCGGAGCCTGCGAAGGAAGCAGCCTCTGCTCCGTCCAAACCGGTGCTGGATGAGGACGACGGTCCTCCCAAGCTGCGCCGTTCGGGCGCGGCGGCCCCGGCCGAAACGCCTGCCGCTTCGCCGACAGTGCCGTCTCCAGCGCCGGCCGCGACCACAGCCCAACCTGCGCCACCACCTCCACAGCCCGAGCCCGAACCCGACGATCCGAATCGCCCGGTTTTGCATCGCGGCCCTTCCAAGCCGGCCGCAAAGGTCCAGTCCGCGCCATCCAAGCCAGAGGCGCCGAAGTCAGCCGCACCGCCGGAAAAATCATCCACCGCAACCCAGACACCCTTGACCGTCCAATTGATTCCAGCGATCTCCGACGTGCACGGACCAGAGCCGCATCCTTACACCTACGACATGAAACCCGACGAGGAGCAACGCTTCCGCACTCGCATGCTGGCGCTCGCCGCCGACGAAGTTCGCGCCCGAGACAAACAGCTGTCAGCCCAGACTATCGAGCCCACCCCCGCTCGGCCTGCCGCACGGTCGCGTACTCCCAAGCCGCCTCAGCCAAACTTTGAGGATGTTCAGCTGCGCGTCTTCGATCTCTCCAGCAGCAACGAACCGACGCTGGTTCTGACCGCGACTGCACGCATGCCGCAAAGCCCGGCCGGATCTTCGGACCGGCAGTACTTCCTCACCCTGGTTGCGCGCAACGACATCTACAACGAAGTGCACAAGGGCTTCTCCAACCTGACCGATTCGCAACACCTCGATGTCACCTCGCGGCTGGACCTTATCGACGCCGTGGATGTGGACGGGGACGGCCGCGGCGAACTGCTCTTCCGTCAAACTTCCGATACTGCGCATGGCTACGCCATCTATCGTGTGGTCGGGGATCAACTTTACCCGCTGTACCGGACCAGTTCGGGACAGTGACTCCTTGATAATCCGCGTCCTTTACGGGCGAAAAGGATTTCTCAGCGTTGGCCGCGTTCCAGATTTTTTTGTGTACAATCCTCACCCATCGAGGTGAATCGCATGCGGAAGATCGTTCTCATCGTCCTGTGCCTTTGTTGCGCCGGGCTCTGCCAGGACCAGGATCTCAGCAAAGTTGAAATGAAAGTCAGCAAGGTCTCCGGCAATGTCTACATGGTGGTCGGGGCCGGAGGCAACATCGGCGCCTCGGTTGGAGAGGATGGCATCGTGATCGTGGACGATCAATACGCTCCTCTCGCCGACAAGATTCGCGCTGCGCTCAAGGGCATCACTGACAAGCCAGTCCGCTTCGTCATCAACACGCACTATCACGGCGACCACACCGGAGGGAATGCCTACTTCCAGAAAGAAGCTCCAGTCATCGCGCAGGACAATGTACGCAAGCATCTCGAGGCCGGGGGGGAGGCTGGGAACTACGGAACAGTCACGCACGCGTTCAAGCCTGCTCCAAAAGAGGCGCTGCCCATCATCACCTTCGACCACGATGTCACCGTGCACCTCAACGGCGAGGACATCCGCGCCCTGCACTATCCCAGCGGCCATACCGACAGCGACAGCGTGATCTTCTTCCCCAAGTCGAATGTGGTGCATATGGGCGACGACTTTGTGACCTATGGATTTCCCTTCATTGACCTGCAAGGCGGAGGCAGTATCGAAGGCATGATCAGCGCGCTCGAGGAAATCATGTCCAGGTTGCCGCCCGACGTGAAGGTCATTCCCGGCCACGGACCGCTGTCCAATCTCGACGACGTGCGCCGTTATGTGGCCATGTTGAAAGACACCAAGGGCGTCGTAGAAAAAGGTATCAAGGAGGGAAAATCACTCGATCAGATGAAGCAGGCCAACCTGCTGGCGCCCTGGCAGAAATGGTCGGGAGATTTCATAAACACTGAGCAGTGGCTGGTCACGCTCTATAACGATTTGACGGGGAAGAAGTCGGGCGAGTTCATCAAGCACAACTAGAAAGCATCGATGACGTCATCCTGAGCGCAGCGAAGGATCTCGCGTGCACAACGTCAAGTCTATTTCTGCGTCATCACCAGTTCGCCGTTCTCCACTTTCATGTCGCCCACGCCATTGGGAAGCTTCAAACGGTCGCGCTGTTCGAGCAACTTCTTCTGCAGTTGATCGTTGACCAATGAAACCGGAATGCTGAGGTCGCCCACTTTGAATTCCGTCGGATCGAAGGTCGCGTACCCGTCCCTGGATCCGAGATGTCCTGCCAGGGTCACGTAAACGGTCTTGCCGCCGATCTCGGTCACGAATTGTCCGCGCGCGACATCGCCATCAAAATTGACTTGATAGTCTTTTACCTCGGGCTGGCCTGCGCCCAGAACGGCGTCTGGAGAAGAGAGATTCGCCGGTGCCCCGGCAGCCGGGGTTGCGGCGGTTGCAACCGGAATCGTGCCTGCGGCTTGGGCCAGGGCCGCGCTTACCTCATCCGCGGTCAGGTGAATCTCGGCGGGAGCTTGTCCTTCGGGCTTGGGCGCCTCGAGTTGCTCAATCTTTTGCTGGAACGACTGCGCGTTTGCCGCTGCCACCGCGGGCTGAAGCGGTTGCGAAACCGGCGCCGGCTTCTTCATGACCAGGAAGATAGCGATCAGGGACGTGCCAAGTGTCGCCAGGCTGATCAACCGATCCAGTTTCATGTTGAGGATCTTCATCGGCCGCACCTCCGCAATCTTTCATGCTACAGACCCGGAGAAAGCAATCCCAGGTGACGGAAGTAACGAGAAAGTTATCGTGGGATGAACCGAACAAGACCAGAAAGACGTCGTCCTGAATCGGCGTCAGCCGGTGAAATCTCGCGTGCAGCGAATGAATCCCGCCACGCGCAGGTTTACACCACGCTCCGGTCCCGCACCTGCTCCGAGGTCAGCCCGTACAGTGGAGGCGTGGGCACTCCCAAAATCGCCAGGTAAATATAAATCTGCCCCCGATGATGGATCTCGTGCTCCACCATTGAGCGCAGCCATTTCCAGACCGCGATCGGGGCCCCGTCCGGAGTCGGGCACTTCCGCGTCAGGTCCGAAGGGCTCAGCCGGGAGATAATCTCCACCGTCTCGCGGTGCATTCGCTCCATGAACATCAGGATGTTTTCGTAGCCATCCGCCAGTTCCTTGCCGCATCCGCCGTAGCGGCTGGGCTTGTTCTGGATCGTCTCCGCGAACATGTAGCGCTCGATCGCGCCCATGTGCCGCAGCAGGTCTCCCAACGTAAACTTGCCTTCCTGGAACGTCCAGTCCATCTTCTCGGGAGGAATGCACCGCGCTACCCGCATGGTGCGCTGGTGGACTTTCTCCAGGTAATCGAGGAAAGCGTCCAGATTCTGTATTTCCACTACGCTTCCAGCTTCCTGTCGAGCAACTGGTTGACGATTTGCGGGCTGGCCTGTCCCCTGGTCGCTTTCATCACCTGCCCGACAAAAAATCCTTTCACCGTCTTTTTGCCGGCCCGGTATTGCTCCACCTGCTTCGGATTGGCCGCCATGATTTCTTCAATCGCCTTCTCAATCGCCGCAGTATCGGTGATCTGCTGCGGCTTCTCTTTTTCGTAGACCTCCGCGAAGTCCTGGTTCCGCTCGAAAGATAAGTCGTACAGGTCCTTGAGGATCTTGCCCGAGATTGCCCCGCTCTCCACCAGGTCTGCCGACATCGCCACGCCCTGCATCGAGATCGGACTCTGCTCGATCGCGATCCCTTTCGCTTTCAACCTGCCCATCAATTCGCCCTGCACCAGGTTCGCCACGCGTTTCGGGTTCTTCGCCGATTTCGCCGCCGACTCAAACTGATCGGCCAGCGATTTCGACGCCGTCAGCACGCCCGCGTCATATTCCGTGATGCCGTAATCCGCGATCATGCGCCGGCGACGTGCCTCGGGCAATTCGGGAAGCTCCGCGCGGATGCTCGCTTGCCACTTCTCGTCAACCACCAGCGGCAGCAGGTCCGGCTCAGGAAAATAGCGGTAGTCGTGCGCTTCTTCTTTCGAGCGCATGCTGTAGGTTCTTCCCTCGTTCGCGTTGTAAAGCCGGGTCTCCTGGACGATCTTTTCTCCCGACTCGATCACTTCAATGTGACGCTCGATTTCGAACTGCAGGGCATCGCGAATGAAGCGGAAAGAATTCACGTTCTTCACTTCGGTCTTGGTGCCGAATGTTGTCTGCCCTCGCGGCCGCACACTGACATTAGCGTCGCAACGTAGCGACCCCTCTTCCATATTGCAGTCGCTCACCCCGGTGTAGAGGATGATTTCGCGCAATCGCGTCAGATACTCGTAGGCCTCGTCCGGCGAGCTGATGTCGGGCTCGCTGACGATCTCGATCAAAGGTACCCCGCTGCGGTTCAAGTCAATGGCGGTGCTGTCGGCCGACCCGGCAAAACCCTCATGCAAGCTCTTGCCCGCATCCTCCTCCAGATGCACGCGCGTGATTCCGATCTTCTTCGTCCCGGCGCCGCTTGGAACCTCAATCCACCCGTGTTCCGCGAGCGGCTTGTCATATTGCGAAATCTGGTAACCCTTCGGGAGATCGGGATAAAAATAGTTCTTGCGCGCAAAGATGGAGGTCTGACGAATATGGCAATTCAGCCCCATCGCCGCCAAAACGGCAAACTCCACAGCTTTGCGGTTCAAAACAGGTAGCGTCCCCGGCATTCCCAGGCACACCGGGCACACGTTGGTATTTGGAGGATTGCCAAACTGTGTGGAACACGAGCAGAAGATTTTCGATTGCGTCAGCAACTGGACGTGAACTTCCAGCCCGATCACCGGTTCGTACCTGTCCCGAACGGATGCTGACACTGCAGGCGTGCTGGCCATGGCACCGATTATAAGTCTTCAGTTCGGCTGGGCTGGTGCAGGCGCGCTCAGGTACTTCTCCATTGGAACTTCAAAATAGAGCAGCTCGTTGCCCTTCGCGTCGCGAACCCCGGTCAGATAAAAATTTGCTCCCGCCAGCGGCGTGGAAATCCCGCTTACGTCGAAGAACAGGAACCCCGACTGCGTGCTGTGCGGCTCAATCGCCTTCGCGGCGAACTGTGAATCCCGCATCTCCGCCAGCGCTTCTTTGCTGACCACCCCTTTCACCTTCTTGGTCGGAAACGGCAGCGGTCCCCGCGAGCCGCTTGCCGTGGGATGCGACAGCCGCCGGTAAATGTCGTCGGTAGTGGCGGCGGGGATCTTGGTCCGGTCCACGGTCACCAGTTGCGCGTTCATGTCCCCTACCGTCACCGGTTCGTCGCCGTCATTGGTGATCACCACGAAGATCGGCAGAAATCCCTGCTCGCTATACTTCACCGAGAAGATGTTCGCCTTATCGGCCATGTCGTAGGGATCGACCGCCAGGGTGACGTGCTCCGTCGGATGCTCATCGTGCGCCGGATAGGATTTGGCCGCCTGCGCTTTCGGCATGACAAACGTCTTGCCGGCGAACGCTATCCCAGCCAGAAGACAAACCAGAACGAACACACGCATCGCCCGGCTCCGACAACGAATAAGACCGCTGTGTGGCATACCTGTGATTATAGGATGCAAGTTGCTCCAATGTCGGTGCCCGTCGAGCGACAGCCGCCCCGGCTGCCCGCGAGCCGTTGCGAGCCGGAACAACGCGAAATCAAACAATTCCCGCACCAACCCAGCCAAAGTGTTAAAAGAGTACCGGAGGCACGAACCTTGCCGACTCCTCTCCCAAAGCACCTGCTCGCCCTGATCCTGATGGTTGGATCCGCTCTCGCGCAGTCCGGCAACCCCATGGACTGGCATCCCTGGATGAACAACGCGCTCGACCCGGACCAGCGCGCCGACCTCGCGCTCCAGGTGATGTCGCTGGATGAGAAGGTCTCTCTTCTCCACGGCACCGGCATGGAAGGCCTGAGCCCCATGTCGCCACTGGCGGTGGACTCCAATGGCTGCGCTGGCTATGTGCCCGGAATCCCTCGGCTTAAAATTCCGGCAATCCAGATGTGCGACGCCGCCTATGGGGTCCGGATGAGTGGACAAAATGGCCGGTATTCGACGGCGCTTCCCAGCAACCTGGCCAGCGCGGCGAGCTGGGACCCTGACGCCGCTTACCAATACGGTGCGCTGATTGGCCGGGAACTTCGCGCCCAAGGCTACAACATGCACCTTGGCGGAGGCGTGAACCTCGCCCGTGAACCCCGCAATGGCCGCACCTTTGAATACCTGGGAGAGGACCCCATTCTCGCTGGCAAAATGCTTGCTTCGCTCGTCAAAGGTGTGCAGGCGCAACATGTGATTGGCGACATCAAGCACTACGCCCTTAACGACCAGGAAAGCGGCCGCAACGCTGTCAACGTGAACATTGACAAACGCTCGATGCGTGAGTCCGATCTGCTGGCATTCGAAATCGGCGTCCGCGAGTCCAGTCCCGGCGCGGTGATGTGCTCCTACAATCGCGTGAATGGCGATTATGCCTGCGAGAATCGCTACCTGCTGACCGAAGTTCTGAAGCAGGCCTGGGGCTTCAAGGGCTTTGTCATCTCGGACTGGCAAGCGGCGCACAGCACCGTCAAGGCATCCGCGGCCGGACTCGATCACGAAGAGCCCGGCGAAATCTTCTATGGCGAAGCCATGAAGCAGGCCGTTCAATCAGGGCAGGTTCCCATGGCTGAGTTGAACGATCACGTTCATCGCATCCTCCGCGCCATGTTTGCCTGCGGCGTAATCGACGACCCGCCAAAGAAGAGCGTAGTGGACGTGGAAGGCGGGCTGGAGATCGCCCAGTCCATCGCCGAGCAGACGATTGTGCTGCTCAAGAATGATCGTGCCCAACTCCCTCTCGACGCCACGAAGGTCCGCAGCATCGCCGTGATCGGCCCTCACGCCGATGTCGGAATGATCTCCGGCGCGGGTTCTGCGCAGGTGGATCCTCCCGGAGGAAACGCGATTATGCCGCCCGGCAAGGGCGCAACCGTATGGAATGCGAAAATCTGGTTTCCCACTTCTCCGCTGAAATCCGTTCGTGCCAAGGCGCCGCGCGTGAACGTGCAATACGATCCCGGGACGGACCCGTCATCCGCCGCAGCGCTCGCGAAGAAATCCGATGCGGCAATCGTCTTCGTCTACCAATGGGAGAGCGAAGGCACGGACCTCGATAGTCTTTCCCTTCCCGAGCATCAGGACGAACTCATCGCCAGAGTGGCCGCCGCCAATCCGCACACCATCGTCGTGCTCGAAACCGGGGGTCCCGTCACTATGCCGTGGGCCAATCAAGTCAGCGCCATCGTCGAAGCCTGGTACGCCGGAAGTCACGGCGCGCAAGCCGTCGCCAACGTCTTGTTCGGAGACGTGAACCCCAGCGCCAAGTTGCCCATCACCTTTCCCAGGACCGAGGCCGACCTTCCGCACCCGAACATCGTGAAGCCTCCGGTCGAATCCACCACCCGGGACGATGATCCCGACGCATGGAAGAAAATCGCGCCCGGCCTGCCTGCGTTCCAGACCACCTACGACGAAGGCCTGAAGGTCGGATACAAGTGGTACGACGCCGAGAACAAGCCGGTGTTGTTCCCCTTCGGACACGGCTTGTCGTACACCACATTCGCCTACTCGAAGTTGAAGGTCACACGTGGCAAGAACGTTCAGGTGAGCGTTACGGTTGCGAACACCGGAAAAGTGGCGGGAGTCGAAATTGCTGAGGTGTACGCGAGCTTACCAGCCAGCGCCGGCGAACCACCCAAGCGTCTTGTCGGATGGAGCAAGGTCAAACTTAATCCGGGAGAGAGCGAAGAAGTAACGGTGGACCTCGACCCACAATACCTTTCCATCTTCAACGCCGAACAAAACGCCTGGCAGTTAGTCCCAGGCGAATACACAATCATGGCCGGAGGCTCATCCCAAAACCTGCCGCTCAAAGAATCCATTAAATTACCGTGAGTAGAGAATTCGAGTTTCGGAGCCGGGGTTGTGTGTTCTGCAGTTTTCTCGCGTTAGATGATTTAGATTTTTGATTCTTCGTGCCCCGGAACTCGAACCTTTAATAAGCTCTACAATGTCTTTTCCCTCATGTACCTGCTCTACAGCGCGCTGCTGGCCGTGGCCTTGTTTCTAAGTCTTCCCTACTGGATCTTGCAGATGCTCCGCCATGGCAAGTATCGCGAAGGCTTTGCTGAGCGTTTCGGCCGCCTGCCGCAGCATATAAGAGCCCTCCAGAACGGCCCGACCATCTGGGTCCATGCCGTCTCGGTGGGAGAAGTGCTGGCAATTTCAGGGCTCGTGACGAAGCTTCAGCGGGACTATCCGACGCATCGCATCCTGGTCTCTACTACCACTTCCAGTGGCCAGAAGCTCGCCCAAAAATTCTTCCACCCAGAGAATGTTTTCTATTTCCCTCTCGACTTCACTTTTGCCATTCGTCCCTACCTGCAGAAACTAAGGCCCGCCCTGATCGTAATCGCCGAGACAGAATTCTGGCCGAACTTCCTGCGCCTTGCGCGCGCGAGCGGCGCCCGCATTGCCATCGTGAACGCCCGCATCTCCGACCATTCCTGGCCCGGCTATCGGCGCTTCCGCCGCATCTTGAAACCTGTTCTCCAAAACGTAGACATCTTCCTCTGCCAAGCCCAACAAGACCGCCTGCGTCTCATCGACGTGGGGGCTCCTCCCGATCGCATTGCGGTGACCGGAAATCTCAAGTTCGATGTGCCGCCCCCCGCCCCGCCGCCCGTGATCGCCAGCTTACAGAATGCCTTTCAGCACGCGGGTGCCGGACCCATTCTCGTGTGCGGCAGCACTGTCCAGGACGAAGAACAACTGCTGCTTCAGGCTTTTCAGAACATTCTCGCGAGCCACCCCCGTGCGGTCATGATTCTTGCTCCGCGTCATCCCGAACGTTTCGCCGAAGTCGCACGGCTGCTCGAAGATCTTGGCATCCAGTTCTGGAGACGCTCCCTCTGGAATGGCGATCCTATCTCCGCGGGAGTTCTGCTCGTGGATTCGATCGGAGAACTGGCCTCGTTGTATGCTCTCGCTCATATCGCGTTCGTCGGCGGCAGCCTGGTTCCTCGCGGAGGCCACAACATCATCGAACCTGCGCAGCACGGCGTTCCCATCGTGGTCGGAAACCACACGGAAAATTTCCGCGACATAGTCGGCGTGTTTCAGAGCCATGATGCGGTCAAGATCGTCGGCCCCGCTGAGCTACCCTTGGTCTTGATGGAACTGATCTCGAATCCTGGAGAGCGCCGCGCGTTAGGCCAGCATGCAATCGAAGCGCTGCGCTCGCAGATGGGAGCCACCGAACGCACCCGGAAAGCCCTGGAAAATATTCTGGCGGGCCGATCCGGATGAACCCTCTCTCGTCACTCTACGGCCTTGGAGTGCGGGCCAGAAATGCCATATACGATCGCGGCATCGCTCATCCCAAAAGGTTGCAAGGGCCGGTTGTGAGTATCGGAAATCTTTCCGTCGGAGGTTCTGGCAAGACTCCTTTCACTCTGCTGCTGGGCGGCCTTCTAAAGCAGCGCGGGATTCCATTCGACATTCTTTCCCGCGGCTACGGCCGCCAAACCCGCGGCGTTCGCGTGGTGGATCCAGCGGGCTTGCCTCATGACTATGGCGATGAGCCGCTGCTTTTGGCGCGGCGGCTGGAAGTCCCGGTCGTCGTGGGCGAGGACCGCTATCAGGCAGGATTGTTAGCGGAACAGAAGTTTGGCCCTCGCCTGCACCTGCTCGACGACGGGTTCCAGCACCGCAATCTGGCGCGCGACTACGACATCGTCCTGGTTACTCCCGAGGACGCCCGCGATCGCTTGCTGCCCCTCGGCAGGCTGCGGGAACCGCTCCACGCATTGCAGCGCGCCGACACCGTTGCCCTTACCAGCGGCGCCTCCCCGGAATCATTCCCGCTAAATGGAAAAAACGTCTGGCGCGTGCGCCGCGGCATTCTCCCCAGGGACGTCCCACCGCGTCCGGTGGTCTTCTGCGGCATTGCTCGTCCCAGGAATTTTGTCCTGCAGCTACGCACTGCGGGCATTGAACCGGTCGCAGAGGCTTTCTATCGCGATCACCATGCTTACACCGCCCAGGACATCCGGGACCTGCTTCACCTCGCCCAGACCAGTCAGGCTGGCGGCTTCGTCACCACCGAGAAAGACGCAATCAATCTCGGGGAACATTTCGCCGCGCTTTCTCCCATGTCGGTCGTTCCTGTCAAAATGGACTTAGCAGACGCCAATAACGCCCTTGATGCCATGCTGCGCGTGGTTGCGGAACGGCATCCCCAGCCGTGAGAAAATCGTCAGTCCCATGACCCGGCATCCCAAAGAAACCGACCGCCTCCGCAAAATCGTGGAATCCTTTCCCAAGACCACGATCACGGTGCTCGGAGATCTGGTGGCCGACGAATTCGTCTTTGGCGAAATATCCCGCGTGTCGCGCGAGGCCCCGGTCCTGATCCTCAAGCATCGCGAACGCACGGTCGTCCCCGGCGGAGGCGCCAACGCCATCAACAACCTCGCCGACCTCGGGGTCAATGTTCTCCCCGTCGGGGTTCTCGGCGATGATGAGCCTGGGCGCTTGCTGCTGAAGTATTTTCGAAAGAAGCGGATTGCAGTCAGCGGCATCTTGAAGGACAAAGGCTACACCACGGTGACCAAGACCCGCATTCTCGCAGGCATGACTCATACTTCTCGCCAGCAGGTGGTGCGGGTCGACCGCGAACCGGAGCACGCTCCCGGCGACCACCTCCGGCGCGAGTTGGTCCTGGCGGCGCGTCAGTATTCCCGCGCCTCCGATGCCTTGCTGGTTTCCGATTACGGGTACGGCGCCGCCACTCCGGCCTTGCTGAATTCCATTCGCAGTCGCCTGGAACGTCTCCCGGTCGTACTCGATTCCCGTCATCGCATGCTCGACTATGCGGGGATCACCGCCGCAACCCCCAACGAGCCTGAAGTGGAGGAATGTCTGGGCATGCGGATCGGGAATGATTGGTCGCGTCTCTGCCTGGCGGGCGAAAAGGTGATGGAGCGAATGAAGCTGCAGTCCCTTGTGATCACGCGGGGTCGCGATGGGATGGCTGCTTTCGACGGCCGGCACAATCCGGTGGACATTCCAATCTTCGGCTCCGACGAAGTCGCCGACGTCACCGGCGCCGGAGATACGGTGATCGCGACCTTCACCGCGGCCCTGGCTTCCGGCGCTACCACCGAGGAAGCCGCGCACCTGGCAAATTACGCCGGCGGCATCGTGGTCATGAAGCGCGGAACCGCGACCGTCAGCCAGCAGGAATTGTTGAGCGCGCTTGAAAAATCGTCGCCAGTCACCAGGTCCCATTGAAACCGGAGACACACAAGATCCTGACTCGTCAGCAACTGCGTGAACGCGTAACCGCGTGGCGCAATGAAGGTGAGGCGATTACGCTCGCGAACGGTTGCTTCGACCTGCTCCACGTTGGGCACGTGCGTTATCTTCGCGCGGCGAAACAACTCGGCGGCAAGTTGATTGTCGCAGTCAATGCCGACGCCTCGGTCCGCGATTTGAAAGGCGAGGGCCGTCCCATCATGCCCGATCTCGAGCGCGCCGAAATTCTCGCCGCACTGGCCGATGTGGACGCGGTAGTCATTTTTCCCGAAAAAGACGTTCGCGCCCTGATCCGCGAGATTCGTCCCGATATTCAGGCCAAGGGCACCGACTATACTGCTGCTTCCGTGCCCGAAGGCGACCTGGTCCGCGAATACGGCGGCCGGGTCGAGATTGTCGGCGATCCCAAGGATCATTCCGCGACCGAAATCATTCGCTCGCGCCTCGGGCCGCGGCACTCGTAAGCATGCAACCCCCGGCCGCAAATCCGGCGCTTGTCCGCCAACCCGAACGCATACTGATCGTCCGCCTCAGCGCGATGGGCGACATCATTCATACCCTGCCCGCGGCCGCGGCCTTGCGCCAGGCCTTTCCCGACGCCACCATCGGCTGGGCGGTCGAGGAACGCTGGGCCGAATTACTGTGCACCATCCGCTGCCCGCGCTCCGGGCCGCGCACGCCGCAGCGCCCACTGGTGGACCGCATTCACCTGGCCAACAGCGCACGCTGGAGGTCTGCCCCGTTCTCGAACCACACTTGGGAGCAGATTGCCGCTGGCCTCAGCGATCTGCGCTCGATTCGCTACCAGGTCGCCGTGGACCTGCAAGGCGCCATCCGTTCCGCAATCCTGGCACGCTGGTCGGGTGCGCCCACCATCTATGGCTTTTCCCAGCCCCGCGAAAATGTCGCCAGCATGTTCTACACGCGTCCGGTGAGCGCCCGCGGCACCCACATCATCGAGCAGAACCTGCATCTGGCGAGCGTGGTGACCGGTCAGCCATTGCCCATGCCACGGGTGCAATATCCCTTCGATAACAATGTTGAGACTGAATGCGCGCGCCGCCTGTCAGAACGGAACATCGACCGCTTTGTGATCCTGAATCCCGGCGCTGGTTGGGGCGCAAAGCAATGGCCTCCGGACCGTTTCGGAAGCGTCGCCGCCCAGCTTGCCCAACATGGATTCAAGTCCCTGATCAACTTCGGGCCCGGCGAAGAAGAGTTGGTGAAAGCCGTCGAGAGTTCCAGCGCAGGCGCTGCCCAGGTTCTCTCCTGTTCGATCACGGAACTGATTGCGGTCACCCGGCGGGCTTCGCTGTTTATCGGAGGCGACACCGGCCCACTCCATCTGGCGGCCTCGCTTGGCGTCCCGGTCGTCGGAATTTATGGCCCCACCAATCCCGCGCGCAATGGGCCTTATGGCACTCGCAGCATCGTGTTACGCAGCGCGAACAGTGTTACCTCGCACTCGCGCCGCGCCCAACCCGAAGAAGGTTTACTTACGATTACCGCGCATGATGTCGTGGCCGCCGCTCTCGAACTACTGGACATGCGGCATGCCTAGCTGGTCTCAGGTTGCGCGTAGAGTTCGCGTCCCGCTTGGCTTCGCCTTCGCTGCACTCTATGTTTGGCTGGCGAACCCTACGCTGACATCATTACTCGGGGGCGCATGGATAGTCTTACCGGGCTTGCTGCTGCGGGCCCTTGCTTCCGGCCACGTAAAGAAAAACGAAGTGCTGACCACCACCGGCCCTTACGGGTACACGCGCAACCCTCTTTATCTGGGTTCGCTGGTCCTCGCAATCGGGTTCGCCGTCGCCTCTCGCAGCTGGATCATCAGCGCCATCCTCGTCGCGCTGTTCTTCTTTATCTATTTGCCGGTGATTCGAAGCGAAGAGGATTTCCTCCGTCGGCAGTTTCCAAAGTTCGATGAATACGCAAGCAACGTTCCACGCCTGTTCCCACGTCTGACTTCTTATCGGAGCGGATCCGGTTCGTTTTCCTTTGAGCTCTACCGCAAGCATCGCGAGTACAATGCAGCCTTGGGTACGGCGGCCCTGATCGCCATTTTGATCGTTAAACTTGTCTTGACTTCGCGCTGAGAGAACTACGGCATCTTTGCCAGCCAAACCAACATTCCGGATATCGCGGTTTGCCGCCCTCGTCCTGGCCCTTTCCCTGGTGGCGATCTCGCGTGCGCAGAAACCAACCACGCAGCCCAGCGTTACAGCCGCGCCCGAGGCGCAGATTATCCCGCCACCGGCGGGCTACCGGTTTCCCGATGGCCAGGTCCACGTATTCTCCGTGGAGTGGCATCTGTTTACCGCCGGCACTGCGGTGGTGCGCATGGATCCGGCCGGCGCCCAGCAGCGCGTTACGGCCACGGCCGACTCGCAGGGGGTGGTCAATACCCTATTCAAAGTTCACGACCATTTCGAAGCGCTCTTCGATCCGAAGACTTTCTGCTCGCTCCACGTGACCAAACACACCGAAGAAGGGCCGCGCAAGAAAGATACTGACGTGCAATTCGACTATGCGCGCAAGAAGAGCGTACTAAACGAGAAAAATTTGAAGACGAATGAAACCAGCCATGAAGAGACCGACATCCCGGGCTGTCTCACCGATGTCGTGACGGGATTCTATTATGTTGCCTCACTGCCGCTGCAGTCCGGCAGTATTTATAACTTCACGATCGGCGACCGGAAGATCACCCAGGTGCGGGCCACGGTGCAAAACCGCGAACAGATCAAGGTCCCCGCGGGATCGTTTCACACCGTCAAGGTCCAGGCCGAAGCCGTATCCGGCACGCTCAAGGGCAAGGGCGCCGTGACCGTGTGGTACACCGACGACCAGAACCACACTCCGGTGCAAATGCGCTCCAAGCTGGGATGGGGCACTTTACTCTTCCGCCTGCAGCGCCTGGAAGCCCGCTAAGCCTACTTTGCGGCTACCAGAGATTTGGCTCGCGCCAGTTCGGGGCGCTCGGAGTTCGAGCCTGCGCAGCTCTTCAACAACATTGCATAATATTCACTGGCCTTCGCCGCTGCCCCCGTCATGTCCGCAGCCTGTGCCGCACCGTACAGTCCATTGAAGCGGCCCGGGTTGAACTTCAGGTCGGTCTGGTACTCAGCCAGGGCCTTCTCTGGCTGTTTCATCTCGAGCAGGATATCCGCCGCCATTTCGCGTGCGGGAGTGCCGCCCACCTCCCCACCCACCGACTCCTCTTTCTCCGCCAGAGACTGCAACGCGGTCACCGCTTCCTGCTTTTTGCCCTGAGCGTAACTCAGCCAGGCATCTGCGATCTTCCGGTCATGCTCCACCGCCTCGGCAAATTCAGTTTTGTTCTTGGCGAGGAGATGCTTGTGGATGGCATTCAATTGCTCCAGATCCTTCTGAATCTCCTCCACGTTGCCAAGATGAGCCGCCCCGATTGCGCGGGCCAGGTACGTCGTCGCGCTGTCTCCCTCATCGGCGCCAGGCACAGGCTGCAGGTTGGCCGCGTCAGACCAGCGGTGAAGCTCCAACGCGTAGCGGGCGGGGAATGCACTCAGCGCATAGAGCCGTGGATCGAATCCCATTCCGTACATATCCTGCATCGGAGGCATGGCCCGGATTTCTTCGATGACCTTCATGGCATCGGCTTCACGTCCGCTTTGCAGGTAGGCGTAAACCAGAAAGTCGAGAGCATGGAACTGGTGTCCGCCGCCGCCCATGTGCATCTCTGAGGTCTTGCGCGTGGCTGCAACCGAAGCAAGGTTGGAGTCAATATCGTCCTGCCACAACCCAAGCCGCGCAAAAATGTGCGACGGCATATGCAGTGCGTGAGGCGCCGCGGGCGCAATTTGCGCGTAGCGGCGTGCCGCAGGTAATCCCAGTTGCGCCAACTGCGGCGTGTCATAGCTGTGGATCAGGTAATGCGCGACCCCGGGATGGTTTGGCTCCGCTGCGAACAACGGCTCCAGCACTGCGGCCGCCTTCTTGCGATTGGCGAAAGTGGTGTCATTGTCCGGTTCCGACGCCAGCAGCGACAATGCATAGAACGCTGCCGCCTCGCGATCGTCCGTGTATTTGTGGTCCATCTTCTCCATGGCCGCAGCGTAGGCATCGGCACGTTTCTGATACTCGAGCTTCGCTTCCCCGCCATAGAAAACCCTCATGGCGCCAATGTAGTCGCGCTCCCGCGCCGTCTTAGGATGCAATGACTCGGCAGCCTTCACCTCCTTCAGGCCTTTCTCCACTGTCGCCTTGTCAGGATGGTTCCACAACTGGTGCCAGAGGCTCATGGCCATCCCCCAATGCGCCATCGCACATTTGGGATCATGTTCCGCGACGTGCTCAAACTGCTTTTGCGCCTCTTCGTACCAGAATGAATGCAGCAGGGCGACTCCGCGTTCGAACGGCTTCTGCACCGCCGTATCGCAGGAAACTGGAAAGTGCACTGTGCCGAGTTGTTCGCTGCTCAACTCTTCGTGGTGCTGGCCTTCATCAGCCAGGGCAGGAAATGACAGCAGGATCGCAAACAGGGATAGAACCGCCAGCTTGGACATGAAAGCGCCTCGACCGCGAGTCTATCGCCCACACTTCAGAAGGGTCAATCGGCAGAGACGGCTCAGGGGAAAAGCAGAAGGACTCACCGGAATCTCGCGCGAGCAGGCTACTGCAGGTGGTACCGCTCGTTCATCAATCGCTGCAGGCGCGGTTTGTAGAGAATGTCGTACGCCAGTTCCTTGTCGGGGAACATGGCCAGCGCCGCTCGTTTTGTGCCGGCCACCAATTCCGACGCTTCTTCCACGCTGAGATTGGGGTCCTGGCTGATCACCGACATGACCATGCTGATCATGATCTGCAAGCGCCTGATTTTTTTCGCTTCCTCCTGGTGTTCCGATGAACTCTCAGCTTGCCGTTCGCGACCAATCATGGGCCCCCCACTGGCAGGCAACGGCGCTATTCACACGTCGCTCCCGATCATGTGTTAGATGTACTGCTTCGGCGGGACGTTGCGCACACCCCATCACAACGGATTGTGGAGGGAATAGGTTGGAATTGCAATCGCACGAAGGTGTTCCTCTGGGTAACCTTCGTGCGGTGCGGTGCGTTAAGTACTATGGCTGCTGTGGCTTCCCAGCCACGCTCGCCAGCTTGGCCTCGCTGGGAACCGCAATTTCGAAGGCCTTGTTCCAGTCGCTGTAGGTGATAGTCATGCCGCCACTGCCCATCATCACCGCTACCGGCAGCTTCGTGTCAGGGGCCAGGCACATGGTGTAGTTCATGCCGCCCGGACCTTTATTGGAAGCGCTTCCCGGATGCTGGAACTGAACCACCCACTGCTGGCATTGTTGACCTTCCACTTGCGTGTAAGAGCCCGGGCTGACCGAGATGGGGGCTTGCGGATTCTCCGCCATGCTGCCAATGATCGTGCTCATATCGCGGCCTTCATTCATCATCGCCCAGGGCGACGGCGCACCGGGATTTCCACTGCAAGGATAGGCCTCGGGCGGAATCTGTTGCTGGGTCCACCGTCCGTCACGTTGCTGAATGAATGCATCCTTGCCGATTCTCACCGTCTCAAGGACCGAGTCTCCAATGTGCGACACCATACGCTCGCGATCCGGGCAGGAAACTTCGATATCGGTCACCAGCGCCTTTCCCGGATGCAACGCCAGGCTGACCTTCATGCGGTAGCTCTTAATCTCTTTGCGCGCCGCCAGGCTGCGCCCGAGTTCGGCCCGTCCGCTGGTCAGGCGTGCTTTCAGGCTCGCATAAACCTTCCTGACCTTGCCGGGTTCGCCGGAACGCGAACAGCCGGTAAGCATCAAAGCTGATATGAAGAGCGCAATCAAGACCCGCTTCATGACTCATTCTCGTTTCCCGGCTGCCCAAAGATGCATAGTTTGGCAAGCCGCCGTATGATGACAAGGTGAGCATACGCAGTCGCTCTCACGGCCCGATGTGACCCAGGTCACAAGCTGCGGCAACCTAAATCACAGGGCGAGTAAGCCCTTGCAGGCGGCCATCCCGGCCCGCTCACAGGAGGTTTCATGGCGGAACGTTCTAATCCTGACAATGTGCAGGAACGTCCCAACCCGAATGAAAAATTAGTGAAAGTGTTCGACACCGAGCAGGAGTCCGAGGCCATGGTGGTTCACGGCCTGCTGGAATCGGCCGGCATCGACTCTGACGTGACCTCACTGGACGCGCAGCAGGACATTCTTCCCGGCGTCGGAGGCACCGTGATCCTGGTCCGCGAAGAGGACGCTGAGACCGCGCGCAATGTGATCGAGGAGTATCGCCGCACTCCGGCGGAGGTTGCTTCGGAAGCCGATCTCAGCGAGGAGCCGTAGCCGCGGTTACGGAGTCGCCGGTAAGATAAAAACTTACCGCCCCGTCCAGGTCGGTGCGGTAAGTTTTCACCCTGGCGCCGCTCAGTTTCTGTAACGTCTCCATTCGTGGATGCCCAAAGGTATTGCGAGCGCCGACCGAGATTACCGCGAACTCCGGCCGCAATGTCGCCAGCCACTCCGGACTGGTCGAGGTCGCACTGCCGTTGTGAGGGATCTTCAGCAGCGACACCTGCCCGGGCTGTTGTAAAACGATGTGCCGTTCCACCCGTTGCTCAGCGTCCCCCTCCAGCATCGCCGAGGAGTTCCCGTAAGAAAAGGTAAGCACCATCGAGTCGTTGTTCCGGGCCTTGGCCACGCGTTCATTCCGGGCTGGCGCAAACACTCGAACGTGGGCGCCGCCGAAGTCCTGTTCGTCGCCCTCGAAATACTCCTTCACTGTGACACCCTGCACCTTGGCCTGCGACAGCAGGTCGCGAAATTCCTCGCTGTCAGGAGTTATCCCAATCCACATTTCTCGAGGACGAAAATTTCTCAGGATCGCCGGCATGCCGCCGATGTGATCGGAGTGGCCGTGGCTGACAATCACGGCATCCAGCCTTGAGATTCCGCGCGCCCACAGATACGGCGAAACCACCTGCTCACCGAAATCGAATGTGGAATGCTGGCCGCCCAGCGGCCCGCCGGCATCCAGCAAAACCGCCTTGCCTTCCGGGGTCACGATCAACGTCGAATCTCCCTGGCCAACATCGAGAGCGGTAATTTCCAGCGCTCCGCGGCGAACTTGCGCGGCAGGAGGAACTGCGCAAATCCACAGCGCCGCCATCAACATGCCGGCAATGCCCGAGGAGGTCATCCACCAACGGCGCCGGACCAGCATCGCCGCCACGATCAGTGCCACTCCGGCGCACAACATTACAGTCACTGCGGGCGTGGCCACCCGCACATCGGCGATGCGTAGTCCTCCCAGCCATTTCACCGTTCCTGCGATTCCCTCCAAGGCCACACTGGTAACCAGGGCCGGCACTTTCGCAACCCAAAGACCGCAGTAAGCTGCGGCCACTGCAAGCGCCGCAGCCGGCATCAGCAGCTCTGTCAGGGGCACTACCAGCGCGTTCGCCGGCAGCCCCATCACCGTGGCCCGGTGGAACCAGTACGCCATCGGCAACGCCAATCCAAGCTGCATGAGGGCCGAGACCAGCAGAACTTCCGCCATCCCGAAACTCCATCGCGCCATCCTCGCCATGCCGGGAAGCATCGGCAGCATTGGAACGAATCTACGTAATCGGCCTGCGAGCATGCGCAAGTCGAGCCTCAACTGCGCGACTCGTGGAGCAAGCTTGGCATCGTACGTGACGGACCAGGGATGTGCCATGCCTCGGTGATAAGGCTGCGTCGTCCGTTCCAGGATTGGAATGGCAATGGCCCCAATCACCAGCACCGACAGGAAAGTCAACTGGAAGCTGGACCCGAACAGCGCTCGCGGCTCGAACGCGAGCAGCGCGAAAGCAGCGCCGCCCATCGCGTTCAGCATGGACCGAGCGCGATACACGAGCCGCGTCCAGATCACCAGCGTCAGCATAAACGTCGCCCGCCAGATAGGAGGCCCCACATCGGTGAGAAAGGCGTAGGCGACCGACAATCCGATGGTCAGCAGCCCCGCCCACGTGTCTCCGATGCGCAATCTGCGAAGCGTCCAGAAACATACAAACGCGAGAATGCTCAGATTCATTCCCGAGACAACCAGCACGTGGTAGGTGCCGGAGCGCTGGAAGTCCACTTTGGTGTCCGGCTCGATAAACGCGTCTTCCCCGATCACCATGGCATCAATCAGCGCAGCTTGAGGTCCCGGCCATAACGAATGAACTTTCGAAAGCATGCTGGCGCGCGCCTGGCTGCGCCAGAGCTGCCAGCGCGAGCCCTCGAAGCCAGCCAGGACTTCGACCTCTTCGTCGCGGGTGGAACCCAGGGCCGCGATTCCCCGGTCCGCGAGATACTCCCGGTAGTCGAACGCTCCGGGATTGCGAAAGTTCCGCGGCATGGTAAGCTTTGCCGGAAATCTCAAGCGCTCTCCGTAGCGAAACAGTCGCGAGGCCTGTCCCGGCCCTCCCGGATATTCCTGCAATTTTTCTTTGGAATAAATACTAAGGCGCAGCCCGGCGCGCAAACGATGCACTCGTCCTTCTGCGATAAGCTCCTCGGTCTCCACGTCGATCGCCTGCCGGCTGCCCCCGAACCCTGCCGATCTCCAGTGACCTTCTCTCACCACGTGCGCCGTAACGAAATATTCCCCGCCGCTGGCCAGGGCGGAGATTCCAGCTTCGCGTTCCGTGGAGGCATTCCGGAGTTGCAGGGTCAGCGCACCCGCTGCAAACACGGCTGCGACCCCAAGCGCACGCGAAGCAGCGGGCCGATGTTTTGCGAGCCACGCGGCACAGAGCAGCGCCATGGCCGCAGCCATCATCCACCATGTCGGCGGACGCCAGGCGAAGTGGCTGAACCAGATGCCAACCGCGAAGGCGAACCCTACCCATAGCAAGGGCTGCCTGCTGCCCCGGTGCGCAGGCGAACTGGTCGTGGAGTTCACGTGTCACTGCAGGAAGGCTCAACGAATCAGATGAAACACGCTTTCCAGATGGTAGGTCTGGGGAAACAAATCCACCAGATGCGCCTGCTCAATCCGGTATCCGGCCTTGAGCAGGCCCGCCAGGTCGCGGGAGAGGGTAGCCGGGTCACAGGAAACATACGTCAGCCGCGGCGCTCCCAGGGTAACCAGGCGATGGACAACGCTTTCACCAAGCCCGCCCCGTGGCGGATCCATCACCACGAGATCAGGCTTCAGCTTGCCCGCCGCTTTATGCAAATACTCAGCGGACATTGCACGCACAGCCTTCACGTTACGAGAAGAATTGTACTGCAGGTCGGAGTAAGAAATCGGTGACGACTCAACCGCGAGAACGCGCTCAAATTCCCGGGATAGAACCGAAGAGAACAGGCCTCCCCCGGCATAAAGGTCCAGCGCCGTTTTTCCGGACCGCCCGGCTGTGACGACGCTCACCAGTTCGTCGGTCAGGTAACGGTTGACCTGAAAAAACGCCCCGGCACTGACGCGATAAGATGCCAGCCGAGTTTTGTAGACAAGCCCGCCATCCCCCAACAGAGGCGAGGGACGGCTGTGGGCGCCTGTTTCCGCTCGACTGTCACGATCTCGCTGGTTGCGTCCTGGTCGCCGGGGTTTCGAAGCTCCAGCAGCTTTCTGGACTCCCATGGCTCCGGCCGTGCTACTGAGCGGTACATCGAGACGCGCTTTCGCCCCTGCGGGAAACACAACGATCCCGACACTCTCCGGAAGCAAGCTCTTCCACTCCTGCCCGAACTTGTCGGTCACTCCCTCCCCATACACTTCCACCAGGAGTTGAGCATCCTGCGCATCCGCAAAGAACTCAATCTCCCGAATCCCGCTCGCTCCCCCGGCCCGACCAATCTCCCACATCGCGCCGATCGCGCGATTAATCAGTGGAGAGCTGATCGGGCACTTCTCGACCGGCAGCCATTCATGCGAATTGAACTTGAAGTATCCAATAGCAAATTCGGGCTCGGACTGCACCTGCAAGCGAGCGCGGTTGCGGTAGTTCCACGGCTCCGCGGCATGGATCTGCAACTCAACCGGCAGTTCGACTTTGGCCAGCCGCCGCAGGTTTTCTTTGAGAATGTCCGCCTTCACTTCCAGCTGGTGCTTGTAGTCAATGTGCTGGTAATGGCATCCGCCGCAGCGCTGAAAATAAGGACAGCCCGGTTCGATTCGCTGCGGAGATGGCTGAAGGACCCGCTCCAGTTCAATTCGGGTGAAACTCTTCTGTTCCTCGCGAGGACGTCCCTCGACCCGCTCGCCTTCAATGACGAAGGGGACAAAGGCCGCTTTGCGACGTCCCTGCTCGTCGGAGGCAAGACGCGCCAAACCTTCCCCGCCATACACCAGTTTTTCAATGAGGAGTTCCAAGGCTTGATTCTATGTCATGCGGGCGAGGCTGTTCGGGTTTCACGGCCAAACGCCGGCATTTGTACATACACTAATGTATGGTTGCTATATCTATTAGATATTAGCCCCCCCCCAGAATCGCCTTAGGGGCCCGCCAGAGCCACGGCTGGCCCGAGGGTCGTCTTGCCCGTTCGAAATGCGCCAGCGAGCCCCAGAACGCCAGCAAAAGGCATTTTAGGCGAGGATCGAACCAGGGTTTTGCCCGTACACAGCCCACTCACCGAGGATCAACAACTTAGCTTGAAGTGAATCAAAATGAGACCGGGTTCCTCTGGCTTCTCCGCGACCTTCCTGGCGATCTCAAAGATTTCCCGAAGCCTCGCAGAGCTGCAAAGAAACTAAACCGCTCTGCCCGCCGCAGCGCCCGAAGCCCAAGCCCACTGAAAATTAAACCCGCCGAGGTGGCCAGTCACATCTACTACTTCCCCGATGAGGAACAGTCCTGGAACCTTACGGCTCTCCATCGTCTTTGGCGACAACTCATCCGTATCCACGCCCCCGGCGGTGACCTCCGCTTTCTCGAACCCTTCGGTACCGCTCGGGACCACGCTCCAGGCATGCAGCCCGCGCTCGAACTCCTCCAGCGCAGCATTGCTCCACCCATCGGGCGCATGAATTTCAAGCCAGCGGGCGGCAAATCGGTTCGGCAACCGCTCCTGGAGCGCGGACCTCAGTGCCGTAATCTTGCGCGGCGTTTTCGGATCTCGAAATCCGGAAGTCACCTCATGACCGGGAACGAGATCCAGTTTCACCGCCTCGCCCGGCTTCCAGTAAGAGGAAATCTGCAGGATCGCCGGCCCGCTTAACCCGCGATGCGTGATCAACATCTTTTCCCGGAATTGATGTGCGCCAGATGAAGCAACCACCTCCGCCGCCACTCCCGCGAGATCGCAGTAATTCTTGCGGTCTTCCGGATTGAAGGTAAGGGGCACGAGTGCGGGCCGCGGCTTTCGAACCTTGAGTCCGAACTGCCGTGCCAGGTCGTAGCCAAAGGAGGTCGCGCCCATCTTGGGGATCGAAAGCCCGCCCGTCGCCACTACCAGGGCCGGCGCATGAAAATCGTCATCCGAGGTGCGCACAATAAACCCGGAGGTGCGCACGACTTCTTGAATTGCAATGTGAGTACGAACCGTCACTCCGGCAGCACGGCACTCGCTTTCGAGCATGGCCAGAATTTCGCGCGCCGATCCATCGCAGAACAATTGGCCCAGGGTTTTCTCGTGGTACCGGATGCGATGCTTCTCGACCAGAGCGATGAAATCGGCGGGCGTGTACCGGGCCAGAGCCGATTTTGCAAAGTGCGGATTGGCCGAAAGGAAGTTTTCCGGCTGGCAATGGATATTGGTGAAATTGCAGCGCCCTCCGCCGGAAATCAGTATCTTTTTTCCCGGCCGTTCCGATCGCTCGAGAACCAGAACCCGCCGTCCGCGCTTGCCCGCCTCGATGGCGCACATCAAGCCTGCCGCCCCAGCGCCGAGGATCAGAACATCGTAGTTATTGGTCAAGACTCACCGAGGCATCCCGCTTTGCTTATTCCGAGCGAAGAGAGGAACCGGCTCTCGCCGGCAGCCCAGCAGGTGCTTCACTTCGCTGCCAGAGTTATAAGGAATCAGCACTCCTACATGTAAAACAGGCTCAGCCGCGTCAGTCCACTCTTCTCCAGCAGGCGCTTGTGCAGAAACTGCTTGTGCAGTTGTTCGATCTGCGGGCCGCTCATCTTGCGCTTGTAAGGCGCGAGTTCGCGGTCCGCCTCCGCGCGAACGGCTACCAGTTGCTCCTCGGAACTCGAGGTAACCAGCGCGGCAAAAAGCTTCGCTTCCAGCGCGGTCAGCCTGCGCTCAACATCTTCGAGACGAGGAAGAGCCTTGCTGCTCGCCAACTCCCCCGCCAAATCGCGCAAGGACTCAGCAATCTCGAGCGCGACGGCTCGCATAGCCACCGGGGAGGGCTCAGCGAACTCCGCCGCCTCCAACTGCGTCGCGTTGCGCTCTAGAAACGCGGCGATCTCGGTACTCTCGAATCCGCGGCCTGCTTTGGATTCCCTTGTGGTTCCCACGGCCGCTTCTTTCATGTCTTCCGCGGCGCTCAACACGGCCTGCGAACAGTACGCCAGGCTATTCACCTTCCGCGGCGACGGCCGCTTCTCATAACTCTCAAACGCCGCATCGATGCCGCGCAACACCGCCTCCAGCGGAATGCCCGCATCTTTCCAGGTCTCGATCAGCGCCCAGTCGAGCGTCGAGAGCAGGAGGATGCTCCCGCGGCGCTTTTGGAAGTGCTCCTCAATTTCGGTGAAATAGTTGAAGTAGTTTTCCACGACAGGTCAGCGGCCCGGGCGTGCCTTCGATGCAAGCTTGCCGTTCTTCGGCTTGGTGAGGTTCGCCGGCTTGGCGGCATTACGCTCCCAGATAATCCGCAGCCCATCCAAGGTCAGAAAGTCATCCACCTGTTTGATGTACCTGGAGCCCGATCCGATAAGCGATGCCAGGCCACCGGTCGCCACCACTTTTGTATCCGGGCCCATCTCATCGAGCAGCAATTCCAGGATGCCGTCAGTGAGCCCAAGGTATCCGTAATAAAGGCCCGACTGCATGCTGGCTACCGTGTTGGTGCCGATCACATGCGCCGGCTTGCGAATGTCCACGCGCTGCAGGCGCGCCGCTTTCCCGAACAGGGCCTCGGCAGAGATCGCAATGCCCGGGCAGATCACGCCGCCGACGTACTCGCCCTTCGCAGAAACGCAGTCGAACGTCGTCGCCGTTCCGAAGTCCACCGAGACGATCGGCCCGCCATACTTCTCAAACGCAGCCACCGAGTTCACCACGCGGTCCGCCCCAACTTCCGCGGGATTGTCATAGAGCACCGGCATGCCGGTCTTGATTCCAGGTTCGATGAACAGTGGCTTGCAGTTGAAATAACGCTCGCACACCTGGCGCAGAGTCGAATCCAGGGGAGGAACTACGGACGAGACTACGATGCCATGAATGCCTTCCGATTCCAGGTTCGCCATCGCGAACAGGTTGCGGAACAACACTCCGTACTCGTCAACGGTCTGAGTGGCGTTGGTTGCAACCCGCCAGTTCGCCGCCAGACGTTCGTAGTTCGAAGCCGCCGGGGGCTTCGCGAAGACGCCCAGCACCGTGTTGGTATTGCCGACATCAAGTACGAGAAGCATTTTTCCCTGTGATCACGCCCGACTCGCGTTGCGGCCGCTCCCGGCTGTCCGGCAGATTTACTATCGCGGGCGCACCGTCCCGCTCAGCACGGTTTTCAGTCCCTGCCCGGTCCGCAACTGCAGGAACCCGCGCGGGTCCAAGCCTTCGGTTACGCCTTGCAACTCCGGCGTTTCTTCGATTCGCACCTGCTGCCCGCGCACCGAAGACGAATGCTCCTGAAACCTTTTCAGAATCGACTCACGTGCGTCTGGCTTCTGCACCAGATTGCGATACTCCAAGTCGAGCGATTTTAGCAAAGCCGCGCACAGCTCGACGCGCGAACACTCCGTGCCCGCGGCGAGTTTGAGTGAGGTCGCAATGGCCTGCAATTCGGCGGGGAAAGTGGTTTGATTGACGTTGATCCCAACGCCCACCACGATGTGACGCACCCGCGTCGCCTCGGCGTGCATTTCGGTCAGAATGCCGCACACTTTCTTGCCCGCAATCAGAACATCGTTGGGCCACTTCAGGTCCGGGTCCAGCCTGGAGTCCATTTCCCGCAAGGCGTTTCTGACCGCCAAGCCGGCCGCCAGCGTCAGGACCAGGACTTCCGCGGGCGGCAGCGCAGGCCGCAGGATCACCGAACAGTAAATTCCCACCGACTCTGCGGAGTGCCAGGTATTGGAGCCGCGTCCTCGGCCGGAGGTCTGCTGTTCGGCCAGCAGCACGGTGCCTTCCGGCGCGCCCGCGGCCGCCGCTTCCATGGCTGCCGTATTCGTAGACCCGATTTTGTAGTAGTGCTGAATATGGTCTGCGAAGATCGTGCCCTTGACCAGCGGAGCCACCACATCAGGCAGCAATAGATCTGGAATCGACTTCAAGCGATACCCCGTCGCCGGATGTCCGGCAATCTCCACTCCCAGCTTACGCAATTGCTGGATCAGCCGCCAGACTTCGGAGCGGCTGATGCCGATCTCTTCCGCGATCTTGGTGCCACTGACCACCACCATGGCATGACCGGTCAGCAGGCGAATGATGCGCCCCAGACGGATGTCGGTTTTTTCCGGGACCTGCGCGGACGTGGTCCGGGCGCGCAGCCGTTTTTTCCTGGTTACCGTGATGCGGGGATTATAGCGAGGGCCAATGGCCAAAGGCCAATGGCTAACGACTGTTTACGCCGGCACCACTCGCAAACTCATGTCGGCCGCCGTCACCGAGTGAGTCAGCGCGCCCACGCTGATGAACTCCACCCCGGTCTCGGCATAGGCGCGGATGTTTTCGAGGGTGATGCCGCCAGAAACTTCGATGGGAATCCGGCGCTCGTGCCTGGAGCAGCGTTCGACGGCGCGCTTCACATCGTCCACCGACATGTTGTCGAGCAGGATCGCCTCGGCGCGGTTGCCAAGCGCCTGTTCCAGTTCCGCCAGGGTGCGGACCTCGATCTCGATGGGTTCGACCCCGCGACGATTGCGGTGTGCCTGCTCGAGCGCAGGGATGATTCCGCCCGCCAGCGAGATGTGGTTGTGCTTGATCAGGATGCCATCGGACAGGTCGAGGCGGTGGTTCTGCCCGCCGCCGCAGCGCACGCCATACTTGTCGAGCATGCGCAAGCCGGGGGCGGTTTTTCGCGTATCGAGCACGCGGACCCTGGTACCCGCGCAGGCGTCCACAAATTTGCGGGTCAAAGTCGCGATGCCGCTCAAGCGTTGCAGAAAATTCAGGATCACGCGCTCGCACGACAGCACCACCCGCGCATTATGCCGGATCACCGCCACCGCTTGCCCGGCATGCAGGCGCACCCCGTCGAAAATCTCGGGATGGCTGGTCACTTCGTAGTGGGTAGTTACGGCGCCGTCGAGGGTCGCGTAGGACTCCAGAATGCGCGGAATGCATCCCAATCCGGAAAGGATGCAGTCCTGCTTGGCGACCACGGTTCCGGCGGCGCGCTGGTTGGGATCGATGCAGGCATAGCTGGTGGCGTCGCGCGTGGCGCGATCCTCCTGCAACGCGTTCTCAATGACCGCTGTGATGCGTCGGCTGTTCCAGTCCATAGGTAGCGCCGGCATTTCGCCGGCTGAGACTTGTGTCGCGACCGCCCTCGGCTGTCGCTCGGAGCGAAGCTCCGCAGTCTACCCCAACTCCTTCAGCTTGCTCGCAGTTTTCTCGCGCAGCACCTGCAACTCGGCGGCGCGCTTCTTCAATCCTTCGACCACCTGGGCCGGCGCCTTCGCCAAAAACTGTTCGTTGCTCAACTGCCGTTGCCCGTTGGCAATTTCTTTCTCGATCTTTTCCAAGTCTTTTTTCAGGCGCTCACGCTCAGCCGCCACGTCAACTTGTTTTTCGTAGATTACGTGAACGTCGAAGCGCGCGGTGTGCCGCGCGCCCGGCAGCCTGGCCAGCGATGTCTGCACAAACTCGACATTCTCCACTGTGGCCAACCGCTCCACCGCGTTGCGGTTCCCTTCCACCAACCCGCGCACACCGTTCTCCGGCGCATAAATCTGGATCGGCACCTTCGCCTTGGTTTCCACTTTCAACTCCGCGCGCAGATTGCGAACGCTGACAATCAAATCCTGCAGCACGGCCATCTCGGTTTCCGCGTCGAGATCGATGCGGGTCTCATCGGCTTTCGGATACGCCGCCAGTGCAATCGACTTTTGCGGCGGCTTTCCATCGTAGACAGCCTGCCAGATTTCCTCGGTAATGAACGGCATCACCGGATGCAGCAGGCGCAGTGACGCTTCAAATAAGGACATGAGATTACCGCAGGCCGCTTTGACCGAGTCCTTGTTTCCATCCACCGCCAGCCGCGGCTTGATCAGCTCGATATACCAGTCGCAGAAATCGCCCCAGAAGAAATCGTAAATGCGGTTTGCGGCTTCGTGGAAGCGGAAGGTCTCCAGGGCATCGTTAACATCTTTGGTCACGCGCTGGAAGCGCGAGAGAATCCAGCGGTCTTCCAGAGTCTCGGGCCTGAAGCCGCCCAGGTCTGCGGGCAACTCTGCTCTTTTCCACACGCCCGCGTGCTCCGCCGCGTCGAGATTCATGAACATGAAACGCGCAGCGTTCCAGATCTTGTTCGCGAACTTGCGATAGCCATCGGTGCGGCTCTCGTTGAACGCAATATCGGTTCCCGGGGCGGCCATGGCAGCCAGCGTGAAGCGGGTGGCGTCGGTGCCGAAGCGCTCAATGATTTCCAGCGGATCGATCACGTTGCCCTTGGTCTTCGACATCTTCTGCCGCTCGGCATCGCGCACCAGCGCGTGAATGTAGACCTGGCGGAAGGGCACGCTGTCGTCTTTCTTCTCGCCCCAGCCGCTGGCCTGCTTGAGCGCCGGGTCCTGTTGATGGCCTTGCATGAAGTGGCAGCCGAACATCACCATGCGAGCCACCCAGAAGAACAGAATCTCGTAGGCGGTAATCAGCAGCGTCGTGGGATAGAACACTTCCTGGTCGCGCGTTTTCTCGGGCCAGCCCAGCGTCGTGAATGGCAGCAGCCCGGACGAGAACCAGGTATCGAGCACGTCGGTGTCCTGCTCGAGCGCGGCGGCGCCGCATTTCGGACACTTCGCCGGCGTCTCACGCGCGACGATCATTTCGCCGCACGAGCAGCGCCAGGCGGGAATCCGGTGGCCCCACCACAGCTGGCGCGAGATGCACCAGTCGTGAATGTTGCGCATCCAGTTAAGGTAGACCTGGCGGTAGTTGTCGGGGACGATCGTGATCTCGCCGCGTTCGACTGCGGCGATGGCTTTGTCGGCCATGGGCTTGATCTTCACGAACCACTGCGTGGAGAGCCTCGGCTCGACGATGGTCCCGGAGCGATCGCACTTGCCGAGAGCCACGGTGTAATCCTTGGTGGCGACCAGGAAGCCCTGCGCAGTCAGGTCTTCGAGCACTTTCGCGCGCGCGGCGAAGCGATCGAGTCCGGCGTACGGGCCGGCATTCGAGCTCATCTTGTTGTGCTCGTCGATGACTTCGATCTGGGGCAGGTTGTGACGCAATCCGGCCTCGAAGTCGTTGGCGTCGTGCGCGGGCGTCACTTTCACGGCTCCGGTGCCGAATTCGGGTTGCGCCAGCTCGTCGGTGATGATGGGGATCTCGCGCTTCATCAGCGGCAACAAAACTTTCTTGCCGTGGAGATGCGTGTAGCGCTCGTCTTTTTCGTTCACCGCAACGGCGGTATCGCCGAGCATGGTCTCAGGCCGGGTGGTGGCAACGGTGATGAACTCGTCGCTTCCAATCACCGGGTAGCGAATTTCGTACAGCTTACCGGGCACGTCTTCGTGCTTGACCTCGAGATCGGAGATCGCCGTGCCGCAGTCGGCGCACCAGTTGACGATGTACTTTCCGCGATAGATCAGCCCTTGTTCATAGAGGCGGACGAAGACCTCGCGCACGGCGCGCGACAGGTTCTCGTCCATGGTGAAGTACTCGCGGTCCCAGTCGACCGACGCGCCCAGGCGCTTCATCTGGTCGAGGATGGCGCCGCCATAATGGCGCTTCCACTCCCACACGCGCTCGACAAACTTCTCGCGCCCCATGCCGAGGCGCGACTTGCCCTCGCTGCGGAGCTGGCGGTCCACCATCATCTGGGTGGCGATGCCGGCGTGATCGGTCCCGGGCAGCCAAAGTGTGAGGAAGCCGCGCATGCGATGCCAGCGCACAATGATGTCCATCTGCGTCTGGTTGAGCATGTGGCCCATGTGCAGGCGTCCGGTGACGTTCGGAGGCGGCAGGAGCAGCGTGAACACAGGACGCTTTTCACCAGCAGGCGGCGTCTTCACCGAGAACAGCTTCTCGCTGATCCAGTACTCGGCCCAGCGCTTTTCAATGTCGCCGGGCTCGTACGCTTTGGGCAGTTCGTGAGGCATGGGAGATCGGCCGCTGGCTATTGGCTGTTGGCCTTTGGCTGTTTCAAGCCAAGAGCCAAGTGCCAACTGCCAAATGCCTGAATTTTGAGTTTACCGTTCGATGGAAAAGGGGGTCAAACGGCAGCAGGGGGAGACGCTACGGTCGTTTCGTCGCCTCTGCAAACATTGAGAGGACCTTCGCAGAGGGATATGTAGACAACGAGGCAACCGAGTGTGCCAATTCCACGGGGAGTAGTCCGTCTTCGTATCTTGCGCTCAGAATTGTCGGCAGCGTTGCGAATATATTCGCCGCCCCAAATATTTCGGGATTTTGAGGGTTACTGGAGTCGCCATTCGGGACGTTTAACACAAACTTGTAACGATCATCCAGCTTTACGAAAACCTTTGCACCATAATTCGTGTCTTTACCGTAAGGTGCGCCGGCCGCCGGACGATGCTGGACTTGTTCCCTTATGTAATTGTGATCGGGAATAAAGAAGCTGTTAGCCGGTGCATCTTCACCGATTAATTGCAGATGATCCCAGAACGCACCCGATTTCTCCTGCCCCACAATACAAACCTCTATTCCCTCTCGTTTTGCGGTGCTCAGAAAGCGTCGAATCGGATTCACAAGCTTCGAATACTGCGCGCGGATAGACAGCGGTCCATCCTTGACAAAGAGGGCATTTCGAAGCACGTCGCGCTGGCGCTCCCAATAGTGACGAATACCGGTGAACAGCAGTAAGGTCTCATGTACGCCCATGTAATCAGTCGCAATACTGTCTGGTGCGGCATCTTCTGCCATTACTTGGTGAAACCCGAGCATATCCGTCACCAGAATTTCCTTCTGACAAGCCGAACACGGTCCGGCGTCTGCGTCGAAAGGAAGAGTCGCATGCGTGGAGGGACAATGCGGACACTGAAAGTCAGGTAATGACCGATGCTGGGAATCCCACTTTTCATACGCCAGCCATTTGAAGGTGCGGAAAATCTCACCGTCTAGTGAGGGATCACGGAGTGAGTCAAAAATTACATTGCGAATTGCATCGTAAAGCTTCTGCCCCGGGATGTCGATGTACCGCAATGGGAACACAGTGGCATGGTAGACCTGAGATTTTTCAAGAATATCTCTGATCATGAATGGGTGGGGCTCTGCTTTGTCAATGGCGTTCAAGGCAGGTTGGTCTAACATGATTAGCGCCGTCTTGACGAATGCGATTGCTTTGTGTGGCTTGCTTTCTGAGACGATTGGCTGGAAAGAGCCATCTACTCCGAAGACGAATGCTAGCGGCTTGGTCGCGGCATTGATCGCGGACCACTGCCCTGTTGTTGTAGGCTTCGCTGCGATCCCGTCCTCAAAGGATTCGCACAGCTTCTTAACCAACTGGCTTTTAAGAACATCCAGATGTCCAAGCCGGCTAGCTCGTTCGCCCGGAAGACGATCACCCGAACCGTAAGGCACTTTTCTCTCCCTTGGACCTAGACCGCCGCCATGAGAATTTGCGTTGGAACACTAGCCTCGAACTTCACAGCTTGCATCGGAACGACAAACCGGTGAGAGCGCGTCAGCATACGGATGTAGCCCGGGGTCTTTGTCAGCATTATGTCGTCCTTCATGCTCTCGTAAGTAACATTTACCCTAGCTAGCGCATTCACTTCGTCTTGAGATGCCAAGTGTGCTATGAAAAAATTTTCCGTCTGTCCCAACAAATCTTTACTCACACTTGTAACAGACTGTGTCGAGTAGACCATGCCAATCTGATACTTGGCTCCCTCTTTTGCAAGCCGCCTGTAAATCTTGGTGCGCTCGTCCCTATCATCCGCAGTAAAAAGGTTATGCGCCTCTTCAAAATAAAGCTGAATGAAATGTTGGCCAAGCTCGTTGGAAGAAAACTTCTCAACTTGCCGGTGAAACACTGCCGTTGACAAATGAACCGAGAAATATTCCATCAGTTCAGGCGGAGCATTGCCGAGATCAAGAATCACGGTCTTACCTCGCTCCAAGAAGGCGATGATCTCAGTAACAAAATTTCCTGCCTTTGGATCATGGTATTGCATGTACGGCTTAATCATGCTCGGTCCGCTGCCAACGGAAAATTTTGGTTTTAGAAAGCCTAAAAGTGCATCGTCATCAGAATCAAAGAGCGGTTTCGGATTTTTCGCCGTGGATGAAGAGGACATGAGCCTGCTCTGGCGGTCTGCATCCGCAAACTTCTCAAATTCCATAGCAATGTCATCCAAGTCGCCAACGCGCGGAAGATCGGCCTTGTCCGTGCCGTATACCACTTCCCGTGTCTTCTCACTAAAACCTGGGTCTATGTCACTCAGGAGCTTCCGCAGTTTTAACGGGTCTGCCCTGAAACCAGCCCGGTGCAGTATGGACCAGTACATCAGCACCTTCCGACGTGCTCGGAGGTCCTCGCCAGGCTTCATCTCCTGAACAGACGCGATTGAAGGCAAACTAACCGCGAGAAAGGCCTTCACGTAATTTGAACCTGTTTTGCCTGCTTCCTGCATTAAGCTCGCGAGAATACTCAAGGAGGCGTCCGGATTTTCGTAAAAGTCCAATTTGAGCGGCTTCGAGTCAGTTTTTGGTTTTTTGGTCAAGGCGTAAACTTGACAGCGGTCCTTGTATGCTGATGCTAATGAAATGCTCCCGTCCTGCGGATTATCATTCGCATATTCTCCGTTTATATCAAATATAAGCTGCCCGACGTTATTAGTCTCTTTCGTGGTTTGCAGGATACTTTGAGCTATTAACTTAACGACATTGCTCTTCCCTAATCTTGTTTTTCCAAACATCGCCGTGCGAGAAGCGAGAAAATCTCCGGTCGAAATGGTCACGGATACATTCGGCTGCGCCTTGTTCGGAAGCGGCAAACGGCACTCAGTAAGCCTCAGTTGTCCAATCACAAACCGATTTTGTGTGGGGACTAGCGTGTTGATAACAAGGTCGAGAAGTCGGTCGTCAGGCGAATAGACGCGATACTTATGAGCACTAACGAAGTTGTTAACATCCCCTGAAAATTCTACTCGATCTTTTTCAATAGGATGTGGGTAAAACATTCCCAGAATGTTTGTCTTCAATGCTCCCCATTGAAGCTCGCTTTGGGTAAAGACATCCAATTCTGGCATGGACTTTTTTTGCAATTCGAAATATGTCTGTTGTGTCTCACGAGAGAGGGGTGTAGATGCTGTTTCTAAGACGCGAAGTAACGTGAAATGGGGAGGGGCTCCATCCACGCGGACGGATGGGACCATGATTAATAGCGAATTTCGGGGAACGCCACCCACAGTAACCTTAAATGGGTCCGAGGTTATGATCGTGACCGTGTCGTAGCCGATATCTAGCACGTAGCCCACAAAACGCAAGTGCGCGTAGTTTTTTGCTCTTTCGTTCGCGTCCTCGGTCGCTATAAACTCTTCGATCGCCCGTAGAGGATGATTCTGCAATGCCGCCTTGTCAAAAAACGTCTTCATCGATGGACCTTTTAGTTCGCAATAAGTATCTCGCCAGGGCTCTTCGCCAGAATTCCTATTTGCTGTCCGGTACCGTTCGGAATGGATGTCATAGAGAAACCTGTATATAACTTACGGATCGCGGGATGGCCGGAGATAGTCATCGACCAGCGAACATTTCGTTTGTTGGCAGCTCGCAGTACCGCGGCAAGTCGCACGTGATCTTTAAATGTGAATTGGCGCCCTGCATAGTGTTCCGTGGTTTGTTCTTTTGCGCCTGGTCGGTACGGTGGATCAAGGAAAAGATAGTCGCTCGAACCAGCCAACTCAACCGTTGGTTCAAAGTCACAGCACCTGAAACGAGCTGACGCCAAGAGGTCAGAAATGGCAAAAAGGCTAGTCCGAGTAAGCGCACGGCGGCGTGACTCACCGCCATATCCTACATTGAAGCGACCGGCGAGGTTGTGCCTCCACATGCCTTTGAAACAAGTGCGATTAAGGTATAGAGAACGGGCCGCGCGCTGAGGAAGAGACAATCTATCTACACTCACTGCTCGAACGCGTTTATACGCTGCCTTGCCCCGCGGATAGGATCTATAAATTCTCCACACTCGATCAGGATTCGCGGAAATACCCCGATATAGCTCGATGAGTTCGGGGTTAATGTCGGCCAGGATGGCCCTTTTGGGCCGTAGGTGGAAGTAGATCGCACCTCCACCTACGAAGGGTTCAATGAATCGTCCGGCGATGGCCTTGGCAGAAGGAAGATGGTCAGCTAAGAAGGTTAGCATCCGCCTCTTGCTTCCCGGATATCTCAAAAAGGTTGTGAGCTGGGTCAATCTTATGTCCTCTAGCACACTGAGGGTAACAGGGGAAGGAGAAGCATACACCTGTGATCGATTCGATGCCACACCGCAAATATCGCGACCCGGGCTGACAGCCCCGGCAGGCGGTCTCACATCCCATCGGCGGGGATACCCCATTTCTCGCGTCTTTTGCGAGAAGTGGGGCGGTTGCCTCAACTTGATCGATCGAGTTCCTCAAATCTGACAGACAAAATCCCCACGTCTCAAAACAGAGACGTGGGCTACCCCTAGCTCCAGACAAAATCCCCACGTCTCAAAAACAGAGACGTGGGCCACCCCTAACCCCGCATAAAATCCCCACGTCTCGCAAACTTCGCGAGCATGGGGCGCCCCTCATAACCTTCTTTGATGTCCAGTGATCACAGACTGGGCGGGTCGCCCACGTCCTATGGGGGTACCCCATTTCTCCCGTCTTTTGCGAGAAGTGGAGCGGTTGCCTCAACTTGATCGATGGAATCCTCAAATCTGACAGACAAAATCCCCACGTCTCAAAACAGAGACGTGGGCCACCCCTAGCTGCACGCAAAATCCCCACGTCTCAAAACCAGAGACGTGGGCCACCCTCGCTACATACAAAATCCCCACTTCTCGCAAAAGACGCGAGAAATGGGGCACCCCCGTCATAACCCGTCATAACCTTCTTCAATGTCCAACTATCACAGACTGCTCGCCGATCTCGCCTTACGATCCGCTCATGCCATGGGGATTGAGGCGTTACTTCGGCGCTGGACATCTTCACTTCATTACTTCCAGTTGTTATCACCGGTACCCGTGGCTGGGCTCGCCGGAGCGGCGCGATCTTCTGCTCGATGTACTGGAGCGGATGCGACAGCGCTACAGTTTTGTCGTGGTCGGATACGTTGTCATGCCGGAGCATTTTCATCTGCTGATCAGCGAGCCTCAGGAGGTGACTCCGTCGGTCGTTGTTCAGGCCATCAAGTTGAGTTTCGTGCAGAGACTTTCCATTGATGCTGACAACAGCCCCACTTCTCGCAAAAAACGCGAGAAATGGGGCACCCCCGCAAAGCCATGTGGGCCCCCCGCAGAAATTCCTGGTGGTACTCCTCGTCATATCTGGCAGCGGCGATTCTATGACTTCAACGTTTGGACCGATCACAAACGGATTGAGAAGCTGCGGTACATCCATCGCAATCCGGTGAAACGCGGGTTAGTCGCCGCACCCGAAGATTGGGCTTGGAGCAGTTTTCGCGCTTATGCTTTCGGAGAAGTGGGTCGGGTGCGCGTCAATGACTGGGACGTGCTCAAGATGAAAGTTCGAAAGATTTCGTAGACGCCATCAAAAGCCCCACTTCTCGCAAAAGACGCGAGAAATGGGGCACCCCTCGGATCTGAACATGCTGCTGGAAGATGTGGCCCACCCTCTATAACCGTGTCGGCGTTGTCAAGAGACACGTGTTCTGTCGAAGGGTTTTCAGGGTTTGTTTTTCCCTTCGTGGGAGTTTTGGATTTTGGTGTTGCTCTTGAGTTTTGCTCATTGGACCAAGGCTCGCTTTGAGAATCC
>DASREM010000035.1:0-48624 GCA_035652095.1 Terriglobales bacterium | reverse complement strand
ACCTGGAGGTCCGGCTTGCCCGGCCGGCTAACGTTGGTCACGATCGTGAGGTGGTACAGGTAGGTCTTCTCCCATTCGAACGTCTGATCCAGCCATTCGCCGCGATCACCGGACAAGGGAATCTCTCCGGCAACATTGTCGGCCTTGCTATCTTCAGGGCGACGATAAATCCTGACGATGAAGCGCAGAACGTTCGAAGCCGGCGCCGCAGGATTGGTCCAGCTCAGGGCAACGCCACTTGCTGTGACCTGCGCCTGCAGATCGGAGGAAGGATGAAGCGTAAGTGCCGCCGGGACCTGAGCGATGTTGGATGGCCCGGCGCTTCGGCCGCTCTGATTCATCACTGTAACCGCATAGGTCAGCAGATCGGCGGGATGCTCCTCCTGCAACTGTGCCGGCAAGGTGTCGGTATAACTTGCCTGGACCTTGGCCACGGCTTGGCCCTTCTTTGCCTTTGGCTGGGCTGGGAAGCTGGATGGGGGCACTTCGACGATCGGATGATCACAATCCAACGGATTGGGATCAACACTGCGGCAGACGCGCGTAGGACCAGCGTGACGGATAGTCTGATGGTCCACGGTCTCGTTGGGAACAGTCCATGACAAGTAGACCTTATCGCCTTTGCGCACGGCGTGGAGATCGCCCACCCGGCGCGGGAGTTCCAACTCCGGGGGCAGAGGAACTCCCGGATTCGCACAGGAGTTCAGAAAAGAAACCAGTAGGAGCGCGAGAAATGCGCGGCCGCAGTCGCGTGCATGCTTCATCGGGGAGGTACGAGCGTAACACGTTTTCTCATCCGACCAGCTCTTTCACGGCTTCGCGGAATACGCGGGAGTGGTGGTCCACATCCTCTTTGCTGGTGGCCGGCGACATCAATGCCATGTTGTGGAAAGGCGTCAGCAGGATGCCGCGGTTCATGGCATAGAGATGCATGAAGCGTTCGAGTTCAAAGTCCATGGCATCGTGGGCCTCGGTGCCATTTCTAGGGACCTTCGAGGTGAACAGGTATTCCGCGCGGCATCCCAGTCGGGTCACGTGCCAGGGCACCTGGAATTCATCAATCGTCTTTTGCACTCCCGCGGTCCAGCGCTCTGCGAGGGGGATCATGGAATCAAAAGCCTCCCTGGTAAGAACCTTGGAGAGTGTTGCGCGCATGGCGGCCAGTGAGAGGGAGTTGCCGGCTAAGGTGCCGCCGATGCCGCCGGTATCGCAGTCTTCAAGGCTGTGCCGTTCCATGATCTTTTTTGCGATTTCTTCGGTGAACCCATAAGCGGCGCCTGGAACCCCTCCGGCAATGGCCTTGCCGAAGATGTAGAAGTCGGGCTCCAGATTTTCTTCGCGCGTGTAACCTCCTGGCCCGGCACAAATCGTATGCGTCTCATCGATCATCAGCAGGGTTCCCGTCTTGCGGCACAACTCGTGCATCGCCTTGTGGAAGCCCGGCTCTGGATGCACGATGCCGACATTCGTCATTACGGGTTCGGCCAATACACAGGCGACGTCGCCGGGGGCGAGGGCCTGCTCGAGCGCCGGCAGGTCATTGAACTCGACAACCTTGGTGGTAATCGCCGGATCGACGGGCGGCCCGATGTTTCCCCGCCGCGCATGCCCGACGCCGTTGTTGAGCGTGATGAAACTCTCATCGACGGTACCGTGGTAGCACCAGTTGAAAACGAGAATCTTCGGCCGGCTGGTAATCTGGCGCGCGAGACGGATCGAAAAACGGTTGGCGTCGGTCGCGGTAAGGGCGAATTGCCAGTATGGCAGCCCGAATCGCTTCTGCAACTCCTCCCCCACCCATACCGCATCTTCGCTGGGCAGCATCAGCGTGATGCCGCGCCGCACCTGCTCTTCGACGGCTTTTACGGTCGCCGAAGGCGAGTGGCCGGTCATCGCTCCCGTGTCGCCCAGGCAAAAGTCAATGTAGCGATTTCCGTCCACATCGTAAAAATGTGCGCCCTGCGCCTCGCGAACAAAGGGAGGAAATGCGCCCGCCCACTTGGCCATCCAGTTCATCGGCACGCCACCCAGCAGGGATTTGCCGGCACGCTCGAACAGCGCCCTCGACTTGGGGCGGTCGTTGACAAACCTTTGCTGCTCGCGCTGCATAAGGGACTGAAGGCGGTTGCGGTCAAGGCTGATCATGAGTTTTCGGAAAGAGGAGTGTAAGCAGGAGCGGGCACGGAGCGCAACTATTCAAATGCACCGAGCCTTGGATAATGGGGGCGCCGCTTATCGCGCTTTCTTTTCCTGCTCTGCCACCCGCGCTTTCACGATCTTCCGGATCAGAGCGGGCGAGAGAGGTTTGTCTACCGGGAACTGAATCGTCCCCTTTCCCGACTGCGTATAGCGCTTGAGTTCATCCTTGCAGGCACGGATTACCGCATAGCTCATCGGGAACAGGCTGCAGTGGTTCTTGAAGGCAGCAAAGGCGACCAGGTGTCCTTGGTAGTCGAAGGTTGGAATGCGGTAGCTGATACATTCGGTGGCTTCTTTCGGGGCAGCGGCCCGGATCGCCGCGCGAACTTTCTCAAGCGTGCTGCGCGCAGGTTCGGGGACGTCGGCGAGGTAGTCGTCTATGTCATTCGGAATTTTGTTTTTCGGCAGTGAACGGCGAACAACAGATTTCTTGTTCATAGATGCCATGCCGCGTCGGAGGCGTTCTGCAATCCGGCGATTTCGATCTTGTCCATCTGCTTCATAACTCTCTGACGCTTCTCTGTTTCTTACCGGGCTGATACCGCCAACAAAAACCAGGCTGCGTGCGGGAGCCACTGCTCTTGCCAGCGCCAGTCGTTGTCGGCGCCGGTCTGATGCCAATTCAGGTCGAAGTCAATGTCCTCTTCATCTTTGAAGCCGCTGGTGATGCCATTGGAAATTCCTCCCGGAGCATTGGTGAATTCCCAGGAATCGAAAAACATGTATTCCGGATTGTTGCGGCCGACTCCATAGAGCATGGAAGAATCGAACGGATTGAGCCCGAGGATCCAGTTGATCTGGTCGAGCGAGAACGATTGCAGCTTGTTCTGAAACGCGGGCTGGTTGGGGTATTCGCGTGCCGCCAGACGGGCCGCAGCGGCCAGCGAAGCGAGGCGGGCATTCTCTCCTTGCCACCATGGCGCCGCATCGGAATTGTGGGGGAAGAAGAAACTGGTGTGCCGGTTGCCTGATTTGTCCTGCACCAGCTGCCGCGCGTAGTCGAACGGGTTCGTGACTTCGACATTAAGCGCGAGTTGAAATTGAAGGGATTTCCGCACCGCCTCCAGAACCAACTGACGGTTTGGCGAGTCTGCAACCGGCAAATAGTAGAGCAGGCTGACCGCGGGAAACCCTGCGTCGGAGGCGTGAAAGAAGGGGCGCTGGACGTCGTCGGCTCGCCAATAGTTCTGATACGGGCCGGAGCTGATCAAGCGATCCATGAGATTTGCGGCGCGACGGTCGGCAGCTTCTTTGTACTTGATCTGCTTTGTCGCCTTGAACAGTTCCGTGGCGGCCGCGAGCGCGCAGTAGTCGTCGACGATGTTTTCTTTGCCGTCGTTGACCATCTTCAAGTTATTCTTCTCCAGAAAGTCAAATGCCTCTTCTGCAGCCTTGAGGTAATCCGCACTGTGAAACTCTCCCGGATGCGGGAACGTACTGGCCAGCGCGAGCGCGGCGATGGCTATACCGCCGCCAGAACGATAACTGACCTCGTACTCCATATCGTTGTTGGCCTGCTCGATCATGTCGCGGGGTTCCTGGCTGCTCGACTGGTAGATGCCGAATTTCTTCATCTCCCCGGCAACTTTGCGTTCTTCGGGAACCTGCTTCACGCCCCCATTCGAGATCGAGCGATAAAACGAAGCGTTCGGGTCTTTTACGCGCACGAGGTAGTCGGCGCCAAACAGGGCTTCGTCAAGCATGCGGTCCTTATAGCGCGCAAACTCCGGCAGCCCGCGCCGATCCAGTTCCTGCTCACTCTTCAACAGGCTGTAAACCACCAGCGGAATCTGCTGGGGATTGAAATAGGTTGAGAAGGACAGGTGCGAGAGATGCTTGCCATAGTCGCCGGTCGCGTCCCACCACCCGCCATGCGCGTCCAGTGTGCCCGGCTTCTTTCCGTCGAAGTGCAGATGCCGGTCGGCTTCATCCATGGGTCCGCTACTGCGCTCCTCTTTGAAGTAGTAGATAACGTCGGAAAGAGTTTTGCGATCGAGCAGGTATTTCTGAATGGCAAACGGGAAGGAGCGGACATCGCCCTGGCTGGTCCGGCAAGAGAGATAGTAGCTGCCCTCGTTGCGAAAGGAATCGAAGTCGAGCGTCCAGAAATTCCAGTCCCGCCATTTGCTGACCGGGCCGGCATGCGCGGGATGCACTGCGAGGACCTGCCGCTGGTTCCGTGAATCATTCAGCGCACAGTCAGAGACGGTATCACTTTGTTTCCCCAGTATGACCGCGTGCTTGGGAGCCTCGGGCTCATATCCCAGGTGATTGGTAAGAATTTGAGGCGCCTGCGCGAACGAGAACGAGGCCAGCAGGAGGATACATCCGGGGGCATGGTTCATCATGAAGACTCCGGTATTGAAACGATTCAGCAAAGATATCATTCGGTGCCGGCAGGAATTTGCGGGACGTGAAAACGTGGCCTCTGGTCGCGGGCGCCTACCCGCGCCTGGTTTCATTGCCCGCCGGTCTTTGCAACTTCCTGAATTCCCTATCGCAATGGGTCTTGCGCATCCCGGGCCGCGGGGTTATCATCTAACTAACCGGTTAATTAAGGCATGAAGCTCCCTGAACCTAAGTCGCCGTACGGGACCCGCGGCCGTCCCGACCAGAGCCGCGCCGCCATCCTCAAAGCCGCGGTTCGAGAGTTTTCCAAAGAAGGGATGGCCGGTGCGCGCACCGACGCAATCGCGCGCGCTGCTCGCGTCAACAAGGCGCTGCTCTATTACTACTTCAAAGACAAAGAAAGTCTCTATGGCGCCGCGCTCGACTATGCTTTCGGCCAACTCAGCGAGCACATGACGGAGGTCCTCAATCGCGAACTGCCTCCTGGGGAGAAGGTCCTGATTTACGTGGCCAATTATTTCGACTTTGTCGCCAGCCATCCCCATTTTCGCAATCTCATCCAGATGGAAACCATGCGCGCCGGGCAGGGTTCCCCGCACTTACAGCGCGTAGCCAAACGCTATTTCATGCCCCTCTACACCAGGTTGGGCGGGGTCATCCGGCAAGGCGTCGCTTCCGGCGAGTTCCGTCCCATTGATCCCATGCAATTCATTCCTTCCATGGTTGCACTGGTGGTTTTCTACTTCATCAGCGCGCCGGTCATGAAGACCGTAACCGGGTTCGATCCGCTGTCGCCCGAACGCGTTGCCGAGCGCAAGGCCGCGGTACTCGACTTCGTTTCGGCCGCATTGTTCCAGAGGTTGCCCAAGGGAGAACCGAAGTGAGCGCACGCAATAAATTCATCATCCTGCTCAGCATCATCTGCCTGATCGCGCTCGGTTATTACTTTTTCTCTACTCCGAGCAACAAGGACCTGATCCTGATTGGAACCGTGGATTCGAACCAGGTCGTGGTCAGCCCGCAGATTGCGGGCCGTATTCAAAAGCTGCTGGTGGATGAAGGAACGCCGGTGAAGGCTGGAGACCTGATCGCCGTCCTTGATGCGTCCGAACTCGAAGCCCAGGAGCGCGCCGCGGCGGCTACGATCTCCAGCCTGAAGTCGAAGGTCTCCGAGACCGAGGCGACGCGCGAAGCCACGCAGGGCTCCACCTCGAGCAGCGTCGCGAACGCGCAGGCCCGACTGGCCTCCACCCGCGCGCAATTGCTGCAGGCCGAAGCCACCCTGACGCGTACCGAGAGTGACAGCCGGCGAATGATCGAACTCGCGAACCAGGGAATCGCTTCCGAGCAGGAAAAGGTCCAGGCGGAAAGCAATCTGAAGGCGCAGACCGCGCTGGTGCAGTCTTTGAAAGACCAGGTTGCGGCCGCGCAGGCCGAGTTGAATATGGCGATCGCCAACACTCATCAGGCGCATGCTGCCCAGAGCACCGTGGCATCTACACGGGCGCAGATGGCGAATGCCGAAGAAATGTTGAAGCAGGCCGAGGTGAGGCTTGGCTACACCAAGATATACGCCCCGGTAAGCGGAACGGTTTCGGTTCGCGCGGCACGCGAAGGCGAAGTGGTGAATGCCGGACAGGCGATCGTGACGGTGGTGGACCTGAGCGATACCTGGGTTCGCGCTGCAATGCCTGAAACCGAAGCGGACCACATCGGCTACGGCGACACGCTGCGAGTGCGGTTGCCGGGAGGAACCATCACCTCGGGCAAAGTATTCTTCAAATCCGCGGAAGCTGATTTTGCCACGCAACGCGACGTGAGCCGCCGCAAGCGCGACATCAAGACCATCGTCCTGAAAGTGCGCCTGGATAATCCCAAGGGCGCCTACGTTCCCGGCATGACCGCCGAAGTGCTGGTCTCCCCTGACCAGTTGAAGGGCATCGCCTCCAACCAGAAGACGGCCGAGAAGCAGCCATGATGGCGGAATTCCAAAAGAACGGCGCGAATGGCGGTGCCGGAAACGCCATCGCCGTCGAGCACATCGTCAAGAAGTACGGCGACTTCACCGCGGTGGACGACATTTCTTTCCAAGTGAAAGAAGGAGAAATTTTCGGCCTGCTGGGACCGAACGGTGCAGGCAAATCAACCCTGATTCGGATGATGACCACGCTGATCCCGATTACAGCCGGCAAGGCATATATCGGCGGGCACGACGTGCAGAAGGACCCCGACGCGGCGCGGCGCATGATCGGCGTAATTCCGCAGGCGCTGACCAGCGATCTCGATCTCACCATCGACGAGAACCTGAATATTTACGCCAAGCTCTACGATGTGCCCGCCAAGAAACGCCGCGCGGCGATTGATGAACTCCTCGAACTGGTAGACCTGACCAAGTGGCGCGATGCGCAGACCAAAACCCTTTCTGGAGGCATGCGACGCCGTCTGGAGATCGCTCGCGGCCTGGTGCACAGCCCGCGCATTTTCTTTCTCGACGAACCCACCACCGGACTGGACCCAGTCTCCCGGGTTGCGGTCTGGGAAATGTTGACCAACATCAAATCGAATCGCCAGCTCACGATTCTCATCACCACGCACTACATGGACGAAGCAGACCGCCTGTGCGACCGCATCGCCATTGTGGATCACGGCAAGCTGGTCGCGCTCGATACGCCCCCGGCCCTGAAGGCGAGCGTGCCGGGATCGAACGTGATTGAAGCGCAATTCGACAATGCCCCAGCGGATTGGGAGCAGCGCCTGCACAAATTGTCGGATGTCACCTCGGTCCAGCACGAGGGTGCAGGCATGTATCGCGTACTTACCGGCGATGGCTCGAAAACCACAACGGAAATGGTAGAGGCGGCGGTGAAGGCCGGTGCCCGCGTGCGTTCGCTGTCGGTACAGAACACAACCCTGGACGACGTGTTCGTCCACTACACCGGGCGCCAGCTGCGCGATGAACTGGTCAAGTCGTACGGCTTCGTCATGCCGCCCCGGCCAGGAATGCAGCCATGAACCGAATGATGGCGATTGTCGAGCGCGAAATGCGCAAGTTCTTCCGTTCCCCGGCGCTGATGATGGCCTCCATGATATTTCCCCTGGTGCAGTTGATCGTGCTGGGCAACGCCTTCGGCGGCAAGATACGCGACGCGCGCCTCGGAGTAGTGGACCAGGACGGCGGCACCCAAGCGCTCAAAATTCGCGAGGCCTTCGATTCCGTGCGCGCCAACATTCGCACCTTCGAGCCGGTGTACTACGACAACGACAAGCAGGCGATGGAGGATGTGCGCAATGGCAAGATCCAGGGCGCGGTGATTATTCCTCCACAGTATTCGCGGCGCGTCTACGAGGAGAACCATCCCCGGATCGCCCTGATAGTAGATAACAGCGACAATTTCATGAGTTCCACGCTGGAGCAGGAACTGGCGGACCTGACCAACGCGCTCAATCAGCCCGCCATCGAACCCAGGCTGCTGCAGAAAACTGCGCTCGATATCGTAGAACTCTATCCCTACATCGAGTACATGAAGTATCTTCTGCCCGGCTCGATCACGCTGGCGATGTTCGTGTCGGTCATGATCGGCGGGGGCATGTTGTACATCGACGACAAAGCCCGGGGTGTGCACGAAGGATATCTCGTCACCCCGATTACGAAGACAGAACTGGTCTTGGGACTGAACGCGGCGGGAGCGATCAAGGCAGTGTTGACGGGCGTAATCATCACCCTGATCGGATCGCTGCTTGCCGGCGTCGGGACCATCTTCAACCTGGGAACAATCCTGGGATTGATGGTAATGATCCTGCTCACCTCGATCGCATTCAACACCATGATGTTCCTGCTGATGGTGCGGGTCGACGATCCACTGGTTCCGCGCGCGATCTTCGGCATTCTGAATACGCTGCTGTTTTTCCCCAGCGGCTCGATTTATCCCGTGCAGGCGTTCCCGTGGTGGCTGCGCGCGATTGCCAAGGCGGATCCGTTTACCTACGCGGTACACGGGTTCAAGTCGTTGTTGCTGAAAGAGACGACCTTCACCGCGATCTGGCCCGACATGGTGTACCTGACCATCTTCGGAGTGATCACGCTGAGCATCGCGACACCGCTCTTTAAAAGAACACTGTGATTGGCGGTTGCCATGTTCAATTGAAAGCCGAACCGCAACCGCCTTGCACAGTGACCCTCACGTCCTCCCGTGGCTAACAAATCGGCAAACGGCAGGCGAAAATCGTTGATCCTCCCTGACCCGGAATCCATTATCCTGTGAGCGCCATGACCTTGATGGATTCGCAAAAATACGACGAGTCACGCGAGCGTCGCCGCCGCAACCTGATCATCGTTGCCGTGGTTGTGGTCCTGATCCTGGCCTGGACGGCCTATCACTTCCGCCATTATCCCGAGCGCCGCGCCGTAGCCCAATTCCTGGAGCAGTTACAGAAGCAGAACTACGAAGCCGCTTACGGCATCTGGTTCCATGATCCCGACTGGAAGCAGCACCAGCAGAAGTATTCGAACTATGGCTATGCGGATTTTTATCGCGACTGGGGGCCGGGCGGCGAGTGGGGTCTGATCAGAAGCTATGAAGTCGACTGTTCCTACAGCCCGAGCGATAGCAGCGGGGTGATCGTGCAGGCCACAGTGAATAAGCGTTTAGAGCACCCATATTTCTGGGTGCAGAAAAGCGACCACACGCTCTCGTTCTCTCCCAACGAGGTGCAATGCGGAAATTGGTTCGGCTGGCTGACGGAGTAAGTTTCGACGTTGGATACGGGCAAGATCCGCGTATCCACATCGAATGCTCTATGCCCTTACCGCGAAGTGTTCCAGCGTCTTCTGCAACGATGCTTCATCGGCCACGTTGACGCAGTTCCTCGAGCGGTCGATCTGGCGCATCAGGCCGCACAGTACCTTCCCTGGGCCAAGTTCCACGAAGGTCTGAACACCGTTCTTGATCAGCACGCGGATGCAGGGGTCCCATTTCACCGACCCGGTGACCTGCCGGACCAATGCGTCCCGGCTGTGGTCTCCATCCCGGACGACCGCTGCATCAACATTGCAAACCACGGGAGTAGCGGGACTTTGAAATTGCAACGCGTTCAAGTCTGACGCAAGCCGGTCCTGCGCGGGCTTCATGAGCGAGCAATGGAAGGGGGCGCTCACGGGAAGAACCTTTGCCTTCTTTGCGCCACGTTGATCGGCGAGTTTGGCCGCGCGTTCAACTGCGGCGGTGTTTCCTGAAATCACGATCTGTTCAGGCGAATTGAAATTGGCCGGCTCGCAAATTTCATGTTCAGCCGCATCCCGACACACATGTGCGACCCGGTCAAAATCCATACCTAAAATCGCGGCCATGGAACCCACACCGAGGGGAACGGCTTCCTGCATATACTTTCCGCGATCTCGAACGGTACGCACCGCATCCGCGAACCTCAACGTCCCGGCGGCAACATGGGCCGAATATTCGCCGAGGCTATGGCCGGCCACGTAATCCGCCTTCAGGCCGCGTTCATTCACCACCCGCCATGCTGCAACCGAGGCGGCAAGGATCGCGGGTTGCGTGATCTCCGTCAGGCGCAGCCGCTCTTCCGGCCCTTCGAAACAGATCTGCGACACTTTGTAGCCGAGCGCTTCGTCGGCCTCTTCGAAAGTCTGCCGCGCGATGGGATATTTTTCTGCCAACTGCTTGCCCATGCCCACGGCCTGCGATCCCTGGCCGGGAAAAAGAAACGCAATCAGGTGATTCGTCATAAAGTAGCTTTTGGAGATAACCGACGTTTTCAGTTTCGGAAGTACTCGTAGTGCACGCCAGATCCTTCGTCTTGGCTCAGGATGATGTCAACAAAGAATGACGGTCTTACCGGCGGCCGCGTGGACTGCGCCTAATTCTTTCGCGATCGCATCATTGATGCGGTGCTCGGCAAATTCCGCGGCCACGCGAATCGCATTCTTGATCGCGTTTGCATTTGACGAGCCATGGGTAATGAAGCACACGCCTTTCACTCCCAAGAGCGGCGCTCCGCCGTATTCCGTATGGTCAAGCCGTTTCTTGAAATCAGCAAACGCGCTCCGCGATAGCAGAGCCCCCACTTGCCGCGTAATCGTCGCCCGCAAGCTCTCTTTTAAAGTCGCGCGCACCAGGTTGGCAACCCCTTCGGAAACCTTGAGCGCAACATTGCCGACAAATCCGTCGGCGACGATCACCTCGACCTGGCCATTGTAGAGGTCGCGTCCTTCGACATTCCCAATGAAGCGCAGCGGCAACTGCTTCAGCAGCTGAAACGCCTCGCGCGTTAACTCATTGCCCTTGACGTCTTCTTCCCCGATGGAAAGCAATCCCACGCGAGGTCTCGGAGTGCCGAACATGCTGCGAAAGTAAACTTCGCCCATCACGGCGAATTGCGCCAGGTTGTGGGGCTTGCAATCTACGTTGGCGCCCACATCCAGGAGCGTGGCTGCCGTACCCAGAGCAGTCGGGAAAACCGCAGCCAGCGCTGGCCGGTCCACCCCCGGAAGCGCGCCCAGCACCATTTTCGCGGTGGCCATGGCCGCGCCCGTGTTGCCGGCGCTCACGAAGCCCGACGCCTCGCCTTCCCGTACCAGGCGCAGGCCCACACGCATCGAAGAATCGCGCTTGGCGCGGACTGCCTGCACCGCTTTGTCCTGCATGGTAATGACTTCGCTGGCGTGAACGATTTCCAACGGCAGCCCGGCAGCATTGGGATGGCGGTCTAACTCAGGTTGGATGACCTCTTCACGCCCCACCAGGAGCACGGGGATTCCATACTGCCGCGCCGCCTGGATCGCACCTTCGACCTCAGGCTTTGGCGCGCGGTCAGAACCCATCGCGTCCAGCGCTATGACGCTTGGCATGAAAAGGGGCTAGCTCGATTCCTCGACGTCGAGAACTTCGCGCCCTTTATAGTACCCGCACTTGGGGCAGGCGCGGTGCGGCATTTTCTTTTCGTGGCAGTTTGGGCATTCAGAGAGTGAATGGCCCTTCAGGGCGTCGTGCGCGCGCCGGGTACTGGTGCGTTGCTTGGAATGACGTCGTTTCGGATTGGGCATGATGGTTCCTTTTTCGAGGGCCTTCTGAGGCCGGATTCCTGCTGCGACTTAGCGGTTCAGCTTGTCGCGAAGATCCTTGAGCGCTTCCCAGCGCGGGTCCTGCACCGGTTCAGCGCACGAACACTGTTCTGCGTTCAAGTTCATGCCGCACTGAGGGCATAGGCCCTTGCAGTCTTCGCGGCATAATGCTCTCAAGGGAAGCGCTAATATTACCTGCTCGCGCAGCGAGTCTTCCAGTTGCAGTCCCTTGCCTTCGTAGTAGCCGATCTCGGCATCGGCCTGCGTGACCGAGATTTCTTCCTTGCCGGCGTCAGAGCCGAGAGGACGGTAGAGCAGGTCGAAGCTTCGGTTCACGTCCTGCACCACCGGTTCAAGACAACGGGCGCAAGCCAGTTCGATGCTGGTTGCAACCGTGCCATTCAGGCGTATGTCTTTGATGACCTGATGCTTACCGTGACGCTCTTCGACCAGTTGCGCCCGTCCGGAGCTGCGAAGCGGAGTACGCTGGCGCAAGTCCGCCCCGAAATCGATCACACCGGGGCCGAGCTCCTCCTGAAAATCCACCGGATGGAGCTCCAACTCTCTGATTTCGATGAACATCGGGAACTCCCGCGCCCCCACCTGAACCGCGCAGGCCGCGGAAGCATGCTCAGACGCGTAACTGCTCAAGGGAGCAGAACTTAAGAATATAAGGGGGTGGGAGAGAGTGTCAAGAAATGGGGAACGATGGTAGAGCCTACCCACATCGTATCCCCCTGGCGAAGTTGCAGTGCATGAGTGAGAAGCGTGGTCGAGAGCTTGAGGTGTGATGTTCCTAGGCACCACTAGATAATGAGGAACGGATGGAACTCAGCCGTCAAACGAATTTGCGCATGAGCACATTCTTGTTCCCGTAGGGCCCAACTTCCTTGAAGCCCAGCTTCCTAAACATGGAAACGGTCCCGTGGGTCGAGACATTCCCGAATGACGATGCATGACCCCGCTGCTGTAACTCGGAGCGGCGTAGCTCATCAAAAGGAACCAGTGGGAAGGCCTCGACCAGTCCGCCGCCTTTTTTTCTGATGGATGCCAAGGCCACCTTCAATGCCGCCGTCCCGACACCCTGCCTGCGAAATTTCTTGTCCACGACGAAGCAGGTGATGCGCCACAGCTTCCCTTCTCTCTGCTCGTGAGGGCGGTAGTTCGGGCTGTGATCAATGCGCGGAAGCTCCTCGCGCAGGCCGTACTGACACCAGCCCACAGGTTCTCCTTCGGCGTAGACGAGAATGCCATGCGCCTGGCCTGCGTCGACCAGGCGTTTCTTGTCGCGGCGGTTGACGACCGATCTCACTGCTCTGATCTGGGAATTCTCGCCCGGCCTCGCTCGTGCCCGCTGAAAATGCATGCACCAGCAGAAATCCCAGCCATTCTTTCGAGTGAAAAGCTTCTCGAAGTCGGGCCAGGTCTGGGGAGAGAGTTCCCTGGTCGTGTAGGAGGCAGCCGGCATCCACTGGACATTGTAATGTCAGTCTTTCAGGTATTCTGAATCGTCGAGAATGGGCCTCGATCAAACAAGAATGATCCCTTGCCAGCGACATCTGTTCGATATCCCCGACCACATCGCCTACTTGAACTGCGCCTACATGTCTCCGCTGATGCGGAGCGCGATAACTGCGGGCGAGGAAGGATTAGCGCGAAAGTCTCGTCCGTGGGAAATTCGTGCTGAAGATTTTTTCAACTCATCGGAGGAATTTCGGACGGTCGCGGCGCGAATGTTCGATGCCACGCGCAACGATATTGCGATTATTCCGTCCGCGAGCTATGGGATCTCGACCGCAGCCCTGAATCTGCCAATTTCGCGCGGCCAGAACATCTTGATGCTCGATGAGCAATTCCCTTCGAACGTCTATCCCTGGCGCCGGCTTGCGCATGAGAAGCAGGCTTCCATCGCCATGGTGCCCTGGCCCGAAGACGGCGACTGGACTGCGGCAGTCTTGCGTGAGTTAAGCGATCGGATAGCAATTGCCGCGCTACCTAACGTTCCGTGGACCAGCGGTGGCGTACTCGACCTGGCTCGCATCAGCGAAGCCTGCCGCAGGAATGGGACCGCACTCGCGCTCGACCTCACCCAATCGCTTGGCGCGCTGCCCTTCAGCGTAAAACAAGTGCAGCCCGATTTTGCCATCGCCGCAAATTACAAGTGGCTGCTCGGCCCTTATTCCATTGGCGTGATGTACGTGGCTCCGAAGTGGCAGCAGCAGGGGCGACCGCTCGAGGAAAACTGGATTCAGCGTGAAAACGCGCGCGACTTCTCCGGGCTCATTCAGTACGTCGATGGCTACGAACCCGGCGCGCGGCGCTTTGATATGGGCGAGAGATCGAACTTTACCCTGCTCCCCGCCGCCCGAGCGGCCATGGAGCAGATTCTCACCTGGGGTATCGAAGAAATTTCCGCCTATTGCGGCGCTCTAACCAAGCCGCTGGCCGAAGCTGCTCCCGCCGTGGGATTAACTCCTTGGCCGGAGAAGTTCCGCGCTCCACACTATCTGTGCCTGCGCACCCGAACTCAGGTGCCTGCGGACCTGATGGAGCGCCTGCAGAAGGGTCATATCTTCATCAGCGTGCGCGGAAGTTCGCTGCGCATCACTCCCCACGTGTATAACTCGAAGGCCGAGATCGAGAAGCTGCTGTACGTCATGGAGGAAACTCTGCGCTGATGGCGATGTGGCACGCAACTTCGACGCCCCGTTCGCAGCCAGTTTTGAAGTCGAGGCGCCGGGAAGAGTTGCGGGCATTGCCAATCGTTGTCGCGGCCTTTCTGTTGCGGCTGTGGATCGCATCCGGGACTTTTTTGAATCCGGATGAAGCGCTCCACTTTCTGGTTGCCAACAAGCTTTCGTGGGCGGCAGCGTTCAAGGCAAGCCTGTCAACCGCGCACCCCCCGGGATTGATCTTCGTCCTCTACTTCTGGCGGCATCTGGGAACATCGGAACTGGTCTTGCGCCTGCCATCCATCCTGGCCGGGACAGTTTTCTGCTGGCTGTTCTTTCGCTGGCTGGAACGCGTGTTTGATCGCAATGCTGCCTGGATTGGATTGCTCCTGGCAAGCTTCCTTCCCCCGGTCATCGCGCTTTCCACAGAGATTCGGCAGTACGCGTTCCTGCTCATGTTCATGGCCGGCGCCATGGACCTGTTCGAGCAGGCATTGGCACAGAGATCGTGGTTGAAAATGTCAGGCAGCGGGCTGTGTCTGTGCCTTGCCCTGACATTTCACTATTCCGCATTGCTGTTTGCGCTTGCGTTCGGGATTTATGGCCTGCTGAGGATCCTCAAACACCCGACCGATCCGGAAGTGCTTGCGAGTTGGGGGATCGGACAACTGGGTGCGCTCGCGCTGTTCGGCTACTTCTACGTCCACCACATCGCGCACCTTGCCGCAAATACGATGTCCCAACAGACCATCGCGGGCTGGTTGTCGAATTCCTACTATCATCCCGGAAAACAGAATGTGCTGCTATTTGCCTTCGCACGCACGTTTGGGGTGTTTCAGTTCGTGTTCGGCCAATTGGCGATTGGAGACGTCGCGGGAATCGCCTTCTTCGCTTCGATTGTCCTGCTGTTGAGAAGAAGGACATGGATCGTTGCCGCCTTTCTGGCGTTGCCGTTTCTAGTCGCCTGCGCGCTGGCAATCGGCGGCAAATATCCGTACGGGGGCACGCGACATTCGGCCTTCCTGGTCCCGTTTGCGATTGCGGGGGCCAGCGTCGCAATCGATTTCCTCCTGAAAGGAAGGCTCAAATCGGGGTTTGTCGTGGCAGCGCTCATTCTCTTTTCTAGCGCTCTGTTTGGCAAGCCTCATCGTCCCTACATCACGCGCGCCGACCAGAGCAGCGCACACATGCAGCAGGCCGTTCGTTTTCTTCGCGAGCATGTCCGGCCCGGCGAAAGCATTCTTACCGACTATCAATCGGGGCTGCTGCTCGGGCATTACTTATGCGAACAGAAACCGATGGTGTTCAATACGTCCGTGACTGGATTTGAAGAGTTTACGTGCCAAGGCCTGCGTGTGATTTCGACTGGGCCCCAAGTCCAGATTTTCTCGGACGCAACGTTCCTGGATCCGAGACTTTGGGCCTCTCTATCCGATGGCTTTGGAGTGCTCGCCGGACAGAAAGTATGGGTCCTGCAGGCGGGATGGGATCTCGGGCTCGCGGCGCAAGGGCCGCTCAAGTCGTTTGGAAAGAATATTGAGGTCTCGGAGTTTGTGGCGCCAAAGCGGTAGCAACCTGAACTCCGTCCTGCCGCGATCAGCGACTGTCAGCCGGAGGAGGTCGCGCCCCTCAGCCTAGAATTGGCAACGAGCGAATCCGCTTCCTCGTCGCAGCATAGATCGCATTGCACAATGCCGGCGCGACTGGCGGAACCGGGGGTTCGCCCGCTCCGGTGGGCGACTCAGTGCTCTGTACGAAGTAAGCTTCCACCGCGGGAGCTTCGTTCATGCGCAGGGGTGCGTAATCGTCAAAGTTTCCCTGCACGATGCGCCCCTTATCAATGGTGATCTGCGCACGCAGCGCATTGGCCAGGCCGAAAATGATGGCGCCCTGAATCTGCTGCTCCAGCCCATTGGGGTTGATCACCTGTCCACAGTCGAGCGCGCCGACCACACGATGCACGCGCGGCTTATCGTTTTCCATCGAGACTTCGACCACTTCAGCGGCATAAGTGTTGAAGGAGGCAAAACAGGCGATGCCCTGGTAGTGGCCGGCGGCAAGCGGCTTTCCCCATCCTGCCTTGTCGGCCGCGAGCTGCAGCACGCCGCGCATGCGTGCCGACTGCCAGCCATTCAGCGTTTCATCCTCGGCCAGCATGTGCAGGCGGAACTCCAGTGGGTCTTTGCCCGCAGCCGCAGCCAACTCATCCATGAAGCTCTCGCTGGCGAATCCGGCCTGCAGCGCGTTCACTGAGCGCATCCATCCCAGGGGCACAGGAGTCTCAGTCATGACATAGTCAATTACGGCGTTCGGAAACGCATATACAAACGAGCTTTCGTCTTTCAGTTCAGAATCGATCCCGCCCTCCGTCGGATATCCCTTCTGGCCATTTATCGAGGGCATGACAATGCGATGTGAGAATGCCACCGGCCATCCTTGTGAACCTAAGGTCGCACTCAGGTGGTGATAACTTGCGGGACGATAGGTCGAGTTGCGCATATCGTCCTCGCGAGTCCACAGCACCTGCACCGGACCATGGATGGCCTTGGATACTTGCGCGGCTTCGACTCCGTAGTCGTGCTCCAGGCGCCGGCCGAAGCCTCCCCCGATCAAGGTGATGTTCACCTTCACCTGGTCGGGATCAAGACCGATGGCCTGCGCCACGGAATCGCGGACATCCTGCGGAACCTGGGTCGGCGCCCAGAGCTCGCAACTCGAGCCCTTGAAGTGCGCGACGCAATTGCCCGGTTCCATGGGCGCATGTGCCATGAACGGCAGTTGGTAAGCCGCTTCCAGGCGGCGCCCCGATGCCTTCGAAGTGTCGCCGACAGTGTAGAGAGTCGCGGCCTTTCCCGACGCAGCCTTCTTCAGCGATTCATATATCGCGGGCGTGTTCAGGTCTTTGTTGGGGCCTTCATCCCAAGTCACGTTGAGTGCGCGCCGGCCCGCGATCGCACCCCACACGCTGTCCGCGACGACCGCGACGGAGGACTCCCCGATCTTGCCGACATAACCCACGCCGGAAACTTTTTTTGACTCCTTGTCGTCAAAGCTCGCGACCTTGCCGCCAATCACCGGGCAGCGCGCGAGCACCGCGTATTTCATGTTGGGAAGACGGAAGTCGATGCCATAGCCGGCCTTGCCCTGCACCTTCTCCGGCGTATCCAGCCGCGGCATAGGCTTGCCAACAATCTTGTAATCTTTCGCCTGCTTGAGCGGAGGATCGCTCGGTACCGGCAAACTCGCCGCCTTGCTCGCGAGTTCTCCGTAGGTGAGCTTGCGGTTGGAAGCGGCGTGAATGACGGTGCTGTTCTCGGCCTTGCATCCGGAACGCGGTACTCCCCACTCGAGAGCGGCAGCCGAGATCAGCATCTCGCGGGCGGCCGCTCCAGCCTTACGCATTGGGTCCCAAGTCGTGCGGACGCTGGCGCTGCCTCCGGTGCTCTGATCTCCGTAAAGGGTGCTGGCGCCGGCTTGTTCGATTTGAATTTGCTTCCAGTCCGCCTCGAGTTCCTCGGCGAGGATCATGGGTAGCGAGGTGCGCACGCCCTGCCCGATCTCGGAGCGCGCCACCACGATGGTGATTTTCCCGTCAGAAGCGATTTTCAGATAGGCATTGGGCGCGAAGGCATTTTTACCGGACGCAGCGCCACCATGCGGCAGGTAAAAGCCGATCACGAGTCCCGCCCCGGCGGCGGCTCCGGCAGTAAGAAATTCGCGGCGGGAAAGAGGCGTCATTGCGCACCCCCGTTGCCCGCAGCACGATGAATGGCACGCCGGATGCGATCGTAAGTTCCACAGCGGCAGATGTTGCCCGACATGGCTTGCGTGATCTGGTCATCGCTTGGCTGCGCGGTTTTTGCAAGCAGGGCCGCCGCGCTCATGATCTGCCCGGGCTGGCAGTAGCCGCATTGCGGAACTTCTTCGGCAATCCATGCCTGCTGCAGCGCATGCAAGCCGTTGGCAGATAAGCCTTCGATGGTCGTGATGTTCTTCCCTGTGGCCTGCGACACCGGAGTCGAACAGGACCGCGTCGCGTTGCCGTCCACGTGGACGGTGCAGGCGCCGCACAATCCGGCACCGCACCCGAACTTGGTTCCGGTCATCTGAAGATTGTCGCGCAACACCCACAACAGCGGGGTGTCGGGCGAGACGCTTACCTTGTGCTCACTGCCGTTGACACGAAGAGTGAAGTCAGCCATGACGGCCCTCGATGGTTCGAAGAAGCTCCCCATGGTATCGAAAAGGCGCGCAAATCGAAACAAGGCGCGCCGTCCACTTGTGTGGAAGGGCGCCATGGGCCGCGCAGCGGTTCCGCGCTGCTATAATCGATGATTACCCTGATGAGCAAGAAGCGCCTGATTCGATCCACTACAGTCTTATGCGTTCGCCGCGAGGGGCATGTCGTGCTGGCCGGAGACGGTCAAGTGACTCTCGGCGAAGGTGTTATTAAACATTCGGCCAAGAAGATCCGCCGCCTTTACCAGGACAAGATCCTGGCCGGGTTCGCCGGCTCAACCGCCGATGCCTTTTCCCTGTTCAGCCGTTTCGAGTCTAAACTCGAGCAATACCATGGCAATATTGGCCGCGCCGCCGTAGAACTGGCGAAGGACTGGCGTACCGATAAATTTTTGCGCCATCTGGAAGCCCTGCTGCTGGTTTCAGACAAGGAGCAGACGTTTCTGTTGAGCGGCCAGGGCGATGTCATCGAACCCGATGGCGGCATTGCGGCCATCGGCAGCGGCGGGCCCTATGCCCAGGCTGCGGCGCAGGCCTTGATCGAGCACACCGAGCTTTCCGCGCGCCAGATCGCCGAAGAAGCAATGAAGATTGCCGGCAAAATGTGCATCTATACCAACGACAAGGTAACGGTCGAGGAGTTGTAGCTCGCTGCAATAAACAGAAGGGATGACCGGATTTGGATCCGGCCAGGACGGGCGAGCATCCCCCGCCCTGAACAAAATTGATTATGGCCATTTACTTACCCGGAACGATGGACGAGGAACAGATCGCGCTCGACGAACTCACCCCGCGTGAGATCGTGGCCGAGTTGGATAAGCACGTCGTAGGGCAGAAAGATGCCAAGCGCGCGGTGGCGATCGCTTTACGCAACCGCATGCGCCGCCAGAAACTGGCGCCCGAACTCGCTGAAGAAGTGATTCCGAAAAATATCATCATGATCGGGCCCACAGGCGTGGGAAAGACCGAGATTGCGCGCCGGCTGGCGAAACTGGCGAACTCTCCGTTTCTGAAAGTTGAAGCTTCGAAATTCACCGAAGTCGGTTATGTGGGCCGGGACGTCGAATCGATGATCCGCGATCTAGTCGAGATCGCGATTGACATGGTCCGGGAAGAAAAGCTTGAGGACGTTTCCGACAAGGCCGAGTTGAACGCCGAGGAGCGCTTGCTCGACATCCTGCTGCCGGTGGCGGCGCCGGCGCGTCCCGCGGAACCGCACGCCGGGTTTGTTCTCGAAGGCGCAACCAGCAGCGGCGATTCGTACAATCGCACACGCGAAAAGCTGCGCCAGCAGTTGCGCGAGGGCAAGCTGGATGAGCGTACCGTCGAAATCGAAACCCGCGAGCGAAACTTCCCTTCCTTCGAGATCATCTCGAACCAGGGCGTCGAAGAGATGGACGTCAACGTAAAAGACATGTTGCCCAATATCTTCGGCCAGCGCACCAAGAAGCGGAAGATGAAGGTGAACGAGGCGTTCGAGTACCTGATCCAGGAAGAGGAACAGCGGCTCATTGATATGGACCAGGTCACGCGCGCCGCCATCGATCGGGTCGAAGATTCCGGGATCATCTTCCTCGACGAAATTGACAAGATTGCCGGGCGTGAAAGCGGCCATGGCCCGGACGTGTCGCGCGAAGGAGTGCAGCGCGACATCCTGCCAATCGTGGAAGGGACCACGGTGAACACCCGGTACGGCATGGTGCGGACCGATCACATCCTGTTCGTTGCAGCGGGCGCGTTCCACGTTTCCAAGCCCAGTGATCTGATCCCGGAACTGCAAGGGCGATTCCCTATTCGCGTGGAGTTGCAGTCGCTCACCATGGAAGACTTCATCCGGATTCTGACTGAACCAAAGTCTTCTCTGGTGAAGCAATACACGGCATTGCTTGAGACCGAAGGCGTGAAGCTGGAGTTCACCCCCGACGCGCTCGACGAGATTGCGCGCTTTGCCTTCCGCGTCAATGAAGGGACCGAGAACATCGGAGCGCGGCGGCTGCATACCATCATGGAGCGTGTGCTCGACCAGATCAGCTTTGACGCGCCCGATAAGAAAGGCGAGAACGTCAAAATTGATGCCGACTACGTGCGCCAGATGCTCGCCGACATCGTGAAAGATCAGGACCTGAGCCGCTACATACTATAGACACAACTGGCGCGGGGGCTGTGTGGGTCCGGAATCCCAGAACGGGTCGTTCCCCTCGCGGAATTCATAACGGGAACATCCTAAGTTCCAGAAGGATGCGCCTGCCCCCTCCGACGTATTGTCCGCCTCGTTTCTCTTCTCACGATGCCCGGTGACTCCGCTCACCGACGCATTCTCATCACGGTACTAACCTTGCGGCGTCTTCAGTGTAGCCTCGCTCCCCCGACTGCCACCTGGAGGTAGGCCATGTTCTCCCAGAGGGATTCTCTTCCCACTCCTCAATCCTCAACCAAACTAATGCTGCTGCCGCTGCTTCTCGGAATACTCCTGTTCGCGATTGGCTGCGGCGGAGGTGGGAGCAGCATGAGCGGTTCGCCGGAACCGACTCCCACGCCAACCAGCGCCGTGCAGATCAAGATTGGTGACTCGTCTTCGGAGCGCCTGCTTTCGGTGGAGTTCACCGCGAGCGCCTTGCACCTTATCGATGCCAAGGGAACATCAATCAACATTCTCCCCTCATCACGGCGTCTGGAGTTCACGCACCTTGCCGGCACCTCACAACTGATTGCCGCACTGAATATGCCGCAAGGCACCTATAACCAGGCCATTTTTGACGGATCAGACTTTCACGTCACATATCTTGACTACACCGGCCAGCCGCAGGAGTACACCGTGAGCGATGCGGTCCAGTTCACGGTGGCGCTGCCGTCGCTGGTCATCGGCTCGCTTTCCACGATCGTGAGCGTTGATTTCGATCTGGCAAACTCCATCACCGTCGATCCCACGAACGTCAACCCGCCCGTGGTAACGCCGGTGCTTACCTTCTCTACGATGCCCGTACGTCCCACCCCGACGCAGCAACCGGAAGACGGATCGCTGGAGAATGTGGTGGGACTGGTCAACAGCGTGGCCGGTTCCAAGTTCACGATGACGCCGGAGCGCGACGCTTTTCAGCTGACATTTGATACCAGTTCGGGCACCCAGTTCGAAAACGTTACTCTGACCACGCTTCCTAATACGCTGGTTAAAGTCGAGGGCATTACTCTTCTTGACGGCTCCCTGGAAGCCACCAAGGTTTCAGCCTGGGCCGACAAGAACGGCGCCGAATTTGAAGGGGTGCTTACCAACTACTATAACTACATCACTTCCGAAGGCATCATGGTCATCGCACAGGATGCGGTCGGCAGTGGCTTTTTCAGTCTCGAAGACACGGTTGGCAAAACTGCCAGAGCGGGCACGCTGGGCGCCACTTACGCCGTAAACAGCGACGGAATGGATATGACTGGCATTACCTTCACCTTCGACCCGCACACCGCCAACCTGAACTACGGGCAGCGGGTGCGAATGATGAGCACCAGCGGGTTCATTCGCGGTGATCCGCAGCTCAACGAAGAATTGACGGCACAGACAGTCACTTTGGAAAAGCAAGCGCTCACCGGCATCGTGCAGAACTACCAGGCAGGAGCCACGGCACAGTATTTCGATTTGATGCTGGACGCGGGCTCATATCTTACGATCCTGAATCACGCTTCCAGTATGGTGGTGCATGTTGTCCAGCAACCGGGCACCAATCTACACGGGATCAGCAGCGTGCAGAATGGAGACAACGTACGGGTGCGCGGCCTGCTGTTCTATGATTACCAGACTGGCTTCCACATGGTGGCACAGCGGATCTGGAAGTAAAACTGAACCAGGAACGGACGGGCGTTCGCGCCCGTCCTTCGCTTGTTTACTGGTCACTTTTGGATTGGAGTTCGCGACCGATTTCCCAGTGATGTCCGAAGGGGTCGACGATGCGTCCCACGCGCCATCCGTGTTCTTCGCCGACCGGATGGATCTCCGATGCGCCGGCGTTCACCGCCTGCTGGAAGACGCTATCCGGATCAGCTACCGTGAAAACCATGCGCACTGTGCCGCCACCCAAAGACTGCGGGCTGAAGTTGAGGTGCTCAGGAGACTCGTCGCCCACCCAGAACTCCGCGCCGTGAACGGAGAGTCTCGCCACAACTCCTCCGTCCGGAGATTCCAGGCGGAATTCTTCTTTCGCTCCGAATGCAGACTTGTAGAACTCTACTGCCTTCGCACCGCGGCGCACCGAAAGCCATGGAGCGATGGTGGTCCGGACAGGGGAAGTCGGGTTCGATGACATAATTCCTCCAACAGGGATTGCTGAGGTTGTCCCCCATACGGCCCTTTGCAGACGGTTCTGTCAGTTTCGAACCCATCATAGCCGACTCTCGGCAACCATCGTCGATGTTCAATAGTTTTGAAGGTGTGGAAGCTGTCTCCTTGAGCGATCGGCGAGAAAAAGACCCAGGTTAACGTCCTGCTTCAGACGCAACCTGGGTCGGACAACTCCTGCACAGGCCGACTGGCAACACTTAGCGCATGGCGACTACGTTCCCAGAATCGCCGACGCTTTCGCGCAAGCTGCCGGCGCCCTTCGACTCATTGAACTCTTCCTCGCAATGCCTGAAGCTGCGTAGGGCTTCCCGACACTCGTGCCCCTGATGGTGCACTTGCTCGTCAAGTTCATGTTCGCGATGATCCAGTTTTTCCCGGCCTTCTTCGCACTGATGATCACAGCTCTCTTCGCCGGGCTTGCCCTGGCAGCGCCGCTCGCAGTCAGCGATCCCGAGTTCCTGCCGCTCCAGGGCGGCCAGGCTCCGCTGCTGGTCGCCTTCTTTGGCTTCGCAGCTGTCCAGTTCACGCAGGCGCTTCAGGCAGTGCTGGGCTTCATCGGGTACACCATCTTTGTTATCGTCTTTCGACTTGGCTTGCAGTATCTCCACAAAGTCGTCAATCCCGTTGCGATTGAGATCCGGATGCCTACCGGCGATCTGGTAGAACAGGTGAGACTCGAGCGGCCCCGTGACAAAGCTCTTGGTCGCGGGGTCCCAGTGCTTGGCATTGGGATCGACCACCGTGGCGGTGATGTAGAGAGTCGTCGCTGGAAACAAGTCAATGTTCACTCCAGCGTTCGGGCAGTTGTTCACATCCGGCGGCTTGACGCTGTCTGCGCCGCCGCGCTTCACCACCCCGGCACACTTCCCGTCCTGCACCTGCACCACGTTGCGTCCCTGCGCAAGCCTGCCCGCAACGATTGTCAGAGTCTGATCATTCAGGGTGACGGGGCAACCCTCGCTGGCCGCCCGGCCTGTGTTCTCCTTGCACAGCGGACGTTCGCTCCGCCATGGTGCGATTTTCTCCCCCTGGCGAGTCTGTGGGGCTAAACCGCGGAGCATGGAGTCGATGGATGCTACCTTAGGCAACGCGCTCACGACCAGGTCGCGCAATATCAAGGGACGCGCCAGGTTATCGGCATTGAAAAAGTTCAGCCGGTAGAATCCGTCGGATGCATCCAGGGCTCCCGTATCGTATGCCACCATGCGAGGCTGCAAGGTCAACGGAGTTCCGCTTCCATCGGTTAAAGTCACTTTGACGACAATCACAGAGTCCGGAACTGAAAAGTCCGCCTCAGAAAAGGCCACGCCGACATGGAATGCCGCTCCGCCCGGAACGATTCCCGGAGATCCATTGGCCCATGCTTGACCATTCGAGAACGTAACTCGGAAGCGATTGAAGTTGGTCCCCTTAAACACGGTCGTGCCGATCGAACTCACGCTGGGTGTGGTCCACGGGCTAAGATTGCCAAGATAAGTCCACGATGGCGTGAGTGTCATCGAAGTACTCAGGATTTCGAGCTGGAGCTGGCTCGCGCTGGCCGAGTTAGGATTGGTGTAGTCCCAGTTGTGCACTGTCTCCACGGACAGGCCAACATTGGAGGCCAGAATGCCGTAGGTGGCATCGCTGAAATGCCGGCGGAAACCCGCGCGCTGTTCGTCGCTGATGTTGCATCCAGCGGGCATAATATGCCGAAACACTGGGTCTTCGCCCGGTTTGGTGTGGTCCGGCGGGTTGCAACCGTCCGCATTCGTGCCGAAGTCGTCGGCGTGTGCCAGGCCGTACGTATGTCCAGCTTCGTGGGCTGCGGTGCCTCCGATCGAAAATGCCCAGCGCTGTAAAGTTGAATTGCCGCCGCTGAGCGCTCCGCTGCCCGAGCCGCCGGCTTCGGTCTCATAACTTCCCGCCCAGACCCGCGCGAAGTCAACCACGATGGGATCTCCGGTATCCACCTCCTGCGCCTGCCCGAAGAGAACTCCGGTCGCAAACGATCCCACCGAATCGGTTCCGATGCCAACCGTGACTCGGCGCGGAAAGGTGGTTGGCGGAACCGCGGTCGTTTGCAGCACTTTCACGTTAAATTCACAATAGTCGTCGATCACGACATTGGTGACCTGGTCTTCAAGATCGCTGGTCGTGCCCGTGTAATCTCCAAGATTTGCGATATCGAAAGCCTTGAGCGGTGAAACGTTGGTCGCGTAGTTGGGAAAGCTTGCATCGTCAGCAGTCGGAAAGTAGAGGTATAACTTGTTCGGCTTGGCGTCTTCGATTGCCGCCGACTCAATTGGGCAGGACTGTCCCACAGCCTGATTTCCGAGACCCAGGCAAAGCGACAGAATCGCAACCGCACGAATTTTGTTCCTCGCGGACGAAACGTTACCCACGAGCTTATGGAAGAGAGTCACATCAGCCTCCTGCGCCGGTAATCCTGACTTAGTGGAGGAATCACTACCTATCAGGGTCGGCGACTGGGGTTCTTACAAGGCAATTACATGGCCAACGTCGACCTACAGCAACACACCGGTGCAACTGTTATAAGTTAGTGAGAATACTTGTCACGAAAGCGCCGGCGGGTCGGACGAAATGGGCGGAGGTTCCCCGTCATCTATCTTGGCGGATAGTCAACCAGCCCTTCGGTTAACCAGGTCTTATCCGCCTTGAACAGCTAAAGCGAACGAGGGTTGCGCATAAGACGGGCGGGGGCCCACTCCGTCCGTGATCTTGCTTGCTATCCTCTGCCGCCTGCAATCGACGGCACCAGCAGCACTTCATCTCCATCCTGGAAAACGTAGCCGTTGCCGCCTAGAAAGCGAATGTCTTCTTCGTTGACGTAAACGTTCAAAAACCGCCGCACCTGTCCGGAGTCGTCACGCAGATGTGGCCTGAGATCCGGGAACTTCTGGTCAAGCACAGAAAGTAAGTCATGCAGGTTGGCGGCGGAACAATCGAGTTTTCCGACGCCTGCGGTGTGACGGCGTAACGCGCTGGGAATTTGTACGGTGACGGTCATCCTAGGCCTCCACGGGAATGGGAGCGTCGAGCGTCTGCTCCAGGTATTTGTCGAATAGCGAAATCTTGGGCGCAAGCGGAACTTCGGCCGTGTACTTTCCGGCGAGAACATCGGATGTCTTCAGCCCGTTGCCGGTGATGCACAGCACGGTTATTTCGTCCGGTGAGATGCGTCCCTGTTCGTACAACTTGCGCGCGCAGCCGACAGTGACGCCGCCGGCAGTCTCAGTAAAGATGCCTTCCGTCTGGGCGAGAAGCTGGATCGATTCCACCACTTGCGCATCCGATACATCTTCCGCCCAGCCGCCGCTGCTGTGGATGGCTTTAATCGCATAGTGGCCGTCGGCAGGGTTACCGATGGCGAGCGAACGCGCGATGGTCGCCGGCTTCTGCGGTTCGATCTCGGCGCAGCCAGATTTCACCGCAGTCGAAATCGGAGAGCATCCCGTCGCCTGCGCACCGAAGAAGCGAACTTGCTTCTCCTCGACCAAGCCCAGCTTAATGAGTTCGGCGAAGGCTTTGCGGATTTTCGTGATCAGCGACCCGCCCGCCATCGGTACAACCACGCTGTCGGGCAGGCGCCAGCCAAGCTGTTCGGCGATCTCGTAGCCGACCGTCTTGGATCCTTCCGCGTAGTACGGACGCAGGTTGACGTTGACAAATCCCCAGTTGCGCTCGTCGGCAATCTGCGAGCACAGACGATTCACCTGGTCGTAGCTGCCGGCAATACGAACGAGTTTTGCGCCGAACACCTGAGTGCCGAGAATTTTTGCGGGCTCAAGATCGGCGGGGATAAAGATCCACGCCTTGAATCCTTCGCGCGAGGCCTGCGCCGCGACCGAGTTCGCCAGATTGCCGGTGGATGAACATGCGACAGTATCGAATCCAAAGCTACGCGCATTGGCCAGTGCGACTGCCACGACCCGATCTTTGAAACTGAGCGTCGGCAGACAGACGGCGTCGTTCTTGATACACAGGCGCTTCGCTCCTAACTCTTTGCCAAGATGCGGCGCGCTCAGCAAAGGAGTAAACCCGACCGGCAGGCTGGGACGGTAGTCCGATGGGAGCGGCAGCAACTCGGCATAGCGCCACATGTTGGCCGGGCGCGCGGCGATGCGCTCGCGCGTGAACAGCGTGCGCATGGCGTTGTAGTCGTAGCTCACTTCGAGGGGGGAGAAGCAATCGTCGCAGATCGACTTGGGAGCATTACCCCAGGCCTTGCCGCACTCGCGGCAGCGAAGTTCGTAAGCAATCATCAGCCACTCTCTTTGCGAGTAGCCGGCGACGAGCCCTGGGAAAGGAGTCCTAAAAAGATGAACCTCTTTCCCCGGAAATAGGAAAAAGAGGTTACGAGATGCAGAAAAAGTCGGCACCCCGAATCTCATGTTCCCCGTGCTTTCCGGGCGAGAGTTGACACCGGGCGACCGGGATAGATGATCCCGATCCGGTTGTCGTGGCTTCACAGGGCTCGTCCCTCAGCCACTCTTCATGAAATTCAAGGTTTGCTCGGTGAAGAGCAAACTTGGAGATAGATGCTACGGAAGGGGGAAGGGTTTCGTCAAGGGCTGTGGAAGAGCCGGCCACAGGCGCTGAGGCTCGCCGCGGATGCGAGCCTTCGTGTGACTTCGTGTCCTTTGTGGTTATTCTTGTCCGCCAATGCAATCGACGCCAGCTGATTCCACGGCAAAAACCGACGTCTTACGCTGGAATACTATCGGCTGTACTGATTCCTCTTTTTCTCTTCGTGCCGCTCCAAGCCGAGATGGATCAGCTTTTCGATGAGATCGGAATACGCAAGCCCCGTCGCCGCCCAGAGTTTCGGATACATACTGATCGCGGTAAAACCGGGCATGGTATTGATCTCATTTAGATAAATCTTGCCGCTCTTAGGCTCCATCAGGAAATCTACGCGCGCCAGGCCCGCGCAGTCCACAGCCTTGAATGCGGCAATTGCTAACTGCTGTACTTCCTTCATTTCCGACTTAGTAAGTTTCGCCGGGATGAGCAACTGCGACCCTTCGTCGAGATACTTCGCGTCATAGTCGTAGAATTCTTTAATCGGGACAATCTCCCCGGCGACCGAGGCTTCCGGCTTATCGTTCCCCAACACCGAGCACTCGATCTCACGGGCTTTTTGTTTGCTACCGCCCACGCCCTGCTCAATCACGATCTTACGATCAAACTTCGCCGCTTCCGCTAACGCCGGCCTGAGTTCCTTGCGGTCATGCGCCTTGGAAATCCCGACCGACGATCCCAGGTTCGCAGGCTTCACAAAGACCGGGTACTTCAGCGCTTTCTCTACCTGTTTCTCCGCTTTCTTCGGCGCCGCTTCCCAGGCACTGCGGAGGATGGTGACGTGCTTCACAATCGGAAGCCCTGCCGCGCGGAACAGCGCTTTCATGATGTCTTTATCCATGCCTGCCGCGGAGCCGAGCACGCCGGCACCGACGTAAGGAATGTCCGCAAGTTCAAGCAGGCCCTGGATAGTCCCGTCCTCTCCAAACGTCCCATGCAGCACGGGAAAGATAACGTCCACATTAATGGCGCGATCACTGGCACGGCGCAGGTCGGTTTGAAACGGGCTCAGCGCAGACTTCGGCTCCGGAGGCACGACTACGCCCTCTCCGCGCGCCAGCACCGCAGCCCCGGTTGTGTAGTCCGGATCGCCCGCGCGAAGGTGCCGCTCTTCGTGCTCCGGCGGCATGCCCTTGAGCAGCCGCTCAGCGTCCATGGCTGTCACCCAGCGTCCATCCTTGGTGATGCCGACGGGGATGACCTCAAATTTATTTTTGTCGATGGCGTTAAAGACCGACGCCGCCGAAAGCAGCGACACCTCGTGCTCGCCGCTGCGTCCTCCAAACAGAATTCCCACCCGGATCTTTTTCATGCCATTTCAGTCTGGGACGGAAACGCAGGTTTCGTCAATCTCTGCCATGGTTCGAGGCACCATCAATGATTACTCGCCTCGCTGCTGCCACGATTGCCCTTAGCAGAAGTCATCCTGGGCGAAGGAAAGGATCCCGCGTGCACCTTCGAATCTCATGTCGCCATTATCAGAGAGCGCCACATTGCTAAAATCTCTTCATGCGCGACATTCGTCTTGTCATCTTTGATATTGCCGGAACCATTATCGAAGATCACGGCGAGGTGGTCGCATCCTTTCGCTCGGCACTGCTGGCGAACGGTATGGATGTCAGCGACGCGGAACTGCGCGAATGGAAGGGCGCATCGAAGCGGGAAGTGATACGCCGATTCGCAGCCGATCGCTTTACCACCGATCGGGAGCAAAAAGTGGAGAAGACGTACGCTGACTTCCGCCAGGCGCTCGAAAATCATTACCAGGCGAACGGCGTCATTCCGATCGCGGGCGCGGAAGCTACCTTCCGCTGGCTGCGCGAGCGCAAGATATTGATCGCCACAACCACAGGCTTTTACCGCGAGATCGCAGATTTCATCTTGAAAGAAGCTGGATGGTTCGCCACCTTCAACGCCAACGTGACCAGCAGCGACGTCGCCAAGGGACGTCCGGCTCCCGACATGATCTTGCGCGCGATGGAAGCGACCGGGGTGGCGTCTCCGTCGCAAGTCGTGAATGTCGGGGATACGCCACTCGATCTGCAAGCCGGAACTAATGCGGGGGCAGCCGGAGTGATTGGCGTACTCACCGGCGCGCACGCCGAAGAGCGTCTGCGGCGCGAACCGCACACGCATATCATCCCCAGCGTGGCCGACTTACCCGCTCTGCTATCAGCATGATGTACCGCGGAGGCAGAGGGACTTCCTTGTTTGCTCGAAAATCTCGAAAGATGGGGAACCTCAAGATAAGTCGACTTCTGGTAAGTATGAGCCAGCGCCCGCTGGCTTTTGGAACTCTGCTCCGAACGACAATGCGCCAAGTGTCCAGTTACAAAATCTTTTTTCCAAACGCCGATAGGGTTAACTCGACCGCCAGATCGGCCGTCTGGTTGTGCTCGTCGATGACCGGATTCACCTCGACAATTTCGAAGCTCAGCATGCGCCCGTGGTCGGCAATGATCTCCATCGCCAGATGGGCCTCACGATAAGTCGCGCCACCCCATACTGGAGTCCCTACGCCGGGCGCATCTTCCGGATCGATCCAGTCCATGTCGAGCGAGACGTGATATCCCGCGGTTCCCCGCCCCGCCATGCGCAGCGCCTCTTCCATCACCGCACGCATGCCGCGCTCGTCGATGTCGCGCATGGTGAACACCTCGACTCCCGACTTGCGGATGTTCACTTTCTCGTGCGCATCGACGTCGCGTATTCCAACCAGCACGCAGTTCTCGGCGCTCACCTTGGGAGAGAAGTCGTAGATGTTGGCGAGTTCTCCCTGCCACAGGCCCATGATCGCGGCCAGGGGCATGCCATGCACGTTGCCGCTCGGAGAAGTTTCCGGCGTGTTGATGTCGCTATGCGCGTCGATCCAGATCAATCCGACTTTTTGATTCTGGCGGCGGTAAAATTCCGCGACCCCTGCCATGGTGCCGGCCGCGACCGAGTGATCTCCGCCCAGCACAATTGGCACTTTGCCTGCCTCCAGGGTCTTGAGGACAATATCGGCTTGTTTTGTGCAAGTGGCGGTAATCTCTTTCAGATATTTCGCGCTGGGATCGCCTTCCTTCTTCTGCTCGGGAAAGGCAACGGCGACGTTCCCGCCGTCTTCTACCACGTGGCCAAGGGCCTCGAGGCGAGCTTCCAGTCCGGCGACGCGGACGGCAGAAGGGCCCATGTCCACACCACGGCGCGACTGGCCGAGGTCCAGCGGCACGCCAATCACGCGAATCTTCTTCGGAACGATGCTGGAGAAAGATGCAGATGTAGGACTCATAAATTGTTCGATTAGGGATAAAGCCGATGCAATGTCCTCGGAAATGGAATCGTCTCGCGCACGTGTTCCAGTCCGCATATCCACGCCACGGCGCGTTCGATCCCCATGCCGAACCCCCCGTGCGGCACCCCGCCATACTTGCGCAGGTCCAGGTACCACTTGAACGACTCTTCCGGCAAGCCATGCTCCTGAATTCGCTTGAGCAGCAGATCGTAAGACCCCATGCGCTGCGAGCCGCCAATAATTTCTCCGTAGCCCTCGGGCGCAAGCACATCAACACAGAGGGCAAGGTCCGGATTCTCCGGGTCGGGCTCCATGTAGAACGCCTTCACTTTTGCCGGATAACGATGCACCATCACCGGACGATCGAACTGCGATGAAATGTAAGTCTCATCCGGTGAACCCAGATCGCCTCCGTATTCAAACTTGTTTTCCAGCGTGCCCCTGGCGTGCGCATCCTGCAGCATCTTCACTGCTTCGTCGTAGGTGATACGCGGAAACGGCGAAACGATCTTCTCTAGCCTGGAAATGTCGCGCCCGATCGTGACCAGATCATTGCGCCGCTTTTCCAGGCAACGCTGCACGATAAAGCCGATCAGCCCTTCCGCCAACTCCATCACGTCATCAAGCCTGGCGTAGGCAACTTCCGGTTCGACCATCCAGAACTCGGTCAGGTGACGCCGGGTCTTCGATTTTTCTGCGCGAAACGTCGGTCCGAACGAATACACCTTGCCCAGGGCCATCGCAGTCGCTTCGATATAAAGCTGGCCCGATTGCGTCAGAAATGCCTGCTCATCGAAGTAATCCACGGGAAAGAGCGTGGTTGTGCCCTCGCAGGCCGCCGGCGTCAGGATCGGCGGGTCGGTAAGGGTGAACCCGCGCTCGTCGAAGAAATCACGCGCCGCTTTGATGATCTCCGCGCGCACCCGCAGGATTGACGCCTGCCGGGGGGTGCGAATCCACAGGTGGCGGTGCTCCATCAGGAAATCGACGCCATGCTCTTTCAGCGAAATCGGAAAGGGATCGTTCTCGGGCACGCGCTCGATCACCTGAACGTTGGCAACGTCAAGTTCATATCCGCCGGGCGCCCGCTTGTCGGCGCGCACCTTGCCCTCGACGATGATGCTTGACTCCTGCGTGAGCCCCTTGACCGCGTCGAACACCTCAGCCGGCACGGCGTTTTTCGCAATTACTCCCTGGATGACGCCGCTTCCATCGCGGAACTGCGGGAACAGCAACTTCCCGCTCTCGCGCAGGTTATACAGCCAGCCCCGGATGGTGACGCTCTGGCCTTCGTGTTTCCCGATATCGGAGATAGTCGTGACTGGTGATGACATGATGTTGGATCAGATTTTCTCTAATTCGCTTCCAGTTTCCGGAACGCTTCGCTCATCCCCTCGACGATATTGCTTTTGTCATCGCCCTCGATTTCGAGCAGCACCGGCGGCGTATGCGGCGCGGAGCGCAACAGCTCCATCGAAGCTTTCCAGTCAATCGACCCCTTTCCCGGCCAGAAATGTGAATCGCGGTCCTTGGCATTGTCGTGAATATGGGTGGAGCGAATGTGGTCTTTCAAAATCTCGTAGGCCTGACTCACGTCGCTGGTCATGTGAGCATGGCCAATATCAAAGCACACCCCAACGTCGTCAAAGTGCGAAGTATGAATAAACTCCACCAGCCGATCGGGCGTGGCCAGTTCATTGGGAATGTTTTCCAGCAGAATACGGACGCCCAGCGGCTTCGCAAACGCGCGCAGGTGCTCGATCGAGGTCAGCGCGGCCTCAAATTTGCGCTCATCGAACGACTCGCCGCTGGTCCCGATATGCTGCACCAGGTAGCGAAACGGAATCTGCTCGGCAATCTCCAGCGCCCGCTTGATCTCGTCCATGGCCTCAATCCGCTGCGCGCGGTCGGTCGCCGCAACGTTCACCGGGGCGGCGCCGGCGCGTCCCATTTCGTAATCGGAGTACATGGGAGAGTGCACCGAGTTCAGCGGCACGCCGCTGTTTCGGAACCAGTCCGCAATTTCGCGCACATGCTGCTTGCGGTTGGCATAATCCAGGTGCTGTCGCGCTGCGAAAATTTCAATCGCCTGCGCGCCGCCGCTCACCATCTTGTCGAGGAGCCCGGGGTGCAACCGCTCTTTCACGAAGACATAAGTTGACATCGCCTTCTGCATTAGAAGCCCACAGCCTTTCCATTATCGCGAACGTCGCTGGCCCCCAGGCGCTCGCCGGTTTTCGGATCCACTTCGATACACTCTGCGTCGCTCCAGGTCGGCTCCCAGCGCTCGTACTGCACCCCAAACACGACCTTGTGCCCCATCTCCTGGAGTTTCTCCACCGTGTCGGGCGAGAACCACTGCTCCACCGAAATCTGGTCCGGCTTCCACTGGTGATGAAATCGCGGCGCGGTGACCGCTTCCTGGATGTCCATGCCGTAGTCAATGACCGCCATCAGCACATTCGCCACCGTTGTCGGTATGCGCGATCCTCCGCGCGATCCCAGCACCAGAAACGGCTTGCCGTCTTTCGCCACAATGGTCGGCGTCATGGACGACAACGGACGCTTCCCTGCCGCTATGGCGTTGGCCGGCCCCTGGATCAAACCATACAGGTTCGGCACTCCTTGCTTGGCCGCGAAATCGTCCATCTGGTCATTCAACAGAAACCCCATCCCGGGAACGGTAACGCGGGATCCAAAATCATCGTTCAATGTGGTTGTGACCGCAACCGCGTCTCCCTCAGAGTCGACGACCGACAAGTGCGTCGTGTCTGGACTGTCGGCCACCGCCACTGGGTGCGGATGCAGCGCTGCGTAATCCTCGAGCTTGGAGAAAATCTCCGGTCGCTTCAGTGCGCTGCTCGGAGTTGCATGCTTGGGATCAATCGACTCCCGCCAAGCTTCGGCATAACGTTCATCAATCAACTGCGCCACAGGGATCCTGGAGAAATCAGGGTCGCCCAGGAACTCCGCCTTGTCGAATGAGGCCCGGCGAAACGCCTCGACCGTCAGGTGCACCGATTGCGCGGACCGGTTCCCGGCTCGCTTCAGGTCGAATCCTTCAAGAATATTCAGCAGTTCGATCAGCATGACCCCGCCTGAGGACGGCGGCGGCGCGCTGATGATCTCGTAGCCGCGATAGTTCCCCCGGACTGGTTCGCGTTCCTTTACCTCATAGTGGCCAAGATCGTCGGCGGTGATCAGTCCGCCGCCTTTCTGAATGGCCGCGGCGAGTTCACGCGCCATGGCGCCCTTGTAGAAGTCGTCGGGACTGGACGCAATACGGCGCAAAGTCCGCGCCAGTTCAGGTTGCCGCAACGTCTCGCCCTGCTCGTAGTACGTCCCCTCGCGCTGAAAGATTCGGCGTGACTCCGGGAATTCGGCAAGGTGCTTGTCGCGCAGATCATCCGCATCCTCCCAGCTCAGCGCAAATCCCTCCTCCGCCAGTTGGATTGCCCGGCCCATCACCTGCGCCAAAGAGAGCTTCCCGTATTTTTTCTCCGCGTACACCAGTCCCGCGACGGACCCGGGAACCCCTGCCGACTTGTATCCGAGCAGGCTGGCGTTAGCTACGACGTCCCCGTTGGCGTCCAAATACATGTTCTCCGCCGCTGCCGCGGGAGATTTTTCGCGGAAGTCAATAAAGTGGACTTTGCCATCCGCCATCCGGATCAGCATGAATCCGCCACCCCCAATATTTCCGGCTTGGGGATGGACCACGGCCAAGGTGAACGCGGTGGCTACAGCTGCGTCGATCGCGTTGCCACCGGCACGCATCATCTCAACACCGGCCCGGGATGCCAGTTCATGGTCGCTGGCCACCATCGCATGCGGCGCATGCGCAGGGTGCGCCGGGGCCCCCGCCGCATGCCTCGCCACGACGAACAGGGCCAGCAAAATCAGAAACTTGCAATGAGATCGCATCAGGAATCGTTGCCCGCAGCACCGAGGCGGCTCACAAGCTCAGACGTCAAGCTTTAGGCAGACCTCTGAGGCTAGCGTAGGGGCTTGAGCAGAGTCAAATCGAGAATCCTTCGTGAACTGGACTTTGCCGTGATCGCAGTCAAAGGTGTCCGTGGTAGTGTCCCGGCCACACAGCACACAGGAAAGGCCATCATGACATTTGGCCCTTCTGTTCTGGATTCAGAACAAATTGACGAAACGTTTCATTCACAGGTTCTCTGGATGTATGTTTCTGCGCGCAGTATCGGCCCTCGGCTCCTTCTATAAGTCTAAACGTCTGACTTCGCCCGCAACCCAGTAAGTCTGACTTCCCCATCACCCTAACCAATTGCCGTGCACATAGGAGGACTGTATGAAGTGCCTAAGTTACAGCTTAGTGCTGTTTGGAGTTCTAACCGCCTGCCAAGCCTTCGCCCAAATGCCTTGTCCGCCAGAATCCGGGGAGTTTGCCGCTGTCAACAGCTGTCCGACCAGCGGCGCGCCGTGGAACACCCCCAACACACCCTTCGTGGATGCAGTTTGTGTCAATAATGTCTGCCCACCGGTTCGCACGATCTCCTTAACGCAGCCGTGGGCGACCAGACTTTGGACCACTGGGATCCTAATGGGTATCCGACTGGCGGCTTCGCGACCCACCCTTGTGGCGTGCCTGGTCTTCAACAATGGGATGCGGCGTGCGACTTGGGATGCGACCGCGCAAGCCTTAACCAACAATCACTACGATCCGTGGCAGGTGCAGGTGCTCTACCTCAAGTCGTCGCTAGGCCTTCCTCAGTGCTCGCTGAAGAATCAAAGTCTATATTGCACGCCGGAATCGATGATGGTCCCGAACGCTGTCCTCGAGGAGCACGCTCTGGGCAACATCCTGCGCTACCTTAAGCAGGGAGCGACGGTTACCGGACTTTCTTCTTTGGCAGCTTGGCCGAAACCATCTCGTACGACTGGCGAATCAACGCTTTGATCTCTGGATCGCGCAGCACGTCCAGGCTTTCCAGCAACACCCACTTATAACGTCCAACATAGGGCGCGGGCTTGATGCCCTCCTGCTCGACTAACTCATCGAACTTTTCAGGAGTGCACTTCACCGACATGGACTGCGGCACTCCGCCGAGCGACACCACGGTGAAGATCTTGCCGCCAACCTTGAAGCAAAGATCTTCACCCCACTGAAGATTTTCCGTCGCCTGCGGAAATGACAGGCAATACTTGCGCAAAGATTCGACGTTCATCCCCTAGACCTGCTGCCGCGCTTCACCCAACGTAACATCCACGTCGAGTTTCTTCTTGCCGCGATAGATGGTGACCTTCACCGTATCGCCTGCGCGATGGTTATTCATCACCTGCGCCAGGTCCTGCTGGTCTTCCACCTTCTGCCCGTCAATGCCGACGATCAGGTCGCCGCCGATATTGATCGGGATATTTCCCAGATAGGCGCGCTCGGTGCCACCACGCAAACCTGCACGATCCGCGGAGCCGCCCGGCACTACCTGCACAATCAGCAAGCCATAATCGGCGGCCAGGCCCATCTGGTCGGCAAGTTCAGAGCTGATCGGAATCGTGCGAATACCCAGCGCCGGCCGCCGCACTCGCCCGATCGTGACTAAGTCATTCAGCACCGCTTTCGCCGTGTTGATCGGAATCGCAAAACCGATGCCGGCGCTCTGCCCCACGCTCGACAGGATCATGGTGTTAATGCCGATCACTTCGCCATGCCAGTTGAGCAGCGGCCCGCCCGAATTTCCGGGATTGATAGCCGCATCGGTCTGAATGGCTTCGTCGATCTGCGCGCCGCCGTTCGGCTCCTGCACCGGGCGAATCGAACTTACAATGCCTCGAGTAAGCGTGCCCGAGAGGCCAAACGGATTTCCAATCGCGTACACCTTCTGTCCCACTTGCAGGCTGCGCGAGTCGCCCAGAGTCATTGGCGTCAAGTCGGGCGCCTTGATCTGCACCACGGCCAAGTCATGCGTGGGATCGGTCCCGACAATCGTAGCGCGGTACTTCTTTCGATTGTGCAGTGTGACTTCAATCTGCCGGGCATCGGCAATCACGTGGTAGTTGGTCAGAACATGGCCTTCCTTGTCGATAATGAAGCCCGAGCCTTGTCCTTCCTGCGGCACCAGCCCATAAAAAAAATCGAACGTAACCGCCTTGGAGGTGATGTTCACCACCGAGCCAATGTTCTTGCGGTAAATACTGATGTTGTTTTGCTCTTCAGAATCGAGCGACTCGCTGCCGGACGCCTCGGTCAACTCCACTTTATCGGGACGTCCCATCCACCGCGAAGGGGGGAAATCGCTGCGATAGGTGGTGAAGTAGAAGAATGCGCCGGCCAGGATCACGGCCAGAGATAATGTGCGTAGTAGTCTCATAGTCTGAATCCAGTTTGTAACCAGAGGTCCTTAATGAATCCTCGTAACTGATGCGTCAGTGATAATTAATGGCCGTCAGTCCATAACTGTTCGCTATCAGTCCATAACTAAGCTGTCAGTCCATAACTAATGACGCCGCCCACAACTGACGACGTCATTCCATCCTAACGAATGACGCCGTTCCCAGCGAAGCGAGGAATCTCCCGTGCGCCCTGCTCGCCCTTGGTGCACGCAGAACTAAGAACCCGCCTCCTGTCTCAGCGCTTCATACACCTTCTGCACCTGCCGCTCGGTCTCATCCAGCGAGCCGGAATTATCGATGACGTGATCCGCGCCCCTGATCTTCTCCTCATCCGGCAACTGTGCCGCCATCCGGCGTTCGACTTCCCGTCGCGCCAGTTCGATATCCACGTTCACGCGCCTTGCCCAGCGTTCGAAGCGCTGCTCGGGGCGACAGGTCACGACCACCAGGCGGTCGAAGCGTTTTCCAACTCCGGCTTCCAGGATCAGCGCGGCCTCCACCATCGCAATCGCCTGCGGGGATTGCCGGCCGACCTCCTGCATCCACTCCTCCTGTCTCTGAATTACGGCAGGATGGATGATGCGGTTCAATTCTTCAATTCGCGAAGGAGCGTCGCCCGTCCCGAAAGCGGCCTCCGCCAACCGGCCCCGGTTCACGGTCCCGTCAGCATTAAGGATTGCCGCCGTGAAGTGAGCCACAACTTCCTGGTATACCGCCTGCCCCGGCTGCATCAGGCTGTGCGCGATGTGGTCGGCCTGAATCACGTGGACTCCGCGTGCGGCAAACATCTCGCCCACGACAGACTTGCCGGAAGCAATGCCGCCGGTCAATCCAACCTTCAACACGTCAGGCGCGCTCCCCGGCCAGTTGCGCAACCTGCGACCCGCGCCGCAGTCGGAATGCCCGCAGAGTATTGGCCATGAGCATCGCGATCGTCAGCGGACCCACTCCGCCGGGGACCGGGGTGATCGCCCCGGCGATTGCAGCCACCTCAGGATGGACATCGCCAACCAACGTCGAACCCTTCGTTCGGAACGTCTCTTCTCTCTTGGCGTTTCCGGCGAACAGGCGATCGAATTCTGCACGCTCGGTGACTTTGTTCATCCCAACATCAATGATCGCGGCTCCGGGTTTCACGAAGTCGCGAGTGATCATTCCAGCTCTGCCAATTGCGGCCACCAAAATGTCGGCGCGGCGACACACTCCCGGTAAGTCATGGGTCTTCGAGTGGCAGACTGTGACCGTGGCATTGCCGTTGATCAGCAGCATGGCCGACGGCTTGCCAACTATGTCGCTTCGCCCAACCACGACCGCGTCTTTCCCGGCGACGGGGATGTTGCTCCGCTTCAGAATTTCCATGATCCCTGCTGGCGTACACGGAACCAGCCCGGGACGCTGCGTGGACAGAAATCCCACGTTCATGGGATGGAATCCGTCTACATCTTTGGCCGGATCGACTGCAATCAGCACTTTCTTCGAGTCCACCTGCGAGGGCAGCGGCAATTGCACCAGGATGCCGTCGATCTCGTCCCGGCGGTTCAAATCGTGCACCAATTCAAGGAGTTCTTCGGTTGAGACCGTGTCCGGTGGGGTGTGCTTCTCGCTGTAAATGCCCACCTCTTCGCAAGCTTTCACCTTGCCGCGTACATAAATCTCGGACGCCGGATTGTTACCGACCAGCACAACCGCAAGTCCGGGACGCGTTCCCGCTGCGACCAGATTCTTTACTTCCGAGGCGACCTCGGCGCGGATGTCGCCGGCGATCTTGTTGCCGTCAAGGATGGTGGCTGCCATGGAACCTCATCGAGTCAGGATGTCGAGCCGGAAATTCTATCTTAACTCGTCTCCCGGAAGCGGTGATGCGCGAGCATGCCCGCGGCCCAGCCCTTGCGCGGGCAGATGCAAGTGACCTCCTGTGGGCAGGCGTCGCTCGCGAGGACGTGCGTTCCGTACGGTAGCGAGCGCAGCTCGCGACTCCACGCCACACCGTGAGTGGTGCCGCATGATCCGCCATCCATTTCGGAGTAAAATCCCTGGCATGATCTCCAAGGACCTTCTCGACATCCTGGTTTGTCCAGTCTGCAAGAAGCCGGTGGCCATGAAGCCCGATGGATCTGGCCTGAAGTGCGCCCAATGCCGCCGCGTGTACCCGATTCAGGACGACATTCCCATCATGCTGGTGGAGGAAGCGGTCGTAGATCCTTCCTAGAACGTGCTTTTCATCCAGAATCGCGCTTTCCGTCCCAGAACGACACAAATTGTTAATCGCGAGACTGCCTGCCCACTGAAGACTCGCACGCACTGCCGCCGCCCCGATCGCAACGTCATCAAGACAGGGTACTTGCCGTTCTAAACGAAAATCCGGCGCCGGTTACAGGGAACGCTGGAGTTAGGCATTTGGATTGCATGCAACTAACGCGAGTGTTGGTGAGTCTAATGGGTATAGCGGTTCCAAGGTCGGAGGTGAGACGGCCATGAAAGAACGGTTCACAAGCACGGAATTAACGGCGTTGAGGAACGATCTGATTCAAGGGGGTTTGGTGGACTCCCGTGAAGCAGCCGAATTGCTGCAGGTTTTCCTGATGGGCCGCGGCTATGGGGTCTCTCCGCAGGCTGCCATGGATGCAGCCAGTCGAGTGGAGATGTCGGGCTGCGCCATGCCGGTTCTGCAACAGGAACTGGAGAACCTCGCGCTAGTGATGTAGCGGTGGCAGGCGGCAAGCTGCCATGCTGGCGCCGTCGTAGAGAAGAAATGGAGTCCTTGTAATTTTGGAGACTTGCGGGGCGGCGAAACCATGCCGCCTTCCAACAAAGAAAGAAACGGCCGGGTGAACCAGCCCGGCCTTCTTTGTTTTGGAGGAACTTCTCCTGCTCTCCAGCCCACAAGAAAGCCCGAACCTTGTGGCTCGGGCCACATCAACACAACGTTGCCTTATCCGCCGTTTGGCCCGTTGTGACAGTCATAACAGTTGAACTGGTGTCCTGCCGAGAAAGTCTGCTGGCCATTCTCGGTGCTGAACACTCGCTGCACCTTCGTCTCCGAAAGAGCCAACCCGCGGTAATCGGTGGCATGGCAATAGGTGCATGCCTGCGAACCGTGACTCTCCACGTAGTTCCCGTGTGCATTGACCCAGGATTGTCCCACCTTGTGCAGTCCATGCGGTCCGCCATTGGGAGTCGCGGCGAGCGCGTTGGTATGGCAGACCGTGCATTCGGTAATCTTCGCCGCGTATTTCTGGAGTCCCGTTGGATAAACGTTGTCGTTCTTCTGCAAGGTTGGAAACTCCGCGTGCGGCGAACCGTGGCAGGCGGAGCAGAACACGCTCCCGTGGCCAAGGCTGAAGCGGTACAGGTTTGCACCCTGCAGCGGAACATTGTCATTCGTGGCGAAGGCGGTATCGCTGGTTTGCCGCCACTGGCCGTTGCTGTCGAATGCCGACGTGTAACGCTGGCTGCTGTTGTGACACATCTGGCAGGATGGCTCGATGAACCAGGGATCGCGGTTGGGATCGCTTACTTGGGACAAGTCTCCGTGACACTCGGAGCACAAAACTGCGTTCATGGCGCCCCGCTTGCATTGTGTGGCCGGGCCGGGATGGCACAGGTAACACGAATTGAGATCGCTCGTCGCGCTGTTCTGGTCGAGCGTCAATCCATTCGAAAGCAGAATCTGCGGCCCGTGCAGGCTATGCATGTCGCTCGAGAGTGATGCAATGGGAGAAATTCCCGGAACCCCCAGCGCGTTGTCGCTGTGGCATGCGGCGCATAGCACAGGAGTACCCGAGGTGGCGGTCTGATATAGCGTCGTTTTGTAGTTGTACCCTGCCGCCTGCAACTGGCTCAGGTATGGCTTGACGTCCCACCGATCGTCGTGCTTCTTGAGGATGTTCAGTTTGGTATCTTTCGCGGGATCCGGATTGTTGACCCAACCCGTCGCGGGCATTGCGTTGGGATCCGTGTTCGAACCGTGACATTGGTTGCAAGTGAGTTCGTCACTGACGGACAAAACTATTTTTGAGGTTGCAAGCACTTTTCCGGTTGAATCCTTGGCCACGATTTGCGCCATCGGATAGGGATTGAACTTCCCCTTGTCGTCGTAAGGGACGGTGGGAATACCCACTCCTTCCCAGTAGCCCTCGGTAGCGTTAAAGGTCATCGCCTGCGGAACCTTGCCTTGGGTTTTGTATCCCGCCAGGCCGGTTTCTGGAGGCAGGCTCACCAGGAATAGAGCCTTGATGTAAGTCCAAAAATTGGTTTTGCTCCCGCTCGATGAATTCACCGAGCCGCTTGTATCGGCCACCGCCTGGTACGTGATCGTCACTCCGCTCGTGAGCGGAACCGGCGGCTCTCCCTTCTTGAACAACTGTGCGTGAATCACGTTGTATGGTGGAAGTACCGAGAAGATGGAATAATCTTTCCCGTCGATGCAGTGCATACCCAGTTCGCTCCATGCGACCAGGACGTAATTGGAAGAAGGCGCGCCCGCATTGTTGATGAGCGCAGTTCTGCTGTGCGATGGCAATGCGGCCAGGGCATTTGCGATCCGTTGTCCCGCATGGCCAATTCCCATGCTTAGCGACAGCAACAGGATAATTCCTAAAATCAATGTGAGGCGTTTCATGGTGACCTCTTTTGGCTGCGTGATCGGAGATTGAAATGGACGCTGCGGAGCGAAGAGGGCGGTACGTTCGCTCGCAAAAAGTTTAGGAAGTAGCTCGGGTGGGTTCAGTGATGGGAGTCACGAAGGCGTGTGCATTCCAAAATGGCGTCAAAAATTCTGAACGCATTGCCTGGGCCGCGTCTTGTTCAGAGCAACAACTCGGCGCGCACCGTGTTGTCGTCCATATCCATGTGAAGTTCAAAGCCGAGTTTCTGGCAGATCGCCCTCATCTCGCGGTTCTCCGCCAGTATGGTCGAGACCACGCGCTTCACCTTCTCGTCGCGCGCTACGGCAATAAGTCTTCGGTAGAGTTCCGTGCCCATGCCGAGGTGTTGAAAGCGGTCATCCACCAGCACCGCCAGCTCGGCTTCGTCGCGCCCTCGGATTTTGCTCAGGCGACCGATTCCGACAATTTCCACCGAGCCGTTTTCGCCCTTGTGCTCGACGACAAAGGCCATCTCTCGATCGTAGTCAATGAAACAGATTCGTGTCAGGCGCTCGTGCGCGGTGCGCTGGCTGAGTTTGAGCGGCTGGAAGTAGCGAAGGTACACTGTGCGTTCCGACAAAGCCTGGTGCAGCTTGATCAGCAGCGGTTCATCCTCCGGCCGGATCGGCCGGATGATTGCCGGTGATCCGTCCTTCATGGTCCAGGGCTTCACGTATTGAATCGGATAGGGCCGAATTGCCGGGCGCGGCAAATTCTCATCGTCCACATCCCTGCCGTAGACCACGACGCGGGCGTCGAGGGCCAATATTCGTTCCGGCGAAACCAGCAACGGGTTGATGTCGATCTCGCGAATCCACGGCTGCTCCACTACCAGCTGGCTGAAGCGCACCAGCAGTTCTTCCAGCGCGATCAGATCCACAGGTTTTCGTCCGCGTACTCCCAGCAGGGCCTTGAATACTTTGGTCTGTTCCATGAAGCGCCGCGCCAGCGTGGTGTTCAGGGGTGGCAACGCCAGCGCCCGGTCACGCAGCACTTCCACCAACTGTCCTCCAGCGCCGAACAGCAACACCGGGCCAAACTGCGGATCCACCGTACTGCCGACGATAATCTCGTATCCGTCCAGTTTCACCATGGGTTGCACGGTCACCCCGGAAAAGTGCTCGGCGCCCGCTTTTTCGCTGACAGACTGCTTGATCATGCGATACGCCAAACGCACCGCTTCGGCATCGCGCAAGTTCAGCTGCACTCCCCCGACATCGGTTTTGTGGGTGATGGTTTCCGAAAACACTTTCAGCACGGCCGGAAACCCGGCCTTCTCCGCGGTGCTGACTGCTTCTTCTTCCGAGACGGCCACCAGCGTCGGCACGGTGGGAATGCCGTACGCTTCCAGCAGCTGCTTCGATTCCATTTCTGTCAGGATCGTCCTGCCGGCATTGCGCACCCGTTGCAGAATCTGTTGCGCTGCCTCGCGGTCCGGGCCAGCCTCTCCTTCGTCGCGCAAGATCGGAGTTTCATACAGTCCCTTGAGGTTGTAGCTGTAACGCCACATGTAATCGAAAACTTTGGCTGCGGTATCGGGAAACGGGAAAGTGGGAATCCCGGCCCGGTTCAGAATGTCGGTTCCCGCCGCGACCTCCGTCCCTCCCATCCAACTCGCCAGGATCGGCTTGCCCATGCCCTTGGCATAGGTCTTCAGGTGCTCGGCGGTTTGAGTCGGCTCGGCCATTCCCTGCGGACAAATCACCGCCAGCAGCCCATCCACGTTTTCATCTCGGACTGTGATGTCCACTACTTTTGCGTATTTGTCGGGAAGCGCGTCGCCAAGAATGTCCACCGGATTGCTGTGGCTCCAATGCGGAGGCAGCAGGCTATCGAGTTCCTGCATGCTCTTGCTGGAGAGCTGCGCCAGTTGCCCGCCATTCAGAAGCAACGAGTCGGCCGCCAGAACTCCCGGGCCGCCTGCGTTGGTCACGATGGCGAGTCGAGGTCCGCGCGGGCGCGGCTGCTTCGACAGCACTTCTGCCATGTAGAACAAATCCGCAATCGTGCTGACCCGTAGCACTCCGCTGCGCCGGAAAGCCGCATCCAACACCTCATCACTGCCGGTCAGCGCTCCCGTATGCGACGCCGCAGCCTGCGCCGCCGCTTCCGTGCGCCCCGCCTTGATGATGATGATGGGCTTGTTCAGCGAAACTTCTCGCGCCGCCGACAGAAACGCGCGCGCGTCCCCCACCGATTCCATGTACATCACGATGCTGTGGGTGCGCGCATCATTGCCCAGGTAGTCGATCAGGTCGCCCCAGCCCACGTCGAGCATCGAGCCCACCGAAACAAATGCGCTGAAGCCGACCATTTCCTTTTGGCACCAGTCCAGGATTGCCGTGCACAGCGCCCCGCTTTGACTGATGAATGCCACGTTACCCGGCCGCGCCATGTTCGATCCGAAGGTCGCGTTCAGCCCGCTGATCGGGTTCATCACTCCCAGACAGTTGGGACCGATCAATCTCATCCCGGTGCCGCGGATGTTCTCCAGGATCCGGCGCTCCAGTTCCTTGCCCTGCTCACCATGCTCCTTGAAGCCGGCAGAGATGACGATCGCGCCTCGAACGCCCTCTTGGACGCATCCGGCGATGACGTCGGGCACGCTGGCTGCGGGGGTAACCACCACCGCCAGGTCAACGAACTCCGGAATATCAGCCACCTTCTTGTAGGCCTTGATGCCGAGCACGCTGCTGCGACTTTCACTGACCGGGTACACCGTTCCGCCGAACGGGCTGCTCACCAGGCTCCAAAGGACCGCTCTCCCGATGCTTCCCGGGCGCTCGGTCGCGCCAATTACGGCGACTGTGCGCGGGGTGAAGATTGCATCCAGCGGATGGCTCTCAGAACGCAAAACGTCATGAGCACGATCGTGCGTGAGCTTGATTTTGCCTAGTTTGTTCGCAGGTTTAGTAGCGCTCATAAACCGGCAGTGTAACTCTTCGGATAAACACCCGTCTGTGAGCTACAACCGAAAGGCAGGTACCCGGCTTCCGGCGTCTTGAGTGGCGCACATCCCTGGGGTCACTGAACCACGTGGTACTTTCGAAGGATTTCCCCTGTCTTGTCAATCGGCAGCGCCTCCACCGTGTGGCCCTCGCCGCTCATCGTCGTCGCTTTGAACATGGAATTGTAGACCGCTTCCTCAGCGGCCTCGATGGCAGCCAGGAATAACGGCGACAACGCATCATTCGTTAATACTTCCGTATGGCGGGTCAAACCTTTTTCGGCGGTGCGGATTCGGTTTTGCGGCGCCGTCGAGAAGGAGATCGCGTAATCCCCACTGCCGTTGGAAGCTGCAGTGCCGGTGCGGGCCAAACCCAGCAGCGCTCTCGCGGCCACGCGTTTCAAGTTGCGCGCATCAAGCGGCGCGTCAGTCGCGACGACGATCATGCAGGACCCATCCGCTCGGCCAGGTCGGCTGCCGGCTTGCTGCAACTCCCGACGCAGGTAATATTGCCCCAGTTCCTGGCCCACAGGAGCGCCGGCAATCGTCAAAACCCCTCCGAAGTTGGTTTGCACCAGAATACCGATGGTGTAGCCGCCGAGATTCGCAGGCAGGCGCCGCGATGCCGTCCCGATACCCCCCTTCCAGCCAAAAGCAACGGTGCCCGTCCCCGCACCTACACTTCCCTCTGGGACCGGCCCACCCCTGGCGTCCTTGATTGCGGCAACAACGTCCTCGGCCGTGATGTGGCGCCCACGGATGTCGTTCAGGTATCCATCATTCGTCTCGCCCACGACGGGGTTGAACGACAGGACGTCCTCATTTCCCGGAAGCCCCAGCATGTAGGCGGTCAGGGCATCTGCCACTTGCGGGACGCTTGTGGTGTTGGTGAGAAGGATGGGGCTTTCGATTTCTCCCAACTCGTCTACCTGAGTCGTGCCTGTGAGCTTGCCATAACCATTCCCGACAAATACTGCGCCCGGCACTTTTTCGCGATACAGATTGCCGGAGTGCGGCAGAATGGCGGTCACTCCGGTGCGTATGTTGTCCCCGCGAATAATGGTCTGATGCCCGACCGTCACGCCGCTCACATCCGTAATGGCGTCGAGTGGGCCGGCGGGCAGAATCCCAACCTTGAGCCCCAGGTCCGAGGCCCGCGGACGCGAGCCGGGGCTGGAGCTTTGCGGGAACGCAACACCGGAAATCACGCAGATAGCGGCCAAAACGAAAATTCCTTTACGCGCCATAACACCCGATTATAGTGTCGGCCCTCCCCGGCTTCGTCCAGGGCTGGATTCCCGTTTTGCAGGAATCAGGTACTTAGAATACAATTCGTTCCCACCGGGACACCCCAACTTCATAGCTGCCCAGGAAGCGGTGCGTCCTCACGGTTCAGATTTCACAAGGAGAGTTACTCAACATGAAGAAACTGCTTACGCTGGTTTTCGCGGTTGCCATCGCCCTTTCCATGTCTTCCATGTCCTTCGCCCAGGATGCTCCAGCCACCGATAAGCCCATGGACAAGAAGGAAATGAAGAAGGAAGAGAAGGCCGAGAAGAAGGCCGCCAAGAAAGAAAAGAAGATGAAGAAAGAAAAGAAAGACGACATGAAGAAGGACGAGATGAAGGACGAAATGAAGAAAGACGACATGAAGAAGTAGTCGTTGATCTTCCAGTCTGCACCTGCCTCGGCCATGGCCGGGGCTTTTTTGTGTCCGGATCCCTGATCTGGCGCTCCAAAAACTCCAAAATTACGTAGTTGCGCAGCCCTGGAACAGTAGTAAAATTCCCGCAATCAATCCTGCCCCTCCGGGGCAGCGTGGAGATTAAGACGCCAGTCGCGCGTCATATCGGTTCCAAATCTGGAGGGTCTTCTATGGAAGATCGGGCCCCGTCGAACTCAGTTACCGCAAGTTCTCAGTCCAACATCCAGCGCGAGGGACGCAGCGTCTGGATACTCACCGCCTACGGGATCTCGGGCTTGGCGCTTTTTGGCATTCTGGCCTACTACTTCTCCGATTTCGTAGCGCACTAACCTCGCTCCAGTTACTCTCGCCGGAGAAATGTTGACGTGTGTCCGCATGCTGTATCCCCGTAGCGGGCATCCCACCCGCAGACCTGTGAAGTTGCTTCCCGTTCCGATGAACGTCCGCGTCCCGCGATCGTGCTACAATGAGCGGCGCGTTAGCGCTCCCGATAAAAATTTCCCCAACAGTTCATAACTGACGGACTGACTCTCGTGGCTAACGATCCCTCGAAAACTGCCCCAATGACGTACGCCGATGCCGGCGTCGACATCGAACGCGCCAACCGCACCAAGAAACGAATCAAGTACCTCGCCCACAAGACTTTTACCCGCGGGGTGCTGAGCGAGATCGGCGGCTTTGGGGGTCTGTTCGCGATTGACAAGACCAAGTACGTGGACCCCGTTCTGGTCTCCAGCGTGGATGGGGTAGGCACCAAGCTCAAAGTCGCCTTCGAGATGAATGTTCATCACACCCTGGGCGCCGATCTGGTGAATCACTGCGTCAACGATATTGCCGTCCAGGGCGCCGCCCCCATGTTCTTCATGGACTATCTCGCCACCGGAAAGCTCGAACCCGAGGTTGCGGAAAAGATTGTTGAGGGATTAGCGGACGCCTGCAAGCACAACGGCTGCGCGCTGATCGGCGGGGAAACCGCGGAGATGCCCGGCTTTTATCCGGACGGGGAATATGATCTGGCGGGCTTTATCGTGGGCGTCGCTGAGCGCGAGAGAATCATTACTGGCAAGACGGTTGAAATCGGAGACGTGGTGCTCGGCCTGGCTTCCAATGGCCTGCATACCAACGGTTACTCGCTGGCGCGCAAGCTCCTGTTCGAAGTCGCCCACTACACTCCGGAAACGTACGTCAATGAGCTGAAGGGCAAAGTGGGCAACGAGTTGATGCGGACCCACAAGAGCTACTGGCCGGCGATCAAGCGGCTGGTGGACGGCGAGTGTGTCTCAGCCATGGCCCATATCACCGGGGGAGGCATCACCGAGAATCTTCCCCGCGTGCTGCCTCGCGGCGTCGCGGCGGTCATTGAAATCGGTTCCTGGCCCGTACTGCCGATCTTCGAACACCTGCAAGCGCTGGGAAACGTGGCCCAGGACGAGATGCTGCGCACCTTCAACATGGGCCTGGGAATGTTGCTGGTCGTGCCCGCCAAGAAGTTCAAAAAAGCCCAAGGCTTGCTCGAGCGCGCCGGAGAGAAAGCCTACACTGTGGGCCGCATCGTGAAGGGCGAGCGCAAGGTCATTTACACGTAGGCTCAGAGCCGCCTGGTAGCATGGCGCAGCAGTTCCGCATCATCAGACGAAATCGAGCCGCCTAAAGAAAGCAATTCCTTGCGCCGGCGTGAGCGGGCGCGCTGGCTGTCGAGATACTCCTCAATCGCCTCGGAAAGGATAGAAGAAAAACCCTTTTCCCCGCGTCTCGCGGCCAACGCCAATAAGGCGCTTCGATGTTCAGCCTTCATTTCCACGGTGGTTCGCATACCACGTTATACAACATGCATGTGCATGCACGCGGGACTGGAACCCCCCTTCCCATCATTGCAATGCCACCTTCAATAGCGGAGAATTCTACAAACACTGCGTTGCGAGAGTCCCATCCAGGATGTCCTGTGGGCGCTGTTTTACTTGGGCGCAGTACGCTCCGTGATTTCGCAGAGCTTGCGGCCCGAACGCAGTTCTGACCGGATTCGTCGGGTACTGCCCCGTTAGAGCATTCGCCCCGTTTTCGCTTTTTCGCTGGATTGGTTGTGTAATCGCGATGTTACGACAATGTTGAATTGCATTAGAAATGTCCCCTTCTGGTTGCATTAGAAATGTCTCCTAATCTAGGCCTTCGATGGAGGAGGCTGGATTGGGGAGAACGGCATTGAGTGCGAGAGAGGTGGAACGAGCTGGAGTACTGCGTCGAGTC
>DASREM010000034.1:0-52129 GCA_035652095.1 Terriglobales bacterium | reverse complement strand
TTGCTGCGTCAGGGTTTCCCCCATTGCGCAAAATTCCCCACTGCTGCCTCCCGTAGGAGTCTGGACCGTGTTTCAGTTCCAGTGTGGCCGTGCGCCCTCTCAGGCCGGCTACCGATCAAAGCCTTGGTGGGCCATTACCCCACCAACTAGCTAATCAGCCGCGACCCCCTCTTCAAGCGAATTGCTCCTTTGATCTTCGGCTTCTCATCCCAAAGATGTTATGCGGTATTAGCCCCGGTTTCCCGAGGTTATCCCCCACTCGAAGGCAGGTTAGTCACGTGTTACTCACCCGGTCGCCACTTTACTCATGGATTGCTCCACTTTCTCGTTCGACTTGCATGTGTTAGGCACGCCGCCAGCGTTGATTCTGAGCCAGGATCAAACTCTCGTTTGGAACCTGTTGTCTGCCGACGGGTAGTTGGCAGACTTGCCATCTCCACCGCTCGAAACGGTGTGATGGCGACCACGTGATCCGAAGACCCGTGGCCTATCTTGTGAGAATTGTCCGGATTCGAACCCGAACTTTTTTCTCACGACTGGCACGTTCAACCTAGTTGTCAAAGACCGAACTCGCTTGCCGCCTGAGCGGCGCGCTATTCAGTCCAGCAGGAGCGCTACAAGAGCCCTCCAGCCGTCCTCGAAACTTTTAAGAAACTATCGTTTCCGCCACTCTGCTGTCAACCCATTGAACCCACAGGATTTCCACCTGTTATTCACAACTTGGGGAGCTGCAACACGACTTCGTGGAGCTGCTGGCAGAGACGCGACGAAACGCCTCTTCCGCCTGCAGTGGGGTGCCGGTTCGGCACGCGCCGAGGCGGAAGAACTCATTCTTAATTAAAGATCACCAGGAGGTTTTTGCGATTTACGCTCAACCCTTCGAGGATCATTGTCCCCGAATCTAAACCCCGTGGCCGGGGTCATTTTCCATCTGGGTGTACCTGTTTAGATGTCCGGACCGAGGAAAGGATTCACCTCAAGGCCACAGACAAATCAACCACTGCCCTCGACTCAAGTTGTTATACCAAACCGCTCCGGATTGCGCAAGGGGCGTACCGAAAAAGTTACTTGATTGGCGCCTCCAAGCCCTTCAATCGAGCCGATTCGGGAACATCACCTCCAGTTCCATGGCAAAGCAGCGTCGCCAGTGCACTATTGGAACTCCACTGTCACCAGCTTCGCCGCGTTCTTTCCAACATTGGTAAGGCTGTGCGTGAACCCTCCCGGAACCCACTCGATGTCGCCGGACTTGAGATTGACCGGCGTAGGGGCCTTTCCCTGAATCTCGCTGCGCAATTCCAGGTCGCTGACCGCAATCAGCAGATGCGGCCCCTTGTGATGATGCGCGGGCACCACCGCTCCAGGCTGCAACTCCACTTCGCTTACGCGGGCTCCGTCTTTCGCGAAAAGAATGTCCTGCGTTCCCCCGTTGAATACGTGAAGTCCGCGCTCTTCGTCCCATTTCACCAAAGATTTCTTTGCCCGCTCGTCCTGCAGCAGTTCGACCGTGACATTGCGGAACGGTGCGTCGGACAGATTTTTCGCGATGTGCGCGAAGTCGCCCGGAGTGAAGCGGGTCTCGCCGTCCCCCAGTTTGAGCGACACCGGCGGCTTCCCCGCAACATCATTCTCCACCTGCGTCGCGCCCAGCGTGACGAACATGTAGTCGTGGCGATGGCGGTGCATCAGCGTAGCTTCATGGGGCGCGACTGCCACCTTGAAGGCTCGAATGTATTCGTTCTCGAGTGCAAGATGATGATGGGGTTCAGCCGTGATTTCAACTTCACCGGCCGGACTTTGGGCAAGGGCGAGCGTTGCCAGAAAGAAGACTGCAACTTTGACGAAAACCTTCATGCGCGGGATTGTAAACCAGCAATCAGCATTCAGCACTCAGCCACCTCGAGTTGGCTGGCGCTGCATGCGAAGGCAGATTCCTCCCTTCGGTCCGAAGAACTTGGAAAAATAAATGGAACTCACTGTGTGCTGAGTGCTGAATGCTGAGTGCTACTTCTCCCGCGTCACCCGAATCAACTCCTCCATCTCGTTCAGATATTCCTCAAGTGCCTTCCGCCCCAAAGCAGTCAGCCGGTACTCGCTTCTCGGCATGCGCCCCTCGAAAGACTTGTCACAGGAGATGTATTTCGCGTCTTCGAGCTTGCGCGCATGCACGCTGAGATTACCGTCGGTGCATTTCAGTAGCCGCTTGAGATCGTTGAACGTGAGCGAATCATTCATAGCCAGCGCGCTCACGATTCCCAGCCGCAGGCGTTCGTGAATCAGGCGGTCGAGTTCGGGCAACTCACCGGCAGAGCCCGACCGTTCCATCCGAAGAGGCTCCGACGCAGGACCCGCGGCTCGCTCTTTTCGTGCGGTCCTAGCCACCATGTCTCCTTGCAATCAAAATCCCGAAAACAATGTGCAGACCGCCAAAGCCCAGGGCCAGCAATTGATTTTCATAAGCGAGAGGTACGAACAAGGCGGCCAGCCCCGTCAACATGAAACTGACGCCCATCATCGGAACAATAGCCACAGAGAAAGCCCCAGCCGTGGTCACTCCCGCCCCATAGAGCAACAGCCACGTCCCCGGCAGAGCCGAGTTCAGTCCCGCGCGGCTCAATGCTACCGTCAGCAGCGCCGCCGCGATGGCCGGAGGCAGGAACGCCAGAAAGAACTTGCGTGCCGGACCGCTGGTGAGCGCTGAACCCGCGCGCTGCGCCTTGATCCGAAGCGCAGGCAATGCAATCGCGATGGCAAGCAGAGCTTCGGTCAGCCACACTTTCAGCCATGCGCCGGGAGAAGCTTGCCGCGACGAGATCCAGGCCGCGACCAGCGCAGTCGCCCCCATGGCGACCTGTCCCCACCCCGGCACGGCCGTAAATGAAGACGACCGCTCCATGGTCTCGCGAATGAAATGAAGGTCCTCGACGGCCGGCTTCGGCAAAGGATGGCCGCGTCGGTGAGAATGGCGGATTCGGTGAGGGCGCTCCGGCATACGGAAATCCTATTCGCACCGTAGTGCTTCTTCAAGTACTTTTCAGTGCAAAGCTCTCACGCCCTTCCCGTGCTTTAAACTGCAACTTATGCCCGGTCTCGGCAAACTGCTGGTCTTTGTTGGCGTTCTCATCGCCCTGGTGGGCCTGCTGATGATTGTCTTAGCCCGTTTCAACCTTCCGTTGGGACGCCTGCCGGGGGACATCGTGTACCGGGGGAAGAACACCACGGTTTACTTTCCCGTCGTCACTTCGATCCTGCTGAGCGTGCTGCTCACGCTAGTTTTGTGGGTGGTCGGAAGGTTGAGACGATAATTTCTCGTCAGGGATCCTGCCGTTTTCCACCAACCCCCTTCCCGTGGCTGCAACCATCTTTCCTGTAAACTTCGAATTTCATGGGCGCGATGGATCAACTCGGTTTCAGCTTCCGACCGGCAGAGCGCCGGGTCTGGAGCGTCCGCGACCTGGTCTCGGTGGTGCGCACCCATGTAGAACGCGAGTATGGCGACGTCTGGGTCGAGGGAGAAATCTCGAATTTCCGCTCCCCGCCATCAGGCCATCTCTACTTCACACTGAAAGATGGCGATTCCCAACTCAGCGCGGTCATGTTCCGCTCGCAGGCGCGCCTCTTGCGCTTCCGTCCCGAGGACGGAATGCAGATTGTCGCCCGCGGCCGCGTCACCATTTACGAAGAACGCGGCAACCTGCAAATCTCCGCCGAGTACCTGGAGCCAAAAGGTGCGGGTGCGCTGCAGGTCGCTTTCGAACAACTCAAGGCGAAGCTGCAAGCGGAAGGATTATTCGACGCTGCACGCAAGAAGCCGATTCCGACCCTGCCGCAGCGCATCGGGATTGTGACCTCTCCCCAGGCCGCCGCCCTGCGTGACATTCTGCAGATCCTGCAGCGCCGCCACCACTCGGTGAACGTCTTGATCTTCCCTGCGCAGGTCCAGGGAGAAATGGCGCCCCTCGAAGTTACGGCCGGCGTTCGATACTTCAACAAGGCCCAAAATGTCGAAGTCATCATCGTGGCCCGTGGCGGAGGTTCTGCCGAAGACCTTGCCGCCTTCAATCACGAAGGCTTGGCGCGCGCGATCGCGGCCTCGAAAATCCCGGTCATCTCCGCGGTGGGGCACGAAACCGATTTCACCATCATCGATTTTGTCGCCGACCTGCGAGCAGCAACACCCTCGGCCGCCGCGGAGATGGTCATCCGGTCGCGGCAGGAGATCGAGGGCCTCTCCGAGGCTCTCCGGCAAAGGCTGGAGCGAGCCATGCGCTATCGCCTGTTGATGGGGCGGCAGGCGCTCGCCGACTTGGCGCAGCACGGCGCCTTCCGCCGCATGACCAACCTGATCAACCAAAGGCAGCAAAGACTCGATGAGCTGGTCTATCGCCTGGAAAAAGCCGAACGCCAGAAGATCGAGCAGCAGCGTCGGCGCTGGGAAATCGCTTCTGCGGCGGTGCGACATTACGACGTGCGGCGGATCCTTTCGGGAATCCGCCGGGAACTGGATTCGCGAGTCGCATCCCTCGCCGCGGCCGCTCGAACCAGGCTCCTGGAGCAAAGAATCCGTCTACAGCGGCTGGAAGGGCAGATGGAAGCTCTCTCCCCCTTGGCGGTACTGGAAAGGGGCTACGCGCTGGTCTTTGACGCCGCCGGGAAGCTGGTCAAGGACGCATCTCATGCACGCCCCAGCGACGACATACTGGTCCAGTTGGCGCGAGGCCGATTCACTGCAACGGTGAAGAAGAGCGACGCTTAAAATCATTCGCGTCACGGCTTCCCTGATCCGGAACAACCCTCAAAAGCATCTTAGGACCCGCTGACGAGTGGATTACAATGACAGATCTCAAGACATGTCTGCTCGTGTAGCAACGGGGTATGGAATGGTAGCGCTGGCGCCGCCCATAACGATGAAGTCGGTCCTCGACATCATCCTGGTGGCGATCGTCATTTACGAGTTTCTGGCCCTCATCAAGGGGACCCGCGCCGCCCTCATGCTGGCTGGCGTCGCTGCGCTGGCGCTGATCTATTACTTCTCGCGGCTGGGCGAACTCACCACCCTGAATTGGCTGATCAGTACCCTGCTTCCCTATACGGTTTTCGCCTTGATCGTAGTATTTGCGGCCGAGATCCGGCAGGGCCTGGCCCGTCTGGGCCGCCGAATAACACTGAGCCGGAGTTCGGCCTCCGAGGCCGAGGCTTACGACGACATCGTTCTCGCCGCCAACCTCTTCTCTCAAAACCAGACCGGCGCCCTGATCGTGATTGAGCGCGAAATCGGGCTGAGGACTTATATCGAGAGTGGCGTGCCTTTAGGAGCGCAGCTCTCCTACGACCTGCTGGCTACAATCTTCCGCCCCAGCGCTCCGCTGCACGATGGCGCCGTCATCATTCAAGGAGACCGGATCGCGGCTGCCGCCTGTTTTCTCCCGCTCTCGATGAACCCGGTGCTGTCCACGCAACTGGGCACCCGGCACCGCGCCGGAATCGGAGTGACGGAAGAAACCGACGCCATCGCGGTGATCGTCTCTGAAGAGACGGGCGCGATCAGCATCGCTTACGCGGGCAAAATCGAGCGCGACCTCACCGTTGACGAGATGCGCGAGCGGCTCGGGAGCCTCTTGCGCCGGCACCTCCCGCCATCTACTTTGCCTACGCCCATTGCCGATGCAACGGAGTCATTGGATAGCGAGCCGGAAAGCGACACTGGCTCGCAACCGGAAACTGCAGACAGCCGTGACTCTGGAGCCGATGACTGACCATGATCGATTTTCTTCGACGTCACGCCTTTCACAACATTGGGCTGAAATTGCTCTCGCTCGCGCTTGCGGTGGCACTGTGGCTTGCGGTCGCGCGCGATCCAGTGGATGAAGTGCCCATCGAAGTCCCCATCGAATTTCATCGCATGCCCGACAACCTGGAAATCAGTTCCGAACACATTCCGAAAGCACAGATCCTGTTGCGCGGCCCGGAGCGGCTCATCCATCGCCTGCAGCCAATCGACGTACATGCCGAAATCGATTTGGGTCATGTGACCACGGCGGGCGAGCGTACCTTCGATCTCAGCTCCCACCAGATTCAGAAGCCTCACGACCTGGAAGTGGTGCAAGTGATTCCCAGCCAGTTTCAGCTTGAATTCGACCACCGCGCCAGCCGCGAGGTGGAGATCAAGCCGCGAGTCATGGGAACGTTTGCCCCCGGACGGCAGATCGGGACCATCGAAGTCTCTCCGTCGCGGATCCTCATCAGCGGCCCTCAGAAGCACGTCGAAGCCGTCGAGTCGGCGATTACCGATCCGGTTGACGTGAGCGGCATCATCTTGCGGGGGAGCTTTGTGACCCACGCTTATGTCTCAGACCCCTTGGTGCAGGTGGTACATCCCGAACCGGTTCGGGTTACAGTTACCATGGAAAAAGTCGCTCTCGAAAACGAGCATTAGCACTTCCCAACTCATGACAACTCAGGCAAGGCAGCTTTTTGGAACCGATGGGATTCGCGGCGTGGCCGGCGAGTTTCCCCTGACCGTGGAGAGCACGTTTCTGATTGGCCGCGCCCTGGGTCATGATCTGGTGCGGACCAACCCGCGGGCGCGCGTGGTGATTGGCCAGGACACACGGCAGTCCAGTGGATGGATTGCGGACCGCGTCGCCCTGGGGCTCGCATCGGTCGGCGTGGCCGTCGAAAGCGCCGGCATCATCACTACGCCCGGCGTTGCCTTCCTGGCCCGTGCGCACAAGTTTGACGCTGGGGTGGTCATTTCCGCCTCGCACAATCCCTGGACCGACAACGGGATCAAGGTCTTCTCCGGTGATGGATACAAGCTGCCGGATTCACATGAGCTCGCCATTGAACACGAAATTTTTGGCCTGCTCGAAAACCCGCAAGAGCACCCTCAGCCAGCGAGCAAGCCCGAAACGAGTCTGCCGGGCAAGGCGGAACTGCGCCACGCCTACATCCATTGGTTGGCGGGCTCGGCAAATGCGGACCTGAGCCGCCTGCGAGTCCTGGTGGATTGCGCGAACGGCGCCGCCGCCGCCGAAGCGCCGGAGCTGTTCAAGGCCTGCGGAATCGGCGCAACCTTTCTGAGTTGTTCTCCGGATGGCCGGAACATCAACGAGCAGTGCGGGGCGCTGCATCCCGAGACGGTCGCGAAACACATCGCAGAAAACCAGGGAAAGTTCGACCTGGGCGTGACTTTCGACGGGGACGCCGATCGCGCCTTGTTCAGCGATGCCGAAGGGCGCGTGGTAAACGGAGATGCGGTGCTGCTGGCGGCGGCCCGCGATATGCAGGCTCGCGGCATCCTCGCGGGCTCCACTGTCGTCGCCACTACCATGTCGAACATGGGTCTCGAAATCGCTTTTAAGAAGTCCGGCATCAGGATGCTGCGCGCCAACGTCGGCGACAAGTACGTGCTCGAGGAGATGCAGAAGAGCGGCGCCGTGCTCGGCGGAGAACAGTCCGGTCATATCATCTTCCGTGATGGCGACGCGACTACCGGCGATGGGTTGCTGACCGCCCTGAAATTAATGGACGTGATCTGCCGCTCCGGGCGCTCGCTCGCGGACTTGGTCGGTGATCTCAAACTCTTCCCTCAGACCATCAGGAACGTGCGGGTGCGGGAGAAAGTTCCCTTCGCGCAGGTGCCGCAGGTTCAGGAAGCGATCGATGCCGCTGCCCGCGAATTGGATGGAAACGGCCGGGTGGTGGTTCGCTACTCCGGGACCGAAGCGCTGGCGCGGGTAATGGTGGAAGCCGAATCCGAAGTGAAGATGAGAGCCCTCGCCGAGACCGTAGCCGGCGCGATCCAGTCCTCGTTAGGTATGTGATGCTTCAGATTGAGCCCTCCGATCGCGTGTTCATTCTGACCGGGGCAGGCATCAGCGCCGAAAGCGGCATCCCGACTTTTCGCGGCGTGGGAGGGCTCTGGCGCAATTACCGGATCGAAGAAGTGGCATCGCCGGTGGCGTGGAAGCGGGACCCGCAACTGGTTTGGGAGTTTTATTCCATGCGTCGGCGCATAGCGGCGGAAGCAAAGCCGAATCCCGGGCACTTCGCCATCGCTGAACTCGAGCGCGCGCTCGGGGAGCGTCTCTTTCTCTGCACTCAGAATGTGGACAACCTTCATGAGCAGGCGGGATCCCGCCATGTGGTCCATATGCATGGTGAACTGTTTCGCAGCCGCTGTGACTCCTGTACCAGGCCGCCCTTCGAAGATGCGGCCACGTACGAACTTCCACGACAGCTGCCGCGCTGCAGTTGCGGAGGAACCATCCGTCCTCACATCTGCTGGTTTGGGGAGATGCCGTTCGACATGGAGCGGATCTTTGTGGCGCTCGGGGATTGCACCCTGTTCATGGCGATTGGAACGTCGGGTGTGGTTGAACCCGCGGCGAGTTTTGTAAGACAGGTAAGCAGGCGGGCGCGCAAGGTGTACATTGGCCCTGAAGAACCAGCCAACCGTCATTCGTTCACTGAGGTTTGTATCGGAAAGTCAGGAGAAATTCTGCCAAGCCTGTTTCAAGTCGAAAGGCTGCCGTGAATTTCCTGAACAATATCACCGCGTTCTGGAACCTTCTGCTGCTCCTTGCAGTGTTCCTGGTCCTGGGCGGGTTTTTCTATACGCTGGTGATCCGCAGAATGATCCGGGTGCGCCGTATCGCGAATGCGCGGGATCGGCGCCTGCTTCGAGAGGCGGCCGAGCGGGAAGGACATTCACGATCTGAGTAGCTCAGCCGCGCCAGGGACCATATCAGATTTTCAGAAAGATCTTCTTGCGCCACAGCACCCACAACAGGAACCAACAGAACCCCACGGCTGCGATGGAATAAATCAGCGACGCGTTGGCCACACTGAACCCTGCCGCCTCCAGATGAGCTTGCGCCGCTTCGTGCCAGTTTACGACCGCCCCGTTCGGAGCGTGCGCCTTGAACGAATAACCCGGGCCGTAAACCAGCGCATCGGCGATGTAGGCAACAATGGCGTTCATCCCGAAAACCAGGAATGGCGTCATCCATGCCCCGCGCCAGCCTTTCACCTCCGTCATCCAGTACAGAAGCGAAAGCGTAACCAGTGCGAAGCCGCTGGTAAACAGAACGAAGGAACTGGTCCAGAGATTCTTGTTGATCGGAAACCACTGGTTCCACAGCAGGCCTGCAATCAGCCCAAGCACTCCGAAAAACAGCATGCGGGCAATCTTGGTCGTATGACTGTGCTGCGAGCGCAGCCAGTGCCCGGTCAGCACTCCCATCAAAGTAGTACCCAACGCAGGGATTGTGCTGATGATCCCCTCCGGATCGCGCACGCCGTTGTACAGCCGTCCCGCGAAGAGCGTGCGATCGAGCCAAGCAACAAGATTGCGTTCGGGGTCCATGAACGGAATATCGCGTCCGGGCAGGCCGAAGCCAGGCACCGGAACGAAACGCAGGATCGCCCAATATCCGAGCAGGCATGCAGCCAGCGCGATCGCCTGCCCGCGACGGCTGGACCACAACTCGAGAATTGTCGCCATCAAATAGCAGAGCGCAATGCGTTGCGTGACGCCTTCAATGCGGTAGGTATGCGGATCGAAATCGACAAAGGGAAATCCATTCACAAATAAGCCAATCGCAATCAGCAGCAGGCTTCTTTTGAATGCGTGATACAGAATCTGTCCGCGCGACTCGCCACGCTTCAGCCGCGAGGAAAACGCAAACACGATCGACACGCCCACCAGAAACAGGAACGACGGGAAGATGAGGTCGGCCGGAGTCCATCCATTCCATTTTGCGTGCTTGATCGGCCAGTACGCGCCTTCATCGCTCCCGGGATTGTCCACCAGGATCATGCCCGCAACCACCAGCCCGCGGTAGATGTCGAGCGAGATCAAGCGCGCCTTGCTTGATCTTTCCGGGGGCACAGATGCTGACTTGATGAGCGGTTGGGCGATGGCCATAGCGGCACCACTATAGACCTGAGCGTTATGGCTGGCCAGCTTCGCAGACCAACCGGGCAGCCGAGGCGGCTGCACCTACACTTACTCCAGGTCCCGCCAGTTCGGCCCCACTCCCATCTCCACCAGCAACGGAACCGACAGCGGATGCACCTGCTCCATATGCTCGCGCACCAGCGACTTCATGATGTCCACCTCGCCCTCGGGCACCTCGAAGACAAGTTCGTCGTGGACCTGCAGCGTCATGCGCGACTTCATTTCGCGTTCCATGATCGCCGCGTCAATGCGGATCATCGCCAGCTTGATCAAGTCCGCAGCCGTTCCCTGTAGCGGAGTATTCACCGCCGTACGCTCGGCGAAGCCGCGCAACTGGAAATTTTTGCTGTTGATGTCGGGGATTGGGCGGATGCGCCCGAACAGAGTTCGCACCTTCTGCTCGCGCCGCGCCTGCTCCAGAGTGTTGTCAATAAACTTGCGCACCCCGCTGTACTTCTCGAAGTAAGCGTCAATGAAGTGCTTCGCTTCGCTGGTGTCGATGCCCAGGTTTTGCGACAGCCCGAACGGCGACAGTCCGTACACGATGCCGAAGTTCACGACCTTGGCCTGGCGCCGATGATCGGCATTCACCAGAAGCGGAGGAACTCCGAAGACCTGGGAAGCGGTCAGGGTGTGAATGTCGTCGCCTCGGCGGTACGCCTCGACCAGCAATTCATCCTGAGAGAAATGCGCCAGCAGCCGCAACTCGATCTGTGAGTAGTCCGCGGCCAGGATCACGTTCCCCGGTTGCGCTGTGAATGCTGCACGAATCTGGCGGCCGAGTTCCGTCCGAATCGGAATGTTCTGAAGGTTCGGATTCGAGGATGACAGTCGTCCGGTTGCCGTCCCAGTCTGGGTGAAAGTTGTGTGCAGGCGTCCAGTGGCCGGGTTCAGCAGGTCGGGCAATGTGTCAATGTAAGTGGATTTCAGTTTTGTGAGTTGACGATACTCCAGCACCTGCCGCGCGATGGCGTGCTGCTCGGCTAAACCTTCCAACACGTCGACGGCTGTAGAAGTAATTTTGCCCTTCCCGTACTTCACCGGCCGGGGCAGGTTCAGCTTGTTGAACAGAACGTCGCTCAGTTGCTTGGGAGATCCGATGTTGAATTCGCACCCCGCCAAGCCCCAGATTTCCTGGCACATTCTACGGATCTCGGATTCCAGCCGCGACGACATCTCCGCGAGCACGCCGCGATCAATCTCGACTCCGGCGCTTTCCATGCGAGCGAGGACCGGCACCAGGGGCAGATCGATCTCGTCGTACAACTTGAGCAACTCGGCCTGCTCAACTTCCTGGCGCAATGTAGCAGCAAGCCGGCCCGTGATGTCGGCGGCTTCCGCGTGACCGCCGCCCAGGTTCAGATTGAAGCGCCGCAAAGCGACTTCGGGCAGCAGGTGAGACGAATACGTGGGATCAAGCAGGTAGGAGTACAACATCGAATCGTGCTGCACCCCATGCAACGTGATTCCCTGCTCGCGCAAAGCGCGGAGCATCGACTTGTAATCATGCACGGCCTTGCGCAGATTAGAGTCCGCCAACGCCGCCAGCAGGGGAGAACGTGTCGCCTCGTTCTCGAGTACGACCGTGAGCGATTCGCCCGCAAATGCGGAAATCGCGACACTGCCGATATTCGGGGCCGCGCCTTTCGCCGACTCCATCAGCGGGAGCATCGTCTCCTGCGCCTCATCCTTGTCCTTCTCCTCGGACTCGGGCGTGACCTGCGCTCCGCCGGCATCAATCGCAACCGCCAACGACCCGCCCCAGGGAACCGAGCCCAGAACTTCCTCTACCTCTGACGCGGTCCGTGCTTCCCGGTAGCGGGCATTCGTGACCTGGACGACCGGCAACAACTCCTTCAGCAACGACGTGAATTCAAGTTCGGTGAACAAAGCACGCAAAGCCTCGATATCGGGTTCGCCGACTTTCATCGCATCCACGTCGAGTTCGACCGGGACCGCTGTATCAATGGTGACCAGCTGCTTGCTGAGCAGAATGTTGTCGCGGTTATTGAGCAAGGACTCGCGGTATGTCTTTTTCTCGACTTCACTGGCCCGGTCCAGCGCGGCTTCCAGGCTGCCGAAGCGGCGGATCAGTTCGACCGAGCCCTTGTCTCCGATCCCGGGAGCGCCGGGAATGTTGTCAATGCTGTCGCCGCGCAGTGCCATCACGTCCACTACGCGCTCCGGTGGAACCCCGAGAATCTCCTCGACCTTGGTCCCGTCGCAGATCAAGTTATCTTTAGGCGGATTCAGAACGCAGACATGCTCGTTCACCAGCTGCAACATATCCTTGTCGCTGGAGACGACAAACACGGTCCGACCGCGTTCGACGGCCTGGCGGGCCAGGGTGCCGATGACATCGTCGGCTTCATAGCCTGCCAGCTCAAGAATCGGAATGCGAAAGGCCTCCAGCGCGCGCCGGATGTACGGGATCTGTTGCGCCAGTTCTCCCGGCATCTCGGAGCGGTTCGCCTTGTAGCCCCCATATTCGATTTCCTGGAAGCTTTGCGTTTTCAAATCGAACTTGCGGACCTTGGTAAGCCCTGCCGCCTGCTGGTCGCGGAACGTGGGCGCCGCCACGTCGAAGACTGCGGCCAGGTATTGCGGCGAGAAATCGTCGCGCAGCTTCCGCAGCATGTTGACGAAAACGTATGTCGCTGCCGTTGGCACCCCGGTCTTGGTGGACATGCCCCGCTGCCGCGCCATCGCGTGATACGCGCGAAAGATGAACGACATCGCGTCCATCAGGTAAATGCGGTCGGGTTCTCTGTATTTGCCGGTGGGCGGGGAGACGAAAGGCTGCGGCGCTGCACCGGTAGTCACGCTGCCTGCCGTTTTGGGGGATTTTTTCTTCGCGGGCAAGACCTGATTTTATCAGGAAGCCCCGGCCCTGAGCGGAGCGGAAGGGGTCTGCTGAAACCCAGGACGAAGCTTTTGCTCGTACTCGGTACTAGTTCCGCTTCCCGTACTCGGTCGTGTAGTGCAACTTGATCTCGCCGCAGGTCCCCTGCTCGGGAGAATAAACGATGCAGGAGTCAAAAGGCCGAGAGTAAACGTGCAGGCTCACGGCCCGCTCGTTGAAGTGGGGCGGATTGTATACCCGATGTACTGGGTCCTGCGGATCCACGGCGCAGGGCTGGCTCGGATTCATCTCCACTGTGTTCGACCGCTCAAGACAACAGGTTCCTTGCTCAACCTTCTGCTCGACCAGGTGAAAATTCTCTACCAGCAGACGCCCGATTGGAACCGCCATCCAGCAGTTCTGGTCCTTGTGGTTGTGCACCGAGCTGCCCTGCCCGACTTCCCAGCAGATCGCAATCAATTCGTAGAGCGGCGTTTTGTCGATCAGGTTGCGAGTGTAGTGCTGACGGTCCCAGCACAGATATTGCTCCAGGGTCTCAGGAGAGACTGGCGCACTGCGCAGAAACCCAAGGATCTGGTCGGTGTGAGAAAAAGCGGGCTCAGGAAACTTGCGCAGTTCAGTTACGAAATCCTGGATCGGGATCGGCTTAGACAGTGCCTGTGTACTCATGTTTGTCTCACGAAAGTATACGGAATTTGGAGTCGGGAGTCAGTAGGGCCTGGAGCCGGTTCATCATTCCAGAAACATGCAATCGCCGTACGAATAGAAGCGATATTCGTGTTCAACGGCGTGGCGGTAGGCCTTGAGCACTTGCTCGCGGCCTGCGAAGGCGCAGACCAGCATCAGCAGCGATGACTGGGGCAGGTGAAAGTTCGTCAAGAGCGCTCCGATCACGCGGAATTGGAAACCAGGGTAAATAAACAAGTCTGCTTCCCCCAGGCCCGCTTCAATCCGGCTGCCCCTCAAGGCAGCGTGCTCGAGGGTACGCACAGTGGTTGTGCCCACGGCAACGATCCTACGCTGCCCGACTCTGGCGGAGTTGATTGCCTCCGCTACGTTCTCCGAGATGCTGTACGACTCGCGATGGAGGCGATTTTCCTCTACCTGCTCTGCGCGCAGAGGCTGGAATGTCCCCAGCCCCACGTGCAAAGTGACCTCCGCAGTTTCAATTCCGCGGCCGCGAATGCGCTCCAGAATCTGCGGCGTGAAATGAAGACCTGCGGTCGGGGCCGCCACCGATCCCGGTTCACGAGCGTAGACCGTCTGATAGCGTTCCTGGTCATCGCGATTGTCTTCACGATGAATATATGGAGGTAGCGGAATATGTCCGAGGCGCTCGATCGCCCGTAGAAAGTTCGGAACCGGAAAAAACCGGATGCGCCGCTCGCCGAAACTGCCGCGCGCGATGACCTCGGCCTCCAGTTCGTGCTCGCCAAAGAACAGATGCTCACCCACTCCAATTTTCCGTCCCGGTCGCACCAGGCACTCCCATTCATTGGGCTCAGCCGAAACTTGATGAGTTAGCAGGACCTCGATCTCGCCACTCAGGAAGCCATCACTCGCCGGATTGCGCGGGCTCAGGCGCTGCGCCCGCGAGCCGCTCCTTCGGCCGTAAAGCCGGGCCGGAAACACTCGAGTGTTATTGAAAACCACGAGATCGTCCGGCCTGAGCAACTCGGGAAATTGGGCAAAAGCGCTGTCCTGCAACTCTCCGGCGCCGCGGTCCAGGCGCAGCATCCGGGACGAGGACCGGTCGGCAAGCGGTTCCTGCGCAATGCGTCCTTCCGGCAGGTCGTAATGAAAGTCGGAGAGCAGCACGGATCTAGATCAAGCTTAAAAAAAACCGAGTGTAAATGTCCTTTTGGGGCAATATCCAGATTGTGTGGACCCGCAAACGTGCGATACCATACGCGAACTGGGTCGGTCCAAACCCGCCGCCTCCTGTGCCCTATGCCAACCGAACACAAATCCCGGAAAGAGATTGTAGCCTTCGGCAAGATGTTGTACGAGCGGGGCTACGTGGCGGCCATGGATGGCAATCTGTCGGTCCGCCTGGACGAGAACCGAGTGCTGGCGACGCCCACCGCGATGTGCAAGGGTATGATGCGCAGCTCAGACATGGTCATCGTGGACCTGGACGGAAACCATTTGGCCGGACGCCGCCATGTCTCCAGCGAGATTGGCATGCACCTGCTCATCTACCGCCTGCGCCCCGACATCGGAGGCATTGTTCATGCCCACCCTCCCACGGCCACCGGCTTCGCGGCGGCGGGGATGGCGCTGAACAAGCCCCTGGTCTGCGAAGTGGTGATTGGCCTGGGCTCAATCCCGCTCGCCAAATACGGAACGCCGGGCACGCCGGAACTCGCGGGCGCGCTCGAGCCTTTGATTCCCGACTATGACGCCATCCTGATGTCAAACCACGGCGTGGTGGCCTACGGCGACTCGCTCGAGCATGCCTACATGAAGATGGAAACCGTCGAGCACTTCGCCAAAATCGCGCTCGTGACCCATGTCATCGGACGGCAGCAGCCGTTGGTTGGAGAAGAGTTGGAAAAGCTGCTTCAGGCGCGCAGCAAGTATGAAGGCCTGAAGGCCACCTCCCTGCCGCTCGAACTCTCCTACCGGCAATCCTGCGGGGACCACGGTTCCGGGATGAAGTCTGCCGAGACCGAGCCCAAGCCTCGCCGCAGCCTCACCCGCCAACGGTAGCCTTCTATTCCCCTCCAATACGGAACCGGAATCCGGCGCGAAAGTTCGCGGTCAGCCCGGGATATCCAACAACCTCGTTGTAATGACGATTAAACGCATTTTCGATGTTGGCATAAGCGGTGATCCGCGAGTTGAGCGCGTACCAGCCTCCGAGATCCACGCGCGCATAGCCCGCGGCATGGTTGATGTTGAATCCTGAGAAGTCCGAATCCGGACGGCGTCCCACCGCGCTCATCCCAAGATTGCCGCCCCACCTCCTCCCAAGATAGTTCAGCAGAATCGTGCCCGCATGCTTGGGACGGCGCAGCAAAGGCGTGCCCTCGGCCAGCAGTGGATCACAGAAGAACTGCGGGGTGCAGAACGGCGCTTTCAGATTCCCGGTCGAGGTATAGGTGTAGCCGGCATTGACCAGAATCCGAGAGGAAATCTTGCCGCTGAGTTCCAGTTCCGCGCCCTGGGCAAAAGATTTGTCCACGTTCACGTACTGACCAATAAACGTTGTCAGGTCCAGGTTGTAGTCCACCCGATCGGTAAACAGGTTGTTGAAATACGTGGCCGTGACGGAATACCTGCCAGCGAAGAGGTTCTGCTGTATGCCCGTCTCGAAGCTGCGATTGCGTTCCGCCTTCAGGTTTGGATTGGGAATGCTGAAGGGTGGCCCGGCAAAGGATTCGTCGAAGCGCGGCTCTTTGAATCCGGTCGCGTAGGTGAAGCGCAGGTTGGTTCCGGAAAATATTTCCCCGCCACGCAGCGCCTGCAAAGTCAGCGCGACCCGGGGAACCCCCGTGTTGCCGAAACCTCCGTTATGAACGAAGCGAGCGCCGGCGATGGCAGTGAGGCGGCCCAGGGTGAGCGATTGCTGAATGTAGGCGGCGTGATTCAGATAAAGGCCGTGAAGCGGCGGAGGGAAGTTCAGGTCCCCGCTGAAGCCGTTCTCATCCTCGAATTCGTATCCCACGGTGGTTCGCGCCCAGGTACGCTCCTGGTAGTCGCCCTGGTAGTCGAACCCGGCACGGTTGAAGTCGGAAATCGAATGGCTCTGAAAGTCGGCGGTCCGGCCCGGATCGGCAAACGAGTCCACGTTGCTGCGCTTGTGATAGTACTCGAACCCGCTGAAGCGATGCTGCCATCCGGAAGGCGCGGAAACGATCAACTCAACACTCGCCAGCAGATTGTTTTGCCTTTGCCACGCTTCGCTGTCCGGAGGCTCCAGACGAGCGCCGTTGAAGTCCCACGACCCGGCAACGCCCGAGCGATTGTTGGAATGACGCGCGCGAATCCGCAAGCCGATCTTGTCGCTCAACGCCAAACCGACGTTCGCGCCCTGGAGTGAATTAGAGTAGTCGTCGTTCAATCCCTGGCCATTGGTATTGAACTGCTCTCCAAAGGCGCTGTAATCAAGACGCCTGCGGGCGCCGGAAAGCGAAGCGTAGCCGTGCGCGGTTCCGAAGTTTCCGCCATCGCTGCCCAAACGAAGTTCGGGGACCCGCGTGCTTCCGTCGCGGGTCCAGAACTGCACCACGCTGGTCATGGCATCGGAGCCGTAGAGCGTGCTTTGCGCTCCCCGCAGGAATTCCATGCGGTCCGCTTCCGCGAGGGGGACGACGCCGAAGTCGAACGTTCCCCCGGTCTCGTTGACGGGAACGCCGTCGATCAGCACTTTGTTGTAGCGCGACTCGCCGCCACGAACGAACAGCGACGACAAGGCGCCACGCCGGCCCGAGTTGTTGATGATGGCTCCCGGCAGGAATTGCAGCGCGTCTCCAGCCGATACCGGGTTCATCCCCTGCAGTTGCGCTCCGCTGAGACTTTCGACGTTGGTGGCGGTGAGGTCGCTGGGCATGGGGTTGCGCGTGGCCGTCACCACCACGGTTTCCGCGGAACCGGCAATTTTCAAATGCACCACCTCTGCCTCCTGGGAAGAGGCGCTGAGCGAGGCGGGAGCGAACCCGGGAGCCAGCACGCGAACCGAGTCGTCGTTCCCAGCGGCGTGCAAGACCACAGCGCCCTCGGCTGAGGTGATCTGAACTTCCTTGACGACCGAGCCCGAGAGCAACTCGACCTGGGCCTGCGACACAGGATGGGATTGTGGATCGAGAACTCTGATTTTCAGGTCTTTAGCAAATGCTGAAATGATCAGCAACAAGAGACAACCAGGAATGTGAGACGCACGCATGAACTCCTCCTTTTACACGCGAAAAGGGTTTGAGTTTGCGGTTCGCGCCGGTCTCCTGGCTTACGAGTAAGGACGAGGGAGCGTCCATCCAACACCGCCGGCCTTCCCGGAGTTTCCAGTGACCGGCGGCAGTGTCCTCGTTAACAGTTGCGCGGCAGCGCGGGTCTTGCACCCGCTTCCCACCTCGTCACGACGACAAGGGCGCGCGAACCAAAGATTGGGAAAGAACCAGTGATGCGGGATGAATGTAATTGGGCCCGGCACGGTTGTCAATGAAGCGAGATACTGCCAGCGGGCGCGAACTCCAGGAACTCGCTCGCCGCAAAGCTCAAACTGAGTGAGCCTGCATCGTCGTTGTTGTCTTCCCCGGAAGTACCGGTCGTTCCTCGGGAACTTCGTTTGCTCCTTGTCCCAGCGCTGAAAGCGTTGGGCTAAGATTGGTAGCCCCTTCGGCTGGCCGATTCTCCATGACGAATGCCCCGCCATTCGCTTTCCGCTAAGTTATTGAAAATCTGTCGAACCCTCGTCGCCGGCAAACCGCGGGTTGGATGCTCCAGTAGAATGCCCATTCCTTGCGTTTAGGAGCCCGTGGCTGCGTCAGCGAGGGGTGGGGACTATCTAGGGTGGGGCGAGAGCAGGATCGTTCGTTAGAACGAATCCCAGGGAAGATAATATCTTTTAGTTATTGTATACGTACATATCTTGCTGAAGCCGGGCCCTTTTATGGCTGAGTTTCGCCCCAGCGCCCAAGCTCGGCGCTAAGTTCGGACCCCCTCCCGGGGCGCTGCGGAGCTTCGCTCCGCCGGACAGCCGAGGCGGCTGTCCCTACATGGGCTGGGAGTTTGTGCCGAGGCGCTTTTCGAGAAACGGGAACTCTGGGCCTCCGGCTTTGTGGACATTGGCCTCACTGAATTCGCGGGCGCGGTCCAGCGCCGCCTGCAATTCCGCCTGCCACCGGTCCATCTCTGGTTCCTTGGCATCATGCGGCACCGGCATCTTCGCGCTCACCCGAATGAGCGCTCTCGAGAATGGTTTGGGAATCATCAACCCGTCCCACGTGTTGAGGGTCCAGGCGCGATTGAGCGCAATGTGAAATGCCATCATCGGCGCGCCCGTCATCTTGGACAGAAGAACCGGCCCCGGCTTTACCACGTACTTCGGCCCGCGCGGCCCATCAATGGTGAACGCTGCCGTCGCGCCGCGGTCGATCTCCCGCTTCATTCCGATCAAGCCGCGAACCGCGCCGCGTGAGCTTGAGCCGCGCACCTTGACGAACCCGAACTTGCGGATGATGCGCCCCGTGTACTCTCCGTCGAAGCTGTCACTGCTCATCACCCGGACCTTGAGATCGCGATAGAGATACATCGCGGGAAGCATGCAGGAATGCCAGAACGAATAGACGAAAGGGCCGGAATCGCCCGGCTTGGGAGCGCCTTCCTCGCGTGAGACCGCGAAGCGCAGCGTCGGCCCGATCGCGCGCACGATGAGGTACACGCTCCAGGTAATCAGCCACAACGCAATGCGCTGCTTCCACGTGAACACCGGGGGAGGAGCGCTGGTGGGAACTATGTCCGGAGTGGTAGAGGCGCTCACGCGCTCATTGTACCGTTGACGTCAGCAACAAACCCGCTGCGGAATTTCGGAATCCAAATCGCGTGGCCAATCAAAAGGGCGGTCCCTCGGAAGAGGCGCGGCGTCTCACCGCAACCGAGATCTTCGATGCCGCAGTCCTGAATGCCCGGGAAGAAATCAAGCGTTCGCCTCGAACCCTGGCGTTCTCGGGAACGCTGGGCGGTCTCACCATGGGGCTGACCGGGCTCAGTGTCGCCGCCGCCCGCGCTTATCTCGGAGATAGCCCCTCGGCGGAATTGATTTCCCTGATGCTGTATCCGGTCGGCTTCATCGCGGTGATCATCGGGCGGGCGCAGCTATTCACGGAAAATACGCTGTACCCGGTCGTACTCGTTCTCGACGAGCGGAAGTACGTCTTGGAAACTCTGCGGCTTTGGCTGGTTGTCTTTACCGCAAATGTGCTGGGCGCTTTCCTTTTTTCTCTGCTGGCCATGCGAACCGGGGCGTTACGTCCGGAGATTTCTGCGCAGCTGATCCAGCTTGGCGCTCACTCCGCCAGCGGCAGCGCGGCGCATTTTTTCTGGAGCGGCATCGTGGGCGGCTGGCTTATCGCCATGGTGGCCTGGGAGGTCACAGCCAGTCATTGGACGATCGGACAATTGGTAATGATCTGGATCCTGACGTTCGTGGTGGGAATCGCCCGGCTTTCACACTGCATCGCGGGCAGTGGAGAGATTCTCTCGGCCGTGGTGGCTGGCCAGGTTCCGGCTTCGGCGTTCTTTCACTGGCTGTTGTTCGCGACCTGCGGAAACATCGTGGGCGGAGTGGTGATCGTCAGCGTCCTGAATTACGGGCAAGTGCGCGACATCGGAGGCGTGTGAAATTACAAGGTGTGCAGGTACGCCAGGAGGTCCTGTACCTGCTGCTCCGACAAGACATGCCCGTAACCTGACATCTTGGCGCGGCCGAACTTGATGATGTCGCCCACGCGTTCGTTGTTGGCAGGCAACCCGCTGTCGGGCAGATATTCGCGCTTGAAAATGCCTTGCAAGCTGGGTCCCTCTTTCGATTTCTTGCGGTAGGGCTCGTGGCAGCGGTCGCAATAATAATCATAAACTTTGCGGCCCTCGGCCTGCTGAGGATTCAGCCCCAGTTCCGCATCACTCTTCCTGCGTTCCACGTCGCAGCCCGATAGCAGAAGTTGAGCAGAAACCGCCACTCCCAGAACGATCCTGGCGAGAGTCCCGCGAGAGATTGAGAGTAGGTCTTCCATTGCCATGGTTGAGAATGCCGTCTGCCGCCGCGACGTACAATAATAGAGCATCTCATGCCGGTCACAGTAAAACGCGTGTACGAGAAACCTGCGCGCGCGGACGGCGCCCGCATCCTGATCGACCGTTTGTGGCCTCGAGGTTTGAGCAAGACTTCGGCCGCCCTGGAGGCGTGGTTGAAGAACCTTGCTCCTTCAGAGGAGTTGCGCAAATGGTTTCATGCGCGCCCGGAAGCGTGGCTGGCCTTTCGCAAGAAGTATCTCAAGGAGCTTTCGCGTCCCGAGGCCGCCGAGGACCTGGACCGCCTCTATCGCCTGGCGGGAAGCCGCAAACGCCTGACCCTGGTGTTTGCCTCGCAGGACACGAAGCACAACAATGCGGTGGTCCTAAAAGAACTGCTGGATGGAATGCGCAAGCCTCCAACCGGGACCGGGCCCGCCGGCGCCGGCGCGAGGCGGCAGAGAAAAGTTCGCCAGATACCGGGCAGGCCCTAGATGGTGTTGCGACCTCTCGATGTGCAAACCCCGAACCGGCAGCCCGGACCCGCGTGGGAGGCGGTAGAGCGCACACAGAAATGTTCCAGCCGGGATTGGTGGTTGATCTCACAACCCGATCACGCCAGCCTGGCAGGCGATCTCGCGGCGCGGATAAGCTGGGAAAATATTCCTTCGCTGGACCCTGAAATCCTGGAGGCGATCCGGCTTCACGATGAGGGCTGGGCGGAGTTCGACCGCATGCCGCTCTCCCGCGCCGGCCGACCGCTTTCATTCCTGGATTTCCAGCCGGCGGATTTCCTGAAAGCCTGGAGAATTTCCATCAACCGCGCGGAGGAGAGTAGCGCGATCGGTAGCCTGCTGGTGAGCTCTCATTTCCGGCGGCTGGGCGAATTCCGCTTGCGCCTGTCTGCCGATGCCGCCTCCGACATCGCCCTGGTGGATGATTTCCTGCGCGCGGAGAAGCAACGCGAATCACGGCTCACGGCGGCCCAGGGCCGTTCCGGGCAAGAGATTCAGATCCTTGTGGACGTGCTGCAATTTTGCGACTTGCTTTCGCTTTACTTGTGCTCCGGATCGCGAGAAGAAGTAGAATTCCCGCAGATCTTTCAAGGCCAACAGGTTCGGGCGCACTATGAGGATGGCCTCTACCGCACCCATCCGGGAATTTTTGGCGGCGGCGCAAGCCTGGGTGTGACCGCACGAAAGTATTCTTCCTGCGACCGTTCCAGCACGATTTCAATTTTGCTCGGTTGAACTACTTCCTGGCATCCTCAACGATCGCTTCGACAATGCTGTCGATCGTCTCGTTCACACGTTTAGGCAGGACGTTGGAGTTGTTGGAGAGAATGGAAAACGCAACCTGGTCCCCGCTGCGCGTGGTGGCATATCCTGAAAGAGTTTTCACTCCGCCCAAGGCCCCGGTCTTGGCCCAGACCTTCCCGAATGCTGAAGTGTTCTTGTAGCGATCGGCAAGCGAGCCGTCGATGCCGCCCACGGGCAAGGTGTCGCGCAGACTCTTGCCCCACGGTTGCGCGGCGGAATACTGCAGCAACTGCACGATCGCATGCGGCGTCACCAGGTTCTGCCGGGACAGTCCTGATCCATCGTAGAAAACGTATTGATCGCTGGGCACGCCTGCTTTGTTGAGGAAACCGCGCAGCACTTCCAGTCCGCCCTCTACGGTGCCGGCGCTTCCCTTCTCACGGCCCAGCAGGCGCAGCAGGATCTCGGCGTGCAAATTCTGGCTCACCTTGTTGATGACCGTAAGATCCTGCAACAGGGGCTTGGATTGATAGCTGGCGAGCACCAGGTTCTGAGAGGTCACAGGATGCTGGCGATCATCGCCGCCGCGGGCTGCCGCACTCGCAGTCACACTGAAGGTCGAGAGACTGGCCAGTTCGGTGTGGCGCGCGCGCTGCTTTCCGTAAACCTGGATACCACGGCTCTCGAGCAACTGGGTAAACAGAGCTGCCGCAAACTGCGCCGGATCCTCGATGGCCAGCGCCTCGGTCGCACCCGGATCGTCTACCGGCAGGCTGCCCCAAAGGGTGAGCAGCGTGGAGCCGGGCTCGCGGTTGATGTGGATGTCGCGAGCGGTGCCCGAGGGAGTGGTAACGATGCGGTTGTCCACCTGGTGATACGAGGCGAACGGCGTGATGTTGATAAAGGCGCGTTCCCCGGCGCGGTCGCCGGGAAGCACCTTGACGAAGATCACGTTGTCGTTGATGGTCAGGGCGGAAACGGGAGCGCCGTCGGCCCATACCAGGTCGTCCTGGCTCCAGCCTTCGCCGTAGCGCTCGAAGGCGAAGTAGGAGTCGTCGGCCACCACGTCACCGTCGACGTACTTGAGCCCTTTTTGCACCAGGCTGTCGGCAAGTCGCTCGAGCACCTGGATGGGATGGTCGTTGCGCTCGGTGCGCAGCGCGTAGGGCAGTTCGCGTCCGGAGAGGTTCGGGTCGCCGCGGCCAATCAGCAGCAGGTCGCCATTCAGGCGGCCATACTTGTCGAGCGCTCCAGTGGTTTCAACCGTGGTCCGGAAGGTGTAATCCGGGCCGACCAGCGCGAGCGCCGCGGCCGTGGTGAAGAGCTTCGTGTTCGATGCCGGGGTGAACAGCTTATCGCTGTTTTGCGCGTAGAGAACTTTGCCGGTTGTCACGGAGACAACTTCGATGCCCCAGAAGCCGCGATTCAAATCGGGCTGGGCCAGGATGGAAGCAATGCGCTTCTCCAGTGGCTTCAGCTTGGCGGCATGGACTTGGCCCGCCAGCACCAGGCACAACAGGAGCACGAGATGCGCGCGCTTTCGCTGCATGAATGTGCCTCAATTCTAGCACCGGCAATCGCAGGTGCTGTGATCGCAATCACTGCAGTGTGAGTAGTTTAAAATCGCCCGCATGCGACCGGTCTTTGACTGGAACCTCGGCAGCCGCTCCATCCAACTGGGCAAGCGCACCCTCATCATGGGCGTCGTAAATGTCACACCAGACTCGTTTTCAGACGCCGACCTTTATTCCGATCCGGCAAAGGCCGTGGAACACGCGCTGCAATTGATTGCCGATGGCGCCGACATCATCGATGTTGGCGGAGAATCCACTCGGCCGGGCGCCAGGGTGATACCGGAGCAGAGTTCCGGGAAGGCGGGAGAGAAGACCGCGGTGGACGAGAATGAGGAATTGCGCCGAGTCCTGCCGGTCATTTCCGAGTTGAAGAAGAAAAGCCCGCAAGCCACGATTTCGGTAGACACGTACAAGGCAAATGTCGCCCGGGAAGCGGTTCGGGCCGGGGCCGAAATCGTGAACGATGTCAGCGGCTTCCGTTGGGATCCCAAGATGCGGAAGCTGCTTGCTGAACTGAAGTGCGGAGCCGTGCTGATGCACATGCGCGGGAAGCCCGAAGAGTGGCGCACCCTGCCCCCAATCTCGGACCCGGCGATGCTGGTCAAGCGAGAGTTGCGGGAATGGCTTGATGATGCCCTCATGTCAGGCATGAAGCGGGAGCGCATCGTTCTGGATCCGGGTTTCGGCTTCGGGAAAAGTTTTGAGCAAAATTATCCCCTGCTGAAAAGGTTTGAAGAATTCCACCAGCTGCGCTGCCCGCTCCTGGTCGGAGTTTCGAGAAAATCGTTCATAGGGCGCGCACTGGCGAAGAACGGGAAGGATGTGGACGTCGGCGAACGTCTTTATGGAACGCTGGCTGCCGAGACGGCGGCGGTACTGAAAGGCGCGCATATTATTCGCACGCATGATGTGAAGGCGTGTGCGGATGCTGTGCGGATTGCGGATATTGCGGTCAGCTAGCGTGAACGTTCCAGCCCTTGCCCGGCAATCCCTCAAACTCGCATGAATGTCATCACTCGAGTCACCGATAGTGCAAGGGTTCGCGTACGCCGTGGCGGCACACCTGATCCCGACGGCTCTTGCGTCGTCTACTGGATGCAGCGCTCGCAGCGCGGACTGGACAATCCCGCGCTGGATGTTGCGGTCGAGGCCGCCAATGCTCTGCACAAGCCATGCGTTGTCTTCTTCGCTCCCGTCCCGTTCTATCCCCATGCGAACTTGCGGCATTACACCTTCCTCGCGGATGGAATTCCGGACATAGCCGAGGCTTTGCAAAAACGAAATATAGGGCTTGTGCTACGCCGCTACCCCGACCACAGCCTCTTGAAATTTTGCGACGAGGTTCGTCCAGCGCTGGTGATTGGGGATGAGAATCCCATGCGCGAACCGGAGCACTGGCGTGAGATTGCCGCTAAGAAGTTGAAGGTGCCGCTGTGGACCGTCGATTCCGACGTTATCGTGCCGTCGAAATTGCTGGAGAAAGAGCAATACGCAGCCTTTCATGCGCGACGAAGGCTGGAGGCGAAGCTTGGCGAATTTCTTGTGCCTCCGAAAAACACTCATGCGAAAGTGAAATGGAAGCGGCCTGCAAAGCTGCAGAGCTTGCACGCAGGGTTCGATGTCACCAATGATTGGGAACTCGACCGCTCGCTAGGCGCGGTACACAGCTTCAAAGGCGGTCAGAAAGAGGCGATGCGGCTGCTGCGGCAGTTCACCGAGCACAAGCTCCAGAATTACGACAACCGCCGCAACCATCCGGAACTCGACGGTACCAGCCGCCTGTCGCCGTATCTGCACTTCGGACACATATCGCCGATCACCGTCGCACTCGCGGTACAAAAAGCGGAGGCGCCGAAATCTGACAAAGACTCATTCATCGGCGAGTTGCTGGTCTGGCGCGAGTTGGCGATCAATCTTGTGACTTTTAATCCAACCTACGATTCGTTCGAATGCGGAGAGGGCTGGGCCCATCGAACGCTCTCGCAACACGCCAAGGATCCACGGCCGGTGATTTACACCCAAAGGCAACTGGAGTCCGCGGAGACCCACGATGATCTCTGGAATGCCGCCCAGATGCAGATGGTCAACGAGGGCTGGATGCACAACTACATGCGTATGTACTGGGCGAAGAAGATTCTGGAATGGAGCCGCACGCCAGGCGAAGCTCACCGCATCGCGGTTGATCTGAACGACCGCTACTTCCTGGATGGCCGCGACCCTAATGGATACGCCGGGATCGCGTGGTCGATTGTCGGCAAGTTCGACCGTCCCTGGTTTGAGCGCCCGATCTTCGGACAGATCCGCTATATGTCCGCAGCCAGCGCGGCAAAGAAGTTCGACAGCCGGAAGTACATCGAACAGCAGACCCAGCCCCGGATGTTCTGAATCAGAACTTCTTTTGCGAGTCGAGCAGGATCGTGACCGGGCCCTCGTTCACCAGTTCGACCTGCATCATCTCCTGGAACCGGCCGGTCTCGCAGCGCAGGCCTGCATCGCGTACCCACATGACGAAATGTTCGTAGAGTTCCCGTGCACGCGGCGGAGGAGCGGCGTCATCGAACGACGGCCTCTTGCCGCGACGGACGTCTCCGTAGAGCGTGAACTGCGAAACCACCAGCACCGCGCCCTTGCGCTGGCGAAGGTCGAGATTCATCTTGCCGTCCTCATCGTCGAAGACGCGAAGGCCGACGATCTTCTCGGCGAGGTACTCGGCATCGGCCTCGCTATCGCTCTGGCCTACGCCGAGAAAAACGAGCAACCCATCGGCGATTTCTCCTGCCATCTCGCCCGCCACCGACACCCGGGCACGGCTGACGCGTTGGACAACGGCTCGAATGAGAACTCTCCGGTCGCTACTTGCCTGCAGGGCTGAGAAGCGTCTCGTGTCCAGCCACAGCCTTCCAGACTCCGTTCCGGTAGACAAAGATGTCTGTGAATCGAACCTGGGCCACGGTCTTGCCGTCCGCATCCTTTACCGTATTCAGTCCGCGAACATATCCGGCGTCGCCGTAGATGTGAGCATGCATATCGCTCAAAACATTGCTGCCGGCCCTCCGCTGCGGGATGTGGGCCAGGAGTTCGTCGCGATTCTGGACTTGGCCGTCGGTTCCAGCATCCTCGAAGTCGTCGCCCACAATGCAGGCCACTGCTCCGGCATTTTTCTCCTGCAACGCCTTGGCCCAGGACTGTTCGATCTGGAGCAGCGTCTCGCCGTCCCTGGCCTGCTTCGACGGGCAGTCCGAGGCCCAAACTGCCGGGCCAACAAGGAATGCCACTAACAATAACAAATGTTTCACGTCCTGAATTCTCTGGCTCATGGTCGACAGACATCATACTCTGTGCCCCATTCGCAGTGTTTCGTTGACTACGGAGTTTGATCGCACCTAAAATCCCCAGTCCTGAGTTTTCAGAAGGGATCCAGCGAAATGAATCGTAGCGCGATACGTGTCTTCCTTGTGCTCGCAGCTTTGCTGCCGGGCCTGGCTTCCGCCGAGCAGCCTGCGGCGGCCGCTCACAACGACATCGTGATCAAGAACGCGATCGTGATGACCGTGACCCACGGCAAAATCCAAAATGGCAGCGTGTATGTGAAAGACGGCAAGATCGCGGCCGTCGGCGAGAACGTGAATGCGCCCGCCAGTGCCACGGTGATCGATGCCGGCGGGAAATACCTGACGCCGGGCATCATCGATTCCCACTCTCACATTGCTCTCGACGACGACGTAAACGAGGCCACCAGTCCGGTCACTCCGCAGATGATGATGATCGACGCCTTCGACTATCAGGACAAGGCGATTTACCGCGCGCTGGCCGGTGGAGTGACCACGTCGCTGCTGCTGCACGGGTCCGCAAACATGATTGGCGGCCAGGCCATTGTGATCAAGCATAAGTACGGGGAAAACCGTGACGCCATGCTGTTTCCTGGCGCGCCGCGGTCGATCAAGTTTGCCAGTGGCGAGAACCCGAAGCGCGTCTATGGCGGCCGTGACCAGTTGCCGTCCACCCGCATGGGCAACTTCGAGGTCCAGCGCGAGGCGCTGGTGCAAGCCCAGGAATACATGCGGGACTGGGACGACTACAACGCGAAGGTGAAGAACGGAGACAAGAACGCAAAGACGCCCAAGCGCGACCTGAAGATGGAAGCGCTGGCCGACGTCTTGCGAGGCAAGCTGCTGGTGCAGATCCACTGCTACCGAGCGGATGAATTGCTCACCGAGATGGCCATCGCCAAGGAATTCGGATACAAGGTGCGGGCCTTCCATCACGCGCTCGAAACCTACAAAGTTGCCGACAAGGTGGCCGCGGAGGGCGTTGGCATCGCTACCTTCGCCGACTGGTGGGGATACAAGCACGAAGCCTGGGATGCGATCCCCTGGAATGCGGTGATTTCGATGCGCAAAGGTGTGCGCGTGGCCATCAAGAGCGATTCCGAAGACTTCACCCGCCGTCTCAACCAGGAAGCGGCGAAGACCATACGTTATGGCGGCGCCACCGAGGACGAAGCGCTGAAGATGATCACCATCAATCCCGCCTGGATCATCGGGGTTGACGATCGCGTCGGCTCCATCGACGTCGGCAAGGATGCCGACCTGGTGATCTGGGACGGCTACCCGTTGTCGAGTTATGGTGTGCCGGAGAAGGTTTTCATTGACGGCGACGTCTACTTTGATCGCTCATTGCCGGGGTATGGAATGCCGCATTTCAAGGGAGGGGAATAATGCGCAAGTCTGCTGGCGGTGCTGGTTTATTGATCTTTCTGTTCTTGTGCTCTTCCCTGTTCGCGGACACCGTCGTTTTGAAGGGTGGCAAGCTGCTCACCATCACGCACGGCACGATTGAGAACGGCGTGTTGGTGATGACCGATGGAAAGATCACCGCGGTTGGTACCGCGGCGTCGGTGAAGGTACCCGGCGGGGCGCACGTGGTGGATGTTACGGGAATGACAGTCTATCCCGGGCTGATCGACTCCGAAACCCAGCTTGGGCTTACGGAGATCTCCGCTGAGCAGAGCACCAATGACATGATCGAGACCAGCGACGAGATCATGCCCCACATGCATGTTTACGACGCCTTTCATGCCGAGACGGAACTGATTCCGGTTACCCGGCTGAATGGCATCACGAACGCCGTCGTCGCTCCTGACAGTCGCGATACTTTGCCGGGACAGGACTCTTTTATCCAGCTCGATGGAAAAGATGCCCAGGAGATGCTGCAGATCCGCGACATCGCGATGCCGTTGAACTTCACGGGAGAACAGCGGCGAAACGAGAGCTTCGAGAAGCGCAAGTTCCCGTCCACCCGCATGGGACTGGCCGCTCAACTTCGCCAGAGTTTTCTCGATGCGCAGAATTACCAGCAGCAATTGACCGACTACGAGAAAAAGAAAGCGGATGCAGGCGCCGGGACGGACAAAGCTGGGGCAAAAAAGGAGCCGCCATCTCCGCCCAAGCGGGACCTGAAGGCTGAGGCGCTGCTGCCTTACCTGCAAGGCACGAAGACGATCGTGCTGGCCGCGGAAAGTCCGAGCGACCTGGAAACGGCGGTCGGCCTGGCCCGCGAATTCAATCTCAAGTTCGTGTTAAACCACATCACCTACTCACGCCCCGTGCTGGACTACGTGGCAACGCTGAAAGTCCCTGTTATCGTGGGGCCGATTTATGAGCCGCCAAAACCGGAACAGCGTTATGACGCTATCTACAGTTTGCCCGGAGAGTTGACGAAACGTGGGATCAAGATCGCGTTTGCCTCCTATGACTCGCACAATGCGCGCAATCTGCCGTACGAAGCGGGATTCGCCACGGCTTTTGGGCTGCCCTACGACGAAGCGCTCAAGGCCGTGACCCTCAATCCCGCGGAGATCTGGGGAGTGGCCGATAAACTCGGCTCTCTCGATGTCGGGAAGACAGCCAACGTTGTCGTCGCGAACGGAGACCCGCTGGATGTGAAGACCGACGTGAAGCAGGTCTACATCCAGGGACGCGCCATTCCCATGACCAGCAAGCAGACGCGACTGCGCGACCAGTACAGCAAGTAGTCTCCTGAGGCTAATGTCTCGATGACTCAAACACGAAATCTTGTAGGGGACAGCCCTCGGCTGTCCGTGCCAGCGCAGCTGGCAAGCGATCCAGTTTGCAGGAATGGGATCCTTGCGCTGTGTGTTTGACCGGCCTCGGCGAGGCGGTTAGGATTGAAAACGACCTCAACAACCAGCAGCATCGGTGTATTCGAACAAGGCAAGGCGCTTCCTTTACACTAATTCGTTTGAGCCATTACACTACTCGTTCCCTTATTCACGCGGGAGTCGCAGGTGTATGGCTGAAGGAGACAAGATGAAAGAAACTACCGAAAAGGTAAAGCAGATCGTCTCGGAGCAACTGGGTGTCGATGAGGGAGAAGTTACGCCGAGTGCGGCGTTCGTCGACGATCTGGGAGCCGACTCTTTAGACACCGTGGAACTGGTCATGGCGCTGGAAGAGGCTTTTGAAATCGAAATTCCCGACGAGGATGCGGAGAAGATTCGCACCGTGCAGGACGCTATCGACTACATCGAGAAACACTCCAAAGTAAGCAAGTAGAGTCAGCTTTTCTATCGAAATTGGGGACAATCTGCCCGCAGGTGCGGGCCAGCGAGGTGAAGGAATGGCAGCCGTTGATGAGAAGGTAAAGCAGATCATCGTAGAGCAACTGGGAGTGGACGAGGGCGAGGTGACGTCGAATGCTTCGTTCGTGGACGATCTGGGCGCGGATTCCCTGGACACGGTGGAATTGGTGATGGCTTTCGAAGAGGCGTTTGAAATCGAGATCCCGGATGAGGACGCGGAGAAGATTCGCACCGTGCAGGACGCCATTGATTACATCGGTAAGCATTCGAAAGGCGGGAAGTAGTTGGGACGTCGGGTCGTCATTTCGGGAATCGGCCTGATCTGCGGAGTGGGCAACAGCACAGCGGAAGTGTGGAAGAACCTCCTGGCCGGGAAGAGCGGGATCGCGCGCATCACGTCCTTCGATACGACGCAGTTCTCCTGCCAGATTGCGGCTGAGGTAAAGAATTTCGACCCCCTGAACTTCATCGAGAAAAAAGAGTTGAAGAAGATGGGCCGCTTCATCCACCTCGCGGTCGCGGCCAGCGACGAAGCGATGAAGGCATCCGGCCTGCAAATTACTCCCGAGAATGCGGAGCGGGTCGGGGTGCACATTGGCTCGGGTATCGGCGGGTTCGACATCATCGAACGCGAGCACTCGAACCTGATCAACGGGGGGCCACGCAAGATCTCGCCATTTTTCATACCGGCCGCCATCATCAACCTGGCGGCTGGACATGTCTCGATGCGGTACGGGGCGAAAGGTCCGAACGAAGCCACGGCGACGGCGTGCACGACCAGCGCTCACTCCGTTGGAGACTCGTTCCGGATCATCCAGCACGGCGATGCCGACGTGATGATCGCCGGCGGCACTGAGGCCGCAATCACTCCCATGGGAGTCGGGGGATTCGCGTCCATGCGCGCTCTTTCCACGCGTAATGATGAGCCCGAAAAGGCAAGCCGCCCCTGGGACTCGCAGCGCGACGGCTTCGTGATCGGGGAAGGTGCAGGCATCCTGATCCTGGAAGAACTGGAGCACGCACGCAGGCGCGGCGCCCCCATTGTGGGCGAGATCGTCGGGTACGGAATGAGCGGCGATGCCTACCACATCACGCAGCCTGCGCCGGAGCACGAGGGCGGCTACCGGGTCATGCAGAACGCGGTGAAAGACGCCGGGCTGAAACCGGAAGACGTCGGATACGTCAATGCCCATGGCACTTCCACGCCTATCGGCGATACCCTGGAAGCGCATGCGATCCGAAGCTTCTTTCACGGGCACAGCGTCCCGGTAAGCTCCACAAAATCGATGACCGGCCACTTGCTGGGCGGCGCCGGCGGACTGGAAGCAGGCATTACGGTGCTTGCGCTGCGCGACCAGATCATTCCTCCCACCATTAACCTGGAGAACCAGGATCCGGATACCGGAGAGATGGACTTCGTGCCGAACCAGGCCAGAACCGCCAGCTTCAACTACGCCATGTCCAATTCTTTTGGTTTCGGCGGCACCAACGGAGCCCTGCTGTTCCGGCGCTGGACCGAGTAGCCTTAAACCGACCCTGTTTGCAAGCACTTACGCGTACTCCGCGGTGCATCCGGGGTAATGGTACTTCTGTACTCCAGTATTGAACTTCTGCACCTTTGCCAAGTCGGCTGAGCCGCGCCAGAATGGAGTTTCAAGGCAGAAACGGCCCCGCTCATGGACAAAGCTCTCGGCACGGTACTCGCGCCCATCCCCTCTTCCAGAAAGGTTGCCGCACGGGCAGCTCTGGTAGATCTCAAAGAAAACTCCCGATCAGTTTTGTCGGATTGCTTCCGCCAGTTTGGCATTGAAACGGTGCCCATGACGGGCGATATGGTCGAGCGGCTGAAGACCGAAAAGTTCGAGGCTTGCGTGCTGCGGTTAGTTCCCGGCGCCGAAGTGGTCATGGACGCGGCCCGGACTTCACCTTCCAATAGCCGCATGGTGATCTACGGCCTGGGAGGCAGCGTTCAGGACGCAATGAAGTTTTCCAAGTACGGAGTGAACGCCGTTTTCAACGAGCCTTTGGAGCGTCCGGCCGCCCTCAAGCTGGTGCGCGCCACCCAGATGCTGGTGCTTCATGAGTTCCGGCGATACGTCCGTATTCCGGTCATCACCGAGGTTTCGGTCACCACCGGCGACAATCGTAAATTCACCGCCACCAGTCACGAACTCAGCTCGGGTGGCATGTCAATGAAAGCCCACGACGAGGTCTCCAGTGGCCAGATGGTCGAAGTATCGTTTGCGCTACTCACCTTGCCCAGGATCTGGGTGCGCGGCAATGTGACCTGGAAAAAGCCCGCGAGCAAGACCTTCGGAATCCGTTTCGATCCGCATGACGAGCGCCGCCAGCGAATTAAAGAGTGGATCGACGCCTATCTCGAGAACTGATCGCAATCAGCCACTCCGCTTTCCCGCCATAGTTCTGATCCAGAACCCTAGGTTCATCACGCGGTCTTTCAGGTGATCCCTGTATAGCTCCGCTGCCCTGCACACGTTAGGGTGAAACAGCATACTCGTGAGGCCGGCGTATTCGGTCTGCGAATGTTGGCCTGATCTTTCTATCAAAGGAGAGTGGCATGAATACTGATCGCGCAGAAGGCAAGTGGAAGCAGATGAAGGGCGCAGTGAAGGAAAAGTGGGGCAAGCTGACCGACGACGATCTCACCGTGATCGAAGGTAACAAGGACCAACTCGTGGGGAAGGTCCAGGAACGGTATGGGATTGCAAAAGACGAAGCCCAACGTCAGGTGGATGAGTGGAACCGCCTGAACGAGCAGCAGGAGCGCGATGACTTAGACCGCGACTTGAATCGCAAAGCCAGCTAGTGATCTTCGAGGAGCCGCGACGCGGCTCCTCACCCTTCCTACCCCGATTCTTGCATGCCGTGTAAAATTGATAGTTCATGGCAGGCGCTTCCCAACTGATCCAGATCGAGTTGCAAAGGCCCGTGCGAGAGCCCAAGCCAGAGTGGCTGCGGGCGAAGGCCCCGGTCGGCGAGAATTTTCACAACCTGAAGAAACTGGCGCGCGGCCTTGGATTGCACACGGTTTGCGAGTCGGCCCAGTGCCCCAACATCGGAGAGTGCTGGAACCATAAGACTGCTACATTCATGCTGCTCGGGGACATCTGCACGCGGCGCTGCGGTTTTTGTGCCGTCCCCAAGGGAAAGCCGCTTGCAATTGATTGGGAAGAACCAAAGCGAGTTGCGGAAGCGGTCGCAACCCTGGGATTGAAGCATGCCGTCGTGACCAGCGTAAATCGCGACGACGACAATGTCGGGGGCGCGCGCATCTTCGCCGAGACCATCCGCGAAATCCGGGCATTGACCTCCGATTGTCGCGTCGAAGTTCTCATCCCCGATTTTCAGGGCAACGAAGAAGCGCTGCGTATCGTGCTCGACGCGAATCCGGACGTGCTGAACCACAACACCGAGACGGTGCCGCGCTTGTACCGGGCGGTACGTTCCGGCGCCCGCTACGAGCGCACACTGCGGCTATTGGAGCGAGCCAAAGAAATCTCCCCCGGCATGGTGACGAAGTCTGGCGTGATGGTGGGATTGGGAGAAGAATCCGCTGAGTTGATCGAGGTCTTTCGCGATCTGGGGTCGCGAGGCGTGGATATCCTCACGGTCGGGCAATATCTGCGGCCCTCGAAGGACCATCTGCCCATCGCACGCTTCTACACTCCCGACGAATTTCAATATCTCAAAGCGCAAGCCCTGCGGTTTGGATTCGCTCACGTCGAGTCCGGTCCCATGGTCCGGTCCAGCTACCATGCCCATGAACAAGCAGAAGCTACATCCTCAAATGCGAGGATCGTCTAACACTTGACGGCCAACCCGAACGACTCATTCCTGCCGAATACGGCAATCGGCTCGCGGAGGACGGCTTGACCAGCGTTCTCCTGATCCTCCTTGGTTTTTTCGCAGGCTTGGTGGGGGCGCTGGCCGGAATCGGAGGCGGGATCATTATTACCCCGATCCTCGCGCTTCATTTCGGCATTCCCATTCGCGAGGCCATCGGAACAAGCCTGGTTGCGGTGATCACAACGTCGGCAGCCAGTTCTTCTGTACACCTGCAGCGACACACCACCGACATCCGGTTGGGAATGACTCTGGAACTGGCCACAGCCCTGGGTGCAAGCATCACCGCCTACGTCGTGGCATATCTGAACCGCTCGGCGCTCGAGGGCTTGTTCGCAGCGTTTCTTCTGTGGGGCGCGATATCACTTCTGCGCCGCAGGGACGATGATGTTGGAGATGAGAGTTCGCCGGCCCTGTTGCAGGCTGCGGCAGAGATCCCGGACTACACCCCGCGACGCTACCCGCTTGGGTTGGGAGCTTCGCTGGTGGCCGGAGGGTTATCGGGACTGCTGGGAATTGGGGGCGGCCCGATCAAAGTGCCGGTGATGTATCTGTTCATGGATGTGCCGCTCATGGTAGCAACAGCCACTTCCAATTTCATGATTGGAGTGACCGCCGCGGCGAGCGCATTTGTGTACTTTCGCCGTGGAGACATCAACACGGCAGTTGCCGCTCCGCTCGCCGTGGGGGTGTTCGTCGGCTCGCTGATCGGAGCCAAGCTGTCTCCGCGCATTCATTCCAAGTACCTGATTTATCTGCTGGTGGTGATCATGCTCTATTTATCGGGACACCTGGCACTCCACCTTTGGGGCACTCTGCACGCATGACCGTCATCCGAGAACCCGGGTTCGACAAAGCGGTCGCTCGCGTACTCCGGATCGGAGCCTTCGCCGGGTTTGCGATTATGCTGGCCGGGGTGGTGGGCGGGATTTTTGACCATTCCGTCGTGTCCCGCCGGATCGAGATCATTGGCGTCGAGGTCATGCTGATCACACCGCTGGTGCGGGTCTTCACTTCCTTTATCCTGTTCACCCATGAAAAAGACTGGCGTTACAGCGCCATTTCCTTCGGCGTGCTGCTGATGCTGTTGCTGGGCGCAGTATTCGGGATCGGGGAGCACTAGCCAGGCTAGAACACGCGCAGTTTGATGGTCAGGTAGCGCTTGGGATTTTCACGAATGCTCTTGATCAGCTGGCGGGTTTCGAGCAGAAGCTGATCGGTGTTGTTGTACACCGAAGGATCGCGGAACAGCCTGCCGAGGGAACCCTCACCGGCCTCCAAACGGTCGGTCAGTGCGGACAGCTTGTTCATCGTGTTCTGCAGCTTGTCGGCGAATTCCTGGTCCTTCGCCAGCTTACCAATGGCGCCCTTGCCGGCATTGATGTCGGCGGTCAATTGCTTCACGTTGGCCACGGTTTCGTTGGCTTGATTATAAAGACCCGGGTCCTTCAGGAACTTTCCGGCCGTACCTTTGCCGCTGTTCAAATCGTCGATGATTACGTTGATCTTGTCTACCGTGGCATTCGCCTTGCGATAGAGTTCATCATCCGAAATCAGTTTTCCGATGGTGCCATTACCCTGGCTGACCTGGTTGACCAGTCCCTGGAACTCACTTACGGTGGAGGACAGGCGATTGTAGAGTGTTGGATCGTAGATCAGCTTGCCGACCGACCCCTGCCCGCTCTCCACAAAGGCGATGATGCGGTCCATGCGCTTCAGCAGCGCGTCCAAGTTCTGCAGCGTGCCCTGGCTGGCCCGGACAACATCCTGAATGTCGGGATGGTCCCGGATCGGCAGCACGTCGCCGTCTTTCACCGGCGGCCCGTTCGCCTGCGAGCTATCAATGTCAATGTAGGTCTCGCCCAGAACCCCGGCGGTGGAAAGGGTGGTGACCGAATCGGTGTGCAGTCCGAACAGATATTTGCTGCTCACCTTCAAAGTCACTTCCACGGGCGTGAGTTTCTTGTCCGGGTTGGGGACGACGCGGATCTGCGCTACGTTCCCAATATCCACGCCATTCAGGCGTACCGGAGCGCCGACCCGGAGTCCGCCGGCATTGTCGAAGAAAGATTTGACTGTGATTTTCTTGGTGAATAAGCCGCCAGTGCCACTCATCAGGAAGATGAGAACGGCGAGCGTGATGGAGGCCACCAGTACAGTCAGGCCCACTTTCAGTTGAGACCACTTCAACTGTTTCTGGCTAGGCACGCATACTCCGACTTGGTATCAGCATCCTCCGCAATTCCTATCCCGTCGGACGTGGCAGCATCATAACAGAGCTTAAGGTGTGCTTCACGTCAGCGGTGGCTCGGGGTGAGAGTGGGAGTCACGAGAAAGGCAACTGCATAGGCAAGCGCGCCGCAGGCCAGGGTTGCATTCAAGCCGAAACGGATTGCAATCACCATGGCCAGGACCGAGCCGAGCACGCTTGATGCTGCATTCATGGCCCATGCCCACTCGATGGCGTTGGATTGGACCGATGCCGCGGGGCCGCGCGCCAATGCGCGCAGGCCGGTGGGAAACGGCATCCCCATGGCAAAGCCGAGCGGAATCAGCATCAGCCCGCAGATGATCAGCTTCATGGGGAACGAAACCCCGATAAGCAGGTCCAATGCTTGCGGAAGCTCGAATACGTAGATCAGCACTGCTGCGATGATTGCGACCAGGGGGAGCCACGACAACCGCGAGTTCGAGAGCCAGCGTTTGGATACCAGGCTGCCCGCCCCGCTCGAAAGCAGTAGCAAGAACACCACGACGGTTAGCGCATAGGTGGGATGTCCGAGGAACAGCACGAACCGCTGAATGAAAGCGATCTCTACCAGGATGTAGCCGATCCCGACAGCGAAGAAGTAGAGCAGGCGTATCGGCCGATGTTCCCGTTCTCCGCCCGCCAGCAACGGAATCACCAGAAAGCCCAGCACCGCCACGATCGAGATGACCAGAACCATGCCGAGAACCGCGACCCCCAGGTTTACCTTCCAGTCGATGCCGCGCTGCAGAGAGTCGTGGTGGAAAATCTGCCCCAGCTTGAGGGTGAAGAAGAAGAAGGGAGCATTATCCGTGACCGGCGCGACGTTGTAGGTATAGGTGCGAGCGAATGCGGCCGGATCATTCTGCGCGATCAGGCGCGAGAAAGGATTGCTCTGTGGCTGGGAAGGCAAGTAGAGCGCCGTCAGTGCCGGGTAGACAGCGAGATGGGCCCGTACGGCTTGCTCTTCGGCCGCGGTAAAAGGTGAGCGCTTGGTCAGGACCAGGACTGGAATGCCGTCTTCATCCAGGTCGCCTTCCGATACCACGAGGAAGTTCCTGCTGGGATCGGCCACGCCGAGCCGGTGCAGGGCTTCCATTGCCACGGAAACGACCCGCAATGCTTCTCGAGGCTCGCTGAATTCCCAGCGCGTAATCGCAACCAAGCCATCGGGATTCAGGTGCTCCAGGTATTCCTGGAAGGCTTCGACAGTGTAGAGACTGTTCTCGCTGAGAGCGAACGCTCCGGCGGCGGTAGACGCCCAGGTGTCAACCAGCGTCATCTGTACCACGTCAAAACGCTGCCTCGCATTGCGCACGAACGACCGGCCATCGGTCACGTGAATATGGACATCGGGCCGTTGATAGAGGTGATAGGTGTAGTCGGCGTAGCGCCCGCGCATGATGGTGTTGGCGATAATGGGATTGATCTCGATGCCGGTGACGCTGGGACTGCCGGCGGCGAGCGCGCGCACCACGTCCACTCCTCCGCCGGGCCCGATAATCGCGTACTCGCCATGCGGCCGCAGAAGATTTGCGATCGCGGGAGGCGCCGACATGAGCTGCTTCTTCCACGCCGGAGTGTTCCATTGTTGGGGATCGGCCGCCATCAGATAGGTGGATGCGTCGGCATCGATCACGATCGCTTTCGCGTTGTCCTGGCGATCCACCTCCACGCGAGAAATGGAGTTCCAGCGCGCGAATTCGACCCATGCCGAATCGCGAAAACCGCCCTTCGCGTAAACAATGTCGAGGAGTCTGCCCGAGTAGTTCAGGGCGATAAGAACCAGAAGCAATGCCACCCTGCCATAGGATGACTTGCGGAGTTTCCTGTCTTCCGCCCAGACCGAGCCCGCAACCGCGCTCACCAGCGCGGCAAACAGCAGCGTATTCGGGCCGCCCAGGAAATTGAGCAGCGGAACGATCGCGAGGCAGGCAAGTGCGCCTCCGCCCAGGTCAGCGCCGTAGAGGCGGGGAATACGTTCGTGCTCCCGGGCAAAGACAATGGAGAACTGCAGTCCGGTCAGAAAAAAAGGCACCGCTGAGGCGAGGTAGATCGCGGTCAATCGCAAAAAATTTGCCTTCGACAATTCCAGAGAAACGGGCAAGCGCAACCCGATGGTCAGAACCACCGGAATGAGCAGCGCGTTGATGTTGCAAAACCGCGCGACCAGATCGCGAGTGGAGCGCGACGCCAGGCGTTGGCGCGCCAGATAGGCGAAGACTCCCCCGGCGCCGAGCCCGAGCAGCGCAATGGAAATCGCGAGGAACGCGAAGTGATAAAAGAGAACGACTGAGAACACGCGCGTCAGTCCCAACTCCAGCAGCAACGCCGCGAAACTGCTAAGGGCGACTCCGGCGAGAAGATTCCGCTCGCTGGTTGGGTGCTGGGTGCTTACTTCCTTGAGAACAACAGTCTGGCTCATGGATGTGCGAATGGAGGCGACAGTCTACCAGATCAGCTCTCGAGAATAACTTGCGCGAACGCCTGGTCCTTGGTGTGAGTCAGTGACAAGGCGATGTTGGTGGTTCGCAGGCGCGCGGCAAATTCGGCTGCCACTCCGTGAAAGACAATCGTAGGGCGGCCTCCCGGCTTTCGAACCACCTCGATGTCTCGCCAGCGAACCCCGTGGTTCCATCCCGTCCCCAAAGCTTTCATGGCAGCTTCCTTGGCGGCAAACCGCGCAGCATAGCGCTCGACTCGGTTGGCCTTCGAATCGCAATAGCGAATCTCGCCTTCGGTGAAAATCCGCCGGATAAAGCGCTCGCCAAATCGCTCGATCGATTGAGCGATCCGCGGGACCTCGGCTATATCCACTCCCGTGCCGACTATCATTTGAGTATTGTCAGGTTTCGTTTACGGCTTGGCAATTCACAGCAGGCGATCGCCTCGATAAATGAGCTGACCATCAACAATACGCGCCTCGGACATCAGCCGGTGAGGTCGCGCCGGCCCGGTCCCGTCAATGTGCAGAACTTCGTGTCCGTGCGCCACCAGCCAATCGGACACCAGCATGCGGTGGCACTGGAAGTAAACTCGCTCGGCGCACATGTAGGCCGTTCTCGCTTCGCGGGCAAGTGCCAGCAGTTGGTCCATGCCGCGCTCGAACTCCGGAGTCAGCATATGGTCGGCATAGTTGCGGAAACTGTCGCTGCGGATTGCGATATGCGGAGAATCGTCCCGGATCTTCTTCCGGCGTCCACCAAGTTCCTTCAACCAAACGTAGCGGATTCCCTCAGCGGGCAACTCCCGCTCCAGGGACTCGCGGTTGAAGTGCGGCAGCCGTCGTGACATGGGAAGCGACCGGATATCGGCGAGAACCTTGATCTGGTGAGCGTGCAGCGCCTCAATGAGTTCTTCCAGGGTGCGCGTGGAATGGCCGATGGTATAGAGAGATTGCCGGTCGTGGATTCTTGATTCTTGAATGGAACCCGCCACGCTCACATTACCCCGCCAGATGGGTGAGCGCTTTGATGAGCGTCGCATCCTGGGCAGGGAAAACCGTGCGCAGGTCCAGCAGCACGCGGCCCTGTTCTACCCGGGCAACGATGGGAGGGCGGAACGAGCGCAAACGCCGGGCGAGTTCATCGGCACTCAAGGTTCTGGAAGCAATGGCAAGAAGCCGCGTTGGCAGCTTGGCGGAAGGCGCGGAGCCACCGCCGATGACGGACTCTCCATCAATCAGATCTACGTGCAAGTTGCCGCCTGGAAGCGAAGACGCAACCGCAGCAGCTCTAGTTCCGATTTCCTGTTTAGCCATTCCCATCATCTGCAGCGAGGGGATGTCGTCATAGCTGCGTTTGACGTACGCGAGCAGAGTGGCCTCGAGCGCAGCATAGGTCATCTTGTCCACCCGCAGCGCGCGGAAGAGAGAATTGGAACGCATACGCGAGATCAGGTCGGCGCGCCCGCTGAGCAATCCGGCCTGCGGCCCTCCAAGCAGCTTGTCGCCGCTGTAGGTGACCACATCCACGCCGGCTCGGAGGCTGTCGAGAACACCAGGCTCACCATGAATTCCGACCGTCTGAAGATCCAGTAAAGCGCCGCTGCCGAGGTCCTCCAAGAGCGGAATGTTTTTCTTTTGCGCCAGCGCCACCAGTTCATCCGTGGTGGGCTGCTCGGTGAAGCCGGAGATTTCAAAATTGGAACGATGCACCCGCAGCAGAAGCCGGGTCTTCTCGTTGATGGCACGCTCGTAATCTGAAATCCGGGTGCGATTCGTGGTGCCGACTTCGCGCAAGATCGCATTTGACTTGGTCATCACATCCGGAATGCGGAACGAACCGCCAATTTCGACTAGTTCACCCCGGGAAACGATGACCTCGCCGCCTTCGGCCAGAGAATTAAGTGCAAGCAGGACTGCAGCGGCATTGTTGTTGACGACGATGGTGGAAACTTGATTAGAAGATTCGTTCGACGTAAGAAGCTTCTTAAACAGGCGGTCGACGTGCACATCGCGTTTGCCGCGCTCGCCCGAAGCGACGTCGAATTCAAGATTGGAGTACGCCGTAGAAGCTTCCACCACGTGGTCGAGAACGGAACGGCTTAGGGGAGCGCGGCCGAGATTGGTGTGCAGGATAACCCCGGTCGCATTGATCACCGGCTTCAGCGAGAAGCCCAGGTCTTGACGCAACTGGATCTGGATGGCCGTCGCGATGCCGGAAACTGCAAGTTCTAACTGGCGCTCATCGAGCCTGCCGGCGCCGATCTCGTCGCGAAGGCGGGCAAGCACCGTACGCGCTGCATCCGCGACCGCGGTCTGGCCTTCCTGCGCGAGCAGCGCCGCCAAGTCACTGCTACGCAGCAACTCATCTACGGAGGGCAGCTTGCGGTACAGTTCGGCCTTGGCCAGCGATTGCACGGAAATTGATTATGCCACGGTAGATGGGGCGATGTTAGCTTTCCGCGATGGGCGAGGGAATCCTGCAACCCGCAGGTGCGGTCAGCCAGCACCATGGCATATCTCTTAACCAACTTCTACCAGGCCATAGGATCGAGACCAGCGCGCGCGCATGTGGCGTAGCGCGGCATTGATTTCTGACTGGGACACTTCCGAGTTCGGTCCCGCCAAAACCGAAGCTGCCTCTCGCTTGGCGATCTCGAGCAGATCGCGATCGCGAACCAGGCTGGCGACACGAAAGCTCGGCATGCCCGCCTGGCGGGTGCCGAAGAACTCGCCCGGCCCGCGCAGTTCCAGATCCAGTTCGGCAAGGGCAAACCCGTCGGTGGTTTTCACCATGGCGTCGAGGCGGCGTTCGCCTTCTTCGGAGATCTTTCCGCCCGTCATCAAAACACAAAAGGATTTAGCGGCCCCGCGGCCGATGCGTCCGCGAAGCTGGTGTAATTGCGCGAGTCCAAACCGCTCGGCATGCTCGATGACCATGACGTTGGCATTTGCGACATCCACGCCCACTTCGATTACCGTGGTTGAAACCAGAATGTTGAGCTCGCCTTTCTGGAACATGCGCATAACCTGCTCTTTCAAGTCCGGGTCCATGCGCCCATGGAGCAGCCCCACTTTCAAATCGGGAAAAATACGGTTGCTGAGCTCCTTGTACATCTTCATCGCCGCCTTGAGCTCAGTCTCCTCGTTCTCTTCGATCACGGGATAGACAACGTAGGTTTGATGTCCAGCCTCGACCTGCTTGCGCACAAAGGCCCAGACTTCCTCGGAGCGTTCATCGCTGATTCGGCGGGTCACGATCGGAGTTCTTCCCGGCGGCATTTCGTCGAGAGCGCTCAGGTCCAAATCACCGTAGAGGGTGAGCGCCAGGGTACGGGGAATCGGGGTCGCTGTCATGACCAGCACGTCTGGCTCGCCGCCCGCGCCACTCCCGCCAGCGGTGCCGTCTTCTCCCGACTTCTTCATCAACTTGAACCGCTGCAGGACGCCAAAACGATGCTGCTCGTCTACGACGACCAATCCCAGTTTGTCGAATTCCACTTTCTGCTCAATCAGGGCATGGGTACCGATCACAAGCTGCGCATTGCCTTGTGCAATATGGCGTCGGATCTCGCGCTTACGATCTTCTTCCAGCGATCCCGTGAGCAATACGATGCGATAGCCGGCGTTCTCCAGAATGCGGCGCGCCGAAAAATAATGCTGCTGCGCCAGGATTTCTGTCGGAGCCATTAAAGCGACCTGATACCCGTTCTCGATGGCGATGACAGCGGCTTCGAAGGCTACGATGGTCTTGCCGGAGCCGACGTCCCCTTGTAAGAGGCGGCGCATGGGAACCGGCTTCTCCATGTCGGCGGCGATCTCCTTCAGAACACGTTTTTGGGCGGACGTGGGGTGGAAGGGCAAGATTTTCTTGATCGCATCCCGGACGCGTTCATCCAGCCGAAAGGCAATGCCGGTCTGCGCTTTCTGTTCGCGACGTTTCAACTCGAGTCCCAACTCGAGGAGAAACAATTCTTCAAAGATCATCCGTATGTGCGCAGGCGTGCGGAAGGATTGCAGAGTTTGCAGGCTCTCGCCGGGATCGGGCCAGTGTACCTTCCAAAGCGCCTCCAGCGGAGGGATCAGCCCCAGGCGGCCGCGAATCGCCGCTGGAATGGGCTCGGGAAGGTCCTTCGACAGGTTCTCCAGAACCGTACGTATCACCCGGCGGAACCATTTTGAGGTCAGGCGGCCCTGGCTGGCGGATTCATAAATCGGAACAATTCTTCCTACTTCGATCGAGGCCGCTGCTTTTTCTTCCGTGGCAGAGCTGTCGTCGCTGGGATCACCAAGAATCTCGAATTGCGGCTGAATAATCTGGAGGTCCCCCGCCTTGTCACGTTCCACTTTGCCGTACAAGGCGACCATCTGACCAGGCTGGAACTTGTCTTTGAGGTAGGCCGCATTGAACCAGAGACATTTCAGGCGTGCCCTTCCCTGGCCTGCCGTCATTTGGAATAGCGGCATACGGCGCGTGCGGAACAGGCCTGAGGTGCGGACCTCGGCAATGACGGTAGCCATCTCGCCGGCGCGGAGTTCGGAAATTCCCCTGGGGTTGGCCCGGTCCTCATAGCGAAACGGCAGATAATGCAGCAGATCGTCTACGGTGTTGATGCCCTTGGCAGAGAGCGCTTCAGAAAGACGCGGCCCAATCCCTTTGACGAACTGAACGGGGGTGGCGGGTTCAAGCATCTCATACGAATGTTAGCAGGAGGTCTACCCGACCCGAGGAATGGCGGTGTCTAAGCCAGCAGTGACCAATTTCGTGCACGCACTGATTGCAGTGGTGGTGGGGAACATCGTGTATTTCCTGGTGGTTCCCTACCTTCCGCCTGCGGCCCACCATGTGGCCCGCCGCATGGATCTGGGGATGGTCGTGGATTTCTGGTTTTGCCTGCTGGTACTCGGGATCGTGAAGACGGCGGCGCGGCGGCGGCAGGCCTCGAAGGCGCAGTAAGCTCAACGCAGCGAGCTGACCCGGTCCATTACCACCATCACCAGCGAGACCAGGAAGGAGATGCAAGCCAGGGCGAGCGCCAGCACGCCCACCAGGGCCAAGCCTCCGGTTGCAGCGCCGCAAAATTTGAACTCGCTGTTACTGAGCGGCCACGCGCCGGTAAGGGCAGAGGTGCCGTTCCATCTCACTCCCAGCAGGACAATCCCCAGGATCAGCAGTACCGCCGCCGACCAGAGATAGAGCACATAGGACTTCATTGCTTCCCTAGCATAATCCGAAGTTTCGGCGCCTGCACAGGTTCGGCCGAATGGCGGAGCCGCATTACTTTGGTGATCTACGGTAATCGGTCGTGGAACGGCGAAAATACCGCAGCGAATGCAAAAAATCGCCATCCTCTATGACGCGAGCCAGGCGGTCCTGTCCACGTTTGACCTGGATGAGGTGCTGCAGCGGATCCTGGTGATCGCGCAAGAATATTTCCATCTCCAGAATGTCGCCATCCTACTGCTCGACAAGGAGAAACAGGAGCTCTATCCCCGTTGCTCGGTGGGATGGGACCCGGGCCATGAAAATATCCGGCTCTCGATCGATAGCGGGCTGAGTGGGGCCGCGGCGCGTTTCAAACGTCCCATTTACGCTCCCGATGTGAGCAAGGACTCGCGCTACATATGTTCAGCCGAGAGGAGCCGTTCTGAACTTGCAGTTCCGCTGATGGTGCGTGATGAAGTGGTTGGCGTCCTCGACTGCCAAAGCGAGAACCTGGACCATTTTGACGCTGAGACGACCGACCTGCTGACCCTGTTTTCAACCCAGGCCTCGCTGGCCCTGCAGAACGCGCGCTTGTACTCGCTGGAACGAAGGCGGGCTTCGCAACTGGAAGCAATCAACGCCATCGCTCAGCAGACCACCGCCGTGCTCGACTTGAAAGAGCTTCTGACCAAGGTTTGCGTGCTGGTGCAACACGCCTTTCAGGTGTCGGAGGTCACGGTTTTGTTGAAGGATGAAGATGATCTCGTTTTGCGGGCCAATCACGGCACGCTGACCCCCCGGTTCCCAAACAATGGCCTGGTGCCTGCGACAGGCGGACTGATTGGACAGGCCCTCAAGACCAACAGGACGTTAATTGAGAACGATGTTCAAGGATCCCCGGACTATGTGAATCTCTATGCTGAATCCGGCGCCCGCATGTGTATTCCGCTGATCTCATTCGGCCAGACGCTGGGACTGCTGGTGCTGGATAGCGACCGGAAGGGCGCATTCAATCCCAGCGATATGCAGCCACTGGAGTCGGTGGCCGATATTTGTGCGACTGCCATTCAGAACGCTCACTACGTGGACCGCGTGAAACAACTGGCGTACCTGGATGGACTCACTGGAATCTTCAATCGCAGATTCTTCGAACTGCGGATCAGCGAGGAGATTGAGCGCGCTCGCCGCTTTGAGACCGGCATGGCAGTGATCATGATTGACATTGATCAATTCAAGCGGCTCAACGACGAATTCGGCCATCTGCTGGGCGACGAAGTGCTTCGCCAGGTTTCATCCATGTTTCACGCGCAACTGCGGAAGATCGATGTGGTCTGCCGGTATGGCGGCGAGGAGTTCGCCATTCTGCTCTCGCAGACCACGCCCGAACATGCCTTCGGCGTGGCCGAAAAGCTTCGTAAGTTGTCGGAGACGTGGCAGTTCCCCGGGGTTCCGCGGTCGGTAACCATCAGCGCAGGAGTAGCAACGTACCCGGAACACGGTCGAACCCGCGACGAACTGGTGAAGGCCGCCGACGCCGGCCTGTACGTGGCCAAGCAGGCGGGACGGAACTGCGTGCGCAGCGGGCCGCTGCAATCTTCCCAGGCCACGCGTGCGGGGAAGTAATCGGCTAAAAACTTGGGGCGATTCCAGAAGTTGTCGTCATGAAAATGGAGACGCAGCCAAGCTGCGTCTCCGGGAAAATGAATCCATCAGAATTAGACCAAGCTGCCTTCGATTACAGTTGGGTCCACTCTCCGCGTAACTCGTTGCGCAGCTTTTCCTGCAAGTGCCTGTGCTCGCGGAGCAGATCTCTCTGCATGTGCTGCATGTCTTTCTTGAGCTGGCCTTGTTGCTCACAGAATTCCCGTGTGGCCCGGTCGATTTCAGGCTTTATCTGCTTCATTTTCCGCTCGGCGAATTCCAATTGTGGCCTTACTCGCTGCATCTGCTCCTTGACCGTATCCATATCAATTTGAGCTTCGGCGTCAATTTCCGGCATTTCAAAGCTCTCCTGGAAGAGCTCGGATTGATTGCGCTCGGGCAAAGTCAAGGTAAGCGTCTGCTCCTTCTTATCGCGAATGACACCGACCGATATGGTTCCGTTCTTGCCAGAGCGAAAAGAATGAGTGAAGTCGCCGGTGTCGGCGATCGGCTCATTATTGACTTTTACGATCACATCGCCGGCGCGGAATCCTGCTTTCTCGGCCCGGCTTCCTTTTTCCACCGAGCGCACCAACACTCCCTGGCCGTTTCTGGCTCCCAGAAAATCGCCGAGTTGGGGGGTGAGGTTCTCCACCATCAGCCCGCTTCGACGTGACGAATGCACGACCACAATGGAAACCGGGACATCGAGATCCGGAAGCGCGGGAATGACAGGGAGCGTCGGCATGGCGAACTTGAAGTCCCCGTCGTCCCGATTCGAATACGCAAAAGCCTTTTTCCGGTCGGCGAGCTGCACTTTGACTGTGACGGGCTGTCCAGCGCGGCTGAGTCCAAGCGTAATCACGCGTCCCGGGGGCACTTCGCGGATAAGACGGCGGAGTTGCTCGACGCTTTCGACCGCCGTGCCATTCAAAGTGAGAATGACGTCGCGCTCTTTCAATCCAGCCTTGCCCGCAGGGGCGTCCTGGTCCACCATGGTGACCTCCACGCCCTTTTCTTCTTTCAATTTCAACGTGCCCAGCCGGTCCGCGGTTACATCCCGCGTGTCCACGCCGAGGTAAGACCCACCACCCAGGGACTCTTCGCTCGACCAACCAAACGGCTCTGCTTCATTGAATGCCGCACCCTTTGCAGCGCACAGACTCCCCAACAGCGGCGCAATCAACAAGGTCCGTAAAATCCAGTTGCGCATGGTACCCCCCGATTTCGTCATCGACTCACGCGCCGGAAAGTGATGTCCCCGGTCGTGGTATGAACTTTGAGAACGGGGCCGCCCCCGTTCAACTTGCCTTCAGCGTTGATCGTCTTTGGACCGTAATCCCCGCCTTCGGTGGTGATGCGGATATCGGGAAAATCGGAGTGAATTTCATGTCCATTCCCCAAATCCACCGATGCTCGAATGGAAATGTTCAGATTGGGTGAAAGGTAAACGACGATGTCACCGGCTGCGGTCTCGAGAACGGAATCGGTTCTCTCTCCGGAGCTCGAAACGAACCTCGCGACAATGCCGCCGGAGCCGGTCTCGGCGCGAGCCGAAAGGATGTCGTTCAGCTCGATGCTGCCGCCGCCGGTTTCCGCCCGCACCGCGCCTTTGGCAGACGCGAGGCGGATGCTGCCGCCGCCGGTGTCGATCTCCGCGGGACCGCCGATGTCGCCTAGATCAATGCTGCCGCCGCCCGTGCTGGCTTTCACCCGGCCGGCGCAGCGGTCCACGTGGATGCTGCCGCCCCCAGTCTCAAGCACCGCTCCCTGCAATCCGGATATGACCACGACACTGCCGCCGCCACTCTCGGCCACAATCTTGCCCTTCGCGGATGCGACCTTAATGCTGCCACCGCCGGTGTGAAGGGTCACGTCGCTGCCGACAGTGCCTACATCAATACTGCCACCGCCGGTTTCCGCGTTGATCTGTCCGCCAATATTGTCGAGATGAAGGCTGCCGCCGCCGCTTTGCGCCTCCACCCGTCCGGCAATGTCGGTCGTGCTCACGCTGCCGCCCTCGGTTTCGGCCCTTACCAGTTCCAGGTTCCGCGGGACGGTTATGGTGAATTCGCCAGAGAAGCGGTGTGGCCGCTCGCCTTCCCAGTCGGCCACGATCCAGGCTGTGTCGCCACGAACGTAGGCGTTGATCTTGTAATGATCGAACTGCTGGCGGGCTTTTTCCTCAGACGAGCTATAAGCGCGGCTATGAATCACATAAGTGATGTTGGATTGCGACGAGCCCTGGATACGAACCGATCCCGCGTCGATCTTGACGCGAAGATTTCTCGCTGAGGAGAGCGAGCCGGTTACTTCCTCAGCCCAGTTTCCCCCTTCGCGGTAAACGCGGGTCTGCTGCGCCCCGGCAACCGGCAGGATCAGCAATAACACCGCAACGTATTTGAATAATTTATTCAACATTCCCCTTCTCTGTTTCTCCTCACCCCGCCGGAAGGTTTCTCCCGGCCCCCAAACGCACTAGTCAATTTCAGGCAATTGCGCCAGCATGGTCCTGGCCTCGGAACGGATGTACTGGTTCTGATCGCCTTCGGCAAGTTTCTTCAGCACCACGCGCACGCTGCTGTCGGCACGCACGGATTCGACCAGGTGCAATGCCTGGGTGCGAACTCCGGGATTGCCGTCGTTCATCAGAGCCTCAAGCACCGCGTCGCGTACCCGGACGTCGTCCTTCACGTAACCACCCAGGCCTTCCAGCGCTTTCAGACGAACGCCCGGGTTGGAATCGTAGCGCAGCGCATACATCAACGCCTCGCGCGCATGGGTGTTGTTTGGCTGCTGAGTGAGCAGGTCGACTGAGTCGAGACGCACGCCGGAATTGTAGTTATTGCGCGCGGCGAACAATAACAACTGCTGAATCTTCTGATCGTTCAACGAACCCTGCGTCTCCTGGGTGGAAACGGTGTCGTACTTGATGCTGACCTGGTTGGTTCCCGGCTCCTGCGAGATGGAGCGAATGCCCGTAATCGAAGATTCGTTGGGCGCGGCCACATTCTCCACAATCGGGGCCCGCTTGCCGAAGACCTGGTACATGGTGGCGATGCCGCCGCCGAATCCGATGATGAAGATCACCGCTGCCAGCGCAGGGGAGAAACGAACCTGATGCAGCCAGGCGGCGGGATCGAAGATGAAGCGGCTCCAGAACGAGCCCTGGGGCGCAGTCTCGAGCGCTTCCTGCAACCGCATGCGGGAAGCCGCCAGCAGGTTCGGCGAAGGTTCCTCCACCGGAAACTGCGAGAGCGTGGTATGCAGCTTTCGTGAAGCCTTCAATTCGGCCGCGCAGTCAGTGCAGCGCGACAGGTGCTGCTCCAGTTCATAACGAGCGTCGTCGGCCAGCTCGTTATAGACATACAACATCACATTTTCACGGACCCATTCACATTTCATGATTGCTTCCCCCAATTCGGGGCAAAATTCATTTCCTTCATCGCATATCCGCCAACGCTCCGCGCAATTTCTGGGTGGCGCGGAACAAAGTATTTTTCGCGGTCTCTTCGGTCGTGTTCAAAATCTCGCCGACTGTCCGCAACTTCAAACCGTGGTAATGCTTCAACTCGAACACCATGCGCTCGCGCGGGGTAAGCTTATCGAGCGCTCGATTGATACGGGTTCCAAGCTCCCGGCGCATCAGGTCGCGTTCGGGGTTGGCGCCGGCCCGCGCGTCCGGTACCTGGTCGAGGACGTCATACTGCTCGCCCTCTGAATCCACCGCAACCGGCGCGTCTTCTTTCCGCACCTGGCGCTTGCGCAGGTGATCGAGGCACAGGTTGGTCACGATGCGGTAGATCCAGGTGTAGAAGGAACACTCGAAGCGAAAGTTCCCGACGTTCCGGTATGCCTTGAGGAACGCCTCCTGGTAAATATCCTGGGCTTCGTGGTCTGAACCGGTGAGGTGCATCGCCAGCCGGAGCACAGCCTGATCGTAATTGCGCACCAGTTCTTCGAAGGCGGCGCGATTGCCGCGTTGCGCCTCGCGAACTAACAGCGTGTCGTCGATACGGCCTAGACTATGCCCAGCCATTTGGCCCCTTGCTGCGGGGTCCTGGGATCTGCTGCCTCGTTCCATCTGGTCGCTCTTGGCGTCCGATCGGGAACACTCGCCAACCGCAATGGGTAATGCAAAAGCATCGGCCGGCATGGTTTCGCTTGTCCTCTATACCGGGTGCCATGCTTACTCCCCGGCTTGCATTGCTATGGACGCGCCAACCGTGGTTCCGTGAGCAGGGATTATAGGAGTTTGGCAAGGTTTTTGCAGGAATGGGACGAAGGTAAATGGTTGCATGCCAAGTATTTGAGCTTGGCATGCGCTTCGTCCCACCGGAACCGGACACTCCTGCGCCGCGGTCATACCAGACTAGAAAGGTCTGGGCGGGTAGACTCCAACGGACTCCAGCGTAATGGTTTTTCCATCATGCACGGGAGACTTTGAGGATTCAACGAGCTGACAGGTGGAACCGTTGGCAACGATGCGGACAATGCCGATCGAAGTCTCCGGCTCGGCCACGTAGAGAACGCCTCCACTTCCACTCGGCAAGGCCGTGGCCAGTCCTGCCTGATCATTGCCGCCTTTCAAAGTGGCCGACGTGCATCCATTGCTGACGACGCCTGTGGTTTTGTCGAAGTTCGCGGCAGACAGCACCCCCGAGTTGAAGCCGCTGAAATACAGATGGGAGTCGTCGGGGCTGAACCAGACCGCTTCCGATCCGGTATTGGAACCGAGATTTGAATAGACTACGGTCGGCGTCAGCTTGCCGGACGAGATATCGGAAACCTCAATGACCGCGGGATTCGCCGTTCCTCCGAACGCAGCGTAGTGACCGCTGGCGTCAATGTCCAATCCTGCAACGAAGTTGTTTTGACCATGGCCAGTCGAGTACTGCAGATCGCCATTTGCCACTGCAATCCCCGCTGAGATGTTGAAGGATTCAATCGAGCCGTCCTGAAAGCTCACCACGAGGAGATTCCTGGTAGCCGCCATATCCAGGACGGGACCCGCGGCAAGACCGACTGCCGCGGTATCCGCCAGAAACTTAAGCTTGCAACCGGCAAGGACCTGGTAGGTACCGATGGTGCCCGACCCTGTGAAACTCGCGTACACGTACGCGCCGTTATTCACCACGCCGATGCCGGCCCTTAAACCGTTATCGGTGCTGGAACCTTTAAACGTGCCAGAGGCTGCGAGGGCCGGAATGGTGATTCCGGCAACATCACCGGAACCAGCGTCCCCAACGAAGGCGCAACTTTGCGAATGACTGCGAAGTATGGAGATCCGTTTGGTAGCCACCGATCCAATGCCATCGTTGCCGGTTCCGCCGGTATTCACAATTGCGGCCTGGCTCAGCGTGCCACCATCGATTGCGTAGAAGGTGGCAGAGTTGCCAAACGAGGCATCGTTGTTAGTGATCAGATAATGGGGAGCTGTCGCTGCGAAAGCGCTCAGACTGTTCAGACAAATTGCGGCGCACGTGGCGAGGGCCACGAGAAAGGACTTCAAGCAGAGTGTCATTTACTTCTCCTTACAGGCAGGCATGCGTCAGATTGGCGGGGCTTCCAATTCAGAGGGTTCGGGAGATTCAGTTTTCCATCTCAGGCGGGTGGGAGCAGTTCGATGGGAAGAACGTCCCTGAGCATGCATCCTGCATAGGACTGTGCTCCTGAAGCGAGTACCGGGGCAATCAGAACATTCCTGTAAGAAGGCGAGTCAAAAAACAGGAGAAAAAACCGGGGAACGTTCCGTCTGTCCCCCGGTTTCCCCCGTCCCCCGGTTTCCCCCCGGTTTCCTGTCCCCCGGTTTCCTGTCCCCCGGTTTCCCCCCTATTACGAAGTTCTTCATTTTCGATATCGGTGAGTTGTCCGTTGCTGGGGGCTCAGGTTCAGGGGCAACCCGGGGACAGGGGCAACCCGGGGACGGGCAACCCGGGGACGGCAACCCGGGGGCAACCCGGGGGGGCAACCCGGGGACAGACGGGACGTTCCCTTGATTCTAAGACGCTCGCGCGACAGAGGCCAAGGTAAGCTGGCGACCCATGCCAGCAACCTTCTTAGGCCTCCCGCCTCGGCGGGGAGCAAGAATCCGCAACATCCGAGTTTCTAGTTGTGCGACGAATTCCGGGTTGCCCATGGGGCGGCCTGTATGGGTGCACCGGCGGAGCTCAGCGGCAGAGTCCGAGGCATACCGGCTCTCGAGAAACTCCTGCCACTCTTGTGGAGTCCAGCGGTTCTGCCACGTAGGCATCGCCAGCAGCGGATGGGAGGTGGCATCTGTGCAGTGCGCCAACGCACTTGACCACGGCCAAGCCGATGCAGACTCAGTTAAACCGGCACGCACCGGGTTCAGTTCGGCGTAGCGTAGCGCTTCCCAGACGTGCGTCTCATCCAGCGGACAAGAATAAAATCTGCCTTGCCAGACGTGTCCGCTGGTGGAACGCTTCGTATTCCAGTAAGAAGCATAGCGTCCATGCACCTGTTTGAGAGTTTGCGCTAACGAATCGGGCATGCCGGGGACCGCGATCAGGTGCACGTGATTGGACATCAGGCAATAGCCAAGCAGTGAAAGACTATACAAAGCCGAGTACTTACCAGACTGTTACGAAACTCTAACAAGTAAATATCGGAATCAAAGCCAAAGGTGAGAGAATGCCCGGCAAAGGAGCGCGAGGCGATGGGATTCATTCGTGGAGAAGGCCGTCAACAGGTGTCGATGTTTCCCTCAACCTT
>DASREM010000033.1:0-113843 GCA_035652095.1 Terriglobales bacterium | reverse complement strand
AGTTCGGCTTGCTTTAACACTCCTACGATCTGCTCCACAGAAAAGCGCTTCCTCTTCACGGCAAATCCCCCTTCCTTCGTTGGTTGATTTTGCCGGAAACTAACCTTCAATGTGTCTCAGAAAATGGGGAGCCGATCACCCTGCATTTTAGGGCTTAACTGGTTGTCTCATTTTCGGGGTCCACTCCAATGCCCTCACAACATGTACAGTTCAGCATCTTGTCTCAACCCCAGGAACCCCTTATCACACCGCGTAACCTGTTGAAACATCATTATCATGTGCACTCATAACCCAAAGGCCGGATCTGTAGGAGCTTTTGGATTCAGATGTCTGTGAAGGTTCAACCCCACAGAGCACCACTCTGATTTCCAGCGAGATGGAACAAAGAGTAAGTGAGCATGGGGATTTCAGTCCGCAATTCCAGTCCGCATTCACTGTTTCTATCGAGAATTTGCAAGTCCTTGGCAGTCCCACGTTGCCTTGCAAGTTCTTAAATGCATTGATTATTTGAGCTCTGAAAAGGCTGGCGTCGGCGGTTCAACTCCGTCCCTGGCCACCATGTTTTCAATAAGTTACACGTCTTTCATCGAGTAAAATCTTAGCAATTTAGGTCGAGTTTTGTGGGCTGGCGAGTCGATCCTTCCCTAAGCGATCAAGGATTAAATCTAATGCATTCAATAAGTTAAATGATTAGCTGTGCCTTCAAAGCGCAGCTTTTTGTGGGCCGCACTTTGTGTTTGGTTATAAGTACCATAATTTCATATATATACATATAATATTAGGTATTATGATGTGATTGCATTGTAATTTTATCGATATTTTAGTACACTGCGATTGGCAGTTTGGAGTGCCGACCAATGGCAGTGCTCACCCCACCAAGACCGGACTTGTTGGCGTACCGGGAAGCAACAACTCTGGACTTTCCTAAACTCGTCAATGAGCTGACGAAGATCATCGGAAAGAAGTTGACGGCTTACGTCGCTTCCGTGAAAGACACGCGAGCGATCGACCGTTGGATCGCCGGCTCGGATTCGTACAAGGGAGTGGAGGAACGCCTACGATTTGCTTACCGCCTCGCGAAGGTGATCAATGATCAGGAAGGTCCGAGAGTAGTTCAGGCTTGGCTCTCGGGATTAAATCCTGAGCTGAGGGACCGGGTGCCCATTCGCCTGCTCCGAGATGAGAACATTGAGACTGTAGGCCCGCAGCTTCTCGGGGCCGCACGTGCCTTCCTGGCCGGAGGGTAGCGGTCTTGAAACCGTCGGGCGTGATTTATCGACTGGGTCGCGTGCCGGACCCGTGGGCTGTACCCGACTGGGCATCGGCCGGACCGGATGGAACCTTCGGGAACCGCTTCGATGATCCGGATGCGACCTACCGAGTTCTCTACGCTTCCTCTCAACGCCTGGGTTGCTTTCTTGAAACATTGGCGCGATTCCGCGTCGACCCCCAACTAGCGGCAGAGTTGGACGCAATCTCAGGAGAAGACGATCACTTTCCACTTGGCGAAGTGCCCGTGGAATGGCTCCATAAAAGAATCCTGGGAGTTGCGACTGCAGACGGTGAGTACGCTGATATCTGCAGCAGCGAATGGATCAGTGGGTTGCGTAAGTCATTGGCTGCTCATTTCAGTAAATTTGGCGTTGAAGATATCGACGCTTCTGCGTTGCAGAAGACGGCTCCCCGAACGCTGACGCAATTTGTGTCGCGCATCATCTTTTATGCGGGCTTCGCAGGGATTTACTACCTATCGAAGTACGGGCATGACAGCGAGAACTGGGCTCTTTTTGAGCCCTTTCACATCAAGATCGAAGAACCTGAAGCGGTTCGAACCGAAGATCCCGATTCGCAGCTCGCACTGCGACTTCATTCTTTGAGGTTTAGGGGATAGATCTCTACGAATCGTGGCTGACTGAATGAGTGTGGGACTGAAGCGTCAGCTTGACGTTGCTGTGGCGAAGTAGAATCTGCACAGTTTTTGGATCGGTTTTGATGCGGATAGAAATGAAGCGAGGCTGTGTCGCAGACTGTAAAAAAGCTAATCTTCGCAGGTCGTCATCCACGAGTCGCCGCCTTGAGCGCGTTTTTCCTCTTTCAGCCATCCGCGTTGATGTCTTTGCGCGATTGTCGTCACTCCTTCCTAGACAAGATTGCTGTTGGAACTTGGTGACAGGTCTACTCCATCTCAAACGAAACGAACTGAAATCTGCCTTGTCGCTCGACTTCGAGCACGACAGCATCGCCTGCTTTGAAACGCTCAAGCTCCGAGCGAAGATGACTTGCGCCGGTTAGGTGGATGCCATTGAGCGAGCGGATTACATCCCCGGCAGCCAGATCAGCTTCGATGGCTGGCGTATAGTCCACCTTCCCGGCTACGACCACGCCAGAGGACGAGCGCAGACCCTCCAACATGTCGAGAACTGGTTTGCTCAAGTCGAGCACAAATATCCCGAGCGGCTGGATCAGGCCGTTCTGCGGATCAATTAGATCCGCCAGATTTTCTGCTCCCGCTTGAGCCTCGACTGCGGGGATAAAGAGCTTTAATGCGTCGTTTCCGCGTAGAACATCCATCTGGACGGCTTCATCATGTCGATGGAGAAAGAGCGACGCTGCAAACTTTGGCAGAGAGTCGATTTCCCGGCTGTCAATAGCGGTTACGATGTCTTTCGGTTTCAGTCCAGCTTTGTCGGCAGGACCGCCAGGGATGACATTGGATACAATTACGCCCCAGTCCTGCGAAAGTTTCAGACCAGCCGCCAGTGTCGGATTGATGGTCTGAACACTCGCGCCGATGAGGGTCTGGCGAACGCGGCCGTATTGCTTCAGTTCTTCGTAAACGAATCGCACGGTGGGTTCCGGAATCGCGAAGCCCAATCCTTCGCTGCCTCCGCCTTTGCTGTAGATGAATGTGTTGATGCCGACTAGATTGCCGTCACGATCCACGAGTGCTCCGCCGCTGTTTCCGGGATTGATAGGAGCATCCGTTTGAATGTAGATCATCGGGTGATCGACGTCGGTCTGTCGTCCCAGGGCGCTGATAATGCCTCTCGTAACGGTATGATCAAGTCCTGCCGGCGATCCAACTGCGAGAACCGTCTGTCCGAGCCGTGCCTTATATTCTTGTCGAAGCGAAATCGTGGGCAGAGCATCCGCCGCTTCGATTTTTAACAGGGCCAAGTCCGTGAATCGATGGACGCCGATCAGCTTTGCTTCGAACGTGCGTTGCCTGTGAAGCAAGCTCGTCTTACCGGGGACCAGTTCCATGTTCACGGATCGCATGACGACCTGGATCCGTTGCGCGCCGGTTACGACATGTGCATTGGTGATGATGTAACCAGCTGGATCGACGATCACTCCGGAACCAATCCCGCGTTGCCGTTCAATGACGTTTTCACTCCCGCTTCGCTCGCGGGACGGCCCGAATCCGCTGACCGAAATCTGAACCACGGCGGGCAGAACCCGCTGTGCAAGATCGTCCACGGCACGGTCCAGGTCCCCCAATGCGCTGAGACGTGCAGCCGTATTTTCTGTGGGAGGCTTGGGGCTGCTGCCACCCTTAGTAGTCGCCGGAGTCTGCGCACAGACGCCAGGGAGCAGGATCAAGAGTACGAGCGCAATTGAGAATTGATGTGAGGTACGCATGTTGCACCTGTTTGCCTTACTTGGCCGTTTTCGGCGGATAATTCTTGAGCAGCTTTGCAATCGCCTTTTCCAGGCTCTTATAGTTCTTGTCAGGATTTGTTCCGGGGTTCAGTATCTTGGTTACGCTTCCTCGCCATACCAGTTGTTTTCCGCCCGGATCGTAGATGCTGAGGACCAGAGTTCCAACGTCGACTCTGGAACTCGCTGCGCGCGCCATCCCCGACCAGCGTGGACCCATGGTCCATGCGTCGACTTGCCTTTCGTGGTCGACCGCAGTCTGGTAGTCAATGTAGAGATCGCCGTCGCCCTCGCTCTTTTGTAGACCCTTCTGAGCCAACTGAGCATCAATCGCACGTCGAATATCCTGGTCGACCAATGGATCGCCAGCGGTTCTTTCCCGCCCGGTCCAGCGATACGATCTGTAAGCAGCAAAGTTAATATCGCGGTCGTAGTTATACTTGACCTCCTGGGCTATCAGGCTTGCGGAGGAACAGAGAAGAATCATCAATGCGATGAATTTCATGGTGATTTGCCTCATGTCGGTAATTCCTTTCCATTGGCCTACAGCCGGTATTCGTACGTGAATACGCGAATTTCAAGTTGTTTCGTGATGGAACTCATGACGATCTTGCCCGGATAGGTGGGACCATCGCGAAGCTGATCGAATGCAACCACGATCGATACTGGGCCATCATCGAGAAAGGTGTTGATTTCCGTCTTCACTGGGCGCTTCGTCGCAGGGTCGAAGATCATGGTCATCGAATCTCCCGGTTTTACGTAGTCGCGCATGCGGACGCGCACGTGGCTGCTCCCGCCGCCTGTCATGACTTCGGCTTTCGAGATCGCTTCCTGGAGTCTGGCTTGATCGGGGCCGGGATAGCGACTGGCCAGCGCTGTCAGGCGCTCGATGTAGTCCCGCATCTTTTCTTTCTCTTCCTCCATTTTCTTGGCGACAAGGCGATGGCCAGGGCCGCGCCGAGGCGCGTCGGACTGGGTTTGGCGCTGGTCGAGGGGAATACTGACGCGCTCACCACCGACGCTGTAGTGGATTTCGTCCACCCTGGTGTTCTTGAGCTCGCCCTCGTGGTACGTCTCGGTCCTCTGTTTGTAGGTGTACTGCCGGAGTTGCTTGTTGTTAGCCGCCATGGTCTCCATTAGGTTACTGACCGGCACTTGGGCTGCGGCTGCGCCGATGAGAAGGAGGGCGAACGCGGCTGAGCGAGTTGCTGTCCATTTCTGATTCACGACTTAACTTCCTCCAGTAAGTGTTGTTCTTCGTTTTGCCCGCGGCATGCACTACGGATCGCACACCGCGGCGTTCGTCCGGAGACTAGGTCTCCAGGGTGGAGAGTGATCTATTGCATGTCAGGCCACGACTTGGCTCATTCGTTGAGGATTCGTGGCCTCGGCGTTTGGAGTCTCCAGCAGGCGGCTGAGCAGGTCGCAGGCACGTGCGGTTCCGTTCTCATTGCAGACCTGTGCGCCAATCGCAGCAGCGCGTTCGGCGTAGGTCCTGTTCTCAAGCAGGTTCTGGATCTCCCGTACAGCGATATCGGCGTTGTAGCGTTCGCGCGGAATGCTTCGTGCCATGCCCATGCGAACCAGGCGCGCAGCGTTGTCCGGTTGATCGTGACCGTAGTGAACGACGAGCGTTGGATGGCCAGCCCGCATGGCCTCGCCCGTCGTGCCGATTCCGCCCTGATGCACGTTCACACAGGCGCGAGGGAAGATAGCGGAGTGCGGCGCATATTGGACAGCAATCACCCCGGGTGGCAATTGTTTCTTGGGCTGATTGTCCGGATCGCGCCCAACCAGTAGCACGGCACGGCGTCCGAGGCGCTTGGCGGCTTCCGCGCTTTGTTCATAGAAATCGCCCGCAGCGCCGACTGCCGCTGAACCAAGGGTAAAAACGATGGGCGCTTCACCGGAATCGAGGAATTCCTGCAGCTCGGGTGTGTTGCCAACGTTGTGACTCAGGAAGGGGAAACCTGTCGCATGCGCATTGGCTGGCCAGTCAGGTTGAGGTGCCGCCAGTATGGGTGAAAACAGACCTAAGGCCAGATGTGGCGAGTGCCCCCACAGCAGGGGATTTGGTGCGGGTGAGAGACCAAGCTCCTTTTCGAATTCACGATATTGTTTCCACACTGGCTCAAACATTGCCGCGATGAGCTTCAGGAGTACGTTCTGAACCCATGGGCCGAACGACACGAGCTTTTCGGCGAGAGGCAACCCTGAGAATACCGGGGGGTCGTAAGCCGAGCAGAGGCTCATGGGCGCAACCGCGACAGACGCCCAAGGGCATCCGGACTTGCGCGCGAGGAGAAGGGCCGCCACCGCAATAGGGTGAATAACCAGCAAGTCAGCGTCAGCCGCTACTTTCGCCGTATCCTCGTACGAGTCATGCAGCGCGGGCAGAATAATGTCACAAAAAAGGTAGCGCCCGCCGGTTCGGCGGTCCATGACGCGACGAAGAACACTCGGATCGGAGACATCGACGTCCGGACGCACGGGATGGAATGCAATGTCCTCAGCTTCGATCAGTCTGCGGTATGCAGGTGAAGTTGCGACCACTGGAGAGTGCCCGCGGCCTTTCATTTCACGAGCGAGAGAGAGAAGCGGATATAGATCGCCCAACGAACCGAATGTGCAGAATACGACGCGCTTTCCAGACATAAAATCTCGTGTTCCTTTTATTAGAACGTGTAGTTTTATTCGCGATGAGCAACTTGCGCTCGCTTGCGATAGTTCAGTCCGCTGCAATCGCAGATGTAGCCAGCGGAGCTTTTTGCTTCGTTTCCCACTTTAGAATCTTCAGATCGAGCACGAAGATTGCGTAGAGCACTGGCACCAGTAACAACGTGATGAAAGTCGCTACGCAAAGGCCGCCGATCTGGGTGTAGCAGAGTGGTTGCCAGAGCGGGCCACCGTGCAGGGCGAGCGGGAATAGCGCCAGCACGGTCGCGCCGACCGTGATCATCACCGGACGCAGGCGGATAATGCCGGCGTCAATCACTGCCTCTTCAAACGGTTCGCCCTCTTCGTGTTTCTCCTCAATGAAGTCGAACAGGACAATCACATGACTCACGATCACTCCGATTAGGCTGGCGACTCCAAGAAAAGCCATGAAGCCGAACGGAGTGCCCATGATCCACAAAGCTGCCACTGCACCGACAACGCCGTAAGGTGCAGCCGCAAAGACCAGCAGAGGCTTCACCGCGTTGTTGAACTGGAACACCAGCGCAAGGAAGATCAAGAAGATCGATGCCGCCATCACCACGCCAAGTTCGCCGAATCCCTTGTTCTGCTGGTAATAGTCTCCACCTATCCGAATCCTGTAACCCGGAGGCAGCTTCTGCTCGAACTCCTTGAGTTTTGGCCCTGCCGCCTTCAGCACCTCCGACGACAGGACGCCGGGCCTTGGGAAGCATCGCACTGCAATCGTGCGGAAGTGATCGAGGCGGATGATGCGCTCGGTCTCCATGGAGTGCTCGATTTTCGAGACCTGCGTGAGCGGGACCTTCGCCGAGCCCTGCATGGCGTATACATAGAGGCTCTGTAGGTCCGAAAGCTGGGCGCGTTCCTCCACCTTCAAACGTGCAACGACCGGGATTTCCTTGTTTCCATCCTGCAGGGTTGTCAACTCAGCTCCGCTCATCGCCGAGGTGGAAGAAGCAGCGACATCCTGATTGGTGATGCCGGCCAGGTTTGCGCGATCGGGGTCGATCTTCAGTTTCACGCCCGAGCTCTCCGTGTCCCAGTCGTTACGCACTCCGGCGGTGTTCGGAAGCGAGCGGAAGATATCTTCGAGCTGTGCCGACAGGCGACGGAGCGTGCGAATGTCTTCCGCCGACTGCGCCACGCTGACATCGGCGTTATTGGCGATGAGGATATCCACCGGAAAATCGATGGCCGCATACTGCAGTTGCCGCACATCGATCCGCGCGCCGGGAATGTTGGCTGACACGATGGGTTGCAGGTACTTCACGAACTCCGGCGTGATTTCTTTGTCGGTGACCTCCATGATGATTTGCGCATAGTTGAGTTGCTGCAGCTGGGGCGAGACCGAGAACCAGAAGCGCGGCCCGCCTCCGCCGACAAAGGTGGTGACGTACTTCAGCATGTGCTCAGGCTTCTCGCCTTCTTTTGCGTGTTTGCGGGCAAAATTATCGGCTTCCCGCCGGACGATCTGTTCCACCTGTTGTGCCGTCTGGTTGGTAGCGTCGAGATTGGTATCGTTGGGAAGCCAGATATCGATGTACGACCAGTACTGAACATCCTCGGGCATGAACGCGGTCTTCAACTGCGACATGAAGAAGACGCCCAGCACGAGAAAGGCCAGCGATCCGGCGAATACCTTCCAGCGATGTTCCATGGCGCTCTTGGCCGTACGCGCGTACCAACCGGTGAATCCGGTTGTGCGCCTTTCTTCGATCGGCTTCTCGGGCTTCTTGTCCGGGCGCAGCAGGTAGTAGCCCAGTAGCGGTACGAACGTCATGGATGCCAGGCGGGACGCGACCAGCGAACAGGTCATGACGATGGGCAGAGTGTAGAGAAACTCGCCCATCGTACCCGTGAGCAGGAGGAACGGAATGTAGGCGGCAATGTTGGTAAGCGTTGCGAACATGATTGCCGTTGCCAGCTTGGTTGGCCCAAGCCACGAGGCAACCAAGCTGGGGTGACCCTCGGCGAGTCCGCGCTTGATCGAGTCCCCGGCCACCACCGGATCATCGACCAGCAAGCCGAGGGCAATGATCAGAGTCGCGATCGACACCTGCTGGATGTCAATGCCCAGCATGTACATGAACGCGAAGGTCATGGCCAGGGTGATGGGGATGGAAATAGCCATGAGGACGGCTGAGCGCCACTCCCAGAAGCCGACGAGCGAAACAATCACGACCAGGAAAATCGCCTCGTAGAGCGCGCCCATGAACAGGTCGATATTCTCCTTGACCTGCAAAGGCTGGTCGGACGTGCGCGCGATGATGAGGTCTTCCGGGAGATAGTTGCGGACCGCGGCGAGCTTTTCGTCGACGCTCTTTCCGAATTGGGCGATCTGCAACCCATCACGCATCTGGACCGCGATCGTGATGGCGCGGCTGCGGTGCCAGGTGCCGTCCTTATCCTGCGAAGTGAAATAGTTCAGATAACGTGCGGGGCTGTCGTAGGAGCGAGAGATGTCGACTAAGTCGCGCAAGTAGACAGGCGAATTCGAAGCCGTGGAGGCGGTGCCGATGATGACATCTCCGATGGCCTTCTCATTTTCGAACTTGCCCGACGGATCGAGCGTGACATTCTTGCTGTCGACTTCGAGCACTCCACCGGGCAGTGTCGAATTCCGCGCGGAAAGAATCTTGCTGAGATTGCCGGGCTGGATGCCGTACTCGGCCAGCCGTTGCTGGGAGTAGTCGAGATAGACTTTTTCGGCCAGCACGCCGCTGCGATCCACTTTCGACACTTCCGGGGTGCCCTGCAGCGTCCGCTGAATCAGCGCGGTGAAATCATCCAGTTCGCGATAGGAGTACTTCTCGCCCGCGACCGCGGCCAGCTTGGATTCGGTGGTCTGCGGATCGCGGATCAGTGTCACTTGCCAGGCATCGGGATGAACCTCGGAGCGGTGGAAATGTTCCTGGGAAAACTTGTCGAGCCAAGCCTGGAGCGCACGATCGTCCAGACCGGAACTTACGTCGGCGCCGATGAATCCTGGCCCCTCGAAGTAACGCGGATCTGCCATCACCTTGTCTCTGAGCCCGGTTGCCCCTCCCAAACGAAATGAGGCGCGGACCTCGTCCGTCGCGACGGACTTCGGGAAATTGATCACAATGCTCACGCGCGGTTGGCCGTTTCCGGGGGCGCCGACGCGCGCACTTTCAATCGCTTTCTTCACCGACTTTGCGCGCAGGGCAATTTCGATTTCGCTCGCCCGAGGACTAGCGACCGTAAGCATCAGCGCAGCTGTGTCGCCGAAGTTGCTGTTGAACTGAATCGGCCCCGCACCCTGCGGCAGCTTGTTGCTCAGTTCGTTCAGCCGGAGGTTGATGTCGTTTAGCTGCTTCGTGGTGTCCTTGACGTTTTCGTCGAGTTGCACAAATACCAGAGCGAAGTTTGGGAAGCTCAACGACCGAACTCCATAGTCAGAACCGCTTGGCGGCTTCACAGCCTGGTTCTGCGCCATGGACTGCTCGATCGGGCGCGTGATGAGCTGCTCGATCTCTTCCGCTGTCGCGCCCGGCCACTTGCAGGAAGCGACTGCAACCCGGACCGGAATCACCGGGTCCTTGCGCTTCGGCATTTTTGAGTAGCCGTACCAGCCCCACAAGAAGGTGCCGAGCAGCAGCACCAGCGCGACTTGCCGATGCTCGACGAAAAACCTCGCCGTGTTGTGGGTATGCTGAATGATTTCTGCGTCTGATTTGTGTGCCATGGTCGTCTCGATGTGTGAACTCGGTCTCTTTCGTTGCCAGCCTCTACTGCATCACCCGAACCTTGTCCCCGCTCTTGACCAGCGTCGATCCGGCTGTCACCACCCTGTCGCCTGCCTTCACTCCGCCCACTACCTGGACCATGTTTCCGTAAGCATCGCCCAGGTCGACGGCGTGCGCACGCACGGTGGCGGGGTCGCCGGTCCCTTCGGCCAGTAACACTGCGAATCGGTCCGGCTTTTCCGGATCGCGGATCACCGCACTCAGCGGAACCGCCAGCACTTCCTTGGGGAGGTCATTGCCGCCCAACGAGAGGGACGCAATCATCCCGGACTTAAGCTGATTGCGCGGGTTGGGCAAAGTCACTTCGACGGAATAGACGCGGCTTTTTGGGTCCGCTGCCGGGGATATTGCAGTGACTCGCCCTGCAAACTGGCCGGCGAAAGCGTCTAATGAGACCACCTCCGCCTGTCCCAGCTCGATCCGCCCCATGGCGTTATCGGGCACACCGAAAATCGCTCGCACGAAGCGCGTGTCGGCAATCGTGAATCCGGCAACGGATGGGCCAACCAATGCTCCGATGTCCACGCTGCGCCTAATGATCCAGCCATCGAACGGCGCGCGCAGCGACGAGTCATCGAGGGCAAGCTGCGCTTCGGAAAGCGAGGCCTTCGCATTGTTCAAAGAGGCCGTCGCGCTCTCATACTGGGCTTTGGCCTGATCGAATTCCGGCTTCGTGGCGCTTTGCGTCGAATACAGATTCGACGTGCGATCGTACGTGAGCTTGGCATGTTCATAGTCGGCTTGCGCGCGTGCCAACTGCGCTCTCGCCTGTTCTCGGTGATCGGTATAGTCTTGCTGGCGCACCACCGCCAGCACGGTGCCACGAGAGACCCAGTCGCCAATATCAACAGCACGCATGCGACCGTCGGCGCCGCGCACCTGACGGATGCTGACAACGTACCCGCCCGACTTGAACGCCAGATCCACCTGTGCATTGGGCACGATATTGGCGGAATAGCGGGTCTCGCTGCCGGTAGAAATCGTTTGGACTTCAGCCGTTCGGACGGGGATCAGCGCCCGCGGTTCCGATTCCGCACGAGTGCAACCGATCTGGCTGATGGCGCACAATGCCGCGAAAACCGCTGCTGTAATCTGTGAAAAACGAACCGTGTCGGTGGTGACCATTAGTCTTCTCCCAATGATTTTTCGAATTCGCTCTTTGCCGACCAGAAGCCCAGCAGCGCCTGCTGGTAGTCGTCACTCGCGCCTGCAGCTGATGCCTGCTGATGCAAGACGTCGCTCAACAGGACCGACTGTTGTTCATATTTATTGGTGACTTCCCGAAGCCGCTGTTGTGCCGCGTCGCGTTCTGCCTGTGCGACCGAAATAAGCATTCGAGATTCTTCCAGTTTGCGAAAGCGTGTATTCACGTCCATCAAGACTCGTGCTTGTGCATCATGCAACTGTGTTTGTGCCTGTGTCTCGGTGACCTTCTTCTGATTGACAATGTCTTTCCGGCGGCCCCAGTCCCAGGGTTCCCATTTCAACTCGAATCCGATGCTCGTCATGTTCCTGGGAAGGACGTCGACGTTGAAATTGGAGACGTAGTTGAAGGCAATACCGACATCGGGAATGTAATCGGCCTTAGCCATGCGGCGGTCGTACTCAGCTTGTCGCATGCTGAGTTCCGCTTGTTTGACCTCAGGGCGCTGTGTCAGTGCCCGTATCTGTGCCAGCTTCAAATCGACCTCTTCGAACGATGCGATCGGAACTTTCTCTGTCTCGAATTCGGTGCGGATGTCGCGACCGAGAAGGTTATTGAGATATTCCTTGCGAGAGTCGAGGGTATTGCGCAACTGAGCCAGCTTGTACTTTTCGTTCGCGAACTTCGCCTTCACGTCCATGCTGTCGGACTTGAGCGCTGCCTGTTGCGAGACTCGCTGGAGAACGACGCGATCCAGTTCCTGATACTGCTTGACATTAGCTTCGGCGGCTTCCAACTCGCTCTCTGACTGCAGTACGGCGTAGTAGGCCTGCTTTACGTCCTTTACTAAGTTTTGCCGTTCCGCGCGTGCTTTTTCGCCCGCTATTTTCGCGCTCAACTCCTGCGCTCGCACGCCGAGATGGATCTTGTAGAGTTGAGAGAGCGGCTGCGTCGCCTGGCTCATGACATACGCAATGGGTTGACGCGGCGTCGTGATCTTTGTGTCTGCTGTGGGGAATGGGCCTACGCCCGGTATATTCCCGAACGCTCCCGCCGGAAAGTTAAAACTCACCTCATTCAGAAGCTGCGACCCAAGTACACTGCCGCTGAATGAGGGCAGACGCTTGGTCTTCACTTCCGCGACCTGCCATTTGGACTTATCAACTTCGAGGCTCGCGACCTTTAGCGACCGGTTATTGGTGACCGCCAACCGGATTGCGTCCTCCAACGTAAGCACGTGTGATGGCGACAACTCCTGCGCTGAAGAAAAAGCGCTGAGTACCACGAGGAGTACTGGCCAACGCAACGGTCTGGCTTTCGATCGGAAACGAGAACAAATAAGGTTCAGTTTATGTTTGCGCATATTCATTTCCTGTCTAATTGTTCAAACAGTCATCTTTTTGAATCGGTGTGCTGCGGCCAACAACAGGCCGAGTCCCATTGCGAGCAGAACCACTCCGTTGAACCACAACTGCTCGAATCCGGCTCCGCGGAGAATGACTCCACGGGTGATCTTGATCATGTACGTCGCCGGCACGACGTAACTGAATGCATAGGCCCAGAGCGGCATCGTCTCGCGCGGAAACATGAACCCCGACAGAAAGATGCTTAGCAGCATGACTACCAGGCAGAACTGCAGAGCTTCCGCCTGCGAGTTCGCCTTGCTGGAGACCAGAACTCCGATCGCCAGGTTGACGAACAAATAGCCAGTTGTCAGCAGCCCGAGCACCAGCACGTTGCCGTGCATAGGAATCTGAAATACGAACCGCATGAAGGCAAGAAGAATTGCCAACTCTACGATTCCGGTGACGAAATACGGCAGAATCTTGCCCAACATTAATCCCAGTGGCCGTACCGGCGTAACCAGGAGTTGTTCGATCGTCCCTCGCTCTTTCTCTCGCACGATGGAGAACGCCGTTAGCATCACTGTGACCAGGAGCAGGAGAATCGCCATCATTCCTGGCAGCAAGAAATTGGGAGAACGCGAAGCCGGGTTGAACATCACCTTGGGCCGGATCTCAATCGGATTCTTTTGACCAGGATCCAGCATGCGGCGTAGTGACTCATCTAGTCCGATTGAGCCGGATACATTGACGGCTTGACCCGCAACGTTCGAGTCGGAACCGTCCACCATCACCAAGACCTGCGCCTGGTTGCCTTTCAGCAGATTACGATCAAAATCAATCGGGATCTTCACGCCTACACTGGCGCGCCCTGAGATCATCTCTTCATTCAGTTCACGGTCGCTGTGAACGTATTTGTAGACGTGGAATGTATCCGAGTTGCGCAGCCGGTCGATAAGAGCGCGACTCTCCGAACTGCCCGAAACCTCCGTCATCATCGAACTGCCGCTTGCGTCATAGACCGCGGTCCGAATCTGCCGGATGTTCGTATCAATGGCGGCGCCGAGAATCACCAACTGGAGTACCGGCATCACAAAGGCAAACAGAAAGGCCATCGGGTCCCGACGCATGTGCCGGACTTCCTTGTAGAAGATGGCTCCCATTCCCTGGATCGGATTCTTCACGCTGCCTCCATCTGCATCTGCCGGCGCTGGCTCAGTTCTACGAACGCATCCTCAAGCGTTGGAATTAGCGGACGAATCTCTTCAATGTCGATCCCGCAGCGACGCATTTCGTGGTCCAGTTCCTGTTGGCCAACCGAGTCGTCCACCAGTGCATGGATCGAACGCCCGAAAATGGTTGCGCTTTTGAACAGCGACATTTCTTGCGCCTTACGTAACGCCGTGGTGATGGCCGGAGCCGAGATCTCGAAACGGTGCGTGCCCGGCGGGTTTACTTCCGGCAACGAACGCAGCGAATCCGGAGTGCCATCTGCAATCAGCTGGCCGTAGTAGATGTAGGCGAGATGGCTGCATCGCTCAGCTTCGTCCATGTAATGCGTGGTGACAAAGAAGGTGATTCCTTTTCCCGAAAGGTGGAACAACAAGTCCCAGAGCTGACGCCGCGCAACCGGATCGATGCCTGCTGTTGGCTCATCGAGAAACAGCACGGTGGGCTCATGCATCAAAGCGCAGCCCAGGGCCAGTCGCTGCTTCCATCCCCCGGAGAGTCGTCCTGCCAGGCGGTCCACGTACTTCTCGAGCTTGTTCGCCGCGATCGTTTCCGCGATCTTCTTGTCGAGAGCCTTTCCCCTCAATTGATAAGCTCGCCCGTAGAAGCGAAGGTTTTCTAATACGGTGAGGTCGTCGTACAGACTGAATTTCTGGCTCATGTAGCCGATCCGCTCGCGAACTGTCTCGCTTTGAGTCCGTACATCGAGGCCTTCAATCCAGGCTTCACCTTCGGTGATGGGCAGAATTCCGGTCAGCATCTTGATTACAGTGGTCTTGCCGCTGCCGTTCGGTCCGAGAAAACCGAAGACTTCGCCCTTCTCAACCTTTATCGAGGCCTGATTTACCGCGACGAAGTCGCCAAAACGCCGCGTGAGATTCTTCGTTTCAATCGCCAGCATTACCGTGCCTCCGAAGCGAATTGCACATCTGCGCTCACGCCGGCGCGCAACAGATTGTGGCGGTTCTCGACCCGCAGCTTCACACCAATCACCTGATGAACCCGCTCTTCTTTGGTTTGCACATTGCGCGGCAGGAACTCGGACTGCTGCCGAATCTGCTCTACGTGGGCCTGAAACGTTTGTCCAGGGAACGTGTCGACCTGGATCTGTGCGCTTTTGCCAATCTGCACCGTCCCGATATGCGTTTCGGGCACATAGACCATGAGGTAAAGCTGGTCGGCCTCCAGCAACTGCGCCACGGGAGAATTCGCAGGAAGCAGATCTCCCGGCCGAAGATCCATCGTTTCGACTACGGCAGCCGCTGGCGCCCGCACCTCGCGCTCGGCCCAACGGGCTTCGGTCTCCTTCAGTTGTCCTTCTGCCAGAGTGAGGTCTGCGCGTGCCGCCGCAATATCCTCTGCTCGAAATCCATGTTGCATCTTGTCGGCAACTGCTTTGGCGGCTTTCAATCTGCCTTCGGCGGCAGCAACGGCATTGTGTTGAGCTCGTACCAGAGCATGGGCGGCTTGGGCCCGGTCACGGGCGTTGTCGAGCGATTGCTGCGACATCGCGCCACTCGCGGTCAGCACCTCAGTGCGCTTCAGTTCGCGGTCGGCATTCGCCTCCTCGGTTCGCGCCCTCTCCAGCTCGGCTTGTGCCTGTGCCAGTTCAGCCTCGCGATATCCCTCGGAAGCAGCATTAGCTTCGGCAATTTCCTCCGGACGCGATCCGCGCTGCATCTTGGTCAGGGTTGCGCGTGCTGCCTCAACTCGCCCCTGTGCTTGCAGAAGCTGACCTTCAAGTTCCGCGCTGTCGAACACCACCAGCAGTTGATCTGGTTCTACGTGGTCGCCTTCGCGGACCAGCACTCGAGCTATGCGCCCGCCGACCTTTGAACCAATGCTGATATTGCGTGCTTCGAGAGTGCCGGAAGCGGTTAGTACTTTGTCGCCGCGACTTTTCCAGGCAAACGCTGCGGTGAAACTGCCAACCATGAGGACCGCTGCGAGGATTGCAATTTTCTTTTTCATAAATGACCTCGTCACTACTTGTTGAGCTCTTGCTCGGCCGCCGTCAAGGAAACCGCATTTAGCTGGTTCGCTAATTCCGTTGCGATCGTTGACGCTGTTTGCTTGATCATCTTCTCGGGAGCATTCTTTGTCATTCCGAACTTCACAACGAACGCCGCCGCTCCCGCATAGGGGTTCAGGGCGATTACGGTTCCTGGTCCTTTCCCATTGCTCTTTTGCGTCGACGTTTCGTACAGAGGATTCGCGGCAGAAGAGGCGTTCGCCATCATCACGTAGAGCTCCATCTTTGACTTCCCGGAACCGAAGCCGAGCAGAGCGCGTCGCATCTGGTTGCCCTCACTCAACTCGGTGAATACGCCGGTCACCACCAAGCCATCGGTGGGCTTGGGTTCCGTGGATGCCAACCTCTTAGCCTTGAAGCCGGCTTTCTGCAAATCTGCCACCAGGCTTTCGGACATCAAGCGGACCAAATTGCTCGCCGCCTCCGAAGGATCCTGGCGTTTTCTCCGCAACAGACTTTTTGGTGGAGCCGGGAGCAGGTATCCTTTGCCGGTAATGCCGCCTTTGTCCTGTTTGAAGTTGGCGGCATCCAGATCAAAGTCGCTCACGTAGATGATTTTGTCCCGATCGGCATGAGACAGTGCAGACTCGTTTGCCCTCGGAGCTTGCGAGTTGGCCTCTTGGCCCACGCACAAACCAAGCATGAGAACCGGCGCTAAGAGGCATATCTGATACTTGCGCACTGCTTTCATAATTCCTCCTTATAAAGTGATCGTTATTCGTGGGGTCCAATTCCTATATCGCCACGAGCTCGGGACCTGTCGCGGCGGGCCTGAGAACGTACAACTTCGGCTGAACAGCCTGCAGCGCCTTGATAAAGACGGACTCGCACGCCCTGTCGCCGGTCCCGAGCAGAAGCGCTGTCTCGCGGCGCGAATACCCTTCGAGCGCTCGCAGCACGAAAACGAATCGAGACAGCGGGTCAAGGTGCAGGAGTCTCTGTTGGAGCGCGTCGGAGGGCTGACTGAGCGCAAGCTCCAGTTGGTCCGAAAATCCGCTGCCATCCTCCCGGAAATGCGTACAGACACACTCCTCGAGGTTGTAGCCAGCGGGACGCACCAACGCGATGCACGCCTGGATAATGAGCCGTCGCGCCCAACTCACCATCCAATCGCGAAAGACGCAATCCGCTCCCTTGAGTGACCGTTCAAACGCAGCCTTGAGAATCTTCTCGCTCAGTTCTTCATCACCGGTTAGGGTGTAGCAAAGCCAGCGAAGTGGTTCCGCCGAATCGGTGAACAGTCGGACGTAGTCGTTTTGGGTGCATCTATCCTGTTGGGGTATCGCTTCCATTGTTTGCTTTCCTCTTTGTCTGTTGACCTTGCTCGGTTAGTTCTGCTCCGAGGCGTCCTGGCTTTCGGCGGATTCCGCCTCTTCGATTTCGTCAATCAATGCCGACATTAGTGGTCCTGACCCCATCAGTTCCGCGCCTGCATGGCGCATCTCAGCGAGCAGCTGATGACCTGCATCGTCGACGAATGAAACATTCAGCAAGTCCACGACAATCTCTGTCTCGCCATTCACTTCGGGCAGACCCGCCCACGCATTTCTTGCTTCATCGACCCATTCATGTGCCAGTTTGCCTTCCAGCTTCATTCGTGAGATTCCCGGCTCGTTCATGACACTGATTCGAAGCATTCCCTCTCCTGGCTCTCCTGCATGACTTGCGTGTGCCATGCCCGACCAATCACGCCTTTCACCAAGCTGCGTTCTGCAAGCGAGAGTGACTGATACGCGTTGCGCAGCGATTCCAACAACTCACGTGCCTGCTCGCGCGTGCACTGCGGTCGAGGAGTTTGTTCGAGTGTCCCTATCAGTTGCGGCATCATGTCCTGGTATAAGGCACCTGATCTGCCAACCTTCGTTCGTGGTGACAAAGCATGGAAAGTGGTTGATTTTCCGAGAGTTTCTCAAAATGTGTGGAACCGGATTGTGCCAGGCGTGCCGAATGTTCTCGCGCCCAACGATTCGGCACCGTGCCGAATTCGGCACGGATTTGGGCACGGGGCATGGCGCCCTTTTACGTTGAAATGAGGTCGATCTCGGCCAAAGTTGGGTGTTTACCGCCGCCGCTGGCCTCCAACGTACAGGCTCTTTACCGTGACCACGTTGGCATCGTGCTTGCACCGATTCAGTCAAACTAGGCAGGCACTTCAGGAAAGGACGACCTGGTTGGGACTGGCAAAAACACCATGTGCAGAAATCATCATTTGTTTCGACAATATCCACTCAACGGGAAAGCCACGATTTCGACTGGCGAGGTACCAACTCCGTACCACATTTACGATGGGTACGGAGCGCTGATCGGGGGGACCGCGGATCTGTCCGCTGTCCAACAACTACTCAAGAAGGAAGCGGTCATGCCTGTGGACAGAGGCGATGGTCGCACCTTCATGGGAATATGGATCTGCAACTTCACGGACGCCAGTCTTGGCCCGCATCACGAATTGCAGTTCTCTTTCTTCACTGGGGACCAGCCGACCGGACGGTCAACCGACCATGCCCTTGAGCTGCTGGCGCTCATGACGAGGCCTGACACAAAAATGCTCTGTCATGGTCTGTGGAATAGCACGCCGCAAGTTGTGGCTTATAACCGCGAGCTGCTTAGCCTGAACTCCCGCCTTGCGAACAGCCAAATTCATAACGGCGCGGGTGGGCTAGAGTTCACCTTCGAAGACGGAGAAAATCGCGTACCTCTCATCTCAGGCAGATTGCTGAAGTGCATGCGGTTTTCGATGCGGGCTACCTGGGACGCAATGTTGCAGATTGGGTTTAGGCGTGTCTGGTCGATGGCGCGACAGCCTTGGGTAAGCTTGCGGATCTTGAATCCGACAGGCGTCATGCTACCTCGGAACGCTGTGACGGAGTCGTATACCAAGAATGATGTAAATCTGGTGCGCTACTTTGATCCATCAAACGACGAACTCGTATTCGGAGATACACAATATGCTTTGTTGGGCTTCACGCCACAATTTGTGCAACATATGAAAGGATTCAAGTTCGTCTATCTGGAGCCTGATCGAGGATAGCCGGAGCAGTGACACCGTCTGTGATTTCATTGGACCTCAGACTTCCTGGCGGCATACAGGCCGACGAGCCGTGCGACCAAGACAGCGACATACATGATGCCGCTTACAGCTTCAAGAACGGAGAGCGAGCGACACTGTGCGCTGATGGGAACCATGTCCCCATAGCCGAGTGAGGTCAGAGTGACAAAGCTGTAAAACATACAATCAAACCAGTCAACTTTGTGATTCGGATGCCTTGTGATGTCCATCGAGAGACCGCCAGGCTGGAGCGTTTCCAACAGTAGGTAAGCGATTCCCCATACAAACGCCATGAGAAGATAGACGCTGAGAGCGCCGTAAATCGTGTCCCGCGTGACGGTTTCCGTACTTAGAACAGCCCGCAGCAACGTGACCAATGTGAAGCCCAGAAATATGAGAGTGGAGACCAGGCTCGGTACCTCGAGTGACGATGAACTGGGGTGAAATGCCAACCATGTATTTAGGACGGCAGTTGGTATGGCAAGAAGAAGTCCTGTGATCCACTGCGTCCGCTTGTCGCTGACCGCGTACACTGCCGCCACAAACGCAAGAGCCGAAAGAAGGCGAAAAATGACGGTCGACAAACCAGGTTGTGCAAGATAAGGGAAGAGGACGATTAACGATATTAAGGTGGCGAAGAGGTACGAAAACTTGCTTCGTTTACTGTGTTTGGAGATCAGGGCTATTGGCTTTGGTGCCGCCATAGGGGTTACCGGACGATTCCTTTCCTCCGCCTAGAGACTGGGAGGCCACCAGTGATTCCGGGTGATGCCGAGTTTCTTGATCTTGTATTGCAGCGTGGTACGTTTTATCCCGAGCCGTGCTGCCGCACCCCTAGGACCGCCAAGCATCCCTCCGGTTTCCCGAAGGATCTTGATAATTTGCTCTCGGTCGCCGTCCTGGTCAGACGGAGAAGACGACACGGAAGGAACACTTACCGTGGACGATTTGATCTCCGGTAGCGGAACTTGCAGCGCTGTTCCGGTGGTCAGAATGACGGCTCTCTCGATCAGATTCTCCAGTTCGCGGATGTTCCCGGGCCAGTGCCATTTTTGGAGTTTGCTCATCGTTTCCGTCGGAATGGAATCAATCGGCTTCTGCATCTGGCGAGCAAATTTCTCAGCGAAATAGCGAACCAGTAGCGGAATGTCCTCCTGTCGTTCGCGCAATGGAGGAATCTGGATCGGGAACACATTCAGACGGTAATAAAGGTCTCCGCGAAACTGACGTTCCTCGATCATCTTTTCCAGATCGCGATTCGTAGCGGCAACCAGGCGCACATTCACCTTCTTCGTATGAGTGCTTCCCAGGCGCTCGAACTCACGCTCCTGCAAGGCGCGCAACAACTTAGGCTGAATCTCTACAGGAATGTCACCCACTTCGTCCAGGAACAACGTTCCCTGGTCGGCCAATTCAAGGCGTCCGACTTTTTGTGCAATCGCCCCGGTGAAAGCTCCCTTCTCGTGACCAAATAGCTCACTTTCGAGCAGGCCGGTTGGAATCGCGGCGCAGTTCAGTTTCACAAACGTGCGGGACTTTCGCCGGCTATGTTCGTGCACGGCACGTGCAATCAGTTCCTTGCCTGTTCCCGTTTCTCCCAACAGCAACACAGTTGAGTCGCTTGCCGCAACGGTTTCGACCAGTTTCAAAACCTGCTTGAGAGCGGGACTTTGGCCGACAATTTCATCGAAATTGAGTTCGTTACGAATTTCATCTTCGAGGTAGAGCTTTTCTTGCGCCAACTTGTTCTTAAGCGTTTCCAGGTCACGAACGGCGAGCGAATTCGCCGCTGCGATGGCAACCTGGTTGGCGATTTGCAGGAATAATTCCTGATGGTCCGTGGAAAAGGCGTCTTCCCGGATGCTCGAGATCGACATGACGCCTATCTTGCGTCCGTGTATGCTGATCGGCATCGAATATAGGGACTTCAGGCCACTCTTGAAGAAGCCGTGCGTTACAGGTGATGGAAAGCTTTCGTAATCGGGACGCGGAAGATACAGTGGCTTGCCGCTCTTGAACACGAGACCACTCGTCGTGCCTTCTGGGTCATAGTAGATTCCCTCGGGCATGGGATCGATCACCGAACTGACGGCCTGAGCGAACAATTTGTCCGTTTCCGAGTCGAAAATAGCCAAGGCCACACACTCATTGGAAACAACCGACTGAAGACTATTGGAGATCGCGCGGACCAACTCGGCCAGATCCAGATGAGACACGAGAGCATTGTTGATGTCGAGCAACAACTTCGAGCGGTCGCGCTCGTGCTTCGCCACTTGCTCGGCCTGGCGAGTCTTTTCGAAATTTAGTGCATTCTCTACTGCGATCGCGATCTGTCCAGAGATCTCCTCCAGCAATCTGGCACTATCCGGCGTGAACGCGTCCTCGCGCAAACTGGCAACGCCCAGTGCACCCAGCGTTCGCCCATGAACAATCAGCGGATTGACGTATTCCGACTTTAAGCCGTGTTCTATGGCATAGTGAACCCACGGCGACGTGAACTTCTGGAGCTCGTCAACTGATTTAAGCAGTACGGTACGCCCAGTCTTTATAGCTTCCTCTTCCGGAGTGCCCGCAATTGGAATGCGCAAGCCTTCCTTGAAGGCAACATTCTCGATTTTTCCCAAATCGAGCGCCAGCATCTCTATCGTGTCCTCGGCTCTGCAAAGAGCAATAAACACGGAGTCGGCGGACATCACTTCTCGTAACCGAGGTGAGACAGATTTCAACACATCGCTCACGTTCAAATGCGATGCAACTGCATTGTTGACCTCGAGCAGCAATTTGGAACGATCCCGCTCCCGCTCCATCTGATGTTGGGCCAACCGCGTCTTCTCAAAGTTTTGCGCATTGTCGACGGCGATCGCAACCTGCGTCCCAATTTGAGTGAGCAGTTCCGCGTCCTCTTCGGTGAAGGCTGATTCGCGCAAGCTGGCCAACGCCATGCTACCGACAATCTTGTCGTGACATATCAAAGGTACGGCGCAACCCGACCGTATGCCGCGGGCGTAGGCAAGCTTCATGATGTCCGCGGTGAATTCGTTGAAATCGGGGCGGTGGCGCAGGACAGTCTTGCGCGAAGAAAACGCGAGGGCGGCGGGCGTACCTACAAGGGGAATCAGTTGACCCTGCTTGAGAAACGTCGGGTCGTCAGGGAAATCGAGAGCGTGAAGGCGTAATTCGTGGCGCTCGGGATTGTAGAGGGCCAGCGCGGCAAAATCGTGCTTGATCTCGCGCCGCAGGCAGGCAGAGACGGATTTCAGTACCTGTGCGAGATCGAGGTGGGCGACAACGGCATTGTTGATCTCAAGCAGAACCCGCGCGCGATCAGCAGGCAGACGAAGAGGTAAAAACTGGCCTACGACGGAACTGGCCGATTGTTCCATCCCGCCCCACCCCAAGATGATTCCGGACAGTCTACAACTTTTGGAACGCTACCGACCAGTGCACTTTATAGCGAAGGATCTAGGGAATCCTCTGAAGCAAGGTCAGGCTCCAAGCCGGCCAAATATGCGAAGAAAAGTGGAGCAAGAATCGCAGTGATCGCTTTCGAAAGCACCCGTTCACAAGACTCTGTCGAACCCTTGATGCTGGTCTAAAGCCGACGCTAGGCGAACATCGGCGCTGGTCACAGAATGGTCACAAAACTGGGCCCACTCTGTAAAGTTAAGTTATTGAAGGACAAGGGGTAGTGCGCAGCCCTGAAAAGGCTGGCGTCGGCGGTTCAACTCCGTCCCTGGCTACCATGTTTTCAATAGCGGCGAATTCCTAAATCTCAGTCCAGCGCGGACAGGCCCGCTGTCGTGTTTGGAAATAAAGCTGGACGAAGCAACGCCTGAGCGTTCAGCCCTGAGCACATTGATTTCCTGCTATGCGAGGCTTCGAAGAGAGCGGTCTTTCATTGATTGTTCGCTCTAAGCTACCAACCCTCAATCATTCATGACATTGCGAAAAGTTCATGTTCGGAGTGCGGGAGTACTTCGGACAGATGTGGCCCTCCAAAGTGGCGATGGAGTTCGACCCATGGCAGATGTAGTGCGGTTATGGACTCACGTTGCGCGACTCGCCATTTCATTGGCAATCGCCGACTGTTCGGGGCTGGATAATCTGCGTTTTGCGGCCGGAAACACTATTTCATCCTCGATACGAATGTGTTGGCGGTAGATCGAGGCCAAGTCGTTGACGACCTGCCGGAATTGGGCCGCTTCCGTAGCGGGGAGGCAGCGTTCATTGAGACATCGAGTTCCAAGAACATCCAGTTCGCCGTGCAGGGTGTTCGCTTTGTGGTGGTCGGCTTCGAGTGCGTCCAAGGTTGCAAGTGCGTTTCGGATTTCGGGATCTTGAATTTGCCGCAGACGAGGGAAAAGAGATTGTTCCTCGTCTGCGGTGTGTTTGGGAGCCGATTCGCGAAAGTAGCGGAGGGCGGATTCGAGCGCCGACTGCGTCTCGTCTGGCAACGGGCGATCGATCACCTCGGCGACGCGTTGCAAGCTTCCCAGAAACATCTCGATGCGCCTGTGGCAGTCGGATAGTAGACCCGTGGGATCGGAAAAACTGTGAGCTTTGGCTCCAATCTGAACCGGCATGGTAAGAGACCTCAGAGAGAACTAACCATCTTTATCATTATCATTGGGACGGACATCAGAATTTGGTCCACAAAAAAAAACGCGGCCAGAGATTCCCGCGGCCGTAGCCACATGAAAACTAGCGCGAAATGTGGCCCCCCGTCCGGGTTTTGGCATGCCGGTCCTAGTTGTATTGCAGAAGGCGTCGCTCGCCCGCTAACTCTCTCAGAGGAGCGATGTCTTGTGTGAGTTCGACGGTCCCAAGGTATTTGCCTTCTTTGTCTCGGACCGCAAAATAACGGATGTGAACGAACTTCCCTCGAAGGTTGATCCAAAACTCTGCGACGTTTTGTCGACCTGCTCGGAAATCATCGAGAATACGGTCAACTACATCCACGCTACTCGGAGGATGGCAGTGCTGGACTTTACGCCCGATGATGGCCTTGCTGCGGGCAAAGATTCGATCCGGTCCTTCCGTGAAAAATGCCACTCGATCGTTGGCATCTACAAACGTTAAGTCGATTGGCAGGGTCGATAGCACCGATGTGAGTTGTTCGACGGTGACGTTACCGGTCGGCATCATGATCGTCCCGTCGGCGGGCACGGCGGGTGTGGATGCCCCGAGGTTCTGAGGCGGCGCATAGCCCTGCCGAGGCTCAACCAGGCACCAGCCATATTTTGGCGAGGACGCCCAAATCTCGGCCCATTCGTTTTCGGTCAGGGTTTGCAAAGACATCGGAAGAAGGATGTTCTCTTCTTTGAAGATCATCTCTTCGACTGCGCTGAGCGCCGGCAAGACAGCGGCGGTGGCGAGATGCTTGCAGTCGGCAACGGTGGGCGAGCATTCGTGGGCCGATCGGTTCATGCGTTTCAGGGACGTACGGATGTCGTCGTCTTTTGCCCACATCACCTTCGATGGACCGGTGATGCCATGCTTTTCGAGGAAAGAGAAAAGGGCGTGCTCCTTGCGCTGATAGTGCTTGTCTATATCCATCAGTTCGTTTGCGTTTTGCTTGATTTGCAGAAGTTGAGGAGCGCATTCCTCGTCGTCTGGACGCGTAGAGAGTTCGCTAAAAATCATGCGAGTCTTGGCAATGATCGCCTGGATGGCAGCATTCTCGCGGCGAAACGTATCGACCGGGTGGCCGGGAGCAATCGAGGCGGCGGGAAGCTGTACCAGAACTTCGCGGGTGACCTGCGAATGAAGGTCACACATAGAGTTTACTTCCTCGACTGGCATGCCTCCGGAAATCAGCTCTTGTTCCATCGCCATGATCTCGGAGGGATTGGTCTGTCGCACTATCTCACGCAATTGGGACTTTACCGTTTCTGGAGCCTCCCCCTTGTGAAGATGCTGAATGATTTCTTTGAGGGTGGCGATTTTGCGGGCGCGATTGTCAATAAGTTCGCTCATATTGCTCCTCAAGAAAGGGTAGGGGCTGCGGCGCGTGGGTACGATGACTTTTGTCACGGGGAGCGGTGTCGTCTGAAAGCGCCCAGTTCTGCGCGGAGAAACGGCCGGGGAAGCAAATCATGCCGGCGACACTGGAGACGAAAGAACCCGATTTCAGAAATGGATCTCCGATTCAAGATCCGGAGATCACAGCCTGGATTGGGCCGGGCGAATGGATAAGAACTGGTGCTGGTCCAGGGCGGCCCGTAGCCAGCCAAACTGCGGCTACAATTGCAGCCCTTCCCGCGCCGATCCAGTACCTGTGCATTCTGACCGACTTCTGAGGTCTAGATAAGTTCCCGAACCTGATCGGAAAGCGTTGTCAGCGCGATCTTCTTTCGATTGGGCTCGCCTCGAGCCAGCGATTCGGCAAAATGCAGGGCCTGTTCCGCCTTGACTTTGGCCGGCATGGGCGGCTCGAAAGGATCCACCGAAGCTTGCAGAATTGCGGGACCGGGAGCGGCAAGGAACTCTTCCATGGCCCGGCCGCAATCGCCCGGATCTTCCACGCTGAATCCGACGCCGCCGCAGGCATGAGCGAAGGCAGCGAAATCGATGGGATGTAGATCCACGCCATACTCGGGATTACCGAGGAACACCATCTGCTCCCACTTGATTTGTCCGAGTGTGTTGTTCTTGATGATGACGACCTTGATGGGAAGCTTGTACTTAACGGCAGTGACGAAGTCCGCCATTAACATGGAGAACCCACCATCACCCACGAAGGCAACGCACTGGCGGGTGGGGAAGGCGATTTGGGCAGCGATCGTGTAAGGCAAGCCAGACGCCATGGTTGCCAGATTTCCCGAGAGAGTATGCATCTGGCCGCGGCGGGCCGGAATGTGGCGCGCCCACCAGGTTGCTATGGTCCCGCTGTCGCAGCTGACGATGGCGTCGTCTCTCAAACGTTTGCCAAGTTCCCGTGCCACCACCTGAGGTTTCATGGGTTTGTCTTGCCTTGTGGCGCGCTTGTCCATCAGCTCCCACCAGTCCTTCATGCCTGCCTGGGCAGCCTCGAGAAACTTCCGGTCTTCCTTGCGTTTCAGTAGTGGGATGAGTTCACGCAATGTATTGCGGCTATCGCCCACCAATCCAATCTCAACCGGGTAGCGAAGGCCGATGCGTTTCGGATCAAGTTCAATCTGTATCCCTTTTGCCTGACCAGGTTTCGGCATGAACTCGATGTAGGGGAATGAAGATCCGACGATTAGCAATGTGTCGCAATCTTCGAACGCTTCCTGGGAAGGTTTGGTTCCCAGCAGTCCGATGCCCCCGGTGGTATAGGGGCTGTCGTCGGGTACCGCTGCTTTTCCCAGCAGAGCCTTTACAATCGGCGCGCCCAGCAATTCAGCAGTCTTTTCGAGTTCCTCGGTTGCGTTCAACGCGCCTCGGCCGGCGAGGATTGCGACCTTCTTTCCCTGATTGAGAATGTCCGCAGCTCTTTCCAGGTCGGCGGGGTCGGGGAGGCGCGCACTGCGCGCGTTGACGTCAGAAGTATGGTGCGGCACATTGCGGCTCGAGGCTTGCTTCTTCTTGACTTCCTTTTCCTGGAGGTCTACGGGAAAGGTGATGTGAGCAACTCCGCGGTAGGCGAGAGCAGTTCGACAAGCTAACTCGGCAATGTTCTCAACGTGGGTGGGCCCCATGATGCGTTCGTTGAATACGGCCACATCCATGAACAGCTTGTCGAGCGCAACATCTTGCTGTGTGAAAGTTCCGATGAGATCGTGAAACTGGAGCCCAGTGATCGCCAGCACCGGTTGGTTGTCGAGCTTGGCATCGTAAAGACCGTTCAGAAGATGTATTCCACCCGGACCGGAAGTAGCGAGGCAGACACCCAGCTTGCCGGTAAACTTCGCGTACCCGCAAGCCATAAACGCCGCGGCTTCCTCATGCCGAACCTGCACGAATCGAATCTTGTCTTCGTGAATACGAAGGGATTCCATTATGCCGTTAATTCCGTCGCCCGGAAGACCGAAGATGACTTCGACTCCCCAATCTAGAAGAGTTTCCACTAATACATCGGCTGCTGTCATAAAGGAGTCCTCCGTGCATCAGGCACAATAATCGTCATAGTTCAGATGCAATTTGAAAATCCGTGGGCCGCCGGCGGTAACAAATTCTCGGCCTTCATGCGCGAGAAAGTTTTCGGCCAACTTGTTAGCGTCCGGCACTGGATCTTTCCAGAAATCAGGATTTGTCAGCCTACCTCTGTTGCCCAGAAGATCCTCTTTAGATAGTAGATTCCGCTGCAGGTTGTCGTGAAATCAATACAGTGTTCACTTGAGGGTCGTTGGTCAAAATCAGTCCGCGCCCCAGAACCATCTATTGCAGTCAGGGACGGGCTGTGCTGGCCAATTGCTGAAGGCTACATTCCAGAATTCAGTCATGGACCGGAACCGGAGATGACCAGCCACGAAGCCGCTTGTCTGCTCAACACTTCGGACCGGGATGCAAATGTGCAAATTACGACTTATTTTTCGGACAGGGAATCGGTCGGCCCGTATCGGATCACCGTCCCGGCGAACCGGACAAAGCACCTGCGGTTCAACGACCTGAAAGACCCTGCGCCGATACCGCGAGGAATCGATTACGCGAGCGTAATAGAGTCCGATGTCCCGATTGTCGTGCAACATACTCGATTGGACTCGCGGCAAAGTGCCAATGCGTTGATCACTACGATCGCTTACGCGCAGGCGGACTAGCGCAACCGTAAATATCCAGGTGGATGAGGCGGGGAACTCCGGAGTTCCGTTTTCATCCTGGACACGCCGCGATGCTGCGAACTTTCGGATATCCGCTTCCTGACACAGACCTGGAACCGGGCCAGGTGTAAGGGCTCGCGCCTCATTGCCGAGGCACCGGCCCCTGGACCCACTGCATACAAAGGACGGGAACTGAAACCCAGTTAAGGGTTGGCGGAATCTCTCGCAAGGCTGGTTCAACTCGGAGAGGCTCCTGCGAAACTGTTAACAGCCGCAGGCAATTCGTTCGACACGAAAGTTACGGGCGGGTCGGGTTTACACGATAAGCCTAGACGAGTCTTTGGCCATTGCGAATTTGCGCGCGGAGGACATGCTGAATGAGCTGGCAAGCTTTTTTCACTTCCGGCATGGCCAGCGAGAAATAGACATTCTTGCCCACGCGGCGCCTGACGACCACGCCAGCCGATCTGAGCACCATAGCGTGTTGTGAGAGGTTGGCCTTCGAAATGCCAAGCTCCTTCTGAATTTCAGCAGCTGACCAATCATGCTGGCCAAGAAGATCCAGGATGTGGAGACGAGTTGAGTTTGCGAAAGCTTTGCAGATCAGCACCTGTCGCTCAAGGATCTCGCTTTCCAGGTCAAGTTGCTTGCCGCCCTTCTTCATTGTTGATCCATCGCCTTTGGGGATGAGCTCTTGTCGTGAAGCCAAGCTAGCCACCATGGTATCTCCTATTCCGGAAATCGCGAAATTCCACCGGCACGAATCCGCGCACGGCCAATCTTCCAAGCCTCTATACGAATACTGCCCCTGGTGCTACTGCATCGAACTCATCTGTCCTGCAAACACAAAGATGTAGCGGAGCAGGAATCCGCCACCCAGAATCAGCAGAGCAGTACTGGCCGCGACGAACCGGTGATAATGAAATTCACGGTTCGAGACAATCGCCGGAACCAGTTCGCGGAGTTCAATCACCAGGGGGGTGAACAGGCCAAGGCCCAGGAAGAATACCCAAAACAAAATAGTGAATGGTCCACCCAGAATCAACTGCAGGGAATCTTGCACTGCCTGGACGGAAAGCTGTCCGTGAATCAGGTAGGGCAATACGATGAAAAATTCCAGGACCATGAAACAGGTATCGAGTCCATACAGTAACTTCAATTCCCGAGCCGATTCTTTCCGGCCCGAGAGTCCGAGAATGAGCGCCGCACATCCGGTCGAGAGAGCTGAGAATAGAAATAACTGCGCCACCAGATTCGTGTTCCAGAATGGACGCGACTGGACCGCCCCCAGCAATACCCCGGTATAAATACCAACTCCAACGCTGACGGGGATTCCGGCAAGCGCGAGCCAGCGCCGCCAGTGGTCGATGTCGTAGTTGAACTTCGATAAGAACTTCAGCGGAGAAGGCAACTTTCCAAACAGGATATTCCGCTGACGATCAGTCAACCATGCGTAGCAATTTACGAGCGCCACGAGATTGAACAGGACCAGCAGCCAGGAACCAATCGACATCGGACTGACCAGGCGCAGGTGTAAGAACAGTTTATAAAAGTGATACCAGCGCCCCAGATCAAAAATCAGCAGGAGACAACCAATCATTACCGGCCAGGGTGCGAGATATGCCCCCAGACGTGCGATACGGGTGTAAGGGGACGGTTCGTCAATCTTATAGAGGAAAGTGGCCAGGGCCGAAACGAAAAACAAGCCCGCGGAGAGCCCTCCCAGGAAGAGGTAGTTTACGATCAGGAATCCCCATTCGATGGTCTTCATCTTGGCCTCTCCTTAGATCAGGTAATAGATCTGCGGCCCGGTGCCGGCTTCCGGCTTCTTCAGGCGATGCTCGCGGCTGCTGAGCAGTTGGGCCAATTTGCTGCCGGGATCGTTGAGATCGCCGAACACTCGAACTTGGCTTGGGCAAGTCTCCACACAGGCCGGAAGTGCTCCGCGTTCGAGTCGCTTGACGCAGAAGTCGCACTTCTCGACTACACCCTTGTCTTCGCGGAAGAAGCGCGCATTGTAGGGACAGGCGATGATGCAATATCGGCAGCCGACACAATCTGCTTCGTTGACCACAACGATGCCGTCCGACCGGGAATGCGAGGCCCCGGTCGGGCATACGCGCACGCATGCTGGATGTGCGCACTGGTGACACTGCTCGGGCTGAAATGTAGCCATGAGCTTGGGCCACACACCGCGGGTTTCTTCGTTCATCCAAGGACGGCTGTAAGCGAGCGGAACCGAGTTTTCAGCGCGGCACGCCACTACACAGGCCTTGCAGTTGATGCACTTTTTTGAGTCCACCACCATCGCATAGCGCTTTGGACGGGCAGCCATGGCCTATACCTTTCTCAAAGAAACGAACGTCTCGTGTAACGCGGAGTTGCCCGAGACCTTGTCCCATGCCGTTTCCAGAAGCTGGGCATCGCATGCGCCAGCCCCGGCCAGGCGCTGCCACTTGGAGCGCTTGCCGAATCCGTGCAGCATGAATACGCAGTCGGGACGGATGCCCTCAGTCACCCGGACCTTCAGTTGCGCCTTACCCACATTGCTGGAAATCTCGACCGTATCGCCATTGTCCACGCCCAAGGAACGCGCCGACTGTGTATGCAGCCACAAACCGTCACCATGGTCGAAAGAGTTCAGCCAGGGATTGTTGTTGCTGTTGGCATGCGTGAAGTAAGCCTTGCGCCCAACCAGCAGGCGGTATTTTCCTGCCGAGGGTTGGGCAGGTGCGTGATAGACGGGGAGCGGATCGTAGCCGCTTTCCAGCAGCCTGTCCGAAAACAGTTCGATCTTTCCCGACTTGGTGATAAACCGGTGGTCCGGCGTCAGGGTCGTCCCGTATTTCGGAAAATCGGGAGCTACGTAGAGTCCATGCCTCTTCAAGTGCTCGAGCGGGGTTTCCAAGGGCAGTTCTTTCACCTCGGCGTCAATCCACTTCTCGATCGTGTAGTCGAAATATTGTGAGAGCCCCAGGCGCTTGGCCAGTCCTTGTACGATTTCCAGGGTAGTTTTCGTGTCATGCAAAGGTTTGATCACTGCCTGGCGATAAACAACGACCGGACGAATGCCATTGAGCACCTCCACCGGGTCGGTGCGCTCCAGGTAAGTGGACTCGGGAAAGAGCACATCGGCGTACCAGGCGATATCGCTCATCTGAATATCGGTAACCCCGATGAAATCCATCTGTTGAAGCATTTCGAGCGTGCGGGCCTGGTCGGGCAAAGCGTTAAGCGGATCCTGCTTGTGAATCATCCAGGCCTTGACGGGGTACGGCGTACCCGCGATCACATTCTCACGGAGTTTCAGGTAAGCGCCATCGCCCTTGGCCGCGAGCGGGAAATTCTTGTCCATCTCATCCACACGCGGAGCGGTGGGATCATCCCAGGGAAAGACCGGAAGTTCACCGAGCGCGATCTTGCCGTTCGGCACTAAACCGCCTTCCCGGTCCCAGCTGCCGACGATCGCATTGAGAACCGCCTGCGCCCGTCGCATTTGGAGGTCGTCGCGGTACCAGGACGAGCGCCGGCCCGCGTAATACACGGCGCGCGGCGCGGCGTCGGAAAACTCGCGCGCGATACGTACGATGTCCGTGGCGGAAATCTCGGTCTCGGCCGCGGCCCATTCGGGAGTGAAGGGCTTGACGTGTTCGGCCAGCTTGTCGAAACCTACCGTGTAGTTGGCTACGAATTCCTTGTCGTAGCGGTTCTCCGAAATAATCACATGCAGCAGAGCCAGAATGAAGGCCGTGTCGCTGCCGGGCCGGATGGGATACCATTCGTCCGCCTTGCTGGCGGTGACGGTGAATCGCGGATCCAGATAAATCAGGCGAGCTTTACGCTCCATGGTCGAGTCAATCAGGTCCATGGTGTCCGGGGTGATTAAGGACTCCATCCGATTTGCGCCCGAAATAATGATGTATTTGGAATTGGCCAGATCGAATGCCGGAACCGTTCCAAAAGTCAGAGAGTAAGCCAGATTCACCGAGGAAAGACACAGGGTGGCATGCCGCACGATGTTGGGCGAGCCAAACGAAAGAGCCAGGTTCTTGAAGAATACTTCCTGAAAACTTTCGGTCGAGGACCAAAGTGTGCCCTGCGGACCGTATTTCTCTTTCACGGCGGACAGTTTCTGGGCGGCGAAGTCGAACGCCTCGTCCCAGGACACCGGCTTCCACTTGCCTTCGCCGCGCTCGCCGACTCGAAGCAGAGGCCGCTTGAGCCGCGCCGGGTCATAGACCTGCTGCAAGCCGGCATTGCCGCGCGCGCACAGCATACCCCGGGACTTTGGGTTCTCCGGATTGGGATTGAGTTTGTGGATGACCCCGTTCTCCACCACTGCGATGACGGAGCACTTGTTGACGCACATTTCACACGTCGTGGGTACCTCGACCCGTTCAGCTTGCTTTTCAGGCGCATGGCTGAAGGGCTTCACGTAGGCGAGGGAAGCACCGATGGCTGCCCCCGCAGCGCCTCCCGCGGAAAACTTCAGGAACTTTCGCCGATCCATATGCGCCTCGCCTTCCGAATGCAATACCCGAGAAAGTGATCAGTGGTGCTTGCACTACACTGCGTGCATGGACGCTGCGTGCGCCACAGTTACTTGCCGCAGGTCTCCGGTTGTGGTGAGTCGGCCGCATGCTGAACCAGAAAGGTGGATGCATCCAGCAGTTGGTCGGCAGGGAGGTATTTGGCCAATGGCTCCTTGCCATGGTTATGAGTGCCCTTGGCGAAGTAAGCGCGCCACTGTGCCATCGTTTTGTTCAGCGGGGTAATCTCGCCTCCCGCAGCCCCTTTGGAATGGCATTCCTTGCAGGTTTGTCGGAAGTAGTAACGACCTTTGTTCTCGCTGCCCTTCTGGGCGGCACGCAGGGTAGACCATAGGCCGGGCACAAGGATAAGGACCAATGAAATAAGCCAAAGTTTCGAAAACCGCGCCATGATGTGTGTCCTCCAGCTGTATCTAGTTTCGATGTTGCGAAACTATGGTCATCATAGGCAGTGGGTTTGCGTGCTGGCTGTGACTCACGACACATTCTTGCGTGATTGCGAAGTTTCGATGTTTATTAACACATTGACACGTGACTCGGGTCACAGAAACTCTTCCGCCCCTCCTGCGACCATACAAACTGCATGCTCCGGCGGCCGGTCCAGACGGACCAGGACGCCGGCGCGGCCCGGCCGGATGCACCGTTCAGGCCGCGTATTCATAGGTTGAAAGGATTCCTTATTATGCGGAAGCTCCTATTGGCAGTCCTGCTGTTCCTGCTGACCTCGGGGCTCTGGGCACAGTCGGCGCCACCCGCGACGGACGATGCCACACAGCTGAGGCAGGAGATCGATCAACTCAAGAAAACCGTTAACGCCCTCGAACAGAGGCTTGATGCGCAGCAGAAGGCTGCAGCGACAGCCGTCGCGCAGCCCGGCGAAAAAAAAGAAGAGCCGGCGGTCTCTACCGCTGAACTGCAAACCACGGTCAGAGATCTCAATGATCGGGTGCTGGAAACCGAAAGGAAGGGGCTACGCGATCGTCTGGAATGGGGCGGCGACTATCGTTTTGAGGCGCATACCATCCGCGGCAACGTGCCCGCGCGCTACGATGGCCTGCAGTTGCAGAACCTGACAGTGAAGACGTTATGGCTGTTCGCTCCCACCACACAGGGCGGGCTTGGCATGACCTTCGATCCGACTTTGCTGCAGCAGATGACTCCCAACCAGTTTGCCGGCTTCCTCGGGCAGCAAACACAGCAGAACTACAGTCAGTACCAGTTCTTCAGCAACAACCTGACCTTCGCCGGATTGAAGCAGGCGATTGGCCAATTCTCGCCACAAATGCAGCAGATGCTGATCGGCTACCTGCAACAGGTCAGTGGCGTGTATCAGAACGCGTACTCGGCAAACACCGACGCCTTGCTGACCAACCGTCTGCGGCTGAAGTTTGAGACCAAGGTCGCCGACAACGTCAGCTTCGGCGCTCGCCTGAGCATGTACAAGGTGTTCGGTGACTCCAGCGGCGTGCAGGTCTTCAATGGCCAACCCAACAGCCTGAATATCGACGGCTCGACGGTTGGCGTTCCCAACTCGGACCAAGTTCGCGTGGAGCGCGTGTTCTTTAACTGGAACAACATTGCAGGGTCGAAGTTTTATCTCTCCATCGGGCGCCGCCCGGCGGTCGGTGGTCCACCACTGCACTTCCGCGATGACGAGCCTCGAGGCGCCACGCCATCCGGGGCACTGTTTGACTTTCAATATGACGGCATGACTTTTGGCTACCATGTGAACGACAAGATGACGCTGCGTGCCTGCTACGGATTGGGATATTCCTCGGGCTTCGGCAACGGCAACCTGCTGAAGACGCCGGCGGATCGTCTGAAGGACGTGCACCTGGCCGGCGGCGTTCTTGACTTGTACGAGACGGACCATACCTTTATTCAGGCCCTGGTGGCCCGGGCATGGAATGTCACGGACGGCTTCAACGGCCTGGTAGTGATGCCCAATAACCCGCTGACCGGCGAGTCGATCTCCGCGCCTGTGATCATGCGGTACACCCCCTCAGCCAATCTAGGTGCGATCAACCTTTATGGCGTGGTCCTGCAGAAGAAACTGGGAGACTTCGATCTGTTCGCCAGCGGCAACTGGGTGAGCCTGCGTCCAAACGGGGTTACTACGCCGTTTGGCGGCCTGGGTGGGGACCCGTTTGACGTACCCACGAACCACGAAGGTCAAATGGGATATTTGGGAATCCGCTACAGCATCCCGCAGGATGATGGGCGAACCAAGATCGGCTTCGAGGTCAACCATGGTACCAAGTACTGGTTTAACTTTTCGAATGCCGAAGATGACATCGTCGCTCCGAAAACCAACACTCGCGGCGAAGTGTACGAGACTTACCTTACCCATCGCATCTCAGATCACTTTATTTTCAAAGCAGATTTCATCCGCTACAACTACACCTGGTCCGGAAGCGGCTGGCACATCGGAGCGCCGAAGCGCCTCGATTCCAGTCCGATTCTCGGGTTCCCCGGGTACGACGCGGCGAACATGTTCACCGTGGGCCTGACCGCGCAGTTCTAGACAAAACGTGACGACCAACAGGGGGCCGGTCTGGTCCCCTGTTGCTTCCTGCGGCAGAAGACCGGTATGGTTGAGATTCATGCGTCCTGAAATCCAGCAGGCTTTGCTCTTGCTGCAGCGCGGAGATGACAAGGCACTGGAAGACGCTCTAGCCCTGCTTCAAAACACCGTTTTCTCATTCAGCATGCGGGTCTGTGGCCAGCGCCAGGACGCAGAAGACACCATGCAGGAAGTCCTGCTGAAGTCAGTTCCTCATTTGCCCAAATTCGACAGCCCGAAGGCACTGCTGGTATGGCTTTATAAAGTCGCGAAGAACCGCTGCCTGATGAGCCGTCGCCGAAGCAAGTTCGCTCCGAAGCAAGATCTCTCCCTGGAAGAATTGATGCCCGACCGGAAGGAACTGGAGCGCTTGGCTGCGGAGGACAGTATCAACCCCGAGGCGTTTGCGATACGGAGCGAGGAAGCCGGCAGGCTGCGCCAGGCAATTCAGAAATTGCCGGCGCCATACCGCATTGTCCTCGTATTACGCGATATGGAGGGATTGGCCGACGAAGATGTTGCCGAGATTACAGGGCTGCGGGCTGGAACGGTCCGCGTTCGACTCCACCGGGCACGGCTATTTGTTCGTAATGAACTCATGAAGATATGGAAGACTCGCTCCGGCAAGGAAAAAAACGCCCAGCCGCGAGCGAGCGCTGGCGAGAAGCCCCGGTCGGCGCGGTGCAAGGCGATGTTTGCAGAACTGTCGGATTATCTCGACGAGCAACTGGATGACTCCCTGTGTGAGGAGCTGGAGAAGCATCTGGATGGCTGCGCACCGTGCCAGGTTTTTCTCTCCAGCCTGGAAGCTACAATCGAGGAGTGCCGCCGGTCCCCGGGACTTGTTCCCGATCGCGCGAAAGCCACACAACTCAAGAACCGGGTTCTGGCCCGCTATCAACGGGCTATGGCAAAGAGCAGAGCTTAGCCGCAGGATTTACCGAACGCCTTTGCCGGCGCACCCGGTACTCGCCGTCTTTGACGTGGCTGCTCTCGGCCATAACCCGCTGGAGCGAAGGTTTAAGCCTGTCCGCGACGACCAGCGGCCCACTTGGGAAATCCCTGGGCATCGCGCAGGGTGAGGGTTTTGCCATCCTTTCTAATTTCGCGGGCCAGCAAGGCCGGGGCGCCCTGCAAGGTGACCTTGGAGCCAGTCACTTCGATGGTGTCGCCCGTCGCGAACACGAAGTCATTGCTGGCGATGTAGTCGGTGGGCCCGACATGTACTTCCAGCAATCCAGTTTCGGTCCGCACCATCAAGTGAGTTCCATCCCAACCCCGCTTATCGCTCATCTGCTTCACTTCTTCGATCGTTGCGTGCAGTGTGGTTTCATTCTTGGGATCATATTTCCCCATGCATTTTCCTGGCCCGCGACCTCCTTGTGATTGCGCGATCGAGGTTAGGCTGTGGAATCCGATTCCAAGTAAGAGAATCCATCGTGGTGCTTGCTTCATGCTGCTCTCCTGCATGTGCGAATGATCAAAATGACTGCTCACTACCAATGAACTCGCCATTCCCGATTTTGTTACGCCCAATGCTCGATAAAACCTCAGCGCTTTCAGGCCCGGTTTCAATTTGGGAGAGAGCATCTGATTTTGGTCCAACGTAATAAAAAACCTGTAACAAAACTTCACGTGCTGCATTTATTCCTGTGATTGATCGTTAGCGAACTGAGGATTTGACCATGATTACTGCCAAAGTCGAACTTACACAGCCACTTAGTCAGCGGCGCCAATTTGTCGCCCAGACCGGCAGCGGACACAATCTTCTGCTGGACGATGCGGCCGGCGGAACCGGTCCCAAGCCCATTGAATTGGTTGCGGCCGGATTAGCGGGTTGTACGGCCTTCGATGTCATTACAGTTCTGCGCCAGAAGTATCGCCAGAAAGTTACGGCGTACGAAGTTCGGGTCGAGGCGGATCAGGCAGACCGCCCGCCGCAAGTGTTCACGACCGTTCGCATTCACCACGTAGTCACGGGCAACGAGATTGATGTCGCGGCCTTGGAGGAAGCGATCCGTCTCTCGGAGGAAAAGTACTGCTCGGTCGGGGCAATGGTGCAAAAGACAGCCAGCTTCCAGACGACCTACGAGGTCGTCGAAGAGAAGACCATGTGGATAAAGGCACCCCAAAGTACCGGAGTCCAGAGTTGAGAATTCTCCTCAAGTTCGTTATCGCGGCGATAGTCGCACTTTGGATTTCGCCAGCGGCTCAAGCTCAAGGGACCGGTCATCCCTCGCCCCTGACGCTTCAGCAAGCGGTAAAGATCGGATTGGAGCAAAACCCGGTCCGCAAGGCGGCGATGGCCGACACCAGAGTGTCGTCAGCGGATGTCCGCGAAGCCCGATCCGTTCTCCTGCCGAGAGTAACGTTCTCAGAGACTGCAACGCGCGGGAACGATCCTGTTTATGTGTTTGGCGGCAAATTGCGGCAGCAGCGGTTCACGGCCAATGACTTCGCTTTGAACAAGCTAAACACTCCCTTGCCCTTTGGAAACTTCAGCACGCGCTTTGGCGGAAGCTGGAATTTGTTTGACTCCCTTGCCAGTTGGCACAGCCTGACCCGGGCAAAGCAGATGAACGACGCTGCTGGGCATCAATTGGAGCGAACCGACCAAGAGATCGTATTCCGAGTTCTCGACGCATACGACAGGGTGTTGCTGGCGACCAAACAACTGGAGCTTGCTGAACAAGCGTTAAAAACATCCGAGTCAATTCTGGGTCGAAGCCAGTCGCGATTTGATGCTGGATTGGTGGTGGAGTCGGACCTGCTCTCTGCGAAGGTGCGCATGGCAGCGCGACGGCAAGAACTGATTCGCGCCAGGAACAATGTGGATCTGGCTCGGGCCGAGTTGAACGCCGCTCTGGGGGTAACCATAGACACCGCATTCCAACCGGCGGAGACATTGAAGGAACTCACGCTTGGGGTGCCGGTCCTTCAGGATGTCGAAAGGCTCGCTCTTACGAATCGGCCAGACTTGAAGCGCATTCAATCCGAAGAGGCAGCCCAGCGGGAGAGTGTTGCGATCGCCAAGTCATCGTTTGGTCCGCGAGTAAATGCTTTTGCCGGCTGGGAGATGGACAACCCAACCTTCGTGGCGGGCGGTGGAGGAAACAACTGGCTCGGCGGGGTAGAGATGCAGATCGACCTCTTCCAGGGTGGAGCAAAACGGGCAGCCCTGGCTCGTGAACGCGCTCTGCAAGAGAAGATTACGGCCATGAAGCAGGTGGCGAGCGACCGCATCCGGCTGGAAGTGCGGCGCGCTTATCACAATGTGGAGTCCGCTCGTCAGGAAGTTGAGGTAGCGAGGGCCGCAATCGCGCAGGCACAGGACAGCCTGCGTATCAATCAGGACCGCTATGACGCCGGGCTCACGACCGTGACCGACCTTTTGGGCGCGGAAGAAGCGGCACTACACAGCCAGACAGACTATTGGGAGGCGGTTTACCGGTTTCACACCAGCTATGCCGGCCTGGAATTAGCCGGCGGCAGCTTGAACCTTCAATCCCCGGTGGTAATGCCATGATGCGCAAAATTTTCCTTTTTTCGCGTCTGATTCCTTTAGCCGCAGTCGCGGTCACGGCTGTTGGGCTCAGCGGTTGTTCCAGTGAGCGGAGTGCAGAGGCCCCGGTCGTGGAAACCGTGCACAGTGTCGCCGTACTCCCGGTAGAACGGGCGGAAAGGCCCGATTGGTTGGAGGTGGTGGGAACAATACGAGCGGCGCAAACCAGCCAGCTTGCAAGCCAGACCATGGGAAACATCGTGGAACTGCGAGTGCGGGAAGGGGACCGCGTACAGCGAGGGCAGGTGCTGGCGATCCTCGACGATGCCCAACCTCGTGCCGCAGTCGAGCGCGCAACGGCAGCCGAGACGGCCGCTCAGCAGGAAGTGGCCGCGTCTGATTCCGATCTGGCCCTGGCCCAATCCACCCTGACGCGTTATCAGGCGCTCTATGACAGGAAGTCCGTCAGTCCGCAAGAATTCGATGAAGTGAAGGCGCGCTACCAGGCGGCGCTCGCGCATCGCGACATGAGTCGCGCAGGTCAGTTACAGGCTAAAGCGACGTTAGCGCAGGCCCACACATCGCTCTCATACACGCGGATTGTTGCGCCATTCGATGGAGTAATCACCGAGAAGAAAGCCGATCCTGGCACGTTGGCCAGTCCCGGCCTTCCCCTTTTCACGATCGAAGGGTTAGCGCACTATCGACTGGAAGCAGCGGTCAATGAAAGCGATGTGCGGTATGTCCGGTTGGGAGAGCAAGTACCGGTTGTAGTGGACGCACTGGAAACCCCGCAGCAAAAAGGAACAGTCGTACAGATCATGCCTGCCGCCGACGCCGGCAGCCGCAGCTTCCTGGTGAAGATCGAATTACCCACGGACAAGGGTCTGCGGTCCGGCCTATTTGGCAGAGCGCAATTCTCTCGCGGGAACCGGGCGGCTTTGCTTATTCCGCAGACCGCGGTCGTTGAGCGCGGGCAACTGCAGGGAGTTTATGTACTTGACCAGGACAGGATCGCAAATCTCCGCTACATAACTCTTGGAAAGTCGTCTGGATCGACTGTGGAAGTACTGGCAGGCCTAAACGAAGGTGAGCGCCTGGTGGCAAAGCCGGGTGAACTTGATCTTGGTGGCAAGCGGATCGAGGCCCAGCAATGAAAGATCAAGAGGCCGGTTCACCAAAGCACGGCCTGCGTCTGGCAGGGCGCATCGCGCACGGCTTCATCGATTCCAAGCTGACGCCGCTGGTGATCGTGGCCGCACTGCTTCTGGGTGCGTTCAGCATTCTTGAGACTCCACGCGAGGAAGAGCCGCAAATTGTCGTTCCCATGCTCGATGTCTTCGTGCAGATGCCCGGCGCCTCGCCTGAAGAGATTTCACAACGGGTCAGCCTTCCCATGGAGAAGCTGCTGCGCGAAGTTCCGGGCGTCGAATATGTGTATTCGATCAGCCAGCCTGGCATGAGCATGCTGATCGTGCGCTTCTATGTAGGGTCGAAAGAAGAAGACGCGATCATTCAGACGTACAACAAACTGTTCTCCAACTTCGATCGCATCCCACCGGGAGTATCGCAACCCATCATCAAGGTGCGCTCGATCAATAACGTCCCTATCATGGCCCTGACCCTGTGGGGTAAAAACTATGACTCGTATCATCTGCGTCGAATCGCCGGCGAGATGGAGAACTCGCTCAAGCAGCTCGATGATGTGTCGGAAACATCGATCATAGGAGGCCAGCCGCGGCAAGTACGTGTGGTTGTGGATACGCAGCGGCTGTCCGGTTATGGACTCTCGCCGGCGGCAGTCGTCAGTCAACTGGAAAGTGCGAACAGTCGCGGCGATGTGGGCAGCTTTGCCCGCGATAACCGGGAGTTCCAGGTCGAGGCTGGCCGGTTCTTCACGCGGACCGAGGATTTGCAGCAAGTGGTAGTCGGAGTCCATGCGGGCCGACCGGTCTACTTGCGGGATGTAGTGGAGAAGTTGGAAGACGGGCCCGCCGAGCCGGACAACTACGTGATACATGCGAATGCTCGCGGTGGCGGGGGGCGGTCGGTCGGCGCGGAATATCCTGCCGTTACGATCACGCTCGCCAAGCGGAAAGGCACCAACGCGACGATTATTTCGGAGCGAGTTCTCGCGAAAGTCGCGTCGCTTCACGGCTATGTTTTGCCCAACGATTTGAACATCACCGTTACCCGCAACTATGGCGAAACAGCGAAAGAGAAGTCGAATGAGTTGCTGAAGCACCTGCTGATCGCGACGCTCTCGGTGACCTTACTGATCGCCTTGGCGTTGGGCTGGCGCGAATCCGGTGTGGTGTTGCTGGCCGTACCCGTCACGTTAGCCCTGACCTTGGCCGTCTTTTTTGTCTATGGATACACGCTCAACCGGGTCACGCTGTTTGCTCTGATCTTCTCCATCGGCATTCTTGTCGACGACGCCATCGTGGTGGTGGAGAACATCGTTCGCCACTTCCGATTGCCTGGCAGTGCCGGGCGCCCGCTCGCAGAGGTAGCCGTCGAGGCCGTGGATGAAGTCGGCAATCCCACGATCCTCGCGACCTTTGCCGTGATTGGCGCCATTCTGCCGATGGCCTTCGTTCGCGGCCTGATGGGTCCCTACATGCGCCCGATTCCAGTGGGAGCGTCGGCAGCCATGCTGTTCTCGCTGGTCGTGGCGTTCGTAGTCTCGCCCTGGGCAGCGCTGCGGTTGCTGCGCAACTATGCAGGAGAGGGCGGCCACGACAAACACGAGGTTGAAGGCTGGACCACGCGTCTGTATCGCCGCGTAATGAACCCGTTGATACTTGACGCGCGCCGCCGCTGGATCTTTTTCGGCGGAGTTGTGTTGTTGTTGCTAGCTGCGGTTGCATTCGTGCCGTTGAAATGGGTGCGAGTGAAGATGCTCCCCTTCGACAATAAGAGCGAGTTCCAGGTCATCATTGACATGCCGAACGGAACTCCACTGGAGCAGACGACCCGGGTCGCGCAGGTGCTCGGGAGCTATCTCGGCCGGCAACCGGAAGTAACAAATTATCAGATTTACGCGGGCACATCGGGTCCCTACAACTTCAATGGGTTGGTACGACACTACTTCTTGCGGCGTAACCCAAATCAGGCCGACATTCAGGTTAACCTGCTGTCACGCCATGATCGCAAAGCGCAGAGTCACGAGATTGCGCGACGGCTTCGTCCCGAACTGGACAAGATCGCCCAGCCCTTCGGGGCACGTATCAAAGTTGCGGAAGTTCCTCCCGGCCCGCCCGTGCTGCAGACGCTGGTTGCGGAGGTCTACGGGCCCGATTACAAGAGCCAGATCGAACTGGCAGCTCAGATCAAGGAGGTGTTCCAGAAGACACCAGGTGTTGTGGACGTGGACTGGTATGTAGAGGACTCGCAAACCAAGTACGACCTGAAGGTCGATCTTGATAAGGCGGCGCTCCACGGTATTTCACCCGCCGAGGTGACGCGCACACTGCAGGTGGGACTGAGCGGCGCAAGCGCCGGACTGTTGCATGATCAGAATTCCCGCGAGGACATACCGATCGAGGTGCGTTTAACGCGCCCGGATCGCTCCGGAATCGAGAACCTCGAAAATCTGAAGTTGCCCACTTCTTCCGGAGGGCAGATCGCGCTGCAGGAGGTGACGGATCTCCGGCAGACAGCGATTGATACCAGCGTCTATCGCAAGAATCTGCAACCGGTGGTGTACGTGACCGGTGACGTAGCAGGCGGGGAGGAGAGCCCCGTATACGCCATCATGAAGATGAGCGAAGCAATTGACAAAATCAAATTGCCGGATGGCTACACGGTCAAGCAGTACAAAGGCACAGCGATGCCCGACCGCACGGACCGCTTGTCCATGAAGTGGGATGGCGAGTGGCACATCACGGTTGAGGTGTTTCGGGATTTGGGGCTCGCATTTGCTGCCGTGCTGGTCCTCATTTATGTCTTGGTGGTCGGCTGGTTCCGATCGTTTGTCACGCCGCTGGTGATCATGGCACCGATCCCGCTCACACTAGTCGGCATTCTGCCCGCGCACGCGCTGATGGGCGCCTTCTTCACGGCAACGTCGATGATAGGTTTTATCGCGGGTGCTGGAATCATCGTGCGCAACTCCATCATCCTGGTTGACTTCATTGAATTACGCCGTTCCCAGGGCATGTCACTGGAGGAGGCAGTCGTTGACGCCGGTGCGGTCCGCTTCCGCCCAATGCTGCTGACGGCGGCTGCGGTTGTAGTCGGGGCCAGCGTGATTCTCTTTGATCCAATTTTTCAGGGGTTGGCATTGTCCTTGATGGCGGGAGAGGTGGCGTCCACCGTTTTGTCGCGCATGGCAGTGCCGGTCCTCTACTACGTTTCCCAGAGGGGAAACCCGCATCCACATTCCCCCGAAAGTGCGGCCGAATGTAAGACGCCGCAATGCGAGATTGCTTAGGAAGAGTTTGTGTTCAAGGAGAACTACTTATGACAGTAGAACGCATGCTTCGCTTGATCGCCGGCAGCTTCATCCTGTTGTCCCTCGCACTCGGACACTACGTAACCCCGTACTGGTATTTATTCACAGCGTTTGTTGGGTTGAATCTGTTGCAGTCCGGATTTACGAACTGGTGTCCGATGATGAGTTTCCTGCGTAAACTTGGACTGGCAGACAGGAGAGAATGAAATCGAATCTCCCGACTAATGCCGCCAGGCGCACACCTTTCGGATTGATTACCCGAAGATTATTAGGCACCGAAAACACGTAAGGAACATAGCCTCACCGATTGCGCTCATCGCCCGTTTTCAGTCATGCGGAGACCACTTGTGCGAACCCTGCAAGATCAGGCGGCCCGGCGCCGTGAGGGTTCCTCAACTTTGTTTGCGAGCTTCTCTACCGCGTCAACCGCCATGCCTTTGACATAGACCATCTCGCCCCCCAGCCATCCTCCGTAGCCAATTGCGAGAACTCCGAGGATCGAGAGCGCAAGTGGCGCATGGCTCTCGGGAGGGAGGCGCAATCTGAGCCACAGATTGATCGCGAAAAGGGCAACTGCGCCGAGATTCACCGCAAGATGCAGGTTCGCAATGCGCTTCATTTCGGCTTCGTGGATCGAGAAATAGTCGATCAAGCCAGGGATCGCGGCCAGGAGTGCGCCGACAATGCCCGCGGCGACGCAATATAGGGCAACCGTCCCCCAGTTTGCCGCGCCCGCCGCATGGGCCAGGTCGCACACCAGCGCGAAAATCCACAATCCCACAGGCAACGCAACCAGCATGGGATGGATCGGGTGTTTCTTGATACTCGCCGGGCTCGCCATAAGAGTTTCTCCTTTGCCAATCACGTCAAGCCGCACGTTTTGGGCGCTTTGATCTTGGCTTCGCTTCGGCCGGTTGTTCTGCGGACTCAATCGCCTCCGAGTTGATTTCCTCCGCCAGCTTGGTCAGCTTTTCATCGGTCTCTTTTTCTTCCCGCAAAGTCTCTTCGAGCAGCGACACATGGTCGGATTCGCCCAGAATTCTTGCGAATTCCGAAGCCGTGCCGTAGGCTGCGATCTCGTAGTGCTCGACGCGCTGAGCCGCACCAATCAGGGCGGCATCCATCACGGCGCCTTCGAAGTCTTCTCCCATGATCTCGCTGCCCTCCTTTACCAAGCCCTCCATGCCGACACACTTCTTGCCTTTCGGATTTTCCCCGAGAGATTCAAAGATCACTTCCAAACGCTGCACCTGACCGCGCGTCTGTTCAAGATGCTCCTCGAATCCTTCTTTCAGCTGCTCTGATGAGGCTGCCTTGGCCATTTTCGGCAGCGCCTTCAGCAATTGGTTCTCGGCGTTATAGAGATCCTTAAGTTCGTCAATATACAAATCCCTCAATCCTTGCCCTGGCATGTTTCCTCCAACATCCATTTGAATGTAAGAACGCCCCCACAAGTTCCGGGGCATTCCGCTTATAACGGCACACGTTGCCTGCAGAACCGTGTTCTGCCCGTTAGTTGCGACAAGGAAATCAAAGGTTTGTTTCAGGAACAGGTTCCCAGCCCAGGTCTTGGCAGCCAGAGTTCCTCAAAAGTTCCGGCAGATCGGCTATGTTGCCGGTACCGGACATAGTGGCGAGAACTGCTTGAACGGAACGGGGAGGCACTGTTATGGCGCGATCTGAAACCCTGTGTTGGGGTTAGACCCGCCTAGGATGCTGTGAAGAAGAATCCCTTGCAGTACAAAGGAATGGATATTGCCCGACTAAAATCGAAAGCTGCGGGTGCCGAAGCATTAATTCGCCATAACCTATCTAACTCTTTTTGGAGCTCACTGAGCCTTCAGAGTTGCTGCTCTTCGCCGAAGCTCTTCGTGGCCGACGGACTGCCCTGACCTTCCCCGATGGTCCTCCTCCGCAGAAGAATTGATCGCGGCCATCAGACTCGAGACCGGAAACATAGATGCCGTCTGGCATCGCGAGCGACTCCTGAACCTCTCCTGTCTGAGGATTGATCCTCCTTATATCGCTTTCCTCACCTTCCCAGGTGGCGTGCCAGAGCTCTCCATCCACCCAAGTGATGCCGGTGACAAAGCGGTTCGATTCGATTGTGCGAAGAACTGCACCGCTCTCGGGATCCACTTGATAGATCTTCCGTTTCCGGTAATTTCCGACCCAGAGTGTTCCTTCCGCCCAGGCGAGCCCCGAATCGCCGCCCTCGCCGGGGGCGGGAATGGTGGCGAGCACACGGCCGCTCATGGGATCGATCTTGTGAATGCAATTCTCGGCGATCTGAAAAAGATGCCGCCCGTCAAAGGCGGTTCCTGCATGCGCGGCGACATCGATCGAACGCTGCATCTGCCCGCTCGACGGATCGAAGGCATTCAGTTTGTCCCCCGAAGCAAACCAGACATGCTGACCGTCATAGGTAACGCCTTTCACCTGCTCGGCGCCTGGAAATGGGCCGTACTCACGAACGATATCGGCTTTTGATCGATTCATGTATCCATCCTAGTCAACCGGCAGGGGAGCGGGGAGTAACAAGATTGTCGTGAATCCCGGCACCGGGAGCGTTGTCCAGCGACGAGAGCGCGCGCGGCCAAAGGACTGCACCTTGCCTTCTGCGGCAAGCGAGTCGAGCGCCCGCTGAACCGTGCGTTGACTGGCGCCAAGAGCAAGCGCGAGGGCCGAACTGGACCACGACTCCCCGTCGGTGAGAAACGCCAGCACATCGGCATGCTCCTCTTCGACCGGCCGGGCCAGGACCACGACTTCGCGTCCAGGCTGCGGAACCAGCGCAAAGCCCCGGGTCGTGGCGCGGATTTCAGCTAGTTTCCGAAGCATCCTGCGCAGCCGCCCGATCTCGACCCGCAAACGGGCGCGATGCGATTCGTCCACAAACCGCGCCCCGAAAGCCAGCGCAAGCAGCCGGTCTCTGGGGACGTCTCCCGGCCACGCTTCACCCAGCGCGCGTGCGAGGGCGAACAGCACCGGACGTCGTGCGAGTGAAACGCGGGTTTTTGTGTCCCGCACGAGGTTACGGCACGCATCTACGACGATGACATTGGAGGCGAGCAGGGCCTCAACATCCTCAAGTAGTAGTAGACGCTCGTCTCCATGTGCGATCAGACGCGCTGCTGGCGTATTCAGAATATGGGATACGCTTTCAACCTCTGCCATCAACGCGGGAATGGCGGCTTGATGAGCGGCGCGTTCTGCGCGGGCAACTGCCGCGCGGGCGTCTTTGGTCCGCAAGCGTCGCATTGCAATTCCCGCAACCAGAAGATCGTGGAATGTCCTTGAGGCGGGCGGGAAAAGAGTCGGATCGAGGGCAGTGAGCATGCGCTCCGCCTCGTCGAGGCGCCCGATCAGGAGGAGCCGCCGGACTTCAAGATACCGCGCAAAGCCGGCGTTCAAGTGATCGCCATGCGCCTCCAGCGTAGACCGCGCAGCGTCGAGCGCCTTCGCGGGCCAGCCCAGGTCGCGTGAGGCGAGCGCGATTTCGGCCTCGGCAACTATGCACCTCGCGCGTGGCACTGCTTCTCTGGGACCGAAGGCGCGTGCGGCATTCCGCAGGAGTTCCTTCGCGCGTGGGAAATCGCCTAGCTGCGCCATCGCGATGCCACGGAGCGCGAGCGCGGGGGCATCGTTCCGCAGCGCGACCCGCTTCAAGGCTCCCAGGGGATCGCCCGACGACAGTGCACGCGCTGCAGCCGTAATCAGCGAGTCCATACGAATCCCGCCACACTTGTCACTCCCACCCCTGTCATGCTCCGGGGTAAATATAGCGCATGGCAATCAAGCACGGACAAATTGAGAATCGGAGAAAAAGCATGACCACACACAAGATTGGAACACGAGAGCAATGGCTGAAGGCCCGGCTGGAGTTGCTCAAGGCTGAGAAGGAACTGACACGCCGAAGTGATGAACTTGCGCGGCAACGGCAAGAACTGCCGTGGGTGCCGATCAACAAGGGGTATCGCTTCGAGACCGACGAGGGAAGCGCCGGGCTGGCAGACCTTTTCCGTGGGCATTCGCAGCTCCTTATCTATCACTTCATGTTCGGGCCCGATTTTGCCGCTGGCTGTCCGTCGTGCTCGTCGATCGCGGACGGGTTCAATGGCATTGCCGTGCACCTGGCCAATCATGACGTGATGCTCTGGGCGGTGTCGCGGGCCCCGCTGGCGAAGCTGCAAGCGTACAAGCGGCGTCTGGGTTGGACGTTCCCCTGGGCATCCGCTGCCGGCGGCGACTTCAACTTCGACTTCTGCGCTTCATTCACCGAGGAGCAACAGCGTGCAGGCATCGAGTACAACTTCACTCGCGAACCGGAGTTGCGCTGGCGTCCCGGTCAGGAAGGCGGCGGTGGGTTGACGGAAGATAAATTTGCAGCCATGTGTGGGACCGATACGCCCACGTTCCATCGCGAAAGGCCCGGCATGAGCGCATTCGCGCTTGAGGACGGCATTATCTATCACACCTATTCCACCTACGCGCGCGGAGTAGACGGGCTGTGGGGAATGTATCAGTGGCTTGATCGCGCTCCGAAGGGACGTAACGAAACCGGTGTCTGGTGGAAACGTCACGACGAGTACGGCAAGTAATCGAGGTTGTGCTTGCAAGAACCCTCGACGACTCATGCAATCAGGCGCGAGGAATAGAAGTTCAGAGGAGAAACATATGTGCCCAGCATGCATCGAAAGCACTGCAATCATGGTCGCCGGAGCCGCTTCCACAGGAGGGGTTCTGGCGGTGTGCATCGCCAAATTCAAGAACCTTTTGATAACGAGCGGTTTCGCTCTGTTTCAGAAAACAAAGGAGAAGTAAATGGCAACAAACAAAGTGGAAGACAATGAACAACGCAGAGGGGACCTCGCGATGAAGACACCTCCGGTTGTCTCGCAGCAGGACTGGGAGGCTGCGTGGCAGAAGCTTCTGGTAAAAGAGAAAGCCTTCACGCGCTCTCGTGATGCGCTGGCCGCCGAGCGTCGACGCATGCCGTGGATGAAGGTGGAGAAGCAGTATGAGTTCGACGGGCCTAAGGGTAGGGTGAGCCTGCTTGACCTGTTCGAGGGGCGCCGGCAGTTGATTATCTATCGCGCATTTTTCGAGCCCGGGGTGTTCGGCTGGCCCGAGCACGCCTGCCGTGGTTGCTCCCTGGGCGCCGATCAAGTGTCACACCTTGCCCATCTGAACGCTCGCGACACGACGCTGGTCTATGCCTCACGCGCGCCCCAAACGGATATATCGCGCCTGAAGACGCGCATGGGGTGGGAAATGCCCTGGTACACCATCACAGACAGCTTTGACAAAGACTTCGGCGTCGATCAATGGCATGGGCACAACGTGTTCTTCCGGGATGGCGAGCGGGTGTTTCGCACATACTTGATCAACAACCGCGGTGATGAGGCAATGGGGACAGTCTGGAGCTACCTCGACATTACACCACTCGGTCGTCAGGAGACTTGGGAGGACTCGCCAGAGGGCTATCCGCAGAACCCGCCGTACCGGTGGTGGAACTGGCACGACAACTACTCCGCCGAGCCGACGCCTCATCCGAAGTGGATGGATATCTTAACGGACCCTGAAGGAGCCGCCATCCGACGCCGCGACGACGAGGCGAAAGGGGCCTAAAGAACGTCGTCCACTTCGTCTGCCCTTGGGACCGAGCGTGCGAGATTTTTCCATCACCTGACCTTGGATTTTCGCCGATAAGCCGTCTTCTGAGGATTGTTGTGGTGCTTCGATCAGAAACGGACTCATGCTCTGCAGCGGCGATCACAAGCCATGGATCCATTGCTTCGCATTATCTCGGAAGAGCTTTTGAAGCACGACCTGAGGCAGATGTAATCCTTGGACCTTTCGTCCGTTCACTTCAAACGATTGATCGGTGGCCAGAAACTTCCAATCGCGAGCGTAGGTGGATTGCCAATCTTTGAGGGCTTCGGGTACACGGGCATCGGCCAGCAGATCGAGGTCGGTGCCATACAAGATTCTGTCCTGGTACTTGAGGATGAAAGCGCGGACCTTCTCAGGCGGCGCCAAGATCAGGTAGTCCATTCTGGCAGCGGTGTCGATCGCGAAATTCGGGTACTTGTCCAGATGCTGGGCAATATCCTCGAGGCTTTTTTCCATGCTGCCCAGATGTACGCCCACCACTCTCAGCTTGGGATTGTCCTGTAATATCCGGTCGCGCGCGGCCAGGATCGCCTGCTTGGACGGGAAACCTTGCTTGTCTCCCAGGTACCATTGCGGATTTTCCTGGTAGTAGGACCAGGAGGGATCGGTGGGATCGGGAGGGCCCCATGCGACATCCGGCTCCGCCTGGTGTGCCATCAGAGTCTTGCCCTGATGGGCGATGTCCTGGTAGATGGGCTGGAACTTCGGATCGTCGGCCATGATGTATTTGCCAGTTCTGTCCCGGATTTCCATGCCGATGTTTTTCCAGATTTTTACCGCGACGGCTCCGGCAGCAAAGTTCTGATTCATCTGTTTCACGGTGTCGGCGGAGAACGATGAGCTGTCAAATTTGTACGGGTCGAAGGTCGTACAAAGGGCGATATGACCTTTTCCCGACCGCATGAGTGCGAGCGCATCATCGATTTGCGGTTGCAACTGCTTACGGTAGGGGAGGGTGTCATCCATGACCAGGATGTTCATGAGCTTGAGGTTAAGGCGCTCCAGCAATGCCTGGAACGCCGGGTCTGTTTTGAAGACATGCACGTGGACGTCTATGGGATGCAAAGCGGCAAATGCTTTCAATGCTTCCTGATCGTCGTTTCGCGGCGCAGGAGGAGCACTGGAGGTGGCAACTTGAGCAGAACCCAGGACAACAGCGAAGATCATCGAAATGAAAGCGAGAGCACGTAATAACGAAAACATGGGGCTCCTTCCATCGAGGGTGGCTCGATGCGATCGACCTACAAGAATCCACCAACATTCGGAAAATGTCACTTTCCAACCGGAACAATGTATGGGTTCGAGCGTGGCTGGGGGAAGCTGCCTGCGGTGTGGTAAGGCTCCGGACTGGGACACGAGTTCGCCATAGAAACCAAACCCGACGACCAAATTAGAACCCCGCGCGGAGCCGTCTGCAGGTCCGTTCTGGATGAGTGCTGTCAAGTGGTTACAGGCATTATTGCAGGTGTTTGCGAGGGGGTTGCAAAAACTATCAATCTTGACAGCTCAAGGTCTGGTTCTACACTTCGAGTGTACGAGCAAAGGTGCGGGACGCTCGTGCCGGCTTCACTGGAGGAGTTGCAATGGGCGCTCGAAGGAAAGTGCTGGCTCTAATTGCGTTTTTGCTTCTGATCCTTTGCGTCCCGATCTATGCCGACTCGATCTCGACCTATAACTTTACGACCTCCCTGTCCGGCGGGTTTGGAACGGCGAACGGAACATTTACCTACAACACTACAACGAACACAATCCTGTCTTCGTCTCTATCGTTTGTGAGTTCGATATTTGGGAACGTCACGCTCACGAGCACCACGGCACAAGGCGGCTTCCTGTTCCTTTATAGCGGGACCGTGAAAGGGGACTCCATCCTGTACTCAGTCCTGCTGAACCCGGTAAACTTCGGCCAATATTGGATCGATGGTGGGATTACGAACTGGCGGCAGGCTGCCAGTTTTCACTATACGAGTGTGCCGGAGGGCGGGGGGATCTGGACCGCGATGTGCTCGCTGTTGACGATGCTGGGTGCTGTGGCGTGGCGCCAGCGAACGTCGGGCCGCCTCCCCTGATCAGGTCTGCATAAGGGCAGATTGCGTGAAATTGAAACCGGGCCATGGAGCCCGGTTTTTTGTTCGAACCAGCACGGCAACTTCGTTTCAACCGTGGCGAACTCCTAAATCAATGCGTGACAGAGTGGAAGCAGCGGGCTGACGGCCAGTACTGAATGTCGGGCGAATATGGCCATTTCCAGCTTCGTGACTGTCGGACGGCATTTCTGGGAACGATGCGGCCTGGGTCAACGTCATGTACAAGAGTTCGACGCGGCTGGACACGCCCAGTTTATCGAACACGCGAAAGAGATAGTTCTTGATCGTGTGTTGGCTTAGGCCAAGGCGCTCGGCGATCTCACGGTTGGTGAGTCCCTCGGCCAGGCTACGCACAACTTCGAGCTCTCTCTTGGAAAGCAGGTTCATGCCGTTGGAGTCAACCGCGTGAACTGCCGGCGTGGACGCCAGCGACTCGACCATGTAAGCCATCTGCTGATTATTGGCCCAGATTTCCCCGTTGCATACCGAGCGGATGCACTTGCAAAGTAGCTCTACAGGCTCGTAGCGGCTGAAGATCCCCCGGGCGCCGCCATGAAAAGCCTGCAGAGTGTCTTCACGGCGGGTGGAGTCAAGCAACATGACCACGCGCAATGATGGCCGCCGCGCACGCAATTCGCGCAGCACTTGAAAACCACGGCCAGACTGCTCATCCAGATTTGAACTTATGAGAGCCACATCAAACTCGTAGAAGTCGGCGGAAGCCAGCAAATCGCAAGAATCTGAGACGGACGCAATTACCTGTAGCTCGGTGTCGCGCTGAATAGCATCGGCCAGCAATTGGGCATGCATTCGTGTGCTGTCGGCCACCAGTACACGGATTCGACCCTCGCGGGACGAGCCAGAAGACTGCATAGGGAACCCTCCATCCATTTTCGACGCACCCGGCAGTCCAGAACCGGGTCCATTTTCTTCTTAAGCGGGGGGAGGAGGATAACAGGGTCTAACGCATGAGAAGTAGCTAAAGTGTAGCGTCCAGCGTGCGAGGCACAGCAACTTTGTTTGATGATTCCAACCCCGCTTCCCGAATGGGAACCCGAAAAACCTCCAAACTGGCACAGCGGGGATCGTCTGTATGGGGCAAGTGGAGTCTGGCATTGTCGGTGACCCGAAGAAAGTAAGGGAGATAAACTCTCGAGATCGCGGTGAATGTTACTTTGGTTATCTGCGCCCGCGTGAATTTGGGGAAATCCGTCTCCTGCCTGCTATTCCCCGCCGAAACGGGCTCTTGATTCCCTGAACTGGAGGCCGGATATCGCCAGGGAGTGTTCCTGTTGCAGCAATTTGCTACCTCAACCTGCTTGGATGGATCGAGGGAGAGAGAGGCAGTTTTCTGAAGCAGCGCTGATTCACCGTACCAGGTTCAAAGCTTGCTGGGTGCTTATAAAGTCGGCTTTCATAGACGTCAGCTCGTCGCAGGTACGGGTGGCGGCATCGTGCGCGAGAGTTTCGATCGCATCCTGAACGATCGAGACTCTTCGACCGCGCTCCAGTAGCCCTTTGGCCGCGAGGCGAACGCAATATTCCGTTACCACCCCGAAGACAACAAAGCGAGCGTTGCCATCCAACTGCCTTAGGATTTCCTCCGCATGACGGCTCTCGAAAACATCCAAGGTTTGCTTCTCCAGCAGGACCTGCTTGTAGGAAGAGATGTCGGGAACCACATAGGGCTGGTTGGGGATGCGCAATACGTTGTCGGTGAGGGCCTCGGGAACGAATTCGGCGCCTGGTGTTCCCTTGATGCAATGAGGAGGAAAGGTCTTGAATTCGGGGTCGTTCTCGGAGTGGAAGCAGCCATGCGACACCAGGAACACCCGCCCTTCGCGAGCGGGTTGGGTCAGCGCCTTGAGCCGGGGTAACAATTTTTCTGCACCGGGCACATAGAGATTGCCTCCCGGCAACATGAAGTCCACCTGAGTATCCACTTCCCAAAAAACAACGTCACGTGAGAACATGCGTCCGCCCGGATGATTGCGTGCTTCAACCATTGTAAACAGAATGGACGCATTCAACACGCGGGCGGGGATAGCGAATGACTCACCAGGAACCGGTAGCGAACAAGTCGGGATCGCGCGTCATGATCCGGAATATCGGATTGCTGCTCAGTGGAGATCTGAACAATCCGATTCTGGATGCGGATACCGTGATCATCGGGGATGGGAAGATCACCGCCATTGGTAAAGCGAACGCGGTGGATTCCGAGGGGATAACTGCAGTGATTGACGCCAGAGGCACCACCCTGGCCCCGGGCCTGATTGACAGCCACGTGCATCCGGTGGCCGGGGACTGGACTCCGCGACAAAACCAACTGGGATGGATTGACAGCTACCTGCACGGAGGTGTCACGGCCATGATCTCTGCCGGGGAGGTGCACACCCCTGGCCGTCCCAAGGATGTTGTCGGCCTGAAGGCGATGGCGATTTTTGCGCAGCGTGCGTTCTCGGCGTTTCGGCCTGGGGGAGTGAGGCTGCACGCAGGTGCGCCGGTGATCGAGCATGGCATGGTCGAGGACGATTTCAAAGATCTGGCCGCAGCGGGAGTCACAATGCTGGGCGAAGTTGGGCTGGGCAGCGTGAAGGATGGCGCGACCGCTCATGAGATGGTGGGATGGGCACGCAAATATGGCATGCAGAGCACGATTCACACCGGGGGCCCGTCCATCCCGGGATCAAGCCTTATTGACAAGGACATTGTCCTCGCCGCCGACGCAGATGTGATTGGCCACATTAACGGCGGCCACACCGCGCTTCCATCCGATCAGATTGTGAGTTTGTGCGAGGAGTCTTCCAGAGCGCTGGAGATTGTCCATAACGGCAACGAAAAAGCCGCGCTCCTTACACTCCGCACGGCGCGAGAGTTGAAGAAACTGGCCCAGGTGATTCTTGGGACGGATTCGCCCGCGGGTTCTGGGGTCCAGCCGCTCGGGATCCTGCGCATGATCGCAATGCTTTCCTCGGTGGGAGAAATTCCCGCAGAGCTGGCGGTGTGTTTTGCAACCGGCAACACTGCCAGAATTCGCAAGCTGACGTGCGGAGTTGTCGAAATCGGCCGCGACGCAACCTTCGTGTTCCTCGACAAGGCGCAGCACTCAGCCGGCAAAACCGTGCTCGAGAGCATTCAAGCGGGGGACCTCCCGGGAATCGGGATGGTGATGATTGATGGAGTTGTGGCCGCTCAGCGCAGCCGCAATACCCCGCCTGCGACTCGCTTTCCGGAGATTGTCTCCTAGCTTATTGCAGCCCGAGCGACGCCGCGATGCTCTTCTTGTACTCGCGAGCTTTTTTGATCGCCGCATCCTTGTCTACGGTTAGCAATTTGCGATGCTGCATTACGACGCGTCCGCCGATGATGACGGTATCAATGTCGCTCGCCTTCGAGGCATAAGCGATCTGTGCATAGACGTCGTACACCGGCACGGCATTGGGTTCTTTCAAGCTGAGCAGGACCAGGTCCGCCTTTTTGCCGGGCTCGATGGAACCGATTTCCTTTTCCAGGTGCAGGGCCTTGGCGCCATCGATGGTGGCCATCGCGACCACTGCTGGCGCGCTTAACGCCAGCGGATCCAGTTTATTGATTTTGGCGAGCTTGGCAGCGAGGTCCATCTCCTCCATGATGTCCAGATCGTTATTGCTGCCTGCTGGGCCGTCTGTACCGAGACCGACTGCCACCCCTTCCGCACGCATCTCCGGGACGGGAGAGACCCCGCTCGCGATCATCATGTTGCTCGACGGATTGTGTACGCAGCCAACTTGCCTCTGAGCGAGTGTCTTGCGGTCGGCTGCATCCACGAAAATGCAGTGCGCCGAGACCACATCAGGCCCCAACACGCCGAGTTTGTCGAGATACTGCACCGGCGACATTCCGTGTTGCTTCTCGCTATCCTCCCATTCTTTTTTCATTTCGGAGGTGTGAATGAGAATGGGTGCACGATATTTTCTTGCCAAAGCTGAAGCGTCGCGCAGGGTTTTTTCTGAACAGGTGTAAATCGAATGTGGCGCGACCGCGGCGTGAATCAGGGGATCGCCTTGCCACTTCGTAAGGAATCGTTCGCTATAGGCGATCATCTCGGGTTCACTCCGGTTGTCCGGGGCCGGGAAGTCGATCCAGGTCTCGCCCAGCACCGCACGCATGCCGGCCGCCTTGGTTTCTTCGGCCACGGCGTCTTCGAAGTAATACATGTCGGCGAAGGTGGTTACGCCGGAACGAATCTGCTCCGCCACCGCCAGCCGGGTTCCCCAGCGCACGAAATCTTCGTTCACGTTCTTGGCTTCGGCCGGGAAGATGTATTTGTAGAGCCAATCCTGCAGTGTGACATCGTCGTGCAGCCCTCGGAATAACGTCATGGGGACATGGGTGTGGCCATTGACGAATCCGGGAAGAACCAGCATGTCGCTGGCGTCAATGGTCTTTGCGGACTGATACTTCTTCTCCAGGTCAACGCGAGAACCCACGCCAACGATGCTGTCGCCCTTGATGGCAACTGCTCCGTCATCGTAAATGGACCTCGGGCCGTTCATGGTGATCACCGTGCCGTGGGTGATGATGAGGTCGGCTTGATCTCTCGCGTTTTGCGCGAACAGAGAAATGGAAGACAGCAACAGGCACAAAAATGTAAACAGAAGCTTACAGAACATGGAGTGTGCGTCCTTAACGAAGCCCATCTTCTCCCTTGATCTGGTCCTTGGTGAGGCCGCCGACTCGGGGCAGCGGGCGTCCACTGTCTGTGACGGCGATCGCCACCATGATTTCATTGGCGCGCGGCGCGTCGTTGATGCGAACTTCCATGCCATCGAAGTGACTGCGGACAAAAGCCGCGTCCTTGTGGCCGAGGGGAATGTCGAGGACCACGCCCATTCCGCCGCGCTTCTTGGAGGAGGGAATCAGCGCCGCGCCTTTGCCGAGCACTCTTCGAACCGGAGTCCCCAGCTTCGGATGCAGAATGGCGGCAGCGTGCTCAAGCTCTCCGTTTTCGCCCACGGCAGCAGCTTTGCCATAACTTTCCGCGCTGGGGCCCGAAATATCGAGGGCCTCGACGGCGCGCTGGGTAAGGAATTCGCCCAACTCCTCTCCGATGCTCATCAATTCGGAAAGATCCTCCACGAACTTTCCCGCGAAGGGGTTCTCGATGACGGCCACGGCGGCAGCCCGCCGCGTCGGCGGCTCGATTGACTGGCCCATTTCGCTGCGCGTTTCCTCTAGGAACGTAGCAACTTTGCGGATTCGTGCTTTCATCGTAAGCCGTCCTCCCCTTGAATTTCGGACGCCTTCAGCCCTCCCACCCGGGCGTGTACGCGCGGGCCGGTGGTCATGACAAGGGCCAGCAGGATCTCGTCGCTTCGGGGAGCGTCGTTCAGCCCGATCTCCATCGCGTCAAAATGACTGCGGACGTAGGAAGCGTTGATGTGCGTGATCGGAATATCGAGGCGAGTTCCAGGTCCTCCGACTTTCTTTGTGGACGACACAATCGCCTTCGCTCCCCCCAGAACCTCTCGCATGGCGTAACCGCCCGGAACATGCCAAAGGGCGCCATGCTCGATCTCTCCCGCAGACCCAACGATCGCCCCTTTCCCGTACCCTTCGATCGTGGCTGCATCTCCGCCCAGGATTTTCACCAGTTCCTTGGCCATTTCAAGGCCGAGTGGTTTCAAGTCATCCATGAAGCTGGCGATGTTTTCCACGTACTTACCGGCAAATGGGTTATGGATAACGGCCAGCACGGCGGCGCGTCGCAACGGGATGGCTGCGACAGGCCCGCCCTCGTGGAGGATCTCTTCGAGGACGGTCGACTTCTTTCTGATTCGTACATCAGGCATGCACGAGTTCTCCCGGTCTGCGCTTCGCCATGGCCACGATTCGCGTCTCTCCCTGAAGTCGCAGGGCCGCGGCGTGAATCAAGCCGCGTTCAAGCAGTGATTCTGCGAACTGCTCTCCATTGTCAAGAGCGCAAGCAACCTCTCGCGCGCACAGTTTACCCACGGCCTGAGTGACTCGGATTGTTCCCAGGTCACTGTCCGGGGCAAGCTCGCAAGCAGGAACGCGAATCACTCTGGGATGACCCGGCAGGTCCACGGCATTGGCGATCATGGTAGCAGCGGCATCAGCGTTTGCCGCGTCATCTGCGAGCACTGTCACTGCATCAGCGATGCCCAGCGAAAAGCTGCGCCCGCGCCATCCGCTGGTGGCAATGCCTCGCACCGGCTGTGCCCAATCCAGGGTAGCGGTTCCAAACAGAGAAGGCCGGTCTGGCCTGTCAACCATGCCAAGCGTGAAATGCTCACCCTCTGTGAGATGGATGGCGACGTCGCCGCCATTGTTCACATACGATCGCTTGAGTTCGGCGTACGTGGTCATCGTGGTCATCATATTCTCGGCGACTGCGCCCGCGACCGCCGCCATGGGCGTGATGAATGTCTGAGCGGCATATGGTCGCACTGCTTCCATCATCCGTCGCGCGATGCGGCCCTGGGGAGCGGCGCTGTCACGTGTTGCGGGTTGACGCAGCTTTGGAAGTTCCCCGCAGAGTTCATCGAGCACATCGGCAAAACGCCGCGCCGCTGCCTGGTATGCCGCTTCCACTTCTGGCTTTGAACCGAAGGCCTCAATGATTAAGTCGATGGGTCCGTCGTGCAAGTGAAGTCGCTTGCCGTCCGGCAGAAAGTTGACTTGCGCTCTCATTCGGCGCCTCGCCTGCGCTCAAGCGGCCAGGGGTTTTCTGCATTAGCGGTCAGATGTCGGCGGGCAGCGTCCGAGTGAATGGAACTCAACGGGCGCACATGATCCATATGCCCGCCCAGCAGGGCATAGTCCGCCAGTTTCATCGTGAACTCAATGGGTGCGACTAACGCCGGGGTGGGCACATAACCGAAAGCCTTCTCCGGCATACGTGTGACGTCGGTCATAAACGTAATGCCCCCACCGGGCCAGATGTAGACCGGCGCGCCGCCGCAGGTCACGCGGGTCAGACAATCTTTCACGGACTGCGTCAGCCGCACCGGATTTTCCGTCACCCCTGCCCGCAGTGAACCGCCCGCCCCGCCCATGAAGAGCACCGTACAGAGCGCAGGCTCACAGTTCTCCTTGATGCGGGCGACGGATTCGGCCAGCGCTGTTGGAAGTTCGTTCTCTCGAGGACGAAGTGATTCATCGAGTTCGAAATACGCGTAGTGCTCTCCGGTCGTACTGACCATCAGCAAACGCAGCCCAGCCCACGCGAGCTTCGGATTGAACCCTTGCACAATGGAAAGGGGATCCTCAATGTTGGTTCCTCCCCATGCGGTACCGGGCTCTGCCACACGGAAGATGCGCCCCGGCGTCGAGCGATGACCCTTGATCTGGATGCCGCTTTCCGAAATCCCTAACAGTTTGCCGGCCTGGTGTTGCGAGAGTACGCCGGTGATGTGATCATCCACCACCACCACTTCATCCACTTTGCCGAACCACTGTTTGGCGAACATCCCGATGGTTGCGGAGCCACAGCCGACGCGCATGCGTGCTTCTTTTACGCCATCAACGACAGGGGGCTTCCCGGCCTGAACTTGTACCGTCGCACCGCCGTCTATGGTTAGTTCGACCGGTTTCTTCTCACAGAGGTTAAGAAGTGTTTCGCAGGTGATGGTGCCTTCATGGCGGCTCCCGCCGGTGAGGTGTCGCACGCCGCCGAGAGAAAGCATCTGGGACCCGTACTCGCTGGTCGTTACGTGACCGACGGGCTCGCCTTGGGCCCGCACCGTGCTTGTCTCCGGACCCAAATGGCGGTCGGTATCAATCTTCACTTTCACGCCGCAGTAGCTGAAGATTCCTTCTGTGACCACGGTGACCATCTCTACGCCCTGCACCTGGCTGGAAATAATGAAAGGCGCGGGCTTGTAGTCGGGATATGTCGTACCAGCGCCGATCGCGGTGATGAAAGTCTCCGGTGAGCTGACGACATTTCCGTCCCAGTCCTGCTCGCGGCCCAGAAATGGGACGACAGAATCGCCGCGCGACACGGCGCGATCCAGGACTATATGCGGGTCAAGCCGGACCAGTTGTCCGTTGTGATTGCCGTAACGGTCGCATGATCCCGTGCGGCCGGGCTTGATGTAGCAGAGCACCGGGCAGGCGTCGCAGCGGATTGCATCGTCTTCAGGCACGCTCCACTCCGTTCTGGCGCCTGGCGAGAATGGCAGAGCGCAGATGGTCGGGAGTTGCCGGGACACGACGTATGCGCACGCCGGTTGCATCGTGAATCGCATTCAAAATTGCCGGGGCTGTCGGGATCACTGCCTGTTCACCGATACCTTTGGCGCCAAAGGGTCCAATCGGCGACGGGTCCTCTATAAGAATCGATTCCACCCGAGGCATATCGCCCGCAGTAGGGATCAGGTAGTCGTGAAGGTTCTCTCCTTTGCCGGGAAAGAACTCTTCCATGAGGGCCATACCCAATCCTTGCGCGGCCCCGCCTTCGATCTGTCCTTCAATCAGAGTCGGATTGATCGCGCGCCCGACGTCGTGAGCCGCCGTGATCTTTGTGACCGACACTGTGCCGAGTTCGATGTCAACCAGGACTTCGGTCATATGCGCCCCGAATCCGAATACCGCGTAGGGAACACCCTGTCCGTTCTGATCAAGTGGACTGGTTGGGGGATCGAAGGTGGCTTCTCGTGTCAGCACGTAACCATATTTATCCTGCGGCAGAGTATCAAGCGAAACGGTTCGCTGTTGGCCGTTTTCACTGATGATCAACTTGCACCTCTGAAATTCAATTACAGCGCACTCGCAGCAGTTTGCGAGTTGCAGAATTGCTCGTCGCAGTTCCGTGCCTGCCATCTGAGCGGCTTTTCCAGTGACCAAGGTTTGACGAGACGCCGAAGTCTTGCCGCAATCCGGCGAAATTCCGGTATCTCCCGACACCAGGTCAAAGCAATCAACCGGTGCACCCAAGGCGTCGGCGCAAATCTGGGTGATGATGGTGTTGGACCCCTGGCCAATATCTATCGCACCCTGATGGAGAGCGATCCTGCCGTCAGATTTGAGACCGACTCGAATGGTCGAAGGGTTCGGCAGGGAAGTATTGCCGCAGCCATACCACATTGCGGCGATGCCCACTCCTTTGCGGAGAGGACCGCCCTGACTACCCGCGTTGTAGGCTGCGCATTGGTTACGTGCCTGCTGCCAGGCAGGCCGCAAGGCTAGCAAGCAGGCGCGAATTCCTACGCCTGCACCAAGCACCTGCCCGGTCACGGTCGGAGTAGTCTCGTCGAGCGCATTCAGAATGCGGAATTCCAGACGGTCCATCCCAAGACGATCTGCGAGTTCATCGTAAATCTGCTCCTGCGCGATCGCGGTTTGCGGAACCCCGAAGCCGCGGAACGCCCCGCCTGGCACTAAGTTGGTGTGGACGGCCCGCGTCAGCGCGCGGTAATGGGGAACGCGGTAGGGTCCTGAGGCGTGAACTGGAACCCGGGCCGCTACCGTCGGCCCCCAGGAGGAATACGCGCCGGTATTGAAGTCTGCAGTGAAATCGACGGCGTGCAACTTGCCATCGTTGGTTGCGCCCGCGCGCATGCGAATGCGCGAGGGATGCCGCTTGGTAGTCGAAATTATGGATTCGTGCCGCGAATAGACCATGCGCACCGGACGGTTCAGTTTCCACGCCGCCAGCGCTACGAAAGGCTGGACCGAGAGGTCGAGCTTAGAACCGAATCCGCCGCCCACCGCCGTGGGAATGATCCGGACCGACTCAGGAGCGATGCCGAGGATTTTCGCAATGTCATCTCGATCCATGTAAGGGGACTGGGTGCAGGCCTGCACTTCCAGAGTATTTCCAAGGCGACGCGCGAACCCGGCTTCTGGCTCAATGTACGCATGTTCGATAAAGCCGGTTTCGAACTCGCCCTCCACCACGGCATGACATTCGGACAACGCCCGGTCCACGTCACCGTGAACGACGCGGCCACGTACGAGAAGGTTCTGTTCGCGCGATTCGTGAATACGAGGCGCCCCGGGTGCGAGACCGGCGTCGATGCTGGTAATTGCCGGCAACTCTTCCCACTGGACCGGAAATCTCGTCCAGTCTATTTTCTGCAAAGTGTTTGATTCGCCCACTACGGCTGCGACCGCTTCCCCGCGAAAACGGGTCTCCAGTTCAGCGAATACCGGCTGATCCGCGAAACGTGAAATCACACCGAAGCAATTCCTGCCCGGAATATCTGCCGCCGTGAGCACGGCCGACACTCCCGGATGGGCGACGACGAAGGCCGCGAGATCGCCAAAGCAAAAACGTGCCCGGTTATACGGGCTGCGGACCACATGAACGGAGAGCGTTTCAAGGGGTATTTCATCCGCTCCGAATATTTCTGTGCCGCTAACCTTTGCTTGACCGTCCAGGCGAGCCAGGCGCGCGCCCACTGCTTTGCCGGTATCCGGACACTTAGGAGGCAAGGGTGACTGCGCGGCGTCCAGCACTGCGTCGATGATTTTCCGGTAACCGGTGCAACGGCAGAGAACGCCACCGAGGGCGTCCTTCACTGCGGATTCACTGGGCGAGCGCTCGCGCTCAAGCAATGCTGTTGCCGAGACCAGCATGCCTGGAGTGCAGATGCCGCATTGCGCCGCTCCGTGACAGAGGAAGGACTTCTGCAGGCGATCATAGACCGGTGCGCGTTGCGCGAGACCTTCCACGGTGACGACCTCGCAGCCTTCCACCTGCCCGGCTGCCACCAGGCAGGAACAGACGGGATCCCTGTTGAGCAGGACCGTGCAGGCGCCGCAATCTCCAGCGTCGCAGCCGACTTTGGTTCCAGTCAGTCCCAGGTTTTCGCGCAGAACACGAGACAGGCGCTCAATTGCGGGGACCGCGACTTCTACCGGCTTCCCATTCAACGAGAACTGAATGGTGGCGACCGCACCGGTCTCGGAGTTGGTCGCGGTTAACACCTCAATAGTTCCTCGCGCAGGTGTCCAAGGCGCGTGCCACGAGTGTTCGCGCCGCATCCTGGCGATACTCTGCCGTCGCCCGAACATCGCTTTTAGGGCTGAGTGCCTGCAAGTGAGTCGATGTCACCAGGGCGCCGATCTCGCCGCTCAGGTGTGTGCCGATTAGATCCCGTTCAAGCTCGGTGAGCCTCTGCGCGCGTGCCGAGCAGGAGCCAACCGCAATGCGCGCCGCGGAAACTCGCTGCGCTTTGTCAGCCGTGAGCACGACCGCGACCATGGCAATCGAGATCACAAGGTAGCGTCGTGCTCCGAGTTTCAGAAAGGTTGATGCTGCGTCCTCGATGTCTCTCGGCACCAGGACGCAACTGAGCACCTCGTCGGGTCGCAGGAGAGTCTCCCGATTTCCAACGATAAATTGGGCCAATGGAACGCGACGCGACCCGGCTGCGGAAACCAGTTCTACCTCGGCATTCAGAGCCAAAAGCGGGGGCACCCCATCCGCCGCCGGAGATGCGTTACACAGGTTCCCCGCAATCGTGCCTCGATTCTGAATCTGTACTCCGCCAATTTCCCTTGCCGCCAGTTTGAGCGCGTCGAAGGCCCGTGGTAACGGAGTGGCAATGATTTCGCTCCAGGTGGTAAGTCCGCCGATCCGAATGAAGGCTGGATCGCTTGTGATTCCTCTGAGTTCGCGAACCCCGGAGACATCTAATATGGGCCTTTCCACATGACGCTCCCCCAGCGCCGGGAAAAAGTCAGTGCCGCCCGATAGAATCTGAGCCCGCTGTACGGCGAGTGTCTGCACAGCTTCCTCAAGCGTCTTGGGCCGAAAGTACACGAGGTGAGTTCCTCACGTCGCCGTGGGGGGCAGGCGCGTGTGGCATTGTCGTTCAGTTCTATATCAAGGTTTTTCGTTTGTACAGCGCCAGCCCGCTCGAACCAGACTTTCCAGTTGCGCTGCTCGGGCTTTCGCCTCTAAAGTTGCAAATTCCTATGCCAGTTCAGAACGCGGGGACGGTCGAACCTCACACTGCCACGCAAGCAGGTTGGCTGGAGGGTTATTTCCGGCTGTCGGAAAACGGGAGCAGTTTGCGTCAGGAATTCCTGGGCGGACTTACCACGTTTATGACCATGGCATACATCGTGGTCGTAAACCCGCAAATTCTGTCCCAGGCGGGGATGCCGGCGGAAGGGGTTGTGTTTGCGACATGCCTTTCAGCAGCGGTGGCGACGCTGGTCATGGGCCTGTATGCCAACTATCCCATTGCGCTCGCGCCCGGAATGTCATTAAACGCGTATTTCACCTACTCGGTTTGCCTCGGCATGCATGTGCCCTGGCGTACGGCGCTGGGCGTCATCTTTTTCTCGGGTGTGCTGTTCATCCTTGTGACTGTAACCCGCGTCCGGGAACAGATTGTCAATGGCATACCGGGTTGTCTGAAACACTCCACCGCGGCAGGCATTGGAGTATTCATCGCGTTCGTTGGGCTGCGCAATGCCAAGTTGGTGGTCGCCAATCCCGCGACCTATCTCGGCCTAGGGAGCTTTTCTGATCGCGAGGTTCAGGCGGCCTGCTTCGGAATCCTGCTTACCTTGGTTCTTATGGTAAGAAAAATCAATGGCAGCATTCTGATCGGGATCGCCGGCACCATGCTGTTGGGAGTGTTGCGAGGCATTGCGCACCGGCCAGAGGCGATCCTTGCCATGCCGCATCCTTCCGGAACCCTTTTGCAACTGGATCTCGGCGGCGCGATTCACCTGGGGCTGCTGGAAATTATCTTTGCGTTCCTGTTCGTCGATCTATTCGACAACATCGGAACGTTGATGGGCGTGTGCTCGCAAGCCGGGTTTGTGAAGGATGGGAAGATTCCACGGGTCGGAAGAGTTTTAATGGCAGACGGTGTCGGGACCGTGGTTGGAGCTTTGACCGGCACGTCTACGGTGACCAGTTATATCGAGAGCGCCGCCGGAGTAGCTGCAGGAGCCCGGACCGGACTGAGCAATGTCTTTGTCGCCGGGTTGTTTCTGCTGGCCATGTTTTTCTCTCCGCTGGCTGCGGCCATTCCAGGATTCGCGACTGCACCCGCCCTGGTGCTGGTTGGAGGCTTGATGATGCAGGCGGTCGCGGACGTGGATTGGCAGGATTTCTCAGAGGCATTCCCCGCCTTCGTGACCGTGGTAGCGATGCCGCTGACCTTCAGCATTGCGACCGGGCTGAGCTTTGGTGTGATCACCTACACGGTGGTCAAAGTTGCTGCCGGCAAACATCGCCAGGTCAGTCCTGTAATCTGGATTCTTACCATCCTGTTCATTGTTCGCGACGTGTACTTGGCGGCGATCTGAAGCTAGCCGTTGGCGTGGGCAACCAGAGCAATCGCCAGCCCGTAAAAGACGAACATTAAGGCCAAATACAGCTTAGCCGTCGAACCCGAACCTCTGAACTCTTTCCAGACAAAAATTCCCCACAGAGCTGCCACCATGGGAGCAGACTGACCGATCGCGTAAGAGATCGCGACTCCCGTGAAGCTGGCTGCGACCAGATTGAAAACTGTTCCCACTCCCCAAATGACCCCGCCGAGAATGCCTAAAAGATGTCCCGCAGCCGGGCCGCGAAAGAACTCGCCGAAGTTCACAGGTTGGCCGACCAACGGATGCTTCATGAAATAGATGTTCCAGAGGAAGCACGACAGCAGCGCGCCGAGGGTAAGAAATACCGCGGCGCTGTAGGGCCCGAGCGTGTTTCCGGTGGTCATGGCATGAGTCATGAAGGGAGCCCAGAGGCCCATCAGGACACCGGAGACAATACAGGTGACAATGCTCTTCCTGGAAACGGTCCGGCCCGTGCTCGCCATGCTGCCGTAGGCTTTGCCGTCCAGGATCACCGCAATCAGCGCGCATGCCACGCCCAACGCGAGAAATCCTGCATTACCCTTCGGCTGCAGCGCATAGCTGAGTACAACTCCGACCACGAGGGCGATGCCGATTGCGATAGGAAACGCTACAGCCAGTCCCGCCATGTCGATGGCAGCCACCAGCAGCAGGTTCGCCAAGTTGAAAAGTGCGCCGCCTATGAGCGCATGAACGATATTGGACCGGTCCGCGCTGCTCACGTTGTTCAAGAAACTCGAGGCGTCGTGTCCGGTGCTCCCCATCGTCATGGCCAGGACCAGCGAGATCAAGAAAATTCCGACGGCGTAGTCCCAATAAAAAAGTTCGAAGCGGTAATTCTTTACGCCTTTGTACGTGTTGGCCCACGATCCCCAGCAGATGGCGCTGGTAATCATCATCATCAGCGCCAAATTCAAGTTGTCCGGCGTAAACATGAGTTCACCCTGTTTCTTTACTTGCCCTGAATTCGGGAAACGAACATTTTCAAAAAGCGCTCCGCATCCACATCCACACAGACCTTCGCATTGGGAGACACCCTGTCAGCACCCTCGATAACATAGTGGTCACCGCGCAGGACGTTGCGCTCGACATATCCGCGGCGATTCGCGACGGTCTCTCCGCGCGTGAATTCGCCCCTGGTTTCCACATCCACGTGCATCTCCGGGGCCTTCACCAGCGTGGGGTCAATCGCCACCCCGACTGCCAGCGGATCGTACATCGGAGTGCCCGCCTCTCCGAATTTTGCGGCGAGATCTACCAGGTATTGCGCTACGGAATGGATGAAGTCGTTGACCGGTCCATGGGTTTGACCAAGTTGGTCCAGATACTGACGACTGAGAAGGGTTTTGTCGCCGACATCCAAGCCGACCATGGTCACCTTCCAGCCAGCCTGGAAGACGATTTGAGCGGCCTCGGGATCGTTGTAGATGTTGGCCTCCGCGGCGGCATTCACATTGCCGCCGGTAATCGCGCCGCCCATGATGATCACGTCGTTCACCAGGGCGACGATGGAAGGATCTTTCAGAACAGCGAGTGCGATGTTCGTCAACGGCCCGACGGGCACCAGCGTGACCTCGTGAGGCATTGAATGGATCAACTGGATGATGAGATCCGGTCCGAAACGGCTGTCAGCTTTGCAATTGCCGGGTGGCAGTTCGACATTGGCGAGCCCATTCTTGCCGTGCCAGAACTCAGCGGTGATCAACTTTTGGAAAAGCGGGTGCTGCGCGCCACCAGCTACCGGAATATCGCATCGGTTCGCCAGTGAGACCATTTTGAGCGCATTCTCAAGCCCCTGGGCCGCGGTCACATTGCCCGGAACCACGGTTATGGCGCGGACATCCAATTCCGGAGAGTTGAGCGCCAGCATGAGTGCCATGGCGTCATCACTGCCGGGATCAGTATCGAAGATGATTATCTTAGGCGCAGCGGCAGCCGAGAGTGCGCATATTGAGATCAGAAGAAGACAGGCAAAAAACCGCGGGGAAGCGCGTCTGAGCAGGGCCAGGATGTTTGTCTCCGGGAAATGATTTGGCAACGTAGCGTAGTCTCGCGCGCAAAATAGTGTCAAGCTTAAATTGAAGGATGAAAGAATGGGGTCACGCAATCTGCCGTACAATGCGAAGGAAATGTCACGCGAGCAGACAAAAGGCATCACGGAGGCGCGGAAACTGCCGACCGATTCCTCGGAAGGCATTGTTGCCGAGTTGAGCGGTCGTCCCCTGCTGGCAAACCGCGGCATGCCTCTCGATCTGGAATGGCTTGCTCGTGCGCGCGTGAATACGAGTGCCGTCGAACGCAGGGCACAATCTCAGGTTGCGCGGCGAACCGTGAAGAAAGATTGGCAGGCGGCATGGCTGCTGCGTGCGATTACGTGTATGGACCTGACTACCCTTTCGGGCGACGACACGGAGGAACGGGTGAGACGGTTGTGCGCGAAGGCGCGGCATCCCATCCAGCACGAACTCGAAAAGAGATTAGGAATTGAAGAACTCGGCATCAAAGTGGCGGCGGTCTGCGTGTATCACCGCTTCGTCGAGACCGCCTTACATGCCGTCGCGGGCACGGGAATTCGGGTCGCCGCGGTTTCCACCGGTTTCCCGGCAGGCCTCTCTTCCCTGAAAGAACGGGTGGCGGAGATCCGCAGTTCGGTCGCTGCTGGCGCAAACGAGATCGACATCGTGATTACCCGCGCTCACGTCTTTGGCGGGCGATGGCAAGAGTTGTACGACGAGATCGCCGAGTTCAAGCAGGCCTGCGGGAAGGCGCATATGAAGGCGATCCTGGGCACCGGAGACCTGCTCACGTTAAGAAACGTAGCGCGTGCGAGCCTGATCGCAATGATGGCGGGCGCGGATTTCATCAAGACCTCCACCGGAAAAGAGCCGATCAATGCGACGCTTCCCGTAGGACTGGTCATGACCCGTGCCATCCGCGAATATGCGCAAGACACAGGAATGGCGGTGGGTTTCAAGCCGGCAGGCGGAATTCGCACCGCCAAGCAGTCGTTGGACTGGCTGGCGATGATGAAAGAGGAGCTAGGCACCCCGTGGATGAAAGCCGAACTCTTCCGGTTTGGCGCGAGCGGCCTTCTCAACGACATCGAACGGCAGCTCGAACACTATGCCACGGGCCGGTATTCGGCCGATTATCGGCATCCCATCGCATAGAGAAGGATCGAAGCGAAAGGCATGAGCATTTCGGAAAAATTTGTAAGCATGGACTACGGTCCGGCGCCCGAAGATCCCAAAGAGGCGCTCACCTGGCTCGATCAACATGGGCGGCGCTTTGGCCATTTCATCAACGGCGGCTGGCAGCAGCCCCAGCGAGCCGTGTACTTCGACACCACCGATCCCGCCACCGGGGAAAGAATCGCCTCCGTTTCACAGGGATCAGCGCCCGATATTGACATGGCGGTGAAGGCGGCCCGGAAAGCGCTTCCTGCCTGGCAGTCGCTGAGCGGTCACCAGCGCGCCAGATATCTCTATGCGCTTGCACGCGCAGTACAAAGACACGCACGGCGGCTTGCCGTTCTGGAAACCATGGACAATGGCAAGCCGATCCGCGAAAGTCGCGACATTGACATTCCGCTTGTGGCTCGTCACTTCTATCACCACGCCGGATGGGCGCAGTTGCTGGAAACCGAGTTTGCGGATTTTACCGCCTGTGGCGTTGTAGGGCAGATTATTCCGTGGAATTTTCCGTTGCTGATGCTGGCCTGGAAGATTGCGCCGGCCCTGGCCACAGGGAACACAGTTATTCTCAAGCCGGCCGAGTTCACGCCACTTACCGCGCTGGCGTTCGCGGAAATCTGCCAGGAAATCGAGCTTCCTCCCGGAGTAGTGAACATTGTCACCGGCGATGGCAGAACGGGCGAAGCGTTAGTAAAGCACCCGGATGTAGACAAGATTGCATTCACCGGGTCCACCGAGGTGGGACGGGCGATTCGTTCTGCCAGCGCCGCATCCCACAAAAAGATCTCGCTCGAACTTGGAGGCAAGTCGCCATTCATCGTTTTTGAGGATGCGGACCTCGACGGGGCGGTGGAAGGGTTGGTGGATGGCATCTGGTTCAATCAAGGGCAGGTCTGCTGCGCGGGGTCGCGCCTGCTGATGCAGGAGAGCATCGCCGAACCGCTGATCGCGAAAGTGCGCGATCGCATGAGTACCTTGCGAGCGGGTTCGCCTCTCGATAAGGCAATCGATATCGGCGCCATTGTTGCCCCGGTGCAACTCGAACGCATCCGGACAATGGTTGCGGAAGGCGTTGCCGAAGGGGCCAGCTGCTGGCAGCCCCCGATCACCTTGCCCCCGCAGGGTCTGTATTACCCTCCCACGCTGCTTAGCAACGTGCATCCCACTTCGATCGTCGCCCAGCAGGAAATCTTCGGACCGGTGCTGGCCGCGATGACATTTCGCACGCCGTCGGAAGCAGTTGAACTGGCCAATAACACCGCTTACGGCTTGGCCGCATGCGTGTGGAGCGAAAGCCTGAATGTCGCGCTGCATGTAGCGGCCCAGCTTAAAGCCGGCGTGGTTTGGGTGAATTGCACAAACCTGTTCGACGCCTCCTGCGGATTCGGAGGCTATCGCGAGAGCGGCTACGGCCGCGAAGGTGGCAGGGAAGGCCTGCGCGAGTACCTTGAGCCTACATGGTTCAAGAATGCGCGAACAGCCGCGAAAGCTTCTGGGCCGGCCCAGCCCGCGCAAGGCAACGATGGACTTTCTTTGATCGACCGCACGGTAAAGCTCTACATCGGGGGCAAACAGACCAGGCCCGATTCCGGCTATAGCGTCGAGGTGCGCGATCCCAGGGGCAAGTTGCTCGGTGAGGCCCCGCTGGGGAACCGCAAAGACATTCGCAACGCAGTCGAGGCCGCTCGAAAGGCGGAGGGCTGGGCGAAGACGACCGCACACAACCGCGCCCAGGTTTTGTATTACCTTGCCGAGAACCTTTCCCAGCGGCGTGCTGAAATCGCGAATCGACTTGCTATGGCGGTCGGGGAGAAGCAGGCGCTGGCCGAAGTAGAGACCAGTCTTGAACGGATATTTTCTTACGCTGCATGGGCTGACAAGTTCGACGGCGCTGTCCATAATCCGCCATTCCGTACCATCGCCATTGCCATGAACGAAGCGGTCGGCGTCGTCGGCATTGTCTGTCCGAATGATGTGCCCTTGCTTGGATTTCTTTCGCTGGTCATGCCTGCGATGGCCACCGGCAATACTGTCGTCGCGATTCCTTCCGAGACGTATCCCTTGATTACGGGAGACCTATACCAGTTGTTCGATACGAGCGATGTTCCCGGCGGAGTGGTGAACATCGTCACGGGGGCATCTTCCAAGCTCCTGAAAACCCTGGCCGAACACGATGGCGTGGACGCGATCTGGTGTTTTACTGATGAGGCTGGCGCGACTGCGGCGAAGTCCTATTCCGTCGGAAACTTGAAACAGGTGTTCACCAACGAAGGCCGCGCCATCGATTGGTTCGACCGCAAACAAGCCGAGGGACGCTGGTATCTCGATCATGCGACACAAGTGAAAAACATTTGGGTACCCTACGGGGAGTAGGTCCTTGCCACATGGAGAGAACTCGCACTCCCAGGGTGAAGATTTGCTGTATCAGCAGCCTGGAAGAAGCTGCGCTGGCGATCGAATTGGGAGCGTCGGCACTCGGGCTGGTTTCACAGATGCCCAGCGGCCCCGGGGTCATCAGTGAAGCGTTGATCACCGAAATTGCCGCGTCCGTTCCTCCTGCGGTCGCGACTTTTCTGCTCACATCGAAACAAGACGCCCATGAAATTGTTAAGCAGCAGCGCTCCTGCCGCACCAACTGCATTCAAATCTGCGATCGGCTGACTTCAGGAACATATCGCAACCTGAGAGACGCGCTTCCTGGCATATCGCTGATACAGGTCATCCACGTAACGGGTCGAGAATCCATAGGGGAGGCCGTCCAGCTTTCTCCGCACGTGGATGCGATTCTGCTCGACTCGGGCAATCAGTCGCTCGCAGTCAAGGAACTCGGCGGCACAGGCAGGATCCATGACTGGACACTCAGCCGGGAGATTCGTGAACGAATTTCCATCCCCATGTTCTTGGCCGGAGGACTCACTGCCGGCAATGTGCAGCAAGCCATTCGCGATGTAGGCCCCTTTGGGCTGGATGTCTGCTCGGGTGTCAGAACCGATGGCAAATTGGATCGTTCTAAACTGCAAGCTTTCTTCGACGCGATAAAATCTTGGACGCCAAGCACGCAGTGAACAGACTTCCTCTCGGCGTCTTGAGCCTTTCCAAGCCGGGTTGACACTCCTCATCAGCGCTCACTACACTCGCCTTTCTCTCGCGGCCCAGACTCCCAGGAGAACAATCGAACTCATATGAGCAAACAACCGCGCATTGCTGTGGTGGGAAGTGCGAACATCGACCTGACCTCCTTCATCGACCAATTTCCCAAGCCTGGCGAGACCATCTTTGGCAACAAGTTTGACCTGGGTTTTGGCGGCAAAGGCGCCAACCAGGCGGTGGCGGCCAAACTTTGCGGTTCCGAGGTATTCATGGTCGCTCGAGTGGGTGACGACCTGTTCGGACCGGCAACCATCCAGAACTTCCAGAAACTGGGGATCGATGCTTCTCACGTGCGGCAGGTGAAGGGCCTGTCCAGCGGAGTTGCTCCCATCTTTGTTGATCCTTCAGGCCAGAATCGCATTATCGTCGTGAAGGGCGCCAACGACGCGTTGAAGCCGGGGGATGTGGACGCGGCTGCCGACGTGCTCAAGAGCGTGGATTGCATCGTCCTGCAATTCGAGATCCCGTTGGAGACGGTGTATTACACCATCCAATTCGCCCGGAAGAATGGAATCCGCTGCATTCTGAATCCGGCGCCTGGACAGCCGATCGATGTTAAGGCTGTGTCCGACCTGGACTACTTCGTTCCGAACGAAAGCGAAGCGGAGACGATTACCGGAATGCCGGTCCGCAATGTGGACGACGCCAGGGCCTGCGCCCAGAAACTCCTCGACTCGGGCATTCGGCGAGTGATCATTACTTTGGGAGCGAACGGTTCTCTGCTCGCCGGCAAAGACGGAATGGAGCACATGGCAGCATTCCCACTCAAGAGCGTGGACAGCACCGGAGCAGGCGACGCCTTTATCGGCAGCTTTGCTACGTTTCTCGGAGAAGGTCTGCCTGAGCGGGAAGCTGTGCGCCGTGCCAATCTGTATGCCGGCCTTTCGACAACCAGCGTAGGAACCCAGAAATCCTTCTATGATCGAACTCGCTTCGACGCGGAATGGGCCAAGCGTAGCAACCAATAAGGCATAATCAGCAAAGAACCCAGGAATGCCTGCCTCGGTGACATCGGATTATCCCGAATGCCCGTGGCGGACCTGGCGTCCCTCCCCTCGGCCGCGGAAATTCAAAGCGCAACACTCTCATCTGTCGAATCATCTTGACTTTGCACAGTATCTGCCTGTATATCAAGCCATTTGCAAAATGGGGAACAACTTGCCCGACTCTTACGCGGGCAGTTGAGGGGAAAACCATGCAACTGAAGGGAACACTGCTGGCTGCAGTCTTCTGCGCGCTTGTATCCGTCTCGTCTCTCTCCTTCGGCCAGGCCTCAGGTAGTTTCACCGGCACAGTTACTGACAAAAGCGGCTCCGTCATTACTGGTGCCAAGGTGACGGCGACCTCACAAGCCACCGGGATCAGTCGCGAGGCGGTCACCGATGATACCGGGCATTACCTGATTCCATTGTTGTCAGTGTCCACCTACACCGTGAAGGTCGAATCCGGTGGGTTTGCCGCGGTCGAACAAAAAGACATCCGCCTGCAGGTGGATGAGCACCGCGAGATCAACTTCACCATGGTGCCCGCCTCGGTGTCGGAGAAAGTGGAAGTGAGCGCTACCGAAGTGGCAGTGCAGACGGCGAACCCGACCCTCGGTCAGGTCATTACTTCTCAGCAAGTGGCCGATCTGCCGCTCAATGGCCGCGACTTTGTGCAGCTCGCGACCCTTACGCCGGGCACCACGCAGGAGACCAACCCCAACAGCTTCTTCAACGGCGGACCCAGCAGCGAGGTTTCCACGCGCGGGTCGTACTCGCTTTCGGTGGGGGGATCGCGCGCCCAGAGCACCGATTGGCTGCTCGATGGCAACGACAACAACGAGCTGACGGCCGGGGGAATTTCGATCCTGCCGTCCATCGACGCCATCCAGGAATTCAAGGTACTCACTTTCAACTATTCCGCAGAATACGGCACCCGCGCGGGTCCGACAGTGCTGGTAACGACCAAGTCGGGTTCCAACCAGTTTCACGGATCGCTGTTCGAGTTCTTCCGGAACACCAAGCTTGATGCCCGTAGTTATTTTGCTTCGGAAAAAGAGAAGTTCAACCTGAACCAGTTCGGCGGCGCTTTGGGCGGCCCGATCCTGAAGGATAAGACGTTCTTCTTCCTGGACTATGAAGCTAAGCGCCAGCGTCGCGGCATTCCCTTCAATGGATTTGTGCCTACAGTGGCTCAGAGGAACGGCGACTTCTCAGGGTTCGCTCAACTTTACAATCCGTACAGCGTGGATGTGCCGGGCGTGGGACGGACGCCGTTCCAATGCGACAGTGCGGGGAATCCACTCCCTGTAGCTGCAGACGGTACCCAGGCTATTGGTACGACATGCAACATCATCCCGCCTGCCCTGATCAATCCGATCACGCAGCAGATGATCAACTTGTTTCCGTTGCCAAACGCGAATACAGCGGGCTTCAACTTCTCCACAGTCCAGCCGAGGAAGCTGGATGAAGGCAAGTTCGACATTCGCCTCGATCACAATTTTTCCGCGAAAGATTCGGCGTTCGCCCGCTTCAGCTACGATCAGGCCACCAACTTCGTGCCCGGCGGTTCACCGGGATTCGCTGAAGCCAACGCTTTCGGCAGTACGCAAAACATTACCAACCACGGACGGAACGTCTCGCTTTCTGAGACTCATATCTTTAACGACCGGATGATCAATCAGTTCAGTTTTGGTTTCAACCGGATCTTCAACCACATCCTCTCCTTCGGCGATCGGACCTGCGAAGCGGCCAAGCTTGGGATTCCCAATGCAAACCTCGACAGCAGTTGCTCGGGGTTCCCGGGCGGGGCACCCACAGGCCTTTCTCAATCAACGACGGACTGCGTGAGTTGCGGGCTGACCTCGACGATCCTTGGAGGTCCGTACTGGGCGCTTGGAGACCGCGGATTTGCTCCCTTCCAGGGCGGCACGAACGTGTTTACGATTGCCGATTCCTTTGACATCATTCACGGAAAGCACAATATCCGCCTTGGTATGCAGTTCCGGGCCAACCAGATGAATGTGCTGACCAATGCCTTCCAGGATGGCTTTTTGGTCTTCACCAATCTTTGGACTGGATCGGCCAGCACAGCCCCCAATGCCGTACAGGGCGGCGACAATGCCGCAGACTTTTTGCTCGGTCTGAACAGTTTGGCCATTCACGACCAGACATTCAGGGGCGCCACTACCGGACGTCGCTGGAAGTTATATCGTCCCTATGTGCAAGACGACTGGCGCGTGACCAACAATCTGACCTTGAACCTCGGGTTGGCCTGGGCGCTAGTGACGCCAATTACGGAAGCCCACAATCGTCAAGCCAACTTCGATTTCCCCACGGGTCAATACCTGATCCCCGGCGTGAATTCGGATAGCAACGTTGGTATTCAGTTCGACAAGACCGCACTCGAACCGCGAATCGGTTTGGCATGGAAACCGTGGGGGAGCACGAAAACGGCATTCCGTGCTGGTTATTCTATTTTTCACGACTCTGCCTGGAACCAGGGTGCCCAGGGCCTTTGGGAAAACCCGCCGTTCTTTGCGGAAACAGGAAGCTTTGCATTCACATTTGGCGGATGCGCTTCACCGACAGCGGCATGCGCTCCCTTCGTCGGGCCATTTGATTTCGCGCTCAACGTTTCCAACGGGTTCCCCCTCCTGACCACCCCTCCCGACCCAGCGACGTTCCAGGGCACCATCCAGTCGCAAAATCGCAATTTCAAGCAGGGCCGGGTGCAACAGTTCAATTTCAATATTGAACGCGAATTGCCAGGTCAGGTCGTCTTAACGGTGGGTTACGCGGGGTCGCGCAGCCACCATATCCTGGTGGATGGCAGCAACCTGAACGTCTCGTCGCCGACTGCATGCGGCGTGGTTCCCGGCTATACGCTTGGCTGCGGGGTCCCGACCGCGCCGTACGGGCCCTTTACCACGATCAGCGCTACCGCGGATGCCGGGAATGCGCGTTATGACTCGCTCCAGGCAAAGGCCGAAACCAAGAGTGCGCGACATGGCTTGTATGCGCTCCTGAGCTATACCTACGCGCGGAACTTTGATTCCGGGTTTAACGACGGACTGGGAACATCGGCTGGCGTAACCTACTGGCCGCTTCCCGGAGCCTCAAGGGCGGATTGGGGCTTGTCGCAAATTCAGCTCAACCATAACTTCACCGCCAGCGTGCTTTACGATTTGCCGTTCGGCAGAGGCAAGCGCTTTGGGGGGAACTGGACCGGCGCTGCGAATGCCATCGCTGGAAATTGGCAGATCAACGTCATTGAAAAAATCACGTCCGGGTTCCCGGTGTTCCTGATCAACAGCACTAATGGTTCGGGTGTGAACCTGACCAACAACGGCAACAACTTGAACCGGCCGGACCAGGTCTGCTCAGCGGAGGCCAGCAATCCGACGCTGAACAAGTGGTTCAATACGCAGTGCTTTGTGAATGCGCCCAACGGAGAACTCGGCAATGCGGCCCGGGCCCCGGTGTATGGCCCCGACTTCGTCAACACCGATTTCTCGCTGATCAAACATTTTGTTCTGCCATTCCGCGAAGGTATGGGACTTGATTTCAGGGCTGAATTCTTCAACCTGTTCAACCATGCCCAGTTTGGATTGCCAGGAAATGACGTGTCCAGCGGCACGCAATTCGGTGTGATCAGTTCGACCGTCAACAATCCGCGTCTGATCCAGTTCGCGCTCAAACTCCAGTTCTGAGCGGATGGATTGAAACCTCCGGGGCAGATTGATCATGCCGAGTCGGCATGATCGGTCTGCCCCAAAATTACGTCTGGTGTACAGGAGCCCATGAGAAGCTGGATCGTGAAGTCTGTGTTTGTTGTAATCCTCGCGTTTGCTGGCATAACCTGTTCCGCTCAAAAAATCAAAGTCATCGTGGACCAGGATGCCCGGGGCCCTGGCACCAGCGATCAGCAAACCCTGCTCGCGTTTGTGCAATCCGATCGCTTCGAAGTGCTCGGCATCACCACTGTGAGCGGCGACCAGTGGGTGAGGGAAGAGACGCAGCATACTCTCCGTATGCTCGAGATTGCGAACCGGACTGATATCCCCGTCTATCAGGGCGCAGAATTTCCGCTACTCAATTCCAAGGAGGAGACCGAGCGCTGGGAAGCACTCTACGGCAAGCTCGAATACAAGGGCTGTTGGACCGACCGTTTCGAAGCCAACCGCTCCACCATTTTCGACGAGCCGTATCATCCGCCCCATGTGGTCCCGCCGATGAAGGAAGGTGAGCCCCACATCGAAGCGGCTCCGGGCACGGCGGCTGAATTCATCATCAAGATGGTGCACAAGTACCCCGGGCAAGTCGTGCTGTGGGCAGGCGGTCCACTCACCAACTACGCGCTCGCCCTCAGGCTCGACCCCGAGGTCGCTACCCTGGCGAAAGAATTTGTCATGATGGGCGGCGGCCTCTACGCCGACAAAGGCGCCATTGACCCAGGAGCCATCGATGCCCGGCGCGAATTCAACTGGTGGTTCGACGCGGAGGCCACGCGGATCGTGCTTCGCGCTCCCTGGAAGAAGATGACGATTACGCCCATCGACATCTCGGTGAAGACCCGGTACACGGCGGAGATGAAAGCGGAGATTGCCAAGGCAAATACGCCTGTCACTCAGTATCTTGAGAAGTATTCGTTGCCCGGCTACATGTGGGACGAGATTGCGGCAATCGCCCTCCTGGATCCTTCTATCATTACCGGGGAAAAGCAACTCTACATGGATATTGACGTCGACCACGGCCCGAGCTACGGCAAGACATTGTTTTGGGATGCCAATGCCAAGGTCCCTCCGTATCTACATCTGGGCCACGTGCAATTCGACATCGATACCGAAAAATTCTACAAGCTGTTTATTGACCTAATGACCCGTCCGCAACGGCCATGACCGCCGCCCGGTATTTTGCAATCCTCATTTTGCTGGCGAGCGTGTGCTCAGCCGAGCCTCGAAAAATCATTATTGATCAGGACGGCTCGGGGCCCGGCGGCAGCAACATGCAAACTTTGCTGGTCCTGATTCAATCGCGGGATGCCGACGTGCTCGGCATCACCATGGTCAGCGGTAACCAGTGGCGGGACGAAGAAGTCGCCCACACCTTGCGTTTGCTGGAGATCATCGGACGCACCGACATCCCGGTTTTCAAGGGCGCTGTGTTCCCATTGGTACGCCGCTACGAGGAGACTCGTCTATGGCAGCAGCAATATGGAAAGGTTGCATTCGCCGGCGCGTGGGACGACCGCTGGTACCACGACCCGTTTGTAATTCCCGATCTGCCGGAAGGCAAGCCGGCCGCGAAGGCCGCCAGTGAAGACGCTGCTCATTTCATGGTCCGCATGGTGCACCAGTATCCGCGCCAGGTCACGATTTACGAAGGTGGACCCATGACCAACCTGGCGCTGGCGACTGCGATCGATCCAAAATTTCCGGAACTGGCCGAGCAACTTGTCTTCATGGGCGGCAGTATCGGCCCGCATACCAAGGACGCGGAGTTTGTCAACAATCCTCGTCACGAATTCAATTTCTGGTTTGATCCCGAGGCCGCGAAGGTGGTTCTGGGCGCGTCCTGGAAGAGAATTGTCTGTACCCCGACCGATATTTCGATCAAAACGCGGCTCACGCCTGTAATGGTCAAGCAGATCGAGGCGAGTGGAACTCCGCTCGCCCGCTATGTCGCCCGCTTTTATCAGACCGGGCAGGGCGGAGAGTACATGTGGGATGAACTGGCTGCAGCGGCGTGGCTCGATCCCACCCTGATCACCAGGAGCGAGACTCGCTACATGTCAGTCAATATTGACCACGGCGCCAAGTACGGAAATACGCTGACCTGGACTGAAAGGGACAAAACTTCGGCTGCCGGCACTCCGGTTCAGATTCAGGTTGACCTCGATAACGAGAAATTCAACCGAATGTTCGTGGACTTAATGAGGGCGCCAACTCCTTCACCTAAGTAGGTCAATGCTCCATTACCTCAACGAAAACATCCTCAAATTTCTGAACATCAACTTCCATCTGAACACTGGCGGGATGCAAGTGGGCGGGCGCAGCCAGGTGCCCCAACCATTTCGCACGATCAACCGGCCCAGGCCCGCTGTACGGCTGGAAGAATTTGGGGACGTCCTCCTGGGGCTCCCAGAGCACGGTGTGTCCGTACTTGGGACCATGATCGATATCCACATCCAGATACATCGTCTTCGATTTCTTGATCACAGCTGGATCGAGTAGCGAGGCCACGCACAACTCGTCCCACATCATGGACCATGTGGTGGTGCCTTGCGGTGGGTTGGCATCGAGATACAGCTGTTGTACATGTCTGGCCAGCGCGCCGCCGGCGTTGACCACCCGTTGCATGAGTTTTGCACTCGACCAAACCTGCGCGCCGGCTTCGAACGGCGTGACGACAATCTGCTTCCATGGTTCGCGAAGTACGATCGAAGCCGCTTCCGGGTCCCACCACCAGTTGAGTTCGGGACCTCCGGAACTGCTCCCTCCCATGACGTAAAGGGCCTTGGTGAGCGGCACGATGCCGGGATCCATCCGCACCGCCAGGGCAATATTGGTGAGTGGTCCCGCCGCGTACAAGACAACCTCGCCTGGATTTGCGCGAATGGTGTCAATGATGAAGTCCGCCGCGCGGCCGGGCTTGGTTTTGGTCCTCGGATATCCTCCGGGCGGCGCCCAGGTTTCGCTCGGCCTTGGGGCATCGGGATTGAAGGAACCATGCCATCCGACGAGAGAGCCATAAAGCTGCTCGCGCAGTTCCTGCTCGCGCTGGGTGTTCACCAAGGGCCGTTCAGCACCTTTGATTACGGGGACGTGGGTGCGTCCGGCCTGCTCGGTCGCCCACAAAGCGAACACGGTAGCTGGCTCAACCCACTGGTCACCGCTGACAGTCGTAATACCCAGCAAGTCGATCTTTGGCGACCGCAGGAGCATCAGCAAGGATAGGAAGTTGGTCCCAGTGGGCCCACCACTGTCCTGATCAGCAATGACTTTAATTTTTTGGCCTTGCCCAAGTACCGATAAGCTCCATCCGACAAAGACTAGAAGAAACACCGTTCTGGCTTTTTGCATAAAGGTCTGGCCCGCTTGCCGCTAGTGAGGCGCTGCCGTGGAGCTGTCTTGCAGAGTGATCACGAATTGCTGAATGGACCGCCGCTGCCGATCCAGTTCCAGCGCCGCGTCTCTCGAACTCTGCTGGTACAACTGCAGTTCCTGATCAGCCTTCGCCTTTTCCCCTATTCGCTGGTAGGCCAACGCCAGGCGGTAGTGAGCTTCGGGCGATTTCGGATCGAATTCAATTGCTTTCTGGTACGCAGAGATTGCACCGGGGAAATCGGATCGATCGGAACGGACAATCCCCAGTTGCAGGTACGCCGCAGCATAGGCCGGATCCAACCGAACCGCCTTTTGCAGGAGCGCTTCAGCTTGCTGGCGACCGACTCCTTGGTCCTGATTCTGCCGTAGGCTCACCGCGTAATAGTAATTCGCCTGAGGACTATCCGGCTGCAGGCGCGCAAACCGCGCAAGCCGGTCTGTGATGGCCTCCGACCTGATCTCTTGCGCAGTAATCATCCGGCCCAAAAAAAGGTAAGGGTTCGGATCATCGGGAGCGAGGTCCGAAGCCTCACATACGAGCCGCGCGGCTTCCTCGTATGAGGCCTGGGAATAATGGGCCGCCGCAAGCCCAAGCACGATGCGGACCGAGGCTGGATAGAGACGACGGCCTTTGCTGAAGACCTCGATCGAAGGAGCAAGCGCCCGGTGCAGCAAGAGCTCCGACCCCCAGTCGAACAGATTCGGCTCGTTAGGATTGAGTTCGGCGGCTCGCTGGTACTCCAGAACAGCTTCCAGGGGGTTGTGTAGCTGTTCCAGGACACTGCCGAGCAGATGATGAACCTCGGCTTGCTGGCTGTTCGGGGCTGTCAGGTTCGAAGCCCGCCGCAGGTAGACTTGCGCCTCAATAGCTTTACCCGCGCGTGCCAACTCGATTCCGGCTTTCTGGTTGGCCTCGAAATTCTCGGGCTGACGGTTAGCGGCTTCCTTTAGCCGGGTTTCGTCACCGGAGCTAGCGGGCTCAAATTTCTTACCCAACTCGACGGTCGCTCGGGCCAGTGCTTCTGTAGCGGGCGCTGTCGCGCTGGAGCCATGGCTGCCGGCACTTGAGGCATCGGTAATGCCGGCTACGGTGAACTTTGGATCGTCCGAGAACTCGGGCAAAGCGGAGTCGCTCTGGAGCTTGAGATCAACATGTGCGGCTCCAGGAATTTTGACCTGGGTGCGCATCTGTCCAACCCCTGGCAGCACAGCCCGCACAATGTAATCACCGGGCTCCAGGTCTGCGAAGCGGTACTTGCCCTCAGAATCAGTCTGGGTCGTCTTTCCTTGCACTTTGCCCATGCTCAGGGACACAGTTGCACCAGACATCGGCCTTGAACGTTGGTCACTCACAATGCCTTGCAGGGAACCTTTCGCAGGCTCTTGGGAATAAGCGACCCCGAAGAGCAGAAATCCTAAGAGGGCGGCGCGTCTGAGCCACGACGTCAAGAAGGGGCACGGAGGAATCATGAGGGCGGGTAGCCGAATGGATTAAGGTTCATCACCTTGACCGGCATTCTATTGCTCCATCCCCGATGGTGCAATCTTGCAGTAGAGGCGGGGACCTGCGTCCCTTCTGGACCGATGAGTCCCCCGCAGATGGCGAGCAGAAAATGAGACCCCTGATTCTGGCCGTCACCACCGTTGTCTCAGTGTGCAACAGGTATTCCAGATCTTTAGAATATGACGGGCTTTCGTGGAAAATCGGGCACGAGTTGGCAGCAGGATTTCCGGAAGTCCCTAACGTCAGAGGGCATCTGAAAATCAGCATCGCTTCGTCGAAGTCAAAGAAAAAAGAGAGGCAGAAATGAGGTTTGCGCGAATTTTGTACAGCATTGCGGCAGCTTACGGATTGATTTCTCTCCTCCCGTTGTATTTTCTGCTGGATCGAATAGGCCAAGATGCTCCGCCGCCGGTTACGCATCCGGAGTTTTACTATGGCTTTCTCGGAGTGGCCTTTTTGTGGCAGATCGTTTTTATTTTGATTGCGAGGGATCCCCTTCGGTATCGTCCGATCATGCTGCTTGCAATTCTTGAAAAATTTGTCTACACGGTGCCGGTCGTCCTCCTCTTTAGCCTAGGGAGAGTTCATCCGAGTATCATGCGAACGTCCCTGTTGGATCCGATTTTCGGCATTCTCTTCATCATTGCGTACGTCCGTACGCGACCCGCCGCCGAGAGCACGCGTTAACATGGCGAAGCCCGCGAAAACGATATCAGGCCTCGACTTGAAGCACGAATCGAAGAGATGTCGGCTTTTTGTGTACTTCGCTTTCCGCAAACCGTCGCGCGTCCGACATAAGGGCGTCAGCTGCCTCGCTGGACGGCAGCGGCGGGCACGCACTAGTTGAATGCACTAGTAGTGCCCATTCCGAGTCAAGCACTTGAACCACTTGGCCGATAGAAGCGGTGTGGCTTCGCGACTCAAAATTGTCGCAGTCCGTGCGACGCCGAATTGAACCATCTCTGCTGCCTGCGGGGCGGTCAGACGCTTTTCACCGGCAGATCACGTGGATCGCGTCGCGCCGGAAAGGAAATTGAGAATGAACCTTGATAGCGGAAATCGCCCAACTCCGGCTTATTCGAATGGGGTCCGCCGACATCCTCGCGTGATGTTCAGCGTTCCCATTCTGCTTCACCGCCTGTCGGCGGGCGGCTTGAAAACAACCCGTGGAATAACTCTCGATCTTAGCCAAGGCGGCATTGGTGCTCTGGTACAGGGCAGCCTCAGCATCGGGGAAACCGTGCAGATTGACCTGCCGGTTGCGACTTGCATGCTAGGAACGGTTGCCATCGTGCGTCACACCACAAGCGCGGTTTCTGGATTTGAGTTCCTGGGCTTGACGGATGATGAGCATACGCGACTTGCCGCGGCCATCAACAAAGCCTTGTCGGAGGGCACTGGTCTGCCGAGCTGAGTGGAAGGCGTTTGTTTTTTCTTTTGGATGGGCCGGGATGCAGAAGCATCAGTCCTTCCAACCTTCGCGCAGGCGCGGTATCGTAAGTCAACTGGAAGCGAGGAAGACGGCAAAAACCTGGCGGGTCGGGACTCTTGCGCTATCCTTACTTAACGTACTGCCTATGAGTGCCCGGATGAAGGAATTTCGACCAGGTCCCTGGAAGCGCAACCTGCGAATTCGGGCGTTTTTGCTCCCCTACGTTCTGGCCGGGTGCGCTTGCATTTCATGCCCGGCTCAGTCCAAAGCCGAAACCGTTGATCATGATTCGGTCCTGAGAGAAATTCTGGACTACATCCATACCGGTTGGGATTCGCTTACTCGCTCCACGTTTTCCTGCACCGGGGTGCCTGACCCTAAAGTGGCTGCTCCATCCGTCATTTACTTACCAGCAGATTATCAGGAACCCAAAGAACTCCGCGAAATGCAAAGCCATTGCAAGGTGAAAGTTGCGCACCTGCCGCGCGTGATTCATCAACTCGGAACCGGTGCAGTGGAACCGGTTCACCCCCCGGGAGTGCTCTACCTGGAGCATGAATACGTGGTGCCGGGCGGCCGCTTCAACGAGATGTATGGTTGGGACAGCTACTTTATCATCCTCGGCTTACTGCGTGACGGACGTTTGGGTCTAGCACGCGGAATGGTAGACAATTTCTTCTTCGAGATTGAGCACTACGGCGCTCTGCTGAACGCCAACCGTACCTACTACCTCACGCGATCTCAGCCCCCATTTCTCAGTTCGATGGTGATGGCAGTCCATGAAGCGCAAGCCCGCGCCGGAAAAGACGACCGCGCCTGGATGGAGACTGCTTATTCTCATCTCAAGCGCGATCACGCCATGTGGACCCAGGGCGCGCACCTGGCAGGCAACACCGGGCTCTCTCGCTATTATGATTTCGGCGATGGACCTGCGGAAGAAGCCGTGCAGGACGAGACCGATGTTTACCGCCAGGTGGCTGCATATTTCCTGTTACACCCGGCGACTCCTAGCCATACAGCGCCTGCTGCTGAGGTTCCGCAAGGCAAAACACCGATCCCGGCGTATTCCGTACGGGTTTGCGGTCCTTCACCACTGGAATCATGCGAGCCGGAGCAAGCCATCAAGCTGAAACCTGACTACTACAAGGGCGATCGATCAATGCGGGAATCAGGTTTCGATATCTCCTTTAGGTTTGGTCCGTATGGTGCTGAAACCCATCATTATGCACCGGTGTGCCTGAACAGCTTGCTGTTCAAGACAGAAAAGGACTTGGAAGCGATAAGCCGCTTGCTGGGAAAGAACTCCGATGCGGAACAGTGGAGTAAATCAGCCAATGCGCGCCAACGGGCAATACAGAAGTATTTGTGGGACGAGCAGCAAGGGCTGTTCTTCGATTACAACTTCGAAACTGGAAAAAAATCCAATTACCGTTACGCAACCACGTTTTATCCGTTGTGGGCGGGACTGGCCACAGAGGCTCAAGCCAGCGCCGTGATGAAAAACTTGGGGGAATTCGAGCACCCCGGAGGCATTGCGATGAGTCTGCACGAGTCGCAGGGCCAGTGGGACTACCCTTTCGGCTGGGCCCCCGTTCAGTTGCTCGCAGTCGAAGGCATGCGCCGCTACCGGCATAACATCGAGGCGGATCGGGTCTCGATAGAATTCCTGTCTACGGTGCTGCAGAATTTTTCCAGGGACAAGACGATTCGTGAGAAATACAACGTCGTAACCCGATCATCCGACACCATCGTGAAGGCGGGTTACGCGGCCAATGTGATCGGCTTTGGCTGGACCAATGCGGCCTTTCTCGAACTTCTACATGCCTTGCCGCCTTCCATGTCAAAACGTTGGACGCAATCGGTTCCAAAGACCTCATCCGAATAGTCGTGGACAGCCGATTGTGTTGAGAAGGTAGTAATTCGGTCCCGGTGTGAGTGTAAAAGGCCCGAATGCATGCACTCGAGCCTTTGGATTGTGAAGCGTCCTGGTGCAGATACTAGAAGTTGCGTTGTGCAGCGTCTGCCGCTGCCGCCAGGGACGTCAGGAAGTTGAAGAATTCCTGCGATTGCCCAATAAAGAGGCCGTCTGCAGTGAGAGCCTTCACCGCTCCCATCGCAGCGCCCTTGGCGTTGGTCGGTCGAACGATCGAGCAACGAGGGAATTTGCGACTCAGGAATGGGCAGGGCTCCGGCATGATCAGGGAAGTCTCATAGGTTTCTCCACCGAGTGGCGGGGCGTTCAGATCAGGAAAAACCAAATCCGGGTTCGTGGGATCGGTCAACGGCGGGGCATTGCCGACCTGGTCATGCCAAATTTGGAAATGGGCTGTTTCGGTCGGTCCTATGCTCAGCAAAATGCGCAGGACTTCGAGGTTCGAAACTCTCTGCGCCAGCGAGGGGTACAAGCTGGTACCGCCCTGCTCGATAAACGCGAAGTGAAAGGCCGCTGTATTTGCTATGGCCTGAATATGGTCATTGGGAGCGAGGTCTGCGTCATTTCTGGGAATCGCGGGGAACTGGCCTTTGCTCAGACTTTCCACAGCTTGCGGGAATACGAACGAGGGATCGAGATCAGGGTTCTTGTCGTCGATGCGGTATCGGGTATACCAGCTCGTGTCCACTGTAAGCTGCATCAGATTGGTCAGTCGTCCGATTTGCTGCGCGCCCGTGGCCTGGCTGCTGGGCAGGGTCCGGAAGCGATCCAGGTTTACGGGTTCTGCCCCTTTCGATGCCAGGTAGGCATTGATGAAATCAAAGTGGGTGAACTCGTCATCGGTGTTGTCGTGGATGTAGTCCGGCATATCGTCGTCAATGGCTTCGAGGGCTTCGGTGTAGGCTTCACTTCCGCTCCCTCCCGGAACTTCTGAATCCTGAATGCCACCCAGTTCGTTGTATTGCTGCCAGAGGTCGGTTTCAATGATTTCCGCAGCAGCCAGAAATCGAAGAATAGCGATGTCCCCCTTGGTGATGGGGCCGCTTTTGTCTTCGGCGAACACAGAGGAGCTGTTTATTAATCCTGCGCCTAACGTCGCAGCGCCCGTGGCGGCCAAGCTCTTTTTCACGAAGGAGCGACGATCGACGGACTTCTTCATCGGATCCACTTCATTTTTCACTGAAATCTCCTTTACGGTCGGCGGGGTCGCCAATCAGCACAGGTGATCTGCGGCTGGATGCCAGGGCGCCCCGTTCAGGGAACAACCTTCGCGCACCTCGACTTTCCGGATGTCACAAGTTTGTTGGCGCTTTGTATTTTCTTTGTATGTAGCCGGAAACAGATTGTCGGCGGAGAATCGCGAGGATTCGGGCACGCGAGCCCGCGGCGAAGGAATCAGGAACCCAAGCACTCGGCCCGGTGGTGGGGACTCAGTGGGGTCAGGGATGCTGGCTTCAGTTCCAGTTTTGGCAACACTCGGTTGTCCGCGAGTAGTCGCGCGTTTTGGGCATCATTGTTTACAATAGCTAATCCTTGTACCCTCTTTAACTAAGCCTTGTATGCTCAGGCTTGGAAATACAGGAATTGCCACACTCGACTCCCAAATCCGGTCTTGCCGCCGATCGCGTCTACTGGCGGGTTGAGGGAAGCCTCCTGGATTTGACTACGGTGCGGCCCGTGGCATTCTTTACCTGGAATGCCCAAACCTTTGCTTCCCGCTGGGTTCGCCGGGGTTTGGTTTTCCTGATGGCTTTGCTGCGGCCGGTTTTGTATGCGGTTCACCGGGTTTTCGCTACCCGGATCGTGCATACCGTCCTGCGAGGGATCAGCCGCGACCGTCTCGATTGGCTCGGGGAAGAGTACTTCATTTACAAGCTGAAGCCTTACCTTAAGGCCGAAGGTGTGCACCGCTTGCAGGCGCAGATTCAGGCGGGCAATGAGGTTGTGCTCGTAAGTCAAAGCCTGAACCACGTAATGCGCCCGTTGGCGCGTCATCTGGGCGTCCAGTGGGTGCTGGCGAACCGGTTGGATTTTCGCGACGGGATTGCCACTGGCAGGCTTGTGGAACCCGTGATCCGGCCACGCGGCTTGTTTAGCCTGATTACCGGCGGGGGCCCGGATGGAAAGCGGAATTCGGACCAGCTACTCCGGGATTTGGGTTTGGCGGATGTAGAAGCCCTGGAGTCGGGCATAGAACCTGCCGAGAGAACCCTGCACATAACGCCGGCTCCCATTGTTCATTTCGAGACCCGGCCCCAACCCCGCCCGCTTTCAGTCCGCAAAGCCTTTGCCGGTCGCCACTTCATGCTGATAGGAGTCACTGGGTTCATTGGCAAGGTATGGCTGGTGAATACGCTGATGGACGTACCGGAAATCGGGAAGATTTACCTGCTGATCCGCTCCCAGAAGACCAATCCTGCACAACGAAGATTTGAGCGCCTGGTGGCGGAGTCCCCGGTGTTCGATCCCCTTTTCGCCCGCTACGGTTCTGGGTTGTCCGAGTTTCTGGCGCAGCGAGTGGAAGTGGTTGAGGGCGATGTAACCCGGCCTGACTTGGGCATAACGCAACAGACAGCGCAACGTCTGAGTGCAGAACTTGACCTGATTGTAAACAGCTCTGGCTTGACCGACTTCAATCCTGATCTGCGAGACGCGCTGGCGACGAACGTGGATGCGGCGGTCCATGTCGTGGAATTCATCAAGAAATCCGATCACGCTGCTTTGCTCCACCTTTCCACTTGTTACGTCGCGGGCGCGCGGGACGGAAGGGTGCCCGAAAGATTGCGTCCGAACTACACCCCCATAAACTCTCCCGATTTCGACGCCGAGCGGGAGTGGTTGGCCTTGCATGAACTGGTGAACGGTGCGGAAGCGAAGGCTGAGAGCGCGCAGGTCACTGAAGAGCTGCGCCAGCAAGCCGTCGGAAAAGAACACGCAGCCAAGGACCTGCACGGCGCGGCACTGGAAAACCAGATCCGGAAAAACCGTATTCGTTGGGTGCGAAATTACCTTACCGAGTCCGGCATTAAGCGCGCCCAGGAATTGGGTTGGCCCAACACGTACACCCTGACCAAGAGCTTGGCGGAATCCCTGATTTGCAAGTTTGGCCAGGGCCTCCCGATTGCGGTCGTACGGCCCGCAATTGTCGAGACATCGCTGGCCAAACCATTTAAGGGCTGGAATGAAGGGATCAATACATCGGCGTCCCTGTCGTACTTGCTGGGTACGTACTTCCGGCAGCTGCCTTCGAACCAGCACAAGCGGCTCGACATCGTGCCGGTGGATTCCATTTGCCAGGGCATGACTCTGATCGCCGCGGCGCTGACCGAGCGACGCCACGAGCCGCTTTATCAACTCGCCACTTCTGTGACCAACCCCTGTGACATGGGCCGCTCCATCGAACTGACGTCGCTGGCTCACCGCAAGCACTATCGAGCGCAGGAAGGACTGGAGTATTGGCTGCGGCTGCGTTTCGACGCCATCCCGGTCTCCAAGGAGCGATACCAGCGGATGTCGGCTCCCGCGCAAAAGGCAATCGTGAAATCGATTCAGCGCATCATGACCCCGCTGCCGTTGAAAAAAGCTGCGCTGGCAAAGGCCGAGAGAAGCCTGGAGCGGGTAGAAAAGCTGATCCAGTTATTCGAGCCTTTTATTCTCCACAACGAGCACGATTTCGTCGCCGACAACATCGAGAAGCTTTCCTGGTCGCTGGTTCCGGAAGAAAAGGCCCAGTTTGGATATGACACGCGATCCATCGACTGGTGGGATTACTGGATCAACATACATATTCCAGCGCTGCGCAAGTGGACTTACCCGTTGATTGAAGGGCGTCCCCTGGAAGCGCGCCCGGCGCGAAGTTTTCAACTTGTCACCGAGCCATCCGGCAACGGTGACACCGTCAAAACAGGCACAAACGGAGCAACGTGGCGATATTCCTGACCGGCGCAACCGGGTACATCGGCGCACACGTCGCCGCAAATTTACTGAAGCAGCACAGCGGCAGCCTCAATTTACTGGTGCGTGCGCGTGATCCCCACGAGGCCGAACAGCGCCTCTGGCAGTCGTTGCAACTACACCTGGATTTTCCCCGCTTCTATGAATACCTGCAGACTCGTATTCGCATTTTTCGCGGTGATCTGACCACCCCGGGGTTCGGAGTTTCTTCACAGGATGAGTACGACCGGCTGATTCATACCACCGATTCGGTGATTCACTGCGCGGCCTCGCTGAACCGCAAATCGGAAAAGAGCTGCCTCAATGTGAATCTGCGGGGAACTCTCGAAGTGCTGCAACTGGCCATGCGGGCGCATCATTATCACGGGTTGCGGCGCTTCAGCCATGTGAGTACGGTGGCCGTGGCAGGCAAAAGATCAAACGAAGTTGTAACCGAGGATCGCTCCATCGAGTGGGACCGCTCGGACTACGATCCCTACGCGCGCACCAAGAAATTTTGCGAGCATATGATTCGCCAGTTGCTTCCGGAAGTCCCGCTGACCTTTTTCCGCCCCAGCATCGTGCTGGGAGATAGCCGGTACCCGGAGACCACCCAGTTTGACATGGTGAGGGCATTCGTTTTTCTTGCCGGGTTGCCGGTATTACCGTTTCGTGCGACCGACAAAATCGATATCGTTAATGTGGATTTTGTTGCCGACGCGATCGCAACCTTGCACCAGAAGGAAAAGCCGCTCTACGATACCTATCACCTCTCCTCGGGGCGGGATTCACAGACCTTCCGTGAACTGACCGCAGCATTGGCCTCGGCACAGGGCAAGCGCCGTCCCGTGTTCATGCCTTTCCTCGAGAAACCCTTCGCTTCCGTTATCAACATGCTGGCGAACCGCAAGGGCCCGGTGGGACATGGCGCCGCGCTTATGAAAGTCTTCATGCCCTACCTGGTTTGGAACACCGTCTTCGACAATACGCGAGTCACATCGGAACTGGGACGCCGGCCGGTGCCATTCTCGCAATACAGTTTCCCGCTCTTAAAATTCAGCAGGGAATCGAATTTCAGCTACCAGTACCAGCGATGGCCGGCCACGACGGCGGGAGGGTCTGCGGCATGATGGATTTCCTGCTGGAAGCCTGGGTCAGCACGATCGTGGAATCGGCAAAGGTCGGCTGGATGCTCGGGAAGGGAAAGCGCTGGCGGCCCGGGGAAAAGCTCAAGCTGTTGTTTGCAGGCTACAACGGAACCAGAAACACCGGGTCGGATGCGCGCGTCGAGGAAATGCTGCGTCAGATTCGACATATTCTGGGCGCAAATAACGTGCAGTTCTCGGTCATGAGCCAGAATTTCAAAATGTCGTCCGGATACTTTGCCGATACGAGGCAGGTGCACCTGCCGGACATCTTTCCTCCTTTCCTCGCCGATGAGGTCCCCCGGCACGATGGAGTGGTGGCCTGCGAAGGCTCCATGTTCAAGAGCAAATTTGCCAACGCGTTGACCACCATGATGATTGGTTCGCTTGGTCTCGCCGCAGTCCAGAATAAGCTCTCTGTCGGATATGGAGCGGAAGCCGGACAGATGGATCCGATGATTGCCAGGATGTGCTCGCGCTTCTGTCATCAGTCGCTGGTCATCACCCGCAATGTCGAGTCGCGGACCCTCTTGCGCGAACTCGGAGTGCCAACGGAATTAGGCACCGACACGGCCTGGACCTTCGAGCCTCACCCCGCGGAATACGGTCAGAAAACGTTGCGGACTGTCGGTTGGGATGGGAAGACGCCGGTATTGGTAGTCTGCCCCATCAATCCCTTCGAGTGGCCGGTCAAGGCGTCGGTTGCGAAGTTTGCCGCCCACAGTCTGGCGGGAGCATATAAGGACAGTCATTACCGCTCGGTCTACTTTCACAACTCGGGCCCTGCAGCCGAGCGCGCGTACCAGCACTATCTGGGCTCCATCGCGAATGCAGTGGCGAAATTCAGGGAACAGCGCAGCGTGTTCGTGATCATGGTTGCGACGGAGCGGCTGGATGCGCGTCCTGCGAACAGAATTTCCGAAAAGCTCGGCGGAGTCCCCGTCCTTACGTCGGATGAGTACAACATGTATGAACTGGTCAGCATTCTGCGTTGTTGCCACATGATGGTTTCGTCGCGCTATCACGGAATTGTGACTTCGATGCCGGCGCTGGTTCCATCCGCGGGCATCACGATGGATGAGCGCATTCGGAACTTGATGCGCGAGCGTGGGCACCAGGACCTGTTGATGAACGTTGATGATCCCGACCTGGAAGCTCGCCTTTTGACCGCGCTCGAGAAGTTGAGCCGGGAGGGTGACAGCATTGCCGACGCAATTGGCCGTTGCGTGGTACGGAATCTCAAGGTGATGGCGCGCATGGGTGTCTATTTCGAAGAAGAAGTCCGGCGCCGCTACCCGGAGTTCCCGACACGCACTGGAGAATGGAGTTGGGAAGATTACTTGCCGCCGATGAGTCCCGGCTTGAAGGATCTGATTGTGGCCTACGGGGGCTAAGGCATCCGATTCTAACCATAAAGTGAGTTTCCTATCCGACATCTTCGCCGCGCTGGACACCGAGGCCACGGTATTGCGTGCATTCGACGACGGCATTCCGACTGCCCTTTCCGGCCGCGAACTTCTTACCCGGATAACGAAGGCCGGGGCCTTTCTGCGTAGACAGGGACTGAAGCGCGGCGACCGCTGCGCGTTGCTCGCGCATAACAGCTTCGACTGGGTCGCCATGGACCTCGCCATTATTTCGGAAGGGCTGATCGTGGTACCGCTTTATGCCCGGCAGGCCGCGGCAGAGTTGGTGGACATGATGAAGGATTGCACCCCGGCCCTGATCTGCTGTGGAGATGCGGATTTGAAGGCGGCCGTCGCGCGAGAGTGGGATGACTGTCCCCGCCTGGTGGTTCTCGACGAGGTTTTTGCGCAGACCGAGGCTGCTGCGGGCGAGGCCTCTGGCTTGGCCGAGTCGGATGCAGTCGCAATCATCTACACCTCCGGTACTTCCGGGGTGGCGAAGGGCGTGGTCCTGACCGCAGGAAATATCGGGCACATGTTGGCTTGCACGTCAAGCCGTTTGGACGTTCTGATGCAAGGATCTGAAAAACAGGACCGCGTATTCCACTATCTGCCGTTCTGTTTTGCGGGTTCCTGGATCATGTTGCTCACCTGCCTGCTTCGGAGAAGCCTGTTGACGCTCAGCCGCGATTTGAGCAGGCTATCGAGCGAGATGCGCCAGGCTGAGGCGGATTACTTCCTGAACGTTCCGCAACTGTTGGAGCGAATGCGGCGGGCCGTGGACGAGCAACTGTGGAAGACCGGCGGCATCGCGCTGGCGCTTTATAGCAGGGCAAAGGGTGCGTGGATGCGAGCCCAGGAGGGGCAAGCCACAAGACTGGATTCGACTTGGCTGGGCCTGGCGCGAAGTATCGTTTTTCCCACCATCCGCCGAAGGATGATCGGGCCCAACCTGAAGGCGTTGATCTGCGGCTCCGCGCCGCTCAACGTGGAGACGCAACTCTATTTTATGATGTTGGGAATTCCTGTCTTGCAGGTGTACGGACTGACGGAAACAACGGCGATCTGTACCATGGATGATCCGTTGCACGTGGAAGCCGGACGGGTTGGCCCTGCAATTCCGGAGATCGAAATGCGGCTGGGTGAAAATGATGAGATTCTGGTGCGCGGTCCAAATATTTTTGCGGGCTACTGGAATCGGCCGGCGGATACCGGGCAGGCGCTGCGCAATGGCTGGTTCCACACCGGAGATCAGGGCGAGGTTGATGCCAATGGAAACTGGAGAATCATTGGCAGAATCAAGAACCTGATCATCTTAGGCTCTGGCCACAATATCGCCCCCGAGCCCATCGAGGAAGAGTTGCTGGAACGATTGCCGCAGGCGCAACAGGTCGTTCTGGTCGGTAATGCTCGCAACTACCTTTGCGCCATCGTGACAGGCGAGGTGTCTCCGGAAAAGGTGCAGGCGGTGGTGGACGCGGTAAATGCGGACTTGCCGCACTACAAGCAGATCCGGAGCTTTCATATCCAGCGGGAGCCGTTTTCGATCGAAAATGGGCTGCTTACAGCCAATGGGAAATTGAAACGAGACTTGATTTCGGCACGGCTGAAGGCCGAGATCGAGCAGATGTATTCTGTCAAACAGGCTGTCTAGGTGTATTGAGCCGGACGCGAGTTTATGGAAAAGGTGGAGGGACAAGCGCTCTCGTGGGAGTTGAGAGAGGGCATCGTCGAGTTGGCGCTGCATCGCGCGCCGTGCAACGAGATCGGCTCGCTTACCCTCGAGGAACTGGAGCGCTTCATCGTCGCCCTGAGAGAAATGGAGGAAGGGGCCCACGCGCTGGTCATCTACAGCACCTTGAAGTCCGGGTTTTGTGCCGGCGCTGATTTACGGGAACTCTATCGCCGCTCTCACGAATTGGATCGCGACGAGGCGGTTCGGGGTGTCCGGGATTACCTGCAGCGAATTCACCGCGTCATGAATGCAATCGACAGTTCGCCCCTCACCACCATTGCAGCCGTCCATGGCGTTACGTTTGGTGGCGGATTCGAACTGGCTCTGACCTGCGACTTGATCATTGCCGACAAGATGGCACGATTCTGCTTTCCGGAATTGCGGCTTGGACTGATCCCCGGATTCGGCGGTATCCCGAGATTAAAACGCGATGTGGGAAACGCGGTGGTTCGAGACCTGTTACTTACGGGACGGAGTTTTAACGCCGCGAAGGCTCAGGCGATCGGCCTGGTGAGCCAGGCCGTGGGTGAAGGTCACGCGTTGCGCGCGGCCAAAAGCACTGCGGCCCAATTGGCGAAGTTCGACCGGCGAACCGCGATTGCCGCCAAGCGCTTCATCAAGCCAATTCCGGTTGAAGAATTGCAACAGGAGATCGACATTTTCTGTGAACTTTTCACCCGTCCCGCAGTCGAGGAAGGACTGCGCAAGTTCGTCGAGAGTGAAGATGCGCAACCATACCTGCCTTGAAATTGTGAATTTGAGAAGAACATGACAAGTTCCGATAAGACTCTTAACGAAGTATTGGGGCTGGCTGCTGCACACTTCAAGGTGCCGCGCGAGAAGTTGACGCCAGACGATGATTTTTTCAAGACGCTCGGGATTGACAGTTTGCAAGCCCTCGATTTGCTCACTCGGCTGGAGAATCACTTCCACGTGGAGTTGCCGGATTACGAGTTGCAGGGCGTGTCGGACTTCCGCACGCTCGCGGAGCGAATTCAGGCCAGACTGTAGGACGAGAGAACTGACAAGAGTTTCCATGGCATGTTGAACCTGGACCAATACACGTCGCTGGGGGCGGCGCTGCGGGATGCCCTTGACCGCTGGCCCAACCAGGAGTGCCTGATCGAATCGGATCGGGACAAGGAGAAAACACGCCTCACGTACTCCGACTTCAAGGAGATGGCCCGTCCACTCGCGAGAGCGCTGGAAGACGCTGAACTTCGCGCCGGGGACCGGGCAGCCATCGTCATGACGAACCAGTCAAAGTGGCTGATCTCCGCCTATGCGATCTTTTTCTGCGGCGGCGTGCTGGTGCCCCTTGACTACAAGCTCAGCGCGGCAGAGCACCTGCAGTTGCTTGCGCACAGCAAAGCCAGGTTTGCCGTAGTCGAATATCACTTGTGGCGAGCGATCATGGCCTCGCCAGAATTCAAGAACCACAAACTTCAGACTGTCCTGGTGACTGAAGCCCCGCCCAGCGCCGATTTAGCCGGGGCATATCGCTGGGAGGATTTCCGGCGCAAAGGCGATCCCATCTTTGTTCCGCGCCAACGGCAGGACGTTGCGTGCATCGTTTATTCCTCGGGGACAGGCGGACGTCCGAAGGGATGCGTGCTGACGCATCAGAATTACCTGGAGCAATGCAAATCGCTGACCGCATGGTATCCGTTCTGGCCGGGAGTGCGTTATTTGAGCATTCTTCCCACCAATCACGCCATCGACTTCATGGTCGGATTCATTGGGCCGTTCGTATGCGGTGCTTGCGTGGTCCATCTGCGCACCCTGCGACCGGAGTTCGTGCGCGATGCTTTTGTGCGCTACCGAATCACCTATGTCAGCCTTGTCCCCATGGTCCTGAAGAACCTGGAACGCGGGTTGAGGGCAAAATTTGACGGCCTGTCCGCGCCCAGGCGAGCGCTGTTGAACGGACTCATTGCGGCAAACAAGGCGCTCACGGGATCGCATCCGAACGTAACCCTGAGCCGCAAGTTGCTGCCCCAGGTGCATCGTGCATTCGGTGGTGATCTGCGGGCGATCATCGTTGGCGGCGCCTTTATGGAGCCGTCCACCTTGCAATTCTTCTATGACCTCGGAGTTCCAGTTGCCAACGGGTATGGCCTGACGGAGGCGTGTACCGCACTCACGGTGAATGACCTGAAACCCTTCCGCGCTGACACCGTGGGCAAGCCGCTTCCCGGTGTAGAAGTAAGAATTTTGAATCCCGACGAAGATGGCGTCGGAGAGGTCGCGGTGCGCAGCGGCACGGTGATGTCACATTATCTCGATGACCCTGAACTGACCGCCGAAACCATTGTGGATGGCTGGCTCTTGACGGGAGATCTGGGACGCTTCAATGGAAATGGTCACCTGCAACTCTTCGGACGCAAGAAGAACATGATTGTGACCGAAGGCGGTAAGAACATTTACCCAGAAGACATCGAGTCGGTGTTCGATAGTCTGCCGGTGAAGGAATTTGCCGTATTCGCGGCGAACTATGTCTGGAAGCCCAAGACCATCGGCAAAGAAAAGGAAGTGCTGGTTCTTATTCTGCGCCTCGAGCAAGGCCAGGAGTTTTCTGAAGCATTGAAACAAGACATCAACGCGCGGAATCGAAAGTTGCCGGACTACAAGCGTGTCGGCGGTTACATGGTCTGGTACAAGGATTTTCCCCGAACCGCATCGATGAAGATCAAACGCAACACACTGGCCGAAGAGATCGGAAAGACAATCGATCGTGCGGCCGTGATTCGTCTGTGAACGACTCTTTTCTAGTTATCGTCAATCCGGCAGCAGGAGGCGGGCAGTGCCGCAAACTCCTTGCACCGGCGCTTGTGCGCCTTCGCTCTGCGAATATAGCAGTCGAGGTTCGAGAGAGCCAGGAGCCAGGCGACGGCACACGCCTGGCTCGACAAGGCTGGCAAGAAGGGTTCCGTAAATTCATTGCGGTCGGTGGAGACGGCACCTCGTACGAAATCGTGAATGGCATTTTTCCGCAGGCCCTGGATGGAGTCGCGCCTACTCTCGCTTTCCTTCCGCTTGGAACCGGCAACTCTTTCTTGAGAGATTTCGGTTCCAGAACGCTCGAGCAGAGAATCGATGCTCTGAAGGGCGAACCTTCGCGGGCAATCGACGTGATCCGCCTTGTTCATTCCCAGGGCGTTCTTTATTACATTAATCTCTTGAGCATGGGCTTCTCCGCTGACGTCGCAATGATGCGTGCCCGCAACTTCAGGGGCTGGGGAGAACTCGGATATCAAACATCAATTTTCATCTGTCTGGCCCGGTTTCGACGGCGGCCGTTTCCCTTGCGGGTGGACGGAGAGGCCAGAACAGATCGCCGTCCCTGCCTGTTTCTTACGTTCAGCAACAGCAAATACACTGGTGGAACGATGATGATCGCGCCCCAGGCTGATACCAGCGATGGCCTCATCGAATTTGTGCGCTGGGGACCGATCGGGCGCGTGGGGCTGATTCGTAACCTTCCCCGCCTCTACGATGGCACGCACGTCAATCATCCGCTGGCAGAGCGGAAAGCAGTCAGCCGGGTTGATTTTGAGTTGGATCAGGCGGTGGATGTCATGGTGGACGGTGAAACCATGACGCTACATTGCTTGTCGCTTGACGTCTTGCCATCGGTACTGAACGTCGTGGTATAAAAACAGCCAGCGGGTTGTCCTGAACAGCCACAGCATCGCGTGAGTGTTGGCCCGGAATTCTATGTCACAAGAGCGCAGGAAAAAACAGGCGGATCGTGAGCAAGAGGTGCGGCCGCGAGCGAGCTTAATGCGGAGACTAATGACCACGCTGGCGATCGTGGCGGCTTTTGGGCTCGCGTTTTACTTCGGTATCCACCGGCGGAACGCCAGGCTCGATGCCTTCGCCAAGTGCACCGCCGAACATGGCGCAAAGATGTACGGCGCCTTCTGGTGCCCACACTGCCAGGAGCAGAAGGAACTGTTCGGCTCATCGTTTGAATACGTGAACTACGTAGAGTGCGGCGTAAAAGGCGATGTTCGCGCCCAGGCCGCCGTTTGCAAGAACGCGGGCATCAGTCACTATCCCACCTGGGAGTTTTCCGACAAAACGCGAATTGAAGGCAAAGAATCCTTCCAATCTCTGAGTTACAGGACCGGGTGCAGCCTGCCATGAATACCAGGCCGCGCTGGGTATTTCTCACAATCTCCGTTCTGGCGGCGGTGGGAATTATTGTTTCTTCCATTTCCCTGTACCACCACTACGGTTCTTCGCAAACCAGCTTCTGTGATTTCGGCGAGAGCTTCAATTGCGACATCGTCAATCGCAGCATATATTCATCGCTGTTCGGCATCCCCGTCGCTCTGATCGGCATCCTTGGGTACGCGTCCTTGTTAGCTCTAGCTACTTTTTATCGCACCAAGGCGGAGACGCCTGCCATGCTGATGGCCGGGTCCACCATCGGGTTAGGCTTTGCGATTTACTTGACTTACATCGAGGGTTTCGTGCTCGGCGCCTGGTGCATCTTATGTCTGACTTCATTGGCGATGATCGTACTCATTACTGTGTTTTCTTCCGTGCTGCTTGCGCACTCTCTGCATCATGCGTGAATGCCTCGCGACTGTGTGACAAATGGAACAGATCTCTCAAGAGCAACCTACCCAGTCAGATGTCATTGTGGTCTCGAACAACCCCTCGGTTGTGGGTGAGTTGCATCTGCATGAATTTCAGAGCTCAGTGTTCCGGAACTCCCGATTCTTGAGAGTTTGGCTACCCCCCGGCTACAGCGATCCGGAAAATTCAGAGCGCCACTATCCCGTGTTCTACCTCAACGACGGCCAAAATCTCTTTGATCGTTCCATCGCCTTCGCCGGTGTTGAATGGGGCGTGGATGAGACTGCGGACCGGCTGATCCGGGAAAACATCGTTCCACCCATGATTCTGGTGGGGATCGACAATGCTCAAAAAGACCGGGCGCGTGAATACCTGCCCTATCGAGCGTTCAATCCGCCCATCTTGCGACCGAAGGGGAAACGTTTTCCTGAATTTCTCATCCACGAGGTGATGCCTTTTCTCTTTCGCAGATATCGAATCGCGCGAGGACCTGAGAACACTGGTATTGGTGGATCATCGCTTGGCGCAATCATTTCGTTATTTGTCACCCTGGATCAGCCCGGGATCTTTGGCCGGTTGTTGCTGGAAAGCCCCTCGCTGTTCGTCTCAAATCGCCAATTGTTGAAATACAGTCATGCCTTCCGGCACTGGCCGGAGAGGATCTTCATGGCCATTGGAACCCGCGAGGCTGGCCGTGCCGATCAGGACATGCAGACAGTCAACGACGTGCTGCAATTGGAGCGCACGCTGCGCCGGGCTGGACTGGGCGACGACCGCTTGAAGGTGCTGATTGATGAGGGAGCGACTCATAGTGAAGGGGAATGGGCGAAGCGATTTCCTGAAGCCCTGACCTTTTTGTTTGGGGTTCCTTAATCGAATGGATAGTTGTTTAGGGCCGAGGTTGAGTCCCGGCCCCTGAGCTGAACGAGAATTACCAAACTGGATTGCCGTCCTTGTCGCGGAACACAAAGGTGTCGCCACCACGCTTGACCTCACGGGCAAAGATCGTGTCAACCCCTTCGAACTTTACTTTCGAACCGGTAACCTCAAGCTCGTCTTTTACCTGAAATACGAGCTCATAAGTCTTAATGAATTTCGTGCTAGCCAGGTGCACTTCGATGGATGAGCCGTCGGAGAGCTTCAGCATGATATGAGCACCCATGCCGCCACTGAGGGGGCATTGCCGGTCTCGCACGTCGGTCACCGTCCCCTTGAAGACAGCCTCGGTGGACGGGTCGTACTTGGGCGGTTTCTCCGCGAACGCGGGCGCTACGGCCAACGCCAAACTTAGAATCAGTAATAGTCCCAGCCAGGTTTTCATGGACGCTCCTCCTGTCCCGAAGGTCCGAAACGCCGGGCCCCGGCGTCTGAAGGAAGTATGACTCCCTTTGTCGCAGCAGCCTGTGACCTGCATCACTCGACCTCGTGATGGCTACCGCGAGTTCGATCAGGGCCGGTATGGCTGCAACAAGACGGGAGAAGCATCGGGTTGCACGATCCAGGCCTGTCGGTCGGAAAACCGGGCCAGCAACTCGTTGTTTCCTCTCGTTCCCATGTCGCGCGCCCAGACGATTTTGGCTCCTGGCAAGTCTGCAGAGTTGTAAACCCATTCCTCCACCGGATCGTGGGAATCGCTGTAACGCACAATCACAATCTGCGCACCGGGAAGCCGATTTAGTTCCGAGACCAGATTCGCCCGCTGGAGATTGCCGCGCGGCCATCTGGGTTCCAGTGGGGCGTGTGCCACGACTGCAATGATTCGCAACAGGACCATCGAACAAGCAACTAGAAGCACCCATCGCACTACATTTGATCCGTAGGGCACATGCGAGATGTGACGAAGCCCCTGAACCAGGACGAGGTATAGCAACGCTGTGGCCGGCGCGAAATAATGTGGCAAGAACCAGGTACTCACCGAGAGAGCAACCAACATGCAAGCCAATGTGAGCAACGCGAACCTTACACGACGGTTGCGGACCATCCAAGGCAATGCGAGCAACGGAATGGTCAGCAGTGGGCCAAAATAGAAGTTCCACCAGTTTGCAAAACGCATTGCGGATTGCCGTAGGAAGCCGGTTCCCGTCTGGAGGTCCTCAAAGGATCGGCGGTCATTCTCGTAGAACGTGCGAAGGATTTCGTGACGGTATGCGTGTTCGGGCTGCAATGACTGGAACAGGAAGAAGGGAACGCTGGCGTATTGTTTCTGATCCACTTCGTACGTCATGCGAAAGGCATTTCCGGTCACGCGATGGTAGTAATAGCCCGTTCCTATGGCCCCGGCAGCTAGAGCGATCAGGGCTGGAACGATGAGTCTTCGCATGATCAGGGCGCTGTTCGGCCGCTTCGGGCTTAGAAGCCAGTGCACAAGATATCCCGCCGCTGCAATGGACAGCACCAGCCCTTCGTAGGGACGGCTGTTGGCAAGAATCATGATGCCGGCAGCCATCCACAACGTGTCCGAAACCGTGGGCCGACGCTTCAGACGAGGGAGGGCCCCGACCAGAAGGGCTCCTGCGAACGCTACAACTGAAGCGCTCCAGAAGCCGTTGGTCCAATAGCTCAGGATGCCGAGGCGCAGTACAGCGAGAAACCCTCCCAGCAGAGCCCATGCCGGAGGAAGCCAGCCTTGTAACATCCAGCATATTGCTGAGCACATTGCGGCGGTGATCAGCAACTGACCAATCCAAGGGTGGCCGAGGACTTGCCCTGCCGCAAGTACGAGACCCTGGGCCGGCGGATAGATCGACATATAGGTCGGTTCGAGGATGACGTGAAAGGTTTCGAAATGCTGCCACTCGGGTGGCGTAGGGTTCGTCAGACGTCCATGCGCGAAGGTATCGGCAGCGAGCAGATAACTGAATTCATCGTGCCACTGCGGTCGAGGAACTCCGAGGATTGGGATCAGGACCGATCGCGAACCCAGAACCAACAGACCGGTAAGCAAGACTGCGACCTTCTTTTTGCGGGCGAGATTATAAAACCAGGGCGGAAAAGGGCTCCTGCCCGCTGACTTCCTCGGGAGGAGCACAATGAAGCCGGCCATCATCAGCAGGAACTCGACGATGATGAGCGAGCGCTGCACCTGCAGCGCTGATATGGCTGCCATGTCGATTGTCGAACGGCGCCCGACGGAACGCCAATTCTTTAGGGCTTTTCGGCCGTCAGTTTGTCTAGGATCCCATTGGCGACTTCAATCATTTCCGGATCCACCTTTCGGTTCTTGGCGACCGCTTCCATGAGTGGAACCGAGATGATCTTGTTACCTCTCAGGGCTGCCATCATTCCCCAGCTACCCCGGTGGACCATGTCGATCGCACCGATGCCGTATCGCGTCGCAAGTACGCGGTCGAAGGCGCTGGGAGAGCCGCCACGTTGAATATGCCCCAGCACGACGGCGCGAGTCTCGAACCCGGTCCGCTTCTCGATCTCGGAAGCAAGCATGTTGCCGATGCCGCCGAGCCGAACGTGCCCGAACTCATCTTTACCCAGGTTCTGCAACACGGCATCGCCGCCACTATCGCTGGAGAACTTTGCTCCCTCGGCGGCAACTACGATGCTGAAATAACGGCCGCGAGCATGGCGTAGACGAATGGTCTCGGCGACCTTGTCAATATCGAATGGAGCTTCCGGAATCAGTATGACGTCCGCGCCGCCGGCAATGCCGCTGTACATAGCAATCCAGCCCGCGTCGCGGCCCATGACTTCGACGACCATCACGCGATTGTGGGCCTCGGCGGTCGTGTGCACACGGTCAATGGCGCTGGTCGCGACATTGACAGCGGTGTCGAATCCGAATGTGTAATCTGTGCCGGCCAGATCATTGTCGATGGTTTTTGGGACCCCTACGACCTTCACGTCTTTCTCGTGCAACTTCTGGGCAACCGAGAGAGTGTCGTCTCCTCCGATCGCGATCAGGGCTTCCACATTGTGTTGTTTCAGTGTCGCGATACAGGTGTCCAGCCCATCCGTCCGCTTCGCGGGATTGGTGCGTGAAGTCCGCAGAATGGTGCCGCCGCGCGGCAGGATCCCGCCTACCGTGGACAAATCCAGCGGCATAGTCTTGTTCTCGATCAATCCCCGCCAGCCTTCAAGGAAACCGATGAATTCGTCCTGATAATGAAAATGACCTTTGCGCACCACGGCGCGGATCACGGCGTTTAATCCGGGACAATCACCCCCGCCTGTCAACAGTCCAACCTTCATCGCTTGCTCCTGTCAGGAAGATTGTTCGATACGCATCGGCCGGAATACACTGCGGGCGTCGTCGGCCGAAGGCGGAACAGTAAGATTACCATTAAAAGCATTTCGCAAAACGGGAGACCCATCCTGCAGGGACTCTATTGATGTGATTGCGTAGCGCCAGAATCTTAGCCACAATAGGCTACCTGTCGTGGGACTTGGGGACAGGCCATCGAAATGCCTACCATTCTCAAAACTGCAGTCTGGGTGGCGGTTTGCGCCGCAGGTTTGCTCGCGGTCCTCACCATCGCGCTTCATCGAGGCGAACAGATTAACGCCATGTGGTTGGTCGTGGCGGCCGTATGTGTCTACGCCATCGGATATCGCTTCTACAGTAAATTCATCTCGCTAAGAGTTCTCGGATTGGATGCAAATCGGGCCACGCCAGCCGAGCGCCTCGAAAATGGACGCGACTTCGTCCCTACCAACAAGTGGGTCGTCTTCGGGCATCACTTCGCTGCGATTGCCGGTCCGGGACCGCTGGTAGGGCCGGTCCTGGCCGCGCAGTTTGGTTATCTTCCTGGAACTCTGTGGATTCTTGCCGGCGCCGTCCTGGGCGGCTGTGTCCAGGATTTTGTGATTTTGTTGTTCTCCGTACGGCGTGACGGCAAATCGCTCACTGAAATGGCAAGGGCGGAGATTGGCAAGCTGGGTGGCTTTGTCTCTTACGTCGCCGTAATCAGCATCATCGTCATCTTGCTCGGAGTTGCGGCCCTGATCGTGGTGAACGCGTTAAAGGCCAGCCCTTGGGGAACATTCACCATTGCCATGACTATTCCGATTGCCTTCGTGATGGGCTTGTACCTGAGACGCCTGCGGCCCGGCAAGGTCCTTGAAACTTCCGTGCTTGGTTTTGTCCTGGTACTACTGGCCATCTGGGGAGGGCAGTGGGTCTCGCAATCGCCACAGATGGCGAGCTATTTCACGCTAACGGCGCCGGTGCTGGCAGTTCTGATCATCATCTATGGATTCGCCGCCTCTGCCCTCCCGGTCTGGTTGTTGCTGGCCCCTCGCGACTATCTCAGCACCTTTGTGAAACTGGGAACGATTGCGCTTCTCGCACTCGGCATCGTGGCCCTGCGTCCCACCCTGCACATGCCGGCCCTCACCCGGTTTGTCGACGGGACCGGGCCAGTGTTTGCGGGAAGTATTTTCCCATTTGCCTTCATCACCATTGCCTGCGGCGCGATCAGCGGATTCCATTCCCTGATTTCGAGCGGCACCACGCCGAAACTGATCCGGCGCGAACCTGAGACGCGAATGGTGGGATATGGCGCCATGCTCTGCGAATCCATGGTCGCGATCATGGCCACTATCGCCTGCTGTGTGCTCCAGCCCGGGACCTACTTTGCAATCAACAGTCCGGCAGGAGTCGTCGGCGCGGCCCCGCAAGCTGCCGCCCAGACCATCAGCGGATGGGGTTTCCCAGTCACTGCTGCTGAGATGAACTCACTGGCGCAGGCGGTGGGTGAGCAGACTTTGCTGAATCGCACCGGCGGCGCTCCCGCATTCGCGGTTGGAATGGCACACATCTTCGCCAACAGTCTCGGAGGTCAGGCCCTGATGGCAATCTGGTATCACTTTGCCATTATGTTTGAAGCGCTTTTCATTCTCACCGTGCTGGATGCTGGCACCAGGGTCGGGCGCTTCATGCTGCAGGACGCTCTAGGTCATGTCTGGGAGCCCTTGGGCCGGACCAGTTGGTATCCGTCGATTCTTGCCACAAGTTCATTGATTGTAGGCGCCTGGGGCTATTTCTTGTGGCAAGGGGTGAAGGATCCGCTGGGCGGGATCAACTCGCTCTGGCCGCTGTTCGGAATCGCGAACCAGTTGCTCGCGATCGTGGCCCTGTGCACTGCCACCACAATTATCGTCAAGATGAGAAAAGCGCGGTTCGCCCTGGTCACACTTTTGCCGCTGGTCTGGCTCGTAGCCGTCACCTTTACCGCCTCGTGGCACAAGATTTTCAATCCTAATCCGCGAATCGGTTTCCTGGCACATGCCCAGCAATTGGCGACCGCCGCAGTGCAGGCTCCCGGAACGTCCAGGCTGATCTTTAATGACCGCCTGGATGCCCTGGTCACTGGTGTGCTGATCGTGATGGTTGCGATGGTGCTGATGGAATCCATTCTCGAGTGGGGCAGGGTCTTGTCCGGCCGAAAGATGCCAGTGGTCAAGGAAGCTTCCTTCGTGGCCACTCGATTTGCGACGGAGGAGCGATGAGATCCCGAGGAGGCGCCTTCGCGAAAGCTGTCAAGGAAGTTGGGCGAACCTTGCTGGCCACGCTGCGTGAGGTCTTCGACGAATCCGCATACGTACGTTTTCTGGAACGGCACGGGATCACTGCTTCGAGCGCTTCCTACGCGAGATTTGTCCGCGAACAGAGTGAGATTAAGGCGCGCCGGCCTCGCTGTTGTTGAGCAGTGTCCAGCAAAAGGCAAGCCGCTGATTCGCCTTTGCGTTGTAAACTTCTGGCATGCGAGTCCTGGGAATCGACTGCGGAACCGAGTACACGGGCTACGGAGTCGTCGAACTTGCCTCCGACGGGAAGCTGTCCTGTCTGGGTTGCGGCGCCATCAAACTCTCTCCCCGGGAGGCGATGGCGAAGCGCCTGTCGAAAATCTTTGATGACCTGTCCGCGATCATCCAGGAACTGCAACCGGACAACGTAGCAATTGAAGACGTTTTCTACGCTGTCAACGTGAAGTCGGCGCTCAAACTGGGACAAGTTCGCGGAGTCGCCATGCTGGCCGCTTCTTCTGCCGGCCTCGAAGTCGCGGAGTATGCGCCACTGTCCATCAAGTCCGCCGTAGTTGGTTACGGCAGAGCGGACAAGCAACAAGTGCAGCACATGGTAGTTCGCCTACTGAACTTGTCCGAGCCGCCGCAGCCTTCCGATGCTTCCGATGCTCTAGCTATCGCGATTTGTCACCTGCACACCTCGGCCACTTTGCGGCTTCAGAACGCGGCCGGGAAATAAGTCTGCGAGCGCGCCCCGAAAGCACATTTTTTTGGCATAATTTCCTTTACATGTCAGCTCTTCGCCTCCGTTCGGCTGGACGGTTTTTTCTGGCGCCGCTTGGATTGCTTTGCTCGTTCGCTGTCTTAGCACAGAACGTTCCCACGGTGAGCTTCAGGTTTTCCTTTCCGGGTTCCGAGCCCGAGAAGTACGAGATCGTGGTGCCGCTCGCGGGAGATGCGAGCTACTCCTCAAATGGCAAACTTAACGCGAGTGCGGACGATAACGACTTCAAACTGCCAATTAAACTGACCGATGCGACTCGCACCAGGATCTTCGATCTCGCCAGAAAAGCTGGCTATTTCGAGCGGGAGCTGGATTCGAAGAAAAACGTTGCCTCCACCGGGCAGAAGACGCTGATATACAACGACGGGCACAAAACTGCTTCTCAGAATTACAACTACTCGACCAATCCGACTGTTCAGCAGCTCACAGAGCTGTTTCAGGACCTTTCCGCCACCATGGAGTTCGGGCGACGTCTCGATTACTACCACCGTTACCAAAAGCTAGCCCTGGATCAGGAATTGAAGCGAATGGAAGAAATGCAGAAAAACAACGGTCTGGCGGAGGTTTTTGCCATTGCGCCCATCCTGAACCAGATTCTGACCGACTCGACGCTGATCAATCCCGTCCGCGCTCGGGCTCAGCGGATTCTGGCGAGAGCGGGAATTGCGCCTTCTCCATGAGACGGTTCTGTACGTCTCTTCTAAACCCTAGAACCGGCTCGCCTTAACACCCCTGAAGAAAAGGTCGGCAGGGTTTCTGTACTGCCAAGACATAACCATGCACCAGGGTTCAGGAAGCGAGTAGATAGAAGATGCAACTATGCCTTCAATTTAGTGTTCTAATGAGCATAGAGGCTCGTCTTTCGGGGAGAGAGTTATGTCCATGCGTTGGTTCTTCCTTCTAGTGCTTTCGACAGCATGCTTGTTTGCAATTCCTGTTCTGGCCGATTCGCAGGCTCGCGTGGTGCGTCTGAGCGATGTGCAAGGCGATGTCCAGATCAGCCGAGCTACGGCGAAGGGATATGAAAAGGGTTTCCTGAACCTTCCCATCACCCAGGGAGACAAGGTGCGTACCGGAGAGGATGGACGTGCGCAAGTTGAGTTCGAAGACGGGAGTTCTGTCCGTATCACGCCCAATACTGCAATCGAATTCCCGGCGCTTTCGCTGCGCGATTCTGGTGCAAAGGTCTCGACCGTCACCTTGCGCCATGGAACTGCATATGTCGGTTTCACCGGACAAAAAGACGACCAGTTCACGGTCAACTTCAGTCACCAGAGCGTGGCGCTGACGCGTCCCGCCCACCTGCGCATTGAGATGGGAGACTCGGACGCGAGCCTGGCCGTCTTCAAAGGAGATGTTCGCATCCAGGGGCCTTCCGGTACGGAGGAAGTCGGCAAGAACCGCACTGCTACGTTCGACCTTCTGAACGGCGACAAGTATGCACTGGTGAAGGACCTCGAAGAGGACCCATTTGACGCGTGGGACAAGCAACAGCAGCAGTATCAGGATCGTTATGCGAGCAATAATCCCGGTTCTTACAGTTCGTATTCACCCTATGCGTATGGTGTAAGCGACCTGAATTACTACGGGAATTTCATTTCCGCGCCAGGCTACGGCACTTTTTGGCAGCCATATTTTGCCGGGGCGGGTTGGGACCCGTTCATGAGCGGCGCCTGGTATTACAACCCGGGATTCGGCTACAGCTGGGTGTCTGCCTATCCGTGGGGGTGGGTTCCTTACCACTACGGAACATGGGTGTATGTGCCCTCGTATGGTTGGGGGTGGCAGCCGGGCGGTTCCTGGGCTGGCCTGAATACGGTCCCACGAATTTCGAATCCTCCTACGACATTTAGCGCGCCCAAGCCTCCCGTGGGCACCTCAACGGCTCCAGTCATTGTGAGCCGTGGGCCTTCTTTCTCCGGAACCCCCGGAAAGAAAGTGGTTGTAAATTCAACTTCGGCAGGTCTTGGGATCCCGCGCGGAACCGTCAACAATCTGGCGAAACTCCAACAAAGGGTGCAGCAGGATGGATCGGCCACGGCCAAAATTCATACCGCGCCTGTGCTCTTGACGCCTACATACGGAGGTGTGTACCGCTCGTCCACGCCGACTGGAGTGCCAACTTCTCCTTCGGTACGCACGGCGCCAAGTAATAGACCGAGCGCTCCAGCACCGCGTCCTGCGCCGGCCCCTCGTGGAGGCTCGGTCCCACACCGCTAATGCGCCCGGAAATTACAAAGGGCGGCCCTGAACCGGGCCGCCTTTTGTTCAGCGAACGATAATCCCTGCGTAGCCAACGACCGTTGCCCGGTCACCTGAGACATCGCCCGAGGTCGCATACCTGACCAGTTCGGCCTTGCTTGCACCCATTTTCTTGACTGCTGTCAACATGGAGATCGCCGGGCCGAAGCCGCACATGCTAATGTCTTCCCTCATTACAGCTTCGTACAACCCCAGGGGATCAAGGGCAAGTATTTTCGCGATGGCTTTGTGGTCCTTGACTCGGGTGATCACGTCACTCTCGTAATGATTCATATCGCTCGACGCGATCACGAGAATGGGATCAGCGAACGAACTCACAACCCCAGCAATTGCGTTTCCCAGCTGCGCAAGAGTTTCAAATTGTGCAGTTCCCAGGGCGATTGGGACAAAAGAGATTCGTGGGTTACGCATCAGGAGGAACGGCAATTCCACCTCCACTGCGTGCTCGCCGCCATGGGCCACGGCGTCTTCGCTGAGCGGAGGCATGCGCTCCATTAATGATTTTGCCAACTCGGAATCAATTTCCACGCAGCCGATTGGAGTCTCCCATTGTCCGCTGCTCATAATGGCAAGGGGCTGACCGTAGCCGGTATGGTTGGGACACATCACGATGACCCGCTGCGGAATCTGCAGTTCGCCAAAGACAGAGCCGGCGACGTGGCCGGAGTACATGATTCCTGCGTGCGGCACCATGCAGCCAAGCGCCGGGATTCCTGGTCTGCTGTTCCCCAGGTAGGCCTGCACCTCTGCTCGTAGGGCTGTTGAATCGAGGGGATAAAATCGCCCCGCGACTGCGGGATGCCGAATGAGGTTGGCCATGATTCACCTCATCACGAAAGCTTGCCGTTCTGCAAAGCACGAAACAACCCGGCCGTACGCTCGAGAGACAGGGCCTCGGCGCGAACATTCGAATCAATACCGGTATCACTCAGAGCTCGGCGAAGCTCAGCCGGGTCATACTCCGACTTCAGGTTATTCCATAAGGTTTTGCGCTTTTGTCCGAATGCGAGTTTCAGAAAATTAATAAAGGGTTCTTCGGGGACTTTCAGGCTTGCAAGCTTGAGAGTGGGCACCATTCGAACCACGCTGGATTCCACCTTCGGTGGAGGCGAGAATGCCCCTGCCGGGAGCGTAAACAGAGTTTCGATTTTGGTATAGAGCTGCGCGGTCGCGGAAAGCAGTCCGTACTCACTGCCACCGGGCTTGGCGGAAAGCCTCTCGGCAACCTCCCGTTGCACCATCAGGATGAAGGCCTCAAAGTATTGCCGGAAAGCAAACAAGCGCAGCAGGATGTCGGAGGTCAGAAAATATGGAAGATTGCCCACCACTTTGACGGGTTCGGGCTTGTGCTCCATGCCGGGGCGGGAGCTCCCCGGCTTAGGGCCGAATACGCTATCGAAATCCATTGCCAGGACATCCCCTTCGATGATCTCAACATTGGGGGTGAGTGCGAACTTCATCCGCAATTGTGCGGCGAGAACCCGGTCCAACTCGATGGCAATCAGGCGGCGCGCGCTTTTTGCCAGCAAATTCGTGATGGCCCCGCGGCCCGGTCCAATCTCCAGCACAGTGATAGCGGAAAGATCACCCAGTGCGTCCACAATACGGCGGGAGGCCGAGCCATCATTCAGGAAGTGCTGTCCGAGCTTGGGCTTTCTTGCGCGCGTGGGGCGCACGGCAGATACCTTTGGCACGTTGACCCTCTTTCTCAGCCGCAATTAGACTGAAACGTCGCTGCCCTTTATTGCAGCAGTGCAGGCCGCGGTTTCCGAAGTGCTGGTCGGCGACACGTCATATGATAGCGTGTGCCGCGAATCAACGCTCGCGGACATAAGGAGTCTGGCTTCATGCACATTGCTTTTGCTGCATCCGAATGCGTCCCATTTTCAAAAACGGGCGGGTTGGCCGATGTTGTGGGCGCTTTGCCGCGCGCCCTCGCCAGCCTCGGTCATGAGGTGACGGTTTACCTTCCCAAATATCGGCAAACCAAGTTGACCGACGCCAAAACCGCGCTGCGCAGCGTCACGATCCCATTTGACGATCAATACCGTTTTTGCTCGGTCGTGAGCGGCGGAAGCCATTCCGGAATCCATTTTTACTTCGTCGAATACCCGCCTTTTTTCGACCGCGAAGCGTTGTATGGGACTTCGGCGGGCGATTATCCCGACAATGCCGAGCGTTTTGCGCTGTATTCGCGAGCGGTGCTCGAGGCATCGAAGATCCTGGGCGTGCCTCAAATTTTCCATTGCCACGATTGGCAATCGGCGCTGGTGCCTGTGCTGCTACGGACGCAGTACGCCGAAGACCCAGCCTTCCGCGATGTGGGTACGGTTTTTACCATTCACAATATGGGCTACCAGGGACTGTTCTCGCCGGATACTCTGCCACTGCTTACCTTACCCTGGGACCTGCTGACCATTTCGAAAATGGAGTTCTTTGGAAACGTCAACTTCCTAAAAGGCGGACTGGTGTTTTCGGATTTCATCACCACGGTGAGCCGGAAGTACAGCCAGGAAATCCAGACCACCGAATTTGGTTTTGGGTTGGAAGGCGTGCTCAGAGACCGCGCCGCCACCGTGACGGGCATTCTCAATGGTGTGGATTATGACGAATGGAGTCCCGAGAAAGACAAGTTCATCGCAGCCCGGTATTCCGCCAACAATCTCTCGGGAAAGGCGCAGTGCAAAAAGGACTTGTTATCCGCCTTTGGTGTTCAAAACGCGGACCTCAATCTTCCGGTCATCGGAATCGTCTCCCGGTTTGCCGCCCAGAAGGGTTTCGATCTGATCGCCCAGGTCATGGACCGGTTGGCGCGTGAGGAAATGATCGTGGTTGCACTGGGAAGCGGCGACAAGCAGTACGAAGAGATGTTTCTGCGGCTGAACAAACAGTTCCCGCAAAGGATCGCGGTAAAGATCGCCTACGACAATGCGCTCGCCCACAAGATCGAGGCGGGCAGCGACATGTTCCTCATGCCGTCGCGTTACGAGCCTTGCGGCCTGAACCAGATCTATAGCCTGAAATATGGAACGGTGCCGGTCGTGCGCGCAACCGGAGGACTTGACGACACGATCGAACCCTGGGATGCGCGCAGCGGCAAGGGCACCGGCTTTAAGTTTACCGAGTACAACGGTGAATCACTTCTCCTGACCACCAAGCAGGCGTTGCAGGCATTCCGCGATCAGCACTCCTGGCAGCAGTTGATGCGGAACGGCATGAACAAGGACTTTTCCTGGAATGCCTCAGCCAAGGAGTACGTGCGCGTTTATGAAAAAGTGAGGCAGGCGCGGACCGTCGCAGCATAGGCAATCTGGTGCGATCTGGTTCGAAGATTGGTAGGTGTGCTGGCAGCACACCTACCTTTGTTCCATCCGCGACTCTAATCCCATTCCATGAACCATTCATAGCTGCTGTTGTTCGTTAGCCTTGTTGGGCTGCTTCCGTCATAGTTCATGCTGTAAATCTCGCCCATGGGATTGTCTTTCCATGACAGAAATACAATTTTATCTTTTACGAACATCGGGTCCCAGGCGGTTCCGTCGACCGTGAGTTGTTTCAAGTTCTGCCCGGTGATGTCCATGATGTACACATTGTCGCCTTGTTCGTTGCTTTGGATGAAAACAATCTTGCTGCCGTCGGGAGACACCGAGGGCAGATCATCAAGGTACAGCCCGTCAGCATTGTTGAGCACGACCATGCCGGTACCGTCGAGATTGATCTTGTTGATGCTGTCAATATTGCAATCCTCAAAAACGATCGCTTTGCCGTCTGCAGTGAAGGTAGGCGCAACGACGTCCACTGTGTCGGGGGTGGGTATCGCCGTTTCCTGCCCCCCGGTAACATTGATCAGGTACGCCTGCTCTTCCTGGATCAGGGGACTGTATTTGGTAAAAACGATCTGCTTATTGTCCGGCGACACTTGCGCCATGTAATGGTATTCGGCATCGCTGGTGAGTTGGACAATCGTGTAGTTTGGCGCCTGCGTCATGTCCGCGACATAGGCCTGCAGGTAGGTTCCGGATGTAGACGTCGATTCCGCAGTAAAAGAACCCTTTTTGCCGTTCAAAGAGAGTTGAACGCTTTCGAACCAACCTGCCTGATCGGCCACCATGGTGGTTCCGCTTCCGTCGTTCTTCATCAACATCACTGAGGTGGGTCCTGGATCGATGTCCGCATCCCAGGGCTTGAGTCCGCCCTTGGCGCGGAAGTGGCTGTGCTGCTGATTGCGATGCTCTCCTTTCACCTCGCTATGCCGGGCAAGGGCAACCGTTCCCGGAGTCGGAGTGTAGGTTACAAAGGCAAATGCGTCGGTCACCGTGTTCGCCGGAGGAGGCGTCACCTTGGACGTTCCGCTGTCCCCGCCACATGCAATGAGAAACGCCAGGAGCAGTAATATTGAAAAAGCACCCAAAAGTTTCTTCATGGAGATCTCCCGAGAGGTGATGGGAGACTTGCTGCGAGCCGAAGAGGGGGAATAGTCCGACGGGACGAGAGACTCCGCCGGTGTCCTTCGTGCAGGCAAGTGCCGTCCAGAGGCAATTCACCTCCACGTGTACGTACACTCAATACACCTTGCTTGGCGAATGACCCAGCGCAAACGCCCTGTGCGGGTTGGGTCCCCTGAAATTGAATTCCCGGAATGTCGTTCATCCGTTCTGGAACACAGGAGTTGCAGCGTAATGCAACTGTTACAATCTCTTGCATAGCGGTAAGACTGCATGGGCACGTTTCCCAGGACAATTTTCCACGTCGACATGGACGCGTTTTTTGTGTCCGTTGAGGAATTGTTCGATCCTTCCCTGAAAGGGAAGGCCGTCGTGGTGGGCGGGCAGCGCCATGAGCGGGGCGTAGTTTCCGCCGCATCCTATGAGGCGCGGAAGTTCGGTGTGCATTCCGCGATGCCACTGCGTACTGCCGCCAAGATGTGCCCTCACGCTATCTTTGTGGAAGGGCATCCTGACCGGTACCGCGAGTGCTCCGAAAAGGTCCACAAGGTTCTGACCTCCTTTTCACCGATGGTCGAAATGGCATCCATCGACGAGGCCTACCTGGACATGACCGGAACCGAGCGCTTGCATGGGCCGGCGCTTCGGGCCGCGCATTCCTTGCATGACAAGATGAAATCCGAGACCCGGTTGAATTGCTCGATCGGGATAGGCTCGTCGCGTTTGATTGCCAAAGTATCGTCTGCCAAAGCCAAGCCCAACGGGGTTCTGCTGGTGATCACGGGCCAGGAAGCGACATTCTTGGCGCCACTCGACGTGCGTGATATTCCCGGCGTTGGCAAGGTTACGGAGAAAAACCTGAATGCGCTGGGGATTCTGAAAGTCGGGGACCTGCGCAAATTTGACGACATGTTCTTGCAGGAAAAGTTCGGAAAATGGGGACTCGCGCTGGCCGGTAAGTCTCGCGGGGAAGACGCTGGGGGATGGTTCGATAGCGAGGTCGGCGAAGATACAGACGCAAAATCGATCAGTCACGAGCATACCTACAACGACGACACGGCGGATCCGGAGCGGATTGAGTCGACCCTGATGCGCCTGGCGGAAATGGTTGGCCGGCGCCTACGGGAGGCAAACCTTTATGCCCGAACCATTCAACTCAAACTGCGTTATAAGGATTTCTCCACCATCACGCGAGCGCACAGCTTGCCGGCCGCTACGCAGATCGATACCGAGATCTTTGAGCAGGCAAGAGCGCTCTTCCGAAAGAACTGGAAAAAAGGCTGCGAAGTGCGTTTGCTTGGCGTGCATGCCTCTGGATTTGAGGATAGCTCCGCGCAAGGCGATCTTCTCGAGGGAGAGCGCCGGGAGAAGTGGAAGCATGCCCTATCCGCGGCTGACCGGTTGCGGGACAAGTTCGGAGAGTCGAGTGTCTCACTAGCCTCGGGAATGAAGGGGCAATTCAGGGAGCGCGCTCACGAGAATCCGGCAGGTTTGCCGGGAAAAGGTCTGCCGGGAAAAGGGAAGAAAAGTAGCTAAAAGAAGTTTTTCTTGAATGCTTCGTGGCGATCCTGAGCCAATTTCATGATCTCAGCAAAGTCGTTTTCATTCCGGAGGTTGTCCAGCAGCGGGTCCACCGAAAAGTACGGGTATGAGAAAAATCCGACTTCTACAGTGTGCCGCAGCACCCGGAGGGCCGAGGCCTTATCTCCCAGAACGCTGTAGGCTTGGGCAAGTTTGTAAATAGCCTCGGGATCTCCCACTCCGCGTTCTTCGATTTTACGTTGCGCATCTCGCAGCAAGGTCAATCCTTCCTGTTCTCGATGAGAGATTCCATAGCTTAAGGCCTTTCCGATTTCAGCCTGGAATAGGGAGCGGTCTAATTCAAAGGCATGATCGAAATTGGAGGTCGCTTCCGAAAACTTCCCCTCGTAGAAATATGCAAATCCGCGGTAGAACGAGATCAACGGTGACTCTTCATTCTGCGGAAGGCTGCGCAGAAACTTGTCGTATTCGCCAAGATAGAGGTAAGCATTCAGGGCCGAGCTGGTCAGCTTCACGCCCGGGTCGATCTGCCGAGCTCGCTCGCACTCGGCAACCGATTCCTTCAACATGCCCGCGTAGCGATAGGCATAGCCCAATTCCCAGTGGATTTCAGCGTGGTTCGGATTTGTTCGTAACGCCTCCCGCAAAAGCGGGACCGCCTGCTCCACCCGGCCAGTGTCGGTGAGCAGGTTGGCCATGAAGATCCGAGACTCGATCTGCGCCGGCTGCAGTGAAAGTGCGCGCTCAAAGGCGTCCTGTGCCTTCCTGTACTGCTCCTTGCCTCCGAACTGAAACGAGGCATTCGCCGTGTACGTGCGACCGAGGTATGCCCAGGTCGGAGCATAGTTCGGGGCGATCTCGACCGACTTCTCGAGCATTTTCAAGGCGATGGGAAATTCACCTCGGGCGTACAGGTCTACGCCGCGCAAGTAGTATTCATATCCGAGAGGGTCCACCGATTCCTGGGGCTTCAATCGCTCAGCCTCCGAGGGAGACAGCGTCAGCGATAGCCCTTTGATGATTTCTTGCGCCACGTTGTCCTGTACCGACAGCAACCGCTCGTACTTCAGATCGAAGGCGCCTTTCCAAAGCAAGTTCTCGTTTTTCAGGTCGATCAACTGGCAAGTAATGCGGAGATCATCATGGTCGCGAATGTAGCTGCCCATCAGCAGCGTGTCTACGTTCAGTTCGCGCCCGATCCGCTGCATGTCCACCGGTTGGTTCCGGTACCGCTCAACGGCGTAGGACGGCTTCACTGCCAGCGCGCTGACGTAACCGAGTTTCGTAATCACGGCATCGGCCAGAGAAAGCCCCAGGAAATCTGTGTCCGACTGCTGGCCCAGGTTCCTGAAGGGAAGGATGGCAAGCCGGCGAGGGACCTGAGGGGCGCGGGTCGCAGCGGAACGGTTCCGAGATGCGATGAATTGTGAGACAAGGATCGCCACCATGAGGCCGACTGCCAGCGCCAGCACAATCCGGGTCGCGATTGATTTTTTCGGCCCTCCAACTGTGGGGCCACGTTCGGACATCGGGGCATGGCGAACCGGACCAGATGTCGCGGGACTCTCAGCGCGGCTTTCGGTCACTGGCGCTACGAAGCGATAACCTTTCTTGGGAACGGTTTCAATAAATTGCCCAGCCTGGGCAGTTTCTCCCAGCGCCTTGCGCAATGCCGATATGTTCACCGTGAGGTTCGCTTCCTCCACGAAGCTGTCCGGCCAGGCCGCTCTCATCAAATCTTCCTTCGTCACCAACCTTCCCTTGCTTTGAATAAGCACCGAGAGAATCTCAAACGCTTTCGGGGTCAGTGAAACGGATTTTCCGTCCGCCAGCAGAAGGTGTTCGGCGGGATCGTAACGGAACTTCCCGAACTCGTATAAGACTTTGCTTTCCAGCGACATGGGTGATTTGGAAAGAATTTGGAAATTTCTTCTAATTTCCTAATGGAGTTCTAAGGACTGAAAAGGTGGTCCGACGTATGGTGAGTTCGCTGCCGAGCCAGCGGAATCACCTAAGAGTGCAAATTCTAGTGCAACGGTCGGAGTGCGGCAAGCTCGTTTGCTTCTTTTGGGGCTACACCGGCAGGCGGCAGCATGCACACAAAATCAAACCCAGGAGAGTTTAAGACAATGAAATTCAATGCAACCCTTCAACTTCCATTTCGCAAGATGATCCTAGCTGTGGCCGCTGCTGTCATGTGTCTGCCGGCGGTTGTTCCCACGGCGGCGGCCCAGCTCAGCGTCGCTCGCTTCGATCTCTTTCCGAACCCAAAATTCGTCAGCTGCCTGGGGTGATCGGCTCCCCATTTTCTGAGACACATTGAAGGTTAGTTTCCGGCAAAATCAACCAACGAAGGAAGGGGGATTTGCCGTGAAGAGGAAGCGCTTTTCTGTGGAGCAGATCGTAGGAGTGTTAAAGCAAGCCGAACT
>DASREM010000032.1:0-14884 GCA_035652095.1 Terriglobales bacterium | reverse complement strand
CTCCCGCACGCGCAGCTTACCAATTCGTGCGGACATGTGGTTCTCCCATATTTCCCGGTAACCCTTGCTGGTGCTGGCTCGTCGTTCCGCCTCCACCCAGGGCAGATAGCAACTGTCGACGAATTCGGCAAGCGTCATGCCCGAATCAGGATCACTTCGACCCTGATTGATTCTCTGCATGAAGCGGATGCGCAGCGGTTCCACGTCAGCGGCGCTTGGAAATGATTCCAAGCCGCCGAGCCGTTTGGAGCGCCGATGAATTCTCATCTCTCACGGCGGCGCCAGTGCCGCCCCTCGTCTGCGTATCCGCGCTCCCGTAAAGAATAATCTCCAGCGCATCACCCGCGGCGGGGAAGGCGTAGTCTTTTGGCGCACAGATAAGCTTCATTGAATGTAGCCCTCAAACACCTGGAAAACCTCTCTCAGTGCATCCCGGACGAATCCATTGACACGGCTCGTCGTTAACCTGCTTCCTGCGGCCCGCAGCTTGCGGAACGCCGCCGAGACCGTTTCCTTGATGTAGTTTTTTACTTCCTTCAATCGCGCCATGGCAGCCGTTGCGGTCGGAGCCTTATCCTGAATGGTTTTTCCAAGATCAAGGTAGAAACGCCGGAACACGTCAATCGAGACGAAACGCTCTATGGCGAAAGTCCGCTGATCCTCGCTAAGGTTGAGAAGATCGGCGTTCGGGAACATGGTCAATAGTTCAGACAGGGCGTCTTTGATGGAGACGCGCCCGGCCTCGGCATCCTGCGTTCCGTCCGCGGGCCGTACTGCTTCGACGACCGCGTCCATAATTTCCCGTGCTGATCGCCCGCCCAGCAAGATCGGGTCCAGCGGACTTCCTGCTGCTGGAACTTGCCCTCCCGCGACACTCGACAAAGCTCCATAAAGCGCATTTGCCGTCGAAGCGGTTCCGCCAAATCCGATTCTGAGCCTCGGGTGCATGGGCAACCGCGTTTATACGGACCTCGGTGAGAACGAAATGTATTTTGTTTTGCGCGGCAGCGATCTCGCTGCCGCCGTGGAATCGCTTGCGATCATCACCAGCGCTAACGCCGCTTTGTATGACTACGCTAAAGCCCGGCGCTCACGGTTGGCGACGATTTAACCGGAGTCGTCGATTTCAGGTCTTCTGCATTGATCGCGACGCAGGAATCAGGTAGTGCCGCCAGCGCGGCACCCAGCTTCTTGCGCTAGTACTTTTGCCCTAACCAGTTTGCGTTATGGCCTGGCCGCTGCTTCCCACATACGATTCCCGTTCTATCTGCCGAAGCAAGGATACGAGTCCGGGGTGGGAACGGGATGTCTACAAAGTCCGCAAGCATCTGCGGTTTGGGATTGTTATTCAGCCTGGTAACGATTTTCTGTCCGCCGGTTTTGCCGCAGGGTTCTCAGTCCGCAAAGGAAAACACTACTAACGAAATCCCATTGCAAGTAATCGTAGTGCGCTCTCCGGAGGAGGCACGGGACGTGCTGGACCGGCTGAAAAAGGGCGAGAACTTCGCCCAACTTGCCCGAGAGAAGTCCGTTGATCCGACTGCGGATGCAGGCGGCTACATGGGAATCTTCAATCCTGCCGCCTTGAGGGCTGAGCTGCGCGACGCTCTGCGCGGTGTGGGATCGGGACAGGTTTCGCCGGTTGCCCGTATCCCATCGGGTTACGCCATTTTGAAAATCATGGAAAAAGGCGACAGCGCTCCCGTGAAAGAAGCGGACACCGCACGAAACTTTGCATTGGCTGCTACGGGAGCGGTGAAATACGTGCTTGATGTCGATGGTCTTTCTGAAGCAGAGACCGCGCTGATTCGCTTTCCGAAGGCGTCCGATTGGAATGCCGACCCCGGCAATGTATGCGAATTGCGCAAGCAGTCGCTCACATACGTGACCGGCTTGCTAAGCGATGTCGTCTCGCCCACGCATCGAGACGATCTTGCTCGCAAGCCCGCAATCGACGTCATGCAGATGCATTTCGCCCTGGCCCAGCTCTATGCGTACCAAGGAAACATGGACTCCGCCGTCGAGCAGTATCAGGAGTCCTATCGGATTGCGTCGTCCGATGTTCCCTCCGCGATTCCTCAAATGGAGGAAGCGCTTGGGATCATCTATCTGCATAAATCGGAAATGGAAAACGACGCGTACCGCGCCCCGGGAGAGAAATGTCTTCTGCCGATCCGCGCGGGTAGCTGCTATCAAAAGACGAGCGATTCGCAGAAAGCAATCGAATACTTCCTGAAATATCTCGATAAAAAGCCGGAGGAACTCGAAGTGAGATGGCTTCTGAACCTGGCTTATATGACGCTCGGGAAGTATCCGGAGAAGGTTCCGCAGCAATTCTTGATTCCGCCGTCGGCGTTTGAATCTAGGGAAGACGTAAGGCGTTTTGTAGACGTGGCTTTCGAAGCCGGCTTGAAGTCCTTTTCCACGGCTGGCGGTGTGATTGTGGACGACTTCGAAAACAATGGCCTCTTCGATGTCGTCACGTCAGGATTCGAAAGCTGCGCTTCGCTGCACTACTTTCACAACAACGGCGACGGCACCTTTACCGATCAAACGGAGAAGGCGGGGCTCTCCGGTCAGTTCGGCGGCCTCAATATCATTCAAACCGACTACAACAATGACGGCTGCATCGACATCCTGGTTTTGCGGGGAGGATGGGAGTTTCCTCAGCGGAAATCTCTGCTCCGGAACAACTGCGACGGCACGTTCACTGATGTCACCGTTGAAGCCGGCTTGGCGGAGCCGACCAGTTCTCAGGCTGCCGTCTGGGCCGACATCAACAACGACGGTCTGCTCGATCTTTTCGTAGCCAACGAGCGGGGTACGGCCCAGTTGTTCCTAAACAAGGGCGACGGGACTTTCAAGGATATTTCGATTTCCTCGGGAATCTCAGGCGATGGATCGGCATTTTCAAAGGGTGTAGCGGCCGCGGACTACGACAACGACGGCTATGTTGATTTTTATGTTTCCAATCTGAACGGGGACAACTTCCTGTACCACAACAATCACGACAACACTTTTACCGAAGTCGGCCGAGAAGCTGGCGTTCCCGGTAGCCGGGCGGGCTTCGCCACGTGGTTTTTCGACTACGACAACGACGGCCTTCCGGACATCTTTGTTACGAGTTACTTCACCTCGGTCGACGAAACGGTTCGCACGTATCTCGGCCTTCCACATAATGCCGGCGCCCTCAAGCTCTACAAGAACCTGGGAAACGGCAAGTTCCGCGACGTTACAGCCCAGGCTGGCCTCGACAAGGTCTTTATGCCCATGGGCGCGAACTTCGGTGACATCGACAACGACGGGTACTTGGACATTTACATGGGAACAGGCAATCCCTCCTATGCCTCCCTCGTTCCCAGCGTGCTGCTGCGCAATCACGATGGCAAATACTTTGAGGATGTCACTTTTTCCTCAGGCACGGGTGAACTGCACAAGGGCCACGGAATCGCTTTTGCCGACCTCGCGCACACCGGGAACGAAGACATTATCCATTCAGTCGGCGGGGCAACACTGGGGGATCGCCATCAGATCCGCGTTTTCCGCAACCCCGGCCATGGCAGCGACTGGATCAGCTTGAAGCTGGTGGGAGTGAAGTCGAACCGCGTGGCGATTGGAACGCGGATCAAAGTGACCGTCGAGAATGAAGGCCAGGGAATTCGTTCCATCTACCGGACGGTCGGCAGCGGCGGTTCCTTTGGAGCGTCCCCACTCGAACAACATATAGGCCTGGGCAAGTCCGCACGCATCGTGAGCATCGAACTATTTTGGCCTGCCAGCAAAACTCATCAAGTGTTCCACGACGTGGGCAAAAACCAGTTTCTTGAAATCAAGGAATTCGGGGAGACATACGCCAAACTCGACCGCAAGCCATTTCGCCTGGGAGGACAGCAAATGGAGGCTATTGCTTCCGCCGGCTCCGCTTCCAATGGTGAAGCGAACAAGAACTAAGCGGTGCAGGGAGTTTATCTTCGATGATCCAACGATTGCTTCTTGTGATGATGGCCGGGGTATTTGCGGCCAGCCATGGATGGGCGGCCCAGAGGTACGCCGCGAAAGGGCTGGTGCTGAAGGTCGACAAGACGCATAGCTCCTTGCTGATCTCTTGTGAAGAAATCCCCGACTACATGGAAGCCATGGCTATGCCATTCACGGTGCACAACGCAAAGGAGCTCGATGGTTTAATCCCCGGGACCATGATCGAATTTACCCTCGTTGTGGATGGGAACTTATCTTACGTTGAAGGAATCCGCATTCATCGCTACGAAGGCGTTGAGCAGGACCCGCTTGGGGCACGACGTTTGAAGCTGATCGCTGGGATTGCTGGCGGAACTAAGTCAGGGGGCGAGTTGCGTGTGGGGGAGCCAGTGCCGGACTTCTCGCTCGTCGATCAAAATCGTCGCAACGTAACGCTTGCTCAGTTCAGTGGTAAGGTCGTCGCCATCACTTTTACCTACACGCATTGCGCGCTGCCCAATTTCTGCTTTCGCATCGCGAACAACTTCCGCCAGCTGCAAAAACGCTTTTCTTCGCAGTTGGGCCGTGACTTGGTCTTCATGACGATTACTTTCGATCCTGTTCACGACACGCCAGAAGTAATGGCGAAGTACGGGAAGACGTGGAACGCCGACCCGAATGGCTGGCGCCTACTCACAGGCTCGTTATCCGATGTGGAAGATATCTGCAACCGCATGGGGATCAGCTATTGGCCGGATGAAGGGCTGATGACGCACTCCCTGCATACCATCGTCGTGGATCAGCATGGAAATCTCGTTGTTGATCTTGAAGGGAACGAGTTCAGCGCGGTTCAGCTCGGTGATCTCCTGGATCAAGTATTGCGACGCCCGTCGGAACGAACGTTCAATGCATCGCGTTAGGCGTTCGCGAAAGCGATTTGTTTAGCCATCGAGCCTACGGAGGACTGCGAATCGGGTGGAGAGAAAGATCACGGTTCTGCTTGTGGATGACCATGCCCTGGTCAGGAAGAGCTTTCGCCGCGTCATCGAGGATGAGCCTAGCATCGATGTAGTGGGTGAAGCGGGGGATGGCGCTCAGGCAGTGCAAATGGCCTGCAAATTGAAGCCAACGGTTGTGCTGATGGATAGTTCTTTGCCGGGCGTGAGTGGCCTCTTGGCCACTAGGCAGATTGCGAAGTCATGCCCCCATACTGCTGTCCTCATGTGCAGCGTCCACGACGAAGACACTTGGGTGCGCCGCGCAATTGCGGCAGGGGCACGCGGATACGTCTTCAAAAAAGCCGTGGATCTGGAACTGGCCGCTGCAATCAAACGAGTGGCGGCCGGTGAACTCTTGTTCGAGCAGGATGCACGCAAGCCGTCCGCCCTAAGAACCAAGCGGCGCTCGGGTTTAAGCGCGCGTGAGGTAGAAGTTCTGCGGCTAATCGTCAACGGCAGGTCTAACCGCGAAATTGCGCTGCACCTCGATCTGAGCATCAACACGGTGGCGGCCCACCGCGCCAATATCATGAAGTCGCTGGGCTTTCACAAGACGGCCGAACTCGTTGCATATGCAATCCGCAAAGGGCTAGCGACCGTCCCGTGAAACGCAGCTTTAGAACAGCAAGTCCGTAGCGGCTATTGCTCGCGCGGGGTCAGCAGGGCCAGATTGATGATAACGGCGGTAACCGGCGCTACTTAGCGGCTGTTTGCGCTTCGATCTTCTCAATCACGATAGCCTTGGAGCCACCTCGTTTGTAAACCTTCCCGCTTGCCGTGACTTTGTCTCCAGCAAATGGGAGCAGCTTGGAATTCTGACCACTGGATGGTGTGGTATCGGCAATCGGCCAATAAATGGTTCCATCCTCGGCGAGAATGACGAGCGGCGATCCAGCGTTCGCGCACGACGTCGCGCATTCTTTACTGATGGGTTTGCTGAGGCCCTTGGTGAACGCGCATGCGGAATCCAAGACGTAACCTTTGACGGTCACCGTCGGAGTGTCCGCAGCGCTCGCGCAGACCGCTACAACAAGTAAGACCAGAGGAATTGCTTTTGAAGCAAGGGCCGTGAATTTCATTTTAGTGTCTCCTTTTCGAATCGGCGACCGAAACCCAGAATTTCCAGAGGGGAGAGACGTTATAACTCAGCATTCTAACTGTCAGTAGTATTTTCGAAGTATTGTCATCTCGCTCTTTTCCCCACACAGTCTCGCTTATTTGGAAGTGTGTCCACCGACTGGCGTCGGCAAAGAGTCTAGGTATGACTCGACAGCGATTACTGCAGCTAGGAGCTGAAGTATGTCGATAGCGACGGAACCTATTGGCAGCATCCCGCGCCCCGCGGAATTGCTCTCGGCGATGCGTAAGTACGCGGAGGGAAGTATCTCCGAGGATGAATTGCGCGGCGCAGAAGACGCAGCGTTGCGCGATACCATCGAGCGTTTCGAATGCACCGGTTCTCCGATCATCAGCGACGGTGAGCAGACGAAGCCCAATTTTGCTACGTACCCGCTCGCGGGATTCAAGTGCCTAGCCGCTGACGGGGTGGTGATTCCCTTTGCGGACGGACATACTCGTCAACTACCCAGACTGACGAGCGGCCCCTTTCGCTTCGGCACGCACGCGGTCGCCTATCTCAAAGCTGCTCAACAATACACGCGGCTGCCTGTAAAGCAGGCAGTGATCTCGGTGTCGGCTCTGAGCTTGTTGTATCCGGAAACTGGAATACGCGGATATTCCCGCGAGGCTTTTCTGGAAGATCTGGTTCGAGAAGGCGCGAGCGACATTCGCGGTTGCCTGGACGCGGGCGCCGCGTGTGTACAGATTGATTTCACCGAAGGTCGCCTGGCGCTGAAGCTTGATCCATCCGGCGGCTTGCTCGACTCGTTCGTTTCGTTGAACAATCGCGTGCTCGAAGGTTTTACGAGCGAAGAGCGGAAACGGATCGGAGTTCACACGTGCCCTGGCGGAGATCGCGACTCGACGCACAGCGCGGACGTTGATTACCTGAATTTGTTGCCCGCCCTGTTTCGTTTACGGGTCGGCCGTTTCTATGTGCAGTTGGCCAGCGAGACGGATCGAGGCCGTGTGCTCACAGCAATCAAGAAGTTTCTCGCGCCAGACCAGATTCTATTTGTTGGAGTGACAGATCCCATCGATCCGCGAATAGAAACGCCCGAAGAGGTGCGAGACCGAGTGCTGGAGGCCGCGGAAATCATACCGGTCGAGTCAGTCGGTACGACCGATGATTGTGGATTTTCCCCGTTTGCGGACGATACGTCCACTTCCCGGGAGACTGCGTTCGCCAAGGTACGAAGCAGGGTCGAAGGGACGCGCATGGCTTCTGAGGTTCTTGGGGCCTAGGCTCTATAGAACCACCGTGCTGGTCATTCATGTAGCCTCGAGGAGGAGAGATTCTATGGCTCACATTCAACTGCCGGAAGGCCTACCGGGAATTATCGGTCCGCTGGCGTTCAGCCCCGGCACGGCGAAACCGTTGTTGGAACTGGCGGAAACGCTCCTGCGCGGACCGAACACGTTGACTTCGGCGGAGCGGGAAATGATTGCGGCGCATGTTTCCTACCGCAATGAATGCAACTTCTGCCAGCTTTCCCACAGCGCCGCGGCGGCCGCGCATCTCAAGGGGAACTACGATTTGGTGGAACAGATCAAGGTGAATCCGGAAACTGCTGCTGTTTCGGACAAATTGAAGGCTCTGCTCGCAATCGCCGGCAAGGTGCAACAGGGAGGAAAGCTGGTGACGAGCGAAGACATCGCGCGCGCAAGGCAGCACGGCGCAACCGACAAAGAGATTCACGATGCAGTACTGATCGCGGCTGCGTTCTGCATGTATAACCGCTACGTCGATGGTCTCGCGACCTGGCAACCGCACGAACCCGAAGCTTACCGCGACATGGGCGAGCAGCTCGCCCGCGAAGGTTATGTGCGTAACCGATTCCAGGAAGGCGAAAAAGCTGCGCAGGCTTGAGGGAGGATTTCAGATGCCTCACATTGCGTTGACGGAAGGGCTTCCGGGGATTCGCGGTCCTATGGTGTTCAGTCCGGAAACGACGAAACCGCTGTGCGATTTAGTGCAAGTGCTCCTGACTGGTCCACACACGCTGACTCCCGCTGAGCGCGAAATGATTGCGACGTACGTCTCCTCGGAAAACGATTGTTACTACTGCCAGCAATGCCACGGCTCGACCGCCGCCCAGCATCTTGGCGGCAAACCGTCTGACTATGAATTCATCGCGGAAATGAAGCAGGATTTCGAATCGACGAGCCTGTCGGCCAAAATGAAAGCTCTTCTGAACGTCGCGGGAAAGGTGCAAAAGGGCGGAAAGCACGTTACTTCAGCCGATGTCGAACGAGCGCGGCGGGAAGGCGCAACCGATAAAGAGATTCACGATACGGTTCTAATTGCGGCGGCGTTCTGCATGGAAATTGTCCCGAGCATAGTTGAAAGTAGCGGCTCTCGGGTTGCTGCACGTTACGCGACCTCGACGTGCGGCGTCAACTTTTGCGACAGCGACGGATTTAGTTTGTTCTGAAGCACGGCCAGTTCGCGGAATCCCTTCACACGTCGGAATTTTCTTTCCGCTTCCAGCAGTCCGGTGGCCGTCCAGCGCAGCGCCTGGTCGCCTGTGCGCCAACGTTTCACTCTGCGAGTGACTTCTTCGACAGTAGAAAATGCCGACTCGATGGGATTGGTGGTGGCCAGACTGCGGCGCAGCAACTCGCCCACACCCAGGCGGTGCACGGTGAGTGTTTCTTCCATTCCTTCTTCCAGACTGCGCGCCGCGCTGGGGTTGATGCGTTCCAGTTGCCGAAAAATCTTTTGCAATTCCGCTTTGGCTTCTGCGTAGCCGGTCAGAGCATAGGCGTTGGAGATTCTGCGGTGGTAATCGCGCTGTGCGTTCTGCGGCAGGTGCGCTTTCACATTCTCCCGTTTGTGAAACTGGCAGCGCTGCACTTCGGCGCGGTTGCCGAAGACGCGCTCGATCGCGGCCCGCAACGCCTTGGCACCATCGATCACGAACAAATAGCGCCGCTCGGGGACAATCCACGCGCTACCAAATCTTCCAACAGCAACTTGACCGTCGTGGTGTTTTCCGTGGCCCCTTGCCACAGCCCTAAAATGCTCTTTTCCCCGCTGTTTTCCAGCCCCAGCGCCACCACCATGGTGTGCCCGCCAAGCTGCTTGCCATCGATCAGAATGGCCACCAGCTCCAGCGTATCCAGCCGGCGCTCGCAAACTTTCTTCAGTTCCGCAGCGCTGGCGGCCACGAACTCCCGGCTGACGCTGGATTTCTCGATGCCGTAGCCGTCCAGCACGCTCTGTACGGCGCGCTGATAATTACGCGTGCTCAGCCCAGCTACGATTCCTTCGTGTACCGCACGCTGCCGCCGCCCGTCGTGTTGCAGCCGCGCGTAATTCTCCAACGGAACTTCCTGGCCCGCGCGTGTGCGCACCCTGGGCCGCGTCATCGGCACCTTCTGCCCGCCAAACACCACATAGCCCGGCTGCTGCCCCCAGCGCACACAGTCTGGACTTGTCCCCATTTTTGAGACAAACGGTTAAGACTCAAAATTCAGCGAATGGCATGAAAAGCCATCAAAGGGAGGATTGAGTCATGGGTTTGTCTCGACGGCAGTTCACACGGGAGTTTAAGCTGGCCGCGTTGCAGCGGCTGGAATCCGGGGCGTCGGTCGCCGAAGTGGCGCGAGCCTTTGAGGTCAGTCCCAATGTGCTGCACCGCTGGCGGCGCGAGTTCCGCCAGGGGCCGGGCAATGCCTTTCCCGGCCTGGGCCAGCGGCGCTGGGAGGAAGGCCGGGCAGCGCAACTGGAGCGCAGGATCGGCCAGCAGGCGCTGGAAATTGATTTTTTGAAGGGCTGCTTGCAGCGCATCGAGGAGCAGCGGCAACTGCAGGCACTCTCTCCCAAGCCGCGATCTACGCCCAAATCGAAAGCCAGCGATCGGGACGGCTCCCGGTGAAACGCATGTGCCAGCTAGGCCAAGTCAGTCGCGCCGGCTTTTACCGTTCGCTCCACGCCAAGCCGGAGGAAGATCCCGATCTGGAGTTGCGGGATGCGATCCAGCGCGTGGCGCTGGAATTTCCCAGCTACGGCTGGCCGCGCATGACGCGCGAACTCCAGCGGCGCGGCTGGGCGGTGAATCACAAACGCGTCTACTGGCTGATGCGCGAGGACAACCTGCTGTGCCTGCGCAAACGCAAGTTCGTGGCCACCACGGACTCGCTGCACGATCTGCCGGTGTATCCGAACCTGGCGCGAGAGATGACCTTGACCGGACTGGACCAGCTCTGGGTGGCGGATATTACCTACATCCGCTTGCTGGCGGAGTTCGTCTATCTGGCGGTGATCCTGGACGCTTTCTCCCGGCGGGTGATCGGCTGGGCGCTGGACCGCACGCTGGAGGACGAACTGACGCTCGGCGCATTGCGCATGGCGCTAAAGCGGCGGAAGCCCGCAGCGGGCTTGGTGCATCATTCCGATCGCGGTGTGCAGTACGCTTCGCGCGATTACGCCGCGCTGCTGGTGGAGCACGGCGTTCGCATCAGCATGAGCCGCCGCGGAAATCCCTACGACAATGCCTTGGCGGAGTCTTTCATCAAAACCCTGAAGTACGAGGAGGTGTACCGGCAGGAATATCGGGATTTGGCGGAAGCGCAGGCTTCGATCCCGCGTTTTCTGGAACAGGTGTACAACCAGAAGCGGTTGCATTCTGCCTTGGGCTATCGCCCTCCGGCGGAATTCGAGCGAGCACTGGTACCGATCTCCGGCACGACTGCACGACCGTCGCCGAAGGTTTCGCAAGTTCTGGAGACGGCGGTATGAGTTTTCTGAGGCATGAGGAAATCTATCGCCCGATGAGTTCGCGGGAAAGAAAGCCGGGGCAATCCTGGTCGGATTGCCCCAGCTCTCATCGGTACGATGAGTCTCCAGCTGGCTATTCCTTGGCGGGTTGCGCTCCCGCAGTGCCCGCCTCCGCTTCACCAGCCGGGGCTCATCGTGGAGCAAGAAGAAGTGGAAGTACAATCGAAAAGCAGCGAACGGTAAACTGTGTCTTAACTGCGTGTCTCACTCAAGGGGACAACCCCACTCAGGGTTTGCAAGTACAAACCCTGAAACCCTGCCCGTGAATTTGTGGGTGGAGATGTTGGAGTCGGAGGAGAGGGTCTCGCCGAAGGGGAGGTAGTCGAGATTCTGGGCGATTTGCATCTGGAAATTCCCGACAAGCCGAAAATAGTCAAGGTTCTGTGCCATAGCTTGTGAATCAACCCCAAGACCCACCTTCACACACCGAAGGTGGGGCACCCGGCTACTGGCGACCGATCCAATGGAACACGAGAATGCTGAGTCCAAGAGATGACAGCCCAACCAAGAGATCGGCAATGGTGTGGCCCCGTCCAGGCCACCCGTAGCTCGGCTTGTAGTTCTTTAGGGAGCGGAGAAGCACGAAAAAGAGGATTCCGCTAGGTATCGCGATCTCCAACCCCAGCCACTCGCGCCTCAGGAAAAAAGACACGAACGACTGCACAGCACAAAACCCAAGGGCACCGCCAATGAGGATCACTCGCTCTCGTGCGAGCAGAATCGACAAAAGGGATAAACCTGCGAAGATGAATCCCGATCGATGATCATGGCCGCCGCTGAATAGACTCGCAAGTCCTGCGATCGTGAAAAGCAAAAAGGGCCACATCAGAAAGAGATCGCGATAGTAGTTGAGGTCGCGCGACGGAACGCGAAACGCATCTCCAACAATCACTTGCTTCCAATTCGGCATAAACTGTTCCTTTTCAGTGAATCTTACGCATCACTCCTCGCTGCAAACCACTAGAGCTCCGAGATAGACGCCAGCATCCAGCAGCACTTTGCCTTTTAGGAGGGCATCCGCAGCACTTATAAGAAACCTACCAGCAGTTGTCATCCCGGCGGTTATCGTGGTCGTGCCTACGGTTACAGGATTATAGACTCCCGATGTGTGGGAAATCGCGGTTCCAATCGAGGTCATTGTACCCACAGCAACCTGCGACGCTATGGCAGGAGCTGCGTGTGCCGTAAGGTCAGCAGCAATTGCAGCCCCTTGGTCGAGTCCCCCGCCACCGGTTGCCAGCAGAGCTATATTGACAAAAAAGTTGCTGCCCACGACCTCAGGAACACGCCCACCTGAGAGGTTGGTTACGGAACCCGCTTGAGAGAGCGAGCCCGCGCAGTTATTTACGGTCTTGGTTCTATTCAGGATTCCCCTGAAGAAGCCGCCGCTGGTATTGCCGCTGCTGCTGCCGAAGGGTCCGAACCAGTCGCTCAGCCACTGCAGGGTACCGCTGTCGGGAGGCAGTGGGTCCGCCGAAACCTGAACTGTTGTGTTTAATGGATCAATCCATGTGCCGCCCTGGTCGCCACAGGTGCTTTGATCTGCTCCGCCATCCTCGGGAGCGTCATCGTGGGTGCCATCGTCCCAAACGCACCAAAGGCCGGTTGGATCCGTGGCGGCCAGCGGGTTGTTGAGGACGTAGGAGTAGCGGTTCCAGGATTGGGGGAAGGCGGGGGAGGCGGCGGAGAGGCCAGCGGGGTCGGGGGTGGTCCAGCGGCCGAGGGTGCTCGAGTAATGGCGGAAGAGGGTGTGGTCGAGGCCGGATTCGGAGTCGCGCTCTTTGTCACTCTCAGGGTGATTTCGCTATTCTGAGTTGGCCCATTTTGCGCTTTTGATTTGGCCCACCCTGAACATCAACGATCGGCCTAACCTGTCGGCGGTAGCGACGGGGGGCGGATGGACAGGAGACGCAAAGTGGAACTGTTCGAGGAGATACGACGGGAGTATCGGTTTGGGGTGGGCACGATCCAAGGAGTGGCGAAGAAGTTGAACACGCATCGCCGGATGGTGCGGCAGGCGCTGGCCAGCGCGATACCACCGGAGCGCAAGATACCGGCGCGGAGCAGTCCGAAGCTGGGACCGGTGCGGGAGTTCATCGACGGGATTTTGCAGAGCGATCGACAGGCGCCGCGCAAGCAGCGGCACACCGCACACCGGATCTGGGTGCGGATTGGCGAGGAGCATCCCGAGGCATGCGTGGCGGAAGCGACGGTGCGGCGGTATGTGCAGCGGCGCAAGCAGGAGATGGGAGTAGCGGCACGCGAGACCTTTGTGCCGCAGAGTTACGACTGGGGCGGTGAGGCCCAGGTGGATTGGTACGAGGCGGCGGTGGATTTCGAGGATGGCCGTCAGACCACGCAGTTTTTCAGCATGCGCAGCATGGCCGGCGGCGGAGCCTTTCACACCGCGTATTTTCACGCCACGCAGCAAGCCTTTCTGGAAGCACACGAGCGGGCTTTTCACTATTTCGGCGGAGTGTTCCGGCTGCTGCGCTACGACAACCTGAAGAGCGCAGTGAAGAAGATTCTGCGCGGACATCAGCGGGAAGAGACCGACCGGCTGATCGCCTTTCGCTCGCACTGGGGATTCCAGGCGGAGTTTTGCAACCCGGCGCGCGGCAACGAGAAGGGCGGGGTGGAAGGAGAGGCCGGCTACTTCCGGCGCAACCACCAGGTGCCAGTGCCGCAAGTGAAAGACCTGGCGGCGTTGAATGAATATTTGCGCGCTTGCTGCCAACAGGATGAGCAACGGCGGATTCACGGCAAGCCGCTCTCGGTGGGCGAAGCGATGCGCATCGAGCGCGAGCATTTGCTGCCGCTGGTAAGGGAAGGCTTCGAGCTGGCAGAGACGAGTTTTCCTGTGGTGGATGGTCAAGGCTGCGTGAAAGTGCGGACCAACCGCTATTCGGTTCCGCTGTCTGCGGGAACCAAGACGCAAGTGCGACTGCTGCCTGCCTACGTGGAAGTGTGGCACGAGCGGCGCTGCGTGGCGCGACATGAGCGCAGCTTCGGGCGCTATCAGGCAGTGCTGGATCTGGAGCATTACTTGGAGGTGCTCGAGAAAAAGCCTGGAGCCCTGGCTGGCTCGACGCCGCTGAAACAGTGGCGAGAACGCGGACGCTGGCCGGAGAATTTCGACCGGTTGTGGCAGAGCTTGCGCGAGCGGCACGGAAAGCAGGAGGGCACGCGGGAGATGATCGAGCTGTTGCGCCTGGGACGGCAACACGGGTGGGACGCGTTACAGAAAGGGATCGAGCAAGCGTTGGCGCTGGGCTGCACGGACGCGGCGGCAGTGCGCCATCTGCTGACAGCAGAAGGGCTAACACGCGCCGAGCGACCGCTGCAGGAGATCGGTTCGCTCGAACGCTACGAGCGGCCGCTGCCGGTGCTGAACGATTACGACCAGTTGCTTGGGGCGGTGCAGCCATGAGTCAGCAAGCGCAGACTCTGGAGCACGCTTCGGTGCGGCAGTATTGCAAGGCGGTGAAGGTGCCGGTGGTGGGAGCGAACTTTGTGCGGCTGGCGGAACAAGCGGTGAAAGAAAATCGCGGTCACATCGGTTATCTGGAAGCGCTACTGGCGATGGAGAGCGAAGAGCGCGACCGGCATGCCATCGCGCACCGGCTGCACGATGCCAAGCTGCCGCGGATGAAGACGCTGGAGGAGTTCGAGTTCGCGCGAGCACCGCAGATACCGGCGGCGAAGGTTCGCGAACTGGCCGAAGGCGGCTACATCGCGCGGGCCGAGCCGGTGGTGCTGATCGGGGAATGTGGTACGGGCAAGACCCATCTGGCGACGGGCCTGTGCGTGGCCGCGTGCCGGCAGAAGCGCCGCGTGCGCTTTACGACGGCGGCGAACCTGGTGAACGAACTGGTGGAAGCGAGCCTGACGTGACCCCATTTTATGTACCAGTGCTTATGAGAGTTTGAGGTTGTGGTGTACGAACTTGGGGCGGATGGAGGGAGGGCGTAGCCCGACCGGAATCCGCCCCAAGTTCGGCGGCCAATTCCGCCGGCGTCCGGTAGCC
>DASREM010000031.1:0-91735 GCA_035652095.1 Terriglobales bacterium | reverse complement strand
ACTCGACGCAGTACTCCAGCTCGTTCCACCTCTCTCGCACTCAATGCCGTTCTCCCCAATCCAGCCTCCTCCATCGAAGGCCTAGATTAGGAGACATTTCTAATGCAACCAGAAGGGGACATTTCTAATGCAATTCAACAGATGCAGCAGTTTGCGCAGGAGCAAGTTGCTTTTTAACGGCTCAACTGCTGAAATATCGCCGTTACACTCACAATCCTCTAGCCAGCAGCCTAAGGCTGCTCCCCGCGATCCGCCCGCCTCAATTCCTGATGCGCTATTCTCTACCCCATGGACGTCGTCTCCTTCACCCGCGCTCTCGTCGACATCGAATCGATCACTGGGAACGAAGCCCGCGTGGGCCAGTTCCTGAGCCGCGAACTTGCCAACCTGGGCTACCGGGCCGAAACGCGGCTGGTTGACGGTAACCGCGCCAATGTCTGGGCCACGTCTCCGGACTACCCGAAGCCCGACCTTGTCTTCTCCACCCACATGGATACGGTCCCGCCCTTCATTCCATCCTCCGAAGATTCAACCAATGTCTACGGGCGTGGGGCCTGCGATGCCAAGGGAATCATCGCCGTCCAGATCGCTGCGGCTGAGAAATTAAAGCGGGAAGGCATTCACGTCGGGTTATTGTTTCTCGTAGGTGAAGAGCGGGACAGCCTGGGCGCGAAAGTGGCCAATCGCAATGCTCCCGGCTCACGATTCCTGGTGAATGGAGAACCCACGGAAAACCGTATCGCGCTCGCATCCAAAGGTGCGTTGCGAGTCGAGGTGACGGCCCACGGCAAGATGGCCCACTCGGCTTACCCGGAGTTGGGAGAGTCCGCCATCAACAAGCTGATCGCCGCCCTGCACTCGCTGCTCGCGATGAAGCTGCCCGAAACCGAAGGCATCGGCCCCTGCACATTGAACATCGGCTTGATTGACGGCGGCCGGGCCACCAACGTGATCTCCGACCATGCCCGCGCACAATTGCTCTACCGGCTCGTCGGCCCTTCCGATCAGTTGCGAAAAGATATCGTTGCCGCGGTGGGAGATCTCGCGCAGGTTGAATTCACGCTGGAGATCCCTTTTCTGCGCCTTCGGTCCTTCGAAGGAATTCCTTCCATGGTCGCGAAGTTCACCACCGACATCCCCGCGCTCAGCAACTGGGGAGAGCCGCTGCTGATCGGTCCGGGCTCAATTCACGTCGCGCATACCGAAGGCGAGTACGTTTCAAAAAAACAGCTGGCTGAAGCGGTGGATTTGTACTGCGAAATTGCCAGGAAACTGCTCTCGAGTTGAGCGACTCCCCTTTTTTCTGACGACGTCCCGAACGGAGCGAGAGCCTGCCCTGAGCGAACTCCGAGTTTTGGAAAAACTCGGAGGAGCCGAATGGGGATCTCGCGCGCATGGCGCTTCATTTTGTGCACGCGAGATCCTTCGTCGGGCTGAAGCCCTCCTCAGGAGGACGTCACAGTGTGGGAGATTCAAACTGAGGCACTACCGCACTCTCAGTCGCGATCCTCCTTAAGCGTTAAACTAATCGGATGTCCACCAAGACGCTGAACTCCCTTTCCCGCGCGTCCTCTTCCTACCTGCGTTCCGCCATGCACCAGCCAATTCACTGGTACGAGTGGGGAGAGGAAGCCTTCGCCGCGGCCCGCCGCGAAAACAAGCCGATGCTCCTGGACATCGGCGCCGTCTGGTGCCATTGGTGTCATGTGATGGACCGCGAATCCTATGAGAGCCCTGAAATTGCGGAGATCGTGAATGAGCGGTTTATCGCGGTCAAGGTCGATCGCGACGAGCGTCCCGATATTGACAGCCGCTACCAGGCGGCGGTGAGTGCGGTATCCGGACAGGGAGGTTGGCCGCTAACCGCATTCCTGACGCCCGACGGAAAGCCGTTTTACGGGGGAACCTACTTCCCTCCTGAGGATCACTACGGTCGGCCAAGCTTCAAAAGAGTATTGCTGTCAATCTCCGCGGCCTACCAGGACAAGAATGCGGATGTCATGGAGCAGGCCAGGATGCTCGAAAGCGCGATCTCTCAGGCGGAATCCTTCGCCGGGCGGAGTGCCACCTTTTCTCCGAAGGTGATTGCCGACATTGTCGATTCCTGCCGCAAGATGTTCGACTCCCATCATGGTGGCTTCGGCAACGCTCCAAAATTCCCCCACCCCGCCGCCCTGGACCTGATCATGGACCAGTACACGCGCACCGGCGATCCGGAACTGCGCGAGATCTTTGTATCCACCCTGGAAAAGATGGGCCGGGGTGGCGTTTATGACCAACTGGCCGGCGGCTTTCATCGCTACTCCGTCGACGAGCGCTGGATCGTGCCTCACTTCGAGAAGATGGTCTACGACAACAGCGAACTGCTGAAGAACTACGTTCATGCCTACCAGGCAACTGGCGCCGAGTTCTTCTCCAGCATCGCGCGCGACATCATCCGTTGGATGGACGAGTGGCTGACCGACCGCGAACATGGCGGTTTTTACGCCTCCCAGGATGCCGACTATTCCATGGAGGATGACGGAGACTACTTTACCTGGACCCTGGCGGAAGCTCGGAAGGTTCTCACGGAAGAAGAACTCAGCGTGGCTGGGTTGTATTACGACATCAACGAAGTGGGAGAGATGCATCACAATCCCGCTAAGAATGTTCTGCACGTTAGAGCGTCGATCGAGGAAATTGCGAAGCGACTGAGCCTGCCGGTGGACCGCCTGCGGGAATTGCTGAATTCCGCCAAGGCCAAAATGTATGCAGCCCGCCTGAAGCGGCCTGCGCCTTACGTTGATAAGACCATCTACGTGGGATGGAACGCTCTCTCCGTTTCCGCCTACCTCGAGGCTGCAAGAGTGATGGACCTGGAGGAGCCGCGGCGCTTTGCGCTCCGTTCCCTGGACCGCGTCCTCAGCCACGCCTGGAATTCGGAAACCGGACTTCGCCATGTGATTTCTTACGGAGACCGGGGAGCCGAGACCAAGAGCGTGCGTGGCGTACTCGACGATTATGCGTTCACCGCGAATGCCTGCCTGGACGCGTATGAATCAACCTCCGACCTCAGCTACTTCAACTTCGCCCGCCGCATCGCAGACCACATGATCCAGTTCTTTTTCGACAAGACTGGCGGAGGGTTTTTCGACACTGAACAGCGCGACGCCGAAAGCGCGCTGGGAGTGCTGGGAACGCGCCGCAAGCCCTTTCAGGACTCGCCGACACCTGCCGGCAATTCGTCCGCAGCCATTGTCCTGTGCCGCTTGCACGCATACACCAACGCCGTGGAGTACAGAGACTGCGCTGAGCAGACTCTCGAACTTCTTGCCGGTCTCGCCGGACAGTACGGGCTGTTCGCAGCCACCTACGGATTAGCGGCAGTGCGATTCGCTTACCCGCAAACCGAGGTGGTGGTCATTGGTGATGACAGCGCGGCAACACAGCTTTACCGCGCGGCGATGAATAACTATCTCTGTAATAAAGCGGTGCTAAGGCTGCTTCCGAACGAGGCAGTTTCGCAAAATCTGCCGCCCACACTCTCGGAAAGCGTGCCTAACTTGCCCGCGGTAAGAGAAGGAAAGTCGGTGGCCATCCTCTGTTCCGGATTTACTTGCCAGCCGCCTACTTCGAATGCCGGGGAACTTGCGGAAACCATCAGCCAGGTCGTTTCTCAGGGCCAAAAAAAATGAGGCCGAGGGATTTTTATCCTCTCGGCCCGGATACCCTAACCGCCCGTGGGCGGAATCACGAAAATTACTTTTCGTAATGCCCTCTACTTGGGGCAGTCTCGTCTTGAAGGGTTGCACAACGGAATCGGCCCGCCGTCGAACGAAGGAACGATCGGGGCAGCGACCGCTACGTATGTGCAAACCAGACCTACCATCAGGAATAACATCCTGACCGCACGTTTCATGGACTGTTTCTCCTTGCGTGCGGGTCCCCTGGGAGCGGAAACCCTCACGGCCGGAATTATTACCGAGAGCGTAGATCGTGTCCACAAATTTGTTCTGACCGTGGTGCCGGACTTTCGGCAGGGAAGCCCAATTTCCATCGTCCGCGGGACATTTCTTGTCGGATTTCAGCAACTTACGATGAGCGCGATTGAGTTCCGATATGACTTAGGGGCACGTGACAAAGAAGACGGATCTCGGAAGTTTGTTTATAAGCTTCGTATTACTTTATTTATTATTAAAGGAATTGTTTTCTGACGTTGAACTTGGCGCACCGAGAACTGATTTCGCCAGGAAGTCAGCAACTGAAGCTACTTGGAAAGAGCGCTCGGCTGTCGTTTCACAGAAGCGCCAGACGCGGCCCCTGCAGCTCGCGCAGCTTGTGGCGCAGGCTCCGCCGGAATTTCGTCACAGGAAACGTCGCCGTTGGTCCGCGAAAATGCGCGGTCCACCATGCCTTCGAACATTGGAATCAGCGAATCGGCGGGAAGCGGTTGCTGCAGATCTCCCAAACTTTGGTTCCATCGTTGCGACATCAGCAGGTTTGCCGGATTTTCCCGCGCAGGAGATTTCAGCCACGCATAGCCCAGCCAGAGAAGTACGGCGCCGTTGTAGGCAAGCATGTTAACGATGGCAACTGTGACCTGCGAGGCATTCGAGCTGGCATTCAACGCGATCATCAGCAGCTCGGCCCCGGCAAAGCCGCCAAATCCAAGTGAGATCCCGAAGCTATGTTGCCGCCACGACACTCCAAGATATTTGGAGAACACTAGCAGGAAGAGAATGAGTCCGCATTGGCTGACACGCACGCAACGCTGGACCGTAATGACCGCCTGCACAATGGGCCCCTGCTGCGTGGTAGGACTGGCGGCTGCAACTACAATCGCCACCAGCATCATCACCAGGGCAGCCCACTTGAACAGAACCGAGCCCAGGTCTTTGAGCGCATGGTATGGACGAAAGACGTCGAGGAAGATTTCGTGGATGATTTTGAAACCCAAAGCCAGGCTCACCGCCTGCAGTCCCCAGTAGCTATAGAAGTACTGCTGGTACGTTCCATAGCGATAGGCCGGGAACACCACACAGAAATTCAGGACCTGGAACAGGAGGTAGTAGAAGAAAATAGGGAAAGTCCGGTGCAGCTTGCGCCAGTAAAGAATTGCTGCAACTCCAAGTTGCAGAACCGGATGAGCGGTCCAGAGCGCGAGCTGAATCTGAGCATTCATGCAGGGTACACGGCCGCTCGAGCGTCAACTGGTGCCAACGTCGGCTCAGACGCGTCGCCGTTAGAGCAAACTTATCAGTTCCTGCTGATTGGTCAATGAACGAAAGTAACGTGGGGTAACTGTTACCTTCGGATCTAGATATACCTTGGCGGCGCGCCACCTATCGAGCTTCTCGTTCGTGGCACCCCCCAACCGTCCTAAGTCTCCGGGCAGGCCTGAATGTAGGCTCGCATCATGCGGACTTCATCATCCTTCTCATTCAGGTCGTGGAGCATCAGGTCGCGCAACGAAACCAGCGCGCGCAGTTGTTTTCCTTCGCAAATCGGCAGATGCCGAAACCCGTGCCGTCGCATCAGCAGCATGCAGGTCTCTACCGATTCCTCCGGAGAGACCGTCAACGGGTCTTCCGTCATCACTTCGCTGACATAAGTGGACCGGGGGTCCCTGCCCTCGACCACCACCCGCCGCATCAGGTCGCGCTCCGAGAATATTCCGATCAGAATCCCATCGCGGAGCACTGGCACGGCGCCGATATTCCGGTCCACCATTGCCTGCGCCACATCGAGCACTGTCTGCCCGGCATCCGCGCGGTACGTCTCCTGATCCTTAATCAACTCGCATATGTGCATGAGCCCACCCCTAAGTTTTCCCCCGACAACAGCAAACGGGCTGGAGTATATGCCGAAACGCCAGAGGTGGAAAGAGGGAAAAGCGTGTAGGGAAGCCGGCAGAATACGGACTGCTTCACCTCAGCCCAGGAGTTGAAAGCGCGCTTTGTCCGGCCGTTTCAGCTTATTGCGTGTCGTCCAGGGCAAATACATCCAGCACCTGGTCTTGGGCGTCAATCAGCAGAACGCGGCCGTTATAGACCACGCGGTCCATGTCCTTGGGCAGCGGCGCAAGCTGCTGCTCGCATGACAGGGGCAGCGACTGCGCCTTCTTATCGGCGTCTGGAGGCAGGGTGCCGCCACGCCGAATCTGTCGTTCATCCCCCCCGGGCAACTCCGGGCGTTGCAACGCGTCCGGGGAGAAGTCCGCCGCATGCTGGCTCACGCAGTTGCGAATGATCCGGCGGTCGCGCAGCGTAAACAAGGGCGATCCCGCATCCGGAGAATTCGGAGGCGGATTCCCGCTGTCCGGCGGGGGATTGGGGGCTGCGTCCGCCTGATTCACCGTCTGACTGTTCGAAGCCGGCGCGGAGCGGTGTAGCGTAGGCTCATCGTCGGAGTGTTGGACCGGAGGCGCTGGCGCTCCACTGGCAGCGCTGGACACTCCCGTTGTCGTAAATGTCAGGACCGTCTCCGAGTTAACTACCGCGGGCTTGACCCCAGTCGCCGCCGCTGCCGCGCCACCCCCCGCACCCCCGACCACCGTTCCAATTGCCGCACCTTTGCCGCCGCCTGCCACCGCGCCAATGATCGCCCCCAATGCGGCGCCGCCTCCGATCTTCGTGGCGTTGCTCTTGGTATGGGATTCGCCTTTCACCACCAGCGGCTGGGTTTGAATCGAGGTCGCGATCCGACCCGTACTGAGGGTGGTAACAACCAGGTCGAGTTGTCCTGGCTCGCTCAAACGTCCGGACTTGTGCACGTCCGTTACTCGCCCATTCACATCGGCACCTTTGGGGAATAGTTCTCTGCCCCCCACCGTTACTGGTTCATCGAGCGTGCCGTGGAAAGTGTCTCCCACCTGGCTCTCTTCGCTGCTCAATTTATCGTCAATGCGGACGCGAAGCGTGGTGCCCGAGGGAACATCCGGAATCTTCTGTCCCCACACCGACGACACGAACAACAAAAGCACCAGGATCGAAAAAAGAGATCGGTAGCTGCGATTCATAATGGCCCTCGCCAGGAAGTTAGTCTCAAATTAGCAGCTTTTCAGGGTGGGATGCCACCGGGAAGCATTCGGCTGTATGCATTCTGTGGTGCTGCTCCGCTCAGCCGCCAATAAAAACAAAATACGAACAGGCCCAAAGAGATGTGGGGATGGTGCCGTGCGCCCGCGCCGTAAAAATTATGTTGTAGGTATCCGAGACGCTCAGGTTTTCCAACAGAGACGGACCGGAACTCGGTTTCACCATGGCAAGATACTCCAGAAAGCGGTAGATGTCCGGGCCGCCCCCATAGCCTTGGGCCAGGAATGAAATGTCTGAATTTTCTTCAGCGAAATGCCAGCCCAGCGAGGCTGCCAGCGCCACCACGTTTTCATACGCTTCTTCGGTTGCCGCGCCGGGCTCGGGATTATCAAAAACAATCCTCAGCTTGCGTTCGTCCTCGCGGCTGAACTCTCTCACCATGGCGGTTCCGGAACGCGCCGTCGCTTTCCAATCAATGTAGCGCGCAGAATCTTGCGGCAAGTATTCGCGGATGCGGTACAAATCGTGCCCTCGACCGCGCGCGAAGGTTTCAAATTCCCCGGTGATCATGGGCAGGATCTCGAAATACTGGTCCGTCGGTTCAACCGGGGGATACACGATGACTTCTTTTGAGATCGGAACGCGTCGCGTCTTGCGCAGAAACGGAAACGGAAACCGGGTCATCAGTCCGAAGCTGTCCTGGCGATAGCGCCCGCGACGCTCGAAGCGCAACTCGACCTCGGCCGACAAATCGTGCCCTGCGGGAAGATACGGGAAGTAGGCGCTGCCTTCGAAGATGGTCGGCGGGGCAGGCGAATCTGCAACCCGCTGCAAGCGCCGGTCTGGAATCTGAAACCACGACTCCCCCGCGGCCCGTCCCGGGGGAAACGTAAAGTTGGAAGGCGCAAGTTTCCAGTGCTTCTTCTGGCGGGTGCTCTTCAGGGCCACGATGCTGACGGAAAACGCCGGAATCCTCCGGCGCAGGTTCTTGAGCACCAGTCGCCCGCCCACGCTGCGGCGGGCGAAAACATGCTGCGGAAGCCGAACATCAAGTTCCAGGCCGCGCAACATGAAGCCGGACCCGATTCCTGAAACCAGAATCGCGGCCAGCATCGCCGCCACCACGATGTAGAGCAGGTTGTTGCCCGTGTTCAGGGCCGCGATGCCGATCAGCAACACGATTACGAGATAGATGATTCCCACCCGCGTGACTTCGTACTCGAGCGCTTCCCGCAGCCTCGCAGTCGCCACACGCTGCGCCAGGTAAGGCACGGTGGTCAGGCCCACGACGGTCGCCAGTAACAGCGCCACGGAAGCCAGGATTAAAGTGGCCCAGAGATTTCCCGACTCCCTCGAAACCGTCGAAAACAGCGCCGCCCCAAAGGCCAGCACCAGGCCAACCAGCGCCAGCAGGAAACGCAGCCAGACTTCGGGGATGTTTACATGCAGGAAGCGCGCGAGCCTTCCGACTCCGACTTTGGGACTGGACACCATGGGCGGGAAATGGCTTTGTCGAGCGTAGCACCGCACTTCCCCCTCATCAACGCTCGGGAAGGGTACGAGAGTAATTCAGCCGCGTTTTCGCCTGCGATACCACAGCCACGCAATCGCGACCGTCCCCGCAACCAGCAATCCAATACTGACCTCGTGAAGAAGTCGGAACAATCGCTCCCAGTGCTGTCCGAAGAGGTATCCGGCCAGCGAAATCACCGAGACCCAGAGCGCTGCGCCAAGAAAGTTGAAGAGCAAAAACTTCCGCCAGTCCATGCGCAGGACCCCCGCCAGGGGCCCCGCCACAATGCGCATACCCGCGATAAATCGCGCCACAAAGATCGTGAAAGCGCCGTACTTGCGGAACAACTCCTCTCCGCGTTCGATCACGGAATGGCTGATGCGGAAGGTTCGTTGATACCGGTCGAGCAGCGGGCGCCCTCCGTAGTAACCCAATGCAAAGCCCAGATTGTCGCCAAGGGTCGCGGCAATGACTCCCACCAGGATGATGTAGGGCAACTGCAATCTGTGCTCGGAATAAGCCAGGAAGCTCGCCAGCAGAAGGATGGTCTCACCGGGGACGGGCAGACCGGCATTTTCGAGCATCAGCACGACTGCGACCGTGCCATATCCATATTGGATCAGGTACCCACGAAGGACTTCGAAGATTTGCTCAGCCATTGACGAGGAATCGCTGTGACGTCCTGAGAGTAACAGAAGGCGTGTTTACGCCGGCATCTCCAGAAACTCTTTGACCTTAAGGTTGAATTCTTCCGGAGCCTCTTCGTAGGGAAGGTGTCCCACCCCTTCGAGTGTAACCAGCCGTGCATCGCGAAATTGTTTCTTCAATGCATGCGCCGAAGCTGGAGTCACGGCTCGGTCCAGCGTTCCCCAAATCAGCAGCGTGGGGATATGAGCAATACCCGGCAAGGCAGCTTTCAACTCCTTGAGATCATCCTGCCAGCTTTGGAGAATTTTCAGGTTATGCGTGAACGATCCCGGCCTTGCATATGGAGCTGAGTAGCCCTCAAGTGTTCCGGGAGGAACCTTCTGCGCATTACCGTAAAGCCTTCGCAACACCCACGCATGCGTAAGCTTAAAACGTGGCGCCCAGCGGTTGAACAGAGGCGCGATGGCGGCTCGACTCAACAGCCACACCCGTCGCCTGCCGACCGCGGACCACGGGTTCACAGGCGAGACCAGGACCAGTTTTTGTATGCGCTCCGGAGCCAGCGACGCCGCCATCATGGCCACCGCGCCGCCGTGAGAAGAGCCAAGCAGATAACAATCGCCGATTTCCAGTACGTCCAGAAAGCGCAGCAGGCGCTTCGCGATTTCCCGCAGCCGAAAATCGAGGTCCTGCCTGCATTCGGAGAAACCTGCTCCCGGCAAATCTGGCGCAATCACATGGAATTCCGGTGCCAGCGCCGGAAGCGCGAATCGCCAGGAAAAGGAATAACCCAGCAGCCCATGAATCAGGATCAGAGGAAGGCCAGACCCGGCCTGCAGATAGCGAGTGCGAACTCCATCTACCGTAACCCATTGCTCGTACTGATTGCATCGCGGCGAGGTGGAGGTCACGGGGTTTCTTTTCGCGAAGGACAACTTTTCTGAAATCGCGCGCTTCTATCTAATTGATATCGCCTCTGTCACTTTGTGAGGGAAGCTCTTTGGCTTCCCTCTTTTTTCATGATGCCTCAGGACGAAAGCAGTCGCTCGACCAGACTGCTGTTGGCACGTTTTTTGCCCAGCAACTTCTTCAGAACTTTGATGCCCTTGTCCACATGCTTCTCTTCCAGCATGAAAGGCGGCAGAAATCGGAGGACGGTGTCCTGGGTGCTGTTGAAGAGAACGCCTTCGCCAAGCGCCTGCTCAACGATCGGCCGCGCCGGCACCTCGAGTTGCAGGCCTTGAATGAAGCCGCGGCCCCGGGCTTGTTGCGCGGCCGCGTACTTCTCGACCAGCGCTTTCAGTTCCTGTTGCAGATAGGCTCCCACTCGATTCACGTTCTGCAGAAGGTTCTCCTGCTCCAGGACCGCGAAATATTCCAGAGCCACGCGGCACGCCATCGGTCCGCCTCCGAAGGTTGTACCGTGCTGTCCGGGAGCAATGGCCGACGCAAACTCGTCCTTGGCAAGGAATGCGCCTAAGGGAAACCCGGCGGCGATCGGTTTGGCGATTGCCACAATGTCGGGCGTTACGCCGAACGCCTGAAACGCAAATATCGTTCCGGTCCGTCCAAGCCCACACTGGATCTCGTCGAAAATCAATGCCGCTTTGTGCTGATCGGCCAGTGCCCGGCATTCCCCGAGAAATTCCGCGCTGCACTCTCGCACTCCGCCCTCGCCGAAGATGGGTTCCAGCACGATGGCGCAGGTGTTCTCATTCACTGCACTCCGCAGGGCCGCGACGTCGTTTTGTGGAACGAAGTGCACATCGTCGAGAAGTGGCTCAAAACCTTTGCGGTACTTGTCCTGGCCGGTCAAAGACATGGCGCCGAATGTTCGCCCGTGATACGAACCTTCCAGCGCGACCAGTTCACTCTTGCGCTCCCCTCCCGCGCGGTGGCCGGCAAGCCTGGCCAGTTTGATCGAGCCTTCGATGGCTTCGGTCCCGCTGTTGGAAAAGAAAACCTTTTGCATTCCGGAAAGCAGGCAAAGTCTTTCAGCGAGTCGGCCCTGGTATTCGTTGTAGTAGAGGTTCGAGAGATGAATGACTTTGGCGGCCTGCTCACGAATCACTTTCACGATGGCAGGATGCGCATGCCCGAGCGCGTTTACTCCCAGCCCGGCCACAAAATCCAGGTACTTCTGGCCATCAATGTCGTACAGAAAAACCCCTTTCCCCCGGGTGAGCACGACCGGATATCGGTTGTAGGTCGGGAGCAGGAAGTACTTTTCACGCTGGATGATCTCTTCTGTGGCTGTCATGGAGGACTCCATTCTAGAGCATCCACGTGCGGCCCGGAGTTCTCTTGGACCGTTCGGCTCAAGCTTGGCCCGTGTGCCTCCCGCAGAGACAAGAACCACATAACATTTTCCCAACTTCCGTGCTGGCTTGCGTAAGCTGTGTCTCGCCAGTCACTTACAAATTCCAAGATCAACATTCCAAAAACCGTAGCTGGCGGTTGCGAATCCACCTATAATCGGAGAAGTTATTCTGGGCATGTGACTTAGAAGTCTTCTGATGACCCCAACCGTGGCAGCGAACGTGCAGAAACAAAGCAGGAGAAGTTCCGCTCCATCAACGAACTCGCCGTCGGGGTCCATGAACAAGGATTTCCAAGTCCGCTTTACCGCCGCCTTCCTGATGCTGTTGACGGCTGCCGCCGTCGTGTATGCAGCGGTCAATTTCCAGAAAGAGCGCGAGTTCCAGGTTCCGGATGACGGGGTGTGGTGGGTGGAGCAGGCCGGGAGGCTCACCGCCAAGCAGGTCGAGACCAGCGGTCCCGGCGACAAAGCCGGAATCCGCCCGGGCGACCAGTTGATCAGGATCAATCAGCAGGACATTGGTAACGCCAGTGCCTTGTCGCGACAACTGTACCGCGTTGGAGCCTGGTCCAAAGCGAACTACTCGGTGCTGCGGCAGTCGGTGCCGGTCGAGGCCGTGGTCATTCTCGTTCCCGCTGAGCGCTCGCTCAACCAGTGGCTGCGCTTTATCGCCCTGATCTACCTGGGCATCGGGCTTTATGTTCTCTTGCGTCGCTGGACCGCGCCCGGATCGACCCATTTCTATGTTTTCTGTCTGATCTCGTTCATTTTTTACGCCTTCAAGTACACCGGCAAGCTGAACGTCTTTGATTGGCAGATTTACTGGGGCAACGTGGTGGCGTGGTTGCTGCAGCCGGCCCTGTTCCTGCATTTTGTCCTGACCTTCCCGGAGCGGCCGGCATTCATCCGAAAGCACCGCTGGATTCTGGCGCTGGTGTACCTGCCCGGCGCGCTGCTGCTCATGCTGCACATTTCAGCGGTGGTGTTCCTCCAGGCTTCCGAGAATCTGCGCTGGAACCTCGACCGCATTGAGTGGGCCTATCTCACGTGCTTGTTCGTCGCTGCCGCGGCTGTGCTCCTCAACAACTATCGCCGCGCCGGCACTCCGATACTTCGCCAGCAGTTGAAGTGGATCACTCGCGGCACCATCCTCGCCGTCGCGCCCTTTACCCTGATCTACGTCGTTCCCTACATGATGGGAACGCTCCCGACGACCGCGATGAAAGTATCGGTGCTCTCGCTGGGATTGCTGCCGCTCACCTTCGGATACGCCATATTCCGCTACCGCTTGATGGACGTAGACCTGATCTTCAAGCGCGGCATGGTGTACACCCTGGCCGCAGCCTCCATCGCAGGCGTTTACTTCGCGGCCGTCGCCGGGGTCGCAGAACTGGTGCATGCCCGGATTCCAAGCTCGGGTCCGGCCGGCATGATCCTGGCCATTGTCGTTACCGCGTTGTTGTTCGACCCGGTGCGCAAATGGATCCAGGCCCGCAGCGACCAGTTCTTCTACCGCACGCGTTACGACTATCGCAAGACCCTCATCGAGTTCGGACGCGAGTTGAGTTCGGAGACCGATCTGGACAAAATGCTCAACTCGCTCGTGGATCGCCTGTCGCGCACTTTGCTGGTCGATCGCATGGCTGTCTTCTTGTCGGCGCCAGAACCTCCGCATCCCTTCATGCTGGCCAAGTCATTCGGCATGACTCAGACCAGCGGCGTGGACCTCTCCTTCCTGGACATGCCACGCCCGGAGATGGAAGCCGGCCACCTCTTCTTCGACAACACGCATCAAGTTCCGAGAGAGGACCAAAGAGCGCAGAACACGATCGCCAAGTTGGACTTGAACTATTACATTCCGTGCCGCGCGCAACAGCGTACCGTCGCCTTTCTCGGGCTGGGAAAGACCATCGAAGGCGACTTCCTCACCAGCGAGGACATCGAACTGCTGGAATCGGTGGCCGGTTACGTCGGCATCGCCATCCAGAACGCCCGCCTCTACGCCTCGCTGGAACAGAAAGTGGCCGAATACGAGCGGCTCAAGGATTTCAACGAGAACATCGTCGAGTCCATCAACGTCGGGGTGCTGGCGGTAGATCTGGCGGACCGGATCGAGTCCTGGAATTCCCAGATGGAAGTGATGTACGCCCTGCCGCGCTGGCAGGCCCTCACCCGGCCTTTGGGCGAGGTGTTTCCTGCGGAGTTCGTGGAAGAGTTCTACCGTGTCCGGCAGAATCCCGGGATTCATAACCTGTACAAGTTCCGGCTCTCTACTCCGGCGGGAGAAAATCGCGTGGTGAACGTTGCCATCGCGCCGCTGGTCACAAGAAAGTTCAACGTGATTGGGCGCCTGATCATCATGGACGACATCACCGAGCGCGTGGATCTCGAGGCCCAACTGTCACAGGCGGACAAACTGTCATCCATCGGCCTGCTTGCGGCTGGAGTGGCGCACGAGGTGAACACTCCCCTCGCCGTGATCTCGTCGTACTCGCAGATGCTTGCCAAGCAGTTGCAGGGAGACCCGCAGAAAAGCGGCCTGCTCGAGAAGATTACCCGGCAGAGTTTCCGGGCCTCGGAGATCGTCAACAACCTGCTCAATTTCTCGCGCACCAGCACCACGGAGTTTACTGGCGTAGACATCAACAAGATTATCACCGACACCCTGGCCCTGCTCGAGCATCAGTTCAAGACCTCGCGGGTCAGCGTACAGGACGAACTGTGCCAGCATCTTCCGCTCATCACCGGCAACCCCGGGCGCTTGCAGCAGGTTTTCTTGAACCTGTTCATGAATGCGCGAGACGCGATGCCGTCGGGGGGCACTCTGAGAATCTCGACCGCCAACGGCGATGGCGTCAGCGTCGTTGTCTCCGATACTGGCAGCGGGATCGCGCAGGAACATATCAACCGGATTTACGATCCCTTTTTCACCACCAAGACAGCTCCCCGCGAGGGCCAGAACCGGGGTACGGGCCTGGGGCTGTCTGTCACCTACGGAATTATTCAGGAACACTCCGGAAAGATTCGCGTGGAAAGCCATCCTGGGGAGGGCACCACGTTTTACCTTGATTTCCCCTTGACCAGGAAGGCTGTCAATGTCTGAAGCGGCAGTAATTTCGCACCGGGGGGTTGGTGATCCTGTCACCTCTGGCGCCGGCTCGGTTTTGATTATCGACGATGAAGCGGGGATCCGAGAGTCTCTGCAGACCTTGTTAGAGCTCGAAGGATATGACGTCGAGTGCGCGGTCAATGGCGACGAGGGGATTGCGCGCCTCGGCGAGCGGTCGTTTGACCTGGTGCTTCTGGATTTGGCGTTGCCCGATCGTAACGGACTCGACTTGCTGGCCGACCTCCGCGCCAGCAATCCCCAGCTCTCGGTGATCATGATTACCGCCTACGGCACGGTGGAGAACGCGGTCCGCGCCATGCAGGGCGGGGCTTCCAACTTTGTCCAGAAGCCCTGGGACAACGAGAAGCTGCTGGCTGATGTGCGGGCCTCGATCGCGCGTCACAAGGCCGAAGAAGAGAACATCCAGCTGAAACGCGCTCTTAAGCAGCGCTACAGCTTCCAGAACATCGTGGGCAAGAGCGAGCCCATGCTGAAGATCTTCGACCTGGTGGCGCAGGTCGCTCCCAGCCGTTCCACCGTGCTCCTGCAGGGGGAGAGCGGGACCGGCAAGGAGCTGATCGCCAAAGCCATTCACCTCAACTCACAGCGTCGGGATCGTCCCTTTGTGCCCGTCAATACCGGTTCGATGCCACCCGATCTGCTCGAATCCACCCTGTTTGGACACGTCAAGGGCGCATTCACCAGCGCCATTGCGTCCAAGAAAGGCCTGTTCGAGGTCGCCGACCGCGGAACTCTGTTCCTTGACGAAATCGGAACCATGAGCCTGGATACACAGAGCAAAATCCTTCGCGTACTCCAGGACAAGAAATTCATGCACCTGGGTGGAATCCACGAGTTACAGGTGGATGTGCGCATTATCGCCGCCACCAATGTGGATTTGAAGCAGATGGTCAAGGAGGGCAAGTTCCGCGAGGACCTCTTCTACCGGCTGAACGTGATCACCATTGACCTGCCGCCCCTGCGGCAGCGCAAAGAGGACATCCCGGCCCTGGTGGACCACTTCCTGCAGAAGTTCTCGGATGAGAACGAGAAGCCGCTGCGCCGCATCACCCCCGAGGCCATGCGTCCCTTGCTCACATACTCATGGCCGGGCAACGTCCGCGAACTCGAAAATGTCATGGAACGTGCCGTCGTACTCTCCTCGGGTATTGAGATCACACCAGAATTGTTGCCCGACGCGATCGCCGGCAGAGGTACCGCATTCCCCATCCTCGAACATCGCGGAGACGCCTCGCTGTTCGACATCATGGAAGATTGCGAACGGCACATCATCATCGACATGCTCGACAAATGTAATTGGAACCAGACCGAGGCCGCGGAGCGCTTTCGCGTGCCCCTGTCCACTCTCAACCAGAAGATCAAGCGCCTCAGCATCGAAATTAAGAAAAAAGCCAGCCGCGAATAAGCTTCACCTTGCCGGTAAAGTTTCCCGCCATGCTTGCCGATCTTTTGTGATTGGCGGACCGCATTGTTCTCCCTCCAGTGTTGGCCGGCGCCGGTGGAGTAAAACCTATGCACAAAGGCGAGTTTGCTCTGGCCAAGATCAAACATCAAACCTGGCGGCTCCGCCTTCGCTCCTTCTTGCTGGGCTCGGGCGGGGTAAGGGAAATCGAACTCACCTGCCCTCGCGAATGCGCCCTGGGAAAGTGGATTTATTCCGAAGGCCTTGCCAAGCACGGCGACGATCCCCAGATGCAGGACTTGGAACGGGAACACGCCCGCATGCACGAACTGGCGGAAAAAATGGTTCGCCTGAAAAAAGAGGGCTCCGAAGCCGCGCTGCAGCATCTCCAGGCCCTGCAATCCCTAAGCGATCGAGTCATGGCCTTGCTCACCAGCATGGGAGAAAAGCTCGATACCCTGCCCGTCTAGTGTGAGACCCTTCAGACTGGTTTCTTACTCTGTTATAGTTCCGTCAGGTTTGACGGAGCGCACTGATGGCGGCAGGGGACCTGCTAAGCAATATCGAACTCATTTCACCGAGCGAGTTCGCCAAGCGGAAAATCGCCTCGATCCAGGAATATTCGATCCTGGCCATGCAATCGGTCGCCAATATCTTCCGCCGTCCGCTCTATGTCGCTGACTTGGTGCAGCAAGCCGACCTGGTCGGGTTCGGATCTCTGCCTATCGTTCTGGCCTCGGTCTTCTTCACCGGAGCCGCTCTGGCGCTCAATAGCGCCACCAGCCTCAGCCGTTTCGGTGCGACCACGGTCATTGGCCAACTGGTCTCGATTGGTATCGTGCGCGAGCTTGGCCCGGTACTGGCTGGACTAGTCGTTGCCGGCCGCAACGCTTCCGGTATGGCCAGCGAACTCGGCTCCATGGTGGTCACCGAGCAGATTGACGCCATGCGCGCTCTCGGTACCGACCCCCTCAAGAAACTGGTGACTCCCCGCGTCGTAGCCACCGTGGTCATGATGTTCTTTCTGACCATTCTTGGCGACTTCATGGGGCTGCTCGGCGGCAGTTTCGTAGCCACCTTGCTGCTCGGCCTGGATTCCCACGAGTACTGGAGCAACGCCTGGCAGACCCTGGTATTCTCCGACGTCTTCATGGGACTGTCGAAGCCGCTGGTGTTCGGCTTTCTGGTGGCAACCGTTGGCTGCTACTACGGCCTGTCCACCAAGGGCGGCACGCAGGGCGTTGGAAGGGCAACCACCGAGGCCGTCGTTACCTCCATGATCCTGATCATTGTGGTGGACGTTTTCGTCACCCGGTTCCTCATGGTAATCCTGGGCTCGTAAGCATGGCGATCCCTTTCCTGCCCGCCGAAATGCCGGCGACCGCGGACACCCCCGCTGCCGACCACGTGATTGTGTTTCAGGATGTCGCAATCGCCTTCGAGGACAAAATGGTTCTCGATGGCGTCTCCTTCGATCTTCCGCGCGGCGAGACCAAGGCCCTCTTTGGGGTCGCCGGCTCTGGAAAAAGCACCATCCTCAAGCTGGCCCTGGGCTTGATCAAGCCGGACCGCGGACACATCTGGGTATTGGGACAAGACATCACCCAGATGAAGGAGCAAGAGCTTTTCGAATTGCGCCGGAGAGTCGGAATTGTGTTCCAGGAAAGCGCGCTTTTTGATTCGCTGACGGTGCGGGAAAATGTCGCTTTCCGGCTGATGGAAGAAGGCAAGATTCCGGAAGAGGAAGTCGAAAAACGGGTACGCGAAGCTTTAAGCTTCGTCGAACTTGAGCGCACCATCGAAATGTTTCCCGCCGAGCTTTCCGGCGGTATGCGACGGCGAGTCGCCATTGCGCGGGCGATCATCACCCAGCCGGAAGTATTGCTTTACGATTCGCCGACCGGCGGCCTGGATCCCGTGACCTCGACCACAATCGTGGAGCTCATCGTAAAGCAGCGCGACGTTTACAAGACCAGCGCCCTGCTCGTTACCCATCGCCTGCAGGATGCCTTCATCATGGCAACGCATCGCTTCGATCGGAACACCAATCACATGGAGAGGATTCCCAAGGGCGAGCGCGGCGAAGTTCCCATGACTTTCCTTCTGCTCCGCGACGGCAAGGTCATCTTCGACGGAGACGCACACCAACTCGCCACCACTCGTGACGAGTACATCCGCGAGTACATCTCCTGATTTGTGCAGTCAGGCTTTCGCCCCGGCGGCTTTGCGGCGCGCTGCGTGGCGTTGTTCCATCACCTTCAGGCGTTCCCGTCCCGCCTTGGTGCTCATGATCACTTTCTCGACGTTGCCCAGCATGCTGGGCGCATTCATCTTTTCCCGCAGCTCCTTCAGAAAGGGAGAGACCTTTGCGAACAGGAAAAACATCTCCCCTGAAAAGCTGCCTTCCAGGAACAAGTCCGGGTTGAGCACTCCACGCACCACAAACGATGCGGCCAACTCCCAGTAGCCCACGACCTGTCGCAACCAGTTGTTCTCCTGGGAACCAAGGTCAGCGCCGATTTTCATCACGTCATCCGCGCTCTCGGGCCAGAAACTGACGAGCCACCAGTTGCGCGCTTTCCGCAGTTCCGCTTCGCGGCGCAAATCATAAAGTTTCAGGATCAACTCAGCATCAGCAGCATCAGGCTTCTTCGGCATGAACGTTCTCCAAAAATCTTGTTAAGGATTGCTGGTGGCAGCGGCCTCGACAGGAACGGGCCGTTCGTAATCACACTCTTTGTTCGGGCAAGCAATGACAGGACCCGCTTTCAGGTTCTTCTCTACCAGGAACTCATTCCCACAACTCGGACATTTTTCCGCAATAGGCTTGCTGGCGGAAGTGAATTTACATTTTGGATAGTTCGAGCAGCCATAGAACGTGTTCCCCTTACGCGCGCGCTTTTCGACCAGTTCGCCGTCCGCGCACAACGGGCACTTCACTCCGATGAAATTCTGCTTAACGTACTTGCACTCCGGATATCCGCTGCAGGCCGTGAACTCGCCGTAGCGGCCGTGGCGGATCATCATGTTCCGGCCGCACTTCGGACAAGGCTCATCGAGCGGAATATCCGGAACCTTCTTGCCCTGGTCTAAACGCCGCGTGGTCTTGCAGTCCGGATAACCGGTGCAGGCCATGAACTGCCCGAACCGCCCGCGTTTCAAGACCATGACCCGTCCGCAGTTTTCGCAATATTCCTCCTGCGTGGTTTCCTGCAGGTCGGCCGAATCCAGGTCCGGCAAGTTGATCGGGTTTTCCTTGGTGAACGTGCAACTGTCCGGGTTCTCCTTCTCGTAGGTGCTGCATGCGTAGAAAGACCCGTGCTTGCCCCACTTGATGACCAGCGGCGCTCCGCAACGCTCGCACTTTTCGTCCGTGGGCTTCTCCATACGCTTGATGTTTTCCATGTGCTTCTCAGCGTATTTGAGGTCCTTGGCGAAACGCTTGTAGAACTCGGCGAGCGCGTCGGTCCACTTCTCCTTGCCTTCTTCGATCTCGTCAAGCTCTTCCTCGAGACGCGCGGTATATTGCACGTCGAAAATATCGCGGAAGTTCTCGACTAACAGGTCGGTGACCACCAGACCAATCTCGGTGGGAGTGAATTTGCCGCCAATCTTCTGCACGTACTGCCGTTCCTGGATCGTGCTCAGGATGGCCGAATATGTGGAAGGTCGTCCAATCCCGCGCTCTTCCAGTTCCTTCACCAACGATGCTTCGTTGTACCGCGGTGGCGGCTCGGTGAAGTGCTGTTCCGGCTTCAACTCGCGCAGCGTGAGCTTTTGCCCCGCTTCCAGCGCGGGCAGCTTGTGCTTCAGTTCTTCGTCTTCCTCGTCCTTGCCCTCCTTGGACTCTTCGTAGACCTTGAGGAACCCGTCAAATTTCAGGACCGATCCGGTTACGCGGAACCAGAACACTTCCGCCCCGGACTTGGCGTCAATGTCCACCGTGGTCTGGTCAAACACGGCAGGCATGATCTGCGATGCCACGAAGCGCTGCCAGATCAGCTTGTACACCTTGTATTCGTCTTCTTTGAGGTACTGCTTGATCTGGTCCGGATGACGCATGGCCGAGGTTGGACGTATCGCCTCGTGTGCGGCCTGCGCCTCCTTCTTCTCTTTATAGGTGTTCGGAGATTGTGGCAGGTACTGGTCCCCGTACTGCGTCTTGATGTACTCGCGCACTTCCGCCAGCGCGTCATTGGAGACCCGGGTCGAATCGGTTCGCATGTAGGTGATCAGGCCGACCAGGCCTTCCTCGCCAAGCTCCACACCTTCATACAGGCGTTGCGCGATCATCATCGTGCGCTTCACGCTGAAGCGCAGCTTGCGGGAGGAATCCTGTTGCAGTTTGCTGGTGGTAAACGGCGGCGTAGCGTTGCGGCGGCGCTCTTTCTTATCAACGCTGCGGACGAGCCAGTCCGCCTTCTCCAGTGCGGCACGGATCTTCTCCGCTTCTTCCGCATTGGGAACTTCGACCTTCTCCTCACCCTTGCCCAGGAATCGTGCGTCGAACGCCGGCGGCTTGTTGGCCGCCAGATGCGCGTCAATGGTCCAGTACTCCTTCTTCTCGAAGGCCTTGATTTCGCGTTCGCGCTCGACGATCAGCCGCAAAGCGACGGTCTGCACTCGTCCCGCCGACAAGCCGCGCCGTACCTTGTCCCACAGCAGAGGAGAAACTTGGTACCCCACCAAACGGTCGAGCACACGGCGCGCCTGCTGCGCATCCACCAGGTTGCGGTCGATATCGCGAGGATGCTCGAAGGCCTCCTTCACCGCGCGCTGCGTAATTTCATTGAAGGTGACGCGGCGGATATGCTCGCTGCCGTCGGCGTTCTTCGTACTCTTCTTCTTTTTCTTGCCCTTGGAACCGTCCCCCAGTTCTTCGGCAAGATGCCAGGCGATGGCCTCGCCTTCGCGGTCCGGGTCAGGCGCGAGATAGATGGTCTCGGCGGTGAGCGCAAGCTTCTTGAGCTTGGTCAGAACCTTCTCTTTGCCCGGGATCACGATGTATTCGGTGTCGAATTCGTTTTCGATATCGACACCAAGATTGCTTTTGGGCAAATCCTTCACGTGCCCGAGAGAGGCTTCCACCAGGTAGCCTTTGCCCAGATATTTTTGAATAGTCTTCGCCTTCGCAGGCGATTCGACGATTACCAGCCCTTTAGACAATTGGTCCCCTGTTTGAGTATTGGATCGAAACTAGCACGAATCCGGTCACGGCAACAAGCGAGCGGAGGCACTGGGTCGCAGCGGTTAGCCTTCGGTCGTTGGTCTTTGGTCGTTGGTCGTTGGCCCTTCTCAGCCCAGTTCATTGTTTGATTGCGGATGGTTTTTCCTTTGTGATCGTTAGTGTCCTCTATGGTTGATTGTTTTTTCTACGTCCAGGAAATCAGCAGCCTTCCAGTTGGCCAAGGACCAACGACCAACAGCCAACGACCGCACTCAAAAACATTTCACAAAATTCTTGCCCGGCAACTGCCTCGCTCGCCCCGCGAGCTCGAGCTCGAACAGCGCAGCGAAGATCTCCGAGGAGGACAAATCGGCTTCCAGCCGCTCCACGATTTCATCGATGTGCAGCGCCTCGTCCGGCTTCAGCATGCCCAGGATTTTCTTCTCGTGAGGAGCTAACTCTGCTGTGTCCCCGAATAATGATGCAGTCCCTGCCTCCGGAGATTCAGAGGGCGTTTCCGGAGTCAACGCAAGTCGCACATCCGATGGGAGTTCCTCCCATACGTCATCCCACGTGCCCACCAGCTTGGCGCCCTGCTTGATCAGCGTATTCGGCCCCCAGGCATTCTTCGTGGTGACGTTTCCCGGGACTGCGAAGACTTCGCGATTCTGCTCCAGCGCGCAACGCGCAGTGATGCGGGTGCCACTGTACTCGGCGGCCTCGACCACCAGCACTCCGATCGAAATTCCGCTGATGATGCGGTTGCGAATCGGAAAATTCTGCGGGGCCGCAAACGTTCCCATGGGAAATTCCGAAATCAGCGCGCCGCCATTGGCCAGGATCTGCTCCGCCAAACGGGTGTTCTCCTTGGGATACAACACATCAACCCCGGTTCCGAACACCGCGACCGTCTTGCCTTTGGCATTCACCGCGCCGCGGTGCGACGCGGTGTCGATGCCTCGCGCCATGCCGCTGAAAATGACCAGCCCCCGCTTCGCCAGGTCGTAACCTAACCTCTCGGCCATGCCACTCCCATACGGCGTGGGATGCCGCGTCCCTACCATCGCGATTCCGGGTTGCGAAAGCACGCCCGCATCGCCCCGTACGTAAAGCAGGAGCGGAGGATCGTAGATCTGCCGCAACTGCGCCGGAAAGCCTTTTTCCTCACAGCTCAGGACCTGAACTCCCGCGCCGGAAGCCTTCCCCAGTTCGTCGTGCGCCAGTTCCAGAGAGCGCCCGGTGCCCAACGATTGCGCGGCCACCGCCGGAATTCCGGCAGCCTCCAACTCGGTGAGCGAAGCCAGGAACACCGCCTCGATCCCGCCGAAATGTTCTACCAACCGGCGCGACCGGGTTGCGCCAAGACCCGGAGTGAGCGCCAGGGCCAACCACTCCAGGCCGTGTACGGCAGTCGCATCACGCGACCAAGACATGCTGGCTGGACACACAGAAGACCTCCTGATCGTCTAATTCGGACTGATACCGCCACCCCTCTGCACTGTCAAGGAGGCGCAGCACAGCCCTTTGTTAGAATCGAACAATCACGCATGCGAGCGCTTCGGATTTCGGCCATCTCTTATCTCAATACTGCTCCTCTTATGTGGGACTTTGAGCACGGATCAAGAGGCCGCGAGTTCGACATTTCCTATACCTTGCCCTCGCGTTGCGCCACTGCCCTGCGCGAAGGTTCGGCCGATATCGGCATCATTCCGGCAGCTGCTTACACCAGCATTCTCGGCCTGATGATCTTGCCCGGAGTCGCAATCGCCTCGCGCCAACCGGTCCGTTCCATCCTGCTGGTCAGCAAAGTTCCTCTCGACCAGATCAAGACTGTGGCGCTGGATACTTCCTCGCTGACCTCTATCGCGCTCACCAAGGTCCTGTTCGCGAAATGGTGGCGGAGGGAAGTCAAATTCTCTGACATGGATCCTGACCTGGACACTATGCTTCGTCAGCATGACGCTGGATTGATCATCGGCGATCCTGCGCTAAGAGTAGATCGCTCCCGCTATCTGACCTTTGATTTGGCGGAAGAGTGGATTCGCTTCACGGGCAGGCCGTTCGTCTTCGCATTCTGGGCCGTCCGCTCCGCCGCACTGGCCGAACTTGCACCTGGGCTGGACCTGGCCCGGGTTTTTCAGCAATCCCGCGATCACGGCCTGGAACCGGAGAACCTGGAGCAGATTGTCCGCGAATGGGCTCCCCGGCTTGAAATTTCCGAATCCGACATCCGCACCTACCTGACCGCAAACATCTACTACCAGTTCCCGGAGGACTGCTTGCGGGGGCTGGAATTGTTTTATCGTTATGCAACCGAGTGCCAGGCGCTGGCAATTGCCCCCGAACTGCGTTTTCTCGATGCCGCCCGGCCTGTTTTCAAGTAGGGATACGACCGCAAGGCGCCAAAAGCGCCTCTAAGCAGCCGAATGTTGGCGCGCCTGTCCACTTTTGCCTTCGCATTCAGCATAGCCTCGCTACTCCGCTTAGGCGGCCCCGGCCTGATCTTGCTGGGCCTGGCCGATAATTCCGTCGTCCCGCTTCCGGGCAGCATGGACGTTTTCACCATATGGCTTGCGGCCAGCCATCGTTCATGGTGGTTTTATTACGCCATTATGGCGACTCTGGGAGCCGTGCTCGGCGGCTATGTCACCTACGCGCTCGCGAAAAAGGGTGGAAAAGAGACCCTGGAACGCAAGCTCCCCGAAAAGCAGTTTAAGAAAGTTTTGAACAAGTTCGAAAGCAAGGGCTTCGCGACCATCATGATCAGCGCAATGGTGCCGCCGCCTTTTCCGATCGTGCCTATTTTGCTGGCTGCCGGTGCTCTTCAATATCCGCGAAAGAAATTCCTGGCCGCGCTCGCGCTCGGCCGTGGCATTCGCTTTCTCGTCGTTGCAGGGATGGGCGCCATTTACGGCGATGCCATCGTTTCATTCTTCTCCAGGTACTACAAGCCCGCCCTGTTCCTGTTGATTGGTTTTGCCGCGATCGCTGGAATTTTTGCACTCTACCAATACATGCAATATCGCAAGCGCAGCACCTCGCGAGCCAAGGGCTCGACCGTTCCAAAGGCAGCTTGAGAAGGTTCCACTAATCTCTTATCTGCTGCATACACCTCTTTGGCGCATCATTTTTTATTAATCACGATTTTGATTGGTCATACAACGCACTCCTTTTCTCTATTACTTCATGGAATTGCCGGGCAGGAAGCCCGTCATTGTGGCCATGCTGGCCATGTGCTCCGCCTGGCGGAATGCGCCGGCTAAAACAAGCAGCAGTGGAAAGGTTAGGTGCGCCTCTACCCACACGCGGGCGAGCGCGGCTTGGAAACCCGCCGTCTCGTCCGCTAGAATCAGTCCTTAACTATGTCCCTGACCAGGCAACAAGCCCTCGACCTGTTCAACTCCGACGATCTGATCGGCATTGGCATGGAGGCCGACGCGGTGCGCCGCAAACTGCATCCCGAGGGCGTGGTCACCTACATCATTGACCGCAACATCAATTACACGAATTTCTGCACCGAGTACTGCACCTTCTGTGCGTTTTATCGTCCGCTGAAAGGTCCCGCCGCAAAAGAGGGCTACATTCTCGACTTCGAAACTATCTACGACAAGATTCGCGAAACCGTGGAACTCGGCGGCACGGGTGTGCTCATGCAAGGCGGCTTGCACCCGGACCTGAAAATAGACTGGCATGAAAAAATGCTCTCCGGAATCAAGCAGCGCTTTCCGAAGATTCACCTTCACTGCTACTCCGCCTCCGAGATCATTGCCATCGCCGAGTACAGCAATCTCACCATTCACGACACGATCGCGCGCCTGCGCGATGCCGGTCTCGACTCCATTCCCGGCGGCGGCGCCGAGATCCTGGACGACGAAGTCCGCTATAAGATCGCCCGCCTGAAGTGTCTGACCAATGACTGGCTCGATGTGCATCGCACCGCGCACCAACTCGGCATGCGGACCACCGCCACCATGATGTTCGGCGTGGGCGAGAATTACGAAAACCGCATCAACCACTTCCAGCGCCTGTACGAACTCCAGGAAGAGACCGGCGGGTTCACCGCTTTCATCCCCTGGAGCTTCCAGCCCGCAAACACCGCTCTCGGAGGGCGCCACTGGGACGAAGCCACCGCGGTCGAGTATCTGAAAGTGCTCGCCATTTCGCGCCTCTATCTTTCAAACTTTTTGAATGTCCAATCCAGTTGGGTGACGCAAGGACTGAAAGTCTGCCAGATGGGCCTGCGCTTCGGCGGAAACGACGTCGGCTCGGTGATGCTGGAAGAGAATGTCGTGCGCGCCGCCGGCGTCACCAACTGCACCACGGAAGAAGAGTTACGCCGCATCATTCGCGACGCCGGTTTCCGTCCTGCACAACGCGATACGCTCTACCGCAGCTACTTCCTGAACTGACCAGCACTCAATCGGACCGCAATAACCCGTTCACAATCTGCTACTTGGACTGAATCAGCTTAAGGTACAATGATTGGTTGTTGTTGATCCTGCGGCCCTGACTGAGGAGCTTCCCTGAATCTGTACTCCATGACGCCCGAGTTGCTGGCCACGTTTGTGTCTCGTGGTTTCACGCAATATTTTCGCCAGCATTTCCTCGACAAGACCTTTCAGGGTCTCTATCACGCAAACGCCTTCGATACCGCGCTTCTCATCCCTTACTTCATTGTCCTGATTCTGCTTGCGTCGTATGGCGTGCACCGCTACATCCTCGTTTACCTCTACTACAAGAACCGAAAGAACCGGACCACCGAGCCTGCGCAGCGCTTCTCTGAGCTACCGCGGGTTACGGTCCAGTTGCCGATCTTCAACGAGCAGTTCGTCGTCGATCGTCTTTTGAACGCGATCTGCCAACTCGACTACCCGCTCGACCGTCTCGAGATTCAGGTGCTTGACGATTCCACCGACGAAACGGTCGCCGTGGCTCGCGGCCTGGTTCAGCATTACGCCGCCAAGGGCTTCCCGGTGACCTATCACCATCGCACCAACCGCCATGGCTTCAAGGCGGGCGCGCTGGCGGAAGGCTTGAACTCGGCCAAGGGGGAGTTCGTGGCCATCTTCGACGCCGACTTCGTGCCCCCGGCCGATTTCCTGAAACGCACCATCCATCACTTCACCGATCCGAAGATCGGAATGGTGCAGACGCGCTGGACCCACATCAATCGCAACTATTCGTTTCTGACGGAAGTCGAAGCCATCCTGCTCGACGGCCACTTCGTGCTCGAACACTCCGGTCGCGCCCGCAGCAACGTCTTCTTCAATTTCAACGGCACCGCTGGAGTCTGGCGTCGCACAGCGATCGAAGAAGCCGGCGGCTGGCAGCATGACACCCTCACCGAAGACACCGATCTTTCCTATCGCGCCCAGTTGAAAGGCTGGAAGTTCGTTTATCTGCAGGATGTGGAATGCCCCGCCGAGTTGCCCGTCGAAATGACAGCTTTCAAGACACAGCAGGCGCGCTGGGCCAAGGGACTGATTCAGACGGGCAAGAAAATTCTGCCCAAAGTCCTGAAGAGCGATCAGCCTTTTCACGTCAAACTGGAAGCCTGGTATCACCTCACCGCGAATCTCAGCTACCCCCTGATGGTGGTGCTCTCGGTGCTGCTGTTGCCGGCGATGATCATCCGGTTTTACCAGGGATGGTTCCAGATGCTGTACATTGACCTGCCCCTTTTCCTGGCGTCAACTTTTTCGATCTCCAGCTTCTACCTGGTCTCGCAGCGCGAGTTGTTTCCCCGAACCTGGCCGCGTGCCCTGCTCTATCTGCCCTTTCTGATGGCCCTGGGTATCGGACTGACCATCACCAACACGCGCGCGGTGCTCGAAGCCCTGATTGGAAAGCAGACGCCCTTTGCGCGCACCCCCAAGTACCGCGTGGAATCCCGGATTGACAAAGTAGCGGCGAAGAAGTATCGCAAGCGCCTGGGCTGGGTGCCGTGGGTGGAACTGCTGATCGGCACCTACTTCGCGATGACCGTTTACTACGCGCTCGACAATGAGAATTACATCACGGTCCCGTTTCTGGTGCTGTTCGTACTGGGTTATTGGTACACCGGGCTGATGTCGCTGCTGCAGGGACGCTTTGCCGGCCTGTCCCTCAGTACTGAGAGCCACACCAAGCCATTTCCGGTCGGCGTTTGACCATGCGAAAACTGATTCTTGTTCTCTTCCTCTTCACTCAACTGGTTTGCGCTCTCGAGCGTCAGCCGAATGCCGTCTATCACAGCCGCCGCCAGAATCTTGCCTCGAAGCTGGACGGCGGCGTGGCCCTGATTTTTGCCTCGGTCGAAGCCGAAGGGCCGAACGATCTTTACGGCTTTCGCCAGGACGATAACTTCTACTACCTGACGGGCCAGACCGAACCCGGTGGTGTCGTCCTCATCGCGGCAGCAACTGAGGCGAAAGCATCGGCCACGGCTCGCCCCTACACCGAGATTCTCTATCTTCCCGCTCACAACCTGGCGCAGGAAAGATGGACTGGTCCAAAGCTTGGGCCCGAAAATCCCGACGCCGCGAAACTTACCGGCTTTGATCGCATTGAGGTCCTCGACAACTTGCGGGCCGACCTGAGCCGCATGCTGGCGCAGGCCCGCTCGGCCATCTACACCGACGTGCCGGCCCCGGGGGAAGTTTCGAACTCATCTACTTCCATCGAGTGGCTCAAGCGTGCCAATGCCTTTCCGCTCGGAGTCTCTCTTCAGGACATTCGCCCCCTCCTCGCATCACTGCGGACTTACAAAGATTCCGGCGAGATCGGCCTCATACTCAAGGCGAGCGATGCCTCGGCGGCCGCCCATCTCGCGGCGTTGCATTCGGTCAAGCCTGGAATGACGGAGCGCGAGATCTCGGCCCTGTTGCAATACGAGTGGGGGAAGCGCGGTTGCGAGCGTCCTGCCTACTCGCCGATCGTGGGATCCGGATTCAACTCGACCGTGCTGCACTACTCGGAAGATTCCGGAGCCATCCGATCCGGAGATCTGGTCGTGATTGATGCGGCCGGCGAATACTCGATGTATGCCTCGGACATCACACGTACCATGCCGGCATCGGGCAAGTTCACGGCGCGCCAGCGCGAGATTTACGACGTCGTCCTCGGGGCGCAGCAGGCCGCCATCAAAGCTTTCCAGTCGGGTAAATCCAACTTGCGCCGGGGCGGCGCCAACTCGCTTTACCAGGTTGCTCTCGACTACATCAACTCCCATGGCAAGGACCTGCACGGCCAACCGCTGGGACAGTACTTCATCCATGGCCTCAGCCACTATGTTGGCCTCAACGTCCACGATGCCGGAAACTACGAAGTGCCAGTCGGGCCCGGGATGGTTTTCACCATCGAGCCCGGAATCTACATTCCCGAGGAAAAACTTGGGGTTCGCATCGAGGACATCTTTTACGTCGATGGGGATGGCAAGCTGATCAACCTCACGGCCTCGCTGCCTCACACCGCCGATGAGGTGGAACAGGCAATGGCTGGCCGTTAAGGATGTGCGCCACGTCACGTTGCGCCTTGCCGCCTTTTGATATGCTTGAGAGACCGTGAGGATGATGTGGTGGTTTTTGATTTTGGCCTTCGGCGCCGGAGTGGCGCTGTGGGCAGGTATTGCGATGTATCTTCGTGTGCGAGGTCACATCAAGGCCCAGGCTGCTTCGAAAGACGGCACGGGAGAAGCGAACCACGAACCCTAACCCAGCGCCCATCTCCACGGAGGATTTATGACCAAATCAGCGGCACCAGCCATCGCCAGTAATCGCGCTTTCGAGATCACCCGCCAGGTCGTGATCGTAATCAGCGCCAGCATCTTTGTCGCGCTCTGCGCGCGAGTCACAATCCCTCTGCCCTTCACGCCCGTCCCGCTGACCCTGCAAAATTTCGGCGTCCTGCTGGTCGGACTGTCTCTAGGCAGCCGTCGCGGCTTTGCGGCGTTGATGCTTTACCTCATCGAAGGCGCTTCGGGAATGCCGGTGTTCAACCCTGCAGGTCCCGGAGGGCTTGCGCAACTGATCGGCCCCACCGGCGGTTTCCTGCTGGCCTATCCCTTCGTTGCGGGGCTTGCCGGATGGATCATGGAGCGCGGGAAACAGACTTTCATTCGCGCCCTGACTGCAGGCTTGCTTGCGGAACTGGTCTTGTTTGCCGGCGGGCTTTCCTGGCTCGCAGTCCTGACCCATTCGGTCTCGACCGCCGTCCGATTCGGACTCTATTGGTTTGTTTTCGCCGAGATCATCAAAATCATGTTCGCGGCCGCGCTCGCCACAGGATGGAAAAAAGGATTCCAGGTGCAAGCATGAGTACGATGGACACGGCGTCGGAACGGCTGACCCAGAGCAACCCCCAAACTCGCGAAATCACCGTCGCGCACAGTCCGGACTCCGACGACGCCTTCATGTTTTATGGCCTGGCCACGAACAAGGTCCGGGTTCCCGGCCTGCGATTTACGCATACGCTTTGCGATATTGAAACCTTGAACCAGAAAGCTCGGGAGGGAAACGGACGGTATGACGTCACTGCGATTTCCTTCCACGCCTACCCTTACATTCAGCACAATTACGCGCTGCTGCCGAGTGGAGGCAGTGTGGGCGAGGGTTACGGCCCGATGGTGGTGGCAGCACGTGCCTATACCATGGACGAAATCAAGCGCAAGAAGATCGCCGTCCCCGGCACCCTGACCACCGCTTACCTGGCATTGAATCTTTTTGCTCCGGGAATTGAAACCGAAGTCGTTCCTTTCGACCAGATTATCCCGCAAGTGCTGGAAGGAAAATACGAAGCCGGACTGATCATTCATGAAGGCCAGCTGACGTACGACAAGTCCGGCCTGTACCGCATCGTGGATCTGGGAAAATGGTGGCAGAAGGTGACGGGCTTGCCCCTCCCTCTGGGCGGCAACGCCATCCGCCGCAGTCTCGGACCGGAGCTCATGTCGAAGGTCGGAGCCGCGCTGCGCGAGAGTATTCAATACGCGCTCGATCATCGCGACGAAGCGCTCTCCTACGCCATGCAGTTCGCCCGCGATCTCGATACCAGCCTGGCCGACCGTTTCGTAGGAATGTACGTAAACGAGAGAACGCTTGACTATGGTCCGGATGGCCGCGAAGCCGTTCGCCGCCTGCTCGACATGGGCCGTAAAGCGGGTATCATCCCGCTCGAAGCAAAAGTAGATTTCGTCGGCTGAGAATTACAAAAAGTGTGATGTCGCCATCCCGCCCCCGGCGCAATTCAGCCGCGTGACCTCGCACCCAGCACAGAACCGGCGCAGCAAGACGGCGACTTACTGAACCTTCTCCTTGAATGAGAACACCGGATCCACATCTACGGGCACTTCTTTCGCCGACTTCAGCGACTGCTTCAACTCCGCCGGCATCGTCCCGTATCTCTTGAACCAGTTCTCCGCTCGCGCACGATCCCCGGTCGCTTCAATCTCCAGCAATTCCTTGGCAAGTTCGGCAATGGCATCCGGCACGCGCTGATAGTCAACCACGTATCGTCCGGAAGCTTCCCGCTTCACCGCGCCGCGTTCAGTCAGGAAATTGAATTCCATCATCTCCGCCTGCCCATGCGCCTCCCCCACACCGAAGCGGACAGTGCGGAACTGGCCCCCGACGTACGACGCGTAATACTCTTCCAGCTTGTTCCTGGGCAGAACGTCGTGGTCCACCAGCCATTTCAAGCCGAACATGCCCACGGCATCGGCCTTCGCCTCTTCCAGTCCGCTGAACATGGGGCCTATCGACTCGCGGATCGTTACCTTTCCCGCCCCTGTCCTGGCAAACGCCGGTCCCAGGCCATGCGCCATTTCATGAAGGATGGTTCCCGAAAGATACCCTTCGCCCGTCACCTTGGCGGCCTGCTCCGGACGCATCAGGTGCTTGGCAACCGGCACGATCACGTAATTGACCCGCGCATCCATGAAATTCTTGAAGAAGATCTTCTTGCTTCCCTTCTGCTCGTGCACCCGGGGATCGTTCGGCAGGTTGTCTGCCACCGCCTGGTAGCCATGCCGCAAGTCGGCCACTCGGTAAGGAGCGTCCATCATCTCCATGGGAGTCTCCAGCCCATGCTTCGACGGCCGGTCCTCGGGTGGAAGCGGCAGCGCGTCCTGGATGTCTGGTACGTACTTCTGAAACACCGCGAGCTTCTTGCTCTCCTCCGCATTCCTTACCAGCACGGCGCCGCCATAGGTCGCTTTCACGCCCAGCAACCCGTCGCTGTAGGTCTCATACGGCGCAAAGATGATGTCAAACTTCGGATCTTTCAAATCGACCCATGCCAAATCGCTTTTCAAGTAGTCGTCGGTCAGCAAGGCATCGGCGCGTAGGCGCAGGAAGTTTGCAAACGCCGGGTCCTCGCTCAGGTCGGCGGCCTCGCGCAGGTCCTTTGCAGCCGGTTCGAGAAACGATCGATACGCAATGTGGTAGGGCAGGCCTTCCAGCTGATCTCCATGCCAGCGCACCACCGTCGTGGGACTGTAAATCTCTTCCTTCTTCTCGGGATGCTGCTTCACGTATTGCTCGATTTGTTCGCGGGTCAGTCCTTGCGGGTAGAAGCCGCGTCCCGGAGGCATGGGCTGAGCCCCAACGAAGGGCCGGTTCTCGTCCAGCAAGTCGAACCGTGAAGCGTTGATCCACAAGTAGCGGCGAAGTTTCTGGTCCTTGGGGCTGGTGCTGCTCAGCAGCGATTGATACATGGTCAGCGCTTCGGGATCATTCTGGCGCCAGAAGATTTCCTCCAGATAGCGCGAAGCGTCTACCAGTTTCTCCACCAGTTTCAGCTGGTTCGCGCTCAGGCCGCTGGAATGAAAAGGCATTTGCACCTGTTGCCATTTGGCAAGCCGTTCTGCGATGTCGGGCGCCACGTGCATTCCCGCGGAGACGGCGCCCTTGGCCGCCGATCCGCTCATGCTTCGTTTACGTTTTTGTGCTGACACTGGCTGGGTCATACACACCGACAGAAAAAGGCACACACAAGCCCAAGTCTTCATCTCATTCGATTTTAGCAGTGACTCTGGATGAATTTTTCCTCAATCGCGGCGCAGCATTCTTGATGCAACGGCTTTCTCTACACCGGGCATTTATTATGTTGTTTTATGCCGCGACCGGACCAACTTAATGGCTCGCAGACTCTGCTGATCGATGCCGACGACACTTTGTGGGAGAACAATATCTACTTCGAGCGAGTCATCGCCGATTTCATCTCATTCCTGAACCACAAGGAATACTCCCCCGCGCAGGTTCGCGAGGTGCTGAACAGTGTCGAACGCGAGAATATTGTGACTCACGGATATGGTCTGCACAGCTTCGCTCATTCCCTGGTTCATACCTTTGAGAAGCTCTCGGTTGAGCCGCTCACGCCGGCGCTACACGAAACCATCCACGGGCTGGCTCACACCATTGCCGACCATCCCATGGAAATTCTTCCCAAGGTGCCGGAAACCCTCGACTACCTTGCCCAGCGCCATCATTTAGTCCTGGTCACCAAGGGTGCAATCGCCGAGCAGACGGGGAAGATCGAGCGTTCCGGTCTCAAGGAATACTTCTCCGCCGTCGAGATCGTCAGTGAAAAAGACGTTTCCGCCTATAAAACAGTTGTAGAGAAGTATGCTTTGCTCGCCGACTCTACCTGGATGGTGGGGAACAGTCCGAAATCGGACATCAACCCCGCGCTTGCGGCGGGCCTGAACGCGGTTTTCGTTCCTCACGGCAATACCTGGATTCTCGAGCACGACGATCTCGTCACACCGGACGAACCGGAGCGGCTCCTTGTCCTCGAGCGCTTCTCCGAGTTAAAGGAACACTTTTAGCTACTACTCACAATCCGCTCAACCAAGTGGCTGCGTGATACTCTTTTTGTGCTCTGGTTTCTGCTCCACCCTGCGTGGCTATGCAGAAGAACAATTTGCGGCGGCTTCTGCGGACCGTCGAAGCGCTCTCCGATCTCGGCCCGGAACTTACAGCCGAGCAGGAGTTTCCGCAAACCGCGCGCACTATGCTTTCCGCGCTTCAACAAGCGGCGGGCGCGCGCGAGGCCGTCCTGTTCACATTCAACGACAAGCCTTCCATGCTGACGTCAGTGGTCTCGGAAGGCTTTGCGCTGATGCCGGATCCCGCGATCATCCCTCTCCTCCCCAAACACATCCATGCTTTGATTTCGGCCCGCAGCGCCATCGTGCTTGCGCCCGGCCATTCCGAGACTTATCTCAGTTCCAACGGCAATGTCGCTCCCGAATTGTTCAAATGCCTGGTGCCGCTGAAGGTGCACGGCAAACTGGTGGGCGTGTTGGCGTTGGGCAGGCGCGAAGGGGAAGCCCTCTACGACGACGAGGACCTGGATGCATTGGAACTCCTCTGCACCTACGTAGCGCTGGCGCTTCATAATCACATGCTGAGCCAGACCCTGGCGCACCGGGTTTCTGAAAATCTGCGCCTGCTCGCTTCCCTGCATGGCTTTTATGACACCGCGCTGGAAGCCTTTGCCGCGGCCATTGACGTCAAGCATGTCAACATTCACGGCCACTCCATCCGCGTCGGCCGCTACGCCTCGGCCATTGGCGAAGCCATGGGCCTCGACCCGGTGGAGGTCGGCGCCCTGCGTTCGGCCGGCTATTTGCACGATATCGGGAAAGTTGCAGTGGACAAGCGGCTGTTCGGCAAGCCTACATCGCTGGACGCCGACGAGTTCCGGGAGATGGCCGACCACACCATCGTGGGACACAAAATCGTCAGCGGAGTCGAATTCCCCTGGCCGCGCATCCCTGAAATCGTGCGCTGGCACCACGAGCGGAACGATGGCACCGGCTATCCCGATGCGCTGGTAATGCAGGAAGTCCCCATGCAGGTGCGTATCGTCAGCCTGGCTGACACGTTTGATGCCATGACCAGCGAACGCCCCTACCGCGAGCCGCTTTCGGTCGGCAGCACGCTCAGTGAAATCGTCAGACTCTCTCCGCAGAAGTTTGATCCCAACGCCGTGCAGGCCCTGCTGGTCCAGATTCGCCGCGAGGCGGTCGGCAGTGGACGCCCCTCGCTGCTGGAAGACCGCCTGCCGGTCAATATCGCGCCTGCCGATATTGACCAACTCGCGGCCACGCTGCAACACCGCATCTCCCACGGCCGTCTCTACCTTACATAGCAGCGCGCAGTGTTTCATGCGTTCCGCCTCCTGCCGCCGCTCGTTCCTCGGCTCTCTGGATTCCAGAGAAGGTAAAATCGATACGTATGTCCATCACTCGTCGCGTATTCCTTCGTGACGGCGCCCTGGCAGCGGTCGGCACCGCAGCCCTCCCCGCATTTGTGCAGCGCACGGCCTGGGGAGCGGCCCAGTCCGCCAAAGCCAAGCGCCTGGTGGTCATCTTCCAGCGCGGCGCCGCCGATGGACTGAACATCGTGGTTCCTTACGCTGAGCCGGCGTATTACGCGATGCGTCCCTCCATCAACATCCCGCGAAAGTCGCTCATCGAATTGGACGGCTTCTTCGGATTGCATCCCGCGCTGGAGACTTTTCAGCCTCTCTGGAAACAGCGCCATCTCGCCGTCGTGCACGCTGCCGGATCTCCTGTTCCGACACGATCGCACTTCGAGGCCCAGGATTTCATGGAGTCGGGCATGCCCGGGGTCCACGTCCCCGCCGACGGATGGCTGAATCGCGCTCTGCGCGGAGCTGACCACAGTGGTTCAGGGCTTCGCGCCATCGCGCTTGGCCCGTCTCTCCCGCGAATTCTGGCGGGCAGCGCGCCAGTGCTCGCCTTGAACAACCTCTCAAATGTTGGAGTCGAAGGTAAGAATTCCGCGCCCCTCGCCGACCGCTTCGAAGCCATGCACGATTCCGTGCTGCACGGGACCCAACGGGAGGCCTTCGAGGCGGTCAAGATGCTCAGGTCTGCCGACCCTGCGAAGTACAAACCCGCGCCCGGCGCCAATTATCCGCGCACCCGTTTCGCAGACAGTCTGAAGCAGCTCTGCCAGCTGATCAAAGGCAACCTCGGAGTCCAGGTTGCCTTCGCCGACATCGGCGGATGGGATCATCACGTGAACGAAGGCAGCACGCAGGGACAGATGGCGAACATGCTGCGCGAGTTCTCGCAGTCGCTCTCGGCCTTCTGGATCGACTTGGGCGATCTCGCCGAAGACACCGTCATCATCACCATGTCGGAATTCGGACGCGCCGCCCGCGAAAACAGCACCCGCGGCACGGACCACGGCTACGCCCAAGTGATGTTCGTTATGGGAGGTCCGGTAAAAGGCGGCAAAGTGTATGGCCGATGGCCCGGGCTGGATCCGTCCCAACTCTATGCAGGACGCGACCTAGCGGTGACCACAGACTTTCGCCGCGTACTCGGCGAAGCAGTTTCACAGCACCTCGGCAACAAGGCTCTGGGAAGGGTATTTCCCGGATTCGAAAACCGGCCGCAGAACTTCCTGGGATATCTCGGTTAGACCGCTATCAGAACTTGCCTTCCTGGAGCAAGGTTTGCATGTGGCCTAAGCCCGACAACTTACAGCTGCCTCTGGCCCTGATCGTGTGAGTACGAAGGTAATCACACCATGTTGCCATTGTGCTGGTCCTGCGCCTGGCGCAAAGTAGAAGCTGGCAGGCGGGCATTATGAAAAAATTCTGGGGAACTACCGACAGCAGTGACCGGCTCTCAGCGATTGTCCTGGCCGTATGCGTGATCTGCCTCGTGGCCCTGGTGCTGTTCCGCTAGTCAAAGTTCCACGAGCACGTCGTCGCCCTCGATCTTCAGCGGATACACCAGGACTTTCGCCGCCGGGGCATGGACCGCCTCACCGGTTTTCGGATCCCACATCCAGCCGTGCCAGGGACACACCACCTTGCCGCCTTCGATCACACCCGCCCCAAGCGGCCCACCGCGATGAAGACAGACATTGTCCATCGCCGAAATTTCGCCATTCACATTGGCGACACAGATCATCTTGTCTCCACAGGAGAATTCCTTGGCCTGATTTTCAGCAGGCAGTTCTCCCTTGGATGTGAGTTTGGTAAATCTCATGAGATTGTCCGGCAGGCGATCTCCATGGCTTGCCGATCGCCAAATGCGAATTCCTGAGTGCTGAATGCTGAGTGCCGAGTGCTATTTCGGCGCCAGCGTCTGCGCGATCATCACCTGCCGCTTGAAGTTCTCCACCATGCTCTCGTCGAGCCGCACTTCGGTGGGCTTCTTGGCCAGCGTCATCTGATCGATCTTGTCCTGCAGCTTGAGCAGCGCGTAGAAGAGATTTTCCGGACGCGGCGGGCACCCGATGGCATACACATCCGTGGGCACGATCTTGTCCACGCCTTGCAGGACGGCATAAGTATTAAACGGTCCGCCTACCGAGGAGCAGGCGCCCATCGAGATCACCCACTTCGGATCGGGCATCTGGTCATAAATCCGCTTCACTACCGGCGCCATCTTCAAGGTCACGGTGCCGGCCACAATCATCAGATCGCTCTGCCGCGGGCTCGGGCGAAATACTTCAGACCCGAACCGCGCAATGTCAAAGCGCGCCGTCGACGACGCAATCATCTCGATCGCGCAGCAAGCCAAACCGAACGTCATCGGCCACACCGCCGACTTCCGAGCCCAGTTGAAGACGTAGTCGACCGTGGTGATCAGGAAATTCTTTTCGAATTTATTCTGTATCCAGCCCATGTGCCCTCGATACCGTAAGCAGCCTTTCAGTCTAGGTGGGAGCCAAGTGGGTGTCAATGCAAAGCAACGTACCGGAGCGCTCGTGGAGGGACAGCCGCCCCCGGCTGTCCAGCGAAGCGCAGCTTCGCAGTGTGGCTTCGTGTCCTTGGTGGTTCAATCAGGATTTTAGACGTCCTTGCACGGTACACTGAGCATTCCGCATGGCAAATGCCAGGATCGCTAAAGAGTCCAGCCTCCGTCGCTGGTGGGCCCAGGCCCGCACCTCGTTCTTCTGGATCCTGCTGCTCGCCATGCTGCTGCGGCTCGGCATCATCCTGATCGGCCACACCTACAAATTCAAAACTCTCGACGACAACTTCAGCTTTGGCTGGGAAATGGGCCGCATTGGCCGCTCGCTCGCCCTCGGCCAGGGATTCTCCAATCCCTTCAATGAACCCAGTGGCCCCACCGCCTGGGAGCCACCGCTCTATCCATTCCTGATCGCCGGGGTTTTCAGACTGTTCGGCATCTACACTCATGCGTCTGCGCTCGTCCTGCTCGCCATCAATAGCTTTTTTTCAGCCCTCACCTGCATTCCCATCTTCCTGATCAGCAGAAAGTGTTTCAGTGAAAAGGTCGCGATCTGGGGAGCATGGCTCTGGGCGCTGCTTCCGAATGTCACCTACTGGAGCACGCGCTGGGTCTGGGAAACCAGCCTCGCCGCTCTGTTCATGGCTGTGATCTTCTGGATGACCCTCACCCTCGAAGATCGCGAAGGCTGGCGGCCATGGATCGAATTCGGCCTGCTCTGGGGAATCGCTCCCCTGACCAACACTTCCCTGCTCGCCTTCCTTCCAGCATCAGGATTGTGGATCTGGTATCGCCGCGCCAAGCAGAACAAGCGTTCACTTGCAGGGGTGCTGTTGGCGTCAGGAATTTTCTTCGCCTGCATCACTCCCTGGCTGATTCGCAACTACCGTACTTTCGGGCAGCCTGTTTTCATCCGCTCGAACTTCGGGGCCGAACTCCGCCTCGGCAACGGCCCCGGCGCCGACGGCACCTGGATGGAATTCCTTCACCCCTCGCAAAACGTCTACGAGATGCGCCGCTACCTGCAACTCGGCGAGATTGCATATGTGAAACAGCGCAAGCAGGAAGCTCTGGCCTTCATTCAGGCCGACTATGGACGCTTTGCCCTGCTCGACCTCAAGCGCTTCATCTACTACTGGGGAGGCATACCCAAGCTCTCCAAGTTCCCGCCGCCAGAGGTAAAGAATGCGCTGTTCCTGGCCTCGTCGCTACTGGCATTCTTCGGACTGCTGCAGGCATTCCGCAAAAAGCGCCCTGGAGCGTGGCTCTTTCTCTGGCTGATCCTGACCTACCCGGCCGTCTACTACTTCGTTTTCCCGCACCCGCGCTACCGTCATCCGATCGAACCCGAACTCGGCATGCTGATCGTCTACATCTTCTCAGAAGCCGAATCGAAAAAACCGTAACCACAGAGGACACTGAGGTTCACTGAGGGATTCGTCAACCACCGAGGACACCAAGGCTCACGAAGAAATTGAAATAAGTTTTCTTCGTGTGACTTCGTGTCCTTCGTGGTTGATGCCTTTTAGATCCTCAGTGAACCTCAGTGCCCTCTGTGGTTTAGCTTTTCTTCGTGTGCCTTCGTGTCCTTGGGTGGTTGATGCCTTTCCGACCCTCAGTGACCCTCAGTGCCTCTGTGGTTAGCCTTCCCCCAATGCTCACAAATCGCGCCCTGCCGCGTCCAAGCTGTGTCTCGTGGAGAAAGTTATGAAACGTCATCACGCACTCGCTACCTGGATGGGAGCCGTCGTCGGCACAGTCCTGGCTCTGTTCCTCGCGCAGGGACACGCCTCCGACCAACGAGCATTCACCGAGGAGTTTCATCACACTTACCCCCTACCCGCGAACGGCCGCGTGGACCTCAGCAATATCAACGGCGCTGTGCGCATTACCGGATGGGACCGCAACGAAGTAAAAGTGGATGCGGTGAAATATGCCGGAACCAGGCAGCGGCTGGATGAAGCCAAGATCCGGGTCGATGCGGGCGGCACTTTGATCGAGATCCACACCGACTACCCTGACCACAATCTCACCTTCAACGACGACGATCGTGACAACCCGGCCGGAGTGGACTACACGCTGACGGTACCGCGCAACGCGCGCATGGATGAGATTAAATTGATCAACGGCGAGCTTACGATTTCCGGTGTCTCCGGCGAAGTCCACGCTTCCAGCGTCAACGGACGGGTTTCCGCCAGCGATCTTGCGGGACGCACCAGGCTCTCCACCGTGAATGGCCGACTCGCCGCACAGTTCGCGGCGCTTCCCAACGATTCTGCCTCCATGCATCTTTCCTCGGTGAACGGTGGGATTGACCTGACCCTGCCGCCCGATGCTCGCGCGGAAATCGAAGCCTCCACAGTCCACGGCGGCATTGGCAATGACTTCGGACTGCGCGCGATCCGTCACGAATATGTCGGCCACAGCCTGCATGGAGAGCTTGGCGGCGGCGGCCCCAGAATCCGCCTCAGCAACGTGAATGGAAGGATCGAAATCCGCAGCTCCAGCGGGAAAACCACCGCCAGCGTGCGCGACTTGAGCGGCGACCACGAGGACGATCGCGCCAGCAGCGACGACGATGACGACGACAACAATTAATTGACAAGAAAAAGAGGGGCGGGCAAATCGCCCGCCCGAGACGCGGAGCTCCGCAAAAAATTCCTTCGTGTTACTTAGTGTCCTTGGTAGTTAGCGCCTTTTCCGAAACCCAATCGAAACCCAAAACCAGATAACCACAAAGGACACCAAGGTTCACGAAGGGGTCCCTCTTCGTCTTCCTTCGTGTGACTTAGTGTCCTTGGTGGTTAGCGCCTTTAAGATCTCCGTGAGCCTCAGTGCCCTCTGTGGTTGAAGGTGTTTTAGGCGGACGTCCTTCGTTTAATACACGGTGTACCCGGGCGCGGGCGTCCTCAAGTCCGGCTTCGAGGCCATCAGCAACAACGCCCCCAAGCGTTTGAACGCCTTCAAGTCTTCCAAACTGCGAAATGAGGTCGTCTTGTAACCTTCCGGAGTCGGCGTTTCATCCGGGATCTGCACCGCCTCGACATTCTCAAAGGCATGCTTCTTCAGCAGCGCGACGTATTCGTCCTTGGACCGCACATGCACCGGAACTTTTAGCTTGTCCACCCACTGCAGCGAATATTCGTTGTCCTTATACAAGTTGATCAGGATAAACATTCGCCCGCGCGGCGCCATCACGCGAAACAACTCCATCAATGAACGGTCCTGGTCGGGATAGTAGTAGAACGATTCCACTGACAGCACCTTGTCGAAGAAATTCTCCTCCCAGGGGATCTTTTCCGCCGATCCCCAGACGTAGAGAATGTTTTCGAAATCCTTCGACGCGCCGCGGGCCTGCCGAATCATCTCGTCCGACACATCCACGCCCACCACCTGCCCGAAGCCTTCCGGCCCGTCTGACACCAATCGTGCCAGCAGCCGCGTCGCCCACCCCGATCCGCAGCCCAGGTCGAGCACCCGCTCTCCCGGACGCAACTCCATCCGCCGGATGGCCTTTTCCGTGATATCCAGGTGATGGCGCTCCATCTTCTCGCCTTCGCCCGCTTCCGCCCACCGATTGAATTCCTTCTGCAACCGTTCCTCTGGTGTTGGATCCGCCAAGTCAGTTCTCCTTCGTGAAACTTCAAGTCCTTTGTGGTTAAGGGTTCCCCTGCTGAGTATGCTACATTTCCTCATTCATGGCTCACAGCCCGCAGAGCCCGGCCCCGGAACCCGACCTGCTCTATTGCCCGCGTTGCGCCCGCGAGGTCCCCGACCCGCTCACCTGCGGGGATTGCGGTTCCATTATCTGCCGCACTTGCGGAACTCCCCTGGAAAATCCCGATGAACTAGGCATCGGATAATTCATGGACCTCTCGACCTCAACCGCGAAACCCGAGAAGGCGGAGTCACAACCCAGCCTGATCCGCGGCCTCTCGCTGCTCGACTCGGTCCTTCTGCTGGTCAGCGGCATCATCGGTTCTTCGATTTTTCTTACCGCCAAAGATATTGCGGGACCGCTCCCCCATCCAACACTCTTCCTTCTGGTCTGGGTGCTGGGCGGCGTGATCTCGATGTTCGCCTGCTTCGCCTTCGCCGAACTGGGATCGATGTTCCCCGACTCCGGCGGCCAATACATCTACTTGCGCGAGACCTACGGGGACCTCGTCGCCTTCCTGTATGGATGGATGCTCTTCGCAGTCGCCAACGGCGGCAGCATCGCCGCACTTGCCGTCGCTGCCGCCGCCTACACCGGAGAAATCGTTCCTGCCATCGGTGCACAGCACGTCGTCTTCTCCATTGCCGGGGCCACGCTCACCCGCGCTCACGTGGTCGGCCTGATCCTGATCGTCATACTGACCGTCGTCAATGTACTGGGCTTGCGCTGGGGCGCGCTCCTGCAAAACGTTTCCACCTGGACCAAGTTCACCGCCATGGCCGCGTTCGTGCTCCTGGGCTTTGTGATCGGCAAGGGCAGTTGGACGCACTTCACCTCACCCCCGGGCGGCCTTGCCATGGGGCTTTCGCCGAGTCAACTCATCTCTGCCATGGGCGTCGCGCTGATCGCCGTCTTTTGGGCCTACGATGGCTGGGTCTACATTACCTGGGTTGCCGGGGAGGTGAAAGATCCACGGCGCAATGTTCCCATTGCCATGGTTCTTGGCGTGATCGCGGTGGGCGCAATCTACGTGGCGATGAACATGACCTACGTGTACGCGCTGCCACTTCCCGAAATCTCGAAACACGAAACCATTGCTCATGCGGCGGCCGCGCAACTCTTTTCGCCCGGTGCAGCAATCTGGCTTTCTGCCATGATCGCGATCTCCTGCTTCAGCGCCGCCGCCACCTGCACGCTCTCGGGCGCGCGCGTCTATCTCGCCATGGCGCAGGACGGTGTCTTCTTCAAAAGCATGGCCAAAGTGCACCCGAAGTGGCGCACCCCCGCCTTCAGCCTCATCGGACAAGGCCTCTGGGCCGCGCTCCTCACGCTCAGCGGCCGCTATGATCAGCTTTACACTTACGTGATCTTTGGAATGGTGCTGTCGTATACCCTGACCGTGGTCGCACTTTTTGTCTTGCGCTGGAAGCGCCCCGACATCCCGCGCCCGTACCGCTGCACCGGCTACCCATGGCTTCCGGCCATTTATGTTCTGATCGGCGGGGCCTGGACTTTGAATACAATCATTACGCGCCCCACCGAAGCTCTCACGGGCATGGGAATCATCCTCATCGGAATTCCCGGATATCTTTATTGGAAGCGGGCCAGCCGCAAAGCTGCCGCGACGGAGTAAGGAATGTTCGAACGTTTTACTGACAACGCGCGCCGCGCAGTATCGTTTGCCAGGAACGAAGCCGCCGACGTGGGCGCCACGGAAATCGAAAGTCAACACCTGCTGATGGGCGCCATCACCGCCGATCGTCGCAATCTCGAATCCATCATCGGGAAAGCCTTCGTCGATCTCATTCAGGAACAGGTTCTGCTCAAGAACCGCAAGGCCGCCACGGCTTCGACCGGCGAGCTTCCTCTCAGCAACGAATGCAAGCGCATCATGTCTCAAGCGCAAGATCAGGCCGATTCGCTGGGCAGTTCGACGATTGGCACGGAGCACCTTCTGCTCGGCATACTCACCGAACCGAAAAGCCGCGCCGGAAAAATCCTGAAGCAGCACGGCCTCGACCTCGCGCAATTGCGCCAGAAGCTGGGCGCAAAAGACGAAGCCCCGGCATCAAGGGGCTTCATGGGCAAACTGAAAAAATCTTTTGGATTGTGAAAAAGCTGGGACAGCCGCTCCCGGCTGTCCCTCTACGATTCAATATTGGGTAGCCACAGCCGCCTCGGCTGTCGAGCAAAGCGGGCTCAATTCCCGATAATCCCGTATGCACTATCCGGAAGCCCCAGAATATCCTGCATCTGGGTCAGGCTTCCATCGGTGTTGATACGGAAACTCGCCAGCCCGCCGTAGCCCAGCCCCTCCAGCACGTACAGAAAGTTGCTGTCGGTGGTAATGGCCATGTCCAGCGGAAACGACTGGCTCGGCAAGACAAACGTCTGCCCATTTGCATCCAGCAGGCTGATGCTGCCGTTGCTGGCGATGACATATGCCGAGATGGTGCTGTCCCCGGTATTGGTCACGTAGGAATATTGCTGTGCGAAGTTCGGATTGTTCGTATTCACAACCCAGCACGCCGCTTTGCCGAAATCGATCAAGGCGCGCGTAATGGGAGTCAGCTTGCCGGTGGCCGCGACCGAGTAGGACGACGTGCTGCTGTTGGTGACCTCGGAAACGATCAGGTGGCCAGCCGTATCAAAGGCAAAACCGAACGGGCCGGGTCCCGCAGAGTTCTGCACTCGCGGGCCAGTGGCCAGTCCATTCGCGGCAACCGTGAAAGTGTCAATTTTGTTGGTCGAGATCTCCGCCACCACCAGCACCTTCCCGTTCGGGCTGAATCCGACCTGGGCCGGCTTGGGTAGTGCCGTACTCAAATTCCGTGTGGAGTTGGCAATCGGTGTCATGGTGCCGGTGGTGCCCACGCGAAACGCGGTGATGTTCGACGTGCCATGCGCGTTCAGCACGTAAAGTAAGTTGCCAAAAATGGCGACGCTCACGGGAAACGTTCCTCCCGAGGAAACCTTCTGCACAAAGGTCAATGCACCAGCATTCACGCGAAACGACGTGACCTCGTTGCTGCCAGCATTCACCGCAAACAGGAGTCTTCCGTTCTTGCTAAGCGCGACCGAGCCTTGCGAGGAAAGGTCTCCCGCGTTCGATCCTGCACCCTGCGTGGGATACGCTCCGGCAAAGGCCAGCATGCCATCGCTGCCATGTGTGTACACCCAGATTGAATTGGTGGTGGTATTGGTGTTGACGTAGACCGCGCCTGTGGTCTGGGAAAAACCAACTGCGCTTAGAAGAAAGAGAAAGGCGAAACTCATCAGGGTGAGACTTTTCATGACCTGTTCCTTTTGTCCGCTTGACGGAAATTGACCAGAGTCCAACCGATTGGCCGGCCCACACACTACGCCCCGGAGCCAGCAGCGTTACAAGAGGGGATTCCCGGCGAAGGGGAAAGTTACAGCTTTATGGTGAAAGGTAAATGTCCAGGAACATACCACTGCTTGCGGGACATGATTTTTTGCGTTGTATGTACGTTATTGTACTTTAAATCTATGCTTAAAGATAATTTGCGTATTAGAGCAGATTTTAGACCCTCCGAACCCGCGGCTGGAGTTCGACTCGAAGCAGCCGCCCTACGACCGCCCCTGGGCCTGGAAACGCTCGCAATGGGCATTCAGGAAACAGGTTGAAACTGGGAAACCGGTTTCTACCGAACCATCGGTGCGCCGAACGCCCGTCAGGGAGCTTTTAGCTATAGCTTACAGTCACTTACGCTCCCAAGGCGGTCTGCCATGCCAGGAACACATACACATCGGTCAACTCCTCAATGAGCTTGGCCAGCGGCTTTCCCATGCCGTGGCCCGCCTTGGGCTCGATTCTCAACAGGACAGGCCGATCCGTCCCATTGGCCGCTTCAGCTTGCAGCAGTGCCGCCATCTTCTTGGCGTGCATGGGGTCCACCCTGGTGTCGCTCTCCCCTGTCATGAATAATGCCGCCGGATATTCCGTCCCCTCCTTCACCCGGTGATACGGGGAATAGGCGTACAGCCATTCGAATTGAATCGGATCCTCCGGCGACCCGTACTCGGGGATCCACAATTTTGCAATCTGAAACTTGTGATACCGCACCATGTCGAGCAACGGGACTTGGCACACCACCGCTCGAAACAGGTCCGGGCGCTGCGTAAGCATTGCTCCCATGAGCAGGCCACCGTTTGACCCGCCGCGAATCGCCAGGTGGTTTTTGTCGGTAAATCCCTGTGCGATCAAATATTCGGCCGCCGCAATGAAGTCGTCAAAGACGCTCTGCTTGCGCTCGAGCATCCCGGCCCGATGCCAGTCCTCGCCCAGTTCTCCGCCGCCGCGCAGATTGGCGACTGCAAAGACTCCGCCGCGATCGAGCCAAAGAAAACGGTCTCCCGAAAAAGTCGGGGTCAGGCTGATGTTGAATCCCCCATACCCGGTGAGCAGCGTGGGATTACGGCCGTCGAAAGCGATGCCCTTCTTGTGAAAAATGAACATCGGGACCTGTGTGCCGTCCTTGGAAGAAAACCAGACTTGCCGCACTTCGTAACTCGAAGGATCGATCGCCGGAGCCTCCACCTTCTCCCACAGCTCAGGCCCTGTAGGGACAGCCGCCCCCGGTTGTCCGGTCGAGCGCAGCTCGACAGCGCTGGACCGCGATGGAAGCTCGATGTGATACACGCTCGGCGGCACGCTGAACGACTGAAATCCGAAGAACAGGTGAGGCTGGTCCCATACGCCGCCAACTCCGGTGACGCTCCCGATGCCGGGCAGAGCAATCTCACCGAGCGGCGCTCCGCTGGTTTGAAACATCTTCAGTCGCGAGATGGCAACCTGTTCGTATTGCGCAATCAGACTCCCTCCGATGATCTCGATGTTCTGCAACACGGCATCGGATTGCGGAATGATCTCGCGCCAATGTACGCGCTCCGGGCGTTCCGCGCTCGCCTTCATCACGCGATAGCGCGGCGCATCCTCGTTGGTGAGCACGTACAACTCGGCCTGAAACACAAGTCCGCCATAAATAAATTCGCGTTCCGGACTGATACGGCGCGGCGCTGAGCCAAGCCGCAGATCCATGAGATACAACTCGCTCTTCACCCAGCCTTGCGACACCGTGATCAGAAGCCAGCGCCCGTCTTCCGAGAGCGCAACGCTTGGCCAGTCTTCCGGATTGCCCGGCGCAAAGATCAGGCGATCGTCTTCCGGCGCGTTCCCCAGCGCGTGATAAAAGACGCGGCGATAGTAAGCCTCTTGTCCTGTGGGGACCTCGCCGGGCTTGGGATAGCGCGTGTAGTAGAAGCCGGAATTGTCGAGTGTCCAGGCAAGGCTGGCCGCGCGCGTGCGCTCAATCCTGTCTGAGAGCGGCTCGCCGGTCGCTGTTTCGATAATCTCCAGCGTGCTCACTTCCGAGCCACCCTGCGAGATTCCGTAGGCCACGAACTGACCGTCATGGGTGGGATACCACCAGTCCAGAGCCACCGTGCCGTCGGCTGCGAGCTGGTTGGGATTGATGAGGACGCGGTCGCTTCCGTGCAACCCCTCACGCACCAGCAGCACAGGCTGGTTCTGCTCGCCTTCGCGGCGGGTGTAGAAAAAATATTTGCCGCCAACCTGAGGAGTTCCGATGGTTCCAATCGCAAGCAGTTCGGTCAATCGCCGGTGAATGTCTTCCCGTCCTGGCAGCGGATCGAGCACGCTGCGAGTGTAGGCAAGCTGATCGCGAACGAACTGCTGGGTTTCTGGCGAATCGGAATCTTCGAGCCAGCGGTAAGGGTCGCGGATGCTGCGGCCGTGAAGCGCCTCCTCGACGAGCACGCGCCCGGCGACGGGCAATTTTGGGAACGTCGTCATGGTGTTCAAGGTTAAGCGGGATCAGCGTTTTGTTCCAACCATGCGGGATGTTATGATGATGAAGAAGAAAGCCGCAACACCACACTCCTCAGTAGCTCAATGGCAGAGCATCCGGCTGTTAACCGGAGGGTTGTAGGTTCGAGTCCTACCTGAGGAGCCAATTCTTCTCCACGGTCTTAGTTCACCTCGGCGTGTTGTTCACGCACTTCCGCGAATCGATCGCCTTGTTCGTGCGTACCTGCCTGCTGTGCTTTGGCGTCGCCGGAATGGCCATTCATCCCTTGCACCTTGCGTGCCCTCTCCGTTCACAGCACAATGCCTCCCCTCAAGCCGGCAAGGCTTGAGGCACACAGTCGCAGGAGGCCCCTTTGAACTTCATCACCTGGTATGACGCTCGCAACCTCGCGTCCACATTGCTGCTGGCCGGCATCGCCGTATTGCAGGCAAACGCTCAAGCCAACGTCGTCGTTACCCGGCTCAACCCAGCCGGATCCTCCTATACCACCGCGGCCGGTCTGAACAACATCGGCACCGTAGTCGGGGCCTTTGAACTCCCGGGCCAGCAACTGGAAGGGTTCAGCTATGACGTCAACAACAAGAAGTACACGACCTTCAGTGCTCCCGGCGCGCTCTACACCATCGCTCTTGGCGTGAACGACTTCAAGACCATCGTGGGCACATTCACCACTCCTGACAACATAGCGCACGGGTTCTTCTTGAACGGCTCAACCTTCACCCAGTACGACGTGGCCGGAAGTTCGGGCACCGAAATCCACGGCGTCAACGACGCCGGCAACTTCTCCGGGACTGTGGGATCGAACGGCTTCTACCAGGGGTTCATCAACATTGGCGGCACCGTGACCCAGTTCACCGCGCATGGCAGGCCCACTGTCGCGTACGGGATCAACAACACCAACAGCGTGGTCGGATTCTTTGTCAATGCCACAGCGACCGCCACGCACGGCTTCCTGCGCGGCCCGGGAGGTGTTCTCACACAGATTGACGTTCCGGGATCAACCTCGACGGCCTGCACGAGCATCAACGACGCCGGTGTCATCACCGGTTTCTACAGCGACAGCAATGGCGCGACGCACAGCTTTATTCTGAACAACAGCAACTACCGGACGACCACCTTCCCCTACATCGCGCAGATCAACAACCTGGGCGCCATCGTAGGCTCAACCGCCAGCAAGTCCGGCCAGACGGTGGGGTTCCTGGCGGCGCAGTAGCGAAGCTGGGATTGAAGCCCTGGAGCCGGGTTACAGGTTGCATGGCGGGTGATTCTCGCCTGGCGTCGTATTCGCGGGCGCCTACTGCACCCCGGAATTAATCAGTACGCTCATCACATCGGAGCCACTGACCGGAACTGCAATATCGCTGAACCCGTCGCCGTTGAAATCGCCGACGACGGGAACCCCGGCCGTGTTGTACTGGTTTCCGAGCTGGTATTGCCCGAATATCGTCAGCCTTCCTGTGCCGTCTCCGAGAAGAACTTCCAGAGTGTTGGGGAATAAGGTCACTGCGATGTCATCCACCCCATCGTGATCAAAATCCGCAACGGTCGCGAAGTCACTACTGCCCAGCAGTGCTGAGACCAGTGGTTGGGCATCGAAGGTGCCATCGCCATGCCCGAGCAAGACCTTGGCAGACCGATCAGTGAGGAACATGATGTCGGAGTGCCCGTCAGCATTGAAATCTCCTACACTCACCCACCTGGCGCCACCTCCGTTGGGATACAGGCCGGCTGGATAAAACGATCCGTCCCCATTACCCAGAAGTACGCCCACTCCCTCAGTATCCTTGTCACTGGCAAATGCGAGATCGGGATTCCCATCTTCATTGAAGTCCCCCGCCACGATCGAATTTGCGTGCGAGGGCAAAATATACGTGCTGTACCGTTGCAGGCGACCGCTGCCATCCCCCAACCCAACATACAAGGGAAGGTAAGTGGTATCCGGGATGTCATCAATGACCGCGATATCCTGGTGCGAATCGCCGTTGAAGTCAGCCGAGACCACATTGCCCGGCACGTGAGGCAAGGGATACAGGACTGGCCGCTGGAACGTGCCATCGCTGCGCGCCAGTAGGACCGCCACCCGGCCCGCCACGGAAACAATGACATCGTCGAGGCCATCTTCATTCAGGTCCGCGGCATTCCCACCGCTGATGTAGTAGTACTGGGGGAAAGGAAAAGGCTTTCCTTTTTGGAAGCTCCCATCGCCCTTGCCGGTTAGTAGACTGATGGAGTAAACGTTCAGCGACACCACGTCCACCAGTCCGTCACCATTGAAATCACCGACTGCGGCGTAGAGCGGGATGTAGCCCGCGGGGTAGTCAACCGGATCATAGAACCCGATCAGTTGGGTTGCGAAGACAGTTCCGGACGAAAGCATCACGAACAGCAACGCCAACATCATGAGGTTCCCGGCTTTCATGTAGTTCCCCTTAACGAGCTTAGATTTTATATTGGTCTTCCAGAATGCTGACAGCCGCCAGGCGGACATGCTTATATATCACCATCGCTGGTTGAAGGAATATGGTCAGGTATTCTCCACTGTTTCAGTTCAAGCGCGGAAACCATGCCTGTGTGTTTTACCGATCACAGGAAGCCCTGCTGGAAGTGCTCACCCCTTTCATCGCCGAGGGACTTCGCAAAGGGGAACGTTGCTTCTGCGCGCAAAAGCCCGATGTGATCAAGCGGCTGCTGTTTGACCTGAGGTTTATCGGGATTGATACCGACCGCGAGATTCGGCTGGGCAACCTCGAATTTCATACCGAAGACGAGGTCTACTTTCCCGATAAGCGCTTCGAGCCGGAAGCGCTGACCCGGTTACTGTTGGAATCGATCGACGACTCGGTCAAGCGGGGCTACGCCTCGTTCCGAACCGCTGGCGAGCTTTCCTGGACCCTGGAAGGCCGCAATGAATGCGACCAGCTGATCGAATACGAAAAGCTGGTGGAGCAGGCGTACCCTTCGCGCCCGGCAATCGGGATCTGCCAGTACGATATGAATAAATTCCCGGCGCAGGTACTGGACAGCGTGCTCCAGATCCATCGCATGCAGGTTTTCGAGCCCAAGCCAGGCTCGCAGTACAGCAGCGTAGGGCTGGGGCTGGGAGATTGCATGGCGGAGATTGTTGCGGACCGGCTTCTACGGAACCCTGGGTTCTACTACGTAGTCCAGCAGCGTTTCCCTCGAGAGGTCGTGGGTTGGGGAGTTGCGCCGGATTTTGAGAGCGCGGCGTCGGAGGTAGAGCAGCTTGCCCGGGAAGCGCCTTGAGCAAGCCGCCCTCGCTCTTCGTCAATAAGCTGCGCTCAAGCGCAGCGGCTGGTCGAGCTTGAAGCTGAGCTTGCTCTCTGCCGGAACCTTCACCGACTTGCCCCGGGTCAGCACCTGCGCGCCGGCTCCGGCAGCCCCGCCGGTCGCGGCACCGATGGCAGCGCCTTTCCCGCCACCCGCTATCGCACCGATCAGAGTTCCGAGGACCGCCCCGCCGCCCACCATTTCGGCCGTGCGTTTGTTTGTGCCAAGGCCTTCTCTTCCCTTTTGCTCGACGTCTTCGGTGCTCACGGTGTAACGCCGGCCGCCCACCTTCACCGATTTGAGATCGAGCGCCAGGTCTGACGAGCCGGTCACGGTTCCCGCGGATTGCACCCGGCGGATCACCAGTTCCGCTTCAGAGCCTTTGGGAATGACCACCTGTCCCGCGGAATTTCTCACGTCTTCCGCCACGTCCGCTGGAAATACCTGGCCTTCGCTGGCGGTCTTGGAATCGATCTCCTGGTTCGAGAGAACTGTGATTTCGGTGCCTGCGGGCAGCGTGGCCTCACGGGTGCCGGCGCCCAGCCGCGCCGAACTTGCCGACGTGGCAGGCACGACGTCGCTGTCGAAGGAAATGGACTGAATGTTTGCCTTCGAATAACGGTGCACTCCGCTCTTCTCGCGAAAACTTATGCTGTGAGCGGTGCCGCTTACGATGGTTCCGGTATGCGTGGTGCCGTCCTTCATCGTGATCGTATCGCCGGCCGCCAGACTGGCAGCCAATATCACGGCCATCCCGAGCATTCTGCTTGTCATGGTTCCCTCCACGGTTGTCTTGGATGGCAGGACGGCAACTCAGTTTGCATGGGTTTGCAGGCCCGGGAAGCTGGATCTTCCCACCGGAGGGGTGACAGCAGGGCGGGGTCGGCGGCATAATAGGCGGCCATGATCGAGCTCATGGTCGCACTGATTGCGATGACCATCACCATGGTGGTGCTGATACTGGTGAATGGCCGCAAGGAGACCGCCCAGACGCTCCGGCGGCGCCAATGTCATGAGCAGACACTGCACGGCTTACGGGTGCACACCTACAACAGCCGGGGCGATGTACTTCACCGCTGCCGCTGCGGGCTCAACGTCCAGCCCGGCTTCGGAGAGGAGTGGTGCCGCATCTGCGCCGACCCTGAGCTGGAAAGGCTGGCCCTGCGAAGCTACATGCGCAAACGCGCGGGTTGATCAGCTGACGCGGGAAAGCGTTCTCGCCACCAGTTCACAGCGTTCATTCAGTTTTTCAAGCGAACGCTGAATGGCTTCGACATGCGTGGGGTTGTTGTGCTGATGGGCCAGGTTCCTGACCCGGGTGGCGTTGTCGGACAAGGCGCGCGCAATCTCCAGCAGCACTACCAGCGAGTCCGCGTGAAGCTTCCACAGTGAAGCGGAATTCTCGTTTCTCTTGGCCTCTTCGAACTCCGTCATCATGCGCGCGACTGCGGCGACGATCCGCAACAGCACCCGGCCCACCCCTGCGCGCAGGCTTTTTTCCTGTAGATAATCGGCGCAGTAGGCTTCCACTTCCTGAGGAGTGAGGGTCAGGTTGAAGAAACGCATGGGCACGACCTGGCGAAATTTCGGATCGGCCACACGGACAAAGACGCGAATCGATTCTTCTACTTGTCTGAGCTTGGTCTCTTCGGCCGTGACCTGCGCGGGAGTGATGGCGGCCCGCGCTACAGCAAGGTCAAGGGCCTGGCGCCGTGACAGTGCCGGAGCAGCGGCCGCGCCACCGCCGACAGCATGAACCGGGCGCACAACCGCCTGCTGGCGACGGACCGGAGGACGCCGCTCCAGCGCCTTCTTCAGCTTGGAAACGCGGCGGAACTTGTCGAGCGCGCCGCTGTAATCAATTTTGAGCAGTTCCGTCTCTTTGAGCGTTGCCACATGTTCGACCGTGACATCGGTGCCGTCTACATTGCCCAGGATGCTGCCGCCCTGCTCTTCGAGTTCATGCGCGAAATTTCTTATCTCGGAGGTGGCGGCCAGGAACAGCTCGTCGAACTTCCGGCCGAAGGCGGCATTGTAGGGCGCGATCGCCGCCAGCACGCCGGGATGATAGAACGAGAGGTCGAGCGACTGCTTGAGTTCGCGAACCCGCTCGATGATTCCGGAATCGAGCAGCGCGTTGAAGTCAGTGAAGGCATCGGCCTCCTGCTGGAGCGGACCGATGCGGCGAAGCTGCTGCACATGCTCTTCGGGAAGCGACGGTACGTCGGTGTCGGCGAGAATTTCAATCAACGCGATTTCGAAGGGAGAGAGAGGAAGTGAACCATCGAGGCCGTAGCCACGGCGGTCCCACTGCCCCGGCACGCGGGGATGCCGATATAAGAAGGTTGCGACCAGGTCGGCCTTGTCGCGCCGCGAGTTGCTAACGTCCTTAGTGCGAATCAGGTAACGCAGGACCGCTTCCGCAATCTCGGGGTCGGTATCTTCGGTGAGAGCCTGGCGCATCATGGCCGGAGTGATGGCTAAATCCAGGAGGCGAAGCCAGCGGCGCATGCGGGCCAGGGTTTCGAGAACATCCCCGTCATCCTGCAGTGAGATTGCCTCAAGTCCTTGCGGGACAGGCACTTCTCCGCCAATTGAGCTTTGCAGAAGCTTCTCGTAGAAGCCCTGCACCGTAGCCAAAATGGCAAGCTCCCACTTCGGGTCTTCGACCAAAGCCTCGCTCCTGCCGGGATGTACTAATGGAGGAGTACCGATAGTAAAGAGAATGGAACGGGAGGGACAAGTGACTTGAGGGTGAAGCACCAAAGTTACTACTCATGCGCTTTCCGCGCGGGTGAGGTAGGTCTGGCGCTTTTAATCGAATACCACGGTCTTATTTCCATACAACAATACTCGATTCTCGATGTGCCAGCGGACACCGCGGGAAAGTACGACTTTCTCTAAATCGCGGCCTTTTTGCAGTAAGTCGTCGAGCGAGTCGCGGTGCGAGATGCGGACTACGTCCTGTTCGATGATCGGGCCGTCGTCGAGGACTTCGGTGACGTAGTGGCTGGTGGCCCCGATCAGCTTGACCCCGCGCGCGAACGCCTGATGATAGGGCTTGGCGCCGATGAAGGCGGGAAGAAACGAGTGGTGAATATTGATGATGCGGTGCGGGTACTCGTTCACAAATTCATTCGACAGGATCTGCATGTAGCGGGCCAGCACGATGAAGTCCGGGCTGTGCTGGCGCAGCAAAGCGAGGATCTTTTGTTCTGCATCACGTTTGTTGTCTTTCGGGACCGGTACCGTAACATACGGGATGCGATAGAAGTCGGCGATGGACTGGTTATCGGGGTGGTTGGAGATGATGATGGGAATTTCGCAGGCAAGCTCTCCACTTTTGTGGCGGTAGAGCAGGTCCACTAAGCAGTGGTCGTACTTCGAAACCAGGATGGCCATCCTGGGGCGGTAACTGGACTGTGCCAGCCGCCACTGCATGTTGAATTTCGTGGCGATCGGGGTGAAGTGCCTGCTGAACTCCGCGGATGAGATGTCGAAGCCGGTGGGATCGAACTCAACTCGCATCAGGAAGAGCTGCAAGTTCTCGTCCGCGTGCTCATCGGCATGAAGGATGTTGCCGTTATGCCGGAAAACGAAGTCAGAGATCGTGGCGACGATTCCCTTCTGGTCCGGGCAGCTGATTAGCAGGATGGCTGAGTTTTTCATGGCTAATCACAGAGTGCGCTGACTAACAAAAATCAACCACCAAGGACACTAAGTTACACGAAGGAATCAACAGCTATCTTTTTAACTGCTTCAGGATTTCTTTTGCGGCGTTGGCTCCTGAGCCTCCGGTCAGGCCTGCGCCGGGATGCGTGCCCGATCCGCAGAGATACAGGTTTGCGATCGGGGTGTTGTATCGCGCCCAATCTAACAACGGGCGCATGGTGAAGAACTGGTCGAGGGCAAGCTCTCCGTGAAAGATGTGACCGCCCGTCAGGCCGTAAGTGTCTTCCAGGTCTTGCGGCGTGATGATCTGGTGACTCAGGATCAACGACGGCAGGTTCGGCGCATACTGCGCAAGGGTCTTGACCACGGTGTCGCCGAGAGCTACGCGCTGGCTCTCCCAATCGCTGTTCTTCAGCTTGAACGGCGCGTATTGCATGTAGATGGACATTACATGCTGCCCTGAAGGCGCCAGCGACGGATCGCTGATCGAGGGTATTGCAACTTCCAGATACGGCTGCTTGCTGAAGCTGCCGTACTTGGATTCGTCGAAGGCGCGCTCCAGGTAGTCGATCTCAGGCCCGATATGAATGCGGCCGGCAAGAGCTGCGGGGCTTCCATCGAGTCCATTGAACTTCGGCAGCCCAGACAACGCGAGATTCACTTTCGCCACCGTGCCCGGCATGCGGTAGTGCTGGAGCTTCATGACAAAGTCGGGCGACAGGTGCGTAGGATCGACGAGCTTCAGCAGCGTGCGCTTGGGATCGGCATTGGAGATGACAGCCTTGGCGGAAATTTCCTCGCCATTCGAGAGGATCACGCCGGTGGCAACCCCGTCTTTCACGCGGACTTCGATTACTTCGGCGCCGCTACGAATCTCGGCGCCGGCTTTCTGCGCGGCCGAAGCCATGGCTTGCGTGATGGCTCCCATGCCTCCCTGGGCGAAGTTGGCGGAGCCTGCGGGATGAGCATCGCCTGAGCCGCGAATCAAGAGCACCAGGCTGCTACCCGCGGACCAGGGGCCGAGAAAGGTTCCGAAGATGCCGCGAGCGGCCACCGTCGCGCGCAGCAACTCCGTTTCGAAAAATTCCGAGACGAGATCGGCTACCGCCATCGGCCCCCAGCGGAGCAGGCGGTACATGTTCTTCTTGCCGAGCTTGCGGATGGAGCGTCCGGTCTGCAGCATTCCCCAGAGATCGCCTTTGCTGGGATTGTCGATGCTGGGAGGCGCGAGCGTGAGGGCATCGCCGATTACTTTGCCGATCTTCTCCAGCGACTGCTGAAGCTCTAAATATTTGCCGGCATCTTTCTGAGAGAACTTGGCGATCTCCTGCGCGGCACGCTTCTCATCGTTGTAGAGGATGATTGCGCGTCCATCCGGCGACAATGCGACCGTACCGACTTCTGGCGTGATCCACTTCAGGCCATGTTGCTCGAGAGACATGTCACGAGCGATGTCGGGACGGATCGGTCCGGCAGCGTGGGCGAGGGTGGAGCAGCGGAATCCGGGATGAAACTCTTCAGTGATGGCCGCGCCTCCGGGTTGGGGGCGGCGCTCCAGCACCAGCGGCTTAAACCCGGCCTTGGCGAGATAGAAGGCGGTGACGAGGCCGTTGTGACCGCCACCGATGATGACGACATCGCGAGTCTCAGCCATTTAGGCAGCCCCCTTCACGTCTTTCAGAATCTCGAGCGCGGCCAGGCGTCCGTTGGCGCCCATGATGCCGCCGCCGGGATGCGTCGCCGATCCGCACATGTAGAGGTTCTTGATGGGAGTGCGGTACTGCGCCCATCCGGGCACGGGACGGAGGAAGAAGAGTTGTTCGAGCGAGAGCTCGCCCTGGAAGATATTGCCTTCGCTCAGCCCCCACTCGCGTTCGAGATCGAGCGGCGTGACCACCTGGCGGTGCAGGATGATGTCTTTGATATTGGGCGCGTATTCGGCGATGGTGTTGATGACGTTGTCGCCGAAAGCTTCCTTCTGGTCGTCCCAGTTCAAGCCAGGGCGCAGCTTGTACGGGGCGTACTGCACGAAGCAGGACATGATGTGCTTCCCTGCCGGCGCCACAGAGGGGTCGGTCAAAGTGGGGATGACCATGTCAATGTAGGGGCGGCGCGAGAAGTTGCCGTACTTGGCGTCGTCGTAGGCGCGCTCCATGTATTCGACGCTGGGCGAAATCGAGATTGCGCCGCGCAGGTGAGCGCCTTCTCCGGGCATGCACTTGAAGTTTGGAAGCGCGTCGAGCGCAAGATTTACTTTCCCTGAAGAGCCGCGGTACTTGTAGCGGTTCACTTCCTCGAGGAATTCGCCGGGCAGATGATTGCTTTCGATGAAGCGGGTGAAGGTCAGACGCGGATCAACGCTCGACGAGATCACGTCGGCGTACACTTCATCGCCATTTTCAAGAACGACACCTTTTGCACGGCCGCCTTTCACGATGATCTGGGAAATTCCGGCCTTGGTGCGGATCTCGACGCCAGCCTCGCGGGCCGCATCGGCAATCGCATTGGAGATGGCTCCGGTGCCGCCGCGAGCGAATCCCCAGGATCGGAAAGCGCCGTCGATCTCTCCCATGTAGTGATGGAGCAGCACGTAGGCGGTTCCCGGAGAGCGCACGCCGAGAAAAGTTCCGATGATGCCGGAGGCGGACATAGTCGCCTTGAGCACGTCGGTCTCGAACCACTGATCGAGGAAGTCGATCGCGCTCATGGTCATCAGCTGGACCTGGTTGTACTTATCGTCGCTGGTCATGCCCTGGAAGCGCTTGCCGATGAACAGCAGCTTCATCAGTTCGCGCGGGTTCAGGGTTGAAGGATCGGGCGGCACCATGCTGAGGATCGGCTTCACAAAGCGGCACATGGCCTGCATGGCTTTGCCGAATTCGTCGTAAGCCTCGGCGTCGAGCTTGGAATGGCGCGCGATTTCGCGATGGGTCTTGCCGTGATCGTTCACCCGCCAGAGATAGTCGCCGTTCGGCATGGGCGTAAATGTGCCGTCGAGCGGAAGGATTTCCAGGCCGTGCCGCGGCAGGTCGAGGTCGCGAATGATCTCGGGCCGCAACAGCGAGACGACGTACGAGCACACCGAGAACTTGAATCCGGGAAAGACCTCTTCGGTCACGGCCGCGCCTCCGAGCACGTGGCGGCGCTCGAGGACCAGAACTTTCTTCCCGCCTTTGGCGAGGTAGGCGGCATTAGTAAGGCCGTTGTGGCCTCCGCCGATGACGATGACGTCGTATTTAGTAGCCATTCGCTTTTAGCCCCTAGCTATCAGCTTTCTGTTGTGGGTTCGGACGAGTACAACGCGCAGAGTGGCGCGAACGCGATCAGAGGCCGCTGGGAAGAACGCTCCACGCTATCAGAATTCGTGACATGAGCTGAGGAAATGACTTGCCATTCTACCGGGAAGTACGCGGTTTGTCTGCAAGATTGCGCCCGGCTTTGACTTCCAGTCAAGTTGCTGACGCGCGGCTGGCCTGCATATAATCCGGGGTCCGAAGTTTTTCGTTTCAAACCACCAAGGACACTAAGTTTCACGAAGGAATTCAACTTCCCGAGGTACTGCCGTGCCAGTTGGAACCGCGTTTCACGAGAGAACGTTCGCGCTCTGCCACAGCCTGAATTACCGCGAGTGGTCGGGATACTACACCGTCAGCGTGTACGAAGTTCATCACGAGCACGAGTACAACGCCATTCGCAATGCCTGCGCACTGATCGATATCACGCCGTTGTACAAGTACCTGATTACGGGGAAAGACGCGACCAAGCTGGTGAACCGTGTCATTACCCGTGACATCAACAAGGTCAAGGTCGGGCAGGTGATTTATTGCTGCTGGTGCGATGAACAGGGCAAGGTCATTGACGACGGAACGATTACGCGGCTGGAAGAGAACAAGTACCGGTGGACGGCGGCCGACCCGAGCCTGCGCTGGTTCCGGCAGAACGGCCTGAATATGGATGTGCAGGTCGAAGATATCTCGGAGAAGACGGCGGCGCTGGCCTTGCAGGGCCCGACCTCGGCGAAGCTGCTGAAGGCGGTCGCGGATGCCGACATCACCAACATGAAGTATTTCCGCATGACCAGCGGCAAAATCGCCGGCGTTCCAGTGGACATTTCCCGGACCGGTTACACCGGGGACCTGGGATATGAGATCTGGGTGCCATGGAACGATGCCGTCAAGGTCTGGGACGCGTTGATGGCCAAGGGCAAACAGTTTGATATTCATGCCGCCGGAATGCTGGCGCTGGATGTGGCGCGAGTTGAGGCCGGACTGCTGCTGATCGAAGTGGATTACATGAGCAGCAAGAAGGCGCTGATTCCGTCGCAGAAGTATTCGCCGTACGAGTTGGGCTTCGGGAAGATGGTCCATCTCGATAAAGACAATTTTGTCGGCAAGACCGCGCTGGCGCGAGATCAGAAAAATGAAGTGCCGCGTCAGTTGGTTGGGCTCGAGGTGGACTGGGTCGAAGTCGAAGAGCTGCACGAAAGGTTCGGCCTGACCCCGGCCGCGCCGACGCAGGCCTCGCGGGTTGCGGTGCCAATTTATGCGGGCGATAAGCAGGTCGGGAAGGCCACGACGACCGCGTTCTCTCCTCTGTTGAAGAAATTGATCGCGCTGGCCAGTGTGGATACGGCGCAGGCGAAGATCGGCAACAAACTGCAGATGGAGATCACGATTGAAGCCGTCCGCCAGAAGGTCGGAGTGAAAGTGGTAAAGCTGCCGTTCTTCAATCCGGAGAGGAAAACAGCAGTGCCGGTGTAGATAATCGGTAAACTCCTACTTCGGCTGCACCTCGATCGGCTGCTTCAGTTTCAGCGTTCCAGTTTCCTGGCTGCCGATGGTGACTGATCTTCCGTTTCGCCCGTAGCCGGCGATGACTCCGGGCTTGGCCCAATCCAAGTCCCAGCCATCTTCGATGGCAATGATGGTATACGTTCCCGGGATCACACCCTGCAGGGCGAAACTGCCATCGGAATCGCTCTGGTCACGACGGAACATGTCTTTGTCGGTCTCAGGATCCTTGGGAATCAGTACGATCATTGCCCCGGGCACGGGCTGAGATGCGCGTTTCGCGACACCCTCCACGGTGACCGCTCCACCCACCAGCGTCAAAGATAAGTTCAGTGTGGAAGCCGTCGGAACGTTGATCAAGCGCCCCGCTGTCTGGACTCCGCCAAAGCTGATCCGGGCCACGGAATAAGCTTTACCTGGAGAGCCGGCCAACACCACGTATCTTCCCGGGACTACCGCGAAGCTGGCATTTCCCTTCTCGTCCACAGAGCTCCATGCTGCCAGTTTTTGATTGCTGTTTCTGAGCGCGAGTTCAAGTTTGGCCGGCAGCACGTTTTCCCCCGCTACTTGCACGCTAGCTCTCACTTCTACGGCAGGAGTTTGCGGCGCATTCTCGATCTCCTGGCCATCGTTCGCCAATTCAATTTCAGAATCCCGCCCCTCGCCGCCCTGCGTGCCTATCACGTACCGACCTGCAGCAACACCGGCGCTCTCGTAGGTGCCCGGCGAGAGCATGCGCACGTCCCCACTCTGAACGTAATCAAATCCGTCAAATACCGGTTTTTGCAGAACAGGTGTTTGGAATGCGCGCGTAGGATCGCCGTCCACGTGAAACACAAAATGCAGCGCCGGCACCGGCGCAAGGTGAATGTCCACGTCAAGACGGTCCCCTCCGCGAATCGGGATCGGTGTCGCCTCGTCGGATTCAGTTGCGCCCGCGTAAAAAGTGATGGGATAGGCCACATCCAGAGACGGGTTCTCGTCCGCACCTTCAATTTTTCCCTCGCCACGCGACGGACGAAACGCATACCAGGGCGTCGCCATGGCCGAAATGAAGTATGTACCATCCTCAAGCGGCGTGAATTCGTAGTATCCCTGATCGTCTGTTTTGGACTTGCGGAACGTCCGGATCCGGCTTACCCCCGAACGGTGATCTTCCCGGTACAGGGTGATGGACGCGTCACGCACCGGATCTCCAGCATCGTCGAGCACTTTGCCAGACAGCACCGCCGCCGGCGACATCCGGAATTTCAGATTCTCGCTGTTCAAGCCGGCACCCGCAACGATCGCGGTCGAGTACTGCTCATGTTGGTTGTAAGCGGACGAGATGTATCCTCGCTTGGCGGCTTGGAGCGAATATTTGCCGGCGCGCACTCGAAATTTGAAGCGGCCATCTTCACCGGTCAGCAACGATTGCAGGTTTTCCGAATTCCTTACATCCGAGACCACCAACCGCACCTTACTTAATGGACCACCTTCCTTCGCATTCACCACCGTGCCGCTGATGCTGAACATATCCGTAGGCTGCGCGGCTGCGTGCGCAGAGGTCAGGCTCGCGAGGAGCGCGACCATCACGGCAGGAAACACCCGTCGCATATTCATTCGTTCTCCGAAAGCACTTGCAGATGGACGTGGGCCTTCTGCCCTGCCGCCAGCTGCACGAGTTCTGCTTTACTCTCGTAATCCCGCATTGCGTCCGGGTTGTGATACTCCAGTTCTGGCCGCGGGTTCTTGAATGCAAGAATGCGGTAAGTCCCCGGCGCGAGCGATGCGATGCCGAACGTCCCGTCGGAGGAACTGCTTTCCATGAATTGACCCGCGCTGTCCGGCAGCGGCAAGCAGTAAATGGCAGCCTTTTTTCCTTCGACTGTGCCTTCGAGCTGCGCGAAATCGTCCCGCATCGTGACCTCGATCGGAGGCGTAGCCCCACCGGCTCCCACTACCAGCGGCTCGCGCAGCAAATCCACATCTCCGGATCTAGCAGAGGCAACGTATCCCCGGCGCGGATAGAGGCTCACCCAGTAACGGCCCGGTTGGGGAATATCGAGCAGCAGCGGTTCGCTTCCCGACCTGGTAGGCGGGCGTATGCTTCCTGCATCTCCCACACTCACCCCGTCAGCTGTCGAAATGCTCACCCCCAGATATTTCCTCGGTCCTTCCAGCGTAAACGTGCGCCCGCTGACCAACCAGGTTGAAGAGACGTTGGTGGTATCGGGGCCAGTGAACTCTTCCTTCACGCGAACTTCGATCGGGCGAGGCTGAGCAAGCACTACCGGCGTGCCATTCGCAGGCCCGTCGTGAATCGTGATGGTTACGCTTCCGCTGGCCGGCGGCGGGAGCAGGTTCGCAACCTCAAGCGTGTAGTTACCGTTCGGCAGCATTCCTTCAATGGCACTATCTTCATATACGTAGCCAAGCTCGAAGCCGGGACCTGGCCGCCCTTGCGCGAGCACCGCGACGTTGACGCTGCCCGTTGGCGTATCGCTCTTCACTGGCACTTTCACGTTGTAATAGCGTTGTCTGGTTAGCTTCAAGTCGGCATGGAAGGTTGTTCCCGCGGCGACATGAATTTCGCTCGCCGTGGCGAAGTCTCTTGCGCCTGGAAAGTAAACTGGAGGGTATCCATAGAGCGGTCCGCCGGGCACAGTAGTCAGCGGATCCCGGTCCAGCGATTCACGGCTGAACAACTTATAAGTGCCCGCAGCCAACTCCGCAAAGCGAAACTCGCCACTGGATCGGGAGTGCACAACCCCCGCGAAGACCCAGTGCCCACGGCCGTTTTGAGCCTGGCGGCGGTACAGCACGAGATCGATGCTGTCGGGGGGCTCTGAACTAGGCAGCACAACCTTGCCTGTGATGAGCGCCTCCGGAACCAGTTCAAGCACCACCTCCTTCGCCGGCTCTGCCGATGAAATATCGCGCGCAGACTGATCGTTCAGGAACCCGGGCTTGCGTGCTCTTAAGGAAGCGTAAAAAGCGAAGTTTGCGGCACCCGCACCGAATCCACCTGGTGAGGACGAAGCCTCAGCCGGACTTGCAATGCTGAGTTCGAAATTGCCCTGGCTATCTGTCAGTACGGCGAATCGGTTATCCGAGGAAAACACGAGCGCGCGACTGATTGGCTCACGGGTCACGCTGTTCACGACAAGTCCTCGAATCGTGCGGCTGCCCTGAGACGGACCATTTTGCGCGGCGACGTGACCAGTTCCGGAAGTAAGCAGTACAAATGCCAGGATGAGGATTTTGCAGTAGCGCCGGCACCGCGACTTACAGAGATGCTTCGGTCTCGCCGGCTCGAGATAAATCAAGGCTGGAACTCCTGAGATGATTATTGTGGATGAATTCTGCAAAAATGCAACCGGCAAACTGGGAGATCAGATCCGGAAGAATCCGTTACCCATTGATGAACGTCCAAACCTCCTATAAGTTTGGGTTGGAGTTTCCGCGTGAACATCTACCTGGTGGACGGCACCTACGAACTGTTCCGCCATTATTATGCGCTGCCCTCCGCGCGCGATGCCGAGGGCCGCGAGGTGGCTGCGGTCCGTGGCGTGCTTTCATCGGTGTTGGGAATGATCAAGGGCGGCGCGACTCACATCGCGGTTGCTACCGATCACGTGATCGAGTCGTTTCGCAACGATCTATGGCCCGATTACAAGACCAGCGCGGGCATCGAACCTGACCTGCTGGCGCAGTTTCCCCTGCTCGAACAAGTCATCGCAGCCGCAGGCATCGTGCTGTGGCCCATGGTCGAGTTCGAGGCTGACGACGCGCTCGCTGCCGCTGCGCTTGCCGCAGCCCAGGACAAGCGAGTCGACCAGGTGATCATCTGCACTCCCGACAAGGACCTTGCACAGTGTGTAAGCGGCACACGCATCGTGCAACTCAATCGCCGCACCCGAGTCACCATTGACGAATCTGGCGTGATCGAGAAATTCGGCGTCCCACCCGCATCCATCCCGGATTACCTTGCGCTCGTCGGTGACGCAGCAGACGGCTATCCCGGCCTCCCCGGCTGGGGCGCGAAATCCTCCGCCGCCGTGCTGGCCAAGTTTCTTCACCTGGAATCGATTCCGTTGGATTGCCGCGAGTGGCATGTGAATGTCGCCGGCGCCGGCACGCTCGCGGCTACACTCGCGCGCGAAATGGATCACGCGCTGCTCTTCCGCACTCTCGCCACCCTGCGGACCGACATCGCTCTGTTCGAAGACGTGGACCAACTCCGCTGGCAGGGAGAAACGCCGGCCTTCGCCGAAATTGCCGCCAGGCTGGACGGCGCCGTCACTGCCAAGCGGCGGTCCGCGCCTCGATCGAAAACCGCGTCGTTGCGCCCCGAGTAAGGTGACAGGGAGAGCAGCCATTCCAGACAACATCGCTTACGATCGCCGCCTGACTGCCTCTGCCCCGAGTTCTCTGCAACTCTTCCACCCACTCAATCCCAGGGTCAGGTCAAAATCTGCAACCAGATTCAGGACCACGTCGCGCACTCCCTGCTCCGCGGCCACCGCAAGTCCCCAGATGTAGAGCCTGCCCAGCAACACGGCCCGGGCGCCCAGCGCCAAGGCCTTGAACACATCCGCGCCGTGCCGCACGCCGCTATCGAACAGTACCACCGCCTTTTCATTGATCGCCTCTACCACCGAGGGCAATGCGTCCAGGGTGCCGATGCCTCCATCCACCTGCCGCCCTCCGTGATTCGAGACCAGCACTCCATCCACTCCCGCATCCAGCGCCCGCTTGGCATCGTCGGCATGCTGAATTCCCTTCAGCACCACTGGCAGTTTCGTATGCTCACGCAGCCATGCCAGATCTTTCCACGTCAATGTCGTATTGGAGAAAACCTGCGACCACAACCGGATCGCGCCTGCTGGATTTTCTTCGGCCTTGCATCCCAGCCTTGCGCAGAACACCGGGTCGCCAAAATAGTTCGCCAGCCCCTTGCCGAGCAGGAACGGCAGATACGGATGCTGCAGGTCGCGAGGCCTCCATCCCAGCATGGGCGTGTCCAGCGTGACCACCAGCGCCGCGTACCCCGACTTCTCGGCCCGGTTCAGCATGCTTGCGGTCAACTCCGGATCTTTTCCCCAGTACAACTGGAACCAGCGCACGCCGTCGCCCATCGCATTCGCGACCTCCTCCATGGAGCGCGAGGAGAGCGTGCTGATCACGAACGGCACTCCCATGGAAGCAGCCGCCTTTGCCGCAGGCAACTCGCCCTCCGCGTGCACAATGCCCTGGACTCCTACCGGCCCCAGCAGGACCGGGGATGGAAGCCGCTGTCCGAATATTTCCACAGTTATGTCGCGCTGCGACACGTCGCGCAACATGCGGGGCACGATTTCCCAGCGCGAGAACGCATCCAGGTTCGCGCGCATGGTCCGCTCCCCAGCCGCTCCCCCGGCCACGTAGTCGTAGGCGGTGGGCTCCAGCGCATCCTTCGCCTTCTTCTCCAATTCCGTCACCGGCACTGGGACCGATAAACGCTTCCCGCTGAGCGCGCCCAGGTAAATATCCATCTGCCGTTCCATGCCGAAATTGGCGGACCCCGCCGGGCCTTTCTGCTCGCTCATTTTGCATCTCCGCGGCGGATTATACACAGCCGGTGTGCGCCCGACCCTCTAGTAGAATCGAAACTGTTCCACCTCATTCGCGCTCTTTTGCCGAATGAGTCGGTATCTTCGTCTTCTTGCGCATGGGAAAAATTCACGTACTCCCCGAGCACGTTGCCAACAAGATCGCCGCCGGCGAAGTGGTGGAGCGTCCCGCCTCGGTCGTGAAAGAACTGCTCGAGAACTCTCTCGACGCGGGCTCGACCCGGATCAGGATTCAGGTCGAGGCCGGCGGCAAGAAGCTGATCCAGATCACCGACAATGGCTGCGGCATGGTGCGCGACGACGCCATGCTCGCTTTCGAGCGCCACGCCACTTCAAAAATCAAGAACGCCGACGACCTGCTCAATATTGCCACCCTCGGCTTTCGCGGCGAAGCCCTGCCCTCCATCGCTTCGGTGGCCCGCCTCCGTCTTGAGACTCGCGCTCCGGAAGATGCGTCCGGCACCATCATCGAAATCAATGGGGGGAAGATTCTGAAGGTGGAGGAGGCCGGGCTCCCGGCCGGGACTTCGATCACGATTCGCGATCTTTTCTTCAACATTCCGGCCCGCAAGAAATTCCTGAAGTCCGAGTCCACCGAGCTCTCCCACATCGCCTCGCTGGTCACGCACTACGCCCTGGCACATCCCGAGATTCACTTTGAATTGCACTCCGCAACCAACGCCATGCTGGTCGCACCGCCAGTCGCCGGGTACAGCGAGCGCGTCTACCAGGTCTTCGGGAGGGAGACTCTCGACCAGATGCTGCCTGTCGCGGCCGTGCAACCGTTCGATCGCTTCGGACTGCCACAGCCGCCGCCGTGGCGACGCCAGCAGCAGGAGGAAGACGCAGAGCCCCTCTCGAGCGAGCCCGGAGAATTGCGCATCCACGGCTTCATCTCAAAGCCCGAAATTCAAAAGCTGAATCGCAACTCCATATTTGTTTTCGTGAATGGACGCCTGATTCGCGACCGCCTCGTGCAGCACGCTTTGACGGAAGCCTATCGCAACATCATCCCGCCCAGCGTCTATCCCGTCGTGCTTCTCTTCCTCGAGATGCCGAACGGGGAAGTGGACGTGAATGTCCATCCTTCCAAGACCGAGGTGCGCTTCCGCCAGCAGCAGGCCTTGCACGATTTCGTTCGCGACTCGGTGCGTGCCGCGCTGATGAAAGCTCGCCCCGTCCCGCAGTTCGCCACCGAGATCCATGCTCATCCCACGGCCAGCCCGTCGCTTTCCCCGGGATCGCGAGTCATCGCCTCGGGCGGTGTCGGCCTGGGCGGTACGGCGCCTGATACTGTTCCTGCATTCACCCTGCACGCGCCCATTCCCCCGCCCATCAACGAACGCTTCGCGTTTACCGGGGCCACTGCGATCGGAGGCAATGCTGCCGTCGCTCTCGGGCGCGTTCCCGATTCCATATCCGGCGACAACTGCACCCCCACGGTGCCCGAAGAGCCAGAGGCTCCCAGCGACCTCGCCCCTTCTCTGGCGAGCCTTAAACCGCTGGGCCAGATTCGTGAGTCATTCATTCTGGCGGTGAATCATGAGGGCTTGTGGATCATCGACCAGCACGTCGCCCACGAACGAGTGCTCTTCGAGAGAGTTCTGAAACAGCGGGCTACGCATAGCATCGAGAGCCAGCGCCTGCTCATGCCGCTGCTGATCGAACTCACGCCGGCACAGCAGGCAGCATTCTCGGAAATCTCGAACGAACTGTCGGCAAACGGATTTGAAGCCGAGCCCTTCGGCTCGCGCAGCATCGCTGTGAAGATCGCGCCCGCGGGAATCGAAGCTACCCAGGTCGAGCACATGCTGCACGAACTGCTCGACCAGATCTCGCACGAAGAGCAGAACATCAACCTGGAAAAAGTGCGCGCCCGCATCGCGGCGTCCATCGCGTGTCACGCCGCCATCAAGGTCAACATGCCGCTCGAGCAAAACAAGATGGAATGGCTGCTGGCGGAACTTGCCAAGACCGACTGCCCCATGTCCTGCCCCCACGGTCGCCCCGTAGTCCTGCGCTATTCCATGAAAGATATTCAGAAGGCCTTCAAGAGAATTTGACAGTTATCAGCCGCCGGCTGTTGCTCGCTGCCAGGTACTCGATTCTTTCTTATGTTCTAATGGAAACACGCCATGCTCGATCTGGATCAATACCGCCGCGAGAAGTGGCGGCTCAACGGCCGCCCGGTCCGCACCTTCGATGACGCGCGCGCATTCATCGAGTCCGTCGGCTTCTCGCTGATGTACCCGCTGAAGCAGCCGCTGCTGGTTCCGACCTTCATCGGCGCGTGGTCCGGGTCCAATGACCGCCTGCCCACCTGGCAGCACGCGTTCTCCGATCCTCGTTCCCGCGAGGCCACGGACCTGATGGTGCGGTTACTACGCGATCATGCCGCTTACGAAGCCAATCTCTTCGACGAAAACAACGCGTTCCTGGTCGCCGGATCGTTGTTCCCATATTTCTATGCTTTGGTTGGCGAGCGCAATCCCAAGCAGTCGCCCAAGCCGGGCCCGCGATCTCCATACTCGCAACTCGCGTGCGATACCTTCGAGGCCATCCGCCGTGAAGGGCCGATCTCGAAAGAGAAGCTTCGGCAAACGCTCGGCAAAGGCATTTCCGCCGCGGCTCTGGACCACGCGCTCAGCGAACTCTGGTCGAAGCTGCGCATCACGCGAGTGGATTACAACCAGGCAGAAGGCGCGTCGTGGGACGTACTCTATCGCTGGGCGCCCGACGCGGTCCGTGAGGGCATCGGCCTGTCCGTAGGCGAAGCGCTCTCGGCGTTGTTGTCAAAGTATCTCGATTGCGTGGGTGCGGCCGACATGCAGGAACTGGAAAGCTTCTTCGGCAACTTCGTGCCGCGCTCGCGGGTGAAAGAAGCAGTCAACGCCCTGCTCGCCGCCCGCGAACTGCATTTCCTGAACGTCGGCAACCGCAACCTGATCCAGATTGCCCCCGCCCCGGCCCCGCAAGAGCGCGTGCGCCGCGCCTAATATCCTTAATCCTTAAACAGCCGTCTTCAGACCGAACCGTCCATCCGCTCGGTACTCGGTACTCGGTACTAGGTACTCGGTACCGCGTACTAGTAGAATCTGTAACTTCATGCCCGACCGCAAACTGATCATCGCCATTGACGGCCCGGCCGGAGCCGGCAAGAGCACCATCGCCTCGCGCCTTGCCCGCAAGCTCGGGTATGTGAACCTCGAAAGCGGCGCCATGTACCGTGCGCTCGCGCTGAAAGCGATTCAGTGGGATGTGTCGTTTGACGATGAACCCGCGCTCCTCAAGCTGGCCCGCGATTCACGCATTCATATCGAGCCCAGCCTGGCCGGCAACCGCGTCCTGCTCGACAACAAGGATGTCACCGCCCGCGTCCGCGAGACCGACGTCACCGAGGGCGCTTCCCGCGTCTCGGTTCATCCCCAGGTCCGTGAATGGATGGTTGCGCGTCAGCAGGAACTCGGCATCCATGGTGGCATTGTGATGGAGGGCCGCGATATCGGCACCAAAGTCTTTCCCGACGCCGAGGTGAAAGTTTTTCTCGATGCTGACCCGGTCGTCCGAGAGCAGCGCCGTTTGCAGCAGCAGCAACTTTCCGGCCGGGCCGCCGAACTCTCCGCCACCGAACTGCGCGAGCGCGATCGCCGTGACCGCACCCGCGCCGCCTCCCCTTTAGTCGCCGCGCCAGACGCCATCGTGATCGATTCGACCAACCTCTCGGAAGACGAGGTCCTCAGCCGCATCGAGCAACTCGTGGCCCGGCGCCAATCCGCATGATCACGGCAGCACAGTAAAAGTCCCCGAACTGGACGCCGTACCACCCGGCGTGGTCACCTGAATCTTCCCGGTCTTCGCCCCGGTGGGAACGCTTGCGGTGATCTGCATATCCGAATCCACGGAAAAGGTGACCGCTCGCACGCCTCCGAAAGTCACCCGGGTAGCGCCGGTAAGGCTATTTCCCGCGATAATCACAGCGGTGCCAACCGTTCCGCTGGTAGGACTGAAGCTCAGAATGGAGGGGGAAACCAGGAACTTCCGGTTGCTCTTTAAAGCCGCTCCCGGCGTGTTCACCGTCACAAATCCCGTGGTCGCTCCAGTTGGAACGGTTGCGGTGAGATAGGTGTCCGAGGAAACGGTGAACGTCGCGGCGGTCCCGTTGAATGAAACCGAGGTCGTCCCGGTGAAACCCTGTCCCAGGATCTCGACCGTCTTGCCTACCTTGCCAGTCCAAGTGATCAGGTTAACGAACGGCTTCAGGCCGAGGTCAACGCTGTAGAACACTCCACCATTCAATCCGTTCGCGCCGCCCGACTCGGTGACGCCATAAAGTTTCCCGTTGGTATGCTGCATGAGCGGTGTTTGCGGGAAGAAGCCGTCGGCGCAACCGCTCACATTGCAAAAACTATAAAGCGTCGTGAAGGTGCCCGTCGGAGTCACTTTGAAGATCGCTCCCGCATTGTGCGCCCCACCTTGCGATGTGCCGTACAAATTGCCATCCGTTCCAGCGATCAAGCCGACGTACGGGTTCTTTCCATCAACGCATCCCGCCGCCGAGCAGAAGCTGTACAAGATGGTCAGTTGCCCGGAGGGAGTCATCTTGAAGATGCTGCCAAGGTTGTTGGCGCCCCCGGCATACGTCGTTCCATAAAAGTTGCCGTCGTTGCCTTGCACCAGCACTCCGCGAGGATCGGCGCCGTCGCTGGGATACCCTGCAAAACTGTGTAAGGGCGTAATCGTGCCGCTGGGTGAGATCTTGTATAGAGTGCCGCACCCGATCTGGCATCCAAATCCATTGACCCCGCCAAAGCGCGCCGTACCATAAAAGTTCCCATCGGCGGCCTGCACCGGCAGATTCGGGTTGTTGCCGTTATTACCATCGAAAGCTCCGAGCACCGTCAGCACTCCCGCCGGGGTCATCTTGTACACGCGGCCAAAGTCCCCGGTACGGACGTTGGGGTTGGTCCCATAGTAGTTGCCGTCCTGGCCTTGAAACGGGGGATATAAAGGACCGGCGCCATCGGTGCCGCTGGTAAAGTTCCACAGCGTCGTCAACTGTCCGCCGGGCGTGATCCTGAACACCGTGCCGACATTGAACGTCCCGCCGCCTGTGGTCGTGCCATATAGGTTTCCATCAAAACCCAGGTCCAAACCGCCGACCGGCGTATTGGTGAAGTCAAATAACTTGGTCAAGGCTCCCGAGGTGGTGATCTTGAAGGCGGCCCCGGTGTTGGTTGAACCGCCAAACGTCGTAGTGCTGTAGAGATTTCCGTCCCGGCCTTGCGACATGAGTCCGTTGGTTGTCGGATTCCTCGGATCACCGCTGACGCTACCGAAGCTATACAGCGTGGTGTAGGTCTGGGCTTGAAGTACGGCCCCACCTACGGCAAAAAGCAGAATTACGAGAACGCTCGTCAAGCTGGAACGCAGCTTTTGCATGAATCCCTCCCTGGGATGCAGCTTTGGTTTTAGCGGTGCTGGGTAAAGCGACTGGCCCGCCAGGCTGGGGGAACCTGGCCGTCACTACGCAATGCGCCAAAGCTCGGGAAAAACCGTCACGCTTTACGAAACTATTTATAGGCGGGATCCGAAGAGGAACTACTCCAGCCGGGTGTCCCTGCCAACAAGCGCTGGCAGGTCCAACTCTCCAGAAGGTCGAATGTCGGCCCCAAAGTTCTTGTGCATGAGTTCCAGTGCATCTCTTTGATCGTCATCGGTCAAAGCGGCGACACAATCCTGGGGAACGTACAGTTTCAGGTCGCGGATGTAGATGTCGCTGGCGGTGATCATGACACAGGCGTTGGTAGTCACTCCCGCCAGGATAATGGTCTTTACGCCGATGTGTTCGAGCAAGATGTCCAGCGGGGTGGCGTAGAACGCCGAGTGCTTGGGCTTGAGGACAACGTAATCCTGATCTGCGGGCGTTAAACGCTCGACCATGGTTCGGCCGGGCGCTCCCGGACGCGAGCATTCCCGCACCACGGCGCAAAAATCCGAGCGCCAGCGGCCGCGGTTGTCGTTCACATAAAGCGTCGGAATGCCGGCGGCGCGGCAGCGTTGTTTCAGCCCCAGGATGCGTTCGGCCAATGGCTCGGACTCGCGCACCAGGTTGTCGTTGTCCGGAAAATCGAGGTCGTTGATGACATCCACCAGCAGCAGGACGACACTGCACTGGTCGGGAGCATTGCCGTGCAGGTCGTCATTTTGTCTGTGAGAGTTGGTAGTGGGCATCGCCAAATGGGATGCGAGGCGATGGGGAGCAGTTTGCTGCAGATGGCACCGCAGGTCTCGGAAGCGAGACCTGCAGCAACCATCCTGTCAAAAATTACAGCCCGAAGACCCCGAAGGCGCCCTGCGCCTGCATGCCTTCATCAAGCCAGCCGAAGCCGAGGTTGTTCCAGAGCTGTCCGTTAAGTTCGTTGAAGTTGTCGTTCCACACCGCCCAGGTGGTCTGGTTCTTGTCGGGGGTTCGAACCACCAGCCAGTATTTCGTTCCCGCCGTAACTGGAATGGGAGTGGTCAAGTTCACCGTCTGCAGAGTGCAGCAGGTGCCAAAGACTGGCAGGTTGGCCAGGCGCACCGACTTGAATGGCTGACCGGGGCCGCCACTGGGGTTGTCGGCGGTGATGCTGAAAATCACTCCGTTCGGGCCCTGCACCCAGGTCACACCAAGCTGGACCTGCGTAATCATGTGGTCCGCGGTGGGAACGAAGGAGTAGGCAAGCCACTCGGGATAGAGCATGCCGGGGACGTTCTGTCCGAGAACGCCGGTGCCCGCGATTCCGTTATAGACATTGCTGCCAGTGCCGAGATTGCTGTAGATGGTGACCAGCCCGGCGCTGGGACGGGCTGCAGGATGAGACAAATCAGGCTTGCCAACGTAAACGGCGTTGCGTCCGCCGTTGATGGCGATGACGTTGGGTTTGGATTGGGCCGACGCTGCGACTGCGGTGAGCAGAATAACGAGGGAAACTACAAGGGACCGAATAGGCATTTGTTCTCCAGTAGATGGACTCTCAACGCGATTCGCCGAAAACAGCGGTTGGGTATTGTGCCAATCCGTGGACTGCAAGGTCAACAGGACTGCGGAAATTCGCAGGGACGAAAAGAATGGTTATGCGAACCCTTCGCGGAAAGCGCGAAAAAACGGGGACCCGCTTCTCTAAGACTCGATCCTGCCTATGAGTGCGCCGTCCTCGACGCTCTCGATGCGGGCCGTGATCCAGCGATTCCCTTCGTGCCGCTCGCGCAGGCGCAGCTTCAGGTAATTCTCGGTGAGTCCTTCGGTATAATGCTGCGCTTCCAGGTCGCCTGCGCTCCTGAGCGTGATTGCCTCGACAGTTTGTCCAATAAAGCTCGCCATAAATTCCAGCTTCTTCCTCGTCGCCAGGTCTCGCAACACCCGATTGCGTTCGCGAGCAAGGGAGCCCGGAACTTGCTCGCCCATGGAAGCCGCTGGAGTGCCCGGCCGTGCCGAATAGGTGAACACGTGCAGATAAGTGAACGGCAGGTCTTCGATCAACTGGCGCGTTTCTTCAAAATCCTGGTCGCTCTCACCCGGAAAGCCGACCATGACATCGGCGCCGATCGCCGCAGCCGGCATCGCCGCCCGGATCTTAAGAATCTTTTCGCGATAATGCCAGGGACGGTACTTGCGGTGCATCAGCCGCAGCACGCGATCGCTTCCCGACTGCATCGGGACATGAGCATGCTTGGCAATCCGCGCCGAACCCGCCACCAGGGCGATAAGCTCATTGCTCCAATCCATCGGCTCGACCGAGCTGATGCGAAGCTTTTCGAGCGCCGTGCGATCGAGGATTGCCCGAACCAGATCTTCGAAACCTGCGTCGCCAAGGTCCCGGCCCCAGCGTCCCAGGTTGATTCCGGAGATGACCACCTCGCGATATCCGGCATCCACCAACGTGTTCACCTCGGCAAGAACGCGCTCTATGGGAAGCGACCGGCTATGCCCGCGCACATAGGGAATGACGCAGAAAGAACAGCGATTATCGCATCCGTCCTGCACCTTGAGGTTAGGACGCGTCCGCTCATTCGCGGCATCGAACACGGGCGCTGCCAGCAGTTCGGTATGGGCAAAGATATCGGAGACAAATACCGGCATCTCTTGCGCCGGCTTCACCAACTCGTGCAACGAAACAAAAGCATTCTCACTCGGAGAGGAGCGAGCAACCTGCTGCTGGTTCGGCGAGATCAACTCGGCCAGCACGTGCTTGTGCGAATTGCCGATGACGCGCGTGACCCCGGGCAGCGCAGAAATCTCTTGGGGTGCGCGTTGAGCATAACAACCCGTCACCACAATCTCGCAACCGGGATTCGCACGGTGAATGCGCCGGATCGCGGCTCGTGCGTCCTGGTCCGCGGCCGCGGTGACGGTACAGGTATTCAGTACGACCAGCCTGGCTTCGGAGGCGCCATGAGCGCGTTGCCAGCCTCGTTGCTCGAGCTGCCGCTCAATGGCCGCGCCGTCCGCCTGGGTGGCGCGGCACCCGAAATTCTCTACGTAAAAGCTTCCCACTTATCTATAGTAACGTAGGTCTCGGAGGGCTGGATGGCGGGTGATTCAGCTCTTCGGTTGGAGTACACTGAGTGGGCAGGGGCGAGGAGCCGCTGCCCGGTTTACGAGGTGCTTTATGAAGCGGCGCATCCTTCTGGTGGACGACGACCTCCCTGTTTTGCTGACCCTCAAGGCGGTCCTGGAACTGAACCACTTCGAAGTGGACACCGCCGCCTCAGCCCAGGAAGCGGTGCAGAAGCTGGGCGAGCACGTCTACCAGCTCGTTATCACCGACGCCCGCATGGAGACCGAAGATGCCGGCTTTCACGTGGTGCGGGAAGCACGCAAGCAGCCTTACAATCCGGCGACCGCGATGCTCACCGCGTACCCGCAAAGCAGCGGGCACTGGAAGCAGGAGGGCGCGCAATCGCTGCTGGTGAAACCCGTCGGCACCGACGACCTGCTGCGTCAGATCGAGGCCTTACTGGTGCGCCACGAAGACGAGAAACACCATATCAGCCAGATCAAAGAGCCTTCTGGCCAACACGCCCCCAGTCCAAATCGCGAGGGCGGGAGGAAGGCAAGCTAGAACGCACTCCGATTTTCCGGGTTAAGTTTCGCGCTAAATTTTAGGCTGTCGCCATCTGCCGCCTGCTTTGGAAACACTCCCGGCAAAACACTGGACGGCCCTGTGTAGGTTTGAATGGCACCGTAGTGTCCTTGCCGCAATTGGAGCAAACGGTTCTGGTTTCGACTTTGGCGAAGCCACCGTTGGATTGCGCCGGTGCTGCCCCCAACACCGAGACGCGCTTCGCTTTGCAAGTCTTACAACGTTTAGGTTCGTTCTTGAACTGCTTGTCGTGAAAAAACAGCTGCTCCCCAGCTGTAAAGACGAAGTCAGCCCCACAATCGATGCACTTGAGAATCTTGTCCTGGAATTCCATTGAGAGATGCTCCCTTCACCCCGATCCTCCACACCCACGCGACGCCAGTAGGCGCTACTGGCGCGAGAACGCGCAGAGGTGCCACCCCCTCAATTTTTGCCCCTTGGAAAACCCCTGGATTCGGCCCGTCCGCCATCCCCGCGCAGCGATGGTGGAGCACTGCTGACCACGCGAAAATAAAGAAGAAGTCCGATGTCCTACGCGGGGCCATCGGATAAAGCAATGGGCCGACTCCGGGGAAGGGAGGCGGCCCAACACTGCTAGTCCTGTTCCTTGCGTGCCTTTTTGCGGCTACGTTTGCGGGCCAGCGCTTCTTTCACGCGCTTCTTTTCGCCCGGCTTTAGGTAGAAGGAGTGCCGCTTGACCTCCTTGATGATGTCTTCCTGTTGCACCTTGCGCTTGAAACGCCGCAAAGCATTTTCGAGGGACTCGCCCTCTTGAATTCTGACTTCGGCCACCCGTACTACACCCCCAAACCAGTCCCGATTGGACCCCGTTAGTTATTACAAGGTTCGGCGGGCAAGTCAAGCGATATTGTTCAATTTTTGTACATACATCAGATGTTATTCCTCATAAAACACAGCTCTCTGACTAAAAAACGACCTTGAGGGCGAACTGCACCTGGCGCGCAGCATAGGCGTCGGTGGCCTTGGTAAAGCTCGCCGGGACCCGGTATTGTCCCGGGAAGTAGTTGACTCCAATACGTTTACTCACTTGGACGAAGTCGCCGGCCGCATTCAGAAAGCTGTCGTCGGTGATCTGGACCCGTCGGTTGTCGCGATTCAGAAGATTGAAAGATTCGACCATCAAGTCCAATTTCCAACGATCGCGGGTAAACAGGCGCCGGGTCACCCGCATATCGGTGGTGGCGTAGTCGGGACCGGTGAACGCGTTGCGCCCATACCCCGGCAAACGATCGTTCGAAGTGTTGCCATCCTGGTTGGGGTCGCCGTACATGCGCGCGTCCACCGGACGCCCGCTGCCCACGGTGACCACACCGGAAAACTTCCAGTGATTGAAGAAGCTCCCGAGCAGGGGATGGCTGCGATCGAATGGGCGCGGAGTCGCGACCCAGGACAGCGCGAAGCGGTGCCTTTGATCGGTGACGCTCGATCCCCGTTCGGAGTTGGCGGCATAGGAGTTTTGCACCACCACCGGCCGTCCGGCCACCAGGGCATCCTGCCCGTTGTCGATCGCGTGCGCAAACGTGTAGGCGAGCCGGAAGTATAGCCCGTCGGTCATGCGGCGCTGCACCGAAAATGTCGCTCCGTGATAGACGCTGCTGGCGGCGCTTTCAAACACGTTGATGGCGTCAACCTGCGGGATGGGACGCACCAGCGGGTCAATACAAGGTGGAAATGGACAGCTCAGCGTCCGCGAGAACTGCCACTGCGAAAAACTCGGCACGGTAAAGTACTGGTTCAGAAAGGTCGTGCCTGTGGGATCGTAAACCGGATAGGTAACCTCAGTCGGCTCTGGAAGGTTCATGTCGCGGCCGCGAATCAGGTTTTCGCCATGCACATACATGTATGAGACGCCCACCGCCAGGCGGTGCGCCACTTCACGCTCGAGGTTGAGGCTGGCCTGCTCCACCTTCGGGGTCCGAAAATTCCTGGCGAAGGCGGTCAAGTCGCTCTGAAGAAAATTTGCAATGCTGGCGGGAGGGGCACAGGAACTCGCCCCCGGCTCACAGCTGACCAGCGGATTGGGATACTGGGGGAAGATCTCGTGCTCGTAAGCGTCGGTGTTATCGAGGATAAGGCTGGTGGCGCTCAGCCCGTTATCGGTGGCCACAGCGGAGGTATAGATCTGCGGAATGCGAGTATAGAACCACCCATACCCTGCCCGGATCACCAGCGGACGCTGGTCGCCGATGGAATAGGCCAAGCCGATCCGCGGCGCGAAATTGTTGGTATTTCGCGGTACCTTGCCGGAATCGGGCCACAGCGGATTGCTCACCAGTCCCGCGGTCGAGAAGGTCTGCAGGTCATAGCGCAAGCCCAGGTTTAACGCGAGACGGGACGTGATGCGCACCGTGTCCTGCACAAATCCCGCGTACTCGTTGGTATCGGGGTGATTCGTGTAGCTGCCGAAATTCTGGATGTAGTAGCGCGCTGTTCCATGCGCATAGGCGCGCAGCGGAGTGGTTTGCATACCGCCCAGCATGGGCTCGAAAGTGAACGGGTTGAGCTTGATATCGTCGAAAATGTATTCCCCGCCGGAAAGCGACGGAAAGTAATTCTGGATCCAGGTCAACAGAACATCGCCGCCGAACTTCCACGCGTGACGCCCGCCTTGCACGCTGATGGTTTCGGTCAGGTGCAGACGGTGCTCGCGGGTCTGGCGAGGAAGGATCGTGGAGCGGCCGAAGCCGTCAATGATGCTGGCGATGCGGGTCAGGGCCTGCTGTGAATTGCTGGTGGACTGCTGCAGATCGCGCGAGAACTGCGCCCGAAAGTGGCTGACTGTGCGGAACGAGAGATTGCTGGTCAACGACAGGGAGGCGCTCTCCGTTGTTACATCCTCTTCTCCGTTGTCGCTGATCGCGTAAGTAGTGATCGGGCTGGCAGGATCGAAGAACACGTTGTTCACGCCGAAGTAACGCGAGGTGCTGATCCGCGTCGACAGGTAGTGCCTGGGGGTGAGCGATACATCCGCTTTTAAGAATGCGGCATTGCCCAGCAACTCGGAGCGGTAGCTTCCGGCCATAGCCGAAAGCTGGTCTGCTGTGGCAAAGACCAGGGCCTTATCGCTCTCTTCGTAATCCCCGTGGTACAGAGGTTCCAGTCCCTTTTGCGGCACTACCTTGGAACTGCCATCCAGGAATCGCACGATCGTCGGAATGCGAAAGATGTGTTGATCAAACCCGGCAAAGAAGAAGGCGCGATTGCGCTTGATGGGCCCGCCGATGGTGAAACCGAACTGCTGCTGCCGGTCTTCCGGCTTGGTATCGGTGAACGGATGCTGGGCATTGAACAGGCTGTCGCGTACGTAATAAAACGCGGAGCCATGATAGTGATTCGATCCTGACTTGGTGACTACGTTCACCACCGCACCGCCAGCGCGGCCGAGTTCCGCTCCGTAGGTGTTCGACGAGACCCGAAATTCCTGCACCACTTCATTGGAAAACTGGTAGGGAGCCCGGTAACGTCCGCGGGCCTGGGAGAAAAATGCGTTGTTGTTGTCCGCTCCGTCCACAAGATAGCTGGACTGGTAGCCGCGAATGCCGCCGAATGCCAGGTCACCGTTGGAGGCCGAGGTGAGCCCGCGGGGATCCTGAGTCACACCGGGGGCCAGTAGGGCCAGGTCGGTGAAGCGGCGCCCGTTGAGCGGCAGGTCGCTGATGGCCCGTTCGTCAATGATCGAGGAGATCGCCGTGGGCTGGGTATCCACCAGTTGCGGCGCGCCGGAGACGGTGACCGACTCCTGCGCCCCGGCGATGGAGAGTGTGAAGTTTAGCTCCACGGCTGCGCCCACTTCGATCTTCAATGGCGGCGAGACTTGCGCGGACATGCCGTGCGATTCGGCGCGCGCGACGTAGTCCCCGGGTGGAATCAGTTGGAAGGAATACTGTCCTTGGTCATCGGTGAAGGCCGAGTACCGCACAGAAGTCGCGGAGTTGACCAGAACGACCGAACCTGTCGAGATGCGCCCTCCGGAAGAGTCGCTAACGGTGCCGCGAAGCGCGCCGGTGGAGGCATCCTGCGCCAGAACAGAACCGCACAGAACGAACAGAACGAGAAGACGAGACATGGCGTCACCTGCCGGATGAAATGGGATCCAGCCCGGTGACGGGGCCAAAAGCGATGTATAGCACGGAGGGGAGAAGAGTTCAGTGCGCGGTGAACGTTCTTTGTGGATACAGATTCCCGAAGGGGGAAGAACGAGTAGAGCCCGCTTTCCCTCCTCGCGAGCGCGCGAGTTCTCGGTCACCCGCATGTGTCCGGTAAAATCACGACGCCTATGGCTAAAACCAAACTGAGTGTCGCGATGATCGGCTCTGGCTTCATGGGAAAAGCGCATTCCAATGCCTTCCACCAGGTTGGACACTTCTTCGATCTCGAATATGAAGTCGAACGGAAACTGATCTGCGGGCGCAACCAGGCGCGGCTTGACGAGATGGCAACCCGCTGGGGATGGCAGGAGACTGCCAGCGATTGGCAAGAAGCAATTCGCAGGCCCGACATTGACATGGTAGACGTGGCCACTCCCAATTCGATGCACGGGCCCATGGCAATCGCCGCGGCCCAGGCGGGAAAGATTGTCCTCTGCGAGAACCGGTTCGGCCGGCGGCGGACAATCGATCAGCCAGCCTGATCCCGCGCGCGATCAAGCCGAAAAGCCGCTGGTCGAGTTTGTCACCTTTGTGCTCAACGATGCGCAGGCTACCTGGGAAAAAATCCTGCCCGAGCAGGGCACGCAGTATCGTCATGCCAAGCTGGTGCTGTTCCGCAATGCCATCGATTCGGCCTGCGGACTGGCGCGCTCGGCGACCGGCCCGTTTTATTGTCCCGAGGACGAAAAGGTCTACATCGATCTCGGATTCTACGACGAACTGAGACAGCGATTCGGCGCGCCGGGCGAATTCGCCGAAGCCTATGTGCTCGCGCACGAGATCGGCCATCACGTGCAGAAGGTCCTGGGTATCGAAGGCAAGGTGCATGAGGCGATGGAGGAGAACCCGCAGACGCAAAACCAGTATTCAGTTCGCCTCGAGTTGCAGGCCGATTGCTTCGCTGGAATCTGGGCCCATTCCACGCAGCAGCGCAACCTGCTGGAATCCGGAGATGTGGACTCGGCACTGCGCGCTGCGGCTGCGGTCGGGGATGATCGCTTGCAGAAGATGTCGACCGGCCAGGTGAACCCTGACTCGTTTACGCATGGATCGTCGGCGCAGCGTGCCCAATGGTTTCAGCGTGGATTCAGAGATGGCGAGATTGGAAGCTGCAATACCTTCCAGTAGCTATTTCTTGACTTCGATGTTGCCCTTGATCCGGTTGTACTCGGCTTCGGGAATAATGCGCCGCGAGACAAGCTCCCGAGTACTCGCATAAGGGCGTCCTGCAACGATGCGGTCAGCCTGGTCGTCGGTCAGGCCGGGAAGCTTGAGCAGGTCATCCCTGGAAGAGGAATTGAGGTCCACCAACTGCCCCGCCTTCAGACCTTCGCGCACGCCCTGCACGACGGCCTTGGCGTTCGTCTTGAGCTTGGCGGTGGCTTCCGCGGTTTCCTGCCGGATCTGGTCGGGCGTTTTCTGCTGCGTGCATCCCGCAAGAAGCAGAGATAAACCCGCGCAGGCAAGGAGTCGTTTGAGCACGGCCCTTAAGATGCAGCTTGTGAGACTCGCGTCTGAGGAAATTCAGCACCCATGGCCCCTCAAGTCAGCTCTGGATTTTCCTGAGAAACTCCTGCAACTCCTCCGGCAACTCACACGAGAATGACAAGGCCTCCCCGCTCATCGGGTGTTCAAACCGCAGGGCAGCGGCGTGCAGAAAATTTCTCTCCAGCGCGACCTTGCCGGTTCTGGACTTCATTTCCCCCGGAGCGCCGTATAAGGTATCTCCGGCGACCGGATGTCCCAACGACGACAGGTGGACGCGGATCTGGTGCGTGCGCCCGGTATCAATCTGTAGTTCCAGCAGGGTGAACTTGCCGTAGCGGGACTCGATTCTCTGTTTCACCGTGTAGTGCGTGATCGCTTCCCTTCCGGACGCGCGCCGCGTAGTCATGCGAGTACGCCGCACCAGGTCGCGGCTGATGCTCGCATTTATGGTTCCCCGGTCCTGTTTCGGCCAGCCGTGCACCAGGGCGATATAGGTCTTCTTCACCTGGCGTCCGGAAAACTGCTCGGCCAGCCGCCGATGCGCTTCATCATTTTTTGCGACCAGGATCAACCCGCTGGTGTCTTTGTCCAGGCGATGCACGATTCCGGGCCGGAGTTCGCCCCCCACGTCTGAGAGCGCCCGGAAACGATGCAGCAAGGCGTTTACCAGCGTGCCCCGATTCCGCTCGTCTTCGCTGGCGCCTGCCCCTGCGTGCACCATCATGCCCGCAGGCTTGTTGATCACGGCGAGATCGTTGTCTTCGTACACCACGTTCAGAGGGATATCTTCCGCAATGGCGCGCAACGGCGGAAGCTGCACTTCTCCAAGCACCGCGATGCGTTCTCCGCCCTTCAAACGCAGTGATGCCTTGGCAGGCTCATCATTGACGCGGACCTTTTCTTCTTCTATGAGCTGCTGCACCCGGGCACGGCTGGTATCAGGAAGTTGCAACGCAAGATACTGATCGAGCCGCTTGCCGGAATCATCCGCCGAAGGAATCAGAATTTTGGGGAACTCGGGCACTCAGGAAACATTGTCAATTTTCGCTTGCCAATTGCCAAGTGAGGAGAGAGGCGAAAATCTCGGCGGCTTCGAGATTACAGCACAGGTCCATCGTCTGCGAACTGCGGGGGAAGCTTACCGCGCCGCCACCGGCACAGCCCTTTTCGCGACCGAGCTGCGGAAATACCAGATGATCCCTGCCAGGACCACCAGCCCGATCGAGATCAGTTGCGTTCCCGTCATGAGGCCACCGAAGACCTCGCCGCGCCCAGGGTCGGCGCGCAAAAATTCCAGAAAGTAGCGTGCGATGCCATACAGGAACAGATAAGCGGCAAACACCTGCCCATCGAATTTCTTCTTCTTCAACATCCACATCAGCAGGAAGAAATTCGCCAGCTCGACTGCCGACTCAAACAGCTGGGTTGGTTCCAGCGCCACCCCTAACGGTGTCCCGACCAGTTGCTGCGCCAGTGGGTTGGTGAAGGTCACTCCCCAGAAATGGTGCGTCTCCTTGCCCCAGCAGCAACCGGCGGCAAAACAACCCACGCGTCCGATGGCGTGGCCCAGGGCCAGGCCGGGAGCAAAAGCGTCACAGGTTGCCAGCGCCGGCATGTGCTGCTTGCGGATGTACCAGACCGCGGCAATCAATGCCCCGATCAGGCCGCCGGAGAACACTCCGCCCGCCTGCAACGTGCTCAGGGAAAAAATATCCCCGGGATGCGCTTTGTAGGTGCTCCAGTCATTGACGATGTACAGCACCTTGGCCCCGACAATGCCGCTGAGTACGACTAGGATGCCGAAGTTCCAGGCGTCATCGGGATTGATTCCCTCGCGTTGCGAGTTGCGCACGCTGATCCAAAGCCCGACCAGAACCCCCAGCGCGACCAGGAATCCATAAGTGGGCAGATTGAAATTTCCGAGATGAAGCAGTCGTGGAAACACTTAATTCTTTAGATGCAGAGTTCTGCTGATTGTTACCACAAGTTTAGCAGGAGAGAAGCTAGCAAGAAGTATGCCGACCCACTTTGCCGTGTGGTAGGCCGAGAATGAACCCGTTCAAGACGGTGGGAACCCGCCGAGACCCATTAGGCATTTCCGCTTGGCGGAACAGCACACCGGATCAAAACTTAATCGAGTCGAGTCCCCGTTCATTCGGCATTGGTTCAAAAATCGGTTGCTACCATCACCAACGTCGCAGGCCGGCTACGGTTTTGATGCTAGGCAAACGAGGCGGGATTCGCAAGGGGGGACACGCAAAAAGATGGCAGTCGGTTTGCCAGCAACTTTGGTAAGGGCAGGGCTATCCGCGGCGGCGCTTTTCGTCGAGCACTTCGTCCAGAGCGGCGGAAAGATGTTGTGCGCGTTTGGAATAATCAGGGTTCCCGCCCTCCGCCTTGCGTTTCAGGAGGTGAAATTCGTCGGCGATGTTGAGAGCGGCAAGTACCGCCAAACGTGCTGTATCAACCGTGTGCGTCTGCTCGGCCACGGCGCGCATCTTGGCGTCCACGTACTCCGCCAGTTTCAGAATGTAGTCTGCATCGGAGCCGCGCAGGTTGTAAGCCTGGTCAAAAATCTCAACCCGCACCGCGCTGTTGCTCGGGTCTTTCACTGGAGGGTGTTTGGTAGCAGTCGCCATATTGTACTCCCGAGTTTGTCCTGCGCGGGCCTGCGCGCAGCGTGCCGATGCCGCGCCCGGCGGTTAGCTTGCGACCTGCTCTTCCGCAATGGCGTCGATCTGGGCAAGCATCTTCTCCACCCGGCCGCGAATCTCTTCGCGCTCGCGCTTGAGCTGGACCATTTCGCGGCGCATGGTCTCCACTTCCTCTTCCCGCTCCTCAAGCTGCTCCCGCAGACGCTGGGAATCGCGTTCGGCCGCGGCTCGCGCCTCCCGGGCAGACTTGTATAGCTCTATAGTGCGATAAACTTTTTCTTCAAGCGCGTGGAAATCGTCAGCCGGAACCTGCGTTGATACCTCGTCAGCCATCCTCACAGACATGATCGCATCCTCAGGAGATTTCTTCTTGGCGCAGTATACCTCAGATAGCTGTGAATGCAGCAGTCAAACGCGTCAACCACGGAGGGCACAGAGGTACACGGGGAAAGAAAAACGACAGGTGCTACGCCGGTTCTTTGTAATCCTTCGTAGTTTGGACTGTCCACCCAGAGTACTCCGTGAACCTCAGTGCCCTCTGTGGTGGAGTTGATGCACGTCCTTCGTGCAAATTCGTGTCCTTCCTGGTTAATTCTTCCGCAGTTTCTTCAACCGGTGCGCCGCCTCATCCAGCGTCTCGTCGCGCTTGCAGAACGCGAACCGCACCTGCCGCGCTCCATCGCGGGCGTTGCTGTAGAAACTCGAGCCCGGCACTGCGGCGACGCCAATCTCTTTCACCAGGTAGCGGGTAAAGCTCACATCATCGTCGTAGCCGAAAGCGCTGATGTCGGTCATCACATAGTAAGCGCCACGAGGACGGAAGCAGGTAAATCCCGCCTCTTCCAGCGCCGGAACCAGCCGATCGCGACGTGCACGATAACCCGAAGCCAGCTTTTCGTAATAACTTGACGGCAATTCCAGCGCCGCCGCGCCCGCTTCCTGCAATGGAGCGGGGGCGCCCACGGTCAGAAAATCATGCACCTTGCGAATCGCGTTGGTGATGGTGGCCGGGGCGATGGTCCATCCCACGCGCCATCCCGTGACACTGTAGGTCTTTGACATGCCGTTGATGGTCACGGTTCGGTCTTCCATGCCGTCGAGCGTCGCCATCGGGATGTGGGTGGTGCCGTCGTAAAGGATATGTTCGTAAATTTCGTCGGTAACCGCGACTACGTTGTACTTGACGCAGAGATCGCGAATCAGCTCCAGTTCGGCCCGGGTGAAAACCTTGCCCGTGGGATTGTTCGGAGTATTAAGAATGATCGCCTTGGTGTGGCCGTGAAATGCGGAGCGCAATTCGCGCTCATCGAAGGTCCACTCCCCGTCCGCAGTCGAGGGCGGACGCAACTTCACAAAACGCGGCTTGGCTCCAGAGAGGACCGAGTCAGGTCCGTAGTTTTCGTAATAAGGCTCGAAGATCACAACCTCGTCGCCGGCGTTGCAGATCGCGAGCAATGTCGAAATCATCGCCTCGGTCGAACCGCAGCACACGGTGACGTTGGTTTCAGGATCGACGTTCATCCCACGCCAATCCTTCATGCGCCGGGAAATCGCGTTCCGCAGACTCTTCGCGCCCCAGGTGATCGCGTATTGATTCACGTCATTGGCAACCGCTTCCTGAGCCGCTTTTTTGATTTCGGCGGGAGCGGGAAAATCCGGAAATCCCTGGGCGAGGTTGATGGCGCCATGAAGCATCGCCTGCCGCGTCATCTCGCGGATCACGGACTCGGTAAAGTGCGCGACCTTGTCGCTCAGGAAATGTTTGCGCAACGTTGCAGCGTCAACCATGGTCTGGTCAGGGTAGCACAGGGGATTTGCGATTGTTGATTGTCAATTTTTTGATTGTTGATTTCTGAAAAGCATCCCGTTCGCAGACCGGCTTCTGATCTATCTGTTAGCGGCAGTTATGCTCCCAGTAGTTCGCGGTTAGAATCTGTATGTGCATCCTGCGCAAGTTGTCTGCGAAACAATTTTCGTTGCGGCTCTGATCGCCTAAGCGGCGCTTTCCATCCGGCGAGGCGCGAGATTACGCAGGAACGTAGGTCAACCTGATCACATCGTCGCCAATTCGATCAATCGTCATAAGGCGGAGCGGCGGCCGGGGTCCGGCGAAATATGGCTTGCCGTGACCAAGCACGACGGGGTGCAGGTAGATTCGATACTCATCGATCAGCCCAAGTTCGGTGAGGCTGTGCGCCAAGGCCGGGCCAGCAACTTCGATCTCCCCAGCGCGCTCGGCCTTCAGCTCGCGGATCGTGCCCTCAAGATCATCCCCAACAAGCCTGGCGTTGGGCCCGACCGACTTCAACGAGCGCGAGACGACCCATTTCGGCTGCTTCCGCCACGCCGCCGCGAAGGCGCGTTCCTCTGCATTCCATTCAACGTGATCGTCGTCCCAATAACGCATGACCTCATACATTTGGCGACCGTAGACACTGCCCGCCTGCCCCTGAGCCTCCTCGATGAAGTGGCGGAAGAGCGTGGGGCTTGGCGCAAACGCCATATGATCGACGTAGCCGTCTAGGGACTGATTCATTCCGAACACGAGCTTAGCCATACCCGCTTCCTTTGCTTACGCGGCACACCCGCGCGGTGCTGATTGCGTTATGCAATCGGTTGTAAACTAGTTGTGTGGACTCCCCAATGGCCAAAGCGGGGTTGTTGTACGTATTCCGTCAACGATACTTCCCCGTTTGTTGTCTGTTGATTGTTTCTCATCGGTGTAGCCGACCGTGGAAGAGGCAAGGCACAGAAGCAACAACGGAAAAGACCACCCCAACGCGAAACATGTAAGACTCTATATTCTTTTCGCTGCAATGCCAAATTGATGGTTGGCGAAATATCGCTCTTACACTCATGACCTTGTGGCGGGACTCTGAATGTGCGGGCTAGCGCCTTCGCTGCCCGACTGTTTTATCATCCATCTATCCTCAATTTCGACCAAGTGGTGAGGTCGAAAACAAAGCGCCGCGAGCAGTCACTTCATTATTAACAAATAGGAAAAAGGAGAAGACGAATGGCAACAAAACCGACGTTTGAACAAGCCCAACTTCACCTGCAGGTCTTCGAGGAGCGGCGGGAACCCCGTCTCCGCCAGGCACGCGATTGGTTCTTCGCAAATTGCTTCGCCGATACCTGGGAAGAGGCGATGCGAATCGCTGCTCCAGGGACCGAGGGAGGCACCAACTTCATGATGGTGGTGGGCTACTGGGAGCAAGCTTGCGCACTACTTAATTATGGACTGTTGCACGAAGACCTGTTCTTTGAGACGAGCGGAGAATTTTTCGGGGTCTGGGAGCGGATCAAGCCCACCATTGCTGCCGGACGCGAGCAATGGGCCAACAAACTCTTCCTCTCCAATCTGGAAAAAGCGGCTGAGCGTTATGAGGCGTGGACGGAAAAGCGCTCGCCGGGCCATCTCGCCAAGATGCGCGATTTCATGAAGCAGATGCAATCGCGGATGAAGAAAGCAGCGTAAGACTCACCGCCGACTGTCCCACCCTTCGATGACTAAAAGGGTGGGGCAGTCGCAATTGCGTGAATGGTCTTGAGGCCTTAAAGTTGGCGCAACATCGCGATCGTGCTCATTGGTACTGTGAGACGCAAAAAGCCGCCGATTGTTAACATGGACAGAATGCAAACCGTCTTTGAGGCAGCGGGTGGTAACGACGGCCTGCGCCGCCTTGCCGACGCATGGCATCGTCGGGTGATGGCCGACGAGGTTGTCGCCCATGCGTTCAGCCACGGCTTCCATCCCCAGCATGTCGAGCGACTCGCCGCTTACTGGGCCGAGGCACTCGGTGGCCCGACCACGTATTCCGATTCGTATGGTGACGAGACCACCGTCGTCAAGATTCACAGCGGGAACGGCGAGCACGATGAGATGAATCGCCGTGCGATTGACTGTTTCGACCAGGCTCTCGCCGATGTCGGACTGGCCAACGACGATGTTTTGCGACAGGTGCTGCACCAGTATTTCGCCTGGGCGACCACGACGACGATGTCCCGCTATCACCAGTCTGCCGATGATGTACCGAACGGTCTCAGCATCCCACACTGGTCCTGGGACGGACTCCAGGTGTAAGAGTCCAACTCCAACCGGCGCCATACGCTTCATCGTGAATCGTTGGTGACATCTACGCGCGTGACCGCACCACTGCATCGAAAACGATCAAGGCGGTTTCTCAATTGACGGAACATCGCCGTTACACTCACGATTCGGTTGATCAGCGAGAATTGGGGCACCCACCCCGTCCCACTCCGCTCTCGGAAAATCGAGGGCGGATGCCCATCATGTCAATTAAATCTACTTGGTCGGGATCAGATCGAACTTGCCAGAGGTTTCGCTATAAAACAGGGCGCCTTCTTTTTTGTCGCCGCCGCTCCAGTGTTTATGCCCGCCGGGGACGCGGAGAAAGTCACCGGGCCCTACGCGCTTCTCGCCAGCTTCGTCCTTGTAAAGATACGCCCCTTTAATGCCTACAATCCATACATCGGCAGTATGGGTATGCCACCCAGCATCCCATCCGGGCACGAATTTCGTGTACGTGCCAGCCGCGCCGGTACTTGGATCTCCCCAAAGCGTCGCCGAGGAAACACCTGCTCTGCCGGCATTCGGCATTTCAGTGAAACTCGCGTGATTCGGATCAGCGAAGGTAACCTTGTCCCCTTGAGCCTGAACGCGCACAACAGACCATGCGGTGATGAGCCCTAAAGGAATTGCCAACATCCACAGTGATCGACGCATACGTCCTCCTTTCATAGTTGATCGTCAGTGAGGCGGATGCATTCTACACCCTGGCGAGAGCGAAGGATGGAAGCTCCCCACCGCACAATCACTCACAATCCCATTCTGGAAGCCTGGCCCATGTACAATGCCGGATACTTGGGGGTGAGAAATGAAACCGAAGGTCGCAATCGTTGTTGCGGTGATCATCAGCGTCTGCTGCATTGGGGCGACGGGCAAGAGGGACAAGAACACCGAACTCGTTCAGAACAACTTCGCCGCATGGAACGCCCACGATGCCGACAAGATCGCATCGTTATACACAGACGACGTGATCTATGAAGACGTGACGTTCGGGCTGGTTGCGCACGGCCAGCCGGAACTGCGAAAAATGGCGGCGAGCTTCTTTGCCGGGGTGCCTGATTTCAAGTTGGAGATCGTCAGCAGCACTTCGATGGGCAACCGCGGCTCAGTCGAATGGGTTTTTAGCGGAACTGACGTGGGACTCTACAAGACCGGAAAAAAGTTCTCAGTGCGGGGCGCCAGCGTGTACGAACTGCGCGGCGGCAAATTCTCCGGCAACCGCGACTACTACGACTCGGCTAGCATTATGCGTCAGGTGGGCCTATTGCCCAAACCTGCGCAGTGACCCGGCTTGCCCTGCAACTCTTGTCCCCGAAATCCGGGCAACGCGATTGAAGCCTCGCGGGACGGATAACTGTTGATAAATCGCCGTTAAACTCAAAATCCCCAGAATAGGGCCGGAAGGCTCCAAAACGGGATCGTGAGCGCAACCGCCGGGTGCCCCACTCATTCGCGCTTTTTGCGAATGAGTGGGCGACTCTGACCATCGTCCCCAAAGCTTGTTGCCGGACGACGTTTCACCTGCAGCAACCACTCCTGATAATTCACTCTGACCATCCCCGACTCCCCGAAACAATATGCCCGATAACTGCTCCACTTCCACTGCTCCGGGCGTTCCACCAGGCCTCTCTTCACCGGATTGCGATGCATATAACGCAGCTTTTCCATGTGCTTGCGCTCACTCCAAACATAGAAATCGTAGAACCGCTTCTGCCAGAACGGCTCGACAGGAGCCTCAAATAGAGGTCTCTGCGCCGATGAACTCCGTTTCCACCTACGATTCAGTTGTCGGCTAAATCGTTCCTTGATCACCTTCATGACCACCGAAGGATCTCCAACCTCCGGTTCCGTCACCAGCAGATGAAAGTGGTCGGGCATGATCACATACCCGTGGACGACGAATCGATATTCACAGCGAGTTTCTTCGAGAATCCGCAAGAAAAGATCACGCCGCCGCGGAGTGAGTTTTGCCTGCCTACGATAGCAGCTGCAAGTAATAAAATGCAGATCATTACCGCCATAGAAGCGATGCAAGCCTCTCGTCACCCGTCCAGATTAAACTGGTACCCAGAGTTTGAATGTGACCACTCTCGCAGTCACAATGTGATGTGCCGCAGAGCCCACACATTCGCAAACAACGCGAATGTGTGGGGCACCCGGCACCCGGCCGAGAATTGGAACATGAAACGGTGGTTTTCAAAGGTGGTGCTGGCGGCCCTTTTGGGAATCTTTGTGATTTTCACGACCATGGTTTTTGCCCAGCAAGAACAGTCTGGCACGCGGAAGGTAATAAGCCGCTCTTCCCCAATCTATCCAGATTTGGCGCGGCGGATGCAAATGAGCGGAACCGTAAGGGTGGAGGTCGTGGTCGCACCTAGTGGCACGGTAAAATCCACGAAGGCAGTTGGTGGAAGTCCCTTGTTGCTGAAAGCTGCTACTGATGCCATAGCAAAGTGGAAATGGTCGTCATCTCCGCAGGAATCTACTGAATTGATTGAGCTAAATTTCTATTCATGACTGTGGCAGGTCCTTTGACTAGGCCTCCATCGTAAGAAATCATCTCAGGCATTGTCACGCAAAAGGCGAAGATGGGGCGAATGCTTGCGCAATCGGTAATTATCCCTTGACATCACGTTAGTATTTTGATAAAGTTCTTTGCATTATGAACCGCAGACAGACGATTCCCAAGCACTTGCGGTACACCATCGAGGATTTCAACCGCCAATTCCCGAACGATGAAGCCTGCTTTGAGCACCTTCGGGAAATGCGCTTTCCTGATGGAATGGCCTACTGCGAAAAGTGCAAATCCGAACAGAAGCACCATCGCGTAAAGGGTCGTCCGGTCTATGCGTGCGACGTTTGTCTGACTCAGATTTCTCCGATGGCTGGCACGATCTTTGAGCACAGCAGTACGTCGCTGCGCCTCTGGTATTACGCCATGTACCTCATGTCCTCGACTCGTTGCGGGATCAGCGCAAAACAGATTCAGCGCGAAACCGGAGTGACTTACAAAACCGCTTGGCGGATGTTTCGCCAGATTCGCTCGTTGATGTCCGAACCTGACATGCAACTGGAGGGCGAAGCGGTGGAGATGGATGAAACCTATTACGGCGGCACTCGCAAATATAGTGCTGGTCGCAAGATGCGCGGAGATACAAAGAAAACTCCAATCGTTGGCATGGCCGAACGCAAAGGGCGCGTCATGGCTCTTGTTGCTCCCGACATCAAGGGTTCCACGTTGCTTGGATATGTCCGCGATTATGTAGTGCCAAAAACGCTGATCTTCACCGACGAGGCTATTACCTATGACGGCATCACGCACATGCCCGAAAAGGGATATCGTCACCGCAGAATCAAGCACAGTTCCCGCGTATACGTGAAGGGCAATGTACATACAAACACGATTGAGGGATTCTGGTCGCTAGTGAAGCGCGGGATCGGTGGTGTCTATCATCAGGTCAGCGAGAAGTACTTGCAGACGTACCTCAATGAATATTCATTCCGATACAACCGAAGGGAAAAAGGGAATCTGATTTTTAACGATGTTTTGAAGTTGGTTTCGGAGAAGGCGTCTTAGCAGATTTTCGGAGGAGGTTGTCGAAGTCGCGCCGCGCCAACGGCTGCATCTTCGCCGTAACCTCCGCAGATGGCTTCAAAATCTTTCGGTCTACGGGTCGTTCGCTCCTGTTAGCTTCCCGGCTCATCAGCGTATGCCCGTCACCTCTGACACCAAGTTTAACACGGTGTCGGAAGTGACGGAAGTGTGTCAGAGTTCACTGAAAAACAAAACGACTTGTCGAGTGCGGTCGATCAGCTTCGAAAGACCTGGAATGACAGGTTGAGCTTTCCCACTGCCGACCTCATTGAACGCTACGTACAAGGAAAAATCCACTTTCAACTGCTCTGCGAGTGGGCTGGACAATATGTCGTTCTCCGCCTTAGTGCCTACGCCCAAGACAAATGTGGTGCCGAAGTGTCGGGGAAGAGTGAGAGAGAGTCCCCAACTGCATTCGACCAAAACGAGCGTATGGTGTTTGTCCACTCGATCGAGCTTGTGAATGATTGCCAACGGGTCATCGAGCGGATCAGGAGCGTTATACGGTTGCAGACGCTCAATGAGTTCAATGGCAGCGTCACAGGTAATACCGTTTATCTTTCGCTCATAACTTCTGAGTTTGTCAGCGTTCGTAGGCTTCTTCGTAAGTACAGGGAACCCGATAGCAGTCTCATGCGACAAACGGTAAGCATCGCTGGAAAGCATCCAGACGAGGTGATCCAGAACGGAACGCAGGTGATGAACGATCTCTCCTGCCATCACTCCGAACCGCAACGGCACTGGTCTCCGGGAATGTTGCAGAGCTTTGCTGACAGCCTCGTGCCTGTCATCTCCGTGGGTGCTGCCGGGGTATTTCAAATGAGCGGCGATCTCGATCTCAAGATGATCGAAGCACTCCTCGGCCCGTTTTAGCTTCTCCTCGACCCCTGCCAGTTGCTCGGGCGAGAGAATCCTGTTCCCCATGATTCAGCATCTTATCAGAACGTGAGGCGAGGGGATAATTACCGCGCAATCGCCTGATTTGAACATTGCTCACGCCGCTACCTGCCATATTCATGCATCAATCAGATTCACCAGCACGTCAAGTCTCTTGAAACAGTGTTTTACTTCCGCTTGACGCCGACAAGGGACGAGCACATACTCTTTCGGGCGGTTTCGTTCGTCCAAGCCCGTGAAGACCCTCATTCCGGAGGTGCGCTATTAGAACCTCTCAAAGCTCTGCACTAACTCCTCTCCGCAAGCAAGCGCTTGCCGTCTGCTTATTCGTTCTCTGCGTGCCGCTGGCGCACTCGCAAGAGGAAAATCCCGCTGCGCAAATCAAGACCATCTTCCCCACGTTCACGACCATCGACGTGCCCGGGGCAGGAGTAACGGGTGTCCAAGGCGTAAATACCGCAGGAGATATGGTCGGAGTCTATGCTCCCATGAATACCGGACCAGCTCATGCCTTCTTGCTAAAGAATGGAGCATTCACTTATTTTGACTACGCTGGAGCCTACAGCACCTTAGCATACGGGATCAACGACTCAGGCCTAATCGTGGGCTTCGCATATTTCAACGGTGGTACGACCGCGCAAGGTTTTAAATACAACGGGACGAAGTTTAGTCTTTTCAACGAAGGTGCCAACAGCGCGACCTTTGGCATGGGAGTGAACAATTCGGGTTTCATCGTCGGGGGCGCGGGTTCCATTTATGAAACCACCGGGTTCGAGCTTCGAAGTGGATCTTACAAAAGCATAGCCCCACCAGGAAACTATGTGTACATCTACGCGACCGCCGTGAATAACCTTGGTGAAGTTGTGGGCTGGACTGACAGCGGGGGATTCACCTACCGCGGTGGCAAGGTTCAGACCATTGCTGTCCCCGGAGCAATTGTCACTGAGGCACACGGAGTCAACGATAGCGGTCTAATCGCAGGCTGGTACGGCAAATGCAGCGTCAACGATTGTGGCTTCGTACTTATGAAAGGGCAGATCCTGTCCTTCGCCTACCCTGGAGCGACGGGAACATTCCCCGCCGGAATCAATGCTTCGGGCGAAGTTGTCGGTTCTTACACATTCGACTATCAGACCTACCACGGCTTTGTAACCAGTCCGATCACCGCGGAGGACTTACAATAACCAAGAATGGGTGGCAGCGAGCCATGCGAGCCCCTGCCACTCTGGTCGATGAAATCACCTCTATTGTGGGTTCCAGCCGGGTGCCCCAAATATTCGCGCTCTTTGTGCCTAGTCCCACGACAGTATGCAGGATGAGTAACCCTGTAGCGGCAAACGGACTTGATGAACATTCGTTTGCCGCCGGATTCAAGGGGCTCGCTAAGGGTGTTGATTCCAGCCCTGGACGAACTGTGAACCGCCATTCCCTACTGTCTTTGTAAAGAATGTCACCATTTGGTTCGCCACCTTTTTTGCACCATCGGCAGTCGGATGCGTGAAGTCGCCCCAGTAGGTGCTTTGATCAAGCCGATCGCCAAAGCGCACATCGCTTTGGTTGAGACAAGGGCCGAATGTCTGCCCATTACACCACACTAAGAGATCGGAGTTCCGTTGAGTCGCCCCATCCGCCCACAGGTACGGACCCCAGTCGAACCACGGTGCACTGCTCATGTCCACAGCGCCGGAAACACCGTTCCCATCCGGCGTTCCGTTGATTTGCGCGACGATCAGTCGTTGAACAGCAAAGGCCTCCTCATAGCAGACTGTTACGAAACGCGCCCGCATAAGTGGCACTATCTATGCTCGCGGCTAGTTATAGGTATTAGTGGAGATGCACTCAGACGGTGCGATGAGATTAAGTTACGAGGATTGCTGTCAGCCGCTGCGCTCCCATGATGTTGATCATGCGTTTCATGTTGTAAACCATTACGGCCAGACTCATCT
>DASREM010000030.1:0-159331 GCA_035652095.1 Terriglobales bacterium | reverse complement strand
AAATATTCCTGCTCTGCCTTGCCACTGCGGTGCTAACCTTCTTCATTGCCGGTCTCCTTTTTATCTGTGCCTTGAGCACGTCGATAACTTGGGAGCGTACAGCATCCCATCCGGAGACCGGCCTTCTCATCCCATCTGTTTTCGGAAGTTATCGCTTCCCCGCATCAGGGAGAGGACGCCACAGATTCCCCTACTTTTGCAAGCGACGTTTTAATTAGGACTGAGCTTGAAGATCGTTCCGCTGTCGGAAGCGCCGCCCCCAGTGGTGGTACCGTAGAGGTTTCCCGCCTTGTCCCGGATCAAACCTGCTTCTGGACATCTCCCGTCCGTAGCCCCCCCAGCGAAGCTGTGCAACACGGTCTCCCTGCCGGTCATTGTATCCAGCTTGAACACAGTTCCGTTGTTGGAGGCGCCGCCAGCTTGGGTAGTGCCATAGAGGTTGCCGGCCCTGTCCAGGATCAAACCTGCGAAGGAACTTGCCCCGTCGGTCGGCTCCCCAGCGAAGCTATGCAATACCGTAAACTTTCCGATCGCATCCAGCCTAAACACCGTTCCGAAGCCGAAAGCGCCTCCCAGGTACGTGGTGCCGTAGAGGGTACCGGCGTTGTCGTGAACCAAGCCACCGACCGGAGTAATCCCGTCCTGACCCCCAACAAAGCTATACAGTACGGTCTCCTTTCCAGTCGGGTCCAGCTTGAACACAGTTCCGTTGTTGAAAGTACCGCCAGCCTGAGTGCTACCGTACAGGTTGCCCGATTTATCTCGCACCAAATCGCCAGCCGGAATTGAGCCATCGGGCGTTCCTGCGAAGCTATATAGCACGGACTCCACACCGTTTGTATCCAGCTTATACACAGTCCCGTTGTTGGATTTCCCCCCAACTAGGGTTGTACCATACAGGTTGCCGGCCCTGTCCCGGATCAAATCAGCGGACGGAGCAGATCCGTCGGTGGGCGGCCCAGCGAAGCCATACAACACCATCTCGTTGCCGTTTGTATCCACCTTATAGACAGTTCCGTTGTTGGATTCGCCGCCCAATACGGTAGGACCGTAAAGGTTTCCCGCTGCGTCCCGACCCAATCCTCCGCGGGGACCGTTCCCGTCCCCGCTCCCACCGTCGAAGCTGTACAGCACGTTTTCCACGCCGGATGCATCAAGCCTAAACACCGTTCCGTCATCGAAGGCGCCACCAAATACGGTGGTGCCGTAGAAGTTTCCCGCTGCGTCTCGGCTTAAACCGGCGATCGGAGATCTCCCGTCAGTACCGCCGTTGAAGGAGTACAGCAGAGTTAGGATTTGGGCGTGTGCCGAGAGAGCCGCAAAGATGATGTAAAGAACTACGACTATCGCCAAGGCAAAGTTTGCCGACCTCAGGCGAGTGGTTACGTTCCAATAACCGAAGAACATATTTCATCCCCTTTCCTCTGACCCAGGACGATCACGCATTGCCCCTTATCAATCTTCCGGCACATCAATAGTCGTGAAGGTCAAAATTCACAACTCTGATCGTTTGTCCGAATGACGTTGAGACGGATACGATGACGACCCAAATCAGACAACTGCGGAAAGACTCATACCGACTCCGTCAGCACCCGGCATTATGCTGGTGTACCGCCAAGAGGTCAATTGTCGATAAATCGCGGTTTCACTCACGGTCGAAGTCGGAGCATAATGCTGGAAGATGAGCCGTCCCACACCCCTTGTTTTCTTTTCAATTTGCGCGGCGGTCGATTTCGTTTTCGGCTGTATTAAGTGGCATTCGTTTGTTGGGGGCATTGGTGCTGTATTCGGTGGGCTGCCACTGACTGCTTTATTTTTCTTTCTTTTCAGGGCCAGCGCAAACGAGGATGAAACCGATCACAGTGACGATGACCATTCGGGAGATATGGCAAACCTAGTCCCGTGAAATATTGATAATTGGCGAAACATCGCGTTTACACTCACGATCCGTGTTCCTCGGGGCAGAGTCCTATTCCCTTCACGATTTAATTCCCGTTCTTTAGCCATCCCGTCGCTTGTCATGGGGTGTTCCCTCCTTTTTGGTGGCACTACCTCTCATCGACTGGGCCCCCTGCCCCCATACTTCCAGCGATCAAGGCTTTGCCGCCATCCGACACCTGGTGTTGCGGTAACGTTATCGCATAAAAGCAACGGTTTACTGCGTTCTGCCAACCCGTCCGCGTGGGAACAGTAACCGTTTCTAACCGCTCCGAACGCTACTCGGTGTCCCGAAAATGGCTCGTAAGTTCTTGATATTCCATCTCCGGGAGCCTTGACACGGTAGAGGTCAGGAGTTCGAGTCTCCTCGTGCCTACCATTCTTTTCTTCCACTTGCGGTAGTCACGCAATTCCTCTGTGGTGGCGCATTTTCGGCTGGCTTCGTGATTGTCGCGCCAGCGCTCGACCTTAAAACTACAAATCCAGGGCACTTCTCGCGCCTGAGGCTCCGCACCCAGGACAGCTATGCAACTCCAGCACGACGCCTCCGAAGATGGAATCCAGCGGCGTGGCCGCCGATTCAGCGCGCAAGATTTTATCAGCGTGGTGGTTCATCTCGGCGCCGCAGTGCGGGCATTTCATCTTTTCACGTGAGGGCATTTTAGTTTCCTAGGCAGCCACGTTCTCTCGTCCGTAGCGGAGAGTCTTTCCCATCCAAATCAGTTCCTTCAAAAATTTGTCGATACGACGAATGTAGGAAGCGTCGGTGAGTTCTCCGTTGGAGTCGAAGGAATTCTGCACTGAAGAAAAGTTCACGTCCCAGAAGATGGTGACCAGCCCGAGTTCGCGCATGACCGGGAGCAGGTTCTGAATGACACGCGTGCCTCCAAAAGGTCCGGAGGAAACTCCGACGATGCCGACGGCCTTGTGGATGTACTCCTTCAGGCAGCTGTCAAGAACGTGCTTCAGCAGGCCACTGTAGCCATGATTGTATTCCGGGGCCACGATCACGATCGCGTCGGCTTGGTCCATCCTGGTGGAAAACGTGCTGTCCTTGATGGCCTCGCCGGCGTCATTGGTCGGCAACGGCATGGTGGCTATGTCGATGAGTTCTGTTGCGACATCAGGGCGCTTCGCAAGTTCTTGAGTGACGACTCTTGCGACGTGAGCGCTCATGCGGCCCTGGCGCGTGGTGCCGAGAATGACCGGAATGTTGAGGGGACGCACTGACATTGCTTCTCCTTAGGATGCGGCAACCTGTTTGCTCTTATGGATCCCAGACTGAACCGGAGCGCTGCTTTTGGCTTCCGGCCGCACCGCATGAATGTCTTCGACCGTGGCCCGCAGGATCTCGGCCAAGCTCCAGGCCTGTGCGATACAGCCGACCGGCCGATGCGGAGCGTCTCCGTCGAATATTTCCGAGATGTGCCCCAAACCTGCTTCACTGAGGTGCGCCTTTAACGGCGACAGCCAGGCCGCAGCCTGTTCTCGTGAGGTCTTGCTTCCTTCATTCACCCTTATGTACGCGGTGATGAACGGACCCATCAGCCAGGGCCAGACGGTTCCCTGATGATAAGCGCCGTCGCGACTGAACTGATCTCCGGTGTAGCGGCCACGATAGTTGGGATCGGCCGGCGAAAGGCTACGCAGTCCGTAGGGAGTCAGAAGATGTTGTTGCACGGTGTTGACGACCTGCCGGGCGCGTTCGGGGCTCAGCATGGTATGGGGCAAGCTCACGGCCAAAATCTGGTTGGGGCGGATACTTGGATCGGGTGGTCCGCCATTCACGACGTCATGCAAGCAGCCGAGCTTCTCGTTCCACAGCAGGCGATTGAAACTCCACTTGGTGAGCGCGGCCATGTTGTCGAATTTCTTGCGCGCGGGTTCGTCGCCCAGCCGTGAAGCGATGGTTCCCATGATGCAGAGCGCGTTGTACCAGAGCGCCTGAATCTCCACAGCTTTGCCCGTGCGTGGCGTGACGACCCAATCTCCGACCTTAGCATCCATCCAGGTGAGTTGTACGCCGGGCGCTCCGGAACTGAGCAGTCCATTTTCTTCCAGCTTGATACCGAAGCGAGTGCCGCGGATGTGCCATGAAATGATGTCGGTCAACACTGCATACAGTTCGTTCTCGATGAACGTGAGATCCCCGGTGTATGCCAGAAATGCGCGGACCGCCTCAAAGAACCACAACGTTGCGTCCACCGTGTTGTACTCGGGGGTCTCGCCGGCGTCGGGAAAACGATTCGGCAGCATGCCCTGGTCCACGTGCTGGGCAAAAGCACGGAGTATCCTGCGGGCGACGTCGAAACGGCCTGTGGGGAGCGTCAGTCCGGGAAGGGAAATCATCGTGTCCCGACCCCAATCGGCAAACCAATGATAGCCGGCGATCACGCTCTTCTGATTGCCGCGCGAAACGATGTATTGGTCAGTGGCCGAGGACAGCGATCTGACAAATTCGTCGTCCACCGGAGAGCGCTGGGCCCCTTCCCTTCGTCGGGCGATCTCGGAGTCGCGATGGCTCTGTGCCGCGCTTACCTTGTGCCGTTCGGTGGATGCAATCAGGGCTGCCTGCGGCTTGGCGCTGAGATTGAATCGCAGAATGCACGGGCTGAAGAGATCCTCGACATAATCCAGCCCGCGTTCGCGCTCGGCATCATATTCAAAGTTACGATACCAGTCACCGGCGTGCTTTACCTCCGACGCGTCGTTCGCGAGATACAGTGGCGGCAGATCGCGGTAAGGAGAGAAGCTCTCCAGTCCGGGACGCTGCTCGATATTACTGTTAATAGCTCCGTTCTCGTGGGTGAGGCTGTGATAGTCGCGGAAGGCGATCAGGGGGCGAACTTCCAGTTGGATCTGCCGCGCGTTCGGAGTGAGGATCCGGTATTGAACAACGGTCGTGTTCTCGCCCTGAACCATGAACACCGATTTCTCGAGCTCGATTCCATCCGCGCTGAATGTAAATACAGGAAACGGATCGAGACGGAACTGTTGAAGCAGAGAGAATCCCTGGGGATGGACAACTCCGGGATACCGGTTGGTTCCAAGCTCAAAAGTCTTGCCATCGATGATCAGGGTTTCTTCCACCTTTGAGAGCAGAACGTAGCGGCCCACCGGCGGCTTGGTCGCGGCGACCAGGAGCCCGTGATAGCGCCGGGTATTGCAGCCGCTGATAGTAGCGGAGGCGAATCCCCCGATGCCGTTGGTCTCCAGCCATTCGCGCTGTACCCCGGCGTCAAAGTTGGCGCAAACGTCTGCTCCAAATTGAATCATGATGATCTCCGTGAGCGAACTAGATATCCGCCACTTCGCAATAAACCTTGATGGATCCGTTGGGATTGATCAACTTGTTGAACAGCTCCGCATAGTTGTCCAGGCCCTTCACCGGATCGGTCAGCAACCGGCTTAGCCAGCCGGGATACTCGGCCTCCGCCTGCGACATATCGCGAACTCCCATTTCAAAGTATTCGCGGTTAGCGTTAACGGTTCCGACCATCACCTTGTTGCCGAGAACGAAGTCGAGGTTGATGCGATCCGCGGGAACCTGGATCATGCGGTCTCCGCCGGTGACGCTGGAGAGCACGAGCACGCCATTCTTCCCCAGGGCCTGCATGCTGTCGAAGACCACACTCGAGTTTCCAGTGGCTTCGAAGATCAGATCGAAGGGCCCAAACTTTCGTGCGCCTTCCACGATCGGAACCTCTTGGGTGATTTGATAGCGCGCGCCGATGCTTTCGATCAGCTCCGCATTCAGGTTCGGCTTGGGGTTGCGGGCGAATGTGGTTACATCAATGCCGCGCAAACGCAGAGCCAGGGTGGCGAGGAGGCCAATCGTGCCGGCCCCCATCACCGCCGCGCGGCGGGGACGCCAAACTTTCAAGCGGCGCTGGATTTCATAGGCTTGATGGATCCCCTTTTCGACCACAGTGAACGGCTCCAGTAATACGCCGACGTGCTTCAAGCCCTGTGGGACTTTCACGATGAACTCGGCGTCGTCTACGTAGTACTCGGTGAGGAACCCATGGCGCAGATTGATGCCGCGCTCGTAGTAGACATCGTCGGTGGTCATGTCGTTGGTGCCGATCAAGTCATAAATGCTCTTCCCGGGACGGCGCACGGTTGCAACCACATAGTCACCCGGCTTTAGTTCTGTAACGTTCGGGCCGACCGCTTCGACCCGTCCAAAGCCCTCATGGCCGATCACCAGGAAGTCGTATCCTGGAGGTGCGGCGCCGTACTCGGCTGCGTTGATTTCTTTATCGGTACCGTCAACTCCAACGCGCAGAACTTTGACCAGTACGCCGCGTCCATTGGGGATATCCTGCACACTCGGCCGATTCAAATCGGCAAGGTGAACGCTGTTGGGCTTGCCAGGAAATACGCTGATGCCTTTCATCGCAATTCTCCGTTCATAAGATTTCGTTAGTCAGCGAAGGTAACGCGCTCGTGTTTCTTTCTTCTGCGAGATTCGCCGCTCTGCTGAAGGAGCTTGCCGATCAGTCCGGTCCAACCAGTCTGATGGCTAGCGCCGATTCCTTTGCCGGTGTCGCCGTGGAAGTACTCATGGAAGAGAATCAGGTCCCGCCAGTCGGGATCGGTCTGGAACTGATCGAGCCCGCGATAGACCGGGCGTTCCCCATTTTCGTCGCGCAGGAAGATGTTGGCCATGCGGCGCGAGAGCTCGGCCGCGACCTCCTGTAGCGTCAGCATGTGGCCGGAACGGGCGGGGAATTCGACCTTGAGGTCGTTTCCAAAATAGTGATGGAATTTTTGCAGAGATTCGATCAGGAGATAGTTGGTCGGGAACCAGATTGGGCCGCGCCAGTTCGAGTTCCCTCCAAATAAGCCGGTGCTCGACTCGGCGGGCTCGTATTTCACGCTGTATTCCATCCCATTTACGCCCATGACATACGGATGGTCACGATGATATTGCGAAAGCGCGCGGATCCCATGGGGCGACAGAAACTCGTCTTCATCGAGCATGACTTGCAGCACGCGCTGCAGCTGGTCGCGGCTGACGATAGACAGCAGTCGCCGTTCCTCCATACCCCGCGTGCGCATGCAAGCCACGTTCGACACCAGGTCCGGGCGGTTGTCGATGAACCATTCCATGCGGCGCTTGAATCCAGGTAAGCGGTCGAGCAACTCCGGTTCGAGCGTTTCGACCGCAAACAAGGGAATCAGACCGACCATGGATCGAATGCGCATCGGGTGTTTGCGACCATCCGGTAGCCGTAGGACGTCGTAAAAGAACCCATCCATCTCGTCCCAGAGGCCGATGCCGTCATTTCCGCGGTGGTTCATGGCATACGAGATGTAGATGAAGTGCTCCCAGAATTTGCTGGCGACATCTTCATAGGCTGGATCGTCGCTGGCCAGTTCCAGCGCGATGGCAAGCAGGTTCAGGGTGTACATCGCCATCCAAGAAGTGCCGTCGGACTGCTCGATATAACCCCCGGTTGGGAGCGGAGCGCTGCGATCGAAGACCCCGATGTTGTCCAGCCCGAGGAAGCCGCCCTGGAAAATGTTCATGCCGTCGGCGTCTTTGCGGTTCACCCACCAGGTGAAGTTGAGAAGCAACTTGTGAAAGATGCGCTCCAGGAATGCGCGATCACCTTTGCCGGAGCGCTTCTTGTCGATCTTGTAGACACGCCACGCTGCCCAGGCATGGACCGGTGGATTCACATCTCCGAAGGCCCATTCGTACGCGGGCAGCTGTCCGTTGGGATGCATGTACCATTCGCGCAGAAGAAGCACGAGCTGTTCTTTGGCGAAATCGCAATCCACTAGGGCCAGCGGAACACAGTGGAATGCGAGGTCCCAGGCGGCATACCAGGGGTATTCCCACTTGTCAGGCATCGAGATGACGTCTGCGTTGTAGAGGTGTACCCAGTCTTTGTTACGGCCGTAGTGTCTCTCGGCGGGAGGGGGCGGATTTCCGGGATCGCCGTCAAGCCAGCGCTTCACTTCATAGTGATAGAACTGCTTGGACCAGAGCATGCCCGCGAAGCTCTGGCGCATCACATTCTGCGCGTCAACGGAAAGGTCTTGGGGAACCACGGTGCGGTAAAAGTCGTCAGCTTCATTCTTGCGCGTCGCGAAAAGCTGATCGAACCCGTTGAAAGCTGCAGGTGCCACTCCTGAAAAGTCGATATCGCTGAGGCGCAGGCGAACCGTGACGCTCCCACCGGCAGGAATCGTGAGCTTGTAATGCGCGGAGGCCTTTGTGCCAATCGGTTCGGCCGCGACCGCTTCCTTGCGCCCGTGAACGATATAGTCGTTGATCCCGTCCTTCACGCACTCACAGCCATTGTCAGTTCCGTAGAGCCGCTTCAGATTGGTTTCATTTTCAGTGAACAACAGTTCTGGAGACCCCTCGCAATAAAGCCAGCGCTTGCCGAGGCTCGCGTGATCGAGTTCGATTGCACCGGAAACCTGTCGCATTTCCGGACGTGGCTCTTCGCCTCCCCAGGACCAGGTATTGCGGAACCAGATTGTGGGCAAGAGTCGCAGACGTGCCTCTTCGGCTCCACGATTGACAGCCGTGACCTGAATCAGAATGTCTTCGACGTCCCCCTTGGCATATTCGACGAACACGTCGAAGTAGCGGTTTTCGCGAAACGCTCCTGTATCCAGGAGTTCGAACTCGGGCTGGTCCTTGCCACGGCGGCGATTTTCTTCCACCAGTTGCGAGTAGGGGAATTCCGCTTGCGGGTACTTGTACAGGTACTTCATGTACGAGTGTGTCGGCGTGCTGTCCAGGTAGAAGTAATACTCTTTGACGTCTTCGCCGTGATTGCCTTCATTGCCGGTCAGGCCGAAGATGCGCTCCTTGAGAATCGGGTCCCGCTCGTTCCAGAGCGCCAGGGAGAAGCAGACGTACTGGTGGCGGTCGGAAACGCCGGCGATGCCATCTTCGTTCCAGCGATAGACGCGGGAACGGGCATGATCGTGCGGAAAGTATTCCCAGGCGTTGCCATGCTGGCTGTAGTCCTCTCGGACCGTGCCCCATGCACGCTCGCTGAGGTAAGGGCCCCAGCGCTTCCAGTGCTTCCGGCGATCCCTCGACTCTTGTAAGCGAAGCTCTTCAGCGGTCATTTCAGTCTCCGGCAGTCAGATAAGTTCTAACAGGCAGGTGAATTCGTCATCCAGGGTTTGATCCAAATAGCCATCCGACGATGCGGCTTCAACGGGCTCTCGTTCGCCTAAAGGTACGCCGGCCCGCCGGTACTCCAATTGAAGCGGAACTACACCGCTCACAGCGAGTTGAAGAATTCCGTGACTCACGTTCTGCTCCTATCGTTCCTCGACTAGAACTGCGTGTCCATCGGGGTCACGCACGAGGAAAGCTTTATGAAATCCCAAGCGTCCATCCGATTCGGTGATCACGCCGGAAGATACAAAGTTCGTGTGGGCAGATAGAAGTTTACGAGCGGCAATCGCAGCATCAGGGGTAAACACCTCGGTTTGCCGATGCAGAATGTCATTAGCGTGCTCGTCGGCTGGAAAGGGGGCTCCCGTCCGGGGCGCAATATACTCCAACAGTTCGATCCCGGGACCCACGGCGGCGCGTAAAGCCGTGATCCGCAAATGCGCCCCGAACACGTTGTTCAGATGTTCCTGCTCAGTGCCATAGTTCTCGCTTTCACCGGCCACTCGCATGCCGAGCAAGTCCCGGTAGAACGTCAGGCTGGCGTCTGTGTCTGCGACCACGATAGCCGTATGGTCAATCCCCAGGAACAGGCGATCGTTGGAACGGTGCCACTTTTCCAGACCCTTGTCGGAAGGGAAGTGCAGGATCTCCAAGGGGTGCCCGTCGGGGTCTTTAAAGTAAAAAGCCTCAATCCCCGCGGCATTCTTGTTCCAATCGGGCAGTCGCTGCGGGCCGGAGGAGGCGTATTCTACTTTTGCTTGCTTGAGGCGGGCGAAAGCCCCGTCCATGTCGCTCACGATGATCGCAATATGCTGGAATGAGCGGTCATTACTGTGGGCGTCGGGCGGAATCGGCCGGCCGCGAGGGGCCAGGTACTCCGTTAACTCGATGGATTCGTCGCCCAGACGCATGCGCACTATTCGCATGCGCAGACCAAACACTCCTTCCAGGTGTTCATAAGGCTCGCCGGCAACTTCGGCATCGGAGACTTTTTGGAAGTCCAACACCTGAGAGTAGAACTGGACTGCCCGGTCCATATCGGCGACTGTCATGTTGACGGCGTTGATCTCCGTCACGAGGGGCTTTAACCCCTGGCCGGCTGCCCCAATGCAGGTGGGCAGCAACACCGCAAGAACAACAATGTGCCAGCCATGGCGTCGCAACGTTTTCATAGTGTTCATACGACCGTCTGAACTTCGACCGGCTTGGCCGCATACTCACCCGCAGAGACTCCAAGACGCCGTAACAGGTGATCTCCGACTCGTAGAGCGTTGGCCACAATCGTCAGCGCCGGATTGACCGCGGCGCTGGACGGGAAAAAGCTGCCATCCACCACGTAAAGGTTGTCGAGATCGTGAGCTTTGCAATTGACGTCGAGGACCGAGGTCTTGGGATCGTGGCCAAAGCGGATCGTCCCGTTCTGATGGGCTACGCCCGCCAGTGGAATCCGCTGGCCGACATACAAACTGCGCGCGAACAGTCCCTGGTGGCAGTCATGTCCATGAACCGAGCAGGTATTCTGCTTCATCGCCCGCTGCAGGTGTTTCTTGAGCTGTTCGTGAGCCTCAAGATTATTCGGCGTGTAGGTGAGAACAATCTCGCCATCACGATTGATCGTGACCCGGTTATTGGGATCCGGAAGGTCTTCCGACGTGAGCCAGAAATCCAAAGAATGCTTGGCCATCAATTCCAGAGTAAAGCTAGGGGCGATCGCGGGCGCGCCGGCGCGCAGAGTGATCGAGTCCAGCTTGCCCACGAACGAGATGTGGCCCATCGGGTACTCGAAATCGCTCGAGCCGAAATAGAAGTCGTTCACGGAAAGCGTCTTCTGGAAGACGGTGGGGTTCGGGCACTTGGAAATCGCCATCAGGACGGAATTCGTGTGTCCCATGTAATGGCGGCCGACTACGTCAGAGCTGTTTGCCAGTCCGCGAGGGTGCTTGTCATTGGCCGATCGCAACAGCAACGCCGCGGAGTTGATGGCGCCGCAGGCAACCACAACGACATCGGCAGAGTAAGTCTCCAGATTACCCTGTCTCTCCACCACCACTTGTTTGACCTCTCGCCCCGATGCGTCGGTTTCCAACCGCTTCACCAAGGCGTTCGTCAGCAAAGTGACATTCGGATGCTGCACGGCCGGGTCGACACACAGGACCTGCGCGTCCGATTTTGCTTGCACCAGGCAGGGAAAGCCGTCGCAGGTATTGCAGCGAATGCAAGGGCTGAGGCGCGGATTTTTCTCGTCCAGCATGACTCCGAGCGGAGTATGAAAGGGCTTCAGCCCTGCGGCCGCGAAGTCGTCGGCGAGATGCTGGATCCGTGGTTCGTGTGAGACGGCCGGCCAGGGATAAGCCGTACCGGCCGTCGGTTCCGTCGGATCTTCGCCGCGGTTGCCGTGAACCTGGTAAAGGTGCTCGGCTTGCGTGTAGTAGGGTTCCAGTTCGTCGTAGGTGATCGGCCAGGCCGGGGAAACGCCGCCATGATGGCGAAGCTCGCCGAAGTCTTCACGACGAAGCCGGAACAGCGCCGCGCCGTAAAACTTCGTATTCCCACCCACGTAATAGTTCGTGTGCGGATGGAGCTCCTTGCCGGCGCTGTCTCGCCACAACTCTTTTGTGTTGTACTTGGCATCGACGTTGACCGCTTGGGGATTCCAGTTATCTTTTTCCCGAGCGACATAGTCGCCGCGTTCCAGGATCAGAATCCGCTTGCCCGACGGAGCCAGGTGGTAGGCAAGTGTTCCGCCCCCGGCGCCCGTGCCGATAATAATGACGTCGAACTGATGGTCGCGGCTCATGATCGTCTCCTCCGATGTAGCGGCTAGTTGTTGGAGGCCATCGGTCCCGCGGGACTTAATGGCGCGGTGGCAAAGTTCACGCTGAAGCGCTTACACCAAATGGTGACAGCGTGATACTTGGTCAGGTCCACATCCGAAGACAGTTCGTAATTCTGATCCCCGATGTTGCCTTTAAGCGGCGCGATCTCGCGAAAACCGGACTGGGTGACCGTTGCGTTGTCAGTCGCGTCGTTGGCACCCACCAGGTATACGCGCACATCGGGGCCATTGGAAGTCTGGAAGTTGGTGAAGCGCAGAATGCGCCTCCCGTCAGCTAGCTGATAGATGCTAGCGTTCCCCGCGCTCGAATGGGCAACCGAATGGAACGTACCCGAAGCCAAGGTCTTTTCCGGCATGCCGCTTGCACTTGCCATTGGCATGCTCTCATTGATTTTGGAATTCACGAACAGGCGTTCCGGACGAAACGCGGCCCAGCCGATCACGACCGCGGCCAAAATTACTCCATACAGCAGTTTCTTGCGATTCATTCCATCATCTCCTTCAGAGTTGTTGGTTCAGGTTTTTGTAGTTGCAGCGGAAGATGCAGCGCGTGTGCTGGTCGTGATGCATCTTGGCGCAGAAGACGGCGTGCTTGCCGCGCAGCCGCAGGTAAAGCTCGGACGCGAGCAGCATTCCGAGGGGCGGTGCCGTGAAATAGATCCAGAGCGAATTCCAGATGCGGCCGGGCAATGCTGATCCCAGCGTTCTCGCCGGGTTCATGCTCATGCCCGAAAGCGGCGATTCCAAAGTGATGTAGGTTGCGACCAGGGCGCCCGCGATCACGCCGGTGAATCGGGCAATGCGGGGCGAGTTCGCGACATTGAGGACCATGGTCATCATCAGGAACGAGATGGCAAATTCGGCCACGAACGCAACCGCGGTACGATTGCCACCGGGCAGCGTGGCCGCGTAGCGCACGTTTTGGTGCGCGATGGCTTGACCCCAAATCAGTGAACTCAACAAGACCCCGCAGACTCCGCCGATGAATTGCGCAGCGACATAGAATGCAGCGTCCCAAGGCTCGATCTTTCCAAGACGGAAGAATGTAAGGGTCAACGACGGGTTCAGGTGCGCGCCGGACTGCCTCCCCCACGGAGAGTAAATGAGACCGATCGCAGTCAGGCCCATGGCTATTCCGGTGAGCAGACGGCGAAGCAAGTCATTCGGAACAGCCTGTCGCAAAGACGACGCCGGGTGTTGCAGCAAAATGGTGAAGCTGCACGCCGAAACCATGAACAAGCCCAGGCACGCCGCTTCCATCAGATACTCCGGCCAGTGCCTTATGAGAGCGGCAACCGCGGCTCTCAAATTCCCCTGGGGCATCCGGTGGCGGCCATCGATCACTCCGGCTTGTTCAACGATTACGGGCATTTCAAACATCCGATTCGACATTGTTCGATTGGTGACAGAAACATCTCCGAATTCGTTCGCACAAAATCCGGCACCGAAGTGACACTTCTCTGAGTAATCCGCATCAGACGAGAAATTGAATTTTGTGCAGCGGCACAGAATTCGTGACTGGAGCTGCCGTGGAAATCAGTTGCTTGGAAGTGATCCGGGAACTATCGAGCTATATTGACCAGAACGTAGATTCAGAACTGCGAGCCCAAATTACAGCCCACCTCTCCAAATGTGCGCATTGCACAGCCGTTTACGACGGAACGCGGAATGTAATCACGCTGGTGGGAGATGACCGAAGTTTCGAATTGCCGGCTGGATTCAGCGAGAGATTAAAGTCCAGGCTGGGCCGGGACGCTAAATAACGGACGGACGGCAATCCGCCGTGTGTCTATGTCCTCTGGGCCCATGCCCCTTTCCATCCGGGAGCCAGCAGATCGCGCATCTGAAGCCGCGCCCGCGACGTGCGCGTTTTCACATTCTCTTCCGATATTCCCAGGAGCTGTGCCGTTTCCGCGATACTCAACTGCTGCACATCGCGCAGGATAAGAACGCTTCTGTATTTCTCCGATAGAGACAGGATTGCCTTCTTGAGCGCTATACGCAGTTCGCTCTGTTCCAGCGCGTCGGACGGAATCGGCCGCCAGTCCGCGAAATCGGTTGGAATATAGTCCCCCTCATCGTTAGGGTGTCCCTGATCGATTGACTCGTAAAGCCGCCTCCGATCCTTGCGGATTTTCATTTTCGCTTCGTTGATGGCTATCTGAATCAGCCAGGTGCTGAACTTCGCTTCGCGGCGAAAGCGGCCGAGGTATTTGAATGCTTTCAGCATGGCTTCCTGGGCAACCTCTTCGGCGTCGGCATCGTTGCCCAGAATCGAAGTGGCCGCGATGAATACGGCACGTTCGTACGGCTGCACGAGTTCATAGAACAATTCGTTTTCGCCGGCAAGAATGCGGCGAATGAGATCTGCCTCGGCAGCAGACTTATCATTAGCTGCGACTCTGACTTCCTGGTTTTCAACAGCACTAGCCACTGAATAAGCGTTCATCATACGGTTGTCTCCTTTAATTGCTGGCTGATGAAAGTCGAGCAGTTCAGGTGGGTCACGTCTCGCCGGGCGAGATCGCGCAGCAACCCAACCCCCTGCGAGTCCACAAACCACAACTTCTCAAGGTCGAGGGAAAGAGCGTTCGAATCTGAAAGCGCTTGCTCGCTCTGCTTCCTCAACTCTTCGACCCAAGGTCCGACAAGCCAGCCCTCAACCTGGAGCTGAATACCTTCGTCGGATCTCTTGACCACTGAAATTCTGAGCACGATGTCTGACCCCTCAACGCTCTCTGTTAAGGCAACAGGAGTGCCAGAACCCGGATTGAAAGGCGGACGGCTATGTCGCTGAAAACGCTGGGGAAACGCAACGAGGGTGGGCTTGCAAATTCAGGCAAACCACGAACTTTCGTGGGCGCAGCTACGAAGCTCCTCGTGGCCACGAATATTCGTGGGCTATGCTTGGGGAGTAGAGCGCTCGATACCGAGCTTTTTCATCCGGCTTCGGAGAGTATTAGGATGGAGGTTCAAAATCCGCGCCGCACCTTTTGGCCCCTCAATCACACCCTGCGTCTGCTTGAGAACCTGCAGGATGTGCGTCTTCTCGACATCTTGCAGGGAGCCCGGACGTGCTGCTTCAGACCCGGTTGCGGCCACCGAATCGTCTTCCCCATTTTCTGGTCCCGTGGTCGGCAGCAGGTCTTTTCCAAGCCTGAGAATGGGTCCGGGGCAAAGCACAACAGCGCGCTCAATCACATTTTGCAGTTCCCTGATGTTGCCCGGCCACGGGTATCGGGAAAGGATGTCCATGCTCTCCTGCGAAACTCCGGTCATTCTTCTGCCGAATTGCCGGCTAAAGCGTTCGACGAAGAAATGCGTGAGCAGCGGGATATCGGAGCGGCGCTGGCGTAGTGGCGGCAAATTCATGGGAAGAACGTTCAGCCGGTAGAAAAGGTCGGCCCGGAAGCGGCCCTCCTGAATCGCTTTTTCCAGATCACGATTGCTGGCGGCGATAATTCTCACATTCACGCTGACAGTTCGGCTGCTGCCCAGCGGTTCGAACTCGTGTTCCTGCAAAACCCGCAGGAGCTTTACCTGGGTATCGAGCGGAAGTTCACTGACTTCATCCAGGAAGAGGGTTCCACCATCGGCCAACTCGAAGCGTCCTACCCGTCTCTCCAGGGCCCCGGTAAAAGCTCCCTTCATGTGGCCGAACAACTCGCTCTCCACCAGGCCGGTGGGAATGGCGCCGCAGTTCACTTTCACCAGCGGACGGCTCTTGCGCTTGCTTCGATTGTGAATGGCGCGCGCGATCAACTCTTTTCCGCAGCCGGTCTCGCCCATGATTAGAACCGTGGAGTCGGTAGGCGCCACCGTCTCAACCTTCCGAAGCACCTCGAGCAATGCGGGGCTGTTCCCCACGATCTCCTCGAAATTGTGCTCCTTGCGAATCTCTTCCTGTAAATAAACGTTTTCGGCTTCCAGCTTTTTCTGCAGCGCCTGAACCTGCTCGAGGGCGGCCTGAAGCTCGGCTTCCGCCCGTTGCCGCTTCAATTCGGCAGCAGCTCGAGCGGCGAAGATCTTCACCAGGTCGATGGAACGTTCGTCCCGCTCCATGGGCTTGTCGTCAATGATTGCGATGTGGCCAATCACACGCCCCGCTCGATCCAACATCGGAACCCCGAGGTAGCTTTGCGCCTCCAGGCGGACTAATCCCGTATCCAGCGGAAACAGTCGAATAAGACCTTCCTTGTAATGGCACACTTCGCCCTGCACAACCTTCATACAGGGAGTGCCTTCGACATCAAACTCGAAATTGTCGCCAAACTTGTCGCCGTTCCAGAACGCTATGGATTTCGCGTGTTTGCCGTCATCGCATTCGGTGATAAACGCGCAACGTACTCCCAACGCGGCTGCCATGTGGCGGACCAGGGAAGGAAAAAAATCGCTTCCCGTGGCGGAAGCCGTTCCAACGACAATTGCGCGAAACGTCTCCTCAGCAATATGCCGTTCGGTGTTGTCATACACCAGGCCGATCACCCCGACGACTTTTCCTTCCGTATCGTAGTGAGGAGCGAAGGTGCAGGATTCCCAAACGTCTTTTCCATCGGCCGAATGCTTGGGAACGAACAGCTCGGAGATCTTTACGACCTCTCCCGCAAGCGCCCGCTTGAGCAGTTCTTCAACCCCGCTCGTCCGCAGGCGAGGGAAGACCTCGACGGCAACTCTCCCAAGCACCTCGTCCGCACGCTTTCCCGTCAGGCACTCCATGGCGGGGTTGAATACCTGGTAGCGCAGTTCGGTGTCGTAAACGATGATGCCTTCCGCCGCGCCTTGAATGATTTCCTTGGTAAATTGATTTGCCTGGCGCAGCGCGTCCTCGCCCAGTTTCTGGGCGGTAACGTCTCGCGAAAGAGCGAGAATTCGCTCCGGCTTACCATTGGCGTCCAGTATCGGGCTGACCACGACATCCCACCAACGGCGCTGGCCCGTAATCCGGGTCGCGAAGAAACCGGTGAAACGTCCGAGGTTTCCCTGCGCCGCAGCTTCGACTGCCAAACGCGCTGCCTCGCGATCCGCGCCTTCCCAGAAATCGACCCAGGAAGAATTCAGCACAGGCGCCAGATCGCAGATCTCGAGGGCCTGCATGCCTCCTTCATTCATGAACTGCAGACGACCCTGCAGGTCGAGGACCTTGATGCAGTCCTTGCTACAGGCAATGAGCCGTTTTTGAAATTCTTCATTCGCACGGAGCGCTTCAAGGGCGGCTCCCGCACTGCTGTCGGCGTTTGTGAGGTCAGTTTTAGCTTTACGCAACTCCAGTTGAGAAGCCACCTGGGAGCTCAGAACGCGAAGCGCATCCCGTTGCTGTGGACTTAGCTCGCGTGGAACGTAGTCGAGAACGCAAAGCGTGCCCAGAGCGTGACCTTCCGGAGTTATGAGAGGGGCGCCTGCATAAAAACGGATATGCGGTTCCGAGGTGACTAGCGGATTGTCTGCGAACCGCTGGTCCGACGTAGCGTCGGGAACAACCAGCAACTCTTTCTGGAGAATGGCATGCGCGCAAAACGCGATGTCGCGCGAGGTCTCATGGACGCTCAGTCCGACTTTCGACTTGAACCATTGACGATCTTCATCAATCAGGCTGACGACCGCGATGGGTGTGCCGCAAATGTCGGCAGCCAGACGTGCTACATCTTCATATTCGGGTTCTGGAGGCGTGTCGAGAATGCCGCGACCGCGCAGCGCCCGCAGGCGTTCCTGCTCATTTTCCGGTAGAGGAGCCTTCACCCCACGCTTCCTGTCGAACGGATCTGCCAGCCGGGCACCTCCTGCCCCGCTGAGCTGGTGGATTGAATCGTATCAAAATGCAGACCAGCTGCACTACTCGCCCAGGTTCGGCGAAGTACGTTCAGCGCCAGACCGAATCGTCTTTGCCGGACAGCGCTCTATCGAGATACGTTGCCGTGCTGATCAGCGCCAGGTGCGTAAAGGCCTGTGGGAAGTTGCCGAGATGTTGGCCACTGGGGCCAATTTGTTCCGAGTAGAGGCCAACGTGATTGGCATAGCCCAGGAGTTTCTCAAACAACAATTGGGCCTTTTCCAACTTTCCAGCTCGTGCCAGGCATTCGATGTACCAGAACGAGCAGGCAGTGAAGCTACCCTCCCCTCCCGGAAGCCCGTCTACATGCGTGCGTTCCGCTTCGTAGCGACGCACCAGAGTATCTTCGACGAGCCGCGACTCAATCGCCTTCATCGTCGAGAGCCACATGGGGTCGACGGGGCTGATGAAGCGCATAAGCGGCATCAGCAACACGGATGCATCCAGGTCCTTCGTTCCTTTTGACTGCACGAACGATTGCAAGTCACGATCCCAGAAGTTGGCAAAAATGTCCTCTCGTATCGCGTCGCGGGTGTTCCTCCAGGAATCGAGAGGCCCGGAAAGGGACCGCTTTTGCGCCAGCCTCAACGCTCGGTCGAAAGCTACCCAGCTCATCATGCGGGAGTGGAGGAATTCTCGCGCCCCGCCCCGAACTTCCCATATACCTTCATCGGCGCGCTGCCAATTCTTTCCCAGCCACTCCAGGATCCGTTGAACTTCCTGCCATCCTTCATACGTGCTTGGATCTCCATATTTGTTCGCCAGGTAGATGGCGTCCATCATTTCGCCATAGATATCCAGCTGAAGCTGCTGGTAAGCAGCGTTTCCGATACGCACCGGCCGCGATCGTTCATAGCCTTGAAAGTGGTCGAGCGTGAGCTCATCGAGTTTTTGCCTGCCGTCAATGCCATACATCACCTGCAACGGCCCGCGCTCGGCATCGTTGCCCAGACGGTCCTTGAGCCACTCGATGAACGCTTCAACCTCTTCCACAAAACCCAGCCGGATCAGAGCGTAGAGCGTGAACGCCGCATCCCGCAGCCAGGTAAAGCGGTAATCCCAGTTGCGCACTCCACCAATCTGTTCCGGTAGAGAAAATGTCGGCGCTGCGATCAGCGACCCATGCTCCCGACTAATGAGCAGTTTCAGCATCAAGGCCGAGCGGTTGACCATTTCGCGCCATCGGCCCCGGTACTTTGATTTGGCAATCCATGCCTTCCAGAAACGTGCCGTCTCATGAAAGCGCTGGTTTATAAACTCCATTTCCGGGTGCTCATCCGGAGCACGAACCGCCCCGAACACAAACGTTACTCTTTCGCCCGTGCGGAGCTTGAAGTCGGCGATCACGTCCTGATCCTGCCCTTTCAGTGGAATCGTGGAGTACAGCGCCATGCGTGCACAGCTCTCAGTGGCCGGTGAAAAGACCGCGGTCCGCCCTTCGACGCTCACCGTGTGCCCACATAACCCGTAGTTAAATCGCGGCTGGCACCGCATCTTGAACTCCACCTCGCCCCGGATGACGGTCAGGCTGCGGACGATTTCATTGGGTTGTTTTCCATCGGCCGCGATGGGCATGTAATCGGTCAACTCCGCGACTCCCTCCGGCGCAAGGAATCGCGTGAGCAGGATGTTGGTCTCCGGCAAATAGAGCTGCCGTATGCGCTTTTCCTTGAATTGAGGCTGGATCTGAAAACAGCCCCCTCTCTCTTCGTCCAGCAATGCTGCAAAAACTGTGGGGGAATCGAAATTCGGATAGCAGAGAAAGTCGATGGAACCGTTTACAGCCACCAGGGCAATCGAACGCATGTTGCCAATGACCCCGTGGTTTTCAATTGGTTCAAAGCTCATCGGCGGCACGCTTTTGCGGAGGTGAATTCTAGCCGGTGATGAGACTGTGGGGGAAGATGCCAGCTTTCATAACATTTGTCATTGGCATTGATCGTCATGCGCACATGATGCACGAAATTCCAATGCTGTTGCCGCGCTCATTGAATAATGGTTTCAAAGAAATCCTTTGCCGAGGTCGGCCGTAGCGAGACCTTTTGCGCCACTTTGGTATCTAAGTATGAATGTCGGCTCGGCGAGCAGAACTGGATGCCACGAGGGGATTGATGCTGGTGTGGATGACCCTCACCCACCTGCCCACCAATGCCAGTGCTTTCGCTAACCAAACCATTGGTTTCGTCTCATCAGCCGAAGGCTTCATCTTCTTTTCAGCGCTATTTACCGGCCTGATCTATTTCCGCGTAGCGCAGCGGGACGGCATCGCTGGTGTCCGGCGAAAATTGTGGCTGCGCACGCTGCGCCTCTATGGGTACCACGTCTTGCTGCTGGCGTTTGCCTTTCTGGTGGCTGTCCCGATCGCGGCCAAAGGAAATCGTCCCCACCTGCATGACTTGTTGGATTATTACTTCATGGTGGGTGCGAAACACGCCATCGTCGACTCGGCCCTTCTCATCTACCGGCCGCCACTGCTCGATATTTTGCCGATGTACATCGTCTTTCTTTTTTTCACGCCCCTGATCCTTGCCACAGGGATTAGAAAGGGCTGGAAGTGGGTCCTGGCCGGTTCTTTCGTCCTTTGGGTCGGCGCCCAGTTGGGATTGCGGGAAGCGGTTTACCGGCTGCTGGTGCATACGGCGGGATTGCAAATTCCCCTAAATGAAATGGGTTCCTTTGACCTCTGGGGCTGGCAATTCCTGTGGGCGCTCGGCCTCTGGTTCGGGGTCCGCTGGGCTCAAGACGAATTGCCGGTACAGGACTGGGCCAAGCGGCTCCTGATACCAGCAGCCGCGATCGCCACGCTCCTGATGGGTTTGCGCTATGCCGTCGGCAACGGGGTGGAGTTAGGACGTTTTGAAGTCTGCTTCGACAAGTGGCATTTGGGTCTAGTCCGACTCATCAACTTTGCAGCCATCGCGGCCTTGCTCATTCGCTTTCCCTGGGTCCTGCAAAAGTTGTCAGTCCGTCCACTGGTGCAAATGGGACAAGCATCGCTGCAAGTATTCTGCGCTCATCTGCTTTTCTGTTTTGCGGGACTCACGCTCATGGGGAACGCTTCCATGCTGCAGGGCTGGCAGCAGATCATCCTCGCCGCCATTACCTTCTCCGGTCTATGGCTGACGGCGAAGATGTTTTCTAAAGATACCGAGAATCGCAAGCTGGTCTTACAAAAGAGCGCGCCGAGCGACGGGTTTGGACGGGGCGCGCTGGACTCTGCAGTCGGAACCGGCAACCCTCGCTGAAGCGGATCCGACACCATCCCGTGATCGCGCACGGCAGAACCGCCGCAATCGCACGCAGATTCCCGGATTCAGAATCGGACTTACCCCTGCACCTGCGGAACCGCTCCTATTTCTTGGTTGGCTGCGGCGCCTTGCGCTGGTACCGTGGAGGTAGAAATCTCGGAGTTTTGATGGACGCAACGCAGCCAGGAGGGAATCAATATGCCCGGTTGGATCTGGGGAGTAGGGTTTCTGATCGCTTACGTGATTTTGACGCAATGGCTCTTGCCTAAGCTCGGGGTCTCGACTTGAAGGACCCGAAACAGCGCCGAGTCTCGGCGCGAGATGGCTCCAAAGCCGGATCTTGGTAAAGAGCTGTAATTCTTCCTGAGCTTGCCAATCAACCCATGCCGCCGGGAAGTGCCGGTGGCTTCACCCGGATTTCCACGATCTCAAGTTCGTTCCTCTTACCGTTTCCACGGTACTCCAATGCTGCCCCGCGATACAGCATGGAGTATTTTCCATTCACGACGAAGGATCCGCACAATTCATGGCACCGCACTACGAAATTCTCGCGGGCGCCTTCCAGCGTAAGCGTCCCCTGCCCAGCATCGATTTGAATGACGCGATAAGGGGGCTGTAGAAGCAGGACCAGTTCGTCGTACAGATCAGCTCTCCACCAGTAGACCGCAGCCAGCCCAAGCCCGATCAATCCACAGCATAACGCGATCGCACGACGGCCCGACAGTATGCTTTCAAGCATGGAAGGAGTGAAAGGAAACTGTATCACTACATGGGTGGGGCATCGCTGTGGCGAGGTGTGAAATCAGGACGGAGTCAGTGCTCCGTCCCGAATCGTCCTGCTTATTGTTGTGGCGGAGTGCTCTCGCCCTGGTTGGAACCGCCGCGGTGCTTCATCATGCGCTGTTTGCGCTCGCTCTGCATCTCATCCCATTTCTTCTGCTGGTCGGGATTCAGCGAGGCTCGAATCTGTTCACTCGTGTTCTTGTGAATTTCCATGAACTTGGCCCTGCGGTCCTGCTGCGAACTTGAGGCGTCCTGCTTCAAGCTCTGCATTTGCGTCTTTTCGTCCTGCAGGAGTCCCTGGATTTTGGACTGCTGCTCAGATGAAAGGTTCAATTTCTTTGCCAGGTGCTGGGTTCGCTTAGCCGGATCCATCTCGCGGTGATGACGACCCGCCCCGCCTTCCTGCCCCTGGGTCTGAGGCGCTGTCGTGTCGCTCTGCGAAGAATCCCGTGCTACCGCCGCTGCACCGCTGATGAGCATGCCCGCGATCGCCGCTGTCAAAATTGACTGTTTAAGCATCATTTCTCCTCTGTACTGCTGTACTGAATGCGATGAAATCGCACTAAGGAATAGAACCAGCTTTTGCCGTGTTAGTTGCGGCGGGAGAAAAGAACTCACAATTCTTTACAAGCGTTTACAGTGTTTGGGAGGCCATCACTCCAGCAGCATCGACTCCTCGATGACCTCTAAGGTATCGTAGTAGCTTCGCCGGCAGGCGCAGCAACTCGCTTCCGGAACTTGCGAATGGCTCAGCACGAAATCAAGCGTCCACCGGTCAACGTCTTCATCGCCACCACCGTCATGCTGAGCTTCATCTCCTTCTGGCGGGCGGCGGCCATCGTCCTTTCCGATTTGGCCTCGTCCGCCTACTACGCGGGAGGTGACGCCGAGAAAGTCATTGGCAAGAGCGCTCCCTGGTTCATTCTCGCGGTCATGCTGTTCAGCTATGCCGTGCGCGCGGTCTATATCGAGGCCAGCAGCATGTTCGTGCGCGGCGGCGTGTACCGTGTCGTTCGCGAGGCAATGGGCGAAACCTTGGCCAAGCTTTCCGTCTCAGCCCTGCTCTTCGACTACATCCTCACCGGCCCTATCAGCGCCGTCACGGCGGGACAATACCTCGCCGGATTCATCCAGGAAGGCGCTCAGTACCTCAAGCACCCTGTCCAATTCAATCAGAACTATTTTGCCGCCGGCTTCGGCATACTCGCCATTCTTTACTTTTGGTGGAAGAACATCGAAGGCATTCACGAATCCAGCGACAAGGCCCTCTGGATCATGAAAGTCACTACCATCATGGTTGTGATCCTGATCGCCTGGTCTTTGTTCACGCTGGCGAAAGTTGGAATCAATCCTCCACCCCTTCCTAGCCTGAGCAACATGAAACTCGATCATGAGTTCCTGGGCTGGCTTCACAGCACCCCCTTGAGTCACATCACCTGGGTTGTGCTGATCGTCGGCATGGGGCACTCCGTGCTCGCCATGAGCGGCGAGGAGACGCTGGCGCAGGTGAACCGCGAGATCGAGCATCCCAAGCTCAAGAACCTGCAGCGCGCCGGGCTTGTCATCTTCGCCTACAGCCTGGTGTTCACCTCCTTTGTTTCGTTTCTGGCGGTGATGATCATCCCCGACGACGTCCGGCCTAACTTCTTCGCCAACCTCATTGGCGGGCTCGCCATGTATCTGTACGGGCCGACGCTGCTCAAGCTCATCTTCCATTTTTTCGTGGTGTTTGTCGGCGTGCTGATCCTCTCAGGCGCTGCCAATACTGCGATCCTCGGAGCAAATGGGGTATTGAACCGGCTGAGCGAGACCAAGATCCTGACCGCATGGTTCCAGCGCCCGCATCGGAAATACGGCACCAGTTATCGAACCATCAACCTGATTGCGGCCCTGCAGGTTGCGACCATCCTGCTCAGCCGCGGCAATTTCTACCTCTTGGCTGCCCTCTACGCGTTCGGGGTCGTCTGGAGCTTCGCCTTCAATGGGCTTGCCGTCCTGGTGCTTCGTTACACTCAGCCCGAACATCGGGAATGGAAGGTCCCGGGAAATATCAAGATCGGAGGCACAGAGGTTCCCGTCGGGCTGGGCGTGATTACGGTGTCCCTCTTCCTGATCGCCGTCGCCAATCTGCTTACCAAGAAAGATGCGACGATCGCCGGTGTCGCTTTCAGCGCGGTCTTCTACGTGGTGCTGACTATTTCCGAGCGCTATGCCAAGCGCGAGAGCGCGGCCTCGGAAAAAGAACGCTTCGAGCAGTTCCGGGTGTTCGACAACCCGGAACTCGACTTCGGCATAGTCGGCGTGCGCCCAGGCAATGTCCTGGTCACAGTGCGGGACCCCAACCGCTTGTACCATCTGAAAGATGTTCTGAGCCGCACGGACACCAACGTCCAGGACGTCGTGGTGATGAGCGCCCGGCTCTCCCCACGCCGGCCTTCGCTTACCGGAAGCACCAGCTACGAAGCCAAGGATGTTTTCGACGTCTACGAGCAGGACCTGTTCAGCAAAGTCGTAGCGCTCGCAGAGAAGTTAGGCAAACCGGTGAAGTTGCTGGTCGTGCCCGGTACCAATGTTTTCGACGCCGCCATGATGACGGCCCAGCGATTGGAATCCTCGTCGGTCGTCTCCGGCCTCTCCACCAAGTTGAGCGAAGACGAGCAGGCGAAGTACACGGGCGATGCGTGGGAGCGACTGCCAGACCCGAAGCCCCGGCTGCAACTTGAGATCACTCGTCCGGACGGCGGACATCACAAGTATTTCCTTGGCCCGCACGAGCCGAGACTGCGTCCCGACGATCTTGAGTTGCTGCATAAAATCTGGTTGGAGATTACATCCGATCCCCGCTACGCCGGCCTCCATCACTATCATGTAGTCAGGCTTGCGCTCGAAGAGTTGCAGAAGAGAATTCTTTCGGGTGAGCAGCCGGAACTTCTGCGCAAGTTGCTGCAGGAAAGGGATGGCAGATGAATGCGGTGGAAGATGCCCCGGGTCTTGAAGACCCCGGGGCCTTGAAGCTAGTGCGGAAGTAAAATCCAGGTGTCGTTGAAGAACCCGTTGCCAGCTTGTCCCCCGAAGATCACCACGTGTCCGTAAGCGCTGTCGTACGCCATTCCGAACAATTCCCGGGCTGGCGGCGACTGCGACGGAGCCAGCGGTTTCCAATCCAATCCTGTCCAGACCCAGGTGTCGCTCAGATCGACTCCACCCGCGCCGCCACCGAAAATGATCACCGCATTCAGCGCCGGATCGAACACGCCGGCAGAACTGTAGCGGTTCGGCGGTTGCGTCGCGGGTGTGTTCTGGGCCCACGTCGTGCCATCCCACGTCCACGTGTTGAAGGTGTTTACATCGCCAAGGCCGCCAAACATCACAACTTTTTTCGTGACCTGGTTTAAGGCCACAATCGCCGTGGACCGCGCAAATGCCGTGGCCGGCGGGTTCAATTTCTTCCAGTCCGTGCCCGTCCATTGATACGTGGTCAACTGGTAGAACTGGCCGTCAAAGCCGCCGAACACATCCACGCGGCCCGAGAGAGGATCGGTAAACAACATGGGACTGGTCACCGCTTCCGGCGAGTTCGTTGGCGAGGCCTGACTCCAGGTGGAGGTCGCGCCGTCCCAGGTCCATGTATCGCCGAGATAATTGTGTCCGTTATACCCGCCGAACATTACCACTTGCCGGGCCACTCGATCGAAGGCCATGGTGGAGGCAGTGCGGGAGGGCGGTGCAGTCGGCGTTGACTGCTTCGTCCACGTCTTGCCATCGAAAGTCCATGTGTCGTTGAGATATCCACTGGCGCTGAACCCGCCGAACAGGACAATTTTCTTGCTGATCGGGTCATAGGTCATCGCGGATCCGCTTCGCGCCGAGGGCGAATTCGGCGTGGAAAGCTTGGACCACGTGACGGCCGGTCCGGCCGCGGCTGCGGAAACCGCGAGCGCCACGATCAGCACCAGGGTGACGGTACATACTTTGAGATGAAACGTCATTCGGGGAATTTCCTCCTTGAAAAAACCCGAGAGTCTATCACACCGGGAAGTCGTCCCGATAGAGCCGAAACCCGCATAAAGACTGGAGATGGACTTCTCCTCTACAAGACAACACAAAGATGTTGGCGTCGGGGTCACAGAGCAACATGTGTCGTTTCCCGATCGATATTTTGGCTCGCCAAACCTCTCAGCTAGCATGGCAGTCATGCCGACTCCTGGATTGCCGCGTCGCGTCGGGCTGGCTCGGGCACTCTCCAAACTCGGCTTTTGTTCGCGCTCGGCAGCCTGCGAATGGATTCGCCTGGGCCGGGTGCAGTTGAACGGTCATGTGTGTCTTGATCCCGAAACCCCGGTGCTGCTCAAAAAGGACCGCATTCGAGTTGATGGCAGGGAGGTCCGTCCGCAAAAATTCGTCTACCTGATGCTCAACAAGCCGCGAGGCATCGTCACGACCGCCGCCGACGAAAAGGGACGTGACACCGTCTATTCCCTGCTTCCTCCCGATCTGCCCTGGGTTGCTCCGGCCGGGAGGCTCGATAAGGCCAGCGAGGGTCTCTTGCTCCTGACGAACGACTCGGAATGGGCCGCGCGCGTGACCGATCCGCGGTCGAGGCTCCCAAAAACCTATCATGTCCAGATCGCGGCTTCAGCAACGGAGTCATTGCTCAATACTCTTCAAGCCGGGGTACGAACGGCGGAGACTGAGGTGCTGCGCGCGAGCAATGCCGGAATCCTGCGGCACGGCGCAAAGAATAGCTGGATTGAGATTGTTCTGCACGAGGGCAAGAACCGCCACATCCGTCGCATGCTCGACGCACTCGGTATCGAAGTGCTCCGGCTGGTGCGTGTGCGCATCGGACCTCTGGTTTTAGGCGATCTGAAAAAGGGAAGCGTCAGGATTTTGCGAGGCGCAGAAAAGCCTGAACTTGATGCGGCTATGCGCCGTTCATGAAAGCTGCATCGGCTGCTGTCTTGGCCGCTTTTTCCAGCGTGTTCAGGTTATCCAGAGTGAAATCTGCTCCTACCATGCTTACATCCAACCCCTTGCGGCAAACCTGGAGTACGCCAAGAACCCGGCCTTCGCGGTTGAGTATTGGAGCCGACATGAGTTTCTGAATGGGAGCCATGTCCGTCGATTCCGAGGTCGCCAGCTTTACCGTCTCAAAGATGCTGGCATGCTTGATCTTCGAGAAATTATTGAACAGCTCCACCTTCTTGCTGGAGGCCGTATGCGCCGCCACTGCCGAAGAGCTTGAGACCGGAATGGCGCCTGCCGTCTTCAACTCGTCAGGAAAGAGAAAACGAAGCAGTCCCTTTTCCAGGCGAAGCAGCGCGACTTCGGTGGGCCGCACATGCAGAATCGCTGCCAGCTGCGCGCAAAACTCCTGGGCAGTGTCTTTTTTGCGCAGCAACTCCTCTATCGGCTTGGTTTCCCGAGCCGGTGCTGCCGCAGCCGCCGATTTCCCGTGATTTCCTTTGCCCGTCTGCATGGTCGTGAACAGAATTATTCACGCCCATGCTGAGGCACGACGGCGCTCCCTGCAAGTTACGACCGTGCTGTACCCGCGGTTTGCCGGCCTAACGAGTTAACGGGTAGTTCTTCTCGCGCCATTCCCGTATGCCACCGTCCATGGAGATTACATTTGTGTAGCCCATCTTTTGCAGGTTGTCCGCCGCCAGTGCCGATCGATATCCGCCTCCGCAATACAGGATCATGAGCGTTGCCGGGTCCGGGACTTTCTGTTCCACGTCGCGCTCGATGACTCCTTTGCCCATGTGCACCGCGCCGGGAAGGTGATCTTTCGCGAACTCGCTTTCTTCGCGCACATCCACCAGCATGAATTTTTCGCCGCGATCGAGTTTGGCTTTTACCTCATCCACTGTGGTTTCGCGAATACGCTTGCGGGCTTCATCAACGATTTGCAGAAAACGGGGCGTATGTTGCATTGGCTTGCTCCAATTCGGAAGGGTTCAGGACCTGCACAGAGATGATCTGTCGCCGCCCTGGCAAACAACGGAGAATTGCGCCTTCATTGTATCTTTTCGCGGAGCAGTCGCGATTGGCCGCTTGGCAATGCGGGGATGAAATGCTGGGGGAAATTCGGGATGGGTGTAGAGACGCCGCCTGCTGGGCTTTAAGCTACGCCGACCGCTGCTTCAAGCAAGGACTTCGTTTCTCCCACACCTTTGCGCACCTCCACCAGCCTGCCCTGGTCGAGCACCAGGATCATGTCGCAACTCTTGAGTGTATTCAGCCGGTGAGCAATCATGAAGGTCGTCCGGTTCCGCATCAACTGCTCGGTCGCCGCCATGATGGCGGCTTCGGTGCGCATATCCACGGAACTGGTCGGTTCATCCAGAATCAGAACCGGACTATCACGCAAAAATGCCCGTGCCAGCGAGATGCGCTGGCGTTCGCCTCCCGAGAGTCCGTTCCCATGTTCGCCGATGCGGGCCTCGTATCCGCCTGGCATTTTGAGAATGAATTCATGGGAACTGGCCGCCTCCGCTGCCGCAACAATCTCCGCATCCGTTGCGTTGGGTTTTCCATAGGCGATGTTTTCCGCGACGCTGGCCGCGAACATCACTGGTTCCTGCAGCACCACGGAGAATTGCCGGCGTAAATCGGCAATCCGATACTCACGCAGATCAATCCCATCCAGCAGTACGCTGCCTTCGCTGGGATCGTAAAACCGCATCAATAAGTTGAGCAGCGTGGTCTTTCCCGCGCCGGTCCTGCCCACAATTCCCACCCGGCTTCCCGCCGGCACTTCAAATGACACGTTCTGCAATCCGCAAGAACCATGATCGTAATGAAACGAGACGTTGCGGAATTCAAAGCTGCCGCTGGCCCGCGCCACCGCCAGGGCCTTCGGACTCTCCGCAATTTCTGGGCTCTGCTCGAGCAACGCAAACACTCGCTCCAGGCTTACCAGCCAGGCCTGCAAATCCGTGGTCTTCGTGCTCAGCAGCTGGAGTGGCTGATACATTTGCGCAATATACGCCATCACCATCAGCAGCGATCCGACCGTCAGGCGTCCGGCGCGAACGTGGTGCACCCCAATTCCCAGGGCCGCCGCCGATCCCGCAGCGATGGTAAGTCCGATCAGCAGATTGAAAATTGACTGCCGGATGGCCAATTTCACCTGCCCGCTCATGCGAGCGCTCGAATGACGCACAAACCGCTCATGTTCCCGGCTCTCCTGCCCGAAAGCCTTGATCACGCGGATGGATCCCATCACTTCCTGGATGACCGACATCGCCGAGCTGTCAAGCAGCTTGATCTCCTGCGAGCGCCGCTTGACCTGGCGGCTGCACATCAGCGAGAGCACGAACAAGGCTGGTGTAATCGCAAGCGCCACCAACGCTAGAGCACCGTCGATGGAAGCCGTCACCAGGATCATTCCCGTGAGCGTCACTACCGCTGTAAACAGCGGTACCAGTCCCTGGATCGTCACGTACTGGATCGAAGGCGCGTCATGCTGGATGCGGTAAACGGAATCGCTTGCCCCGTAGCGGTCATGAAACGAGAGCGGCAGGCGTTGTACGTGGTTGAGCAGTTCGGCGCGAAAGTCCCAGACCAGTTTTTCCCCGGTATAGGTTTGCAGCCACCAGCTTCCCAGTGCCTGGATGTTGACCAGCACCGCGATTCCCAGCAGCACCGCGATCGCGAATCCCAGTTCCACCGCTCGCGACTGTGTCCCCGGGGCCAATGCGTTCCACCACGAGGGCAGCGGCTGGCGCCCAAGTACGTTGTCCACCGCAATCTTCAGCGGCAAAGGGTAGAGCAGCGTCAGCGGCAACGAAACCAGGCTCAACGCGGTTATGCCTGCAAGATGGGGCCAGCAACGTTGCGACTGCCGCAGAATTCGGCATAGCAGGGCTGATTTCCTACGCGAAGAAGTCACAAGTAGCCGCTCTACTCCTATGCCGCCCACCATACGTCGCGTACTTACCTCCAGCAACAGGAATTTCGACCGGGCGAGTGACGGAGGTACCGCACCGGCGTACATGAGTTCCCCCTGCGGTATTCGTGCTTTGCCTGATGGCTGGCACTGGATGCCCGGGCATCTGAATTCTGCCACCTCTGAGGGTCGATAGCATGTTCCTCAGTCTTACTCGCTTCTTCTTTGGCGCCGTACTTGCCTCCAGCGCAGCTCTTGCCCAAATGCCTTCGCAGCTTCCTGGAAATGCCAAGCCCACCGACCGTGGGACGTCGAACAACTCCCTGATCATCATGGGAAGGGTCCTGGTGGATGACGGAAGCGTTCTGCCCAATGATGTCGTGATCGAAAGGCTCTGTGGTGAGGGCGTGAACGCGACCGCTTACGCCGACCGGCACGGCGACTTCCAATTTCAGATGACGGCTCCCGCTAACTCCGACAACGTTGCCCTCCAGGCGCTCGGAGATGACGGCCCGGCGTCCCTCGCGGATTGGAACTACTGCGAACTGCGCGCCAGCGCTGTCGGCTACACCTCGAGCAAGTTTTCTTTTGCCGGCAAGGTTGCCGGTTCCTCGCAAGTCAATGTCGGCACCTTGTTCATTCACCGAGTCAACGCAGAGCGAGCCACAACTGCGACCACTGTCTCGGCGGCGGATCTGGCAATCCCGGAGAAGGCCAGAAAAGATTTTGGCAAAGGGGAAGACTGTGCCCTCAAGGGAGACTGGACGTCCGCATTACGATCATTCCGCCGGGCGCTCGATCGCTATCCGCAATTCGCGGCCGCATGGGTCGGGCTCGCAGGCGCACAACTCCAACTCGGAGACCGCGGAAGTGCCGAACAGTCTTTTCAAAAGGCCCTCGCCCTCGACTCCCGGCTGCTCGCTGCCTATGCGGGCCTCTCCGAGATCGCCGTGCAAGACCGCCGTTGGCGGGACCTGGAGACTTCCACCGATCGCCTGCTGGCCATCAACTCTGAAAGTTTCCCGCAGTTTTGGCTATTGAATGCGGTTGCGAAATACAACCTGGGAATGGTGGATCGCGCGGAGACCAGTGTTCTGCGCGGGCTGCGCCTCGACACCCAGCATCGCTATCCAAAGATGGAGCATCTCCTCGGCATGATTCTGGGTATCAAACACCATTATGCGGAGGCCGCCGACCATTTGAAGAACTACTTGCGGCTTGCCCCTGACGCTCCTGACGCCTCGGCCGTCCAAACGCAGCTTGATAAATTTCAGCAGATGGCTGGGACCACTGTGGCAGGAAAGTGATTAGGGAAAGGAAACCGCGCTCGCTCCCTGCTCCCGTAATTTCCCTAGCTGTTCATCGAGGGCGATGCGCTCTGCCTCGGGGAAATCAATGAACTGGAACGGCTGCAGGCATCCTTGCGTGGCCCACATGGGAAACAACATGGAGGCATTGCTCCGGACCGTGCACTGCCCAACGTGGAACATGACCTCGACTTTGATTTTTTCCGCTAGCGGTTGGTCCAGGTGCAGCAGGCCGCCGCTGGTTGAGACCTGGTGCAGTTTGCCACGGATGTGGCGTCCATTTTCCAGCCGCAGCATGACCAGGACTGATCCCGCCAGCTTGACCCGTGGCGCCCGGTGCAAAGCACGACCTGTGGCTCCCTGTGGCATTCGCCCCTTCAATATCCCATCCCGGGGGTACCCATCGGCAGATTACGAAAGGTGCACGCCCCCGGGAAACCTGGCATGATGGCGCATCTTCCTCCGCCCCTCCGTCACATAAGAAGGTGATATAGTTTGGTTAGGGAACAGGAGGTGTTCGGCGGTATGAGTTCACCTTACGGGCTTCAGGTCACCGAGAACTGTCTCATCTGCAAACTGCGTCACACCGGTTTCTTTTGCGACCTCCCGAAAAATTCGTTGCAGGACCTGGAGAAGGTGAAGTACGCTAGCGCCTATCCGCAAGGCGCCATATTGTTCGTCGAAGGGCAGGCCCCGCGCGGCGTGTACATCATCTGCAGCGGGCGCGTTAAGCTCTCGACCACCTCACGCGACGGAAAGACCCTCATCCTCCGCATTGCGCAGGGAGGGGAGGTGCTTGGTCTGCATGCCTCGGTCTCTGGCAAGCCCTACGAACTCACCGCCGAGACTCTTCAGCCCTGCCAGTTGGACTTCATCAAGCGCGAAGATTTCCTGCGCTTCCTGCAGAATCATGCCGATGCCTGCCTCAACGCGGCGCAGCACCTCAGCCAGAATTGTCAAAGCGCCTACGAGATGATTCGCTCTCTCGGTTTGTCCCACTCGGTATCCGAAAAGCTGGCACGACTCCTGCTTGAGTGGGCCACTGACGGCGACGAAACCAAGGACGGAATTCGCATCAAGGTTTCTCTCACCCACGAGGAGATCGCGCAGTTGATCGGCACTTCCCGCGAGACAGTCACTCGTGTCCTTGGAGAATTCCGCGAGAAAGAACTGGCCCAACTGCGTGGCTCCACCCTGCTCATCCGCAACCGTGCCGGCCTGGAACGGCTGATTGCTACCTAGACGGCCCAGGAAATTAAGACGTCATTTCGAACGGCGAAGCCGGATAATGTCCCATGCACTATTTGGATCTCAATGCAAGTCCTTAGCTCTCCTGCGCTCTCAGGTAAGCACCATGCGATTACTCGCGTTACTTTACCCCCTGAATCCTGCGCCTTAATCTCGGCTCATGAGGCTGAATGCGCTGTTAGTGAGCCGGGACAAAGGTGCGGTGCAAACCCTCGCTGCAGCGCTTCATCAGCTTGGAATCGGCGGCGAGGTTTGCACGACGGCGGCAGATGCACTGAACTTGCTGGCAACTTCGCGCTTTTCCGCCATCTTTCTTGATTTCGAAATTCCCGGTGCTGCGCATATCGCGCGCCTGGTCAGGTCAGCAATTCCTTGCAAGCGTCCGGTTGTGTTCGCCATGATTGGCGCCCTGAATCACATCGCCGGAGCGTTTGCGGCGGGCGCTGATTTCGTCCTTTACAAGCCCCTCGCCCGCGATCAGGTGATGCGATCGCTGCGTGCGGGGCAGGCCTTCATGTTGCCCGAGCGCCGCCGCTCCTCTCGCCATCACGTTGAGACTTTGGCCTACCTGCAATTCGGCATTGCCGCCATGCCCGCCCTGGTTCTCGACGTCAACGAAAATGGCATTTCCATTCAGTGTCCCGAGCCGCTGCCCGAAGTTTCCGAAGTTCGCCTCCGCTTCGTGCTGCCCGCAACCAGCGAAATGGTGGAGGCTACCGGGGACCTTGTGTGGGCCGACCGCGAAGGCCGTGCCGGCATGCTGTTCTCCACCATGAATTCCCGTTGCCGAAGAAGCCTTCAGCAATGGCTGCGTAAACGGGATGCCCGGAAACGCTCAGGAAACATTCACACTCGCGCCGAGCGGGCGCGTGCCCTGGTCACCTCCGCCCACTAACTTGTCCGAAATCTCGCGCGTGCTAGACTCAGGGTTCTTTTCAGCCGCGCGAATGTCTGAACTTCACGATCTCCCCGCCGTTGCCATCGCCGAATTGATTCGCACCAGGAAGATTTCTCCCTTCGAAGTCGTCCAGCATCATCTTCAAAGAATCGAGAGACTGAATCCACGGCTGAACGCGTACGTTGAACTCGATCAGGATGGTGCGCTCACCCAGGCCCGCCACGCCGAGGTTGCCGTCATGCGCGGCGATTCGCTGGGTCCCCTGCATGGCATTCCTGTCAGCATAAAGAGCTCTGTGGAGGTCCGAGGCCTCCGCTGGGAGGCCGGAACTAGGCTTCGCGAAGGATACCTGAGCCAGTCAGACGCTCCCCTGGTGAGTCGTTTGAAAGCCGCCGGCGCGATCGTGATCGGCACCACCAACTGCCCCGAGTTTCTCATGGCCTGGGAAACCGACAACCTGCTGTACGGACGCAGCAACAATCCCTGGGACCTCTCCCGCACCCCCGGCGGTTCGAGCGGCGGCGAGGCAGCGGCCATCGCCTCCGGATGCTCCGCGGGCGGGGTCGGCAGCGATGGCGGCGGCTCCATCCGCGTCCCCGCTCATTTCAGCGGTATCTGTGGCCTGAAACCGACCCCTGGCCGTATTCCCGCCACCGGGCACTTCCCAGTCTCGGTTGGCCCTTTCGCATTGCTCGGAGTGGTAGGGCCGATGGCGCGCACCATCGCCGACCTCAAGGTCTTGTTTGAAGTGATGCAGGGTCCAGACGACTCTGATCCCTCCGCGGCACGAGTTCCGGTGAACTGGCCGGCCCAGCCAAAACAACTTCGCGTAGGATACTTCGAGGACGATGGCCGGACCCCCGTTACTCCGGAAACCCGCGTTGCCGTAAGAACTGCCGCCGAAGGTCTCAGGCGCGCCGGCTTTGACGTCCGTCCGTTTCGTCCCGAGGGTCTCGAAACCGCCCGCCAACTCTGGTGGAAATTTTTCGGCCTCACTGGCGCCATGTTGCTCGGCCCCCTCATCCGCGGACATGAATCCGAACTCAGCCCCATCCTGAAAGAATTTAATTCCTGGGTCACCGCGGAAACTCCGCACACGGCCGATTCGCTGCTCGATACCTGGATACAGCGGGACCTCATTCGCATCAAAATCTTCGAGCAGATGCGCGCATTTCCCGTCCTGCTATGCCCGGTCGCTGCGCTGCCCGCCTTCCGCCATGGCGAGCGCAGTTGGACAATCGATGGACAGACTGTGAACTACCTCGACGCCTGGAGTTACTGCGAATGGTTCAACCTGCTGGGCATGCCGGCGGCATCGGTCCCGGTCGCCAGTTCGGCGGAAGGTCTGCCCATCGGCGTGCAGGTTGTCGCGAAACCATGGGAGGAAGAGCAGGTGCTGGCGGTGAGCGAAGTGATCGAAAGAGAATGTGGTGGCTGGCGAAGCCCAAATGATCTCGAGTGACTTCCCCTGCGTTCTGCGCGGCATTTCTCAAAATTCGCCGCGATTCAAAACCAGTGATTTTCCTTCGTGAAACTTGGTGTCCTTGGTGGTTGCCTCTGTTCTTTCAGTCTGAGCTGCCGCGAAGCTAATCGTTTTATACTATTCCGCGGAATCCCGTAGAAAACTAACCTACTTCGACACGTCCGACGTCTAAGATGATCTCCCAGCATTCGACAAGCCAGCGTCTCTTTCCGCTCCTGTTGGGATTTCTTTTCATCTCCGCCGTCTACCTGTTCACCTTCCCTCAACCCAACGTTTTTTACGCCAGCATCGTTCTGCTGCATATCCTGGCCGGCATCGCGGCCGGCATCTGGCTCGCGCTGCGCCTGGTTCGTGTCCTCCACACCGGCAGCGGGCCGGAGCGGATCGGTTGGCTCCTCCTCACTGCCGGCGCGGTTTTCGGACTCATCCTGATCAAAACTGGAACCCTGCGCACAGAGTGGACCTGGCTCTACCTGCACATCGTTCTTTCGAGCGCGGGATGCGCATTCCTCTTCGCGGATTCTCAAACCAGGTCTGCAAATGTCTGGCCTCGAGCGGTTCCGGCTCTCCTGGTTCTTTCCGCACTCGGAGTTGGCGCCTGGTACCTCCGTTCCCGCTGGGAAAATCGCGCCCGTATACAAAACCCTTCTAATCCTCCTGCCACCATGAACGAGGAAGGAGATGGACCCCAAGGTCCATTTTTCCCCAGCTCCGCGCAGGTCTACGGCGGCCAGAAGATTCCCAGCAAGTTCTTCATGGAATCCGATTCCTGCAAGCGCTGCCACGAAGACATCTACAACCAGTGGTTCAGCTCGGCCCACCATTTTTCTTCGTTTAACAATCAGTGGTATCGCAAGTCCATCGAGTACATGCAGGACACTATTGGCACCAGGCCCTCGAAGTGGTGTGGAGGTTGTCACGACCCGGCTGTTCTGTACAGCGGGTTAATGGACACGCCGATCAAAGAAATCGTGCATCGCCCCGAGTCGCAGGCGGGTCTCGGCTGCATGATGTGTCATTCCATCGCAGACGTCAAAAGCACGATGGGGCAAGGCGATTTCTACCTGGAATATCCCAAGCTCCATGAGATGGCAGCCACCAAAAACCCTGTGATGCGGTCCCTCCACGATTTCCTGATCAAAATGAACCCGGAGCCGCATCGCCGCGTGTTTCTGAAGCCCTTCATGCGCACCCAGACCGCCGAATTCTGCTCCAGCTGCCACAAGGTCCATCTCGATGTACCGGTCAATAATTACCGCTGGTTCCGCGGCTTCAACGAGTACGACAACTGGCAGGCCAGCGGAGTTTCCGGCCAGGGCGCCCGATCTTTTTACTATCCGCAGAAACCCTCGCAGTGCGCCGACTGTCATATGCCGATGACCAAATCAGCCGATCAGGGAAATATCGGCGGATTCGTGCACTCGCACCGCTTTCCTGCAGCCAATACCGCGCTACCCACCGCCAATGAAGATCCGGAACAGCTCAAGCTCACCGAAGATTTTCTGAAAGACAAAATCCTCAGCGTTGACATCTTCGCGCTCTCACCTGCGCGCGATGATCTGAAGCCGGGTGCTGCAAATCAGACTGAGTTGTCCACTACCTTTGGGGTTGGCGAAGAAGCCGAAACCAGGATCAAAGCGAGCACAGCGGAAGCCCTCCCCATTACCGCGCCCCTGAATCGCGTTCAACCAACAGTTCGTCGCGGAGATACCGTGCGCGTCGATGTGGTCGTGCGAACGAAAAAGATCGGCCACTTCTTCCCCGGTGGCACCGTTGATGCCTACGACACCTGGCTCGAGCTGAAAGGGACCGACGACAAAGGGCAGACCATCTTCTGGAGCGGCAAAGTAGAAGACGACGGCAAAGGCCCGGTCGAAAAGGGCGCGCATTTCTACCGCTCGCTGCAGGTGGATGCGCACGGCAATCCCATCAACAAAAGAAACGCCTGGTCCACGCGTGCCGTCGTGTACGTGCACCTGATCCCGCCGGGGGCCGCCGACACCGCGCACTTTCGCGTGAAGGTCCCTGACAATGCAGGGAATAGGATCACGCTGCGCGCCCGTCTCTGCTATCGCAAGTTCGCGTGGTGGAACACGCAGTTCTCGTTTGCGGGAGAACCCAACCCCGCCACCGGCCAAGTCACGCCCGATTACGACGACCGTAAATTTGCGTTTACCGCTCCCTTGAAAGGCGTATCAGCCAAGCAGGAGAAGATTCCCGATCTACCGATCATTGCGCTTGCCGAAGACGAGGTGAGTTTGCAAGTAGCTGCCAAAAACTCACCGGAACCTCAGCCGAAGCTCGATCTCCAAGCCAACGACTGGCAACGCTGGAATGATTACGGCATCGGTTTGTTCTTGCAAGGAGACCTGAAGGGCGCCCAAGCCGCATTTCAAAAGGTTACCGAGATCGATCCCCGGAATCCCGACGGCTGGGTCAATATTGGACGCTGCGCCGTGCAGGAAGGCGACATGGATCGCGCCCGCACCGTGCTCGAGAAGGCCCTCGCGCTGAGCCCTGACCTGGCCCGCGCTCATTTCTTTTACGCCAAAGTCCTGCGCAGCGACGGTAAATACGACGAAGCGGCTGACCACCTTCGCAAAGTCATCGCACAATATCCAAGAGACCGCGTCGCCCTGAACGACCTCGGTCGAATTCTCTTTCTCCAGCGCAAATACGCCGATGCAGTGAAAGTGCTGAACCAGGTGCTTGCCGTCGATCCCGAAGACCTGCAGGCGCATTACAACCTGATGCTCTGCTACAACGGTCTCGGCGACGACAAGCAGGCCCACGAACATCAGGTTCGCTACCTGCGCTTCAAGGCCGATGAGTCAGCCCAGGCGATCACTGGTCCCTACCGTCAACTGAATCCCGAAGACAACAACGAAAGGCAGGCAGTCCACGAACACGTGTCTGTGCCTCTGAACACTCACGTGGGGACGCGCGCCCAGGCCCGTTCCAGCCCAAGCAAAACTCACGTGGGGACGGGCGCCCTCGCCCGTCCAGCCGAGCGCAGCTCGGCGATCGTCGCCGGAGGCTCCAGGTAGATGCCGAAATTCCTCCGTGCTTTGCCGTCTCCGTGGCTGATCACAGCGCTGCTGATCGTCGCAGCCCAGGCTCGCGCCATCACCTTCCGCGACATCACCGCACAAGCCGGAATCCACTTCATCCACAACAACGGTGCGTTCGGAAAAAAATATCTCCCCGAAACCATGGGTCCGGGCTGCGCCTTCATCGACTATGACAACGACGGTTGGCCTGACATCCTTCTCATCAATGGCGAAGATTTCCCCGGGCGCGCTAAAGCCGCGAGCACGATGAAGCTCTACCACAATGATCACGGCGGGACTTTTACCGACGTGACCCGCAAAGCCGGGCTCGCCGTCCCCATGTTCGGTCTCGGCGCTGCGGTGGGCGACTACGACAATGACGGCTTCGACGATCTCTTCATCACCGCTTTAGGGCAGAGTCACCTTTTTCACAACAACGGCAACGGGACGTTTACCGACGTAACCAAGCCCGCCGGCATGATGGGGCCCAACGAGTTCTCCACCTCCGCCGCCTGGGTCGATTACGACAAAGACGGGAAACTGGACCTGGTAGTCAGCAATTACGTGCAGTGGTCCGAAGCCGGCGATCTCTACTGCACGATCGACGGTGCGCACAAATCCTATTGCACGCCTGAGTCTTATAAAGGGTCCTCCGCCCGCCTCTGGCACAACCTTGGCGGCGGCAAGTTCGAAGACGCCACCCAGAAAGCCAGGTTCTACGACCCCACCTCGAAAAGCCTCGGCATCGCAATCCTCGACTACAACGGCGACGGTTGGCCCGACATTCTTCTCGCCAACGACACCCAGCCCAATAAGCTCTACCTGAACAAGCACGACGGAACCTTCGAAGAGCGCGGCGTCTCCGCAGGCATCGCCTTCAGCGAAGACGGCGTGGCCCGCGCCGGCATGGGCGTGGATGCCGCCGACTACGATCGCTCCGGACATCCCAGCATCATCATCACCAACTTTGCCAACCAGATGCTCTCGCTCTATCACAACGAGGGCAACGGCTTGTTCGTCGATGAAGCTCCGCGCTCTGATGTCGGCCGCGCTACCCTGGTCACACTCGGCTTCGGCTGCTTCTTTTTTGATTACGACAACGACGGCTGGCCCGACATCCTGATCGCCGACGGCCACATCGAAGACGCGATCGAGCGCGTGCAGAAACGCGTCAGTTACGCCGAACCGCCGCACCTGTTCCGCAATCTTGGTCAAGGTAAGTTCGAAGAAGTTACCCAGCAGCTGGGGACGGCCTTCTCGGCGCCGAAGGTCGCGCGCGGCGCCGCTTACGCCGACATCAACAACGACGGCGCTCTCGACGTTCTCATGACCACCAACGCCGGACGCGCGTATCTCTTCCGCAACGAGGGAGCAACCAATCACAGCTTGCGGATGAAGCTGGTTGGAACGAAATCGAACCGCGACGGGATCGGTGCGCTGGTGCGCCTCATTTCTGGTAAAGATCAGCAATCCCAAACCCTGCACAGCGGCTCCAGCTATCTTTCCCAGTGCGAATTAGTTTTGACTTTCGGCCTCGGCCAGCAGCAAAAAGCTGACAGCATTGAAATCCAGTGGCCCAGCGGCCAAACCGACAAGCTGACCAGCATCAACGCCGGACAAACGATCACCGTACAAGAAGGGAAGGGCGTGGTTGGCTCCAGGCCCTATTCCGCGAAATAGCGCAAAAACCTTCGTGCCCCTTTGTGTCCTTTGTGGTTAACTTCTTTCGTCTTATGAGCAAGCGAAAAGGCGTCGTTGCAGTCGCAGTCTTATGCACGTTGGTTTTGCTGATGGGAGCGGACAATTCTCCGAATGTCTCCGAAGCCGCCCGCCTGAACAATCTCGGCCTCGCCTACATGAACCAGCAGTTGTTCGAGAAAGCGCTCAAGGCCTTTCAGGAAGCCGCAAAACTAGACCCGCAACTCCAGATTGTGCAGCTCAACCAGGGCATAGCCTTGCTGAATCTTGGCCGCGTCGATTCCGCGAAACCTCTTCTCGATGACGCCGTCAAGCGCAATCCCAAAGACCCCAACGCCTGGTACAACCTGGGCCTTCTTTACAAGAACTCCGAGTCGCCACAGCGCTCGATCGACGCCTTCAGGCGCGTCACCGAAATCGATGCCAACGACGCCGACTCCTGGTACTTTCTAGGCGCGGCTTACTCGCAGAACAAGCAGTACCCGGAAGCGATCGATGCTTTCCAGCACGCCCTCAAGCTGAATCCGCTACACGCCTCGGCGCAGTTCGGGCTATCCCGCGCCTATCAGCAGTCCGGGGGTGGCGCGCAGGCGAAAGAGCACTTAGTCCGCTTCCAGTACATCACGCAAAACAAACTCGGCTCGCCCATTAGCCTGGCTTATGGGGAACAAGGCAAGTATTCCCGCGCGGAAGAATCGCCGCTTGCCCCGCAGAAGGTTCCGCCTGCCATTTCAGTCAAGTTCGTGAAGATAAATGATTCGGGCCTGACCTCCAGTCCTGCCCACGCCGAGGCAGTCGATATGGCTACTTTCCTGGGGCCCGGAGCCTGTGTCATCGACTATGACGGAGATAGTCGCGATGACATCTTCGTGGCCAGCGGTGGGAAAGCGGGAGGGATGTCAATCTACCACAATATCGGGAACGACAGGTTTGAAGATGTGACGCGCAGCGCGGGACTTGATCCGGAGTTCCAGGCAATTGGTTGCTCTGCGGGCGACTACGACAATGACGGCGCAACCGACCTGGTAGTGACCGGCGTCAGCAAGATATTGCTGTTCCACAACGAAAAGAACGGCAAGTTCAAAGACGTGACTGACGCGGCTGGAATCCGTGCTGACGGCCTTAACGTGAATCCGACGTTCGTCGACTACGATCATGATGGCGATCTCGATCTCTACGTGACGCGGTTCTCCGAGTTCGAGATCCCGGAAAAAGAAAAACCCTTCGTATTTCCAGTGCAGCGTCTTTACTTCGGCAACCTGATGCTGCGAAACAACGGCAATGGCACCTTCACCGAGGTGAGTTCGGCTACTGGCCTTGCAGGCGATCGGCCCAGCATCGCCGCCATGGGAAGCGATAGTAACAACGATCGCGCCGTCGACATTGTGCGAACCGGAATCGCCTCTGCGCCTGTCGTGCTGGAGAATCCTCGCGAAGGCGCCTTCATAGAACATAAACTTCCCTATACCGAAGGTGCGTATCCGAGCGTCGGCATCGCTGTTCTCGATTTCAATCATGATGCTTGGATGGACCTCGCTTTCACGCATTGGGCTGCTCCAGGAATTAGCCTTTGGAGAAATGAAAAGGGAAAGACATTCGAGCCAGTAGATATTCCCGCGACCAACTGGTCCCGCGCCTTCGGCATCGCCGCCTTCGACTACGATAACGACGGCTGGGTCGATCTCGCCGCGGTCGGCGAGACCAAAGACGGCAAAGGCGAGATCCGCCTGTTCCGCAATCTTGGCCCCGACGGATGGAAAGACGTCACAGCCGAGGTCGGCTTCGACAAGATCCAACTCACCGCCCCACGCGCCCTCGTCACCGCCGACTTCGACGGAGATGGCGCCACCGACCTGCTCATCACCCAGAATCGCGGCCCCGCCATCCTCCTGCGCAATGAAGGCGGCAACAAGAATCATTGGCTCAAGCTCTCGCTCAAGGGCCTCAACGATAACAAGAGCGCCATCGGAACCAAGGTCGAAGTCTTCAGCGGCGCCAATCATCAGAAATACGAAATCTACGGGTCAAACGGCTACCTTGGCCAGAACTCCACTCAGCTGATCGTAGGGCTCGGCCCGGAAAAACAGGCTGACATCGTGCGCATGCTGTGGCCCACTGGAGTCCTTCAGGACGAGGTCGAAGTCCCCGCCGACAAAGAGCAGGCTTATACCGAACTTGATCGCCGTGGCAGTTCTTGCCCAACATTGTTTGTGTGGAATGGCAAACGTTACGAACTAGTCGGTGACATGCTGGGCGCGGGCGTCATCGGCCACTGGGTGGCGCCGGGAGAGCGCAACATTCCCCGTCCTACCGAGTACATCAAGATCCATCGCGACTCAGTTCGCGAGAAAAACGGCAAGCTCAGTTTCCGCTTCATGGAACCGCTCGAAGAGGCCGTTTATCTCGACCAGGTGCGCTTGCTCGCCGTCGATCATCCCGCGTCGTACGACGTTTTTCCCAACGAATATTTCGCCAGCAAGCCGCCGTATCCGGATTTCAAAGTAGTCGTCGCCAGCGATCTAAAGCCGCCGGAATCGGCGCACGATGACCACGGCCACGACGTGCTTCCGGACTTGCTGAATCATCGCTACTTCGGCGACTTCGACCTGCTCCCGTTCCCTGGCTTTGCCGGGATGCACTCGCTCGAACTCGATCTCGGTGCACCGTACACGGGCGGCCCACTCCGCCTGCTGATGCACGGCGAAATCGAGTACTTCACCGCCACCAGCATGTACGCCGCCGACCAGGCCGGTCTCCAGCCAGTGTCTCCCTACGTCGAAGCTCTCGGCAAAGATGGAAAATGGCAAAAAGTGATCGACGACATGGGCTTCCCCGCCGGCGGTCCGCGCACCATGATTGCCGACTTCACCCACCGGCTCCCGCTCGGAACTCGGCGCATCCGCATTACCACGAACCTTCAGATCTACTGGGACAGCATCCTGATCAGCCGCACCCGCCAGGATCAGCCCACTCGCATAACCTCCATACCTCTGTTGCGCTCCGACCTTCGCTTTCATGGTTTCCCACTGAAGATCGAGAAGCGGCCGCCCGGCAACGTTGAATACGTCTACGAGAAAGCGAGCGCCACCGGCCCCTACACGCGTCCTGCGGGAAGTTACACGCGCTACGGTGACATTCTGCCGCTTCTGACGAAACTTGACGACCGCCTCGCCGTCTTCGGCTCCGGAGATGAAGTCGCGCTCGAATTTGACCCTTCCCAGCTTCCGCCCCTTCCCCACGGGTGGGTGCGCGATTACTTCTTTAACGCGAACGGCTACGAGAAAGATATGGACTTCTACGCCTACGCAGGCGATCGCGTGGGACCGCTGCCGTTTCGCGGCATGGGCACGTATCCCTACCCGGCAGGGAAGCAGTTTCCGACCGATCGCGCGCACCTCGACTATCTCCTGCAGTACAACACGCGCTCTGTGTCCGGGAAAGAAGCCAGGGGATACGCATTCGACTACAAGCCGTAGCACGGTGTTCTTCGCCGTGGCAGGACTTCACGAAGACTTTACAGCGCTGCCGTCCAGCCCCAACTCCACAGCGATGCTTTTCATGGCCTCGATGCAGAAGGCGATGTGCTCTTCCAGGTCGACGCCCAGTTCTGCGGCGCCGTTTGTGATGTCGTCCCGGTTGACGCTGCGGGCGAAGGCTTTGTCTTTCATTTTCTTCCTGACTGACTTGGCTTCCACTTCGGCTAGCGACTTGCCCGGCTTGACCAGGGCGCAAGCGGTGATGAATCCCGCAAGTTCGTCGCAGGCGAACAGGGTTTTCTCCATCGAAGTTTCGCGAGGGACGCCGGTATATTCGGCGTGCGACATGATGGCTTTGCAAATCTCGTCGCTGTAGCCGCGCTGCTTCAGAATTTCATTGCCTTTGTAAGGATGGTCTTCCAGGCGCGGCCAGCGGTCGTAATCGAAATCGTGCAGCAGCCCGACCGTGCCCCACAGGTCTTCGTCTCCGCCAAGCTTGCGGGCGTAGGCACGCATGCAGGCTTCCACCGCGAGCGCATGTTTGCGCAGGCTTTCTGATTGGGTGAACTCAGTGAGTAAGCTCCAATGTTCCTCTCGTGTCTTTGGTTGCAGCACGTTTCGAAGAGACTCCTTGTCGTTAGTTCTACCGTGAATTTGATGGATGTGCCACCGGTCGGTGAACCGGGGGCCATGCCCGCGTTCGTTGCCCAAATCCATCCCGGCACGGCAGTGCCGTGTTAACGTGCGAATTAGAGCGAGCCCGCAGCGACGCCATGGCTAATATCGCCACGAATACAGTTAGTAACCCCCAGGCTGCCTCCCGGTCGTCGATGATTTTCTTTCCTGTTTTTCTGGTTTTTGCACGGCTTTCAGAACAGCTATTCATCTCCGCGCAAGGTTTGCTGCGAGATTTTGCTTGACTTCCACAGCCCCAATCCAGCAGATTACGCACAGTTTGAATCTCTGACAGCAGGGTTCAAACGAGCTTGCCCGCTCTGGCACGCTCCCAATCCTAAATGGCTACGACTCTTGCCCCGGTAGATTCTAGGGAAGTCGTCCGCTGCGACCGTTGCCTTCTGGTTCAATTCCGAACAGCCAACAACAATTGCCGCCGCTGCCATGGCTCGTTAGATGAAGATGAGCCGGAGGTCGTCGCGACATTGCCGGTGCCCCAAGTCGTGGCGCCGAGTCACGGTCCGGGACATCTGAACCTGGCAACGTCGATCCGCTCGCTGCGCCTGCGCAGTGGGCTGAGTCAGCGTCAACTGGCAACGCGGATGGCGGTCCCGCGTACCTACGTTTCGAAAATCGAGAACGAAAAAGCAACGCCCACACTCTCTTCTCTGGAGCGGCTCGCGCGTGCACTGGAGGTCAGCGTGCCCGATCTGCTCAGCGGAGGCGAACGCACCCGCCAGGAAGAAGTGCGCGAACTGACCCAGGATCCGTTCGTGGCCGAGATGTTGCCCTTCCTCTCGCAATTGAACGGGATGCAGATGTCGAGCATCCTGGCGCAGGTGCGGGACTTGACGGTGCGGCCGCGAAGAAGCGCCTAAAGTCCGGCGCCAATCTGCCGATGAAGATTTGTTAGCGAGTTTTATCCGGGCAACCACCAACCTAGGGCCGGGATCGCGAGATCCCGGCCTTTTTTGTTGAGCCGTCGCCGCTTAGCGTTCACGACTTCGTGAGCCTTCGCGAAGCCCGACCTCCCGAGGTGCCCATCGCTCCCGGTTAAGCTAAGAAATCTTCTTGCTGAGGGACCGGCACCGGGGCAGGCAGGCGATCGGTGACTTCGGCCAGGGCCGCCAGTTTTTTCGCCAGTTCCGTGGTCAGCACTCCGGGCTGCATCCGCCAGTGATAATTTCCGTCTTTCATACTCGGCGTGTTCATCCGCGCTTCGCTGCCTAGTCCCAGCACATCCTGCACCGGAACTACCGACAAGCTCGCCGCTGAGCCTTGCGCGAGCCGGATCAGGCCCCAGTTGATCCCATCCTCGCAAGGCCCGGTATAGCTCAGCGCAGCCTTGCGTTCTTCTTTCGATGCTGTAGCCCACCATCCCAGCGTCGTGTCGTTATCGTGAGTCCCGGTGTAGATCACGCGATCCTCACTCATCCGGTGCGGTAGGTAGATGTGTGCTCCCGGATTGCTGAATCCGAATTGCAACACCGCCATGCCGGGAATCTTGTGGTTCTCGCGCAGGGCGTGGACATCGGGCGTGATGTATCCGAGATCTTCGGCGAAAAACGGCAAGCCGCCGAGTTCTTCGCGCAACTTGATGAACAGATCGTCGCGCGGTCCATCTACCCAGCGTCCTCCCATTGCCGTGGGATCGCTTGCGGGAATCTCCCAGAACTGGGCGAAGCCGCGGAAGTGGTCCAGACGGATGTAATCGCACGTGTGCGCTGCCCAACTCAGGCGCTGGATCCACCAGCGATAACCGCGCGCCCGCATCTCGTTCCAGTCATAGAGCGGATTACCCCAGCGCTGCCCAGTGGCGCTGAATGCGTCGGGAGGAACTCCGGAAACCACCTCGGGATCAAGATTGTCTTTCAATCGAAACAGGTCGGAATGCGCCCAGACGTCAGCGCTGTCGTAGTCCACGAAAATCGCGATGTCTCCAACCACGCGAATCGACCGCCGCGCGCAGCTATGACGCAGGGCTCGCCACTGCTCGTAAAACAGGAATTGGATCATGCGGCGGCTTGCCAGGTCCGTGGCCAGTTCTTTGCGCGTGGCGGCAATCGCTTCGGGCTTCCGCCGGGCTAGTTCTTCCGGCCAGTCTTTCCACACTCGCAGGTGGTAACGCTCACGCAAGGCGTCAAAGAGAACGAAATCCTCGAGCCACCATTCATTCTCGCGGCAGAATTGCTCGAAGCGCGACAGCGCGGCCTGCGGCGCGTGGTTCAGGAAGTTCGAAGCAGCTTCGGCCAGCAGAGGCAGCTTGTGGCTTCGGACCTCGTCGTAATCAATCGCACCCACGGCATCCGGCAGGCTGCCGAGACGGGAGGCATCGATCCAGCCATGCTGGGCCAGGCGCTCAAGACTGATCAGCAGCGGGTTCCCGGCAAACGCGGAGGTAGAAGAGTAGGGTGAATTACCGTTGGCCGGCGGTCCCAGCGGCAAAACTTGCCATAAACCTTGCCGCGCCAAATTCAGGAAATCAAGAAATTCGTAGGCGGCGGGACCGAAGTCCCCAATGCCGCCACGGGATGGAAAGGAGATGGGGTGGAGAAGGATTCCGGTCGAGCGGGGAAATGACATGAGATCTCTGATTGTGAAATGAGAATTCCGGGGCCCGAAAACTGGTCCGGGCAGCGGACTGCCCGGACCTCATGAATTCACGCGCAAGGCTTATTCGCCCTGGTCGGGCACGCCCTGTCCGCGGGTCAACTGCTTCAACTCGTCCTGATTGACTCGAATCTTGCCGGACTTTTCGAGTTGCTGACGCAGGTTGCCGACAAACAACTGGAACATCTCGTTTTGCTTGGCTTGCACCAGCGATTCCCGAATCTCGTCTTTCTTCGAAGCAAAATCCTGGTCGCCAGGTTGCTGCTTGTCGATAAGGCTGAGCACGATGCCGCTGTTGCCGCTGTCGATCGGGCCACTGATGTCGCCCGGCTTCATCGTGAAAGCCACCGAGGCCGGACCGGTCATCGATCCAATGTCAGGAACCTGGCCGTCCGGCAGGACCGGTTCACTGGTCTTCACCGTCGCACCCAGTTCTTTTGCCGCTTTCCTGAGATCATGTGCGGCTTTGGCCCGGTCCGAAAGTTCCTGCGTCTTCTGCTGCAGCAACAGGCCCGCGCGTTCGTTCTTGAATTCAGTTTCCACCCGGCTGCGGATGTCTTCGAAGCTGGGGGTTGCCGGAGGCTTCACCGCCTGCACCTGGAAGATCGCGTAACCTTGCGGAACCTGGGTTTCCTCCGGGGCAGCTTTCTCCTTTGCGTTGAAGACCGCATCCATCAACTGGGCCGAGTTCCCCAGGCCGGGCAACGCGTCGGTCCGCCCCACGAAATCCGTGTTGATGACCTGCAAGCCCTTTGCCGCCGCCGCTTTCTCCAGGCCGTCGGTTCGCGATTGGCTGAGCACGGTGTTGGCCAGCATTTCGACGGCGTGCGCCGCCTTCTGCTGCTTGACCACGGGTTCGATTTCGGCTCGGACCTCCTCGAAGTTCTTCACGTGCGCCGGTTGCTTGTCTTCCACCCGCAGGATGTCGAAGCCATAGCCGGCGTTGATCACGTCGCTTGTGCCGCCCTTCGGCAGCGTAAACGCAGCCTTGTCCATGTCTTGCGAAGGGAAGCGCCCGTGCTGAATCCAGCCGAGGGAACCGCCATTGTTTTTGCTGTCGTCATCTTCCGAATACTTCTTCGCCAGGTCCTCAAATTTCGCGCCACCCTTAAGTTGCCTGGCAATGTCTTCGGCCTTGGCTTTGGCGGCATCCACGCCTTTCTGGTCAACCTTCCCGTCCGGGCCGGGTAGCGGAGTCTTGATCAGGATGTGCCGTACATTCACCTGCTCGGGGACGCGGTACTCGTCGCGATGCTGGTCGTAATAGGACTGCAATTCCTGCGTCGTAACCGGAGTCGCCGCCTGCACTCGCGAACTGTCCACGATCACGTAGCTGAGCTTGCGCTTCTCCGGTATGGAGTTGTTGTAGTTCGCCTTGTTACGCTCGTAATAGGCCTTGAGTTCGGCATCGTTCGCCTGGATGCTCTTCTGAAGATCGTCTTTCTTCAACACAGCGTAGTCGAACTTGACCTTGGTGTTGCGGCGCTCGAATTCCCGCCGCACATCGCCGTCGGTCACCATGGCGCTGCCCGTAATCAATGCCCGAAGCTTTTTGAACAGGATCTGCTGGCGGACCTGGTCCTCAAATTGAGGCACAGTGAGGTCGTAGCGCTGCAGAAGGCTCTCGTAGGCATCCTCCCCGATGAAGTTCCCCCCGGGAAAGATGACTCCGGCGTACTCGGGTCCATGCTGGATCTCATCGCGAACGTCTTCCGGAGTGGCCCGGAACCCCATACGCTCGGCCTCAGACAAGATGGCCTTCTCGTTGATCATCTGCTCGGCGGCGCGCCCGGCAAAAAACGGCAGCAACTGGTCCGACATGCCGCCGCCACGCGGAAACTGCTGGCGCAGCATGCTGCGGGCCGCCCGTTGCACCTCCAGGGCGGTCACCTGTTCCCCGGCCACGGTCGCAATTACACCGCGCGCGGGCCCGCCCAGGCCCATGCTGCCGCCCAAGCCTCCAGGGATCAGGGTAATCACCATGGCGCCGCAAAAAATCAACAATATGCCGCCCAAGACATACTTCTTGAACGGCCCAGGGGTTTGCAAAAAACGAATCATCTTCTTGTCACTCCGGAAATGCAGGCAGAATCTATGATTTTACCCGATATAGCGGAGAAAATCCCGCTTCCCACGGCATTGCCCAGTGTTTCTGCAACGCTATCCGGCGCAGAATTCTGAATTCTTAATCCCTTCGCTAGAAAGGGGAGCGTTGCCTCAACCGGGCTACTGCGGTCATCACGCATGACTCTCTGGAAAACCATGCTTTCCTCAGCCAAGAGAGGACTACCTGAGCCGGAAGGTAAGTTCGATTCTTTCCCTTACGTGGCACCAACCGGCACACCGCGGAGCGATTCCAAAGCTTGAGCGCGAGTAGAAAAACTGTTACCTTCCCCAACTCAGGCTGTATGACTTCAACTGACAAAGGCTACACGCATGAACCTGGACGAACTTCTGGCGCAAAAGGAACTCGACCTGACTCGAGTGCGCAAGGAAGTGGAGTGCCTCCGCATTGCAGCAACCCTGCTCTGCGATAACGCCGATGACAGACCGAACTCCGCAGAGGAAGTCTCGTCCTCTGCCGAGGGGGTTGCCGAACCCCGCCCAGCAGAACTTTCCGAACCAACCGCAGTGCAAAAGGTGATGGGGATTTTCCGCAAGCGGTCTGCGTGAACTCTACATCTGCAACTCCGGCCTTTTGCCGGCCGCTCCTGATGGCATAGAAGACCCGATCTCCGTTCCCCCGCCCCGAAGAATCTTCAATAAATCAGTCATTGAAACGTATCAATAGAACGTGTTATCACCTTGAGGGATGTTCTCACACAGATGGCAGCGTCTTTGCCAGGCACGGCATAAGGGAAGGCCACCACTCACATACCTGGTTCAGGGGCAATCATGAAAAAGCGCAGCTCGCAGCTCGTGTTGCTGCTGTTCGTACTCCCTGTTCTGCTGTTCGCGCAGGGGCCCAACAAGCACACTCAATCGGGAACGACGATCACTTTGCGAGATGGCTGGACCCTGCAGTCTTCCGCCAAAACCGGAGAGACCGGCGACGTCCTTTCGACTCCGCAATTTCAACCGAAGGGCTGGTTGGCTGTATCGGTTCCGACCACCGTATTTGCCGCGCAAGTGAAGAACAAGATCTATCCCGACCCCGGCTTCGGCATGAACCTGCGGTCGGTGCCCGGCGTGACCTACCCCATTGGGGACAATTTTTCGAATTACGCCATGCAGCCCGACAGCCCGTACGCGGTGCCATGGTGGTATCGCAAGGAGTTCACCATTCCCGTCAGCTTTGCCGGGAAAAGCATCTGGCTGAAATTTAACGGGATCAACTACCGCGCCAGCATCTGGCTGAACGGGAAGAACATTGCCAAGCCGGAAGAAATCGCCGGAGCCTGGCGCACGCCGGAGTTGAACATCACCGACACCGCCTTGCCTGGCAAACCCAACGTGCTTGCAGTTCAAATCTGGGCGCCGACCGAAAACGATCTGGCGATCACGTTTGTGGACTGGAATCCTGCGCCGCCCGACAAGAACATGGGTCTATGGCGCAGCGTGGAAATAAGCAGCAGCGGTCCGGTCGCCTTGCGCCATCCCACCGTGGTTTCCAAGGTCAACTCTCCCGCCAACGACAAGGCGCAGCTCACCGTGGCCGCGCTCTTGAAGAACGGCAGCAGGCAAAACGTACACGGCACCCTGAAAGGCCACATCGAGAACATCGAGTTCTCGCAAGAGGTAGAGCTTGGGCCGGGCGAATCCAGGGACGTGACGTTTACCCCGGACAAATTTTCGCAGTTGAATCTCGATAGTCCTCGCCTCTGGTGGCCGGCCCAGATGGGCACGCCGAACCTCTATACCGTCAGCATGGAATTCGAAGTGAACGGCAAACTTTCCGACCTCGCCGAAACGCAGTTCGGAATTCGCCAAATCAGTTCGGAAGTAGTCTCCAACAATTCGCGAATCTTCACCATCAACGGTAAGAAGATCCTGATTCGCGGCGGCGGATGGTCTCCCGACATGATGCTGCGCGAGAATCCGCGCCGGCTCGAAGATGAACTCCGCTACGTGCAGGACATGGGTCTGAATACCATCCGCCTCGAGGGCAAGCTCGAGACCAGGGAGTTCCTCGAGTTGGCGGACCGCAAAGGAATCCTGCTCATGGCAGGATGGTGCTGCTGCGATCATTGGGAGCATTGGGGCCGCTGGTCCACCGCCGATTTTGAAATCGCCAAGGCTTCCATCACCGACCAGATGTATCGCCTGCGCAGCCATCCCGCGCTGGTGATGTGGCTGAATGGAAGCGATAATCCTCCCCCGCCGGATGTGGAGCAGATGTACCAGAGCGTCGAAGACGCGCTGCTCTGGCCAAATCCGACGGTCTCGTCAGCCACCGCCAAGCCCGCCGGGCTGAGCGGACAGAGCGGCGTCAAGATGACCGGTCCCTATGAGTATGTGGCGCCCTCCTATTGGAGCAAAGATGTTCCCAGCGACCATCATTCTTGCAATGAAGGAGGCTGCGGCGGAGCCTACGGATTCAATACCGAGACCGGCCCGGGCCCGATTGTTCCTCCTGTCGAAAGCATTAAGAAGATGTTGCCGCCGGATCACCTCTGGCCGATCGACGATTTCTGGAACTATCACGCGGGCGGCGGCAAATTCAAAGATCTCCACGTATTTTCCGAGGCTCTGAACAACCGCTACGGCAACACAGCCGGCCTGGAGGACTTCGCCCAGAAATCGCAGATGCTCGGTTATGAAGGCATCCGCGCTATGTACGAAGCTTATAGCCGCAACAAGTACACATCCACTGGCGTCATTCAGTGGATGCTGAACAATGCCTGGCCTTCGATGATCTGGCATTTGTACGACTACTACCTGCGGCCGGGTGGAGCGTACTTCGGGGCGAAAAAAGCGCTGCAGCCCCTGAACCCGGTGTATGGATACGACGATCACTCCATATGGCTGGTCAGCAGCCAGTATCAGGATGCGAAGGGGCTGAAGGTCACGGCCCGGGTATTGAATCTCGACATGAGCGAGAAATTTTCGCAGACCGTCGCGGTGGACGCCGCCGCCGACAGCACCGCCAAAGTCCTGACCATTCCCGAGATTCAGGATTTGAGCCCGACGTATTTTCTGTCTCTGAAGGTTGAGGACAGTAGCGGCAAGCTGGTCGGATCGAATTTTTACTGGCTCTCGACCAGGCCCGAGACTTTGGATTGGGAGAAGTCGAACTGGTACACCACTCCGACCGCAAGCTTCGCCGACTACACCGCCCTCTCGCAGCTTCCAAAAGTGAAGTTGAAGGTCAGCGACCACACTGAGCATAAGGCGGGGGAAGCGGTCACCCACGTCACCTTGGAAAATCCAGGCAAACATCTCGCATTCTTTGTGCGTTTGAAGGTCAACAAAAGTTCAGAGGAAATCTTGCCGGTGGTGTGGGAGGACAATTACATCTCCTTGTTGCCGGGCGAGAAGCGGGAAATCACGGCCACCTATCGTGCGGACGCGTTGGGCACGGCCAAGCCGACAGTGCAGGTGAGTGGGTGGAACCTGGAGTAGGCTGAGGTTCGCGGCCGTTAGCAGGGCTTTGACTTCGACCCGGCGACATCACGCAACAGCTTCAGCACCGCCTCGAAATCAATCTGGTCTGCTTTGCGGAAACGGATACAGCCTTTGCCGATCTCACATCCGGGCAGCGCCTTGCGGTGCCGATCGAGAACGTCCTTCTTGAGCACGTAGAGAGCGACGTATTGCTTCTGGCTGGCGAAGGCAACTTCGATCATCCCGTTCCGCTTGTAACCGGGCATGCCGTACTCGATCGCCTCTTCATAATTCTTGAGGGCCTGCTTGCACAGTTGGCGAAGCTTGGCGAGTGGAACCTTTCGATCAGATGGGAGCTCTTTCAGATATGCAGACACGCTTGCAGCTCTACTCTGCATGGGTCAACTCCCCGTTCACACATAAAACCGAGAGGATATCCCCTCCGGTCCTTAAACCAAGCAACTTTGTCGCCCGCGAGGGCAATGGCGGCGTCACCTTCGCCTGGTCCGGTCACTGCAACTCTTGGCGGCGGACGAGAAAATTACTCATGTTGCGCTGAGTCGGGATACAACACCTCCAGCGCATTCATCGCAAAGTCCGTAGTCCTCACGCCTCATCCGGAGGCAATTCGAAGTCGATCAGGTTGCTGCGGAAGCCGCGGGTTTTCCAGGCCCCAAACGCGATGCCCACTGCCATCCACACCGTACCGACAATCCATGCCTTGGCGCTCAGGTTGAGCCAGAGCAGCAGACAAATCAGGAATCCAGCGACAGGAGGAAAGAAATTGGTGAACTTTCTCTCGCCTTTCACGAAGTAGCGCAGGAACGCCGCCACATTCACTCCCATAAAAGCAATGAGAGCGCCAAAGTTGAGCATCTCCGCGCCCAGGCCATAGCTAAACAGGTTGAACGTTACCAGCAGGGCGCCAATCAGCGCCACGGCAGCAACAAAGATAACGTTGTTGCGGGGAACGTGCCGATGCGCATCCACTGCGCCGAAAAACGATTTTGGCAAGGCGCTGCTGCGTCCCATGCCGTAAAGAAGGCGGGCGGCCCCGATCTGTGCGCCCAGGCCTGAGCCGAAGTTCGCCACCAGTAAAGTGAGCCCCACGATCGCAAACAACGGGGCCCAGGTGACTCCCGCGACGTGCACGAATGCGGTATCAACGTTTGGGAACGGACGCGATGCCGGCCACACCAACTGCGCTGCATAGACCTGGAAGGCAGAAAGAATTCCGATGACCAGGCAAGTCAGCACGGTGGCCAGAAGAATGTTGCGCCGCGGGTTCTCCGCTTCCTCGGAGAGTGTGGAGATCCCATCGAAGCCGATATAGGTCAACACGGCGATCGATGTTCCGCCCAGCACGGTTTTCAGGTTGAACATTTGCGGGTCATAGAACGGCCTGATGAAGAAACCGGGATCCTCGTGGGGATGTCCGAAGATATAGCGCGCGGCCATCACAAAGAAGATGACGATCACCACCCCCATCGCTGCTGCCAGGCACGCGTTCAATCGCGCCGAAGTCTTGATCCCCTGGATGTTGAGCAAGGTCAGCACGCCCGCGAACACGATGGTCCAGATCCAGTACGCCACGCCCGGCGCGAACACGTGCGCCTGCTGGCTGATCCAGATGATGCAGATCATTGGGTTCAGCATGTAATCCATGACCATGCTCCATCCCGTGACGTACCCGAGCGCAGGGTTGATCTCCTGCCCAACGTAAGTGAATGCCGATCCGGCGCTGGGATAGGCTCGCGCCATGCGGCCATAACTGATCGCGGTGAAGAGCATGCCAACCATCGCAATCAGGATGGTGGTCACCACGTGCCCCCGTCCCCGCTCGCTGAGCACGCCAAACACCGACATCGGCGCCACCGGCTGGATCACAATCACGCCATAAAGAATCAGGTCCCAAAGGGTGAGCGCTCGTCGAAGGCGAGGAGCGGAAGATGCCGCTGTGCCGGTCGTGGAAGAAGCCATGAAGGCGCTATTGGATTATGAGTGCAGGCGGGCTGTCAACAGGAATTGAAACGATTTAATAGAAAGTACTGGGAAAAACGAATTGACGCCGCATGCGTCCCGGCGCAGAATCCTCTGCAGAAATCGTCCTCTCCAGGAGTCCTCTTATGCCCAAGGTCAAAGCCAACCACGTTACGATGAACTACGACCAGCAAGGGACGGGGGAACCTCTTATCCTGGTGCCCTTCTTGTCCGCAGATCATGCCTGTTATGCCTTTCAGGTCGCCGATTATGCCAGGCACTTCACCTGCATCTCACTCGACCTGCGTGGGACTGGTGAGACCGACGCTACCAGCGGCGCCTATTCCGTCGAAGACCTCGCAGATGATGTCGCCGCGTTCATGCAGGCCTTGAACATCCCCCAAGCGCACATCTCGGGCCTATCATTCGGAGGCGCCATCGGGCTCTGGCTGGCCGCCAAGCATCCTCAGAAAGTGATGTCTCTCTCCATTCACGGTGCGTGGCCAAAAACCGACGCCTTCGCCCGAATCGTCGTCGAGGGATGGCAAGTCATGGCCAAAGCGCTCGACAACATGCCCGAGATGGTGGTCCGCGGCATCTTCCCCTGGTGTTTTACACCCGAGCTTTATGCCACCAAGCCTGAGTACATCGAGTCGCTGGCCAACTTTGTGCGCAGCCGGCCGCCGCAAACCCTGGCCAGTTTCCTGCAGCAGTCCAATGCCGTGCTCGCCCATGATGTGGAGGCCCAGCTTCCAAAAATCACTGCCCCGACGCAAATCACCTTCGGCCGTCATGATCTGGTGACATCCATCCGCTTCGCAGATCGCCTGAAGCGTGGCATTCGCAACTCCGAGTTGCTGATCTTCGAAGGCTCCTCGCATGCGCCCATTTACGAGAGCACCCAGGAATTCAATGACAAGACCCTTCAGTTCCTGCTCCGTAACAGCAACCGCAGCGCGGTAGCGTCGCTGGCTTCATGAAGGCGTCCCGCTGCCCGGCGGTACTCTGCAATCCTGCGCAGAGATGCAAGCAATGAGGTACTATCCTCCAATACCCGGAGCCGATCATGGCGACACTTCTCTTCAAGCAGGGGGTTCAACCCCCAGTCACCACCATTAACGGAACTCCAGTCACGCTGTTTTCTTTCGTACTTCCTGCAGGCACGCTCGGTGCCAGCGACGAAGTCTGGGTCCAGACCGCATTCAAGCACACCACTGGCAGCACCAGCACGGCCTACAGCTTCGCCTTCGGCGCCAGTTCGGTGGTGGTCAACACCTCTGCAGGTTCCGGCACATCGGCCTGGGACGTCCATGTAGGCAACAACGGCGCGACCAACGCGCAGATCTGGTATCAACCACCCGGAGCTAACGCCAATGCGTTTCTCGGGCCTGGCGTTGGCGCAACCAGCGCGGTAGACACCACCAAGAATGTCACCATTGCCATCACCGCGAAGGCCGCCAGCAACACCGACAAGATCACACCCGAATACTTCGCTGTCTATTTGATCCGACATTCCTGACTACATAACATCCAGGCCCGATGGAGGTTCTTAGTCTTGTTTGACTTTTGCAATTTCCCATTTCAACTTTGACAAGGCTGTGACAAACCCTTCTGCACGCTTCAACAACAATGAGCGAAGTCCGTCAAAATCTGATTTCGCTGGAGCGTGTCATGCAATGCAGCAACCAGGACGGCGGCCAGTCTCGCTGGCGCCCGTTTCTACTCGCTTTGATGTTCCTGAGCCTTTCGTCTGCTGTTTTCGCGCAAACTTCGATCTTCTCTATTCAAAACAGTCCCAGCCCCAACGTTTTCGGAAATACTTTGAACGCCGTGGTGGCTCTGTCCGCCTCCGACGCCTGGGCCGTGGGCTTCCAGAATTCCAGCAACCTCAACGAATCGCGCACTCTTACCCTGCACTGGGACGGCGTCAGTTGGAGAACCATTCCCAGCCCCAACCCCGGCAAATGCAATCAGGGAAATTTCGGCAATGTGCTCACTTCCGTGGCCGCTGTCTCCAGCAACGATGTCTGGGCCGTGGGCTTTACCTTCCCTTGCAATGCGCTGCTTCAGCCCATGACCATGCACTGGGACGGAACCAAGTGGTCCGTCGTCGCGACCCCCAAGCTCCCGTTCAATAACAACGCGCTGAACGGCGTCTTCGCCCTGGCTTCAGATAATGTGTACGCCGTGGGGTTCCAAACCGCGTCAAATGGCGCCAGCCTCACGCTGGTCGAGCACTGGGATGGTACTTCCTGGACCGTGATGAGCAGTCCCAATAAGAATCAGACTGGAAATGTGCTGCAGTCCATCTCCGGCACTTCTCCCTCCGACATCTGGGCGGTCGGCGATGCCGTCGCTCCCAATGTCCCCGTGAGGACACTGGTCGAGCATTTCGATGGTACCCAGTGGAAGCTGGTCAACAGCCCCAATCCGCTTCCGACAGGTAGCCTGAATCAGAACGTGCTGGTGAGTGTGACCGCGGTGTCGCCAACCGACGCAACGGCTGTTGGTTTCATTCTCGACTCCAGCTTTCTGCGTGAGTTGACCATGGTGCAGCACTGGGACGGCGTAAGTTGGAAGGTGGTCTCCAGCCCCAACGTCGATTCCAATTCCGGCTCCTTCAACACTCTGAAATCGGTCAGCGCGTTCTCGTCCAGCAACATTTACGCGATCGGCTTCTTCGCCAACGGCAATACCGTCGCGCAGCAGCGAACCCTGGTCGAGCACTTCGACGGGACCAGTTGGTCCATCGTCTCCAGTCCCACGAAAGGATTGGCGCAGCAGTTGAATGGCGTCTTTGCCCTGCCTGGCACCACCAACGTTTGGAGCGTCGGCGCCTGGGCGCAAAATGGCACCGATCCGGAAACGGGCTTGCTGATCGTTCCCAAGTCGCTGGTGCTGTTTTCGCCGATTGGATAGGGAAGGGAACCGTGTAGGGGCAGCCGCCTCGGCTGTCCCTACACGAACTACCGCAACACCTCCGCCAGTTTCCCCTCTGCTATCAACCCGCTGATCCGAGCGAAATCCTGATACATCACCCGATCTCTCTCCATGGTCGCGCACACTGCCCGGATCGCCGCGTGTGCCCGCTGCAACGGCCTCGAAGTTTTCAGCGGAGCCAGAAAGTCCAGGGCCTGCGCGGCTGCCATCGCTTCAATCGCCAGCGTGTTCCGTGCGTTCTCCACAACGCGCCGCAACTTGATCGAAGCATGCATCCCCATCGAAACGTAGTCTTCCTTGTTGCCCGAAGTGGTAATCGAATCCACCGACGCCGGATGCGCCAGCACCTTGTTTTCGCTAACCAGCGCCGCCGCCGTGACCTGCGGCATCATGAATCCGGAATTCAACCCCGCCCCCGGTGCCAGAAACGGCGGCAAGCCCTCACTCAATGCCGGATTCACCATGCGCTCCAGCCTGCGCTCGGAAATCCCCGCCAGCGCGCTCAGTGCGATTGCCAGAAAGTCCAGGGCAAACGCCACCGGCTCCCCATGAAAATTCCCGCCGGAAAGAATGTCGCCCTCCGGCAACTCCGGAGATCCCAGCCCTTTCGCAGTCTGCGCCGTGCGCGGAAATACCAGCGGATTATCCACCGCTGAATTCGTCTCCGTCTCCATCACCTCGCGGCAATGCGTCAGCGTGTCCCGCACCGCGCCATGTACCTGCGGCATACAGCGGAGCGAGTAGGCGTCCTGTACGCGTCCGCAATCGCGGTGCGACTCGCGAATCTGGCTGCCCTCGAGAAGCTTGCGCAGGTTGCCCGCGGTCTTGATCTGTCCGGGATGCGGCCGCGCTTTGTGAATGCGTTCATCGAACGCCACATCGGTTCCTTTCAACGCATCTACCGTCATCGCGCCGATGACGTCCGCAGTGTCCGCCAGTGCCTCTGCATCCAGCAGCGCCAGGATCCCGACCGCCAGCATGCCCTGGGTCCCGTTGATCAACGACACCGCTTCTTTTGCCTCCAGCACCAGCGGCTTGATCTGGGCTTTCTTCAGTGCGTCAGAAGTCGGAGTCCGCGCTCCCTGGTCGGCCATGCACTCTCCTTCTCCAATCAGCGCGAGCGCAAGATGCGCCAATGGGGCCAGGTCCCCACTCGCGCCCACGCTGCCCTGCGATGGCACCATCGGGGTTACGCCGCGGTTCAGCATCTCGCAGATCATGTCGATGGTTTCGGTGCGTACGCCCGAATGGCCCTTGGAAAGGGAATTCGCGCGCAGCAGCATCATGGCCCGGGTTTCTGCAATCCTCAGCGGCTCTCCAACTCCGACCGCATGCGAACGCACCAGGTTCACCTGCAACTCGCGGATCTGGTCGCCGGCGATCTTCACGTCGCTCAGTTTCCCCACCCCCGTGGTGATGGCGTAGGAAGTCTGGTTGTTCGCGACCAGCGCGTCCACGATGGCCCGCGCCTTGCTCACCGCCGCGCGCGCATCCGGATCCAGCAGCACCGGACGCCGTTCCACCGCCACTTCCCGCACTGCCTCCAGCGTCAAATCATTGCCGTTGATATGAAGAGCTTTCAATAGAGTTTCCAGATCTTAGGAATTGTCATTCCGAGCGCAGCGAGGAATCCGCTTTCACTCGGTACTCGCTACTATCTGCCAGCAGCCCTCCGGAACACACTCAGGTATTTCTCCGGAATCGAGGTAATCTTCATGTCTTTGCCAATCACGATGTGCGTAGTCTCGCCTTCGGCCAGCAGAACGCCGTCTCCGGCGCGCAGCAGTTCATATCCGAAATGGATCATCGACTCACGCACGTTCTTCAAATGGGTGCGCACGATCACTTCATCGTCATAGAGCGCTGGAGCCTTATAGCGGCAGCGCGCATCCACCACGGCGATGTGACATCCGGTCTCGCGCTCCATGTCTTTATACGCAAATCCCAGTTCCCGCATGAATTCCACGCGGCCGACTTCAAACCAGATGAAGTGATTCGAGTGGTACACCACGCCCATCTGATCGGTTTCCGCGTAGCGCACCCGCACCCGTGTCTCGTTGACCAGGCCTTTGCCGTTTGCGCTCACTTGCCGCTCCACTGAGGCTTGCGTTTTTCAAGGAATGACGAAACCCCTTCCCTGAAATCGGCGCTGGTTCGAATGCGTGCATTGTCCTCGACCGCCGCCGCGAACTGCTCATCCAGCGACTTAGCAAGAAAGCTGTTAATCAGCCGCTTGGTGGCCCGCACCGACGTCGGACTGTTCTCGAGCAACTGTGACGCGACTTCCTTCGCGCGCACCATCAACTGCTCGGCCGGCACAACTTCATTGACGAGCCCGAGCGCCTTTGCCTCAGCCGCGTCGAAGAGCCGCCCGGTCATCAACAGGTCGCGGGCTACCTTGTGCCCTACCTGCCAAACCAGGATCGAAGACACGATCGCGGGCACGAACCCGATCCGTACCTCGGTATATCCGAACTTGGCTTCCGGCACCGCCAGTGTGAAATCGCACATGGTCGCCAGGCCGGTCCCCCCGGCAATGGCCGCACCGTTCACTGCCGCAATCGTTGCTTTCGGAAATTCGTACAGCCGCCGGAACATCTTCGCCATGCGCGCCGAGTCGCTCACATTCTCGTCGTGCGACTTGCCCAGCAGCGACTTCAATTCCTCCAAATCCATTCCCGCGCAAAATGCTTTACCGGCTCCGGTGATGATCGCCACCTGCGCCGCGCTATGTTCAATCTCATCCAGCGCAGCCATCAGTTCGTCGACCAGTTCGAAGCTCACGGCATTGCGCTTCTCCGGGCGGTTCAGCGTAACCAGCGCCAGCCGATCCTCGAATATCACTTGAAGTGTGTTGTAAGCCATCGTTGAAGTTTCTAAGCCTTTGCAATCTTCTGAAGGTTTGTCATCCTGAGCGGAGCGAAGGACCTGCTTTGGTTTGCAGTTCCCACCATGCCTGCACTCATCCAACCCTTTGTCATCCTGAGCAACGCGAAGGACCTGCTGTCCGCCGGCAGCACCAGTTAGCCTGATCTCGCCATACCAATTCGCGCTCAGATCTTCCCAAGTAGGATTGCCAGCCTCGATCAACGCTATTTTTTTTCTGCGCAACCATCCCCTGATCTGTTTTTCTCTTGCGATCGCATTTCCGGCATACTGGAATGTTTCGTAATAAACCAGGCGATGCACCCGGTAATCACTGGTGAATCCAGGATTGACATCATGCTGGTGCTCCCAAGTCCGCCGCCAGATGTTATCCGTTACGCCTGTATACAGCACGCGCGACTTGCTCGCCAGAATATAGACGTAGAATCGCCGCATGCGACAGCAGGTCCTTCGCTACGCTCAGGATGACAACTCCTAAGAGATAACGATCGGGGAGCCGAAGTGTCTGTGTCTATCGTCACAGTCAGTTTGTCAATCCTCAATCTGCCGCTGCCGATTCCCCATACCGCGCCGCAAACTGATTCGAAATCCTGAGCAACGTATCCAGCGGCTTCAAATCGGGCAGCATTGCGCCACGCTTCCGCAACGCCTCAATCACGACTTCCGTCGGAATGTTCCCCACCAACGCATCCTGCGCAAAGGGACATCCTCCCAACCCGCCAAGCGCTGAATCAAACCGGCGGCATCCCGCGTCGTATGCCGCGACAATCTTGTCTGCGGCCTGATCCGGACGGCTGTGCAAATGCACTCCAATCTCAATGTAGTCGTACTTGCTATGCACTGCCGCATACAGTTCGCGGATCTGTTCCGGCCCGGCCAGCCCAACGGTATCAGCCAGCGAAATCGTCTTGATCGATTCCGACTCCAGCAGGTCGATCGCGTCCACCACTTCTCCCACGTTCCACGGATCGCCGTACGGATTCCCGAATGCCATCGAAATGTAGACCACTACATCCAGTTCTGCCGCATCTGCCTTCTGCTTGATTTTCTCTAACTCGTCGATCGCGTCTTCCAGGTTCTGCCGCTGGTTGTTGCTCAAAAATGTCGGAGACACCGAGTAAGGAAATCCCAACGTGGTCACTCTTCCGGTTGCAATCGCCCGCTCCGCTCCTTTTTCATTCACCACAATGCCGATGATCTCAACGCCTTCGGAGGGCTCAAGCTCTTTCAGCACTTCTTCCGAATCTGCCATCTGCGGCACTGCCTTCGCCGACACAAACGACACTGCATCGATATGCGTGAATCCCGCGTTGATCAAGGCTTTCAGGTATTCAGCCTTGATATCGCCAGGGATCTGCCCCTTCAGCCCTTGCCAGGCATCCCGCGGGCACTCGATCAATTTCACCAGATCTGCCATCATTTTCTTTCGATTGTCGAATTGCCGGATTGTGGAATTGTCGAATTCGTGATTTTTATTTCGTCAATCCGGCAATCCAAAAATTCGTCAATTCAGGCTATGTCTGCAGCACCCCCACCTTGAACTCCGCCACCTCAGGATTCAGCGCCGCCGCTTCCAGCGCCTGCGTGATCGCCTCCCGGGTCTCCATCGGATCAATAATCTTATCGATCCATAGCCGCGCCGCTCCATACCGGGGATCCGTCTGCTCGTCGTAGGTCCTCTTCACCGACTCGAACAACTCCTTCTTTTCTTCCTCGCTCAGCTTCTTTCCGCCGCGCTCCAGTTGCTTCACTTTGATTTCGACCAGCGTCCCTGCCGCCGAATCCCCGCTCATCACTGCATACCGCGCCGTCGGCCACGCAAACACGAATCTCGGATCGTACGCCTTCCCGCACATCGCATAGTGTCCCGCCCCAAACGAGCCGCCAACAATGACGGTAATCTTCGGCACCACGGAATTGGATACCGCGTTCACCATCTTCGCACCTGCCTTGATGATGCCGCTCCACTCCGCATCGCGCCCTACCATGAACCCGTTCACATCATGCAAGAACACCAGCGGAATCAGGTTCTGGTTGCAGTCCATGATGAACCGCGCCGCCTTCTCCGCCGATTCGGTATAGATCACCCCGCCAAACTCCACCCGCTTGTGGCCCTCGTGGTCGGTCTGCTGCGCGTGCAGTTTCTGATTCGCCACGATGCCCACAGCGAATCCGCCAATGCGCGCATAGCCGCAGAGCAGCGTCTTGCCATATTCAGCCTTGTATTCGTCAAAGCGGCTGCCATCGACCACCCGCGCAATAATTTCCTTCATGTCGTAAGGACGCGCCGGCGAGGAATCATAAATCCCGTAAATTTCTTCGGCCGAAAGCGCCGGAGGCTCCGGTTTTTTCCGGTCCCACGGCGACTGCCGCCGGTATCCCCACTTCTCGACGATCGAACGCAGCCGACTGAGGCACGCCTCGTCGTTCGGCTCATGGAAGTCCACTGTTCCACTCACCGCCGAATGCATGGTCGCTCCGCCCAACTCTTCCGCAGAAATCTTCTGCCCGATGGCAGCTTGCACCAGCGCAGGCCCTGCAAGAAACAGCCCGCTGCCGTCGGTCATCAGCACGTGGTCGCACATGACCGGCAAGTACCCGCCCCCGGCCACGCACATCCCCATGATGGCCGCGATCTGTGAAATTCCCATCGCCGACATCACCGCGTTATTGCGAAACACGCGCCCGAAGTCATCAGTGTCGGGAAACACATCTTCCTGCAGCGGCAGAAACACGCCCGCAGAATCCACCAGGTAAATCGTCGGAATCCGGTTCTCGATCGCCATGTTCTGCGCGCGAATCACCTTCTTCGACGTCATCGGGAAAAACGCGCCCGCCTTCACGGTGGCGTCGTTCGCGATGATCATCACCAGGCGCGTATGAATCCGACCCATGCCCGTGACCACGCCCGCCGAGGCCGCGCCGCCCCACTCTTCATACATGCCGTAAGCCGCGTACGTCCCCAGCTCAAAAAAACTTCCAGGATCCACCAGCCGCTGAATCCGCTCGCGGGCCGTCAGCCGGCCTTTGCTGTGCTGACTCTCAATGGCCTTCTGCCCGCCCCCCTCGCGAATCTTCTCCTCTTCATTGCGCACCTGCGAAACCATGTCGGCCATGAAGCGCATGTTCGCCTCAAAGCGCGCAGTCGTGGGATCAATGCGCGATTGCAGGACGTTATCAATCTGAAGAGTGCCTTTGAGATCGGTACGGTCAGCCATAAGGGATCAGTTCGAAACTATTTACGGTATATCAGCCAAGCGGTGAAGGGCAAACCAACGGGATCTACTTCCCTCAAGAGAAACTTGTCATTCCGAGCGCAGCGAGGAGTCTGCTCTCTCCGGCAGTTCTATGCAATGCTGCACCCGCCGCACCGCTTCCCCAACTGCATCCTCGACCACCGCCTCCACCAACCCAATCCGAAGCGCTTCCGCCGCATGCAGCTTTTCCGCCGCGACAAACATTTCCAGCGCTTTCGCTCTGCCGACGATCCGCGGCAGTCTTTGCGTTCCACCCCAGCCTGTAATCAATCCCAGCGCTGCTCCCCGATGTCCGAAGATCGCATGCGGCGACGCAATCCGATGATGGCACGCCAACGCCAGGTCCAGCCCTCCGCCCATGCAGTATCCTTCGACCGCCGCAAACACCGGAGCCGGAAACGCAGCCACGGTATTCATGAGTTCTTGCCCCATCTCGGAGAATTCGTAAGCTTGAGGCCCGGTCAGAGACGCAATCTCGCTCAACTCAGCGCCGGCAGAAAAGAATTTATGATTGCCCGCGATGATCAGCGGACGGCTCTCGCGCGCCAATCCACGAACAGCCGCTGTCAGTTCCAATACACAAGCCCGGCTCAAACGATTGGTCCCGTCCGCAGATTGCAAGCGCAGAACCTGAATACCACTTACGAATTCGAGTTGATGAAACTCTGGCACGAGTAGCTTTGTTGGTGAATTGCGCAACCGGACCGCAGAGTGCCAAATGCCAGATGCCAAGTGCTAAATGCCGTTACTTATCTCCATCCACTGCTCAACCTCGGATCCGTCCTCAGTGAGTTGGAAGGTTCCCATGCGCACGCCGTCCCCCAGCAGCCTCTGTGTCTCGGGATCGCGCACCATGCGCGCAATCCACTGCCGGCCGACCTCATACTTATTTGCCGTGAACCAGCGTTGCGGCAGCACCTGTACCAGCCTGGCCTGCGGATACAGCACAAAGACGTTGGCTGCCGCATCATCCCGTGTTTTCGCGGCTCGCGATGCGGTCAGCAACAACTCATCCAGCTCTCGAAACTCCTCCGGAACGTCTATCTTGTGCGTTCCTTCGGGCAGCCGCGTGCTCAACTCGAATTCCGCCAGGGGCTCCGTCGCCGAATAGACTTTTTCTGCCGACTGCTTGAACCATCCCACAATCACGTTGAACGAGAAACCCGCAAGCTGATCGGGATCAAAGCACATAAGCCGCAGCGCTCCGGGCTCAGGACACCAGATTCCCAAACGACCCGGGCGAATTACGAACGGCACACAGAATGTATTCAACGCTAGCCGAGGGCGGTTCGGCTCCGACTCAAGCCCAAGAGTCACCAGGTAAGCCAGGTCGCCCTGCTCGCCGTGAAATGTCCAGGCGTACTTCTGGCCCGATTCCGATTGCACCGCAGGAAAGGTGTTCCAGTACCAGGGAGACGGTCCGGTTGAGTTCTGTAATAGGGAAAGTTGGCGCGCTTTGTCCGCAGCCATCAGCCGGCTGCCGGAACGCCATGCGGCTTCACGTTGGTTCGAATAAACTGGACAATGCTGTCCATTGCTGTTCCGGGCTGGAAGATCGCAGCCACTCCTGCCTTCTTGAGCGCCTCGATGTCCTGGTCCGGAATGATCCCGCCCACCAGCACCAGCACGTCATCCATCTTGTTCTGCTTGAGCAGGTCGAGCACGCGAGGAACGATCGCATTGTGAGCGCCCGACAAGATCGACAGCCCGATCACGTGTACGTCTTCCTGCAGTGCCGCGCTGACGATCATCTCCGGAGTCTGCCGCAAGCCGGTGTAAATAACTTCCATCCCGGCGTCGCGCAGGGCGCGCGCAATCACCTTTGCGCCACGGTCGTGCCCGTCCAGTCCGGGCTTCGCCACCAACACGCGAATTTTGGCATCGTCCACCATAGCTCAATTTAACCACAAAGCAGGACGACCGGTCACTGGCTACCGACTCCTGACTACTACCCTGGCGTTTTCACGTCCAGGCTTCTCCACAAATACCAGCATGCCACGCTCCGGTAGGGCGCCCAGCACTTCGCGACTTTTTCCATCTGCTTCGCCTTCAGAGGCTTGAACTTCCGCCGCTTGGCCCCGTTTTTCGCCTTGCTTAGGTAGTGCCTGCGGATCGCCATCTGAATGCCCAGGTCGCCAACCGGCAAGATATCCGGCCGCTGCAGGGAGAACATCAAGAACATATGCGCCGTCCACACGCCGATGCCCTTCACCTGGGTCAATTGCCGGATCACCTCTTCATCGGGCAATTCGCCAAAGGCGCCAAAGTCCACCTCGCGCGATTGCGTTTTCGCCGCCAGGTCGCGCAGGTAACTCAGCTTCTGTTTCGAGAGCCCGGCCCGGCGCATCTGCTCTTCTGAAAGTTTCAACACGCCTTCGGGTGTGAGTGGTAGTCCCGTCAAATCGGTCAAGCGCTTGAAGATCGTCGCCGCCGCTTTCCCATGCAGTTGCTGATAGACGATCGCCTCGGCCAGACTGGCGAATGACGGCTCATCCTTACTCATGCGGTACGGCCCGACCTGCTCGATGATCGCCGCCATCACCGGATCAACGCGTTTTAGATGCGTAATCGCCTTGCGCATGGTTCCTTCGTGTAACCTCGTGTCCTTTGTGGTTAAACCTGTTTCCGCCGGAAATCGAATTCGTCCACAATCACCCAATGCCCGTCTTGTTTCTCTTCGTTCAATGCGTGAAACGCATTCTGGTTTTGCCGCGTTATGGTCTGCTTCAGCTCGCAATCCACTCCCAGCATGGTCAGGTGGCCGGTGAAGACGATCACGTCTCCATTCCAGCCCTGCGATTGCAGGACCCCATAAACATTGTCAATAAAGGTCATCATCCAGCGCGCGCTGAACGGGTCGAACGTCAGGTGCGGACGCTCCTTGCCTCCCGGTCCCTGGATGCAAATCCGCGTGTCGTCGTCGCAAAAATTGTAGGTGTACTGATACGTGTCGGTATATGCCGGGGAAGTCGGTGTCGCACGCACGCGGTTGGTCGCTTCCCAGTTGCCGATCAGCCAGCGGAATTCCTCGATCTTCTCCTTGCGCGAAGCGGGAAACTCCGCAATCATCTCGCGATTGAAAACGCCGGCTTGTTTTGCGGGATCGAATGCCATGAACCCGCGCGCGAACAGTTGCTCGAAAAGAAGCATTCCAGCAGGATATCGCGAGACGCGCTTTTCAGTCGCGCTTGGCGGGCAGTTGAAATCCGATTCGCGCCTTCGACGACTTCGGGGGCGCCATCAACTCCCGGATCGCGGAAAAAATGTCCTGGATCGTCTTGTCATGGCCTTCCATCCGGTCTTCCAGTTCCGCAATCTTCTCCGCGAGCAGACGGTTGGTGGCCAGCATCTTTCGCAACCGCACAAACGCTCTCACCAGCAGCACGCTCATCTCAATCGCCCGGTCGGAATTCAACACGGTGGCTGCCATCACCGCGCCATGCTCAGTGAATGCAAACGGCAGGTAGCGCCGCCCCCCGCGTCCCTCCTTTGAGGTCGCAAAATGCGACCTCAAAACTTCGTGCTCTCTGCGGCTGAGCTGAAACATGAAATCGGATGGAAACCGCTCGCGGTTGCGCTTCACTTGCTCATTCAGCCGCTTCACGGTCACGCCGTAAAGTTGCGCCAGATGCTGTCCAGGATGACTTTCTGATGGCGGAGAATCAGAATTCGCGAATCTACCGGCGCCAAAATAGCTTGCTTCTTTTTCGGCATGAAGATGCCATTCTACTTCGGGAGGCAGTGCTTGAGGTCACAATTTGCAACCTCAAAAGTGCATCAAAAATTTGAGGTCGCAATCTGCGACCTCAAGGGCGAGGGTTTTTCATTCAACAATCCACAACCCAAGATTCTAAGTAATGCTCACTTCGGTGTAGATCCCATACACTTCTTTCAACGCTTCGCAGATCTCGCCCACCGTCGCATAAGCGCGCACCGCATCAATGATGTACGGCATAGTATTGGCGGGCGAAATATTCCCATTCGATCCTGCACTCGGAGTTCCCGCCGCGGCTTTCTTCAAAGCCTCAAGCCGCCGTTGCACTTCTTCATTCGACCGCCGCGCGCGCAGCGCTTTCAGCTTCGCCGTCTGCTGCCGCGCCACACTTTCGTCAATGTAGAGAATATGCGGCGGTTCTTCTTCGATCGTGAACTCATTCACGCCCACCGTAATCTTCTCGTTCGCTTCCGCCGCGCGCTGGTACTGGTACGACGCTTCGGCAATCTCTTTCTGCGGATAGCCTCGCTCGATCGCCTTCACCATCCCGCCCATCGCGTCCAGCTTCCCGAAATAATCGAATGCGCCTTTCTCCATCGCGAGCGTCTGGTTCTCGACGAAATACGATCCGCCGAGCGGATCGACGGTCTGCGCCACCCCCGACTCATACGCGATAATCTGCTGCGTGCGCAACGCGATCCGCGCCGCCTCTTCGGTCGGCAGCGCCAGGGCTTCATCATACGAATCGGTATGCAGCGACTGCGTGCCGCCGAGCACCGCGGCCAATGCCTGCAATGCCACCCGCGCAATGTTGTTCATTGGTTGCTGCGCTGGAAGCGAAACTCCCGCCGTCTGCGTATGAAACCGCAGCAGCCAGGTGCGCTGGTTCTTGGCCTGAAACCGGTCTTTCATCAGCCGATACCAGATCTTCCGCGCCGCGCGGTATTTCGCAATCTCTTCGAAGAAGTCGTTGTGCGCGTTGAAGAAGAAACTCAGCCGCGGACCAAACTCGTCCACATCCAGCCCGCGCCGCCGCGCCCACTCCACGTACTCCACCCCGTCGTAGATCGTGAACGCCAGTTCCTGCAGCGCAGTCGAACCCGCCTCGCGAATGTGATATCCGGAAATCGAAATGGTGTTGAAGCGCGGCGTAAACTTCGATCCAAACTCAAACGTGTCAATCACCAGCCGCATCGACGGGGCTGGGGGATAGATGTATTCCTTCTGTGCGATGTATTCCTTCAGGATGTCATTCTGAATCGTTCCGGAAATCTTCTTCCAGTCCGCCCCTTGCTTCTCCGCGACCACCAGGTACATCGCCCACAACACCGACGCCGGAGAATTGATCGTCATCGATACCGTGGTCTTCTCCAGATCGATTCCGCCGAAAAGAATTTCCATGTCTTCCAGCGAATCGATGGCCACCCCGCACTTGCCCACTTCGCCTTCGCTCGCCGGATGGTCCGAGTCATACCCCATCAACGTAGGAAGATCGAAGGCCACCGAGAGACCGCTGCCGCCATGCTCGAGCAAGTATTTGTAGCGTTGGTTGGTCTCCTCAGGCGAGGCGAATCCCGAGAACTGCCGCATGGTAAAAAGCTTGCCGCGATATCCGGTAGCGTGAATGCCGCGCGTGAACGGAGGCTGACCCGGATATCCAAGATACTGGTCGTAATTCCAGTCCTCGGGAAGATCGGCTTGCGTGTACAGCCGCCGGATGGGCGCGCCGGAAACAGTCGTGAAGCGCGCATGCCCGTTCTTATCGAGATTGACGCCCGAACGCGCTCCAATCGGCTTCTCAGGAGCTTTTTCGAGCGTGGGTGCAAGCGTCTTTTCCGCCCATTGCTTCTCGCTCTCCGACGGATGACGTCCTTCAAAAACGTCGCTGATGGGGCTTTCCGCAATCTTGGCAGGCTTCTTGTTTTCGGCCATATTCGAGCACATCCTCAACTACTTCGATGATAGAAGAGCCCAATACGCACCGCAACCGACCGAGCGGTTGGTCGCAAAACTCACTTGTCATTCCGAGGAGCGTAGCGGCGAGGAATCTGCTCTCCTTCGTGAACCTTCGTGTTCTTGGTGGTTATCGTTTTTGCCTTCCCAGCTCCCAAGCCTTCGCATACTTCCACGAAACGTAAACCGCATGATAGAGATGCAGCAGCAACCCCTCGCGCCCATCCAGAAAGCCAAGCCGGAAAAAGTAGTTATAGACGAACGTAGCCCCGGGCCGCAGCACAATGTTTACGAAACTGAAGCCGTGATACCCCTTGTCCACCGCCATCTCGGCCCCAAGAGAAGAGTAGCGGTTCATGTGCTCGATGTAATCGGAGAGGGTGGGGTAGGAGTGATGGATCAGCGCGCCTCGGAGCGGCCGAATTCCACTTTTCTCGATTCTGACGTCTTCATGAACCGCACGATCTTCGAACCGTCCCGCTGACTTGCGGAAAAGCCTCACCTTAGGATCAGGCCAGAACCCGCCATGCCGAATCCAGCGTCCGAGAAAAAAATTCTTGCGGTTGATTCGGAAACCCAAGACGGTTGTGGCGAGAAGGTTGATTTCATTTCGCGGTACGCCTTCAGGAGAAACGCTTTGCTGTACTTCGCTATGAACCAGGCGGCTGATGTTGGCCGCAAGCTCCGGCTCCACTTCCTCATCCGCATCCAAACTCAAAATCCACTCACCCGACGCCTTCTCCAGCGCCGAATTCTTCTGCGCCGCGTATCCCTTCCACTCTTCAACAAAAACCTTCGCGCCGAGCGACTCCGCGATCTCCACCGTCCGATCCGTCGACCCCGAATCGACGACGATGATCTCGCCCTTCCCGTCGCGCACCAGCGGCATCACGCTCTCCAGCGTGCGCCCGAGATTGGCCTCTTCGTTGTACGTGATGATGACGACCGAGAGCGTCACGCCGAGAGCATACTCGAAGCTTTCCAGCTTTCATAGTTTCAAGGTTCCACGCGCCTCAGCTTTGTCATCGCCAGCGCCGCATAGGTTTTTTGTTTTGCTTCGTGAACCTTCGTGTCCTTCGTGGTTTATGTTTTTCCTTGCCTTACGACCTTCAATCGCCCGCCGGAGACGAAGGCATCGCCGGCGTCAAGTCCTGCCGCGGAGCAACATACGGCACATTCGGTGCATGGGTCACCTCGCCGCGAACCGCATCGGCCATCACGATGCCGGTATGGTCCAGCAACAAACCCGTCGCGCGGTCCAGTTCGACCACCGATTTTTCATACGCCGCCGTCGCCGAAACCAGGTTCGACTCGGCGCTGGTCAATCCCGCCTGGGTTTGCAATACCGCGGTCGAAGTAGAAACGCCCGCCGCCAGCTTCTTCTGCTCCGCGTCCAGCGTTTGCCGTGCCAGTTCGACCGCGGCCTGTGCCGCCTGCACCGCCGAGCGATTTTGCTGCAGCGAGAATTGCGCATTGCGCACCTCGATGCGCACCTGGTTCTCCAGTTGTTGTAAACGAACCTGGGCCTGCCGATATTCCAACTGTGCCCGCACCATGTTGGCCTGCCCCGTACGGTTGCGGAGCGGGATACTCAACGTGAGCCCCACGCCCTTATCCGGCGCGCTCGAGTTCACTAACTGGCTCAACACGTCGCCGTAGCTTACCGGCCCGCCGTTTGCGAATGGCGCCGGCGCAGTCATTGGGTTGAAGCAGAAGCGCGTCACCGTGGCTGAGCAGTCCGGCACGCCGGGGTTGATATTCCCGCCCAGCCCCGAGCCCCCGTAGTACGCATACAAGTCCAGCGTCGGCAGCATGGAGTTGCGTACCGATTTGTTGTTCAGCTCGCGGCTGCTCAGGTCAATGCGCAACTCCGCCAGTTCCGCGCGATGGCTCAGCGCGTCGTTGATCAAGTCGCGCGTCGGGGTCACCTGCTCCTGCTGCGGTACCTGCATGGTCGAAGTCGGAATAACCTCGGCGTCGGCCAGAATCGGATCCTCCAGGTTCCGGCTCAGCGCGTTTTTCATCAGCAGTTCCTGCAGCTGAAGGTTGGTCTGTGCCAGGATCAGGTTCTGCTGGTCGGTGGCCACCGTGCTCTGCGCGCTGACTACCTGGATCGGAGGCACAGTGCCAAACTGCACTTGACGTTGCGTGTCCTGCAGTGTTTTTTGCGCGAAAGCCAAAGCTTCCTGCTGTACCCGCACGTTCTCGAACGCGTACACCAGGTTCCAGTACAGGTTCTCGATCTGGTCCACGGTCGTGATTACCTGCAGGCGAAACGCAACGTCGGAAATTTCGCGGTTGTTCTTGGCAATCCGAATGAAGCGCGTGTTCGGCAGGAATCCGAAGCCTTGCAGGATCGGCTGCGTGACCCGCGCCTGGAAACCGGAAGTCAGCGCCGGCGTAAAGCTGGTGTTGGGATTGTTGCTGGTAGTGTGCGTGTTGTTGAACCCGACCGACAAATCGGTGCCGAAATGAAATCCCTGGGTGTACGAGAAATTTGCGGTACCAGTGTTCGAGTTCAGCAGTCCCACCCCGTTAAAGATGCTTGACGACTGCGAGTATGCCCGGTCCATCTGCAAACTGCCGGTGACGACTGGATCGAAGCTTGTAATGGCAGGGCCGATGCCGAGCGTGGAATTCACCAAGCCACTGGTGCCGCTGCCCGCGCCGCCTGCCGCAGGACTGGTGCCGCCCGAGCCCGAGCCCACGCTTCCGCTCAGGCCCCCTACTCCGCCGCCCGGCGTGTTCTGCACGATACCGGTGTTCACGCCGAGAACGTTGGATCCCGCCTTGGACCGCAGCACATCGGTGTCGGCAATATTCAGGTTGTAACGCGCCAGCACCAGGTCCAGGTTGTCCTCCAGCGCCAGGGCGACAGCGTCGTTGATGGACAGCATGAGCTTGCCGTCCTTGAGTAGCTGCGCGATCCGGGACGTGTTGGTGAAGTCCGGGGGCGTCACCTCCCGCGGTGTGTAGGGCGCGATCACGTTCGGGAACGCCGGCTTGGGCTTCGAATAGTCCATGAAGGCGGCGCGCCGCGTGGACGGACCGGCCGGCTGGGGGCCCTCCGGCAGTGCCGAAGCGGCGTTGGTCTGCGCCCATGCACTCGTGAGCAGCGCAATGAGAACCAAAAACAATGTTGTGGAATTGCCGATGCGAGAAGCCATGATCAACTCTCCTCCCAAAAACAAGAGCGCAGGAACGATTACAGTCCTGCGCGCCAGTATTGGATACTCGTTCGAGAGGATTATAGAGAGCGGAGAAAGCGGCTTACGTAAAGAAGTGTAGAAGAACTGTGCGGCCGCAGATCCGGAACCGGGGGCAAAGAAAAGCGCCGCCTGCTCGGCGGCGCCTCGGAGACGATCAAGGTTCTGACGATCAAGGTTCTACTGTGGTTGTGTCTGGGGCTGTTGCTGGTTCTGTGGTTGGGGCTGGCCCGGCTTGGGCAGCGGCTGACTCACCGGATCTTTCCGCGGCGCGACAAACGGAATGTTCGGCATGTGTGTGACCTGTCCCCGCTCCGCATCCGCAATCGAAACTCCCGCATGGTCCAGCAGCAGGCCGGTCGCGCGGTCCAGTTCAACGTGCGACTTCTCGTAGTTTGCCAGCGCCGCGACCAGGTTCGACTCGGCCTGGGTCAGGCTGGTCTGGTTCTGCAGGACCAAAGTTGTGGTCGAGGCGCCCAGCGCGTACTTCTTCTGCTCGGCATCGAGCGACTGTTTTGCCAGTTCGACCGCAGCCTGCGCCGCCGAAACCGCCGCCCGGTTCTGCTGCACCGTGAACTGCGCATTCCGCACTTCAATGCGCACTGTGTTTTCGATCTGCTGCACCCGCATCTGCGCCTGGCGGTATTCCAGTTCCGACCTTATCTGCGTGGCCTGCGCCGACCGGTTTCGCAACGGGATCGTCAACGAAAGCCCCACCCCCTTGTCCGGCGCCGTGGAGTCGAACAACTGACTGAACGTTCCGCCGTAGCTGGTGCTGGGAATGGTTCCCGGAGGACTGCAGAAGTTCTGGAATTCCGGTGGAGTATTCGCAGTACAAGTGGCTGCCGGGTTCTGAACGCCTCCCTGGCCGGAACCGCCGTAGTAGGCAAAGAAATCCAGCGACGGAAGCAAAGAGTTACGAATCGCCTTGCTGCTGATTTCGCTGTTGGTCAGGTTAATGCGCGCTTCCGACAACTCCGGCCGGTGATTCAACGCGTCATTCACCAGGTCCTGCGTGGTGAAGACCGGTTCCACTGCCGGAATATCCATGGTGTCGGTCGGGATCACTTCGGCATCGGCCAGCGCCGGATCCACCAGGGTTCGGCTCAGCGCGTTCTTCATCAGCAGTTGTTGCAGCGCGAGATTGGTCTCCGCCACAATCAAACTCTGCTGGTTGGTGGCGACCGTGCTTTGTGCGCGCACGATCTCGATCGGCGCGAGACTGCCGATATCCACCTGCTTCTGCGTGTCCGACAGCGTTTTCTGGGCCAGCGCCAGCGCCGATTTCTGCACCAGCAGGTTTTCATACGCGAACACAAGATCCCAATACAGGTTCTGGATCTGGTCCACGGTGAAGGTCACCTGCAGACGAAATGCGACGTCGGAAATCTCACGGTCATTCTTGGCGATGCGGATGAATCGTGTGTTGGGGGCGAAGCCCAGTCCCTGCAGCAGGTGCTGCGTCAGGCGAAACTGGAAATTCGACGACAGCGTCGGACTCACCAGCTGAATCGGGTTGTTGGTGGTTACGCGCGAGTTATTGAATCCCACCAGCATGTTCGTGCCCCACTGAAAGCCCTGCAGATAAGAGAAATTCGCCGTTGTCGAATTCTGCTGGGTTCCGCAGAATGGGCTGGTGCATTTGATGGTGGCATGATCGATTTGTCCGCTGCCCGTGATCACCGGATCGAAGCTTGTAATGGTCGGGCCGATGCCCAGCGTCGAACTGACCAGTCCGCCTGCGCCTGCGCCCGCCCCGCCCGAGGCCGCCGTCGTTCCACCAGGCCCGGAGCCGTTCGAAGTTGCGCCCAGTCCGCCAACGCCTCCGCCGGGTGTGCCTTGCACGATGCCGGTCGGGACACCGAGAATGGAGGCTCCCGCCTTGGCGCGCAGAATATCGGTATCGGCCACGCTCAGGTTGTAGCGGGCAATGCCGATGTCCAGGTTGTTCTCCAGCGCCAGCGCCACTGCATCGTTGATCGAGATATACAGCTTGCCGTTTTTCAGCAGATCGTTGATGCGAGGCGTATTGCTCAGAATCGGCGGCGGCAGATGCCGCGGAGTGTACGGCGAAACAGGATTCGGGAAATGGCTCTTCGGCTTGGTGTAATCGGAAAGCAACAACTGCCGTGGCGCCGTACTTTGCGAACTTGGCGACGAGGGTAGTTCTTGTTGCGAGGCAACCTGTGCCCACCCGGCCGTCGCCAAGGCGCCCGCCAGGCACCCCGTCGCGAGCAGCCGCAGATGATTCAAGCGAAGCAAACGCATTCGTTTATCTCCATGGATTAATGCATCTCTGGATGTAAGAACGTCAATAAGCGTGCCGGGTCACGCACCCTAGGTACGCAAAACAGGCGCGCCTTGTTTCACTTTTTTTGCGCCGCGGCGAACCGGACCTGGGCGCAAGCCATTGCGAAGCGGGAAGTGCATTAGTATAGCTGACCGTGGGCTTGCCCGGGTCCTCCGCCAAAACCTGTGTGCTCAGCCTGAATTGGCGGCAATGGCAAAACAGTTTTGGATGAACCAGAGCCGCGGCAGGACGCGAAAGTTCTCGCATGCGCAATCTCAAACTCGTCCTGGCATATGACGGCTCGGAGTTCTCCGGCTGGCAAGTTCAGCCCGGCGCCCCTACCATACAGGGCACGTTAGCGTCTGTTATTGGACGGCTTACCGGAGAAAAGGTCTTGCCGCAAGGCTCCGGACGCACCGACGCCGGAGTGCACGCGCTGGGCCAGGTCGCCACCTTTGCAACTGACTCCCACATTCCCACCCAGAATTTCCTGACCGCCCTCAACGACTTGCTGCCGGCCTCGATTCGGGTGCTCGAGGTCGCCGAGGCGCCGCTCGAGTTCCATGCCCGTAAATCCGCCCGCGGCAAGACCTATCGCTATCGCATGTATCGCGAGTCGGTCTGCCCGCCGTTCCTGGCGCGCTATGTCTGGCACTACCCGTATCCTCTGCAGGAAGAGTCCATGCGCGAGGCCGCCGCCCAGGTGAGCGGGCAGCACGATTTCACCTCATTTGCTGCGGTCGATCCCGAGCGCGGACGCGCTGAGGAGGAAGCCTCCAACCTGCGCGAGATCTTCAGCAGCGCATGGCAGCGCGAGGGCGACGAGTTCGTCTACACCGTCCACGGCTCCGGCTTCCTTCACCACATGGTGCGTAATCTTGTTGGTACCTTTGTGCTGGTCGGAAAAGGAACGCTGCAGCCCGCCGATATCGGTCGTATTCTGGAAGCACGCAACCGGTCGGCAGCAGGGGCGACGGCTCCGGCCAGCGGCCTGTTTCTGGTAAATGTGGATTACTGACGCTGGGGAGGAAATGTGAAATCACTGCGCAAAGCGGCATGGCTGGCGATCGCGCTGGCACTCGTGAGCTGTACCGGATGCCGCGACGTGGTGCTGCGGGTGACCGCTCGAAAATTTCTCACCACCGGGCCCAACGGGCCGGAAACTCCCAAGGACCTGGTAATCCCCTACGACCATGTCACTATTCCCAGCCAGGATAATCGTCAGCTCGACGGTTTTCTGGTGACGGCGCCGCAGACATGTGCCACGCGGCCCGCCCTGCTGATCTTTCACGGCGTGGGAGAGACCATCTCCCTTTGGGTCAAGGCCCAGAAATATCTATATGACCACTGCGTATCCTCGCTGGTGTTTGATTATTCGGGACACGGCAACAGCTCGCGCCCCGGCACCATTGAGAATGTGGATGAAGATTCGGTCGCAGCCTACCAATATTTCTTATCGAAATTTCCCGATGGACGACGCTGTATCTTTGGCTTCTCCCTGGGCAATGGACCGCTGCTGGATTCCATTCACAGCTTTCGGCCGATTCCGTCCTGCGTGGTTCTGGCCAGCCCGTTCACATCGATCCGCGATGCCAGCCGACATCGCGGCACTCCGGAATGGGAGACCTATCTGGTTCCCGATGTCTGGAACAACCTGAAGAATGTGGCCAAAGTGCATGCGCCGCTGCTGGTGATTCACAGCGATGTTGACAACGTAAATCCGCTCCAAGGCGCGAAGCAGGTCTTCGAGGCTGCTTACGAGCCGAAGCAGTGGGTTCTGGTGCGCGACGTCCAGCACAATGCCCCGTTCAAAGACCCCAGCGATGCATTCTGGGGCCCGGTGCTGAAGTTCATTGAGCAGTAAGGATCCGGTAAGGGCCGCGCCCGCTGCCCGGTCGAACTCTACAGCGCGGCGTCCCTGCCCCAGCACCAGACTCTGACGGCCTATTGCTTCGCCACTGTGTACTGCTTCGCGTTGTTACCGACCAATGGAGTTTTCTCCCCCATAACGCCGTAATTGCCTAGGTAGTAGTTCGCGAATCCATTCGGCGTTGTTGGATCCGTGAAATCAGCTAACGTCACGAACGTGGGCCGGGTTGCGGAAATTCCGATGTTGAACTTGCCTCCCTGGTGAGCGACGTTCAACGTCAGGCCGTCGGACGTAATGCCCGCCGCGTTCAGGACTGTGCTGTTGGCCTCGGTGTAGTAAGTGATCAGTTGATTCCGCGCAGTGATGTTCCACGCCAGGAAGTTGGCCGGGTTCAGTGCTCCAACCGTTCCATCGGTCGTGACCGTGCCAAAGATCGTCATCAGAACTGGATCGGTGGCTATGACAGGCACGATGACTCGGAATACATTGGGCTGGCCCGCCAGCAGTGATCCCGCGCGATACCGGCTGTGATTTTTCTGATTCAGTCCGACGTAGTTCAGACCGCCAATCTCGTCCTGCCATCCAGCGATTCCGCCCATCCCATAACCAAGATTCAGGCTCAATTGCGTGAAGTCAGCAATCACAGCATTGGTCGCGATGCCACCCCCGCCTCCGCCTCGGCTGAAAAATAACGTTCCGCCATCCCGAATGCCGTCTGGTGAAGTGCTCACAAAAATACGGTTGCCATCGCTGGATACTCCAGAGATATTCAGCGCGTTGCTGTCCTTCTCGGTCCACACCATGTCGGTGGTCTGCACCACTTTCAGGTTCCACGCAATAATGTTGGCAGAGCTGACTGCGCCCGTGGTCCCGTCCGTAGTAATGGTCCCGGTCACTCGCCACCCGTTCGACAAATTTATCGGTTTCACTTGAAATACAACGTTGGCCGCGTTCGCGGTGAGCGACAACGTGAACAAAGCGAAAATGATCAGCTTCAAGGTCCTCATGCGATTCACCTGGGTCTTTGATTTTTTGGGAACGTGATCGAATTCGCTTCTAATGAACCACACCAGGGCACACCGAATCAGTGATTGTCGGGGAAAATTTATCGGCCGCTTCTTCGACGGGAATTTCTCCAACCTCGTGTTCTGTTTTTTGAACGCATCGTCTCATGCCCGAGTGGAACCGGCGCGATTGGGACGTGAGCCGTCGAAACCGGCCCGGGCCCACGGGTTCCTCACGTCCCGCAATACCCACTGCTCACTCGCCCATGTCGAGAGAAGTCCGACAACAAGAACCAGGAATCCTCGAACACCACGTCCTCGGTTTGCGATAAAGTCAACCAGAGCTCTAAACCAAGAGGTGTGCACATGAATCGGTCCCGCAGGGTGATTGTGCTAGTCATGCTGATTGTGCTGGTCGTCACCCTGGCCGGCGCGTTTATGACTCGCGGTGTGATGGAATACCTTCCGTTTCTGCAAGCTCGAAAGGGGAACTGGACGGGAGCCTATGTGCCGCTTGGAGTTGTGGATCAGCGGCCCTGGCAGACGGCGGCGACTCTGGCCGCTTTGGCACAGTCGGCCGAGGAGAGGAAACTCGCCAGGGACGCCGAACGTCTCGCGGACCACGAAGTCGACCAGGCGTTCTCACAGTCTCTGCGGCAGGCAAGCCTGGCAAAGCCAACTTTAAGCGGCAAGGCCTTGGCATTGCAGCAAAGGGTCAGCGAGCTCCAGCAGACCGTCAAGAACGATGAGGCTCGGATCGCGTTACTCAGCGCAAACGCGGACACAAAATCGGCGCGCACAGCTTCCAACCCCAGCGACCTTGAGATTGCAAAGGCGCAACTGAGCCTCGACCAGGCCGAGCTGGCGGATTCGGTGGAGGACCTCGCCCGCGAAAGCGGAGATCAGAGAGTCAAGCTTCAGCAGGAACTTGCGGCGCGCCAGGCTGCCATGAAGCAGTACTGGGATAAAGCCTCCCGGGACGACGGGCAGACGGCCGTTGCCTCAGCCGAGCAGTACAAGACGTTAGCGCAGCAGCTCTCCACCTGGTACTCGCTGCGCAACCGCAAGCGGTTGATTGGGCAGGCTCAGCAGTTGGCCAGGGCCGACGTGTCCGCCCTCACTGAGGATGACGCACGGCTGAAGGCAGAAACGGCTGCCCTCGCTGCAAAGCCCGTAGGAGAGTCAACTTCCGAACGCATCGATCGGCTGCAACGGATAAGCGCGCAACAGAATATCCTGAGCATTCTCGGTGATCGCCTGGGGGCGCAGCAGCAGCTTGTGGCTCTCTACGGGCGATGGGGAGAGCAAGTCGAATTACAGCAAAGAATCGCCATTCACCTGATCTTGCAGTCGCTGGTGTTGATTGCGGCCATCTGCATTCTGGTGATCCTGGCGGGCTGGGGTCTGCAACTCGCGTTAGAGCGGATGGTTCACGACCCTCGGCAAAAGCACACGTTGAAAACGGTTCTAAACCTGGGCACGCAACTGGTCGGCCTGTTACTCATCCTGCTGATCATCTTCGGTGTACCCCAGCAGATGCCAACCATACTGGGCCTGGTGACAGCCGGACTGACGGTGGTCTTTCAGGATTTCATCCTGGCATTCTGCGGCTGGTTTGTTTTGATGGGACCAAACGGAGTGAGGGTGAGGGACTGGGTCGAGATTGATGGTGTCGGCGGCGAGGTGGTACAGCTTGGCCTGTTCCGCACCTGGCTGCTGGAGACCGGGAACTGGACCGCGCATGGCCATCCCACAGGGAGAAGAGTCTCGTTTTTGAACGGCTATGCCATCCGCGGCAAATATTTCAACTTCTCAACCGTAGGGCAGTGGATGTGGGACGAGATTAAGGTAAGCGTTCCCCCGGGCACGAATACTCATTCTCTCCTCAAGGGGATTTACGAAACGACCATCAAGATCACGGAAGCGGACGCGAAGACGGCGGAAGCGGAATGGAAGAGGGTGACGCATGAAGTAGGCTCGCCGCAGTTTAGCGCCATGCCTTCGGTGAATCTCAGGCCGGCAGGAGCCGGGGTCGACATCATCATCCGTTACATCACTCGCGCGGGAGTCCGAGTGGAGACCCGGAACCAGTTGTTTGCGATGATCGTCGAACTGATGCAAGGTGGATCTAAAGAGGGTAAGACCCTCGCCGCACTTTCGCCGCAAGTGCAAGAGAAAGGATGAGGGTTCGATTGTGGATGGTCCGTTCCTGCCCACAATGGTAAGGCGACTCATCACCGACATCTCGCCCGGCATGATCTAAACTGCTTCCATGGCGACGGATGTCCAACTCGGCGCCCTGCGCAAAATCGGCTCCACCAATCCGGCCACGGGCGAGGTGCTGCGTGAGATGGCCTGCGCCAGCGACGACGAAGTCCATGCGGCTGTAGAGCGGGCACGGGCCGCACAGCCTTCCTGGCAGCGGCTTGGGGTGAGAAAGCGTATCGGTGCCCTTCGAGACTTTCAGCAACTGCTTCACTCCCGCAAAACCCAAATCGCTGCGCAGATCACGCAAGAGGCAGGCAAGCCCCGCGTCGAAGCTCTGCTTACAGAAGTCTTGGTGGTGCTCGATGCTGCCGGGTTCTGCATTCGCAACGCGCACGCGTTGTTGCGCGATGAGCCAGTCCCTCACGCGAATGTCGCGATGAAGACCAAGGCCGGTCGCATCGTCCGCGAACCGTTCGGCGTAATCGGCATCATCTCGCCCTGGAACTATCCATTTTCGATTCCCGCCACCGAAACCCTGGCGGCGCTGGTCGCTGGAAACGCCGTTGTCCTGAAGCCCTCGGAATTTACTTCCCTGGTCGCGCTCGAGCTGCAATCCCTGCTGCGCCGGGCCGGAGTTCCCGAAGACCTTTTTCAGGTCGTTCTCGGCGACGGCGCCACCGGAGCCGCTTTGATCGCGTCGGACATCGACAAGCTCATTTTCACCGGCAGCGTTGGGACCGGAAAGCGCATTGCGCAGGCGGCCGCGGCCCGCCTGCTGCCCGTAGTGCTCGAACTCGGCGGCAAAGATCCCATGCTGGTGCTCGAGGACGCCGACATCGACGTCGCCTCGAGCGGCGCGGTCTGGGGCGCATTCGTCAATGCCGGGCAGACTTGCCTCTCGGTTGAGCGCTGCTATGTGCACCGCAAAATCTACGATCAGTTTCTCGACGCCTGCGTCCGCAAGACCAAGCAGCTTCGCCAGGGCAATGGCATGAGCGAAGAAGTTGACGTCGGTCCCATGATCCACGATCGCCAGCTTGCAATAGTCGAGAAACAGGTGGACGAGGCCCGCACCTGCGGCGCGCGCGTGCTCGCTGGCGGCATGCGCCGCAGGGATCTCGGACCCAACTTCTACGCCCCCACGGTCCTCGCAGATGTCACGCATGACATGGAAATCATGCGCGGAGAAACCTTCGGGCCGGTGTTGCCGATCATGGCCTTCGATTCCGAGGAGCAGGCGATTGAACTGGCAAACGATTCCGATTACGGCCTGGCGGCCAGCATCTGGACCCGCGATCGCGCCCGCGCCGAAAAAATTGCGGCCCGTCTGCAAGCCGGAACAGTCATGATTAATGACACGGTCGCCTGCTTCGGCATCAGCGAAGCCCCGCATGGCGGCGTGAAGGCCAGCGGCATCGGCCGCACCCATGGGCGCTTCGGGCTCGAAGAGATGGTCCGCATCAAGTACATCGATTCCGACCGCTTGCCGGGACTCAAAAAAATCTGGTGGTACGGATACGGGGCCAAATTCTTTGATCAGATGGAGGGCTTCCTCGATCTTCAGTTTGCCCGCGGGTGGAGTGCTAAACTGCGCGGAGCGCTGCGCTCCGCAGGCGCCTACACCAGGAAAGGCCGAATCTGAATGATGAGCGATCCCAAGCGTGAGTTGCTTCGTCATACCCTGGCCACGGTCGCCTACCGCGGAGGGAAGGCGATTCGCGACACACCGTCCTCCTTTGGCGATTTTCGCGTTGGAGACTCGAGTCGCACCCCGGTGCAGATTCTTGCGCATGTGGGCGACTTGTTCGATTGGGGTCTCTCCATCGCTCGAGGGCAGCAGGCGTGGAACAACTCCCAACCGCTTCCCTGGGAGCAGGAAATGGAGCGCTTCTTTGCGGCGCTTAAGGCTTTCGACGAATACCTGGCCTCCGATGCTCCCCTCCAGGCGCCCCCCGAAAAGCTTTTTCAGGGGCCTGTGGCCGATGCCCTGACCCACGTGGGACAGATCGGGATGCTGCGCCGCCTGGCGGGTATTCCGGTGCGCGGCGAGAATTATTACGTGGCGCAAGTCTCTGCTGGGCAGGTCGGGCGCCAACAGCCTGCGCCCAAACGGGAGTTCGATTAACCGCCGGCACCTTAGAAGCCACTCGGGATTTCTCCCCGCAAACTACGGTATGTTCCCCATCGAACAATCGGCTGGTTTGACCTATTTTTAAGTCGTCAGGGAACCTCCCCCTATGAAGTGGTTTTTGCGAAGAGACAGACGCCGCCGGACACCCTTAGTTCCCGAGGGGCCGGTGGATCCTAAGGGAGAATTGCCGCTGCCATTTTCCAAGCGTGAGCGCGACGCGGAAAAGGCCCGCATCGGCCGCTGGCTACGCCTGGCGCAGGACGCCCTCACCGACAGGAAGAAGGTGGGCTGAACGTTACTGCGGTAGGATTGTGGTGTGGCCACCGAAGCGCTTCCGCGGACTGTCGCTCTGCAACGCGGAATCCAGTTGGAATATCTCACGGTCGGCTGGAACCTTGTAGAAGGCCTGGTCTCCGTCATTGCCGGCGCGATTGCGGGAAGCGTGGCCCTGGTGGGATTCGGCGTGGACTCCTGGATTGAGACTTCCTCGGGCGCCATACTTCTTTGGAGACTGCACTCGGAGCGCACCGGCGGGCATGCGGAGGCGCTGGAAAGAAAAGCTCTTCGCCTCGTGGGCTTCAGTTTTGTGCTGCTTGCTGGGTACGTTGCGTGGGATGCCGTGGTCTCGCTTTTGAAGCGCGAAGCTCCTGAACGCAGCATCGCGGGAGTGACCATCGCGGTTCTTTCTCTGATCGTGATGCCGCTGCTGGCCCGGGCCAAGCGCCGCGCCGCGCGCGCTCTTTCCAGTGCGGCGCTGCAAGCCGATTCGCGTCAGACTTCGCTCTGCGCGTACTTATCGGCGATCCTGTTGTCTGGACTCCTGCTGAACTCGCTCGCGGGCTGGTGGTGGGCAGACCCCGTGGCCGCCCTGGTGATGGTTCCCATCATTGGGAAGGAAGGCTTCGACGCATTGCGCGGCAAAGCCTGTGCCGACTGCCATTAATTGCGTCTGTCTGGCTCCCCCATCCCGCTTCAAGTAAAATATTGAGTTCAGTCCCATCCCGCGGCTGCGGCCGCAGCGACGAGGATACTTGCTTTGGCCACTGACTCGGCAACCATGCTTGCTCCGCAACAGCTCCCCAACCACAAAGTGAAGATAAAGAAGGTTGGACAGCGCTCCTGCAATGAAAAAGACGCCAAGGGAAAATTCTGCGGCGGACACTTGAAGCGCTGGTTTTACACCACCGACGTCAAAGAGCAGGCGTGCGGCGACGCCGAGAAAGCCTGGGGCAAGAATGCGGAAGTATACCGCTGCGAGCATTGCAAGACCCTTTACCTGCCCAATGACGACGATGTTCGCGGCATCAATGTTGCCGGGAAGGGCACGACCTCGGTCTTCGGGCTGACGATTCCGGGAAAAGAAAAATAGCGCGTGGGGCGCTTCGAATAGAACCTGGGGTGAGTGTTGAACGTTAACGAGCTGATTTACGACTGGAACAAGATCCATCCCGCTTCGCTGCGGCCCTCCGGACACGTCCTGCTCAACGACGAGAGCCTGCGCGACGGGTTGCAGTCCCCCTCGGTGCGCGATCCCTCGATTCACGACAAGATCGAAATTCTTCACCTGATGGAAGCGCTTGGGATCAACATGCTCGATCTCGGCCTGCCCGGCGCGGGCCCGCGCGCAGTGGAACACGTGGAAGCATTGGCGCGCGAAATCGTGAATCACAAGATGGACATCAAGCCCAACTGCGCCGCGCGCACCCATCCGAACGACATCCGTCCAGTGGCGGAGATCGTGCAGCGCACCGGGCTCAACATCGAAGCCGCAACCTTCCTGGGCTCGAGTCCCATCCGGCGCTTTACCGAGGGCTGGACCGACGACTTCCTGCTCCAGACCACCGAGAATGCGGTGAAGTACGCGGTCTCGCTCGGGCTCGACGTCATGTATGTCACAGAAGACACCACGCGCTGCGATCCCGAGATGGTGAAAAAGCTGTACTCGACGGCGATCAGCCATGGCGCTAAGGCTATCGTGATCTGCGACACCGCCGGCCACGCGACTCCCATGGGCACCTTTGCGCTGGTGCGCTTCATCATGGAAGAAGTGGTGAAGCCCTCCGGTGAGAAGATCCGCGTGGATTGGCACGGACACTGCGACCGTGGCCTTGCCATTGCCAACTCGATGGCGGCGTTAGTTGCGGGCGCCGAGTGCATTCATGCCTGCGCGCTGGGAATCGGGGAACGCGTCGGCAATACCCAGATGGACCAGATGCTGGTCAACCTCAAGTTGATGGGGATTCCGCCGTGGAAAGATCAGGATGTCACGAAGCTGAAGGAATATTGCCAGGCGGTTTCGCGCGCTACCGGAGTTCCCATTCCCGCGAACTATCCTGTGGTGGGGGAGGACGCCTTCCGCACCGCGACCGGAGTGCACGCGGCGGCGGTCATCAAGGCGTATCACAAGAACGATGTTGAACTGGCGAACACGGTCTACTCGGGCGTGCCCTCGCACGTCTTTGGCCTTGAGCAAATCATTGATATCGGACCCATGAGTGGGAAGTCCAACGTCCTGTTCTGGCTGGAGCGTCGTGGAATCGCCGCGAACGACGGCATTGTGGATCGCATCTACGCGCGCGCGAAGGCTTCCGACCACACCCTGAGCGAGGCTGAGATCATGGAATGCGTGCAAGGCGCCCCGGCGCAGCCCATGCACTGACCCGACTTTCGCTGTACATATATTCCCGGACAGGGGAAATAAACATCTTCTTGTATGTACGCAATATCTATTAGCTATAACCAGCGCTACGCGGCCCCAGGATCGTTGGCGAGCGGGCCAGTGAACTTAGAACCCTGTTCCAAGCCCGAGTTGCGCGTGGCGGGCCTGCAAACGCCGGGAAAGGGCATCCTGCGCGATGCTTGAACTCCGCTTTTAAGGCTTCCGCCGGCCATAACGGGAAATCAACAACTTAGCTATAGGAAAAACACGTGTATCGCTTGGCCTGCACAGGGACATCTGCCCCGGCAGTCCGCAAAGCGAACCCACGTCGTAACGGTGGTCGCGCCATCGAGCCATGCACTCCCCGTGTCCTTTCCATTTCCCCCCACAAGCACGAACCTGGCGAGATGCCGGCCGGTACGAGCGCGTAACCCACCGCTTCCCCAACTCTGGTAACCGGCGAAGCCTCCGAAGCTAATCCCAATCCGAGCATTGCGTTGTAATATGGCGCATTAACTTTATGGCGATCAGTGACCGTGCCGCAGTGTCGGAAATCGCTCATCTGGTGCAGCAGGACGTGCTTCGCTTGTCGGCGCTGCCCACGGTGAGGTCCGCCTTCGCGTGGCTGCGCGCGCAGGAAGCGCAATTCGCGCACTGGCAGCTCGAAATGGCCCGCATTGCCGCGCCGCCATTCGGCGAAGCCGCCCGCGCGGACTGGTTGCGCGAACGATTCAAGGAACTGGAACTTGAAGAAGTGCGCATTGACGATGTGGGAAATGTCTTCGGCACCCGGCGTGGCCTGGGCCGCCGTTTCGTTTCCATCAGCGCTCACATAGACACGGTTTTCCCGGCCGGCACTCCGCTCAACATCCGCCAGCAGGGTTCCCGGCTCTACGGTCCCGGGGTCTCCGATAACGGCGCGGGGGTGGCTGCCATGCTCGCGGTCGCAGGTGCGCTGCGTGCCGTGAAGCTGACCCATCAACTTCCCATCGTGTTTATCGGCAACGTGGGCGAGGAGGGCGAGGGGGATCTGCGGGGCATGCGGCATATTTTTTCCAACCCCAAATGGCGGGACCAGATTCAGCACAGCCTTGTGCTCGACGGCGCGGGTTCCGACACCATCGTGGCCGAAGCGCTCGGCAGCCGGCGATTTGAAGTCATCGTGCGCGGCCCGGGTGGGCATTCCTGGAGCGATTTCGGGGCGCCGAACCCGATCGTTGTTCTCTCGCGCGCGATCCACGCTTTTTCCCAGACCCAGGTCCCGACCACTCCGAAGACCACATTCAACATTGGTGTGATCCGCGGCGGCACCTCGGTGAACTCCATTCCCGAGTCCGCCAGCATGCGCATTGATATCCGCTCCACTTCGATGAGTGAGATGGAACGCCTGGAGATGGTGATGCGGCATGCGCTGGACCGCGCGGTCGAAGAGGAATCGCGGGCCATGCACGCCCGCGGCGCCGGACAGAAGCGCTCCGGCGTGCTGAGTTACGAAGTGGTAGTGATCGGAAACCGCCCGGCGGGCGAACTCGATTCCAAGGCGCGAATCCTGCAGGTCATCCGCGCCGTGGATACGCATCTCGGAAACGCGGCGCAGGTGCAGCGCGCCTCCACCGACGCCAACATCCCGCTCTCGCTGGGGCGCGAAGCCGTTGCCATCGGCGGCGGAGGGGCGGGTGGCGGCGCCCACACCTTGCAGGAATGGTTCGACTGCAGCGGCAGGGAGTTGGGCCTGAAACGAATTCTTCTCACACTTCTCACCCTGGCGGGAGTCAGCGCATGAACCTGAAGGCGGTCGTCCTGATGTGCACCATCACCATTGCGATGTTCGCGCAGGACCAGCAGGCCAAACCCAAAGCCGACATCATTTTTCTGCACGGCAATATCTATTCCGGCGTGCCTCCTTCCTCCTCTTCCTTTCACGTCGTCGGACGGGCGCAGGCCCTGGCCTTGCGCGGCGATCGCGTGCTGGCTGTCGGCTCGGAAGAAGAAATCGGAAAATTGCGCGGCCCGGATACGCAGATCGTCGATCTCGGCGGCCACTTTGTCATGCCCGGCTTCAACGATGCGCACCTGCACCTGGCGGGGGCCGGTTTTGAGATGGAGAATGTGAACCTGGTGGGCGCGAAGTCGCTCACCGACTTCCGGGACCGCATCCGCGCCAAGGTGGAGACGGCTGCGGCGGGCGAGTGGATCCGCGGCGGCGGCTGGGACCAGACGCTATGGCCGGTCAAAGAACTGCCCAGCCGCTGGGACCTGGATGAAGTCACCGGAGATCATCCGGCATTTCTAACCCGCGTGGATGGACACATCGGGGTGGCCAACACGCGCGCTTTGCAACTGGCCAGCATCACGGTTGCGAGCAAGCCCCCGGCGGGAGGCGAGATCGATCGCGACTCCACTGGACAGCCCACCGGAATTCTGCGCGAGACTGCAATGGAAGCGGTCACCGCGGTGATCCCCAAGCCGACCCATGATCAGCGGCGTAAGGCAATTGCCTCCGCATTGCAAGATCTGGCGAAATGGGGCGTGACTTCAGCGCAGGATCTTTCCACCTGGGACGACTTTCTGATGTACGAAGAACTGGAGCGCGAAGGCAAGCTCACGGCGCGCATCTCGGCGTGGCTGCCGTTCGATGATCCGCTGGAGACTCTGCAGGCGCATCGCGCGTCCCATCCGCAATCCGATCTCATGTTGCGCACCGGCATGCTGAAGGGCTTTATGGATGGCTCGCTGGGCTCGCACACGGCCGCGTTGCTCGAGCCTTACGCCGACGATCCCAAGAACTCGGGCCTGCCTCAATACGAAGAAGCCAAGCTGACGGAGATGGCGAAAGAGCGCATCGATGCCGGCTTTCAAATGGGATTTCATGCCATCGGCGACAAGGGCGTGATGATGGCCTTGAATGCGTTCGCGGCGGCCGAGAAAGAAGCGCGCGAAAAGAAAGTCAAAGCGCCGAACGGCGGAGACGATTTCCGTTTGCGCATCGAGCACGCGCAGGTCACCACGCCGCTCGAAGTCTCGAAGTTCAAGGAGCTGAAGGTCATCGCTTCCATGCAGCCGAATCATCTGCTGACCGACATGAATTGGGCGATGGCCAGGCTGGGCGAGAAACGCGCGGCGCACTCTTACGCATGGGCAGAGTTCTTGAAGAAAGGCGTGACTCTGGCATTTGGAACAGACTATCCGGTCGAGCCAGTGACGCCGTTTCGCGGTCTGTATGCCGCGGTGACGCGCAAGAGCGAAGACGGAAAGAAAGAATATTTTCCGGAGCAGAAGTTGACCATGGATCAGGCCATCGCGGCGTACACGACCGGCGCTGCCTTTGCGGAATTCACGGAAAAAGACAAAGGTACGCTCGCGCCGGGCATGCTGGCGGATTTCGTAGTGCTCGATCGCGATATCACGTCGGTGGTTCCAGCGAAGATTCTCGCGACGAAGGTTTTGCGACCCGTGGTTGGGGGGAAGACGGTGTACGAGGCGAGGTAGCTCTTCCTTCGTGAGACTTCGTGTCCTTTGTGGTTTGTTTTGTAATTCTGAACCACAAAGGACACGAAGTTACACGAAGGCAATTGATGCCAGTATCCTTGCTCTATGGACTGGAAGCGCCGCGAACGGCTGTTACTGACTGGCGCGCCGCTGGCGATCGTTCCGGCTTTTGCGTTTCTGCCCGCTCTGGTCTACATGGTCATCACGCCGCGCGTCGCACACGGGCGGATGATCGCGATCCTGCTTTTCCCGATTCTGATTGCTGCCGAGGTCATCGGAATTTCGCGGCTGGCGCGCTGTTTTCTACCCCGCCACTTTGATCTCATCACCTTCTTCGCGCTGACCACCATGCTCATCCTGGTCGTGATCGCAATCTATACCGGCCTGTTCCTCGCCGCCTTCGCCGGACGCATGTAGGGCATTTGCTACTCTGAAGCGATGTCTCGCTCGCTCAAAGCGCATCTGTCGCTGGTTGCGATGTCGCTGGTCTGGGGCGCGACCTTCGTTGTCATCAAAAGTGCGGTCGCCGACATCTCTCCCCTGCTATTCAATGCCATCCGCATGAGCTGCGCGGCTCTCATCCTTGCCCTGGCGTTTCACAGGCACTTGCCAGGCATGAAGCTGGGTGCGATTCAATCCGGAGGCGTAGCCGGGTTCTTTCTCTACCTTGGGAACGAACTACAGACGACGGGCCTGAGATACACGACGGCTTCCAAGTCGGCGTTTCTGACTGGGGTCTCCGTGGTGCTGGTGCCGGTGTTCCTGGCGCTGTTCTGGAGGCGCGGACTGAATCGCTGGAGCGTGGCGGGGGTTGCACTTGCTTTTGGTGGGCTGTACCTGCTGACAGTCCCATCGAGGCCGGGCGCGGGGTTGAACCTGAGCAGCCTGAACCGAGGCGATCTCTACACTCTGGGCGCGGCGGTTTCCTTTGCCTTTCACATCATCGTGATCGGACATGTCACGCGGGAGCACCGCTGGCAACAGATCACCGTGATCCAAGTCATTGTCACGGCGTTGCTGATGGTGGTGACCGCTGCGGGATTGGAAACCCCGCAGGTCGCGTGGACCGGCCGTGTGTACTCCGGTATTGCGATCACAGCGTGTCTCAGCCTGGCTCTGGCCTTCGCGGTGCAGGCGTGGGCGCAGCAGTACACCCCTCCGACACACGCCGCGCTGATCTTTTCGCTGGAGCCGGTCTTCGCCTGGGTCACGTCCTTCTTGTTCCTCGGCGAGCGATTAGGTTCGCGGGCTGCGCTTGGCGCAGCCTGTATCCTGGCCGGAGTTTTGATTTCCGAGCAGAAGGGAAGCGCGGAGTCCATCGGCGTGCCGATGGACCATGCTTCGGTGCGGGAAATCGTTGAATGACAACACTTTTGCGTGCTGATGCGTCTAACAACGAGGGATTCGCGTGGTGCGCGCGAGATTTCTCTGTTGGCGTACGCCAGAGTCACAATGTCGTCATGGCCAGCGGGCGCTTCACAGGACGCAGGCCGGCTCAGGACAATGGCCAGTGCGGCGTCATGCTCGGATGGTTGGTCGCTGAGACTTCGAACTGTATAATCGTAGGTCGCCTATATTGCTGGAGGAATGGAAGATATGGATGCGCGCGCAAGCGCTTTCTGGGTACGTTTCAAGGCCAATCGCCTGGCTTACACGCTCACGATTCTGGCTACGCTGGCAGTCGGAATCCTGATCGGGACCGTGGTTTCAAACAACGTCAAAGGCCAGGAAAACAAAAAGAGTTCCGACGCAACGCCGCTGTCCGTACCCTCTCCGCAGCAGCTTTCCAACCAGTTTTCGCAAATCGCCAAACAGCTCGAGCCGAGCGTGGTGAACATCAACACCGAGTCCACCATCAAGAACCCGCACCGGCGCCGGTTGCCGGGAGGCCCCGGAGATGACGATCAGGGTGGAGGAGGCAGTCCGTTTGACGACTTCTTCGATCGCTTCTTTGGCGGGCAGGGCGGTCCGGGTGGTGGCGGAGCCGGTTCGATCCGCGAGCGCTCGCTGGGTTCGGGCGTCCTGGTGGATCCCAAGGGCTACATCGTTACCAACCGCCACGTCGTCGAGAAAGCGGACCGGATCCGCGTGAGACTGCAGGATGATCCTGCCAGCGTTCAGCACGACGCCAAAGTCATCGGCACCGACCAGGAAACCGACTTGGCCGTGATCAAGATTGAAATGGACAAGCCATTGCCAGTGGCAAAGTTGGGGAATTCCGACAGCATGCAGGTCGGCGACTGGGTGCTCGCGGTGGGCAGCCCATTTGGATTGAATGCGACAGTGACTGCGGGCATAGTTTCGGCGAAGGGCCGCAACATCGTTCCCAACCGGCAATTCCAATCGTTCATTCAGACGGATGCGGCGATCAACCCGGGAAACTCCGGCGGACCGCTGGTAAATATGGCGGGAGAGGTCATCGGCATCAACACGGCCATTTTGACGGACACCAACGCCTATGCCGGCGTAGGATTCGCGCTGCCTTCGAACACGGTGGTCCAGGTGTACAACCAGTTGATTGGGCCGGAGCACCGGGTGTCGCGAGGCTCGATCGGAATTGAATTCAATGCGCAGGAGAACCCGGCGATCGCGCGCGTGTACGGCGCGGGGGGCGGCGTGACCATCTCGAATGTGGTGGCCGGAAGCCCCGCCGATCAGGGCGGCATGAAAGTTGGCGACACCATCACCTCGGTGGATGGCAAGCCGGTGAAAAATGGCGACGAACTGGTGGCCGACATAGCCAGCCGCAAGCCGGGAACCAAGCTGACTTTGGGCTTCATTCGCAATGGCAAGAAGCAGGAGTCCACCATCACGGTGGCGGACCGCGCCAAGCTGTTCGCCAGCCGTTTGGGCGAGGATGAGGAAGGCGCAGGGTCGGCGCAGCCGAAGGAAAGCAAGCTGGGTCTGACCGTCCGTGCCTTGACCCAAGAGATGGCGGACCGCCTCGACATTCCCGCGGGTAAGGGAGTGATTGTGCAGGACGTTAAGCCGGGATCGTTCGCCGACGATGTCGGGCTGACCCGCGGCGACGTGATTCTTGAGGTCAACAAGCAGCCGGTGAACAGTGAAGATGAATTCAACCGGATCTCGTCGGGCCTGAAGAGCGGGCAGGACGTTGTTTTCCTGGTACGCCAGCGTGGGGCTGGGCGGCAGGACGGCACTATCTTCCTGGCGGGAACACTTCCGTAACTATGAACCGACACTTCCGGGACTGGCACTGAAGAGGAAAACGCGGGATGATTTCAGTGCCAGTTCCGGCGTGACGTTTTTGAGGTGAGCTTTGGGTTTTCGTGGGTTGAAAAAAATGCTGATGCTGGGGTGCTCGCTGCTTTTGGCGGGGACGCTGGCCTCTGCGCGGACGGCGACCGCTCCCAAGAAGACTGCCAGTTCAACTCACAAAAGCGCGACGAAGACCTCGGCCAAGTCCAGCTCGAGAAAAGGCAAGCGCTCAAGGAAGGTCAGTTGGCGCAAGCGCGGGCAGCAGAAGATCGATCCGCAGAGGGCGCGCGACATCCAGGAAGCGCTGATTCGCGAGCACTACATGGAGGGCGAGCCCACCGGGGTGTGGGACGCGACCTCGCAAAAGGCGATGGAACGCTACCAGGCCGATAACGGCTGGCAGAGCAAGTCGATCCCGGACTCCCGCGCCCTGATCAAGCTAGGCCTCGGGCCCGATCACCAGCACTTACTGAACCCCGAGAGCGCGATGACTACGCAGCCGGCAGAGCATTCTTCGGTCACTCCTTCGGAAGCCGGACCGAACCAGCCGCAGAGATAAGATCCAAAGTTTCACGTTTCAAGGTTTCAAAGACGATCGCCTCGACGCGTGCGGGACAGAGGTTTCGCCGCGATGGTGGTGGTACGTTCTGAGATCAGCTTTGCAACCTTGAAGCTTTGAAACTTTGACTCGCCTCCCTTACCCCTTCATCACTGGATCCGGAAAATAAGGCAGGCGCTGGTTATGGATGACCGCGCGGGGATTCGCGTCGACCAGCGCCAGGGCGACTTCGGTGCCGGCGATGTCGGCGACTGCATCGCGCGCGGCGGAGAGATTGGGGAGGCGGTGCTTGATGTCGTGCGCGTCGCTGGCGAGGATATGGATTGCGTCGCGTTCCAGAAGCCAGCGGGCGACGCGGCCGGCGCGCTCTCCCCATTTGCCGGTGAACGATGAAGCGGTGACCTGCACGGCGCAGCCTTGCTCCACCCACTCCAGCACCTGTTGCGGATTCTGCTGCAGGATGGCATTGCGCTCGGGATGAGTGATGACTGGGGTGATCCCTTTATCGCCCAAGCGGGTGAAGCATTCGTCAATGTTGGTCGGGATGCCGTAGTTGCTTAGCTCCACTAGCAAGTACTGGCTGCCTTCGATCAGGTAACGCTCAGGACGGGCTAGGGCGTCCTCGAAATTTTCAAAAGACAGGTGAAAGTCGCAGCCCAGGCTGAGCCTTGGTGTGTCGCCAATCAGAGTGCGCAGGTGATCGAGGAGCTGCGTCAGGTATGGACGGTCGTAGTGATATCGCTCGTTGGCGTGGGGCGTGGCGACGATGTGCTCGATGCCATCGGCGGCGGCCATGCGGCACATGGCCTGCGCGGTCTCCCAGTTCTTCGGTCCGTCGTCGACTTCGGGCAGGATGTGGCAATGGATATCGATCACGGGGTGATTTTAGCAGGGAGGCTTTTAGCTCTTAGCCATTAGCCATTGGGCTCTTAGCCTTTTGCTCGTAGTCGCCAAAGGCAGGAAGTTTGTCGGACGAGGAAAACATCGTTTACGTGTTACATACCCATACTGCATACTCAAAGTATGAAAGTCGGAGAGCGTGGGCAGGTCACCATTCCCAAAAAACTGCGGGAGAGATTCGGGTTGGGCCCGCAAACGGAAGTTGAATTCAGGGTCGAGCGCGACTCGTTGGTGCTCGAGAAGAAAGCGAAAACGCTGGATCTGAGCAAATGGAAGGGTAGATCCCGCCGCAGCTTTGAGCAGTTGGGCTACAAGTCGGTCGATGATTTCATTGATGACGTGCGCGGCCGATGATCACTGTGATCGACACTAACGTCCTCCGACATTTTGCCGCCTAATCAAGAGTTTTGCGAATTGTTTCCTGGTTTTCGGGTGATAGATGCAGGACGGGCGCGCTGCCTTCTTAGGTCTTCACCCATTGGCCTTTCAACCACCAAGGACACGAAGTTCCACGAAGGAAGAACTTGAAATCAAACGTTCGTCCGGCAACGTCACAGACAGACTTCCATCGGCGTCGGGGCACAACTGGAGAGCGTGCGGCGATTCAACCCGAAGAGGCCTCGGTACGTGGGAGGATAATCATGAATGTTGTTCTCGTACTCGGATTGGATTCGGTCAGCGACGAAGCCAAGGTATGCCACCGCCATTATTGCGGATAAAACTGCGATCCCTAAAACAAATCGTTTCATGATCATCAGTCGCGACGCCCGAACCGTCGAAAATCACCCGAGTTCGGAAAGCAAACTCTCTACTTCCCGTATCGCTCTTGAATCAAATCCGCCATCTTGGCGTAGGCTGCCGTGAGCGTTTTCTCGTCGGGCAGGAAGACGATGCGGAAGTGCCTGGTGCCGGGCTTCTGCCCGAAGCCGGAGCCGTGTACGACCAGCACATGCTTCTGCACCAAGAGTTCCTTGACGAAGACGTCATCCCCTTCGGCGATGTCGAGCTTAGGGAAGGCGTAGAAGGCCCCGCGCGGCGAAACGCAGCTCACATGCGCGGTCGAGTTACACCATTGAACCGTGAGGTCGCGGCGGCTGCGCAGCTTCTTGCGGACTTCGATCAAATGCTCCTGTGGCCCTTCCAGAGCGGCCGGGATCGCATACTGTTCGGGATGGTTGGCGCACAGGCGCGAGCGCAACAGCTTATTCACGCCCTCGACATAGGGCTTCACGACCGCAGCGTCGCCGCTGATGACGCCCCAGCCGATGCGCCAGCCGGGCGCGAGATAGTTCTTGGACAGTCCCCCAAAGGTCACGACCGGAACATCCGGCGCGACGGCGGCTAGCGAGATGTGCTCGTCATTGTCAAGGATCAGCTTGTCATAGATTTCGTCGGCAAAGATGACCAGGTTATGCCGGCGCGCCAGTTCGGCAATGTCTTGCAGCATGCGCCGGGTGCAAACCGATCCCGTGGGATTGTTGGGATTGATGAGCACGATGCCGCGTGTGCGCGGGGTGATCTTGCGCTTGATGTCGTCGAGGTCAGGCTGCCAGCCGTCTTCTTCGTTCAGGTAATAGGTATTCAGTCCGATGTCGAGCTTGGAGAGAACCGCGGAATACAGCGGGTAGTCGGGGCTCGGCGTAAGCACGTCTTCACCGGGATTGAGCAGGGCGGTGAGGCAGATGTCCACGCTCTCGCTGACCCCGGAAGTCACGAAGACGTCCTGAATGTTGGTGATGCCCTTGCGGGCAGCTTCGGCGCGAATGGCGTTCAATGCCGGAGTCACGCCGGAGGACGGGGCGTAGCCGTTTTTGCCCTCGCGCATGGCCTGGTGCACCGCTTCGATCAGGTGTGCGGGTGTCTCGAAATCGAAATTGATAGGGTCGCCGATGTTGAGCGGCAGAATCTTGTGGCCCTTGGCGGCGACTTCCTGGGCGACGCAGGCCAGATCACGGATAGCGTACTTGACGTTTTCGAGGCGGGAGGCGGCAAGAATCTCACGGCTTTGGGTGAGGGGCATGGGAAACTCCGCATAGATTGTACCGTAGCGGGTTCCGAGGGGCACGCTCCGGTTGTGGATGGGCGCTGTGCGGGCGATGGACGTCAGTTGTGCTTTTTTATCGGGGGAATGCCAGTCCCCGAGTGACGTCATCCTGACCCGAAGCGGAGCGCAGGGGAAGGATCCTGCTGTGCGACGGTCCGGGTCAACTCAGGATGGGGATTGCGCCCGGGAGATCCTGCGTTGGCTGATGCAACGTCAGGATGGACGTGTTGTTTCTGATGGGACTTAGTTGCTGTGGTTGGGATCGAACTGCACTTCCACCTGCTGGTTGGTTTCCGCGTCTGCCGGGGCGTACTTCCAGCGCTTTACCGCTTTGCTGGCAGTGTCGGCGAGAATAGGATTTCCCCCAAGTACAGTCACCCGGTCCACACTGCCGTTGGGAGCGATCAGCAGGTTCAAGCGCACCACGCCGCCAATTCGGGAGCGGCGCAAGTCCCACGGGTAGTCCGGAGTGGTCTTGACCAGCAGTTTGCGTGCGGGCTTATCCGCCTTCTGAGCATGCAAACCGAGTGCGAAAAACGAAAGCAGGAGAAGGCACACAACCAGCCTTCGCCGACTCGAACGGACCTCTGCGCCAAAGGCTGGTTTCGTGAACATGATCTTCCCGAGCGAACGGAGTATCGGGCCCCAAAAACGAAATGTAAAGGCATGCTAGATGACGGCCGGAATCAGGGCAAGGTTACCGGGGTAACGGGGTGTCATGGTTCATGACCAAAGGACAGTTCAAGCCGCAACCTGATTTGCCGATAGCCCGACTAGACGATCTTAGGAGAAGGGATGCGAACCAAGCCCACGCTCGACGTGTGTGCCGACCTGAGTGTCGACCTCAAGAGTGGCGCATTTCACAAGACGCTGCTGGACAATCTTTTCGACGGAGTTTATTTCGTAGACCATGAACGAACCATTCGTTACTGGAACGGGGGCGCGGAACGATTGAGCGGGTATGCCGCAGAGGAAGCCGTGGGAAAAAGGTGCTACGACAACTTCCTGTGTCACATGGACGAGAAGGGCGCCGTGCTCTGCAAAGCTGAGTGCCCGCTGATGAAATCCATGGAAACCGGCCAGACCCAGGAAGCCGAAGTGTCGATGCGGAACCGGGCAGGCGAGCGCGTATTCATCTGCGTGCGGGTAGCGCCCATGAGCGATAGCTCGGGACAGATCATCGGGGCCATGGAGGTGTTCGCCGAGGCGACCGCCCGGACCCGCATCGAGAGCCGCGTGCGGCAACTGGAACAGCTGGCGTTCGTCGATGAACTGACCAATCTGCCCAACCGGCGATTTGTGGAAGTGCGGTTGCGTCAAACTCTGGAATTGCTGCGCGAGTTCAACCGGGCGGCGGGCGTCCTGATGATCGATATCGATTGGTTCAAGCGTGTCAATGACACGTATGGCCACGATGCGGGCGATGCAACCTTGCGACTGGTAGCACACACCTTGAAACGCGGGGTCAGGACGGTCGATGTCGTGGGACGTTGGGGCGGAGAGGAATTCCTGGTGATCCTGTCGGATGTGAACGCCGACATGCTCCACCTGATCGGGGAGCGATGCCGAAACGCGGTCGCCGAAGCCGTTTTATCGAGCCAGGAGCAGCGATACCAGATCACGGCCTCGATCGGGGCCACGCTGCTGGACGAAAAAGACTTCCCGGAATCGGTGATCAAACGCGCCGACGGATTTCTCTACAAGAGCAAAACGGCGGGACGGAACCGGACCACGGTGGGGTAAAGCCAAAGTCCCTTGACCAAGCCGAATCGCCACTACGAGCGATTCGGCTTAGCCCGAGTCTTGTCACGCACAGCCAACGACCAACGACCAACCTATTCTCCGGTGTCGATCTGCGCGCGCTGCAGCTTGTCGGAGTAATCGACGTAGATCGACTTCCACTCGGTGTAGAAATCAATCGCGCCGATGCCACCTTCGCGATGGCCGTTGCCGGTGGCTTTCACTCCGCCGAACGGCAGGTGCACTTCCGCGCCGATCGTGGGAGCATTGATATAAGTGATGCCGGCATAGAGATCGCGCATGGCCTGGAAGGCTCGGTTCACGTCCTTGGTGTAGAGCGCCGAGGAGAGGCCGTACTCGATGTTGTTGGCGATCTCGATCGCGTGCTCGAGATCGTTGCACGGGATGATGGAAACCACCGGCCCAAAGATCTCTTCCTGGGCGATGCGCATCTTGGGATCCACGTCGATGAACACCGTGGGTTCCATGAACCATCCGTATTGGTAGTCGCCCTTATCGAGGCGGTTGCCGCCACACTTCAGCTTCGCGCCTTCCGACTTGCCGATGTCGACATAGCTGAGGTCGGTCTTTAGCTGGCCTTCATTCACGGCCGGACCCATGTCGACGGTCTCATCGATTCCGTTTCCGACCTTGAGCGCTTTGGCGCGCTCGACGTAACGCTCGACGAATTCCGAGTAGACGCCCTTCTGCACGATGATGCGGCTGGTCGCGGTGCAGCGCTGTCCAGTGGTGCCGAACGCGCCCCAGAGTCCGCCTTCAATAGCAAGATCGAGGTTGGCATCGTCGAGCACGATCATCGGGTTCTTGCCGCCGAGTTCGAGCGAGCAATGCTTGAAGGTCTTGGCGGCGGTAGTGCCTACGATGCGGCCGACGTCGGTGGACCCGGTCAACGAGATGGCGCGAACGTCGGGGTGCTCCATCAGCGGGCCGCCGATTTTCGATCCGAACCCGGCAACGATGTTGATGACGCCCTTGGGAATGCCGGCATCGGCGAGGGTGCGAACCAGGTTGTAGGTGGAGAGCGGCGTGTCCTGCGCGGGCTTGATGACGCAGGTGTTGCCGCAGACGATGGCGGGCAGCAGCTTCCACGAAGGGATCGCCATGGGAAAGTTCCAGGGCGTGATCATGCCGCAGACGCCGAGCGGCTGGCGGACGGCCATTGCGAACTTGTTGGGAAGCTCGGACGGAGTGGTGGGCCCGAACATGCGGCGGCCTTCTCCGGCCATGTAGTAGGCGGTGTCAATGGCTTCCTGGGTGTCGCCGCGAGTCTCTTTGAGGATTTTGCCCATCTCGCGAGTCATGTCGCGGGCGTATTCTTCCTTGCGCTCGAGCAGCATTTCGCCGGCGCGATAAACGATTTCAGCGCGCTTGGGAGCGGGCACCAGGCGCCACTTCTTGAAGGCGCGCTTGGCGGCGTCCACGGCGGCTTCAACATCGGCCTTGCCGGACTTGGGGAAGATGCCGACCACGTCGCGATGGTCGGCGGGATTGCGATTTTCAAAAGTCTCTCCGGTCGAGGGCTCGACCCACTCGCCGTCGATGAAGTTCTTGTAAACCTTGGTTCGGGTTGCAGTGCCAACCATGGTGGGGCTGGTCAGGGTATCGGTTGCCATGATGTCTCCTTAAGAATGCGGACGAAAGCCGGGAACCTACCATGCTAAATGGGGGGAGGGAGAGGGGGCAAGCGGCGGGGGGGACGGAGGCACCTTTCGTCTGAACAGCTTATTCCGGCGAAAAAAGCTGCATAGCCGGCGGAGTAAGAACGATCACATAGATGAGATGAACCTCAAATTCCTCCGATCACGCTTCCTGATATGGCTGGTATGGCTATTTGTTCTGATTGCCGCGGCCATCATCCTGCCTTGTGTGAAGTGGGGGGAATCCGAACCGGCCCGCGTGGTGCTTTTCGTTCTGACGGCAGGCTGGCTTGCGCTAACTACCACTTCGCTTTGCGTGTATTTCTATCGAGCTTGGAAAAGGGTGGGATCGGTCCCGAACAAGGTGTCTTACGTTTCCTGGTTGACCTTTGAGACAGCTTGTGTGCTGGGGATAATCGGTTATTTGGTTGCGAGCGCTGCGTTATCGGATGTGACCGCTGCTCAGCGAGCAAGAGAACGTGTTCTGCAGCAAGACCTGCTTGTGATGCGTTCTCTTATCAATCAGTACACGATTGACAAGCAGAAGCCGCTACGCTCATTGGATGAGTTGGTCGAAGCGGGTTATCTGAGGAACTTGCCCGTGGACCCGACCACGGGCCGAAACGATACGTGGGTCGTGGTCAAATGTCCTGACGGGAAATCCGAAGGCGGGATCGTCGATGTGGAGAGCGGTTCCGGAGCGAGATCGAAGCGATCTTCCCCATGCGATTAAGGACGTGCTTTCTGCACTAGGAAATGCATGGCCTTCGAAATCGCGGACGATTCGCGATGCGAATTGAACATCCTCTGAGGTAGGCGGGTGGCCGGTCCTTTCGCAACATTGTAAGGGATCGTAGGGGGTGCCCCGCTCCTTGCGCTTTTTGCAAGGGGCGGGCGCTGGCGGCGGCTAGACTGCGGGTGCTCGAACCAGCATCTTCATGACGCTGGTGTCGTTCAGTCGCACTGGTCCTTCTTCCCCTTGCCGAGATTCTTCGAACAAGCGCAGGAACAAGTCACGACGGCGAGGCGTGCCCAGCCATGCTTTGCGCCGGTAGCAGCTACAAGTAATGAAGTGGAAATGTCCGGCGCCTTAGTATCGCTTGAGTTTTTTGGGCACACGTGAATCGTATCGCCGAGGCGGGGAAGAGGTCTGTGATGACGCGCACGCCCGCCCCTTGCAAAAAACGCAAGGAGCGGGGCACCCCTGGTTTACTTACAGTGTCGCGGGAAGTTGGCCACCCGGCCAACGCGAATGCTCAATGGGCTACAACACCAATTAACTTGCCCAGGTGATCGCCGCAACCGATGACGTCAGCCATGACTCCGGGTAGATGACCGTGGGTGAGGCCGTCCAAATGCTCAACCACGATCAGGTTTACAGTCGTCCCGCGAATCAGTTTCGCCCGATACTTGCCATCCTTAAGTTGGAAGCTGGGCGCAGACTGCGAGGTGTCGTACTGACGCGCATATCCGCTGTCGATCAACGATTGAAAGACGCTGCCAGCGGACGCGGTACACGGGCCGAGACCGGTGGCCGGTTCCACTTGCACGGTTTGAGTCTGAGGAGCAAGCACGACCGGAGCGGTCCCAAGCATGGTGATGTCATAGTTCAGCTTGATCGTGACCGTCGCCGTTCCTTTCGAATCGGTGACGAAGCCATTGGGATCGAGACCGGTTCCACCTTTGTATCCGGCATTGTCTGCGGAAACCGGGCTGACGGGAATCACTGAGCTCAGAGTTCCCAAATTGTGATCCGTGACTACTGCCAAGCCCAGTACAGGATCGACGACAAAGGGCGTGGAGGCCACGTCCATAAGTTGCCAGAGACTATGCACCGCATTCGGGGTCAGGCCGGAGACGGTTAAGGTGAGAGTGGCTCCCCGGTTGGCGGGAGTGACGACCACCGACCCAGAGGCATTGCCGCCATCGAGAGCAGCGAGAGTAATTGTCTGCTTGGTTCCGGCATGCGCGTTTGGAACTACGCTCATGACAGCCACCAGGAGGTAAAGAACGAAGGCGAGTGCCAAAGTTTTGTTTCTCATGGAATTGTTCCTTCCTGCGCGATCCGCGCAGCCCAGATTTTTGTTTGAGGCTTGGTTTCTTCCCCGTGCTGGTCAGGCCGACCATCTACTCGACTACTGACCTGCGTCCGCGAATGGGTCTCGTGTACGCCGTGAGGGGTTATCACACGAAATGGTGCGGTGGAGCGAATCACCGGTGGGACATTCTGATATCACGGTGCAAACGACTGACGGGTATGGAGAACCGGGCTCTGGACGATGGTTCCCAAGAAACTTGACGGGCGGGGCTGGAGACCTCACAATCATCCACTACCGACGCACCTTCCCTTTGGACCCCGATGGCAACCGATAGTAGAGCGCCGAGGATGGCGGTATTCGGTCCGTACGCGCTCGATTTGTGCTCGGGCGAGTTGAACAAGCACGGCACGAAGATGAAACTGGGCGAGCAGCCATTCCAAATCCTGCTGCTGCTGTTGCAGGCGCGCGGTGAACTGGTTACCCGGGAGGAACTCCGAGCCAGACTTTGGTCTGACGATACATTTGTGGATTTTGATCGAAGCCTGAACTCGGCGGTGCAGCGTCTACGCGACTGCCTGTCGGACACGGCGGGAAAAGCGCGATGGATCGAGACCGTACCGCGGCGGGGATACCGATTCGTAGGCAGGCTGGAAGCGACGGACCCCGACCCTGCCTTTGAGGTTGTACCTGACGTCGCCGAAGTGCACGTTGTGCCTTCTCCAATCCCTGGAAGTGCAAGGAGCTCCCGCACTCGGATCGCAATAGCAGTGACTGTGGCGCTGGTGCTGCTGCTGGCGGCGGTTCCGATTGTCAGACGCATACACAGAGCAACACAGGCAAAAGCAGTCATGCCCATACGGTCGCTAGCCGTCCTGCCACTGGAGAACCTTAGCGGCGATCCGGCACAGGAGTACTTCGCCGACGGTATGACGGACGAAGTGATTACCATGCTGGCAAAGAACCCCTCCTTGCGCGTGACCTCTCGAACTTCAGTCATGCAGTACAAGAAAGTTCACCGGCCCCTGAAAGAGGTTGCGAAGGAACTTGGGGTCGAGGGGATCCTCGAGGGTTCGGTAGGCCGCGTGGGCAATCGCGTGCACATGACGGCACAGCTGATTCATGCCGCGAGCGACACCCACGTTTGGGCAGAAAGCTTCGATCGAGACTTAGTCGACGTGAGTTCTCTCCAGACTGAGTTGGCGCAAGTCATTGCCAGGCAAGTTGGGGCGACAACTTCCGGCGTCAGCAAGCCGCAGAGGCACGTAACTCCGGAGGCCCACGATGCCTATCTGCTGGGGCGCTATTACTGGTTTGCGAGTGAATATGAAAAGGGCCGCCAATATTTCCAGAAGGCGATTGACCTCCAACCCGATTACGCCGCCGCCTGGAGTGGTTTAGCCGATTCCTATTCTCTGGCGGCGGAGGAGGAGAACGCTCCTTCCCAGCTCGTCATGCCCCGCGCGGAAGCAGCGGCGAAGAAGGCTCTGGAATTCGACGAACTCGCCGCCGAAGCGCACAATTCCATGGCCATGGTCCAGCTTTTCTACCGCTGGGATTGGGCAGCCGCTGAAAGAGAATCCGCGCGAGCCATTGAGTTGAAGCCGAGCCTTGAAGAAGCTCACTTCGTGCGTTCCTATGTACTTCGTCCCTTGAATCGAATGGACGAGGCCTTGCAGGAAGAAAAGAAGGCGATGGAGTTGGATCCGTTCTCCAACCCGGATGGATTGGTCTGGGTCCTCATCCGCATGCGTCGTTTTGGGGATGCGGTTGACGAGGCTCGTGTACGTAGTGATGCCCAGCCCAAGAATGCAGACCTGCACGAAGTCCTTGCGGCTGCATACTTCTGTAACAACCAGGAGAAGGAGTGGGAGGCTGAGTCGGAACGTGCCTTGCAACTTGCCGGGGAACGGGATCATCTGGCGCAGCGCGTGGAAGTTTACCGAAGAGGAGGTTTGCGGGCGGTACTCGATTGGAAGCTGGATCAGTTAAAGCAAACGGCGCTCAAGCAATACGTGTCGCCAGTGAGTTTTGCAGAGGCGTATGCGGAGCTCGGGCGGAAAGAAGAAACACTCCGCTATTTGGAGAAGAGTTATGAGGAGCGGGACCCACACCTGGTTTTTCTGCAGAGCCATCCGGATTTCGATTTTGTGCATGCGGACCCTCGCTACCGCGCGATCGTAAAAAAGATGAGGCTTCCGGCGGCCTACTGAGACCCCGCGTGTTAAACGAGTGAACCGGACTATTCCACACGCTCCGGTCCGTCATCCCACATATGCACCTGGATCCGCCAAGTGCCGTCGGGCATTTTTTTCATGACATTGAGATAGGTGCCGGGATGGGCGTGATGGCGGGTGACCGTGTCCTCGGTCACAGTCCAAGCGACATTGTCGAGGCCTCGCGCAAAGGCCAGTGCACTGCTGCCGCTGACCTGATCCACTGTTATGTGCAATTCGGTGATGCTGGTGGGAGGTGCGCCGGGTGTGAACCAGTACTTCTCAATCGCCGCTTTTCCGACCACCGCAGGCGCTCCATGCGCCGGTAGAAGTACGGCGTCATCGGTGAAGGTCTTCAAAACGCCGCGCGAATCATTGGTGAGCCATGCGGTGCGATAGGCTTCGATCGTGGCACGAATCTCCTTCTCATCGGAGGGAGTGAGTCCGGTGCGCTGGTCCTTTGCGGCGGAGAGCCCGCCTAAGCCGGTAAGGAGCAGCATGAGCAGAACAGCGGTGGTTCGGGCAGTGTGGGTTGGCATCGAGTTTCTCGATGCATATAGACTTTCCCGGTGAGAACCGGTTAGCGAGATTCGAGTCATGAGTCCTGGTCTGTTCTGGACGACGAAAGCAGCTACTCGGAACAATTTTCCCTGGAATTCCGTACATAACCTTGCCGGAGCTTGCTCTCTCGATTCTCCTGCGTTCAGACATAACGAAACCCCAGAGTCCGGTTCGGAGATCAATCCTGATGGAATTGCGAATTGAAGGCTTATCCAAGTCGTATGCGAACGGTGTGCGCGCGCTGGACAACGTTTCTCTTACCATCCCACCCGGGATGTATGGGCTTCTCGGCCCGAATGGCGCGGGCAAGTCCACGTTGATGCGTACCATCGCGACCTTGCAGGAGCCGGACGCGGGGAGGATTTTCCTCGGCAACATCGACGTGCTGCGCCAGAAGCAGGAATTGCGCAAGACGCTAGGATACTTGCCGCAGGAATTTGGAGTGTATCCGCGAACTTCCGCGCAGGACATGTTGAGCCACCTGGCGCTGCTCAAGGGCATAGTGGATGCCAGGGTACGCAAGGCGACGGTCGAAGCGCTTCTGCACCGCACGAATTTATGGGAGCACCGCAAGAAACCGCTGACCGGATTCTCCGGCGGCATGCGGCAGCGTTTTGGGATCGCGCAGGCGCTGCTCGGCAATCCGCAGCTTCTCATCGTCGATGAACCGACAGCCGGGCTCGATCCCGGCGAGCGCAACCGCTTTTACGGATTGCTTTCCGACATTGGGGAGAACGTGATCGTGATCCTCTCGACCCACATCGTCGAAGACGTGATGGAACTTTGCACCAACATGGCGATTATCCATCAGGGCAAGGTTTTGTTTGCGGGATCGCCGGCGGATGCAGTGAAGAGTCTGGATGGACGCATCTGGCAGAAGACGGTGGCGAAGGCCGACATGAAAGAGCACGAGCAGCGTTACAAAGTGATCTCGAACAAGCTGATCGCGGGCAAGCCGCTGATTCACGTGCACTCGAAAGAACATCCCGGAGACGGGTTTACGCCCGTGAGCCCGGACCTGGAAGATGTCTTCTTCACCCGCATCGCGGGAATTCAATAACGGAGCTCAGACATGTTTCTGCACTTTTTCAATTTTGAGCTTCGTTTCTGGCTCCGGGGATGGATGGTCTGGATCTTCTTCCTGGTGATCGGCTTGTTATTCTTCGGCGCGGTCAGTTCCGATCACGTCACGGTGGGCCGCACGCTGGGCAACACCTACAAGAACGCGCCCTGGGTGATCGAGAATTTTTACGCCATCTGCTCGGTGTTGACCCTGCTGATGACGACGGCGTTTGTGAACTCGGCTGCCTCGCGCGAGTTCGCCTGCAACATGAACCAGATCGTGTTCGCCACTCCGCTGAAGAAGTTCGACTACCTTGCGGGGCGGTTCCTGGGATCGGCACTCGTCGCGGTGATTCCCATGCTCGGTGTGTCGACGGGAATTCTGCTGGGAAAGTACATGCCGTGGATTGACGCCGAGCGCTGGGGTTCGGTGGTGTGGATGGCGCACCTGAAAGCCATCCTGGTATTCGCGATCCCGAATACGCTGTTCATCTCTGCCATCATTTTTGCCATTGCGGTTTTGTCGAGGAGCACCGTGGTCTCGTTTGTGGGAGGCCTGCTGCTGCTGGTCGGGTCGGCCGCTTCGCAAGCGCTGACCACGGACCTGCAAAATCAGACGCTGGCGGCGCTGATCGATCCGTTTGGCACCGTGACCTTCAACGTCGCCACCAAGTACTGGACGGTGGCGGACAAAAACACGTTGACGCTCGGATACAGCGGGCTGCTGCTGTGGAACCGTCTGATCTGGATGGGCGTGGGCCTGCTGGTGTTCGCCTTCGCTTACTGGCGCTTCAGCTTTGCGGAAAGAACCGCGAAGGTGAAAAAGAAGCGCAAAGTGGAAGAAACAACTTTGCCGGCCGCCGTGGAGGTTCCGGCCGTCACGCGGCAATTTGGACAACGCGCGCAGTGGGCGCAATTCCTTGGAAGCGCGAGGCTGGAATTCCGGCGACTGATCAAGACCATCCCGTTCATCGTGGTCACGGCGGCGGCGCTGCTGAATTGCCTGACGTCGCTGATCTTCAACTCCACCGAGTCGTATGGCAACACCTCGTTTCCCGTGACCTACCAGATGCTGGAGTTGATTGCGGGAACGCTGTACATCTTCCTGATCGCGCTGATTACGTACCATGCCGGAGTTTTGATCTGGGAGGAGCGGGACAGCAACACCGATGAAGTGCACGACGCGCTGCCGACCCCGGAGTGGCCCGCCTACGCCGCGAAGTTTCTCGCCTTGATGATCAGCATCGCGATCATCCAGGGTGTCGCCATGGTCACCGCGATCCTGGTGCAGTATTTCCATCATTACTATCGCTACCAGATTGGGTTGTACGTGGGGACGCTGTTCGGGATTGACTTCACCTTGTTCGTTTTCCTGGCGGTGCTGGCGTTCTTCATCCACGTGATTTCGCCCAACAAGTATGTCGGATACTTCGGGTTTATTGGTTTTGCCATCGTGAATGCGTTCATCTGGCGGCCGCTGCATATCGCGACCAACCTGGTGCAATTCGCACAGACGCCAAACATGGTGTACTCGGATTTCTTCGGCTATGCGCCGTTCCTCGAGGGTTGGTCGTGGTTCGTCGCCTACTGGACGGCATTTTGCGTGGTGATGGTCGCGGCCACGCTGGCGCTCTGGCCGCGCGGGCGGGACACGCGCTGGAGCGCTCGCTTGCTCAACGCTCGCCGGCGGTTTCATGGGTCGCTGCGCGCCATGGCCGTGTTCGGCGCGGTTGCATTCGTCGCCATCGGGATGTGGATCTTCTATAACACCAAGGTGCTGAACACTCTCCGCAGCGAGGACGATCAGGATACGATCCAGGCGGACTACGAGAAGAACTACAAGAAGTACGTAAAAGAGCCGCATCCGCGCATTACGGACGTGAAGTACGCAATCGATATTTATCCCGAGAGGCGGGGGATGGAAATGCGCGGCGACGAAACCATCGTCAACAAAACTGGGCAGCCATTGAGCGATGTGCGCTTTACGCTGACGGACAACTACGACACGAAGATCGATGTTGAAAAAGGAAAACTGACCCAGGACGACGCCAGGCTCCTGTTCCAGACTTATACGCTGGACCCTCCGATGCAGCCGGGCGAGTCGCGAACGGTGCATTTCACGGTGAAGGCACGCAACCGGGGGTTCGAAAACAGCGTCACCAACCGCGAGATCGTGCAGAACGGAACGTTCTTCAACAGCAGCGTAGCGCCGATGATCGGGTACCAGCCTACCAACGAGATGACCGATCGCAACAAGCGCAAGAAGTTCGGGCTAAAGGAGCAGGACCTGATGCCGGCTCTGGAGCAGAACTGCACGGCGGATTGCTCAGACAACTATCTGACCAACAATGCGGATTGGGTCAATGTAGAAACCGTGATCAGCACCTCGCCCGACCAGATCGCGGTGGCTCCGGGTTCGCTGCAGCGGGAGTGGGGCGAGAACGGCCGTCACTACTACCATTACAAGCTTGATCACTACTCGTTGAATTTTTATTCCTTCATCTCGGCGCGATATGAAGTGGCGCGCAGCGAATGGAATGGAATGAGCATCGAGGTGTATTACCTGAAGGAGCATCCGTGGAATGTTCCCAAGATGCTGAACTCGGTGAAGAAGTCGTTCGCGTATTACACGCAGAACTTCGGGCCCTATCCGCATAAGGAAGCGAGGATCATCGAGTTTCCGCGGGTAGCGAGATTTGCGCAGGCGTTTCCGGGGACCATGCCGTACTCGGAATCGATCGGTTTCATCGCCAACCTCGAGCATCCCGACGACATTGATTTTGTCTTCTATGTAGTCGCGCACGAGATGGGGCATCAATGGTGGGCGCACCAGGTGGTGGGCGCCAACATGCAGGGAGCGACGTTATTGTCGGAGACCCTGGCGCAATACTCAGCGCTCATGACGATGGAAAAAGAATACGGGGCCGACACCATGCGCAAATTCATGCAGTACGAGATGGACAATTACCTGCGTTCACGGGGCACTGAATTGCTGAAAGAGCGACCGCTGCTGCGGGTCGAGGCCAGCCAGGGATACATCCATTACCGCAAGGGAAGCGTGGCGCTGTATTACCTGAAAGACATGATCGGCGAAGATGCGGTGAACCGGGCACTGCACAAGGTGCTTGCGGAATACGGGTACAAGGACCCGCCGTATCCCACTTCTTATGCGCTGATGGATGCACTGCGCGAGCAGATTCCGCCCGACAAGCAGTATTTACTGGAAGAATTGTTTTATGACATCACGCTGTTTTCGAATCGCGGGCTGACGGCGACTGCGCACAAGCGGAGCGACGGAAAATACGATGTGACTGTCGAAGTGGAGACGCGCAAGTACAAAGCGGACGAGAAGGGGAACGAAACCGAAATTCCGGTGAATGACTGGATCGAGGTAGGCGCGCTGGGGGCTCCCGAGAAAGGTAAAAAATACGGCAAGGTGCTGCACCGCGAGCGTGTGCACATGAGTACGGGCAAGAGCACCTTTACCTTTACGACCGATACGCTGCCTGAGAAGGCGGGAATCGATCCGCTGCTGCTGATGATTGACCGAGTGCCGGATGACAACCTGGCCAAGGTGACGGTTCAGTGACGAACGCCTAGCAACCTTCCGAGGGTGGTCGTGTTCCCGGGTCCAAGCCGTAAACGCAGTCGCTGGGAATGAGGTCGTTTTAGCGGCGTAAGCGACCCGGAGCTTCGAGAACGATTGTCCGAACCGAAATGGCTGCAATACAAACACCAGACGCAGATGAAGAGCTGGCCCTGGTGGAGAAGGCTCATCCATCGCTTCCAACGCTGCGATTACTGCCAGTCAGCGAAGCCGGGTGACTGACACAAGAAGACCGCGCAGCGTCGTTTTCCCTATCCTGAGACTTCAACTGATGGTACGGGTCTGGCCGAGCCTTGGCGCCAAGAGGTGGGGCAGCCTCGATTTATAATCGAACTTCGGAAAGGCTGAACCAGCCCCTAAGACGGTGTACTCACCTGGATTCGTCCGCTATCATTAAACGAGGGAGTGGAGGAATGGCGTTTCCTATCAAAGTTTGCAGCATTTGCGGAGAGAAGTTTGAGCTCAGGCCCGACAAGCCCGGCTTTGCTAATCGCTGCCCTTCGTGCAGCGAAGAGGACGATGCGGCAGATAAGACGGCGACCGCCCGCGAGTCCAACCGTGAACTCAATGAAGCGCGCAGGACGGCCATGCGCGACCTGCTCTACCGCAAAGACAGCTAGCACCAGCGCCGGATCACGAACATAAATGCGAGGGAGTTACGAATGGGAGTGAGTGACCCGGAGCTGCGCAAGAAATTGTCTGAACCGCGATGGGTGCAGTACAAGCACCAGGCCGACAAGCAAAAATGGCCGTGGTGGAAACGGCTGATGCACCGCTTCCAGCGCTGCTCGATCTGCAAGTCAGTGAAGGCGGGAGGGGGATAGCCCGCGATGAAGGGGGCGCCTGAATACGCAAGCGCGATCGTGGCGGCTCACTTGCTGATCAATATTGCGCATGGGCTTGCGCATCGCGAACTGAAGATCAGTCTTACGCCGCCAGAGATTGTTTTTGTGATCATCGTGATCCTGTTGTTACCGCTGCTGGCAATGGGAATTGCCTGGACAGCAAGGAAGCAACTGGGATTTCTCCTCCTGGGGATTTCGATGCTGGGTTCACTGCTGTTTGGGCTCTACCATCACTTCCTGGTCTCGAGTACTGACCACGTAAGCATTCAGCCGGCGACTTGGTGGGGAACGGTTTTTGTTTTCACGGCGTATGGCTTGCTGGTCACGGAGGCGATTGGCACGCTGGCGGGTTTGTACTTTTTCCGGCTTGGTGCCCAGGGACCAGGAAAAGCGCGGCTGGCGCGCTGAGGCGCATTACCTGCATAAGGCAATGCGCCCCCTTCGGACACGATCAGGCTTGATCGTAGAATTTCAAAGCCATAGCGCCGTGAGTGGCTGCGCCTCCGGCGCGCAGGGCCGCGGCAATCAACGAACTCTCGGTGATCTCCTCGCGCGAGGCGCCCGCCGCTTTTGCGGCCTTGACGTGCACTTCGATGCAGTAAGGGCATTGCGTCGTGAAGGCAACTCCCAGTGCGATGAGTTCGCGATATTTCCTGGGAATCGCGCCATCGTCCCGGCCCACGATCTTGTCGAGGTTCAGCCAGGCATTGAATTCCGTGGGCGCGAGTTTGCCCATTTCCTTTAGAAATCTCAGGTCTCCGACATCATGATAGTGTTCGCTCATCTATTCCTCCTGAATGAATTGGTAGGTTTGTAACAAACACCCTATCGTATGCAAGGTGTGGGCTGAGATTGTCTGCGATTCGCCATAGCTTTGTCACTTTTTTCCCAGCTCTCGACTCGAGACTTGTTTCATGCGTGCAGTCGCCGCTGAAGCTGCGCAGGAATCCGAATGGCGCAGCAGCGCCGGAACCATTCGAGAAGAAGAAACCTGATCCGGTAGTTGCGGTCGAATGCCTATTGCACGGTAATTCTTGCGACCAATTTTGCCGGGCTGTAGTCGTTGGTAACTTGCAGCGGAATCTCGCCTGCGGTGTCCGGCTCGAATTCAAAGTCGTACGTTTCGCCGGAGGCGATGTGCATTGATGCTTCCGTCGGTTTCGCCAGCCGTGCCGGGACGGTAGCGCCATCTTTGGCCAGAGGTTTCCAGATTGCGGGGTGCTCTTTGCTGCCGAACAAAAACTCAGCAGAGAGATTCGGCCCCATGTTGATCAGCCGAAAACGATATTTCGCTCCACGAGTCAAGGTCATTGGAGCCGGTTGCTCCATCCCATTCAGGGTGAGGCGGGTTGCGGTGAAAAAAGTGTCGCGAGTGCCGAGCACCAGCAACTTGTCGTGTTCGGGATCAAATGATTCGCCGGGCTCAAGCACGATGATGGCGCCGTAGACGCCGCCGGAAAGCTGTCCGGGATCGGCGGCATGGGTATGGTAGATGAAGGTGCCGGGGCGACGGGGAGTGAAGTGCGCGGTGAAGGTCCCTCCCGGAGGGATGGCGGGCGTCACCTGGTTTCCCACGCCACCTCCGATCACACCATCGTAATAACTGTCGAGTTCGAGACCGTGCCAGTGAATGGTGGTCGGGGACGACAGGGTGTTGACAACGGTGATCTGCGTCGGCCGGCCACGGGTGACGACAATGGGCGGCCCCACGGATTTGTCTTCGGAGGCGACGATCTTCTTGCCTTCACGAACCGAGCAAGAAAAGGTGGGAAGTTTGCCCGCCGCGGCAGTTGGTTCAATTACCAGGTCAAGTTTGTGGGGCGTGGAAGCTCTGGCCTCCTGGTGCACAGCGGTCGGCGAGGGTTTGACGTTGATCATCAGCACCAGGCCGGCCATGTCGCTCATGCCGCTCATGGATTCTTCGTGCTCATGGGAGGCGGGAGCGATGTCGCGGGAGTCGTAATGCAGCGCGGCTACGTGACGGAGCACCGGCACGCGCTCATCGGTTGACATGTGAGCCTGGTAATGGCAATGGAACAGCCAGCGGCCCACGTGCTCCGGTGTCCATTCCAGCATCATGGTGCCGCGCGGGCCCAGGTCCTGAGTCACGACCGACTGACGTTCCCCGGCGGCGTAGGAGGTATCGGATTCGAAATTTCCGAGGCTCAACACCTGGTAGAAGGCGCCGTGGAGATGCATGGGGTGATCGCTAAACCCGGGATTGATGACCCGCCAGCGGATGTTTTCGCCCTCGGTGTATTCCAGAGGCTCGGTGTAAGGGTAAGACTTTCCGTTCAGGCTGACGATCTCGAAGGCATCGTGAAGAATGTCTTCCAGTCCAAACATGAGGTTCACGACGAAGATGCGATCGGGAGGAACCGAGCCGGGCGGATCGACGATGAAGGCGCCGTTGAGTTGGGCATCCTCGAGAACTGGCTCCTCGAGCGTGATGGGGCCAGCTTTGAAAAATTCTGTGGTGCGGGCCCAGTAGTAGTAGGTGCCGGGAGTGCCTGGTTCGAAACTGAGTTCGCGTGCCTCACCAGGGGCGAGTTCGATGCCGGCCTTGGGATCGCCGGGACGAGTATTCAGGCCGTAAAGCGTCGCCTTCTTCGCTAGCGTGTTTTTGACACTGACGTGCACCATGGTGCCTTGCGGCATGCGTATGAGCGGGCCGGGAATTTGCGCCGGCTTACCGGCTTCGCCGAATGCTTGTACGAAGAGTTGTGGCCCGTCATCGGCTTCGGGGCGCCATGCGCCTTGGCGAATTTCCAGATGAAGGGTGAGGATCCCGTTTTCCAATTTGCCGGCGGGCGTGCGGTTCTGGTTCGCGAGGATTGGTTCCGGCATCTGCGCACAAGCCGCAACCGTGAACAGAAAAAACAGCGCCTGACAACACGACACACGTGCAGTAGCCATGGTTTTTGCTTTGTGGGGGAGTAGGGGTGACATTATGGCACAGGTTGACAGTGAACAGAACAAAACATATCCAGGATGTTGAAACAGTGTTCAAGACGTGTTCGGAGGCAGTCAACCTGCTCTCTGAATTGTCGAGGGTGGGCTCCCGCTTGACAGTCGGTCAAGCGACGAGCAGCATGCAGACGATCAGGAGGAAGCGATGGCGAGCAATGATCCGGTTCTGGAGAGTGTTGGGCTGACACATCTGGGAAGCCCGAAGGCGCTGCTGGGCAAGGGCGGCGGCAAGATGCTGAACGAGTTTCGCGATTTCGCGCTGCGCGGCAATATGCTGGACATGGCCGTGGGCATCATTATTGGAGCGGCGTTTGGGCGGGTAGTGAGTTCGCTGGTAAGCGACATCATCATGCCCCCGATTGGACTGCTGCACGGCAAATCCGACTTTACCAATCACTTCATCAACCTGTCGGGGACGGCCTACGCGAGTCTTGCCCAGGCGAAGGCTGCGGGGGCGGCGACGATCAACTACGGAATATTTTTGAATTCGCTGTTTGATTTCCTGATCGTAGCGTTCGCGGTATTCATGCTGATCCGGCAGGTGAACCGGTTGAAGAGCGCGCCGGCGCCGACGAATCCGACGACCAAGGAATGCCCTTACTGCTTTTCGACGGTTGCGCTGCGGGCGACGAAATGTCGGCATTGCACGTCGAGCCTGGCAGCCGCGTGAGAGGCCAGAGACGCAGCTGGGCTGCGTCTCGAAAGTCGGGTTCCTTTCGGGCCGGAGACAGTTGTAAGATGGGCGGCAATTCCGGTGAGGGGAATTCCATGCAAGCTGCATCCCGGCGCGCCTTCCTGCAAGTCTCCACCGCGGTTTCTGCTGCGGCTGCGTTTCGCATTGTGACCGAGCCGATGCTCGCCTTGGCGGCGGTCAAGACGCACTCTTCGACCGGGGCGGTGCGCATCGATTCCAACGAGAACCCGCTGGGGCCGTGCGCGGCAGCGCGCCAGGCCGCGGTGGCAATGATTCCCGAAGGCGGCCGCTACAACTTCGAAATGAGCGAGGCGCTGGAGAAGCAATTTGCGACCATGGAAGGTTTGAAGCCTCAGTACGTAAGGGCGTACCCGGGCTCGAGTTTTCCGCTGTACCACAGCGTGCGCACCTTCACCTCGCCGTCGAAAAGCTATGTCACGGCGGACCCCGGATATGAGGCAGGCATGTTTGCGGCAGAACATGGCGGGGCGCGCGTGGTGAAAGTGCCGCTGACCAAAACTTACTCGCACGACGTGAAGGCGATGCTGGCCGCGGGGCAGGACGCAGGATTGTTCTATATCTGCACTCCGAACAATCCCACGGGCACGCTGACCAGTCATTCGGACATTGAATATCTGCTGGAGAACAAGCCGGCGGGATCGGTTCTGCTGGTAGATGAAGCGTACATCCACTTTTCCGATGCCACGACCGCCATGGACCTGGTGAAAGCTGACAAGGACGTGATCCTGCTGCGCACGTTCTCGAAGCTTTATGGCATGGCAGGCATGCGCTGCGGGTTCGCGATCGCCAGGCCCGATCTGCTGGAGAAGATCGAGAATTACGGTGGCGGAAATTACATGCCGGTGACCGCGGTGGTTGCCGCCAGCGCCAGCCTGAAGGATCCGCAACTGGTAGCCGAGCGCAAGCGGATCAACGCCGCGGTAAGAGCGCAAACCTTCGAATGGCTGGAAAAGAACGGGTATTCCTATACGCCGTCGCAATCGAATTGCTTCCTGGTGGAGACCAAGCGGGCAGGGAAGGAAGTCATTGAAGCAATGGCCAGGCAAGGAGTGATCATCGGTCGGATTTGGCCGGTGATGCCGACCTGTGTTCGCATCACAGTGGGGACGCGTCCGGAAATGGAACAATTTGAAGCCGCGTTCCAGAAGGTGATGAAGGGGGCGGTGAGCGCCGTAATGGGGTTTCCGAAAAAAGGAACCGCGCGCAAGGTATTTCCCGGGTAATGGTTCGGGAAAGACAATGACCTTCGTAACCGCTTTCGGCGTGACCCAACTTGATTACCTCTACGCCGTCAGTTTCCCTTGTGGTACTCTCCGAATTATCCCATATTCTCTGGATTTGGCTGGACTTAGGTGGCCTCGGTGTCGAATCGCAAGCCGGGTATCCACATTGCGTGGAAGACAGTCACGTATCGCAGTGTGGCGCTCATAATTTTGACGGTGTTGCTGGTGTTTCTGGCTGGCGTGCACTTTGCGTTTCCGCAGTTCAGCGAAGGGGCGGTCAAGACAGCCAGCAGCCTGACCAATCACCTGCTTGAGGCCGTTGCGGGCGTAGCGACGCCGGGCAAGTCTGGGGTGATGAACTCGCAGCAGGCGCACATCACGGCGCTCGACGGAACGGTGCGGGTCAAGAAATCAAATAGCAATAGCTGGATGACGGCGGATTACAACGTGCCGCTGGAAAAAGGCGACGTGGTGCAGACCGGGTCCGAAGGAATGGCCAAGATCGTTTTCAACGACGGGACCAACTACACGGTGAAGCAGGATTCGCTGATCGTGATCGAAGAGAACTCGGCCAACGAACGGCAGCAGACCAACGTGGCGGTGGCGGTGAGCACCGGAACCGTGGACCTAGCCACCGGGACCTACATGCAGGGTTCGCGGTCGCAAGTGATTGTGGCAGGAGCGACGGCCTCATTGGCGCCGGAATCGGCGGCCATGGTGCGCAACGATCCCAAGACCGATGCCCATGAAATCCTGCTGAAAAAAGGAACGGGCGACATCACCCGTAACGGGGAGACGGTGCGCTTGTCGGACTGGGAGAAAGTCAGCTTCCAGCAGGAGTCTCCGCGGATGGCGAAGCTGAAGGAGATTGGACCGCCGACGCCGATTTCTCCCGCCAACATGATGCCTGTGTTCCTGGCGGGGACCCCCAAGCCGATCGAATTTTCCTGGACCAAGATGCCGAACGCGGTGGGGTACCGGCTGAGAATCTCGCGGAACCCGTATTTCTCCTCAACCATTGTTGACCGCAAGGTGGACACGGCGGATGTGGAGGTCACGGGGCTGGCCGAAGGCGCGTATTACTGGATGGTGCAGAGTTATGACAGCGAAGGCAAGGAGTCGGTGGAGAGCGAGAAGAACCGCTTCACGCTGATTCCGAGGGGAAAAGATACGGTCGGAATCAACCTGGAACTGGATCCGTTCGTGCAGCACGGGCACGTGCTGGAGTTGGTGGGCAAGACCGAGGCGGGGGCGCGGGTGATGGTGAATGGGCGCGAAGTTCCGGTGGTAGCGCAGGATGGGACCTTTCACTACTTCACACCGCCGCTGGCGCCGGGCGAGAGCCTGATCACGGTCACGGCGCAGAATGCCAAGGGTGGCGTGAATACGGTGCAGAAGAAAGTCGTCATCCAGTGATGACGAGTGCAAGAAAAAGTTCTTTGGGATTTACCGGGGGCGCGCAACATTCCATAAGATGTGAGTAGCGCCTCAGAACAAGCCGGCTGAGCCGGATGGGAAATCAGGTCAATCGGACCAGAGGAAGTCTCGCGTATGTCACAAAACGGTTTTCACTCCAACGGATCGCGCATGCACAACATGCGGTCGCTGTTCAGCATATTCTCCAGCGACCTTGCCATTGACCTGGGCACCGCCAACACGCTGGTTTATGCGCGCGGCAAAGGCATCGTGGTGAACGAGCCTTCGATCGTCGCCATCAACAAGAACACGGGCGAAGTCGAGGCCGTCGGCAAAGAAGCGAAAGAGATGCTGGGCCGCACCCCGGGCAACATTGTGGCTATCAAGCCCATGAAAGATGGCGTGATCGCCGACTTCAAGGTCACCGAGAAGATGTTGAACTACTTCATCCAGAAGGCGCACAACCGCAAGATGCTGGTGCATCCGCGGATCGTGATTGGCGTGCCTTCGGAGATTACGCAGGTGGAAAAGCGCGCAGTCATGGACTCGGCCTATCGCGCGAAAGCCAGCGAAGTGCACTTGGTGGAGCAGGCAATGGTGGCGGCGATCGGCGCCGGCCTGCCGATTACCGAACCCAGCGGCAACATGGTGGTTGACATCGGAGGCGGCACCACCGACATCGCCGTCATTTCTTTGAGTGGCATCGTCTATTCGCGTTCCGTGCGCATGGCCGGCAACCAGATGGACGAAGCCATCATGAATTACCTGAAGCGGAAATATAACCTGCTGATCGGCGAACGCACGGGCGAGCAGATCAAGATCGAGATTGGAAGCGCGTATCCGCTGGATAAGCCGTTGACCATGGAAATCAAGGGCCGCAACCTGATCGAGGGCGTGCCCAAGACGATTACCGTAGACGACAGCGAAGTGCGCGAAGCTTTGAGCGAGTGCGTTTCGACCATTATGAATGCGATTCGCGTGGCCCTGGAACGTACGCCTCCGGAGCTATCAGCCGACATCAGCGACCGCGGCATCGTGTTGACGGGCGGCGGGGCGCTGCTGAAGAATCTGGATAAGCGCATCCGGGAAGAGACGGGGTTGCCGGTTTCGATTGCCGACGATCCGCTATGCAGCGTGGTGCTGGGTACGGGCAAAATGCTGTCGGACTTCAAGCTGTTGAGGAAGATTTCGATTGAGTAGTGCCGAGTACCAAGTACCTAGTACCTAGCGAAAATAGATTCGAGAAGTGTTTCCGCCCATGCGGATCGAAAACCCAATTACTGGTCGTGCCGTTCCGCCCTCAGGCGCGCACTTTTTCCGTACTTGGTACTTGGTACTAGGTACTGGGTACTGAATTCATGGAATCGGTTTTCGGACGGTATCGCAACCTGATCGCATTGCTGGTCGTGCTGTTCCTGCAGGTGCTGGCGCTTGCGGTGCAGGTGAAGCGAAACGTGGAAAACGAGCCTACCCGCCTGATTCGCGTCTGGACGGTCAACGCGGTCACCCCATTGGAAAAAGGGATTCTCGGCCTGCAACACGGCGTGGCCGGCCTATGGCACAACTACTTCTACCTGCGGGGAGTGCGGCAGGAGAACCGCGACCTGAAAGCGGAAATTGAACGCATGCGGGTCGAGCAGGTGCGTCTGTACGAAGATGCGCAGCAGGCGCGCCGTTTGCAGAGCCTGCTGGGATTCAAGGAACAGTACATCGCGAAGACGGTTGCCGCGCAGGTGGTGGGATCGAGCGGCAGCGAGCAATCCCGCTCCATCACTATTGATAAAGGCAGCGATGCCGGGATTGCGCCGGGCATGGCGGTGATTACCGGCGAGGGTATCGTGGGCAAGGTGCTGCGCGTCTACGATCGCACGACCTCGCAGGTGCTCCTGATTGACGACCAGACCAGCGGCGTAGGAGCGATCCTGGAGAGTTCGCGGTTGCAGGGCGTCCTGCGGGGCACCCCGGCGGGCGAAGTGGTACTCGAAAAGGTGATGGCCGACGAGGTGGTGCAACCCGGCGAGAAAGTGGTCACCAGCGGTGGCGACCGGATCTTTCCCAAGGGATTTAACGTGGGGACGGTGTCGAAGGTCTCGCCAGGATCAGATCTGTTCCTGAACATCCGGGTAAAGCCCGCAGTCAACCTGAGCAAGCTCGAAGAAGTGCTGGTGGTGACCGAGGTGCAGCAGAAGGAACCAGCAGTCGAGCAGTCGGGGCCGGTTCGAGCGGTAGATATCCTTGCCCAACGTTTGCCCTCGGTCCCGGAGAAGCCGCCGGAGACCACGACTCCGCCGACGGGAGGAAGCAAGCCGGGGGAACCAGGGTCGAAGCCCAATGCAAATCCCAGTGACGCTCAGAAACAGCCTCCGGCGGTAAAGCCCAACGCGGTTGCGGCAGGGCCTGTGGCGAAGCCGTCTGTGTCGTTGCTGAAGTCCAGCGATCAGGCAGAGAGCAAGCCCGTCGTAAAACCGGCGAGCGAGCAGAGTGCGAAGCAAGCGGCAGCCGGCTCCGCGACTTCGAAGACAAAGACCGAGACGAAGCCGGATACAGCGAAGCCGGATACAGCGAAGCCGGAAGATAAACCTACCGAGGATCGGCCCCAATAACGTGTCGGTTTCCTACACATCGCAGGAGCAAGTCGAGGTTTACCGGTTCAGCGCGCCGGTCGCGGTGCTGGTTCCCCTGGTGGCGTTGGCGTTCCAGGCTTTTGTGCCGCGCTGGTTGCCGTTCTTCACCATCTTCGATCTGCCCCTGCTGCTGGTGATCTTTTTTTCCGTGGCGCGCCGCAGCCAGGTCACGGGAATGCTGACCGGAGCCTTCATTGGATTGTTACAGGATTCACTGACCATCCATCCCATTGGATTGAACGGGATCGCGAAAACCGTCGTCGGGTATGGGGCTTCTTCGCTGGGGGTCAAGATTGACGTTGAGAATGCAGGTTCGCGATTCCTGGTAGTGCTCTTCTTTTATGTAGTGCACGAAGGGGTGTATTTCGCGGTGGCGCGCTTGCTGGTGGGATTGCCCCTGCAATGGAGTTGGCGCCACGAAATGGGATCGGCACTAGCGAATGCGCTGCTGGCAGTGGCGTTGTTTGCAGTATTGGACCGGTTTAAGCAGAGGACGTGATCGCTTAGGAGCACCTCGCCTTCCAGGTCCTTACTGAAGTTGTTTTGGGCCGAGAGAGGGGCGAGCACACCCCTCTCCCACGCATTCTCGCGTCTCCCTGTTTCCCCGTTGTGATCGGAACGGCAAAAATCCATCTTCTTGCGTCTAATACTTGGTAGCATTCCAGAGGAAGCCTGCCATTCTCAATGAGCCATGAACGTCCATCGGAAACGTCGGCGCCAGCCGGGCTCGAAGTCCTGATTTCCGAATTGCACATCAAGAGCCGCGCCAGAGAGTTCGACATAAGCCGCGAGGAGTTCGGCTCCATCCTGAACCAGATTGCCGTGAAGTACTGTCCGGAAGCGCCCACGGGCGTGCGCGAGCTTTATCTCACGTTGCATGTGGAGGAACTTGTGCTGGCGCGGGCCTGTGCGGCCGGACATGAAAAAGCCTGGGAGCACTTCCTGGTGCGTTATCGCGAAAAGCTGTACGAGGTGGCCGGGTACATCGCCAAAGAAGCGGCGGCAGCAAGGGAACTGGCGGATTCGCTTTATGCCGATCTTTATGGCACGCAGGCACGGGAAGGGAAGCGGGTTTCGAAGCTGGCCTCGTATACGGGACGAGGATCGCTGGAAGGATGGTTGCGCACGGTGCTGGCGCAGGAATACGTGAACCAGTACCGCCGCCAACGCCGGCTGGTGAGCTTAGAGGAAGAGAGCGAAGAAGGGACGCAGTATGCGGCTCCGCAGAAAGAGGCCGTGCCGGGCATCGATCCGCGGTTGGAGAGGGCAACCGACCAGGCGTTTGCCGCACTCGATTCTCAGGACCGATTCGTGCTTGCGTCGTACTACTTGGACGGGCGCACCTTGGCGGAGATTTCGCGCCAGCTGCGAGTGCACGAATCGACCATCAGCCGCAAGCTGGACAAGATTGCTAAGTCATTGCGGAAGAACATTATAACTGGATTACGCAAGGCGGGAATGAGTTCCAGGCAGGTGGAGGAGGCGCTGCAGGTGGACGTCCGAGACTTGAGCATTAATATTCGTAACCGCATGGCGCAAGAAAGCGACCGGAAATCGTTCCCAGGAGAGAAGGCGGAAGCGCCGGCGGGAGACAGGTCGAGATAATGCAAGAACTGCCCAAAGTCGTGCAGCATCGGTTGGCAAGCGGTGATGCCGGACCGCATCCTGACCCTGACCTGCTGACTGCATTCGCCGAGAACAACCTGAGTGAGCGCGAGCGCAGCCTGCTGGTGACGCACCTGTCACGATGTTTTGATTGCCGGACCATCATCGCGTTGGCACAGCCCGCAGAGGAGACGATAACGGTGCAGGCGCCGGAGCGCACGCCATGGCTGCGCTGGCCGGTTTTGAAATGGGGCACAGCAATCGCCTGCGTGGCGATTGTGGGAGCTGCTATCAGTCTGTATCGCGAGCATCCCGAGCAATATACGCCGCGAGACACCGGCGCGGCGGTAACCACGGCACTGCAGTCCCCGCGGGAGGAGGAACGGTCATCGCTGAACCTCGAGCGGAAAGCGGCTGAGCAGAAAGCGGCCCAGCCTGCCCGCGCGGCTTCTTCAACCCCAAAAACCGACGCCCTGGGTTCAGTGGCGGAGAAGCCGGCCAAGACGATGGCCATGCGTTCCGATGCTCCGTCGAGTCCTGTGCGCCAAGCGCCGGAGAGTCTGAACGAGAGCACCGCAGTTCGCGATCTCGAAAAGAAGGAAGCAGTAACTCAGGGGAAAGCCAAGCAAGCAACCGGCGATGAACTTCGAGCAGCGGGACCCGCGGCGAACGCGGGATTGATGGATCGCAAGAGCCATTCGGCGGACGTGTCGCTGGCCTCAAGCCTCGCTCCGCGGTGGACGCTGAATGCGGACGGAACGCTGCAGCGGTCATTGGATGGAGGAAGGACCTGGAACAAGATTGCAGTCTCATCCGACGCGGCATTCCGAGTAGTGGCGGCGCTCGGATCGGATGTGTGGGTCGGCGGCGCGGCAGCGTCGCTGTTTCACTCCCGCGATGCCGGGGAGCACTGGTTGCAGGTGAAGCCTTCTGACGGCAATCACATCCTGGCCGGCGACATCACGGCGATCGAACTCACCGACTCCACCCATGGCAGAGTCACCACCTCCAATGATGAGGTATGGTCCACTGAAGATGGTGGGAACAGCTGGCAGCAGCTTTGGTAAAACCTCCCTTGTCGTTTCACAGCCGGAATCTTTAGCTGCGCATTTCCGATATCAAACCGCCGGTCATGCCGCAGATGTTACGCGGATATAAATCCCAGTTACTGAAGTGACATTTACAGTTGGTGACGCTGACCCGTAGCATCGAAATCGTGGTTTGGCAGTTCTGGGGGAGGGCTGCCGGGGCGTCCTGAACTGAAAAGGTCAGGGCGCCTTTGTTTTGAGCGGCAAGCGGGACTTTCCGGCTCGGGAAGTGGCTGTCATGGCAGCAGTATCTCGCCTTGCGACCTTCGTCGCTGCTTTGCATCTAACGAAAGTGCTAGGATATGGGGCTCAGGTTCCGGCTGAAGCATTCAAACGATTTGCCGACCCGGGGACGCCGCCGGAATAGCATGCGGCACCGAGCGACTGAACTGGAGGAAGGTAATGGGAAGCGAAGCAATTCTCGAAGTAAATGACACGAATTTTGAGCAGGACGTTTTGAAGTCGGAACAGCCCGTGCTGGTGGACTTCTGGGCAACGTGGTGCGGCCCGTGCCGCGCGATTGCGCCAATCGTGGCTGAACTGGCCACCGAATATCAAGGCAAGGTCAAGGTCGGGAAGATGGACGTGGACCGCAACAGCGCGACGCCCATGCGCTACGGAGTTCGCGGGATTCCAACGCTGCTGGTTTTCAAGGGCGGCCAGGTCAAGGAACAGATTGTCGGCTACGTGCCGAAGGAGCAGATCCAGAAGGCGCTCGATAAGCACATTGGGTAAGCGCGGCCGTTTGCTCTGAATGGAAACGCTCGGGAGAAGTTCCCGGGCGTTTTTGTTTTTATAGTAAAAGCGGGATGAGCAAAGGCAACTTCAATATTTCCGCAGGACGCCGATGACCCTTCCCTGAATTTCAACCGCGGCTGCGGGCACGATGATTGGCTTCATGTTGACGTTTGAGGGCTGCAGGCGAATGCTGTCCCCCTCGCGGTAAAAGCGCTTGAGGGTGGCGTCGTCCTTTTCGACGATCGCAACTACGATATCGCCGTTATGGGCGGCCTTGGTTTTCTCGACCAGCACGTAGTCTCCGTCAAGGATGTGCTCATCCTGCATCGACTCGCCCCGCACTTCCAGCACAAAGACTTCTTTGGAGCGGACGAAGTCGGCGAGCGAAATTGTCTCGGGATTCTGGATGGCTTCGATGGGCTGTCCGGCGGCGATCCTTCCCAGGACCGGCAACACCACGCCGGTGTTTACCGACATGGCCTGCTTGAGTCGTCCCTTGGGAGGAAGCAGATCAATCGAGCGGCTGCGATTGTAATCGCGGGTGAGCAGGCCCTTCTTTTCGAGATTCGAGACGTGCTTGTGCACGGTCGCGAGTGAACTCAACTTCATGCCCTGCGCGATTTCCTCAAAGGATGGCGAGTAACCTTTCTCCGCCACCCAACGCGAAATGAAGTCGTACATCTCGTGCTGCCGTCGTGTGATGGCCATAGCGGAATTCTGGGCGAATACAAGGCGAATGTCAAGCGCTTTCGCGTTTTATTTGCCGGCCGGAAGCGGGCATTCGGTTGTGCGCGAGAGACGCTTCCGCGGCCTCTGAACTACGTCAGGTCTTTCTAACTTCCGGACGTCACCATTTTCAGGAAGCGATAGTAGAACTCGACTGCGCGATCAAACGAAGCGATGGGCACGCGTTCATCTTTGCCGTGGGCGCGAATGTCGCTGCGCTCGAGCGCTTCGCCGGAGACAGCGTAGGTTGGGAGCCCGGCGGCGTTGGTGTAAATGCCATCCGATGCTCCGGTGCTCATGCTGGGAATCACGGGGGTTCCGGGCCACATTTCCGCCGTGATTTTTTCCAGCGCCCGCATCACCTCCGGGCGGAGTGGCGGAGGAGCATAGCTGACGCGATCGGAGGCATGATCCATGACCTGGCCGGAGCTGCCAACCGCCTGCACGGAAACCTTGGGATCGGCGACAACTTTTTCCAGTTCCTGCCGAACCTGTTCTGCGGAATGACCGGGCAGGATGCGGCAATTCACATTGGCTTGCGCAGTCTGCGGGAGAGCGTTGTTGGCATGCCCGCCGCTAAGCCGCGTGGCTACACACGTAGTATGCATGATGGAGTTGTCGATGGGATCCTTTGAGAGGCGGTCTACGGCGGCCATATCGGGCGGCATTTTCAGGATCGCCTGGATATCGGCCGCACGGTCTCCGGTGGCAGCGGCCGCCATCTTCTCGTAGTAGGCGCGGGTCACCGTGGTCAACTCGAACGGAAACTGGAAATGCTCAATGCGGCCCAGGGCATCGGCGAGATGATAGATCGCGTTGTCGGGAGTGGGAAGAGAACTGTGTCCGCCGGGATTACGCGACGTGAGTTGGAAATCGGAATACAGCTTCTCGCTGGCGTCGAGTTCCATCATCACAGGCTTGCCGTGATCGAGCAGTATGCCGCCACCATCGTGGTTCAAGACGAACTCCGCGTCGATCAGGTCGCGGTGATTTTTGAGCAGCCAATCGACCCCGTTGGAACTGCCGCCTTCTTCATCGGCTGTAAGCGCGAGAATAATGTCTCGATCGGGAACGAAGCCCTCTTTTTTCATGCGGATCAGCGTGGTGACCATGACGGAATCACCGTCTTTCATGTCCTGGGTGCCGCGGCCGTAGAAGTAGCCGTCTTTTACGGTGAACTGAAACGGGTCGGTGGTCCAGTCTTCGCGCTTGGCTTCGACAACGTCCAGATGACCGATGAGCAGCACGGGTTTGTGCTTGCCATTTCCGTGCAGGCGGACGACGAGATTCTTTTTGCGGTCGTTGGGACCGAGGATCTGCATGTCGCTGTCGGGAAATCCGGCGGCGCGGAAGCGCTCTGCCATGGCCTGGGAGGCAGTCGTAATATTTCCGACCGAATCGGTGGTGTTGATGTTGATCAGTTGCTTGAAAACATCATGCGCGAACTGTTTTGTCTGATCGTCCAACTGAGCGGAGCAGAAGAGGGAGAAAGACAGGAAAAGGGCCGAAAAGCAGAGGCGTGTTTTCAACGGGGGCTCCCGGGAAAAAGTTTTTCTGGCTGTCAAAGCTATCAAGTCTGAAAGAAAATCGTCAATGTAATTGCGCTCACCGCCGAAGGCTAAGTGCTGATTGCTAAATGCGTTGTTCCGGAATCTGTCCTCTCACGACATAAAATGTGAGAGAACAATCTACTTTCCTCTTGCAGAAAAATAGAAGTCATGGCATCTTGGAACATCTCCTACGAAAGGACGCCCATTGGCAGAAACAATCTCCAAATCGTTATGCGGGCAACTGGGACCGCTGGTCGGTCTAAGTTGTCACCGGGCGTTCGTCGATCGCGCTAACTGATCTTCGGCGCTCTTCTCGCAAAACCAATAACTTAGCTGGGTCGCGAAGGCCGCGGTTTCATCTCTCCTGACACGAAACACCGCTGCCGCTTGATCCCCCAGCCCTAGCTTCACAGGGTCAGTGGCGATTGGCCACGGATACTTCTTCGGCGAAACAGCCTTCGGGCTGTGCGGTTCGATTCCGCGTGGGCGCAAGCCCTGCCGTGTCCGCATGTTCCCTGACCATAAATTCGTGTAAGAGACGTACCTGAGCTGCGCCCTGGAGCTCACAAAAGAGATACCTCGCCGCTTCTAGATACTGCGAGGTAGCCTTGCCGAGACTTCTAACTTGAGGGACGGAGGCGCAGCTTCGAGTTATCGCATCCCTCGAGCGTTCGGTCTCGACTCTTTCAAAGAGTCCCCGGCGATAACTTCAACGGTAAGCTCCGGGACACCATGAGATAAGACAACTTATGGCAAGGATCATCACAAAGGGCGGTACGTTCAGAGAAGGCGAGACGCTGTGCAGGACATGCCGCTTTGCTCATATACAGCGAGGATACCGGGAGAGTGAGGAAGTCATATTCTGCGACTACAGCTACACCGTTCTGCGCAAGGTGCCGTTCAAGGTTGCCGAATGCACCGACTTCATTGATCGTACGGTTCCGACTCGATACGAGATGGAGAAGATGGCGTTGGTGATCAACGTCGAGCCGGCGCGGAATCTAATCGGATTTGATCGGGAGCTCGGGTGTGGTCAGGAAGATGGAAGCAGCGAGGACGAGATTGAGGTCTCAGCCAAGGATTAGTCACCAACCAGGGACAAGGAGAACACCATGGCTCGTACAAACACACTGAATTTCGGACCGCGCACTCACGAAGGGGCGCCGGCTCGTCAGATAACGCCGGAGCTGCAATTGCGACGTGCCGTGCTGGCGTGCCTGCTCTGGGAGAGCCAGTTCTACGAGGATGGTGTGGAGATTGCCGGCCGGATCGCGGAACTTGTTCCTAAGGTTGCGGCCGACAAGGTTGCGGCGCTTGCGATCGAGGCGCGCGAGCGGATGAAGTTGCGTCATGCGCCGCTGCTCGTGGTGCGCGAGATGGCGCGACACAAAACGCATCGCCACCTGGTTGCGGAGACTCTGGCGCGCGTTATCCAGCGTGCCGACGAACTCGCGGAGTTCGTTGCCATCTACTGGAAGGACGGGCGGGTGCCGTTGTCTGGTCAAGTCAAGAAGGGCTTGGCCGCAGCGTTTCCGAAGTTTGATGAGTACCAGCTTGCGAAGTACGATCGCGGCGGGGCCATCAAGCTGCGGGATGTCCTGTTCCTGTGTCACGCGAAACCGCGCGACGCGGCGCAGGCCGGCGTGTGGAAGAAGCTGATCTGGGGGCGGCTGACAACTCCTGATACATGGGAAGTAGCTCTGTCGTCTGGCGCCGACAAGCGCGAAGCGTGGGAGCGCCTGCTCGCGGAAAACAAGTTGGGCGCATTGGCCCTGCTCCGCAACCTGCGCAATATGAAAGAGGCAGGTGTAGAGGAGGATCTGGTGCTCTCGGCGCTGCGTTCGATGAAGACGCACCGTGTGCTTCCCTTCCGATTTCTGGCTGCGGCACGCCATGCTCCGCAGTGGGAAGAGGCGCTAGAGCATGCGATGCTTGCATGCGTCTCTGGGCAGGAGAAGCTTCCGGGTAAGACGATCGAGCTGGTGGACGTTTCCGGCTCGATGGTTGCTCCGCTCTCTCGCCGTTCGGAGATGCAGCGTACCGACGCAGCCTACGGGCTCGCGGTATTGCTGCGCGAGATCGCGGAGAAGGTGAGTGTGTTCAGCTTCTCTGACAACCTGGTTGAGGCGCCCGCGCGTCGCGGCTTTGCGTTGCGCGATGCGATCGATGCCTCGCAACCTCACAGCGGCACTTACCTCGGCAAGGCCGTTGAGGAGTTGAACCGGAAGCAGAGCTATGACCGCCTGATCGTGATCACCGACGAGCAGGCACACGACACTGTTCCTGCGCCGAAGGGCAAGGGATACGTGATCAACGTGGCGTCGTACAAGAACGGCGTCGGGTACGGCAAGTGGACGCACATCGACGGCTGGAGCGAGTCGGTGGTCGAGTACGTTCGCGAAGTGGAGAGTACGTCGTCGTAGGGCAATGGAAGGACGGGCATCTCGCCCGTCCTTTGTTGGTTGTGGTTTCTTAACCTGTGGCTCGATGAGTTGATAGGTGTCAGTTTCCGGTCATGCCGAACGAGGTGGCCGGAGTGCCGGTCACGGTAGTGATCTGAACCAGGCTGCCATCTGGCTGAATGGCATAGCCCACGACGCCGGGCAGATGCCCGCCGAGGACATAAAGATACTTACTGTCGGCACTCAGCGCCTCGTCGAGCGGAAACGCGCCCTTGGTCATCTGGGCGGTGATGCCGTCGGTCGGATTCAGCAGTGTCAAGCTGCCATCGGACTGGATCACGTAGCCGGAAACGGTGTCGGACTGCGTGTTGGTGATGTAGGAATACTGGTTGGGCAAGGAAGGATCATTGGTGGTTACAGTCCAGCACGCGGACAGGCCAAAGTCCTTCAAGGACCCGGTGATGAGTGTTACCCCGGAGGAGGTTACGCTGTAGGAGGAGGCGGCGCTGATCTGAACTTCCGAGACGACGATATGACCGGCGTTGTCGAAGGCAAATCCCAGCGGACGTGGTCCCTTGGAATTGGCGATGATGGGCCCTGTCGCGCGCCCATCGGTGCCGACGTTGAAAACGTCAATCTTGCTGGACAGGCGTTCCACTACAACCAGAATCTTGCCATCGGGGCTGAAACTGACTTGCGCTCCGTCTACGCCGGTTCCGCTGAGGCTTCGACAGGAGTTGGAGATGGGAAGAAGCCGGCCGGTGAGTCCGATATGAAAAGCGTTAATTTGATCGCTTCCAGAGTTGATGACGTAAAGAAGATTGCCAGACACGGCGAGGCTATTGGGGAAGGTGCCGCCGGAAGGGAACTTGCCGACGAATTTCAGTCTTGCACCGGTTTGCACGGAGAACGCAGTGATGTCGTTGCTGATGGCATTGACCGCGAACAGGAACTTGCCGTCCTGGCTCAACGCGATGGACCCTTGCGAGTCGAGGTGAGTAATGCCAGATCCTGAGCCCCCGGTCCCGAAGCTTCCCGCAAACGTCAAGGTGCCGTCGGACGCCCGGGCGTAGGCCCAGACTTTATTGGGCGCCGTGTTGCCGTTGACGTAGATACCCCCAGTGGTTTGCGCGAAAACAGTCAAGGAAGTGAAGAAGAGAATTACGAGCGAACACAACTTGGCCATCCGAGCACCTCTCGTGAGATACGATCCCCAAAGTGCGGAAAGGATACACGGAAATCTCGGATTTCGGAATATCGAGACCCATCGGCCGGAGTAGGCGCCGGAGACAGTCCAAGCGATCAGGGAGGGACGGGGATATCCCTCTCACCCGTGCGGGGGCGCGGCGCAAGTTAGCCAATTGATCTTCTGGTCCCATCCGTTGGAGCACTTATTAAAGCGTTGGTAATGCTTGCAGCCGTCTTTCCATTGACGGAACATCGGAGTCCAGCATTGGTCCTCGGGAGTTCCCCACCAATAGGTAAACTCGCCAGGGTGCGTTCCTGATACACAACTCGCTTCCGCGGCTTGCAGCAAGCCGGCGTGATGATGCGGCGACGAGAACGGAGTTGCGGCTTCGGCGGACGGGATCAATCCTTCCAACAGATTTCCCCAAGCGGACTCCGGGGGCCTGGAGTTTTGTTCCGAAGTCTGCCGAGATCGTTGCGATGCGGCTGCTGCGGATTGGGATAGTGGATTGCGCAACCAACGGGAGATGGTGACCCCGCTCTCGCGCCGCACGACAAAAACGCAGCGATCGCTTTTCGCGTAGAACTTATAGCCCAGAAAATTGTCGTCCCCCATATCGAGGACTCTCTTGAACTCGGGACTATCTTCGGGATGCTCTTCGTGCCAGCGGCTATGGGCATCCTCCTGCTTAATGTGCTCGGTGACGTCGGCCATAGCGTTATTGCCGGGGCCGACGGCTTCCTTACCGTCAGCAAGAGAATACGGGTTTTCCGGCGGCACGGGTTTTGGTGGATACACGCCGAAGTAGCGCAGGGCACACAAGCTCATGACCGCGGCCATCACCAGGAGCACAGACCTCTGTACCCAAGGCGAGCTTTCCCGAACCAGCCGATAGAACAGGTCGTACACCGAGTTCACCACTCGACTCTCAGGCAGGGCTGCGCGGCTTCCGCCTTGGTTGGGATGTGCAATCGTTGGGGTGTTCATCGTAGTACCTCCGTGAGCAGGCTGTGCTTTGGTGGCCAGATTCAGAGGGAAGTGAACGGAATAGCTTAAGCACACCTGATATGCGTACTGGCATTTGTCTTGCCGAACGGGATCGAGAGAACAAGATTTTGAAAAGACATTCTGGCGAGTGCGTTTACTGCGATTTCGCAGCGCGAGCGGAGGGCGCGAACAGCAGTACGAAGGCTATCCGTTTGGATAGCCGTTAGCCGGGAAGTTAATGCGAGGAGGCTCTTGGAAGGAGGACGGGCTTTGGAAAGCCCGTCCACACACCATGAGAGCTACTGCTTAGGGGGAGCCGATTGCGGCGGGGCCTGCTGTTGTTGCTGCTGCCGGGCGCGCTCCTGCATGTCAGCCAATTTCTTCTGCTGTTCCGGGGTAAGAACCGCCTGGATCTTAGGGAACGAGGTTTTCTTGATCTCATCCACCTTGGCCATCTTCTGATCCATGCTCAGAGTGCTATCGTCGCGGACAGCTCGAATCTGAGTCATTTCATCCTGAATGATGGGTTGCAGTTTCGCCTTCTGTTCCGGCGTCAGCTTGAGCTCGTCTTCGACCGAGCCAGGCTGGTTTCCGCTCTGGGCCTGGGCTCCAGAGGAAGCGTTAGCGGAGGGTGGAGCGGCCTGAGTGCCAGAGCCGGCGCTCGGAGTGCCCTGCGGCGGGTTCGAGGGTTGTGAACTCGTTCCGGAGGTCTGGGCTGTCGCGATCATCCCGAGCCCCAAGGCGAGGATAAAGATCAGTCCGGTGAGTACGTAACGGTTTCGCATGTTGCTCCTTTGTGGACGAGTGGACAACCCTGAGTTGCTGCCAGGACGGCCATCCCCAGCGCCTCGGGCAATCCTGATCAGATGGTGCGACGGTGCAAACGGTTGGTTTGGGCTGTTTGGAATATGGAGAGCTGCCGTCCGAAGTGGTTATCGGGTTGCATGTCAATGATTCATTGGTGCGGGGCCTACATTCGCGTTGGAGACACTTCTATGACTTCAGGGCGTCGGTTGGTTGCAAGCGTTTTGTTATGCGTGTTGCTGCTGGCACAGCCGGGTTTTGGGTGGAATGGCCACGGGCACATGGTGGTCGCTTACCTTGCGTATCAGAAGCTCACCAAAAAGACGCGAAGCCGGGTGGGCAAGCTGATGAAGCTTAATCCGGACTACGGCAAGTGGGTCGCGATGCTTCCCGCGGGCACGCCTGTGAAATATCAGCGCATGATGATTTTCATGATTGCGGCAACCTGGCCCGACCAGATCAAGTCCGATTCCAATTACAGCGATGACGGAAGCGACCACGGCAATACACCGGGCGGTTCCACGTCATCACAGAACACCGGTTACAGCGACATGCTGCGGCACAAGTATTGGCACTTTGTGGACACCCCGTTTTCGCAGGATGGAACGGCTCTCCCGGCGATTCCAACCCCAAATGCGAAAGAGCGGATCGATCTGTTCCGGGGAGTGCTGGCGGGAAGCGATAACGACGAACTGAAATCGTACGACATGGTCTGGTTGTTGCACATAGTGGGAGATGTGCATCAACCGCTCCACGCGACAACCCGCGTGAGCAGCGCGCAGGTGGACGGGGACAGCGGCGGAAACCTGGTGACGATCTGCAAACCGGCTTGCGGCACTAAGCTGCATGCGTATTGGGACGATGTTCTGGGTACGAGTTCAGACCCCAATTCGGCGATCATCACCGCCAGAGGTTTGCCGAAGCCCTCCGCAAGCGCCGCGGCAAAAAGCGATGCGGCAACCTGGATCCAAGAGAGCTTTGACGCCGCCAAAACCAATGTGTATGCGAGCCCGATTGCGGCAGGTCCGGGACCATTCACTTTAACGTCCAGTTATCAATCGGCGGCCAGAAGTGCGGCGAGGAAACGCGCTGCCTTAGCTGGGGCGCGGTTGGCAAATCTTTTGAACACGGAATTGCAGTAGTTGGTTTGAGGTCTCTTATGTCGCAACCAGCAAGGCAACTCCCGTTCGGCTCGCTGCTAGTGAGGATGGCGCTTTTTCTGGCCTGGGTCATGGCAATGTTGCGCGCCGGGGTCGCGGTGTTTCTTTACCTTTCCCATTGAGCCCGCTCGCCCCAGGTTGTGCTCCAGAGCGCAGCGATTTCCAGAACAGTATTGTCAAGTGCCACGGACTTGAATTAGTGTGCGTCATTGTACTTGAGTTCGAACGGATGGCATCTTCGAACAAGCAGTTCCTTGCTGAACTTGGAATAGAGAACCCTGTGATCCTGGCGCCCATGGGCGGCGGTCCCTGCACCCCGGAACTGGTGGCTGCGGTTTCAAATGAAGGCGGGCTCGGTACGTTGGCGGCAGCCTATTCAACTGCCGAGCAGATTGAGCGAGATGTCCGCAGCATCCGGCAGTTAACGCGAAAGCCGTTCGGCATCAACCTGTTTTCGGCGGGTTATGAGATGACGGAGCAAGGTGATCCGTCCGCCATGCTACAAGTGCTCTCAGAGATCCACGGGAAATTGGGAATACCGGCGCCGGTTCTGCCGGCACAGATTTCCAATCCATTTCCCGAACAGTTTCAGGCGGTGATTGAAGCCCATCCACGGGTGTTCAGTTTCACGTTCGGCACCCTGGATCGGGTCGCAGCAAGCGAGTTGAGGGCAATTGGCACGCTCGTCCTCGGCACGGCAACCACCGTAAAAGAGGCGGAGATCCTGCAACCGGATGTGGACGGAATCATCGCGCAGGGCAGTGAAGCCGGGGCTCACCGCGGTACGTTCGATGGCGCGTTTGAATCCGCAATGGTGCCGACCTTGGAGCTGGTGCGGGAAATATGCAAAGCGGTGGAGTGCCCCGTGATCGCTTCGGGAGGAATCATGGACGGGCGCGATATCGCGGCCGCACTCGATGCGGGAGCCGTTGCAGTGCAGATGGGAACCGCTTTCCTGGCATGTCCTGAATCCGGAACATCGCAGGCGTACCAGCAGGCGCTACTCGCGGCGAAGTCAGATACGACGGTGATTACGCGTGCGTATTCCGGACGTCCTGCACGCGGACTGCGGAACCGATTTATTGAGATGTTGGAAGGCAAAGAACATGCCATTTTGCCTTATCCGTTGCAGAACGCGTTGACCCGAGCGATGCGAACGGCGGCAGCGAAGCAGGGCGAGGCGGGATACCTATCGCTTTGGGCCGGGCAGGGAGTGGCGCGGATCCGGGTGATGCCGGCCCAGGAATTGGTGCGCACACTCGTGCGCGAACTGGAAGAGCAGTAATTTTCGCCTGGCTACTTTCATCTTATTGACCCGACTGGCTGATCCAGTGAGCGATCAGGTTTAAGTTCCAGGCTCATTGCGGCTTGGTGGGGGGCGGGTTGCCCGTTCCAGGACTGGGTGGGCCTGTCGCACCTGCCGGGTTGGGATTGTTGCCGACTGCGGGCGGGGTTTGGTTGGGAGCTCCTGGATTCGCGTAAGGCGTGGTTTCGGGGCCGGCATTTTGAGGAGAGCGCGCAGTTGGGCTCGTCGTATCCGGGGCAGCGTTAGGCTTTGGAGCTTTGCTTTTCACCGGGCAGACATCGGAAATCACTCGCGCTTCCTTGATCTCGAGTTGCGGAAATGAACCCGCGGCAGATTTTTGATCGGGAGGGAACTCCCGCGCCGTTACCTCGGCCAGCTTTCCGGTCAGGCCGGCGAGCGGGTTGGTGTTTCCCACGATGTTGAACATGGATCCAGTGTCGGACTCGATAAAGGTGAAGCGCTCGCCGCCGTTGATACATCCTCGTAAAGTGATGCTCGAAGCCGAACTGGTGTTGGGATTCTGCTGCGGTATGGTTCCATTCTGTTGCGCAAATGCAATTGTGCTCAGCGCAAGTGTGAGCGGTAGACTCAAAGCTTTGAACATAGCAAGCCCCCGGGTTGGAGGTTAGACCGGAATCGGTACCAGCGGGTTGCCCGCAAGGATGGGATTTGGACTTCCCGATTTTTGTTTTCAGTCACATCCCATGGTGATGCAACTCGGTTCCGGGACTCTGGGCGGCGACTACACTGAACAGATGGCGAAAAACCTGTTTACCGGAAGACATGAGGCACCCTCCGAGAAAGATTTGGCGAAGGAACTTGGCGCGATGAAAGAGATTTGGGATCAGCTCGTTTCTGCCGCACTGGCGCAATGTGGAAACGGACGTACAGAGTGGAATTCGTATTCGCCAAAAGCGGGCTGGTCTTTGCGAGTGAAGAGGGGAGAGCGAAATATCGTGTACTTGTCGCCCTGTGAAGATTGCGTGCTGGCGTTGTTTGCGCTGGGCGAAAAGGCGATGCAGGAGGCCAGGAAGGCGGACTTTCCCGTTGCCGTGCGCAAGATCGTGCGCGAGGCCAAGAAGTATGCCGAGGGGACGGCTGTAAGAATCCCAGTGACCTCGGTGAAAGACATTCCTGTCGTGTTACAGCTGATGGCCGTCAAGCAAGCGCATTGAAAGCCAGGAAAACCCTGCAGGGAAACGACTTCCCAAACCTGGAAACTTTCCTTTCGGCTGGAAATCTACTCTTAAAGATATCTTCAAGGAGCAGTAATGTCACCGTCGCTACGTTTATTGGCACTCGTTTGTTTTCTTCTGGGTTCGATGCTTGCGTGCAATGCCGGTACGGCTCCGGCAGCGGTCCCCTCGCCAGCGGTGGATAGTTCATTGTCCAGCGCGAAAGGCGAGCAGACCGCGGTTTTTTCAGGCGGGTGTTTCTGGGGAGTACAGGCCGTCTTTGAGCGCGTCAAAGGCGTAATCAGCGCAACATCCGGTTATGCCGGCGGTCAGGCGAAGAATCCTGACTACGAACTGGTGAGCACCGGCACCACCGGACACGCGGAGTCGGTCGAGGTTAAGTACGACCCCTCTCAGATTACCTACGGACAGTTGCTGCGCGTATTCTTCTCGGTGGCGCACGATCCGACGGAGTTGAACCGGCAGGGTCCTGATGAGGGCACGCAGTACCGGTCGGCGGTTTTCTATACCAATGACGAGCAGAAAAAGGTCGTTGATGCTTACGTCGCGCAAATGGAACAAGGCAAGGTTTTCGGAAACAAGATCGTGACCCAGATTGCGCCCTTGAAAGCGTTCTATCCAGCGGAAGGCTATCACCAGCAGTATTTCGATCGCCACCCCGAGAGCCCATACATCGTCTACAACGACAAGCCGAAGGTTGAGGCCCTGAAAAAGCAATTTCCGGAGCTTTACCGGGAACCGGTCCAGACCTCGGTCCAGAGATAACCGGCAGGGCATTTGGGATAACCAATTACGGCCGACATCGGTTTGATTGCCGGTTTTGGTGCCCGGGGAGGCGCGCTTGCGTCCAAAGAGGAATGACTAGACTGGTGCACGCTGCCGTGTTGAGCCTGATTTTTTCCGTTGCTGTACTCGCCCAGACGCCGAAACAAGACAAGACTACGCATGAGTTATGGATTACCGATCGTCAGCAAATCCGGCAGGCTTATGAGAAGAAGGATTGGGCCGCGTATCGGGATGCACTGCTGAAGTACCACACAGATTTCCCTGGAAGTTCGCGGGCATTGCGAGACCTTGGAATGGCTGAGGCGTTGCTGGGCAATGAGGATGCCGCGCTGAAATGGATCGAGCAGTACAGTGGACGTGGTCTGGTTCTCGACCTGAACAAAGCTGAATTGGCGAAGCTGAAATCGGCCGGCAAGCTGGATCTGATGGAAAAGCGGGTCCACGAGAATTCGCGGCCGATCGCGAAAGCGGAGACCGCGTTCCGGTTGAACTCTCCGGACCTGGTTGCCGAAGACATCGCCTACGATCCCGGCAGCAAGCAATTCCTGATCAGCAGCGTGAGACAGCGAAAGATTTTGCGCTGCAATCCTGGCGGCAACTGCTCGGATTTTGTTACGAAGGAGGCGGTGTCACCTTTGTGGGGGGTGTTCGCGTTGCGAGCCGATCCAGAACGAAAAATTCTGTGGGCGACCACTGCCAGCATGCAACCCGAGATCGATCACCAGAAAAGCGACGATGGGAAATCGGCCCTGCTGAAGCTTGATCTTCGCACGGGAAAATTGCTGAAGCGATATGAGCCCGAGGATGGCTCGCAGCACGCGCTGGGCGACATGACCCTGGCGGCCAACGGAGATGCCTTTATTTCCGACGGCCTTTCTGGGGATGTATTCGCAGTTTTCCGTGACCGCGACAAGCTGGAACTGCTCGTTCCCCGCGGTTCTTTCCTGTCGCCCCAAACTCCGGCCTTGAGTGATGACCAGAAGACGCTATTTGTGGCGGACTATCCTGCCGGGATTGCGGTGGTGAATCTTGCGGATCGATCGATCCAATGGATTGAGGGTTCGGCGGCCTTGGATGGAAGTGACGGGCTGTATCTCAAGGATGGTTGGTTACTGGCAGTCCAGAACGGGGTGGAGCCGGAGCGGGTCGCGCGCTTTCACCTCGACAGCAACCGCCATGTTGACCGCTGGGAAGTGTTGGAAAGCAATTCGCCCGGCCTGGGAGATCCGACACACGGGGTTTGGGTGGGTGACGATTTCTACTTCATCGCCAACAGTGGATGGGATCGGGTGCAGGAAGATGGAGCGATGAAGGCAGGTGAGGCGGCGGAGGTGCGAAAAGTCAGTTTCCATTGAGCATGAAGTTGTCCGGACCCCGTTGGTTGCGCCCGCGGCGGCCTCGAACTAACATGCACGGACATGATTCAAGGTGTGCATGCGCTGATCTATGCGAAGGATGCGGACAAGACCCGCGCATTCTTCCGGGATGTGCTTGGCTTTAAGTCGGTGGATGCGGGACATGGCTGGCTGATTTTTGCCTTGCCACCTGCGGAACTGGGAATCCATCCTGCTGAAGATGAGCAATATCATGAGCTCTACCTGATGTGCGATGACATCAACAAAACCATGGCCGATCTTGAGGAAAAAGGCGTGAAGTGTGCACTCGTGAATCAGACAGCCTTCGGCCTGGTAACGTCATTCGAAATTCCGGGTGGCGGGAAAATCGGGATGTATCAGCCGCGGCATCCTACTGCGATTGGGAAGGGTTAAAGAATGTTTGATCCGACAGATGAACCGGTGAATGCAAAGCGACGAGCGTTCCTGATTGCCGGGGCAGGGGCGATGGGTGGGATCGTGTTGTGGTCGTTGAAACGGCCGCATGTGCTCGCAGTCAGCGCAGCCAAGCCGGCTGCTCCGCAGGAAGTCATGATTGTGCAGTTCTCCGACGCCGGTGAACGCTTAAAAGCGGTGAGGCTGCCGAAAGTTGTGAAGACCGACGAGGAGTGGAAGAGGCAGCTTTCACCCAATGCATTCGACATCACGCGGCGAGCAGACACGGAGTTCGCCTTCTCCGGGCAGTACTGGAACGCGCACGAGAACGGGCTTTACCGCTGTATTTGCTGTGACAACGCCCTGTTCCGTTCGCAGGCGAAATTCGATTCGGGAACCGGGTGGCCCAGCTTCTGGGAGCCGATTGCCAAGGAGAACGTGCAGACCGATTCTGACAAGAGTTTAGGAGTTGAGCGGACCGCGGTCTCGTGCACTCTTTGCGACGCGCACCTGGGGCATGTCTTTGACGACGGCCCGGAGCCCACGGGACTTCGTTACTGTATGAATTCCGCTTCGCTGCGGTTCGTGAAGCACGGGTAAGAGCTATTCCAACACGCTATCGTCGAGTTTCTTACTTCCCCAATCGTGGGCTGCCTGCACGAATGCCAGGACCAGCGGATGGGGTTCATTGGGCTTGGAAGACAGCTGAGGCTGGAACAGGGTCGCGATGAAGAAGCGATGCGTGGGGGACTCGATGGCCCGGATTTCTCCCCCTTTGCCTCTCGCGACCACCGGAAAGCCGGCCTCAATCGCGGCCCACTCGTATTCGGGATTGACCTCAAAATTGCAGAAAAATTCTTCCACGGCGGTCTCTTTTCCGTAGAACGATTGCAGGTAAGAACCGGGGCGCAAACGGATTTCGGGGACTACGCCAGAGAGTTTGGGCGCGTTCTTCTTGCGGTCGGGCACCGCACAGGCGACCGGGTAAATGATGATGTTCTTGGAGCCGGAATCGTTCTCGGCTGAGTCGGCGTCCTTCAATCCCAGCACATTGCGGGCGCATTCAATAAAGGCGTACTGAAAACCGCCGCAGGTGCCCAGGAACGGCCAGTCGCGGCGGCGAGCAAACTCGATGCCTTTCAGCATCCCGTCGAAGCTTTTATAAGGACTTCCAGGAGAGGCCCACAGGCCGTCAAAGCTCTCCAGTATCTTGTTCGCGCCGGGTTCGATCAGGGTAGGAGTCGGAATCCAATCCGACTCGACCTTGAGCTCGAGCTTGGAAGCCGCGTGCTGCAGGGAATCGTTGGTGGCGTGGTGCGACCGGAACTCAATGTTGAAGTCGCCCAGAATCCCGATCCGAACCGCGTCGTTCACCGGATTATTCTAATGGACAGAGCGCAATCGAGGTTAGTGCCGGGGTTAGAAGCATGGTGCGGGAAATCCAGGTTTCAAGGTTTCAAGTAACTTCGGGTTTCAAGGAAAGGCAATTCCCGCTTCGAGGCCGAGAACAGGTAGCGGCTGGGTCGATGATTGATCTGTCCTACGCTCCCGCCCCAAACTTCATCGGCACATCAGCCTTGTCTGCGTCCTGGACTCTGAACATATCGCGCGCTTTCAAGTTCATGAAAGCGGCTACAAAGGTGTCGGGAATCTGCTGGATGCGAATATTGAAGGTGTTCACCGAGTCGTTGTAGAACTCGCGGCGGTCGGCGATCTGGCTCTCCAGTTCCGTGATTCTCTTCTGAAGCTGCTGGAAGTTATTGTTGGCTTTCAGTTCGGGGTAGTTCTCGGCTACCGCGAAGAAGCCGCGCAGGGCGGAAGTCATGCTCTGGTCCGCTTGCGCTTTCTGGTCCACGCTGACGGCGTGCTGGTAGAGGCTGCGGGCCTGAGTGATTTTGAGCAGCGTGTCGCGTTCGTAATCCAGGTAGCCCTTGCAGACGTCGAGCAGCTTGGTCAGCTCGTCGTGACGCTGCTTGAGCATGATGTCGATGTTGGCCCACGCTTTATCAATGTCGTTTTTCAGCGCAATCAGGCCGTTGTACATGGTGACGAAGTACCAGAGCGCGCCCACCAGCGTGAAACCGAAGAACAGCAGGACCAGAAGGTTCATCGAGCTCTCTCCTAGAGCAAATCAAAATGCGCGAATACGATGTACAGGCAGAGCAACGTTAAAGCTGGACCGCCCCAGATCAAAGCAGCCGATTTCCAACCCAGACTCTTGAGGACATCCTTCTGGCTGCGCCAGGAAATGAAAAACGCGGGATTGTTGGTGCCCTGCATGAGGACCGTTGGAGGGCGAGGGTCAAAATCCTGGGGAGCCACGCCGGGTGCTGGCGCGGCAGAAGCGCCGGCTGCCATCTTACTCTCGACGCCAGCCGCTGCCCAAGCCGCAGGGCTGGTGATTCCGGCCTTGACCAGGGCCGCGGCAATTTTCCCTTGCTGTGTCATATCGGCCGCGTTGCTGGGCTGATTGGCCCCCGAAAGCCGGACGACTTCATGCTGGGTGAACGATAGCGCACCACCGGTTGCTTTCAGGCCAAGGTCGGGGGATAGACTCAGTTTGACTCGGAACTTGTTGAGCCCGCTGCTTTGGGTGGGAATGGCGCTGACTTCAATGCCCGGGTTTTCGGCGAGCGTCCCGAGTATGAACAGAGAGTTCTTGGGCTTGATGCAGTATTCTTCGATCTTCAATTTCTTGTCGGCCGAGATTGCGTGACGAGACAAGAAACTGGCCACGTTGCCCGGAAGCTCGATACTGGAAAAGAATGCTCCGTATTCCTCGCGGAAGTCGCGATGAATGTCCATTTCGGCGCCCAGGGGATCTACCAGGACTTTGCCGGTGTTGTCGTCGAGGTAAAAGGCAATATGCTTGCTCTCGTCGGCCACCTTCACCCATTCCGAACTTTTTCCCCGGCGTTCCCATCGCCAAACCATGGTTCGGTAGTAGAAGCATGGAACTCCGGTGACCGGCGCGGTGATGGTATAGGGGCCGACAGCCAGGCCATTCACCTCTACAAGGCCCAGGGAGGCGCTGCGGATTTTGGAAGTCGGGGTATCCATGATGAGACGTTTGCGCTGCAGAAGGCGGAATCCGCGATAGAAGACGTAAACCCCGCCAAAGGCTCCGAGCAGGGCCCAAACCCAGACATTATCGCGATGGTCCAAGAGGGCGAAAGCGAGCAGTGTGGTCACGTGGCCGTTCCACACCACCGCCGAAACGCAGGCTGGTGGCGTCGTCTGCGAGGGTATTTGATCCTTACGCCAAACGACATAACAAAAGATGCGCCAGACTTACGGAAGTAACAGCTTTCGAGGAGAACTCATGCGCTAACTTGGCAAGTGACGCTTCTCCCGTAGAATAGAGCGTTTCCATCCACTTCCCGGTTTAGGAGTCAGCTTTTGATGAGAACGGCTGCCACGGTTTGTTTTCTACTTATCTCCACAGCCTGGGGGGCACAAGGTTCCCACCGGCGCGCGCAATCGCCGGGTGCTTCCGCCCATCTTCCGCCCGCGGCAATTGCGGCGATGCAGAAGGTGGACCCAGAAAGAATCCGGGCACATGTGAAATTTCTAGCAAGCGATCTGCTGGAAGGGCGAGGTACCGGGCAGCGCGGCGGAGATGTTGCCGCCCAGTACATCGCCACTCAGTTGGAACTGTACGGGATGAAGCCGGCAGGGGACGACGGAACTTATATGCAAAAAGTTCCTATGGTCGGGGTTACGACTTTGCCCGAGACCACGCTTACGGTAGTTCCGGCAAATGGCGCGGCCATGGATTTGAAGCCCTTGGTTGACTATGTGGGTTTCAACGAAAGCCAGCAGCCAGAGTCGGACATTGACGCCGATGTGGTCTACGTGGGCTACGGAATCGAAGCCCCGGAATACAACTGGGATGACTACAAGGGGGTGGATGTCCGCGGCAAAGTGTTGCTGATGTTGGTGAACGAGCCACCGTCGGATGATGTCAAATTCTTCAAAGGCAAGGCCCTGACCTATTACGGGCGCTGGACTTACAAGTACGAACAGGCAGCCCGGAAAGGAGCCGTAGGGGCGCTCCTGATTCACAAGACGGATATGGCGAGCTATGGCTGGGAGGTGGTCCGGAACTCAAATTCCGGTGAGAAGTCGTTTCTGAAGCTTGAAGGCGCGCCCAAGCTGAAGTTTTCTTCCTGGATCCAACTCGATGTGGCGCGGAAGATGGCCGCGGCGTCCGGAAAAGACCTCGACCGGCTCATGGGGGATGCACATTCGCGTGATTTTCACCCGGTTGCGCTACCGCTCAAAGTGAAAGCGCACATTGTGAGCAAGATCAGGCCATTCGAGTCACAGAATGTGATCGCAACCCTGCCGGGTTCCGATGCCAAGCTGAAGGACCAGGCCATCATGTACACGGCGCATTACGATCACCTCGGAATCCGACCGGATATGCAGGGAGACAACATCTACAACGGTTCGAACGACAACGCGACCGGATGCGGGATTTTGCTGGAGGTAGCGCGCAGCTACAGCCAGGCCAACCAGAGGCCGCGGAGGTCCATCATCTTTGCCGCAGTCACAGCCGAAGAGCAGGGCCTTTTGGGCTCGGAATACCTGGGCAAGCACCCGCCGATTCCCGCCGGTAAGATCTCACTGGACCTTAACTATGACGATGTACCCCCGCTGGGATCACCGGAGGAGATTGAGGTTTCCGGATCGGAGCGTACGACTTTCTTTCCGATAGTGGAGGCGCTGGCGAAGGAGTTCCGGTTGAAAATCCGGCCCGACTCGCGGCCCGAGGCCGGGCACTACTACCGATCTGATCATTTCAGCCTAGCCCGGGTGGGAATTCCGGCATTTTCAATCAACGAAGGGGTGAAGTACAAAGGACATGACGCCGCGTGGGGCATGCAGCAGGCAGACGAGTACACCTCCAGGCATTATCACCAGCCCAGTGACGAATATCATTCGGAGATGGATTTTACCGGGGATGCGGTGATGGCGCGGTTTGGATTTGCCGCGGGATGGCAGGCTGCATCCATGCCGAGCCGCGTGGAATGGCAGAAGGGGGATGAGTTCGAAGCTGCAAGGAAAAGCAGTTCGGGAAGCGATTAGGAAAAGTAAGGGGCACAAACGTGCCCCTTTTTACCATCGGCTGCCTAATCAGCGGCGGACCTGGATTTCGTTTACGACCTGCGCGACATTGGGCACGCTGGAAGCGACCTGCTCTGCTTGCTGGCGCTGGGCGGTGCTCTTCACGGTGCCTTTCAAGGTGAGCACACCATTTTTCGCATTGTAGCGAATGCCCTGCTTATCCAGACCATTGGAAATCAGTCCGGCCTTGTAGTTACTTTCAATGGCATCGTCTACGTTGCCTTCGATTTTACGGGCCTTCGATTCGACGCCGACGGGTTCGACACTGATTTCGTTGGCGATGATGCGGTTTCCGGCCGCGGTTCGAGCAACGTCCGCGGCGCGCTGCTTGGCTTCCTCGGAGTGCAGCTTGCCACCCAGGGTAATGGTGTTCTTGGCTTCGTCCTCGTTGACCGTAACGTCGCCCAAGTCCGCCTGTTGTAGGGCCTTCTTGACGGCGTCTCCGTAGGAAGCGTTGTTTGCACGTTGAGTACACGCGACACTCGCCAATAACAGAAGAACGACTGCGCTGGGAACAATAAGAGCTCTCACGTTTTCATCCCTCCTTCGAAATCTGACGAGGTGCGGTTGTACGGCTACTACTGCGGCGGAGCGGTCTTATCTTCGACCTTCTGGGCGCCTTGCCTGGTCTTCCGGGCGGTTTTGTGGGCGGCTTTCTTGGTGCCCTTCTTTACGGCATGACCGGTTTTTTTGGCGGCCATCTTGGTGTGGTGCCCAGCGTCTTTCATGTCCTGCTTGGCGCTGGTGTCTTGAGAAGGGGTGACGGTGTCAGTGGCTTGAGCCAATCCGAATGCGCTGAGCGCCAGCAGGACGGCGCCAAGACCTAGTTTTCGTGCGATCGCGTTCATAATCCTCATCCTCCTATGGATTCGTGGATCAAACCGCGCTTCGTCGGCCAGTGATGAGGTTCACCAAGAGAACCACCACGGCGATCACCAGCAGTAAGTGGATGAGGCTTCCGGCAACGTGGAAACTGAAGCCGAGCAGCCATAGAACCAGCAGAATGACAAAAACAGTCCACAGCATAGTTACTCCTCCTGAGCTATCGGCAGCTTACGTCGGGGCGGGAAAGGGGGGAATACCATGCACTCTGTAAAGCGCGGGCCCGAGCTTACGAAAATGCCGTAAAAGATGCTGTACGCGGGAGATAGGCGTGATCGCTCAGCGCAGAGTCTGGCGCCGGATAAATGCACCAATCGCGAGAAGCCCAGTGCACATCAAGCTAAGGGTTTCGGGCTCCGGAACGGAGATGCTGAGCACCCCGTTGTTCAGGTTCACAGCGGTATCAAAGGACTTGCCGCCGGGTACGTCGAAGGTGTCCTCGGTTAGCGTGCCCGAGACCCGCTGGCCGTTGCTCAAGGTGCCGGCAAAGGAGCCGGTGAGGGAGTAGTACCAGCGGCCGTCGTGATTGGGACCCGCGTTGGGGTTCCAGGTTGCCGTCCACGTAGCAGGCCCGGTGAAAGTGCCGCGGAACAGAACACCCACGGGCAGCCCATTGCTTCCGGTTCCGCTGATGCTGATGGACCCCCCGGCGGCGAAGGTGCCGCCGCCAGAGAGGGATCCAGAGACGAGTGGTCCCGTCGTGAAACTGAACGAGTCGCCGCTCAAACCGGAGGACGTGGAGGACACCACGCCCGACATGGTTGAGCCATTCAGACTCACGGCATTCCCACTGGCCGTGATTTGGCCACCTACGTTTTGCCACCTAACGGAATTCGCCCAAACGGAAGTTGGCAGGATGAGTAAGAGCAGGAACCACGCTGGAGAGAACCGAGTGAACGACATGAGAGTCTCCGAAGGAAGGACCGCCAAGGCGTATCCGGGTACTTCGCAGTGTGCGGGAAGAGGGAAGGCCGGGCCATACATGTTTTCCGGTAATTTGGGTGGAAGGTTCAGGTATTCAGGTTTCTGGCTGTGATTTTCTTGCGGTCGAGGTTCCGCTGACTCATTGCAACAACTAGCGACTGTCCTGCTCTCCTGCTACCATCGCCGGGGATGGCTTCCCGCAAATCCGTCAAAAGATCCAAACCTCCAACCAACCAGAAGGCGGGCAAACCGCGCCGCGAACGCCTCGCGAGCGAGCTGGTTATCATTACGGGCATGAGCGGGTCGGGGAAGGCTTCCGTGCTCAAGGCCTTCGAAGATCTCGGCTATTACTGCGTGGACAACCTGCCAGTTGGGCTCATACCGCAATTCGCAGGGCTGGCGGGCCAGTCTTCAGAGATTGAGCGCACCGCGCTGGTGGTGGATGTACGCGAAGGCACACAGTTGGAAGACCTGCCGGCGATCCTGAAGTCGGTCAAGAGAATCCTGCCGACGAAGATGATCTTCCTGGAAGCCGACGATGCGGTCCTGCTGCGCCGCTTCAGCGAGACCCGGCGGCCGCATCCGTTGGGGACCGATGCTCCGGTAAAGGCCTCGCTGACGGCGGAGCGAAAGCATCTCCGTCCCATCAGGGCGATGGCCGACCTGGTTATTGACACCTCCAAGTTCAACGTGCACGAGTTGCGTTCTTACATCACGCAGCGATTCGAGAAGCAGGAATCGGGCAAGAACCTGATGGTGTCGTGCGTGAGCTTTGGATTCCGGCACGGGGTGCCGGAAGACGCCGACCTGGTCTTCGACGTGCGTTTTCTGCCCAACCCGCACTTCGTGCCGGAGTTCCGGCCACTCACGGGGCGCGATCCGAAAGTGGCGCGCTACATACGTTCCTTTCCTCAGAGCCGCGAATTCATCAAACGAATTTCGGATCTTCTGATTTATCTTTTGCCGCACTACATTCACGAGGGAAAGAGCTACCTGACTATCTCCTTCGGATGTACCGGCGGGCAGCATCGCTCGGTGATGATCGCCGAAGACGTTGGGAAGAGTTTGCGCAAGGCGGGCTACCGGGTGAAGGTTGAGCACCGGGACAGCCCAAAATAGGCGGGAGCGGAAGCGGGTAAGGATGGGCAGAGACTTACAGCCTCAAGTAGAATAACGTTTAACCGTCCATGCCGACTTCAACCTCTGCGGGTCGCCAAACCGGGCGCTGTGAGAGCCATTCATGCGGCAACTGACCCGACTCCTGCGTTATGTCGGGCCATACTGGTGGCATTTGCTATCTTCGGTGCTCCTGATGGCGATGGTGGGTCTGCTGGACGCTTTCCGGGTGCTGCTGATCGGGCCAATCTTCGACCGGGTGCTGAATCCAGGCTCGCAGGGCCGGGAGATTCAGCTATTCAAAATCCCCGGCACGGATCACAGCGTTCTACTGCAGCAGTTCGTGCCCTCTCACTTCCAGAACCCGTGGACCGTGGTTGCCTACGCGCTGGTCGCAGCCACCGTGCTCAAAGGGATCTTCGACTACGCGGGAACTTACCTGGTAAATGTCGCGGGGTACGGCATGATCACCGACCTGCGAAATGACCTTTACGATTCGATTATTCGCCGCTCGGTGGCGTTCTTCTCCCGGCATACGACGGGGACGCTGATGTCCACCATCGTGAACGACATTGAGCGGGTGCAGTTCGCGATGTCGAGCGTGCTTGCGGAATTCCTGCAGCAGCTCTTCACGCTTATCTTCACGGCTTTTGTGGTCGTGCTCCTGGGCGGGAAGCTTGCCTGGGTGCTACTGCTGTTCGTGCCGTTCATCATTTTCTCGGCAGGGCGCATCGGACGACGTGTGCGCCACACCACTCGCAGGGGCCAGGACAAGCTCGCCGATATCCAGAACATCCTTCACGAGACCATCACCGGCAATCGCATCGTAAAAGCGTTCGGGATGGAATTCTGGGAGATGGAGCGGTTTCGAACGGCAGCCCGCCGCTTGTTCCGGGCTAACCTGCGTTCGGTGGCGGCACAGGCGATCAGTTCCCCTTTGATGGACATTTTTGGGGCCATCGCGATTGCCATGCTTCTATTGCTGGGCCGCGATCAGATCAACCATCACGTATTTACGGCAGGGACTTTTCTGGCCTTTATCGTGGCAGTGTTCAAACTCTACGATCCGGTGCGCAAGTTTGCACTCTTCTATAACAATTTCCAGCAGGCGCTGGGAGCGTCGTCGGCAATCTTCAAGTTCATGGACACCCGCGACGAGGTGCGGGAGCGCGCAGGCGCGATTCCGCTTCCCGGGTTTTCCGATCGCATTACGTTCGAAGAAGTGTCCTTTTCTTACGAGGTAGAAGGCGAGTCCAATGGCAACGGGCAGGGTCCGAGAGAGATTTTGCGGAATATCAGTCTCGAGGTCCAGCGCGGAGAAGTTCTGGCGGTGGTGGGGTCGAGCGGGGCAGGGAAAAGTACGCTGGTCCACCTGATCCCTCGCTTCTTCGATGTCAGCTCCGGCAGCCTGCGGATTGACGGACACGATGTTCGCGACCTGACCCTGCCTTCCCTGCGGGCGCAGATCGGGATTGTGACCCAGGACACGGTGCTGTTCAACGACACGGTCAGGAACAATATCGGGTACGGCCAACCGCGCGTTTCTCAAACGCAGGTGGAAGCCGCGGCCAGAGCGGCGCTGGCGCATGATTTTATCCAGGCGCTTCCGGCGGGCTATGACACCGTGATTGGGGAGCGCGGAGTGCGGTTGTCGGGTGGAGAGCGGCAGCGAATCGCGATTGCCCGCGCATTGCTAAAAAATGCTCCGATCCTGATCCTGGATGAAGCAACATCAGCTCTGGACAGCGAGTCGGAGTCGCTGGTGCAGTCGGCGCTGCAGAACCTGATTTCGGGCCGGACGGTTTTTGTAATCGCGCACCGGCTTTCGACGGTGCGCCGGGCTGACCGCATCGTGGTGCTGGAGAATGGCACGATCACTGACAGCGGCGCCCACGATGAGTTAATGAAGAAGCTTGGCACCTATCGTCGTCTTTACGAGTTACAGTTTGTGGAGATGGACGGGGTGAGAACGTAGCAGTTGGACAGAGTGACTGAAAACCGGAACTCCCAATGCCCATCCGCTCCATGACTGGTTTCGCGCAGGTGAAAGGCCAGGCAGGTCCACAACTGGCTTTCACCTTGTCGCTGAAATCGGTGAATCACCGTTTTCTGGACCTGCATTTCCGGCTGCCGGCCGAGAGCGACGACCTCGAGATGAAGCTTCGGCGGCTGCTGAAAGAGAAGATGGCGCGCGGGCACGTGGAAGTGACGCTGAACGTGGAACGTTCAGGTGGCGCCGCATTCTCGCTCAATCGCGAGATTGTGGGTGGATACATCCAGGCGTTCCGGACGGCGTCGGCCGAGTTCGGCCTGGCAGCCGATCCCGACCTGAATGCGGTTCTGCGCATGCCGGGAGTTCTCGAAGCCGGGCATCTCTCGGCCGACGGGGAACTTCTACCGGCGGTTCTCGGCCGCGTGGAAGAAGGTCTGGCAAAACTCAACCGGATGCGCGAGGAAGAAGGACGCGGCATCGAACGGGAATTGCGCCAGCGCATGAGCCATGTGCAGGAATCGGCCGCGAGCGTCGAAAGCTACCGCAAGGCGATGCTGCAGAGTTACACCGAGAAGCTGAATGCGCGAATGCAGGAGTTGATCGGGAACCAGGTCGAGCCCGAGCGGATCCTGCAGGAAGCCGCCCTGCTCGTGGATCGCAGTGACGTGCAGGAGGAGATTGTCCGGCTCACCACGCACGTGCAGCATTTCGTTGGATTGCTGGACGAGGGCGGCGAGGTGGGGAAGAAACTGGATTTCCTGCTCCAGGAAATGAATCGCGAGGCCAACACTCTGCTTTCAAAAACCTCGGGCCTGGCCGGTGAGGCACTGAAGATCACCGAGGCCGGGCTGGGAATGAAAGCTGACATCGAGAAAGCACGCGAGCAAGTGCAGAACATCGAATGACGAAGGTATTTATCATTTCTGCGCCCTCGGGATCGGGCAAATCCACGCTGGTGAAGGGCGTTCGCGAAGTTGTGCCGAACTTGAAATTCTCCATCTCCTATACCACGCGAGCCCCGCGGGGAAGTGAACGGGAGGGACGCGAATACTATTTTGTCTCGCGTTCGCAGTTCGAGGACATGCTCGCGCGCGACCAATTTCTGGAACATGCCGACGTGTTCGGCAACTATTACGGCACCGCAAAGCGCTTTCTGTATGACGCGGAACAGACGGGACAAGATTTACTGCTCGATATAGATGTGCAGGGTGCGGCGCAGATCAAGGGCAAGCTCCCGGAGGCGGTGAGCATTTTTGTGCTGCCTCCGGACCGCAAGACACTGGAGGCGCGGCTACGGGACCGCGGCCAGGACGCGGAGCAGGTCATCGAGCGCCGGTTGGCCACGGCCACTCGTGAGATTGAGAATTACAGTAAATACGACTATATTTTGGTGAATGACCGCCTGGCGGATTCTATCGAAGCACTCAAATCGATCCTGCTGGCGGAACGCCTGAAACGTCCAGGACTGGAGACCTCCTCTGAATACGCCGATCTGTTAGCCAGGGCTGAACGCTGCCGGCTCCAGAATGTGAAGGAGCGAGTGCAGCCGATCCTGGCTTCGTTCGTGACAGCAGCGGCTCCGGGTGGGCGCTAGCGGCAAGGGAGAAGACGATGAAGTTGATGGACGGCTTCGACAGCAACTATCGGTACATCCTGGTGGCAGCGCGACGCGCAAGACAGTTGCAGGGCGGCGCACCTCCGGTGATCGAGACCAGTTCACGGAAACCTTGCCGGATCGCACAGGACGAGATCAAGGCCGGCAAAGTGAAGTGGGTGATTCCGGAATTACCCAACCCGGCGGCCGATCTCGCCAGCGAGCCGATGGAAGGCGATGGCATCAGTCACTGACGGTTGGATCGTGGAGCACGCGCTCCAGTAGCTGGAATTCATGAAAGTCGCATTGGGCGTCAGCGGCGGGATCGCGGCCTACAAGGCCGCGGAGATCGTCCGCCTGCTGCAGGATCGCGGCATTCGCGTGCAGGTCATCATGACGCGCGCTGCGCAGGAGTTCATCCGGCCTCTCACCTTTGCGGCGCTCTCCGGTGAAAAAGTAATCACAGACTTGTTCGCGGCGGGGAATGAGCAGCCGAATATAGACTCCGCAGTCGAGCATATTGCCGTGGCGCAGGCGATTGACGCGCTCGCGGTTGTGCCAGCTACTGCGGACATTCTTGCCAAGTTCGCCCAAGGAATTGCGAACGACTTTCTGAGCACACTGTATCTGGCGAGCACAGCTCCCGTTGTCCTAGCCCCCGCCATGAATGTGAACATGTGGAACCATCCCGCGACGCAGGAAAATCTTGAGATCCTGCGCAAACGTGGTGCACGGATTGTCGAGCCGGGCATTGGATACCTTGCCTGCGGCATGACTGGCCCCGGGAGGCTGGCGGAGAACGAATACATCGTGGCCGCGATCATGGAAGCGCTGGGCGCGTCCCAGGATCTTGCCGGCGAGACGTTGCTGATCACCGCCGGGCCGACGCGCGAGAAGATTGATCCTGTTCGCTACATCACCAATCGCTCCAGCGGGCGCATGGGATACGCGTTGGCCGAAGCAGCTTTGCGGCGGGGAGCGCGGGTGTTGCTGGTCAGCGGACCTACGGCATTGATTCCACCAGGCGCCGCGGAAGTTACACGAGTGGATTCTGCCGAGGAAATGAGGCAGGCGGTCCTGAAGCTGCTGCCCGAAGCAAGCATCGTAATCAAGACAGCGGCCGTGTCTGACTATCGACCCAAGGCGGCGGCTGCGCAAAAGATCAAGCGCACAGGGCCGATGGCATTGGAGTTGGAGCCGACCGGGGACATCCTGGCCGAAATCTCACGGCTCAAGTCCTCGCAACTGCTCATCGGATTCGCCGCGGAGACCCAGAACGCGCTGGAAAATGCCCGCAAGAAACTGGCCAGCAAATCGCTGGATGCCATCGTGGTGAACGATGTCTCGCGCGAAGGCGTAGGTTTCGATTCCGACCGCAATGCGGTTATCATCATCACCCACGACGAGGCCATCGAAGTCCCTGAAACTACGAAATGGGAAGTTGCGCAACGGGTGCTGGATCACGTGGTGCAGCTGCGAAAGCGCAGGACACAGCCGCTGACGACCTAACTCTCCCAGTATTGCTCATTCGCCACAGGGAGGACTCTGCTCTCGCAGGCATCGGCGACGCATTGTTTCCGTTACAATACTCCCACCCATGCCCCGCATTCTTGATCCGCAACTCAAGCGCGCGCTTGCTGAGCGCATCCGTTATTACAACGAGCTTGGGATTTACGATTTTTACCGGCGCGAGCCGATCGCAGGGGAGCAGTTCGTCCAGTCAGAAGAGCGAGAAGAGATGCCGAGAGTACGCGCCACCGCCGTGGTCGACGAAGAGGTATTCCCTAAACCCACAGTCAAGCCGGAATCTGGAGTCTCCGATCCAGTTGCGGCCCTCAAGATCATCCGCGAAGACCTGGGCGACTGCACGCGCTGCGTTTTGCACAAGCAGGGCCGCAAGCAGATCGTTTTTGGCGTGGGCAATCCGAACGCCGACCTGATGTTTATCGGCGAGGCGCCCGGAGCCGACGAAGACCTTCAGGGCGAACCTTTCGTGGGACGCGCCGGGCAACTGCTCACGAATATGATCAGAGCCATGGGGCTGACGCGCGAACAGGTATACATCGCGAACATCATCAAGTGCCGACCGCCGGGAAACCGCACGCCGGAACGCGATGAGTGCGCAACCTGCTCTCCGTTCCTGATGCGCCAGATTGAGGTTATCAAGCCCAAGGTGATCGTAGCGCTGGGGGCAGTGGCGGCGCGAACTTTGCTGGCCATCAATGCTCCCATGTCGGAGTTCCGTGGACGCTTCTACGATTTTCGCGGCACCAAGCTCGCGGTCACCTATCACCCCGCATTCCTGCTGCGCGATCCGCGGCAGAAGAAAGAAACCTGGAAAGACTTGCAGATGGTGATGAAAGAATTGGACATTCCTGTACCGCAAAAAAGTACGGAATGAGCGTTCGGACGGCTCGCCGCAACGAGAAACACGACGCCGATCTACACTGACGGGGAGAGCCTGGCCCGTCCAGGATCAGCGTTTCCCGTATTGCAAAATCGCAAAACGTGAGACAACCCGCACTTAGCTGCTGCACGCTTTTGCTACGATCTTCATTGAGATCATGCCCCACTTTTGCGATGTGGCAGTCCCGGTACCACTCGACACGGTCTTCACCTACCGCGTGCCTGAAGGCATGCAGCCGGTGGTGGGCGGACGGGTGCTGGTTCCGTTTCGCCAGCAGCGGCTGTCGGGAATCGTTGTCGAGATTCACGATCGTGAACCGCCGGTGCAGGCGAAGCCGCTCGGCGGCGTGCTCGACTCCACGCCTGCGCTTGACCAATCTTTGATTCAACTGGGTAAATGGATTGCGAGTTATTACCTTGCGCCCATAGGCGAAGTGTTCCGCAGCATGCTTCCGCTGGGCGCGGAATTCAAGCGGGTGATTGGTTACCGCGTTACCCATGAAGGGCAGCAGGCGCTGCATCTCGCGAGCATGTCGGGATCGCCGGGCCGTTCGCGCCGCACTCCGGAAGAACAGCTTGCGGAATTTCGCGTGCTCGATCACTTGTCGCAGCGGGAAGAAGTGGTTCGTGAGCAGAGCTTGCGCTCGGCAATCCAGGTGTCGCGAGCAGTCCTCGCCGGGATGGTGCGCAAAAAATGGATTTCGCGCGAGGACCTTTCTGGGGCTCAGGAAGCGAAGCGCACGGTCAAGTTCGCGGTCCTCAGGAGCGCGGAGGGCAAGCTCAATACGAACCAGAAACTGATCGTCGAAACCCTTGCCGCGTCTGGCGGGAAAGCGGAAGTCGAAATATTGCAGGGGCTAGAAGTCCCCCGGACGACGTTATCTACACTGGTAAAGCGGCACCTGGTAGAGATCGTCGAAGAGCCGGCAGACTTCACCATGTCATCGCTGAAAGCGCGGCCGTCGCCATTCAACTTTCAATTCAACCAGGCCCAGCAAAAGGCGCTGACGCACCTGCGCGACGCAGTTGCGGGAAGAAAGTTCGCCGGCATGCTGCTGCACGGGGTTACGGGATCGGGGAAGACGGCGGTGTATTTGACGGCGATGAAGTCGGTGCTGGACGCAGGCCGGTCGTCGATCCTGCTGGTTCCCGAGATCGGTCTGACCCCAGCCGTGGCCGCGGACCTGCACCAGGTATTCGGAAGTGAAGTTGCGATCCTGCACTCCGGGCTCAGCCATCAGGAGCGGGCGGAGCAGTGGCATCGTATCCGGCGCGGTGACGCCCGGGTTGTGGTGGGGACCCGTTCGGCTGTATTTGCGCCGGTATCGGACCTCGCACTGCTGATCGTGGATGAGGAGCAGGATTCCTCGTACAAGCAGGAGGAGACGCCACGCTATCACGCGCGCGATGTCGCCGTAGTACGGGCCAAGATGGTGGACGCGGTAGTGGTGCTGGGTTCTGCGACGCCGTCGCTGGAGTCTTATTACAACGCGGTGAAGCATAAGTATACGCTGCTGGAAATGCCGGACAGGGTGGAGCAGCGGTCGCTGCCGGAAGTTGAAATCATAGACATGCGCCAGGAATTTCAGGAAACCGGCAGCGAGCAGGTGATCTCGCGAAAGCTGGCGGAGGAAATCGGGGAGCGACTGGAACGCAAAGAGCAAGTCATGGTGCTGTTGAACCGTCGGGGATATTCGCCAGTGGTGTTGTGCCGCGCCTGTGGAAAGACCCTTGAATGCAGGAATTGCGCGATTGCCATGACGCATCACAAGCGCTCGCACCGCATGGAATGTCACTATTGCGGGTACACCGCAGTAGTTCCGAAAGAGTGCGCGGAGTGCGCGAGCGAGTATGTCTATTTCCTGGGAACCGGTTCGGAGAAGCTGGAGGAGTTGTTGCACGGCATGTTCCCCATGGCGCGAATCGGACGACTGGATCGCGATACCGTACGAGGCCGGGGAGACTTCGAACGCGCCTTGAGCGCGCTCCACGAAGGGGAGATTGACATGCTGGTGGGCACACAGATGATCGCAAAGGGCCATGATGTGCCGGGAGTGACGCTGGTAGGCGTGGTCGGCGCAGACATGGCCCTGGGAATGCCGGACTTCCGCGCGGCGGAGAGAACGTTTCAATTGCTAACGCAGGTGGCAGGCCGCGCGGGACGCGGCCAGTCTCCGGGCAAAGTGGTGTTGCAGACGTTTTTTCCGGATCATTACGCCGTGCAGTATGCAGCGCGGCACGATTTTGCCGGGTTCTATGACAAGGAATTGCGATTCCGCAGCTGGATGCATTATCCGCCGTATAACGCGCTGGCCAACGTGCTGGTGCGCAGCGACAAGTTGGACGAGGCGCTGCGTTGGTCGGGCATGTTAGGGAAGTGGCTGGAGCATACGAGGCATGAGGGGATCCGCGTGCTGGGCCCGGCGGCGGCGCCGATTGTGCGATTGAAGCGGGAGTACCGTTATCATTTCTTGTTCAAGTCCGCGAGCCGGGAGAAACTGAATACTTTGCTGCGCGGGATGCTGGCGCACGCGGCACAGCAGAAGATTCCGCGGACGCAGGTGATTGTAGACGTGGATGCGGTGTGGCTGATGTAGGAATCTTGCCTAGTGAATTTCAAACCCATGTGGGACACTGGCGTATGGCAAAACGCAATTTAAGGATCATAAGGCGCGAGCGGAATGTCCCGGTGCTCGGAATCTGCGAGCAGTGTAGCGAACAATTCTCAGGGGACCCGCGCATGGGCAATGCGCAGTCCGCAATCCAGGACGCGTTCAACCGGCACAAGTGCCAGACCCAACCCGAAGGCGATGCCAAGGCGAGCCCTAAATAGAAGTTTATCCCAATCAAATTAGACCCTTCTGTTTGAGAAATTCTCGCACGACCTGTTGGGCGTCCTGGCGCTGTCCGTCTACCGCGTAGTTGAGGCGGCGCATGTCATCGTCGGAAATTTTCCCGGCGAGTTGCTGAAGCGCGGCTCCTATCTCCGGATGACGATGGATTGCCTCCTGGCTGATGATGGGGACCGCTTCGTAGGGCGGGAAATAGTGGCGATCGTCTTCGAGTACAAACAAGTCCAGGGCAGGAATCAGTCCGTCGGTGGTGTTGCCGGCAGCGAGGTCGATCTGTGTTTCTTTGAGAGCGCGGGCGAGCAGGCCAAGATCCATGATGCGGGGCTGTTCTTTGAAGCGCAGGCCATAGGTTGCGGCAAGCCCCTTGTAGCCGTCGGGACGCTCCATGAATTCGTAGCCGAAGCCGGCGCGCCATTGGGGAGTGTAGGCGGCCGCCTGGGAAATAGTTTTCAGGTTCAAACGACGGGCATCTTCTCCGCGGATTTCAATGGCGAAAGTATCGTTGAAGCCGAAGGGACTGCCGACATCCAGATGAAAGCGGGTCGCGTACTGCGATTTGACCGAATCGAAAACGCGTTTCGGGTCTTTTTCCGGGGGCTGTTTGAGAATCGCGGTCAAGGCGGTGCCGGTGTACTCGGGGTAAATGTCGATTCGCCCGCCGAGAATCGCCTGCTGGCAAATGTAAGTACCGGCTAAGTAAAACTTCCGTTCTACCGGCAGATGAGTCTTGTTCTCAATCTGCTGGGCCATGATTTCGCCAAGGAGCAGCTGCTCGGTGAAATTTTTCGAGCCGATAACGATCCGATCCCCGCGAGGAGGCCCGCAGGACGCTAATAGACAGAGTGCTGAGAAAGCCAGCAAAGAGTTCGAGTACCAAGTTCCGAGCACGGAGATGGGTTGGGGGAGGCTCATGAGCAGATCAAAGTTATCCGGGGCTCAGCCGCTTCTCTAACCATCCCAAACTCACGTCGGCGAGGATGGCGAGCAGGGCCGCGGGAATGGCGCCCGCGAGGATGACTTGGTTGTTGACCATGGCCAGGCCGCGAAAAATATATTCACCCAAACCGCCGGCGCCGATTGCAGCAGCGATTGTAGCCAGGCCAACCGAGATGACGGTGGCGACGCGCACCCCGGCGATGATGACGCCGAGCGCAAGCGGAAGCTGCACCTTCAGGAGCAGTTGGCGATCGGTGAGGCCGAGTCCGCGTCCTGCCTCGACCACGGCGGGATCGACATTCCGGATTCCCGTGTAAGTGTTGCGAATCACCGGGAGCAAGGAGTAAAGGGTAAGGGCCAGAATCGCGAGGCGGTCGGCGCGTTCGCCAATCCAGGGCGCAGGCAGAAGAAATCCGAAGAGCGCAAGGCTGGGAACGGTTTGAATGATGTTGGCGGCGCCCAGCACGGGTTTGCTCAGAACGGGACGTCGCGTGATCAGAATTCCCAGGGGGATTCCGATCGCTACCGCGAATAGGATGGAGATTCCAACCAGCCAGAGGTGCTCGAGCGTCAGGTCAACAACTTCGATGTGGTTCTGGAACATGAAATGCCAGACGTTCATGATTGCCCTCGATGATCGAGCTGAGTGCCGAACGCGTCGAGATACTTCGCCACTAATGGCTCTTTCGATTTCAGGAATTCATCCGGCGCAAGGATGGTGACCAGGCGCCCATCTTCCATCAGGGCCACTCGATTTGCGAGCACAAGGGCCTCGTGAAGGTCATGGGTAACGAACGCGATGGTCTTGCGTAGCCGCTTCTGCAAGGACAGAAACTCGCGCTGCAATTCGGCGCGGGTAATGGGATCGAGGGCCCCGAACGGTTCGTCCATCAGGAGAATGGGAGGATCGGCCGCCAGCGCGCGAGCGACGCCAACCCGTTGGCGCTGGCCGCCGGAGAGTTCGCGCGGGTAGCGGGTCGCGAGTTGCGGTTCGAGCCCCACGAGCTGGAGCAGTTCCTCAACACGCTTCTGAACGCGATCAGGAGGCCAGTTTTCGATCTGGGGAACGATTCCAATATTGCGGGCCACAGTGAAATGAGGGAACAGGCCGACATCCTGGATGGCATAGCCGACAGAGCGGCGCAACCGGATCACGTCCGATTGTCGGGTGGATTCGCCGTTGACCAGCACATCGCCGCTAGTCGGTTCATGCAGCCGGTTAATGAGCTTGAGGGTCGTAGTCTTGCCGGAGCCGCTGCGCCCGAGCAGAACCAGCGTTTCTCCGCGATGGATTTCGAAGTTGAGATCGCGAAGCAACTCACGCCCATTTGCAAGACGGAAAGAAACATGGCGGAATTCGATGACTCTGTGGTCCTCAGTCATCATGTTTTCGCGTCATCCGAGGCCGGGTGTATTCCGCGGCCACGATCAAATCCCGGTAATCGCGCTTGGCCATGGCCACCATGCGCTCGAGCTTTACGATGTCATCTCCGGAAACGTGCAGAAGACCCCAGCGCACGCGATTGACTTCGCGCTCGTAATTTTGCTCTCCATACGACAGAAGCAGAGCAGAAACTCTGGCGATGCTTTCAGGGGGGAACAGTCTCTGGATTTCCTGCAACATCTCGGAGGTTAGCGGCGGAGCCTCAGGCATAGCGAACCGTTTCTCCGGCGGAGATTACTTGAATGCTGCGTCTGGCAAGCCGGTAATGCGAATGCCGGAATGCCCCTTATGCCGGATATTCAAAGCGATGAGCAGCGCGGTAATGTGTTCCAGAATGCGAGAAGTCTCAAGCTTTCCGCCGTCCAAGGCGCGAACCCCCGGGATTTTTCTTGCCAGATCTCGGACCGTCGCATTCGCCTCCGGATCGTCACTGCAGACGATGACGTCGCACTCGACGTCGTCGTCGCCGTTCAGCACTTCGGCAGAGGTATTGTGAAACGCTGCGGCGACGCGAACTCCCTTTGGAACGAGTTCGGCAGTCTCCTGCGCGGCTGATCCTTGCCACACGCCTAGGGTGCGAGTAGCGCGGCCGCCAACCGCTGCTGCGAGGGGCACGGTAGTGTCGACCACGATGCTGTTGGTGCGGATGCTGCTTTTCACCTGTTTCAGCAGGGCCGCATGACCTTCGAAGGGTACGGTAAGCACGACAATGTCCGCTGCCTCACAGGCCGCGAAATTGTCCATTCCGGAGAGTGGAGTTTTCGATCCGGATTTCTGGGTGATTTTGTCGGCGGCATCTTGCGCCCGTTTCGCATCGCGGGAGCCGATGATGATCGTTTCGCCGGCGCGAGCCCATCGTAACGCCAGACCTGAACCCTCCGGCCCTGTGCCTCCAAGAACCGCGATGGTGCGGCTCATGCGAACTCCGGTTCGACAAGCTCTTCGATCGTGAACGGAGAAACGGGAGTCTTCAGGCGGATCCGCGAGTAGGTGGTGTTGCGCTCGGCAGGAATACGGCCAGACTCGAGGATCAAGGACTGAAATTCTTCGGGGGCGGTGTATTGCCCGGCTGTGGCCCCGGCTTCGCGCGAGATGTTCTCTTCCATGAGCGTCCCGCCGTAATCGTTGGCCCCGGCGTGCAGGCAGAGTTGGGAGAGATTACGATTCAGCTTCACCCATGAGACCTGGATGTTGTTAATGGAGCCCGCAAGCATGATTCGGGACAGCGCATGAATCTTAAGATGTTCGGCGAGAGTGGCGCCTGGCCGCGCCAGGCCTTGATGAAACAGCAGCGTGTTCTGGTGCACGAAGCTCAGGGGAACGAATTCGGTGAAGCCGCCGGTCTCATTCTGGATTTCCCGCAGGAGAAGCAGCTGGTTCACCCAATGACTGGGTGTTTCCACGTGTCCATACATCATGGTTGAGGTGGTGCGAATTCCATTGCGATGCGCGGTCCGGATGACTTGCGTCCATTGCTCGGTGGAAAGTTTGTTTCGCGAAAGAATGTGGCGAACTTCGTCGTCGAGAATCTCCGCAGCCGTGCCGGGAAGCGTGTCCAGGCCGTTGTCGCGCAACATGGACAGGTAATCGGCCAGCGGCATGCCCGTGAGTTCAACGCCATACACGATTTCCATCGGCGAGAAGGCATGAATATGCATGCGTGGAGTCGCGGATTTTACGGCGCGAAGAATGTCGCGGTAGTAGTAAGGAGGCAAGCCGTGGGGCAGCCCTCCCTGAATGCACACCTCAGTAGCCCCCAGTTCCCAGGCTTCCCGTGCCTTCTGCGCAACCTGCTCAAGCTCCAGGAAGTAGGTGTCTGCCTCGCGGGGGCCGCGACTGAAAGCGCAGAACTTGCAGCCGACGAAACAGACATTCGTGAAATTGATGTTGCGGTTCACGATGTAGGTGACGATGTTGCCGGCGAGTTCACGACGAACGGCATCGGCTGCAGTCAGCAAGCCGAGCAGATCGTTGTCTTCAACCCGGGAGAGAAGCAGGCATTGCTCTCGGCTGAGGGTCGCACCGTCGCAGGTTTCGAGTACCGCTTCAAGGGCAGTGCGGACCCCGGGCGAAACATGAGATGCGACATCTGACCAGTCAAGCGAGTGAAACAATTCTAATTGCGTGAGCATGGATCCTCATCCTGCATCAGCATACTAGCCTTTTCGCGATCGGGAGCGCGACCCACGTCCCGACCCCTCGTGTCGTGGCACACCTAGCGAAACAAATCGGCAGCCGGCGGACGAATCAGTTCGCGTGAACTGCCCTTCGCAGCACGGTAGCGGAACCCGCGAATGATGCAAGCCGGGGTGCGCGCCAGCTTGCCGCAGACCAGTCCGGCAGCGCAGGCTAATTCATCGGCCACCGCCTCCATGCTGACCCGTAGAGTGTAGCCATACGGATCGCGGCTTCCACGATCGTCATGGATGGCCTTCATTCCAGCAATTCCGATCGCCACCTCGGTAAGACCTTCCCGCCAGGGACGCCCGAAAGTATCAGTGATGATCACGGGAATAGAAAGGTTCAGACGTTTTTTCAGGTCGCGGTGAATTTTCGCGGCAGAACGGTCCGGATCCTCGGGGAGGAGCAGCGCGTGTAGGCCGCCGTCCACGTTTGAAACGTCTACACCGCTATTGGCACAGACGAAGCCATGCGGGGTCTCCGTGATCAGAACCCCGTTCTTGCGGCGCACGATCCGGACCGCTTCCTTCAGGGCCAGTTCGGTGACGCGCGGATCGAGGTGATATTGCCGGGCCCAGGCTTGAGAAGCCGCGGAAGGACGGATGGAATCCAGGGCCACCAAGCGCCCCTCAGCCTTGGAAACGATTTTGTGTTTGATCACAAGAACATCACCATGGGATAGCTTTAGATGCTGACGGCGCAAGGCTCTAATCAGGATCTCAGCGATGATTTCGCCCGGCCGGACTTCCTGGGACAGAGGCACGGGAATAATCCGGAGTTCATCGGTGGAAGGCATGTTGTGAAGCAATGTACCTCAGGCAGCAGAGAAGCGTCACATGCGCTATTCGTTGGCCGCAAGCGGCAACTGGGAAAGGTCCCAGTCGCGAAGCAGTTTTTGGGTTCGGGTGTTGCCGGGCGCTGCCAGCAGCTGCGCGAGGTCGCTGGGATTGTCCACGTCAAGTGCAATGCCGGGTAAAGAAACAATGATGCACGGTTTACCCGTGGCGGTGGCGGCGGCCCGGTGAGGCTTGAAGCTGTCATTACCGAAGCGAAGCGGGAACAAGTTGGCGGGCCGGCGAAAAGCCGCATTCGTGCCGCGACCATCGGCGGCGGGAACCAGGACAGAACCTTCTTTCGGAGCGAGCTCGAGAATCTTCTCCAACTCCCACGACTGGATCAGCGGAATGTCTCCGGGAATGACCACGGTGCTCTCGACCCCACGCTCCACACAAACTTCAGTGGCCATTTCGATGGCATCGGTTTCGCTGATGTTCTGGTTGTCGGGAATCACAACGAAGCGGAAGTGATCGGCCAATTCCAACGCGAAGGGATCGCTACTGACAACGGCGACCTCCGGGCGGTTGGGCCAGGCAGCCAATGCTTCGAGCACGTCGAAAAGCATGGATTGTGCGAGTTCGGTGCGGGAGGGCTGATCCAGAATCGAGGCCAGCCTTTGTTTCGCACTGGAAAGGTTCTTGACTGGAACGAGAATCATGACTGGTCCGAAACAGCTTTGCTCCTGGTCAATCCGGTCGCGAGATCGAGAACGGCGCGGGCCAGGTCGGCTTTGTCCTGGGCTGTGCGCATGATTGTCCGGGTGCAGTGCACGCGAAATCCGGAGCGGCGCAACTCATCAGCTGACTCCTGATCGCGGAGGTCGGCGACCAGCACGTCGAGGAAATCGTGGTAAGCCTGGGCCACTCCTGCGATGGAAACGGGCCAGTTCTGCGAGGCCATCAGCGCGCCGGCGGGTCCGGACACGGCCGCTCCTGCCACAATCGGCGAGACCGCGATCACGCCGGCCGGAGTTTGTTGCAGGGCTTCACGAATTCCCGGAATTGCCAGGATTGGACCAATACTGGTGACGGGATTGCTGGGAGCAAGAAGAACGACACTGGCATTGCGGATGGCTTCCAGCACGCCTGGCGCGGGGGTAGCGTCGGAGGCTCCCGCAAATCGAACCGAGTCCACCGGATCCTGATACCAGCGCTGTACAAAGTACTCTTCGAAACTGAGTTCGCCGACCGTGGGGGTAAGCACGCGGGTTTCAACGCGCGAATTGGTCATGGGCAAGATGCGGGACTGAACCCCAAGGCGGGCGGCGATCTCGGCGGTAGCTTCGGCGAGAGTCTTGCCTTGGGAGAGGAGTTTGGACCGGTAAATATGTGCCGCGAGATCGCGGTCGCCGGTTTGGAACCAGATTGGCTCGCCGAGTTGCCCCATGGCCTGCAGGCAATAAAACGTGTCCCCTTTCACACCCCATCCACGTTCTTTGCTGAGCAGGCCGGCGAGGACGTAGGTGATCGAGTCAATATCGGGAGAGACGTAGAGTCCCCACCATTCCAGATCATCCCCGGTGTTGACGATGATGGTGAGGTCCTGTGGAGCCACGACCTGGCTGAGGCCATCGACGAATTTTGCGCCGCCGGTCCCTCCGGTGAGAACTACGATCATGCAGCCCTCCGTACGTAACCGGCTGGATCGGCAGCCGAGCGCAGCTTGTCCGCGAGCAGTCCAGAACGCTCGACCGCGGCCGGCACAAATTCCGGGTACACAGGCAGTCGTTGGCGCAAGGAATAGCCTTTCGCCTCGGTCCGCAACTGCAATTGCTCAAGATGCGGCCATGGCTTTTCAGGGTTGATGAAGTCCGGGGTCAATGGAGAGATGCCGCCCCAATCGTTAATGCCCGCGTCCAGAAGGTTCTGATAGTACGGCGCGGAGAGGTTGGGCGGAGCTTGCAAGTTTACGTTTGGCATCACCAGGCGCGCGACTGCGATGGTGCGAAGCATATCCTGTTCCGTCGGTTCAGGCCAGTCTCGCATGGGGATGGCCGGCTTCGCGCGGAAATTCTGGATGATCACCTCCTGGATGTGCCCATATCGTTCGTGAAGTTCGCGGATCGCGAACAGGGAGTCCACCCGATCATCGAGGGATTCGCCGATGCCGATCAGGAGCCCAGTGGTGAAGGGAACGTTTCTCTTTCCCGCCTCTTCTATGGTGCGTAGTCGCCTGGAGGGAAGCTTGTCGGGGGCGTTGTCGTGGGCGGCGCCAGGGGCGAGTAGTGCGGCATTCGTGGTTTCCAGCATCAGGCCCATGCTGGGTGAGACCGCAGCCAGGCGCTCGATCCACTCCGGACTAAGCAGGCCAGGATTGGGATGGGGCAACAGGCTGGTCTCGCGAAGTACCAACTCACACATCGCTTCCAGGTAGTGCAGCGTTGATTTGTAGCCCAGGTGGCGCAAAGTCTCGCGCATCTCCGGGAACAGCAATTCCGGCTTGTCCCCAAGGCTGAAGAGGGCTTCGGTGCAGCCTAACTTCTCGCCCGCGCGAGCCACTGCAAGCACTTCCTCCGGGCTCATGGTGTGAGCGCCCGGCTGCCCGGGATCGCGGCGGAAGGTGCAATATCCACAATAGTCACGGCAAAGATTGGTGAGCGGAAGGAAGACCTTTCGCGAGTAGGTGATAATGCCGGGCTTAAAGCGATCGCGGATGGCGCGAGCCTCCGCCAGTAATTCCGGAAGCTCGCTCGAGGCAGCACGGATCAACTGGCGGGCAAACTCGCGCGAGATTCCCGCCTGCATAGGCGCAACCGTCCGTCCGGCGTTATGAGTAAGGGTTGTAGTTTCGGCCGTCAACCTTTGCACCCGGCGCTCATCACTGAGCGAAATCATACATGAGCCTTCGCCGTGCTGCGTTCAGCGCGGGAGGCGAGATTGGTGCGGCCAGCCTTTTTGGAGCGTCAAGAACTCGGCGATTGTTGAATTGTTCAACACTGTTGAATTGCATTAGAAATGTCCCCTTCTGGTTGCATTAGAAATGTCTCCTAATCTAGGCCTTCGATGGAGGAGGCTGGATTGGGGAGAACGGCATTGAGTGCGAGAGAGGTGGAACGAGCTGGAGTACTGCGTCGAGT